>NZ_JBIVYK010000002.1:0-980190 GCF_044772165.1 Brevundimonas sp. NPDC090276 | reverse complement strand
TCCTCCGCGCAGCGGTCCCTTCGTCTATCGGTTAGGACGTCAGGTTTTCAACCTGAAAAGAGGGGTTCGACTCCCCTAGGGACTGCCACGCGGAGCCTTCTTTCTCCCCGACATCGACAGCTGTGATTCACCCGTCAGGGTGCGTTTTCGTGTGTGTGACGCGACGGCGAAGTCTTTGTTCGGAAAGTTGAAAAAGAGGCTTGCGTCATCCAATAGGGGCGTCTAATAGACCGCTCCTCCGCGCAGCGGTCCCTTCGTCTATCGGTTAGGACGTCAGGTTTTCAACCTGAAAAGAGGGGTTCGACTCCCCTAGGGACTGCCACGCGGAGCTATCCCCCTAAATCGTGAGTTGCTGTTACCCGTTCAGCGGGGAGGCGTGCTTTTGTCGATTGTCGGGCTTAAAATAGTCATTTTTGTTTTTCCGAGGTTCGCAGAACCGTGTTAATCGTAATCCCTGCGCGCTTTGCAGGCGGGGGTTGTGAGTTGTCGGACTACGACGAGATGGAAGCACCGGACATCGTTCTGATCGCCGGTACGGTGAAATGGTTCGATCCGGGAAAGGGCTACGGCTTCATCGTGCCTGATGAGCCGGACCTGACCGAGTTGAAGGACGTGCTGCTGCACGTCAGCAGTCTGCGGGATGGCGGGCATGAAGCCGCCGCCGAAGGGGCCGCCATCACCTGCGAGTGCGCGCGGCGCGCCAAGGGCTGGCAGGTCGTGCGCGTGATCGACCTGGGGCAGGGGGCGCCAACGCCGGCGCGGCGGGAGATCGCCCGCACCGCCCCGTCGACCCGTCCTGTCTTCGATGCGCCAGCGGACGGCCCCATGGAGGCTGCGGTCGTCAAATGGTTCAATCGCACCAAGGGCTATGGATTCGTGGTGCGCGACGGCGCGGCCGGCGATATCTTCGTCCACGTTGAAACGCTGCGGCGCTGCGGGCTGGATGATCTGGTGCCCGGCGACGCGGTGCAGGTGCGGTTCGCCGACGGGCCCAAGGGCCTGGTGGTGGCCGCGATCAGGCCGGGCGAATAGGTTTCGCCCTTTGAGGGGCGAAGTCATGGGGTTCTCGCGTCGTATTCTGCTGGCGGGCGCGCTGTGTGCGGCGGGCCTGGTCTCGGCCTGTGCGCCCAAGGGGCCGGTGGATGCGGCCGGGCGACCGCTGGAGCCGCTGAGCATCGTCACCGCCTCGGGCGAGCACAGGTTCATGGTCGAGATCGCTGACGACGAGGCCGAGCGCGAACGCGGCCTGATGTATCGTCCGCCGCTGGAAGACGACCGTGGGATGCTGTTCCAGTTCCCGGCGGCGACCGAGCAGAGCTTCTGGATGAAGAACACGCCCAGCTCGCTGGACATCATCTACATCGACCCCCAGGGCCGGATTGTCTCGATCGCCAGCCACGCCACACCCTATTCGCAGACGCCTCTGCCGTCGAACGGCGCGGCCAACGGCGTGCTGGAGCTGCGTGCGGGCCGGGTCGACGAGATCGGCGCCAAGCCCGGCGACCAGGTTCGGCACAGCTTCTTTCGCCCGTAATCCAGATTAAGGCGTTGAATGCGTTGCGGTGTCGCGCCCGGCGTGTCATGAGGGCGCTCCATCGGTTCGGGGTGTAGCGCAGCCTGGTAGCGCATCTGGTTTGGGACCAGAGGGTCGGAGGTTCGAATCCTCTCGCCCCGACCATGGATTTAGCCCGTTTGGGCTGGATGAGTTTTACACTCGTCCAAACGGCGGAAGTGCTGCCTTTCGATCGGCTCCCTTGATCGACATTCGCCTTTGGTCCCTAAAGCAGACCCTGCGAACGTCGCCTAAGGGTGGAAAGCCGAGCTAGTCCATGCCGGGGTTGTCTGCGTCTGGAGCCTTCTCAAGGCGATCTTTCGCAACGCGCTTTTCGATCCGCGTCATATGATAATCCATCGTTGTGAGCGGTCGTACAACGTGTCCTCGACGTGTCAGCGATGCGGAAACTCTCCACGCAGCTATGATGAACGCACACAACGCCAACGCGGTAAAGATCTCGGCAAGCTTGGGCTCAATCATGGCGCGACCATCACACTCGATAGAAATCCTGTCCAGTTGGACAGCAGCGTCGGCTTATGGTCGTGAGCGCAGTTCGCCTAAGGGTGGGAAGCAGGCTTATGCCAGCCGTGCCGAAAGTGACGCCCCCTCCGCGCGCCAATCGGATACACGATCCATGAAGTAGCGCACTGCGTCCTCGACCTCCGAGGTCGGTGAGGTCGGCATTTCAATGATGAATTCATAAGGCGGCTCGATGCCGTTGATGTCGCCGACGACGAAGGAATCTCGCAGAGCATTGTAGTTACGCCCATGCCACGCGGGAGCCCGGACGCCAGACAAAACGCCTTCAATGAAGTCGGCTTCTGTCCGCCAGTTCGATCCATCGAGCGTGATTTCCATGCACAGAAGCTCTCATACGCGGAGCAACGTCCGCAACGGGTCGTGAGCCGAAGTTCGCTGAAGGGTGGAAAACGGATATTGGTTCAGGCCTCGCCCCATGTAACGGGTCCCCAAGGCTGGCTGTCAGCCCAGGCCTTCGCCTCATCGATCGTTTCGTATCCCGGCGACCCTAGAACGTAATAGAAGACACCATCTGGTCCCGGTAACTTGGGCGGCGGAGGCGGGGGCATTTCGTAATTGTGCTGAAGCCGCACATGCTCCATCTCTTCGAGATAGTCGGCATGATCACGGTCGAAGTTTCGCTTCATAACGCTGACGGGCATATGCACAGTCCCGTCGTAAAGCCAAAATCCGCCTAGAACCGCTTCACCGTCATAGTCGTCAATGGCCATGACCTGACCCTATTTCGGCTTGTTTGATGGACGGTCGGGGTTGCCGCCGCGGTCAATGGCGCCGCCCTTGTCGCGGTCCCGTTCAGTGGCCGTGACCTCTCGAGAGTCGTGGCTGCCAGCCTGGCGTTCACCGGGTTTGGGCGTGCCCAGTTCGCGTCCGTAGTTGTAGCCGCCCGGGTCGGCCTTGTCGTTCGCGCGGGTGTTGGCGGGCTTGTTCGAACCCGCCGGGTCGCGGCCTGAAGCGCCGCCGCCCTCGCGGCCGCCGCCGCTCCAGTTTCCGGCAGGCTCCCGGCCCCCGGCGGGCTCACGGCCGCCGCCTTCGTGGCCGGCGATGAGATTGACCTCGTTCGCCGGAGCGCGATTGCATGCGGCTGCGGTTCCAGCCAGCGCCGCCAGAAGCGCCAGTGTCGCTGTGCGGTTCATTGGTTTGCCCCTGTTGAACGGTAAGGCTGTTGTTCAGAGGCACTTTGGCGGCAGATATTCAGAATATCAATGTTGCGCGAATGGCGCGCCCGATCACCCCGACCATACCTCGCGGCCTTCTTTCCAGGTGCTGGTGACCTTGATGTCCGCCAGCTTGTCGCGGTCGATGGTCATCGGGTTCTCGGCCAGGATGACCATGTCGGCCAGCTTGCCGACGGTCAGGGAGCCTTTCCGGTCGTCCTCATAGTGTTGCCAGGCGGCCCAGAGTGTCATGGCCTTGAGCGCGACGTCGACGGGGACGCATTCGTCGGGGCCGAGGATGTCGCCCGAGCGGGTGCGGCGGGTGACGGTGGCGGACAGCACGCGCATGGCGTCGGGATTGGCCACCGGCGCGTCGTGGTGGCTGGTGAAGCGCATCCCGCGCCGCACGACCGAGGCGCAGGGCGAGATGAACTCGGCCCGACGCGGTCCCAGCACCGAGTCCCGGTGGAAGTCGCCCCAGTAGAAGGTGTGCATGGGGAAGAGGGACGGCACGATGCCCAGGGTCTTCAACTGGTCGAGCTGGTCCAGGCGGACGGTCTGGCCGTGGATCATGACCGGACGGCGGTCCTTGGCGCCGTGGCGGCGGGTGGCGTCGCTCACGGCGCCGATCAGCAGGTCGATGGCGGCGTCGCCATTGGCGTGGACCTCGATCTGCCAGTCGTTCCTGAAGGCCAGCTCGATGGCGTCCAGTGCCTGTTGCTCGGTCACCGCCGGATAGCCGCGATAGGAGGCGGGCTTGCCTTCAGGCGGAATGTAGTAGGGCTGGGACAGCCAGGCGGTCTTGCCCTGGGGCGAGCCGTCCAGCGTCAGCTTGACCCCGCCGATGCGGAACTTGCCGACGTAGTTCTTTCGATAGAGCGACGTCGCCATGATGTCGGTCGAGGTCAGGATGTCGGGGAAGGACAGGATGTCGATCGGCAGTTCGCCACGCTCGGCCAACTGGGCGACCATCCGGCAGCCGTCGGAGGATGAACGGCCGTCCTGGGCCGTGGTGTAGCCGAAGCTGGAATAGAAGCGCGCGCCTTCGCGCAGCATCTCCATGTTGGCCTGAACGTCGAGGCGCGTGAACAGGGCGCCCATGACGGCGAAGAGGGCGGTTTCCTCCATGACCCCGTTGGGCTCCTGCGAGCCGTCCTCGCGGCGGAAGGCGCCGCCGTCGGGGTTGGGCGTAGAGGCGGTGATCCCGGCGGCTTTCAGGGCCGCGCTGTTGGCCACGCCCAGGTGGCCGGACTGATGCAGGAAGAGGATCGGCACGCTGTCGGAGATGGCGTCCAGATCGGTCCGCGTGGGGTGGCGGCGCTCCTTCAGCTGGGAGTCGTCATAGCCGAAACCGATGACCAGCTGGGTGTCGCGAACCAACTGCTCATGGGCGTTCATCCAGTCGCGGGTGATGCGTTGCAGGGCCGGGATGTCGTTTCCCTCGCCATCGGGCGCCGGCAGCAGGTTGGCGTAGCGGGCCTGCAGCCCGACCATGGAGACGTGGCCGTGCGGATCGAAGAAACCCGGCAACAGGGTGCGGCCGTCCAGATTGACCATCTGGGCGCCTCGGCCGACCGCCGCGCGGGCGGCGTCCAGCGAACCGACGGCGACGATGACGCCGTTGCGTACGGCCACGGCCTCGGCGGTCGGCATGGCGTCGTCGATGGTCAGGATCGGGCCGCCGGTGAAGATCATGGCGGATGAGGCGCGCGACTGGGCCATGGCGGGGCGGCCTCCGATCAGGGCGGCGCCGGCCAGGGCGCCGGCGCCGGCCAGCAGGCTGCGGCGGTCGGTCGGCGGTGCAAGCAGGGTCATGGACGCCTCGTTGGGTTCAGTAGTTTGCGATCAGATTGACGTAGGCGCCGGCCCAGACGGGGGCGTCGTCAACAATGGATTTGATGCCGGCGCCTGGCACGGAGACGGAAAAGCCCGTCGTCAGGTACAGGTTGGCTGATATCGCCCGGAAGTATTCGACGTAGAGGTCGTCGGACAGGTGGTGGCGGGTGACGCCGGTGATGGGCGAGTTGATGCCGTTCTGAACCGTGACCCGCGTGGCCTGGCCGAACTGGATGGGACTGCGCAACTGGTCGGCCTCGATCCGGTGCAGACGCGCCGTGAAGGTGTCCTGCTGCGTCGGCGCGACGCTGACCGCCACCTGCCACGAGTTTACGTTGGAGTTGATGAAGACCATCGACGACTTGGTGCCCGTCGACCAGGCGGAGGGGTTGCCCTCGTAGTAGAGGGGATCGAACCGCTCCAGCCGGTCGGTGTTTGGATCGTCGCCGGAGAAGGTCTGATAGCCTAGGGTGAAGGTCGGCTTCCAGCGATGCTCGGCCAGGGTGTAGCCGACCTGGGCGCGGCCCGCCCAGGCACGCATGTCGATGCGGTCGTTGCGCTCGAACGCCAGATCCGCGGCCATGAAGGCGTTGGGCAGGCCTGCGATCGGGGCGCGGGTATAGATGTTCATGAACTGCAGCCCGTCGCGCGCGCCGGGAATGATGGAGGGTACGCCGATCCCGTTGGGCGGCGCCTTGGGGTAGGGGGACTCCGACTCGATCACCTTGCCCGCAGTCACGCCGATCAGGGCGTTCGGGTTGGAGTCATAGCGGAAGTCCACGCCCGCCAGCCGGTTGTGGCTGTCGTTGTCCGGGGACTCGTTGGGATCGAGGTAGAAGGCCGTGCCCTTGAACTTGCCGTGGGTGATCGAGCCCAGGCCGGCGAAGCTCCAGGCCTTGCGCGGCCCCAGCTTGAGGGCGCCGCGCGAAAAGCCGCTGGAGCCGCCGGCCTCGATCAGCATCCCCGTGCCCGCCTTGAAGACGCGTGGGCCGACGGACAGGTCGAAGGTGCTCTCATCGGCCTTGTAGCGCCAGCCGAGGTAGCCTTCCTCCAACGTCACCCGACCGGTGTCGCCAGCGTCGAAGGCGTCGGTGCCGATGGTCATGGAGCCTACGGCGGACAGCCCGCCATAGAAGGTCGCCCGCTCGCTCATCCGGCGCTCGAACGTCAAACCCGGTTTGACATAGGCCTCGAACCATTCGGCGTTGGGGTCGAAGTCCGTGACGCCGGCCACCGTCTCGGCGAAGCGCCAGAAGAGGTTGTGTTCGGCGACCAGATTGCCGCCCGCCTGCAGATGGGCTCGCAGGGTGGTCCCGTCCTTGTCGTAGAGGACCATGCGGTCGTCGCTGGCAGAATCTTGTCCGCTTTCCTGAGCGGCAAGCGCGGGCGAAGCGACCAGGGTGAGGCTCGCGGCAAGGACCGGGAAGCCGGAGCGTATGCGCATGCGTCGGTCCTCTACTCGGGCGGCAGGTCCCAGAGAGGCAACGCGAGACCAAGCTCGGCAGTTCCGCTATGCGGCAAAAAGGTGGCGTCAGGTCGATGCGTAACCGCCGTTCAGGGCGTAGCTGAAGCCGATCGGCAGGGCGGCGCGGAACAGGGTGAAGAAGGCGGCCAGTTCGCCGAGGGTCGAGCGCGGCACGAAGATGATGTCGCCGCGGTGCAGGGTCACGACCTCGGCCCGGCGCGGACGCAGGTCGATGGGACGCATCATGCGAACGCCGCCGGGACCGCGACGGATCAGCGCGGCCTGGCTGGACCTGGCGGAAGGCAGGAAACCGCCGGCCATGATGACGGCCTGATAGGCGTCGATATCGCCGGGCATGTCGAACACGCCCGGATTGCGGACCTCGCCGTCGACCCAGACCTTGAGCGGGCCAGCCAGGCGCAGGGTGACTTCGACCTCGGGACGGCGCAGCTGGGCGGCGTAGCCTTGGGCGATGTCGGCCTCCAGCTCGGCCAGGGTGCGGTCCGCCGCCATGACATGGCCCAGCAGGGGCAGGGAGACGCGGCCGTCGGGGCCGATCTTGAGCTGACGGGTCAGTTCGGTCGCGGTAGGCAGGGCCACCTCGATCTCGTCGCCGGGGAAGAGCAGGTATTCGGGCGCCACGTCGGTCCACGGCGCGAAGGCCAGATCGGCGGGAAGAGACACGCCGGGCGGGGGCGTTTCGGCGCGACCGCTGGCGCAGCCCGCCAGGCCGGCGGCCAGGCCCATCAGGATAAGGCGGCGGTCAGGGATCATGAGGGCGGGAACAGCTATCGTTTTTGAATGAAGGTGAAGCTGGACCCTTATGGGTAACGCCCGGTTAACGTGGGTCATTCAAGGGTAGCGGCTGAAAGATTCCTGGAATGGATTTCCCCGGCTCATGCGTTTGGCCTCTCGTGCAGCAGCTCGACCGCGATACGGCGTCCTCGACGTCGTGGCGCTGCTGTTCCGCGAGCTGTGGGTCATGGTGCTGGTCTTCGCCATCCTGTTCGCCCTGGGCGCGGCGGCGGTTCTAACGCTGAAGAAGACCTATACCGCCGGCGCCAGCCTGTTCGTCGGCGTGGGCCAGGAATACGTCTATCAGCCGCGCGTGGGAGCCACCGATCGGGCCTCGCCGCCGACCGCCGCCGAGGTGGCCCAGTCGGAAGCAGCCATCCTGAACAGCGCCGAGGTCAAGCGTCGCGTCGTGCGCGCCATGGGCGTCGAGAGCTTCCAGGACGGCAAGCCGTCCAAGGCCAGCCCGGCCAAGCAGGAAGAAAATGCGGTGCGCGCCGTGGCCACTGGCCTGGAGGTGGTGGTGACCCCGCTGAGCCCCGTGATCGGCCTGCGTTACGAAAGCGACGATCCCGCCCTGTCGGCGCGGGTGCTGAACACGGTCATCGAGCAATACCTGACCTATCGCCGCGAGGTCTTCCAGGACCGCGCCACGCCGGCCATCCAGAGCCAGCGTCGGGCCTTCGAGGACGAGCTGGCCACGGCGGATCAGGCCTATGAAGAGTTCTTGCGGACCAACAATATCGGCGACTTCGCCACCGCCAAGGCGACGCTGGCGGCCACCTATCAGTCGATCTTCGCCGAGCGGATGGCGGTTCAGGCGCAACTGAACCAGGCGGCGCAGCGGCTGGCGACCCTGGCGGGCCAGCAGGGCCGCACCCCGGTCGAGATCGCCCTGCAGCAGGACCTGAACATTTCGGCGCAGGACCAGATCCTGCAACTTCGCACCCAGCGCGAGGACCTGCTGAGCCGCTATCAGCCTGACGCCCAGCCGGTGCGTGAGATCGAGACCCGCATCGCCCAGTTGCAAGCCTATGTCGGCACCGGCACGGCGGTCGGCGCCAAGGAGGTCCGCACGGGGCCGAATCCGGTCTGGGTTGAGCTGGAGACCACGCGGATCAACGCCCAGGCCGAGCGCGACGCACTGGCCGCGCGTCTGGCGGTGCTGGATCGTCAGGTGACTGACCTGCGGGCGCGTCAGGCACGGCTGACCGAGCTGGAATCGCGCAACGCCACCCTGGCCGGCAATCGCGAGGTTCTGACCGCCTCGATCCGCGAGTTCCAGCAGCGCGAGACCCAGAGCCGCGCCGACAACGAACTGGTCAAGGCGGGCGCCGACAACGTCACGGTGATCGAACGCGCCCAGCCGCCGTCCAAGGGCAAGAGCCTGAAGGCGCCGCTGATGATCGCGGCCTTCCTGTTCGCCGGCTTCACCGCCCTGTGCGTCGGGTTGCTGCGGGTCTTCCTGCGGCGCGGCTTCTCGCTGCCGGCGACGGCCAGCCGCACCTTGCAGATGCCGGTGCTGGCCGTGGCGCCGATGAAAGCGGGCTGAGCCTCTTGGATGCGCCGGCCCATGCTAGGCTGATGCGTCAATGGTGAGCGCGTAACCGATTCGATGGTCGATCTGACGACGGAAATGGCGGGACTGTGGGCGGCGCTGGGGCCAGCGCCGGCTCATCGCGGCCGCGTCATCCAGTTCGCCTCTGCTACGACCGGGGATGGGGTCTCGACCGTGGCGCGCGAATACGCACGTCTGGCCGCCGTGCGGGCGCGCAAGCCGGTCTGGCTGATTGACGGCGACCTGACCCAGCAGGGGCAGATGGACGCTATCGTTTCAGAGCCTGAGCGGTTCGGGCGACTGGCGGCGCCGGTTCAGGCCTCGCCCGACGGTTCGGCCTTCTATGCCGTGACGCCGCCGATGCGGGGGCGTGATGGTCTGCCGGTCAAGCCGGCGCGTCTGATGACCGCCCGGGCCTGTCTGGGTGGGCGGCTGTTCGTCACGCGGTTCCATACCGAACTGCTGCGCGCCGGTCAGCGGGTCGAGCCGGTGGGCGAGGCGCGTTACTGGACGGCTCTGCGAGCTCATGCGGATACGGTGGTGATCGACACGCCCGCCGCTGACCGCAGCGACATGGCCATCACCCTGGCGCCCTTTGTCGACGCCACCATTCTGGTGGTCGCCGCCGAGACGACGGCGGCCAGCGAACCGGTGGCCCTGCGCGACGAGATCGACGCCGTGGGCGGGCGTATCGCCGGCGTGGTGATGAACCGCTCGACCTGGGCGCCGCCGCCGATGCTGAAGCGGCTGGTCGGCTAGGCCTTCTGGCGTTCCAGTCGCGCCACTTCGCGCGCGCCGTAAAAATGCGGCTCGAACCCCTTCATCCAGCAGAGTTTTCCCAGGCCGCGCGCCGCGCGATCCAGCATCTCCGCACGCCTGGGATCGCGGATCAGGATCAGGGGCAGGGCGGCCAGGGTCCAGACCGCCGTCTGGGCTGCGCCGATGACCATCCAGCGCGCGACGGCGGGCCAGTTGCGGGCGGCGGCGGCGGTCTGGCTGGGGCCCTGGCCATAGGCGAAGGCGCGGGTCAGGGCGTAGCGAAGGGTGGAGCGATGCGGCGGGGCGAATTCGTCAACCCAGGCGTCTGCGGCCCAGCCGAAGCGGCCGCCGCGCGCAGCCAGAGCGGCGAACAGGGCGTCGTCCTCGCCGCCTGACTGATCGGCCGAGGTGTTGAATGGCGCGGCGCCGGGCAGGGCGACAGCGCGCACCAGCAGGGCGTTGCCGCAGCCGTAGGGATGGTCGATGATCTGGGTCTGTTCGGGCCCCTCACGACCGAAGAAGCGTTCCAGATAGGCGGTGGTCCAGCCGGTTCCCTCAGGCACGCGGCCGCGGATAGGGCCGAAGACGGCGTCGGCGCCGGTGGCGGCTTGTCCCGTAAGCAGAGCCGCCAGCCAGCCCGGCGAGGCGGCTTCGTCGTCGTCGAGGAAGGCGATCAGGGGGGCTGCGGTGGCAGCCAGGCCTTCGTTGCGGGCGGTGGCCACGCCCGGGCGCGGGACGTGAAGCCAGATCAGGGGTGCGGGCGACAGGTGGCGCAGGCGGTCCACGGTTTCGCGCGAACTGGCCGCCGGGTCGTTGTCGACGACGACGATCTCGCGCAGGCGGTCGGCGACGCCGGTCTGGCCGAACAGCGAGCGCAGCGCGCGCTCCAGACTGTCGGGGCGGCGCAGGGTGGGGACGATGACGGCGACGTCCGAGGCAGAGGATCGGGGCAGGGTCATATCGCCTCGGCATAGAGGGCGGCGCGGTAGAGGCGCAGGCTGAAAGCGCGCAAGGCCACGGGCAGGGCGGGCAGGAGCGCGGCCCGCTTGAACAGGGGGCGCACGGCTTTCAGGCCCGGAACGCGCTTCAGCTTTTTCGCCACACGATAGCTGGGGTAGGCGGCGACGAAGTCGGGGTGGCGGGCCACGACGCGGGCGAAGTTGGGGGCCGACTGCTCGTACTTGGCGGCCAGGGTCTCGACGGTGTCCAGGCCCATGTGGGTGGCGGGGTTGTCCAGATGGACGACTTCGAAACGGCGTGAGACGCGCATGGCCCACTCCACGTCCTCCCAGCCCCAGCCGGAAAAGCCGGGGTCGAAGGCCTCCGAGTCGAAGACGTCGCGGCGCACCAGCAGGTTGGAGGTGAAGACGTGCTTCTCGGGCTGCAAGGCACGCTGATCGCGGGGGAGGCAGTCGGAGCGGGCGGCCATCCGGCGATGGACGGCGAAACGGGCCTCGTCGGGGGCCTGCAACAGGGAGAAGCCGCCAAAGGCGACGGCTGGCGCCTGGTCGCGGGCCAATGCGGCCCAGGTTTGCAAGAAGCGGTCGTGATCGGGCCGCATATCGCTGTCGAGGAACAGCAGGCTGGCTCCCCGCGCGGCGGAGGCCAGGCGGTTGCGTCCGATGGAGCGGCCTTCATTGGCGCTGAGGGTGATGAGACGAACGGGCAGGCTCTGAGTGTCGATCTGTTCGCCCAGACGGGCCGTCAGGGCGGTGTCGGCGGTGCCGTCGTCCAGCAGGATCACCTCGACCTGACCGTTCAGGGCGCCGGCCTCACGCTCGAGCAGGGTCAGCAAGGGCGACGGGTCATCGCGCAGGAAGGGGATCAGGACGGAGAGGGCGGGTCGCGCCTCGGGCCAGCCGGCGTTGTCAAGAAGTCGGGCCGAGAGGTTCATGCGACGGCTCTGCGGGCGCGAATGACGGCCGTCAGGCGCTGGCCAAGCTGGCGCACCCCGCCGGCGTTCAGGGCCCAGGCGCAGGCGCCGTAGACCGCCGCGCCGACCGAGGCGTCCAGCATCAGTTCCGGGAAGCCGCCGATCGGGGGCAGTATCCAGACGACCAGGGTCATGACGGCGGCGGCGAGGCTGCATCGGATCAGGGCGTCCCATGGAATCGGCAACGGCAGGATGCGGCGCCCCACGGCGATCGACGCCAGCAGTCCAATGGCGAAGCTGGCTGCAGTGGCCCAGGCCGCGCCGACGACGCCGAAGCGCGGGATCAGCAAAAGATTGAACGCGACGTTGGAAAAGGCCGGGACGCCCATGGACAGCAACAGCCAGCCGGTCCGTCGTCCCAGATAGAAGGCCTGATTGAAATAATAGACGGTCACGCCTGACAGGAAGGCTGACAAGGCGATCCAGGGGGACACCAGAATCGCCGCCTCTCGCAGATCCTCGCCGATCATGAATTCGGACAGGGGACGCGCGACCAGCGCCACACCCACGGCCGCAGGCAGGCCGATGAGCACCAGGGTTGAGGCCTGTTCACGCGCCGCGACGACCAGTTGCTCGCGTCCGCCGCGCTCCAGCGCCATGATCAGGGCTGGAGTACCGGCGGCTCCCAACCAGATGAACAGGACGTCGAGCGTCCGGTTCGCGATGCTGTAGCTGGCGTGATAGGCGCCGACCGCAGCTTCGTCGAGAAAGAGGGCCAGCAAGAAACGGTCGGTCGAGGCTAGCACCACGGCCAGGCCCAGCGAGGCCGCGATTGGATAGCCGTAGACGGCGTAGGTCTTGAGGCGCTGGACGTCGACGACGCCCTGACGCGCCTCACGCAACTCGCCTGGCAGGAAGAAGGGCATGGCCATCAGGGGCGCGATCAGCAGGCCCGCCAGAGGTGAGGCCCCGCCCGCGCCGGCCAGGGCGAAAGCCGCGCCGACGACGAATCCGGCGACGCCGTTCCATATGTCGAGGGTAGCCGCCTTGCGGACCTCGCCCGACGCCCGGTAGCGTTCCTGCGCCAGCTTGGAGAAGCAGCGCACCGGAATGCCGATCAGGGCCACGGCCAGGGGGAAGCGGAACGCATCCGGCATGGGCCACAGCCAGACCGCCAATCCGACGATCGGCAGGAACAGGCCCGTCAGGATGAAGGCGGTGCGGTACAGGCTGGCGAAATGACTGGCCATGTCGGCGCCTTCTCGCTGGGCGGCCCAGAACCGCGCCATGGCGGCCTCCAGCCAGCTGAAGCTCGCGACATGGGCCAGGGTCATGACCGACAGGGCCAGGGCGTAGCGCCCATAGTCCTCGGCGCTCAGCAGACGGGTGAAGACGATAATCGTCAGAAAGCCGATCACGCCCTGCAGAACATTGGCCGGCAGATAGCCCAGTACGCCACGCCAGAACATCAGCGCACCGATATCCGGTCGCCCAGCAGGACAGGGATGGTGACGGCGATCACCCACAGGTCCAGCCAGAAGGACTGACGCTCGATATAGTCGATGTCCAGCTGGACCCGGCGGCGAACCTCGGCGGCGGTGTGCATGGGGCCGCGAGATCCCTTGATAGCGGCCCAACCCGTCATGCCGGGCTTGATGCGATGGCGATGGGCGTAGTCGGCGACCAGGCGGGCGGACTCGGTCTCGCCGGTCTTCATGCCGATGGCGTGTGGACGGGGGCCGACCAGGGACATCTCGCCGCGCAGAACGTTCAGCAACTGAGGCAGTTCGTCCAGGCTGCTGACGCGCAGGAATCGGCCAATGCGGGTGATGCGGTCGTCATCGGCCGTGACCTGACGGGCGGCGGTCGCGTCGGCGCTTTCGTGACGCATGGTGCGGAACTTCCACACCACGATCTCTTCCTGATTGAAGCCGTGGCGGCGCTGACGGAACAGGGCCGGGCCCGGGCTGTCCAGCCTCACCAGGGCCGCGATCAGCAGCAGGACCGGCGACAGCAGCAGCAGGCCCGCAGAGGCGAGGGCCATGTCCTGCAGCCGTTTGTTGAAGGCGCGTCGATCAGGATCGGCAGGCCCCTCCAGCGGCGCCAGCGGAGCCTGGGCCAGGTTTTCGAGTGCGGCGTTGCGCTGTTCGGCGGCCTTGGGGTCGACCAGCAAGGTCAGAGGGATCGGCAGGGCGCCAAGGCGTGCCGTCAGGTCACGCACGCGCGCCTCGGCCTTGGGGTCGATGGCCAGGACGATGCGGTCGATATAGGGCGTCAGCCTGTGATTCAGCAGGGCGTCGGCCTCGCCCAGGACCGGCACGCCCTCGACGGCGTCGGGCGAGCGCGCGAGACGGTCATCGAAGACACCGAGCACATTGAGGTCGCGACGCTGTAGCGCCTCCAGGATCAGCCGCTGAGCATAGCGGGTGGCGCCGACCACGGCGATATTGGGGGTCAGGACGCCGCTTCTGCGCCAGTCCGCGACCAGCAGACTCCAGGCTGTGTGCAGGGCCAGCAGCAGCGCCAGGGTCGCGCCGCCCCATCGAGCATAGGAGAGCCAGTGCGTCGCGGCGCCATGCAAGGCGAAGCCGAGAATTGCCGTCAGTACCCCCCCCGCCGCCACGGCGCCGGCGACGCAAGCCAGGTGCCGCGCCAGGCCGTGGCCCTTCTTGAAGCGATAAAGGCCCAATGAGCGCATCAGGCACAGGATCGCCAGAGCGCCGATGCCGAACGGCGCCGTGTCCGCCAGGCGAGCGGACATCAGGCTGCCGGGGATCAGGCCCGCGACAGCGACCGCCGCAACGGCGCCGACGCCAACAATGTCGAAGCCGCGGAAATAGAAGACGCGCAGCCGGGTGGCGTTTCTCTGGCGGGTGTTCAACCAGACATCGGGACGAAACGGCCCCCGGCGCGGGTGAGGGGATGCTGAAGCCGAATCAAGTCCGACGGCGACCGAGCGACGGCCCTGTTGCGTTTCGACGCGTGGGTCGTCCGCTGGAGAAAAAAGGGTGTCGACGGACGTCATAAGGCGATTTTGAACGTTTCTGAGGCTCGGATAGCCCTGTTTTTGTCGCACGGGGCCTATCTATGGCGCGTTAACGCGATAGTTTGCAGTTCTCCCGTTGCGCAGCGCCGCGGGACTCGCTATCCACGCCGCCTGCTGGAGACGTGGCCGAGTGGCTGAAGGCAACGGTTTGCTAAATCGTCGTACCCTGTAAGGGGTACCGAGGGTTCGAATCCCTCCGTCTCCGCCAGATCTTTTCAGAAAATCATCGACTTACCCCCAGGGGGCGCCAGTGCTGCGTTTCCGGTTGGGGCGTCGCCATGGGGCGATCTTGTCGCAACGCATGAGGGGTGTCGGAAGGCGGCCATCCGCGCCGCTTGGGCGCTGTAAAATCTTGTAAACGCAATAAATGGGCGTAGATTTGTGCGCGAAGCGGCTCTTGCCGCCCTGATCTTGGGCGCGAGAACGTTGAAA
Source organism: Brevundimonas sp. NPDC090276 (assembly GCF_044772165.1). Classification (NCBI taxonomy): domain Bacteria; kingdom Pseudomonadati; phylum Pseudomonadota; class Alphaproteobacteria; order Caulobacterales; family Caulobacteraceae; genus Brevundimonas; species Brevundimonas sp. NPDC090276. The sequence continues at coordinate 965,180 of NZ_JBIVYK010000002.1, read as the reverse complement.
ATACGCGGAACACTATGTGAATGACTGCCTTTGTTCATGGGGCGCTGTAAGTCGCTCCTTTGTCATGGTAGTTATATTATACAACGCCAGTTAAGGGGGCTATATGAACGACGCGGACTCAGGGATCGACTTCCTCAGCATGACGACCGACATCGTCGCGGCTTACGTCAGCAACAACAAAATTGATGCTGCGGCTCTGCCGGGGATGATCTCGGCTATTCATGCCGCCTTGACGGCGACAAGCGCACCGATCGTGGAAGAAGTGGTCGAGACTATTGCGCGTCCGACGGCGGCGCAAATCCGCAAGTCGATTACTGATGACTTCCTGATCTCTTTCGAGGACGGCAAGCAGTACAAGTCGATGAAGCGGTCGCTGGCCATCAAGGGGCTGACGCCGGCCGAGTATCGCGAGAAGTGGGGCCTGCCCGCCGACTATCCGATGGTGGCGCCGGCCTATGCGGCGGCGCGGTCGGCCATGGCCAAGTCGATGGGTCTGGGCGCCGGGGGCCGCAAGCCCGCCTCCGCGGCGCCCGCCAAGCGCGGGCGACCCGCGAAAACTACGGGGTAAGGATCAAGGGCCGGTCGCAAGACCGGCCCTTTTGCCTTTCAGGCTGGGGCCTGAACAGGCTGGCGAACCATCGTCATTTTTCCTCTTGCTGCCTTCGCAATTGCAATAAATAGTTCGCAACTGCGAAACGCATGAGGGGATACACGCATGACGCAGTTCAAACACAGCTTACCGGGGCTTCTGGCCCTGCTTTGTCTAACCGGGGGTCTATTCGCCGTCGGTGCGGCGCTCGCGGCGCCGGACGCAGGCGTCGCCGTCAACATCGCTAGTGCTGCTGCAACAGCGTCGGAGCCTGCTCCGGCGCTGTTTTCACATCAGGTTCCGCTGGAGCTGGATGCGGCGGGCACAGCCTGGCTGGGGGCCTCCACCGCCCTGGTCCTGCTGATGACCCTGCCGGGGCTGGCGCTCTTCTACGGGGGCATGGTGCGCCGCAAAAACGTGATCGCCACCATCACCCAGTCGGTCGCTGCCTTTGCGGTGGTGTCGCTGACCTGGTTCATCGCCGGCTACACCATCGCCTTTGGCACGAACGGCGACGCCGGGCTCAATCAGTACGTCGGCAGCCTGGACGCCCTGTTCCTGAACGGGGTGACGGTGGACACGGCGCACAGCCTGTTGCCGGGCATTCCAGAGTTCCTCTGGGTCTCGTTCCAGTTGACCTTCGCCATCATCACGCCGGCGCTAATCACCGGGGCCTTCGCCGAGCGGCTGAAGTACTCGGGCATGCTGCTGTTCACGGCCCTGTGGTCGCTGATCGTCTACGCTCCCATCGCCCACTGGGTCTGGGGCGGCGGCTTCCTGGGCACGCAAGGGGTTCTGGACTTCGCCGGCGGTGCGGTGGTGCACGTCAACTCGGGCGTGGCGGGACTTGTCTGCGCCCTGTTCCTTGGGCCGAGGAAAGGGTACGGCGTCGAGCCCATTACGGCGCACAACCCGGTGCTGACCATGATCGGCGCCTCGCTGCTTCTGGTCGGCTGGATCGGCTTCAACGCCGGTTCGGCAGGCGCGGCCAACGGCCTGATGGGGGCGGCCCTGATCAACACCCTGCTTGCGGCGGCTGCGGCCTCGCTGGCCTGGAAGTTCGTCGAGGTGGTTTACAAGAAGAAGTGGTCGCTGATCGGCGTCCTGTCGGGCGTGGTCGCGGGCCTGGTCGCCATTACGCCGGCGGCGGGCTTCGTCGACCCCAAGGGGGCGGTCGTCATCGGCCTGATCGCCGGTCCGGCTTGCTATGTCTCGTCGGTCTGGCTGAAGAAGTTGCTCAAGTATGACGACAGCCTGGACGCCTTCGGCCTTCATGGTGCGGGGGGGCTGGTCGGCGCCCTGCTGACGGGCGTCTTCGCCTCGACAGCGATCAACGGCCTGTCGGCAGGGGCCAATGTCGGGGTTCAGGCTCTGGGGCTGGTCTGGACCATCCTGTGGAGCGCGGTCGGCACGCTGATCATCCTGCTGATCTGCAAATACACCACGGGCCTGCGCGTCACCGATGCGCAGGAAGAGGACGGCCTGGACGGACACCTGCACGGCGAAGTGCTGGACGGCGTCTAGGCTGAGGGGCGGGACGCGGCGCCTCCCTGCCGCGTCCCATGCCCTGAGATCCTGTTTCGAGAACCAAGGCCCGGCCGCGCTCCACTCGCAGCCGGATGAGTAGGCGTGACCGAAATCAATCAGACCTTGAGGGGATATGTCATGAGAAGAGCTCTTGCTTGTGTTTCACTGCTGGCGCTGACCGTGGGGGCGGGCGCCGCCCAGGCCCAAGCCGCGCCAGAGGTGGCCTTCAACATCAGCGTGGTCAGCGACTATGTCTTCCGCGGGGCCAGCCAGACCAATGAGGACCCGGCGCTTCAGGGCGGGATCGACGCTACCTTTGGCGGCGGCTTCTATGCCGGGACCTGGGCGTCGATGGTCGACTTTGGCGATGGAACCGACGCCGAGGTCGATCTGTACGGCGGCTATCGCACCGAGGCGGGGGGCTATGCGCTGGACTTCGGCGTGGTCGGCTATCTGTACGTCAACGAACCCGGCCCGGCGGACTACAACTATGTTGAGTTGAAGGCGGCGGCGTCGCGGGCCATCGGTCCGGCGACGCTGGGGGCGGTGGTCTATTACTCGCCGGATTTCTATGGGGCGGATGACAGCGCGACCTATCTGGAGGCCAACGCCGCCTATGCCCTGGCCGACAAGTGGACGTTGTCGGGGGCGGTCGGTCATCAGTGGCTGGATGTCAACGCCGACTACACCACCTGGAACCTGGGCCTGGCCTATGCACTGACCGACCATCTGACGGTGGATGTGCGCTATCACGACACGGACGTAGACGGGCCGTTGACCGATGATCGCTTTGTGGCGGGTCTGAAGGTCAGCTTCTGATCCAGGCCAGGGGCGGCGACGGGCCTGACCGGTCGCCGCTTTCCCTCCTTCGCTTTCCCTAGGGTGATCTTGGCGCCGCCTTCGCAGCGGGCTACGCCTGCGGTTCAATCTTGCTCTTGGGAGAGACGCACTTGGACCTGAACGCCGTCACCGATCACATTCGCAGCGCAGTTGGCGACAACTCGGGCCTGGGCAAGACCGTCAAGCTGGACCTGGGCGATGTCGGCAAGATCTTCATCGACGGCGCTTCCGTGCCGAACTCGGTGTCGAACGACGACAAGCCCGCCGACGCCACCGTCTCGATGAAGTGGGACGATTTCGTCGCCCTTTCGGAAGGCAAGCTCGATCCGATGATGGCCTTCATGCAGGGCAAGCTGAAGATCGCCGGCGACATGATGATCGCGCAGAAGTTGGCGCCGCTGCTGAAGCGCTGATGCGTTTCTGAGCACCCAGAAACATGGCGGCGCGGTCCTACGGGGCCGCGCCGTTTTGCTGTCGGAGGAGTAGCCTATGAATTTCCAGCCGAGTGAACGCGGTCTGCATTGGCGCGAACGCGTGCGCCGTTTCATGGACGAGCAGGTCCTGCCCCGTGAAGCCGAATACCGCGCCCAGGTCCATGCCGATCCGAAGGTCCAGCCGGCGGTGATGGAGGAACTGAAGGCCAAGGCCAGGGCCGAAGGGCTGTGGAACATGTTCCTGCCGGGCGATCACGGCGCGGGCCTGAGCAATCTCGAATACGCCCCCATCGCCGAACTGATGGGCCGGGCCCTGTGGTCGGCCGAGGTTTTCAACTGCAATGCGCCTGACACCGGCAACATGGAAGTCCTGCACATGTACGGCGACGCCGCGCAGCAGGAGCGCTGGCTGGCGCCCCTGATGGCGGGTGAAATCCGCTCGGCTTTCCTGATGACCGAGCCCGAGGTGGCCTCGTCGGACGCCACCAATATCCAGACCAGCATCGTCCGCGACGGCGATCACTATGTGATCAACGGGCGCAAGTGGTGGTCGACCAATATGGCCCACCCGAATGTCGCCATGACCATCGTCATGGGCAAGACCGACCCGGAGGCGGCGACCCACCAGCAGCAGAGCCAGATCATCGTGCCGGTCGACACGCCTGGTTTCCGGGTCGAGCGGATGCTGTCGGTGTTCGGCTACGACGAGGCGCCGATCGGTCACGCTGAAGTGGTGCTGGAGAATGTCCGCGTCCCGGTCTCGAACCTGATCGCGGGCGAGGGACGGGGCTTCGAGATCGCACAAGGGCGGCTGGGGCCAGGGCGCATTCACCATTGCATGCGGGTGATCGGCGCGGCGGAGAAGGCGCTGGAACTGATGGTCGAGCGGTTGCTGAGCCGCACCGCCTTCCGCAAGTCGTTGGCCGAGCATTCGGTGTGGGAGCAGCGCGTGGCCGAGGCGCGCACCAATATCGAGATGTGCCGCCTGCTGGTGCTGAAGGCCGCCTGGATGATGGACGAGGTCGGTGCGAAGGGCGCCAAGTCGGAAATCGCCCAGATCAAGGTCGCCGCGCCGCGCATGGCGCTGAAGGTCATCGACGACGCTATTCAGGCCTTTGGCGGGGCGGGGGTGTCAGGGGATACACCGCTGGCCGAACTCTACGCCACGGTGCGGACCCTGCGGATCGCCGACGGCCCGGACGAGGTGCACAACCGCACCATCGCGCGGCTCGAATACGCCAGGCACGGCGGTTTGCGGCGCTAATCAAAAAACGGGGGCCGTGGCGCTTGCCATGGCCCCTTTTCACCCCGCCGGCTGATGGTCGACTGTCAGTGCCGCTTGTCTGGGCGGAACATCTGATGGCGGTGGTGCGAGCCGATGCCGCCTTCCGTCACGTCGCTGATGAAGAAATTTTCGCTGTGACGGTGTGGCGGCTCGGAGCCGAAGTGCTGGCGAATCCAGTTGGTGAAGCCGGTCTTCTTGACCTGTGGTTCACCGGAAGCTGCTGACGAGGCCTTATCCTGTTCGGACGGGTTGCGGGGCTGGGTATTCAGAGGGTTCATCATGATCGACTCTCCCGGGTCTGATGATGAAACCGATCAAATGAGGCGCTGTTCCCTCTGCCTAGCTGTCGTCGTCGATTACATTTTTGACAGCTTCCAGAGGGACTTCCATGTCGAGCAAAATGGCCAGCCGATGCCGTGCGCGGTTGACCCGGCTCTTGATCGTCCCGACCGCGCAGCCTGAGATGTCGGCCGCTTCCTGATAGGAAAGACCCGCCGCCCCGACCATGACGATGGCTTCGCGATGCTCCGGGGGCAGGGCGTTCAGAGCGGCCTGCAACGACGTCAGTTCAGCTGTCCATTCCTGGCTGGCCTCGGCGGTCAGGCCGGCGGCGTAGCGGCCTTCCTCGTCGGGCACCTCGCGGCGGCGCTTGGCGGCGCCCGTGTACCAGCTATTGCGCAGGATGGTGAAAAGCCAGGCCCGCAGATTGCTGCCCGGCTCGAACCGCGCCCGATGGGCCCAGGCCTTGGTCAGGGTTTCCTGCACCAGGTCGTCGGCGTCGGCGGCGTTGCGCGACAGGGAGAAGGCGAAGGCGCGCAGGGACGGCAGGAAGATCGTCATGGAGTCACGCCAGTCGACGGAATCGATGATGCCGACGGGGCGACGAGAGGCGGTACGACGCGGGCCTTTGTCCTGCGGCCCGTCAGGCACGCGAACATGGGGCATGCAACGGGAGTCCTGAAGTCTGAGCCGCGGCCCGACAACGGGCCGTGAGTGTCAGAAACGTCGCCTCGTCGCGGTCGTTCCGCCGGGAAGGGGCGGATTGATCGGCGGAACCGGCTTGCGCCAGCCGGCATTGATCAGGACTGGCGATGGCGGTCCTCAGAGAGATCAATGACCCAAGCCGTTCGGGCGTCGACGATCATCGAGACGGATGTCGAAGTTTATCGGCGGTTGCGGGCCCGTATGCCCTCGCTGGCCCGAGGGCTGTCGGCGGAGGACCTGGCCGCCCAGTCCATGCCGGACGCGAGCCCGGGCAAGTGGCATCTGGGCCATGTCAGCTGGTTCTTCGAGACGATGATCCTGGCGGCGCAGCCCGGCTATCGGCCGGTCGACGCGCGGTTCAACCCGCTGTTCAACTCCTATTACGAGGCGCTGGGCGAACGCGTCGAGCGGAGCGAACGAGGTTTGATGACGCGGCCGTCGCTGGCCGAGGTGATGGCCTACCGCGCCGAAATAGATCGCCGCATGGAGGTGCGGCTGGCCGAGGGGCTGGGTGAGGGGCTGGAGCGCTATCTTTTCGCGTTGGGTCTGAACCACGAGCAGCAGCATCAGGAGCTGTTCCTGATGGACCTGCTGAACCTGATGGCGTGTTCACAGCTGGATCCGGCGGCCTATGAGGCGGACCCGCGTGGCGCGCCGCGACAGGAGCGCCGGGAGGGCTGGGTCTCGTTCGAGGGCGGCCTGACGGAGATCGGCGCAGGTGAGGACGGCTTCGCCTTCGACAACGAGCGACCGGCGCACAGGGTCTGGCTGGAGCCGTTCTCGCTGGCCGCCGACCTGACGACCAATGCCGACTGGATCGAGTTTATCGACGACGACGGCTATCGGCGGCCTGAGTTCTGGCTGTCGGACGGCTGGGCGCGGGTGAAGGCCGAGGGCTGGACCGCGCCGCTTTACTGGCGCGAGGAGGCGGCGGGGTGGAGCGTCATGACCCTGGCTGGGCGGCGTCCCGTTGATCCCGCGGCGCCGGTGCGCCACGTCAGCTTCTATGAGGCTGAGGCCTTCGCCCGGTGGTCGGGACGGCGGTTGCCGACCGAGGCGGAGTGGGAACAGGCGGCGCGGCTTGATCCGGCGGCCTTCTCGAACCTGACGGGCGAGGTTTGGCAGTGGACCGCCAGCCCATACGCCCCCTATCCTGGGTTCCGTCCGACCGAGGGGACGGCGGCGGAATACAACGGCAAGTTCATGGCTAATCAGATGGTTCTGCGCGGCGGGGCCTTCGCCACGCCTGAGGGCCATGCGCGGCCCAGCTATCGCAACTTCTATTATCCGCATCAGCGCTGGATGTTCGCAGGCGTTCGACTGGCGGCGGACGGTGGCCAGATCGAGGAGGCGGGGGCGCACGACGCCTTTCGTCAGGACATGATCGACGGCCTGTCGCGCCGGGTGAAGGCCTTGCCGCCCAAGTGGTTCTATGACGCCGAGGGGTCGCGGCTGTTCGAGGAGATCACCCGCCTGCCCGAGTATTATCCGACGCGGCAGGAGGCGGCGCTGCTGCGGCGTGTTGCGCCCGAGTGGGCCGTGCGGTTCGGGCCGGGGGCGGTGCTGGTGGAGTTGGGGTCAGGGGCCAGCGAGAAGACGCGTATCGTGCTGGACGCGGCGCGGGATCTGGCGGCCTACGTCCCCATCGACATCAGCCCGACCGCGTTGAGCGAGGCGGCCGTGCGTATCGGCGCCGACTATCCGGGTCTGAAGGTCTTGCCGGTGGTTGGGGATTTCGAGCATCTGGCGCCGCCGCCGGTCGAGGCGGGGTCGGGACGACGGATTGGCTTCTTCCCCGGTTCGACCATCGGCAATCTGACGCCCGAGGCGGCGGTGGCCCTGCTGCGGTCGTCGCGGCAGGTGCTGGGCGAGGGGAGTCTGTTCATTCTGGGCGTCGACCTGGTGAAATCGCCCGAGGTTCTGGTCGCGGCTTATGACGACGCCCAGGGCGTGACGGCGGCCTTCAACCGCAATCTGCTGACGCGGGCCAATCGCGACCTGGGCATGGATTTCGAGTTGGAGACCTTTGACCACGTGGCCCTGTGGAACGCCGAGCATTCACGGATGGAGATGCATCTGCGCGCGACGCGCCCGATGACGGTGCATCTGGGCAAACTGGCCTTCCGCTTTTCGGAGGGCGAGACGATTCATACTGAAAGTTCTCGCAAGTTCGATGAGGCGTCCGTGAAGGCGCTCGCGCAGGCGGCGGGATGGGGACTGGAGGCGTTCGAGGTCGGGCCTGACCCGTCGGTCGGTTTGGCCCTGCTGGTGGCCTGATCCTTTGGCGCAGCAAAAAGGCGGCGCGCCGAAGGGCTGCGCCGCCTTGATGCTGATGCAGACGAGCCTAGCCCTTGGAGGGGGTGTCGCTGTCTGTCTTGTTGCGAGAGCCGTGCGAGGCTTCGCCGCCTTTGCGGCCGGCCTGGGCGGCGAGGCTGCGGTCCTGGGAGAAGCTGCGCTTCTCGCTGGGCACGCTGGCCCCGCCCTTGCGGGCGATCTCGCGCTGACGTTCGGGATCCATGGAGGCGAAGCCTCGCTTGGAAACACCCGACCCGCGGGTAGGCTGACCTTCGGCCATCGGCTGTTCCTTTCTAAGACGGCGGCGCTTGGCTGATGAACCCGGTCGGAAGGTCTAGGTTCCGGGGAAGGATGATTTCCTCGTTCGCCGAACTGGCGCGAGCGGCGAGGTCGGAACCCCGCAGGGCGCGACGGGTTGATCGGCCATCCCTGAAAGGACGTGACATATGCCTGATCCCTATGCGCCGACGCCCTCGCCGGAAGACATCGTCAACGGCAGTTCCTATCGCTCGCAGGCGCTGGAAGAGGAGGCCGACGCCATTCTGGTGCGCGGCGAGACGCCGCGGCCGTTGCATGTGGCGATGCGGGAGGACGTGGCCGAGGCGCGCGTCTGGGCCGAGCGGCGCGTCAATCGGGCTCGCGACGCCATCCGCGACGAGCCAATGCGCGCGACTCTCTATGCCTTGGGGATCGGTGTGATCCTTGGTCTGCTGGCTGCGCGCTAGCTCAGGACGGGCCAGTCGCGGGGCGGGCGATGGGCGCTCGCGACATGGCCTGATCGGAGACGTAGGGGTTGGTGCGTCGCTCGGCCCCGAAGGTGGAGTGGGGGCCGTGACCGGGGACGAAGGTCACGTCGTCGCCCAGGGGCCACAGCTTCTGCGTGATGGCGTGCAGCAGGGCGCCGTGGTCGCTGCGCGGAAAGTCGGTGCGGCCGATCGAACCCTGGAACAGGACGTCGCCGACCTGGGCGAAGCGGGCCTCGCGGTTGAAGAAGACGACGTGGCCGGGCGTGTGGCCGGGACAGTGGACAACCTCCCAGGTCGTCTCGCCCAGCGTCAGAACGTCGCCGTCGTTCAGGAAGCGCGTCGGGGTGAAGCTGCGCACGTCGGGTAGGCCGTACTTCTGACCCTGTGTGGGAATCAGGTCGATCCAGAACTGGTCCTCGGCCTGGGGGCCGATGATGTCGACGCCAGACTTCTCCTGCATCTCGGCGGCGGCGCCGGCGTGGTCGAGGTGGCCGTGGGTGATCCAGATGGCGTCCAGCGTCAGGCCGCGTCGCCCGATCTCGCCCAGAATCGCATCCACCGAACCGCCCGGGTCAATGACGGCGGCCTTGTTCGTTCTCGTGCACCAGACGGTGGTGCAGTTCTGCTGCAGCGGCGTGACGGGCGTGATGAAGACGCCGATGGGGGCGGAGTTCTGGCTCATGGTCATCCAGATAGCGACGGCTGAACGGCAAAGGAACCCGCGCGCGTTGACCTTTCGGCCCCTTCTCGACATAAGGGCGGGCTTCGAGGCGCCGCTCCAAAAGGGCGGCCCTATTGCTTTATCCACCGCGCGCGCCGTTCGGCGTCGCCACAGAGCGTCAGAATCCCGACCATGCAAGTCGTCGAAAAGTCGAACGAAGGCCTCAGCCGCGTGATCGCGGTGACCATCCCCGTCGCCGAGCTGAACGAAAAGCTCGAAGCGCGCATCAAGGAAGTCGCGCCGCAGATGAAGCTCAAGGGCTTCCGTCCGGGCAAGGTGCCGGCCGCGCACGTCAAGAAGACCTTCGGCCGTGACTTCATGGGCGAAATCATCAACGCCTCGCTGAACGAAACCAGCCAGAAGGCCTTGGATGAAGCCAAGATCCGTCCGGCCGCCCCGGCCGAGATGAAGCTGGTCTCGGACATGGACAAGGTCATCGCCGGTCAGGAAGACCTGGCCTATGAAATGTCGCTGGAAGTCATGCCCGACTTCACCCCGGTCGACCCCAAGACCCTGAAGCTGGAGCGCCCGACCTACACCGCTTCGGACGAGGACCTGGACGAAGCCCTGAAGGAACTGGCCTCGCAGGCCAAGTCCTACGAGGACAAGACCGGCAAGTCGGTCAAGGCCGCTGAAGGCGACCAGCTGACCATCGACTTCGTCGGCAAGCTGGACGGTGAAGTGTTCGAAGGCGGTTCGGCCGAGGACGCCGACCTGGTGATCGGCTCCAACCGCTTCATCCCGGGCTTCGAAGAGCAGCTCAAGGGCGCCAAGGTCGGCGAAGAGAAGACCATCGAGGTCACCTTCCCGGAAGAATACCAAGCCAAGAACCTGGCCGGCAAAGCCGCCACGTTCGACGTCAAGGTCAAGGCCATCAAGGCCGAGGCCGAAGCCAAGATCGACGACGAGTTCGCCACCCGCATCGGCCTCGAGTCGCTGGACAAGCTGAAAGAGCTGCTGAAGGCCAACCTGGATCAGCAGTACGCCGGCGCCGCCCGCTTCAAGCTGAAGCGCGCCCTGCTGGACCAACTGGACGAAGCCCACGACTTCGCCCTGCCGCCGAAGATGGTGGAAGCCGAGTTCGAAGGCATCTGGGCCCAGGTGTCGGCTGACAAGGACGCCGGCCGTCTGCCGGAAGAGGACGCCAAGAAATCGGAAGACGAACTGAAGGCCGAGTACAAGAAGATCGCCGAGCGCCGCGTGCGCCTGGGTCTGGTGCTGGCCGAGATCGGCCGCGCCAACAACGTCGGCGTGACGGACCAGGAACTGTCGGGCGCCATCATGGCCGAAGCCCGCAACTACCCGGGCCAGGAGAAGATGGTTCTGGACTTCTACCGCCAGAACCCGAACGCCGCCGCTCAGCTGCGCGCGCCGATCTATGAAGAGAAGGTCGTCGACCTGATCGTCGGCGTCGCCGACGTCACCGACACGCCGATCTCGAAAGAAGAGCTGCTGAAAGAAGAAGACGAAGGCTAACTTCGAACTCAGGCCAAGGTTGGCCTAGGGATGCTGGACGGGCGGTTCTCTCTGAGGGAACCGCCCGTTTTCTTTGGGGGCGTGGATTCAAATGCGCCGTTCTGATATCGGTGATCTTTGGCGTGGGGCGGGTTGGCGTCCCGTCGCGCGGCAAAGGTGGTGACGATGTCCATAGTCGCATTCATCATGGGCGCCTCTGTGTTGATCGGGGGGGCTCAAGCGTCGCCTTCCCAGATCGAAGTCGCGCAAGCCGACGCCCAGTCCGACCAAGCCACGCAGGTCGATGATGTTTTTGTCGATGGCCGCAGCATTCAGGATCAAGCCTGGGCTTTTGCGGGTGAAGTAGCGGCTCCCGTGGCGCAACGCGGCTTGGCGCGATGGAGGGGGAGCGTCTGCATCGGGGTCGTGAACATCAGCAACCAGATCGGCCAAGCGCTGGTCGATCACATCTCACGTCAGGCGATGGAGGTGGGTTTGCCGGTGGGGGAGCCCGGATGCGCGCCAAATATCATTGTCACGTTTACCGATGACGCTGATGGGTTGGCCGCCGGCCTGGTGGAGCGGAGTGGTCGTGCGTTGCATTCCGGTATTGGCGGGATGGATCGCGGCAAGCGCGCCCTCGCTGATTTTCAGACATCAGATCGTCCTGTTCGCTGGTGGCATGTCAGCATGCCGGTCGTCGGCGCGACAGGCGAGCGGGCGATCCGGATGCCGGGTGACTCGGGACCGATTTTTGTGCCGGGCGAAGGGCTGGTCAACGCAGGGCGGCCCATTGCTGATGTCCTCAACAAGGCGATCATCATTGTGGACGTGAACAGGCTGGAAGGAGCTACCCTTCCTCAGTTGGGCGATTACATCGCGCTGGTCTCGCTCCTGCAGGTTGATCCTGACGGTGATACGCGCGGGTTCCAAACCATTCTCAATCTTTTCGACAATCCCTCGACTGTTTCGGGGCTTACGGGATGGGACAGGGCATATCTGTCATCGTTGTATGACGCCTATCCTGAACGGATAGACCGATTGGATCAGGCGGCTGCCATGGCCCGGAGCATGATTCGTGCTGAGCGGGAGGACCGACGGAAAGCTGATCTGGAGCCGTAGCTGCAAGGATCCTCGCCGCAACGCCTTGCGTGATCGGCTTGGCGACGCGATATCTTGAGCGAAGCTGCCCGAACGGTGAGTCGGGCTGCCAGCATTCGAGAAGGCCTTTATGCGCGATCCGATCGACTACATCTCCAACAACCTGGTGCCGATGGTGGTGGAGCAATCCAGCCGCGGCGAACGGTCGTTCGACATCTTTTCGCGCCTGCTGCGCGAGCGGATCATCTTCCTGACCGGTCCGTTCGAGGACGGCATGGCCTCGCTGATCTGCGCCCAACTGCTGTTCTTGGAATCGGAAAACCCGAAAAAGGAAATCAGCATGTACATCAACAGCCCCGGCGGTCAGGTGACCTCGGCGCTCGCGATCTACGACACCATGCAATACATCAAGTCGCCGGTCTCGACCGTGGTCATGGGCATGGCCGCCTCGGCCGGTTCGCTGATCCTGACCGCCGGTGAAGCCGGTCAGCGCATTGCCCTGCCGAACGCCCGTGTCATGGTGCACCAGCCCTCGGGCGGCTTCCGCGGCACGGCCTCGGACATCGAGCGCCATGCCGAGGACATCATCGCCACCAAGCGTCGCCTGAACGAAATCTACGTCCACCACACGGGGCGGACCTATGAGGAAGTCGAGCGCACCCTGGACCGCGACCACTTCATGACCGCCGAGGAAGCCAAGGCCTGGGGCATCGTCGACCACGTCTACGACAAGCGCGCCGAGGCCGAGGCCGACGGCGTCAAGGCCCCCTAAGCCTGAGCTTCAGGTCCTGAGATAGCGAGGCGGGGTCCGGCGACGGGCTCCGCCTCGAATCGTTTTGCGGCCCGTGCTATCAGGCGGCCATGCAGTACACGCGCGATTCCAAAGGCACCGTCGAAGTCGACGGCGAAATCTATGAGTGGGAGATCCGCCGCCAACCTCAGCCCAAGTCGGGCGGGAAGTGGGAAGGCATGGCGGTAACCCTGTGCCTGGTCGACTTCAAGCGCGAAGCCATCATCCAGTTCCCGCCGCCGCTGCGCCCCAACGGCCGGCCGGACGTTGAGAAGCAGCGGGTCAACGTGGATGCGGTTCGCAACGCCGTGATCTCGGCGACAGAAGCCGGTTGGAACCCGACTTCGCGCGGCAAGCCCATGGTCTTTGACGTGGACGCCGACGGCCACTGACCGCCGGCGCAGCGCGCGCCTCTCAGGGGCGGCCGGTGAAGACCCGGAAGCCCTTTTCCTCGGCGATGGCGATCATTTCGGTGTCGCCCGTGGTGTCGCCGTAGGCGGCGGCCAGCTTCATATCCTCGCCATAGGCAGCGCGGAGGCGGCGCACCTTTTCCTCGCCCCGGCAGTTCTCGCCGGCAAAGGCGCCGGTGACGCGGTCCTGGGCATCGAACATCAACTGCGTGCCCAGAAGGCCCTCGGCCCCCAGACGGCGGGCGAAGGGGGCAACGGTCGTTTCCGGCGAGGCGGTGACGATGACGCGGTGCGCGCCTTTCTCGCCCCAGGCCTCCCAGCAGGCGAGGGCGTCGGGACGCATGAAACGGTCCCAGACCTGATCGGCGTAACGCTCGGCCTCGGCCTCCAGCGCCCGGCGCTCCATTCCTAGCAGGAATTCGCGCACCGACGCCGCCTTGATCCGCCCCCGGTCGCGGTCGCCGACATAGGCCGCCAGCGCGGGCGCCATCCTGGCCAGACCGATCGCCCAACCCGCCGCGCCGGCCCGCCAGCGAAGGAAGGCGGTGAAGCTGTCGCGAATCGTCAGGGTGCCGTCGAAGTCGAAAGCGACGATCGGACGGTCCCCGACGGGGGACTGGCGAAACGAATGTGCGGCGCCCATGTCAGACATTAGCCGTGATCCCCATAGAAACTGTCATTCACCTGCCTGTTCGTGCGTTGTCGCGTCGCAACAGGCTTGTGGCGGAACGTGTGATGGGTGATTGTCATTTTTTGAAGACCTTCGCGCGTAGATTCACGGATCGAATGCGAAGGAAGCGCCTTTCGTCCCATGTCGGGCCGGATCGCGGGAGTGAGAAGGGTCTATGACCAAAGCCGCCGGCACAGACGCCAAAAGCACGCTCTACTGCTCGTTCTGCGGAAAGAGCCAGCACGAAGTGCGCAAGCTCATCGCCGGACCGACGGTGTTCATCTGTGATGAATGCGTCGAGCTGTGCATGGATATCATCCGCGAAGAGCACAAGATCGCCTTCAAGACGACCAAGGACGGCGTGCCGACTCCGAAGGAGATCCGCGACGTCCTGGACGACTATGTGATCGGCCAGAGCCACGCCAAGAAGGTGCTGAGCGTCGCCGTCCACAACCACTACAAGCGCCTGAACCACGCGACGAAGAACAACGACGTCGAGCTGGCCAAGTCGAACATCATGCTGATCGGGCCGACCGGCTCGGGCAAGACGCTGCTGGCTCAGACGCTGGCGCGCATCATCGACGTGCCGTTCACCATGGCCGACGCCACGACCCTGACCGAAGCCGGTTACGTGGGCGAGGATGTCGAGAACATCATCCTGAAGCTGCTTCAGGCCTCGGACTACAACGTCGAGCGGGCCCAGCGCGGCATCGTCTACATCGATGAAATCGACAAGATCTCGCGCAAGTCGGACAACCCCTCGATCACCCGCGACGTGTCGGGCGAAGGCGTGCAGCAGGCCCTGCTGAAGATCATGGAAGGCACCGTCGCTTCCGTGCCTCCGCAAGGCGGCCGCAAGCATCCGCAGCAGGAGTTCCTGCAGGTCGACACCGCCAACATCCTGTTCATCGTCGGCGGCGCCTTCGCTGGCCTTGAAAAGGTGATCTCGGCCCGTGGGGCAGGTGCCTCGATCGGCTTCGGCGCCAAGGTCAAGGAAATCGACGAGCGCCGCACCGGCGACATCCTCAAGGGCGTCGAGCCGGACGACCTGATGCGCTTCGGTCTGATCCCCGAGTTCATCGGCCGTCTGCCGGTTCTGGCGACCCTGGAAGACCTGGACGAGGCGGCGCTGGTCACCATCCTGACCGAGCCGAAGAACGCCCTGGTCAAGCAGTACAAGCGCCTGTTCGAGATGGAGAACGTGACGCTGACCTTCACCGACGACGCCCTGTCGGCGGTGGCCAAGAAGGCGATCACCCGCAAGACCGGCGCGCGCGGCCTGCGTTCCATCCTGGAAGGCATCCTGCTGGAGACCATGTTCGAACTGCCGACCTTCGAAGGGGTGGAGGAAGTCGTAGTCAACGCCGAGGTGATCGAGGGCCGCGCCCAGCCGCTGCTGATCTACTCGGAAGCCTCCAAGAAGAAGGCCGACGGCGCCGCCTGATCGGTCGACATCAAGCCGGAAGGGGGCGGCGCCGGCGACGGCCCGCCCCCTTTTTCTTTCCAGTCCGATCTGCGGCCCCGGCGCCACAGACGGTCCGGGGCGGGATTTCTTTGCAGAACGCCGGCCGGGCACGAACCGGCCTTGAGGGAGGCGTGATGCGAACAGGTCGTCCAGCGTGGCCGCTGAAACACGCTTCTGTGGGCCATCCGCCCGCCACGCTTGAACCCGGCGTCACACGAACCACATACTCACACGAAAGCCGCCGGAATCGGCGGGTCGTTTTGGGGAGTCCGGGCATTCGCGCCCTGGCGTTTCAGGGCGGCGGGCCGGAGATCTCCGAAGGCCCTGGAAAGTACGCATCATGACCGAGAGCAAAATCCTCCCCGTCCTGCCGCTGAGAGACATCGTCGTCTTTCCGCACATGGTCGTGCCGCTGTTTGTCGGCCGCGAGAAGTCCGTGCGGGCGCTCGACGAGATCATGAAGGGCGACAAGCAGATCCTGCTCGCCACCCAGAAGAACTCCGTCGACGACGATCCCGCACCCGACGCCATCTATCAGACCGGCGTGCTGGCCACCGTCCTGCAACTGCTGAAGCTGCCTGACGGCACTGTGAAGGTGCTGGTCGAGGGCAAGGGCCGCGCCCACCTGATGCGCTTCACGGACCGCGAGGATTACTATGAGGCCGAGGCCGCCGAGATCGCGGACGAGGAAGGCGACGCCTCGCAGAGCGAAGCCCTGCTGCGCGCGGTGATCGAGCAGTTCGAAAACTATGTGAAGCTGAACAAGAAGGTCCCGCCCGAGGCCCTCAGCTCCATCCCCCAGATCAGCGATCCGTCCAAGCTGGCGGACAGTGTGGCCGCGCACCTGTCGGTGAAGATCATCGACAAACAGGGGCTGCTGGAAACCATCGCCGTGCCGGCGCGCCTGGAGAAGGTCTATGGCCTGATGGAGGGCGAGATCAGCGTCCTTCAGGTCGAGAAGAAGATCCGCTCGCGCGTGAAGCGCCAGATGGAGAAGACCCAGCGCGAGTATTATCTGAACGAGCAGATGAAGGCGATCCAGCGCGAGTTGGGCGAGACCGACGACACGCGCGACGAACTGCTGGAACTCGAAAAACGCATCCGCAAGACCAAGCTGTCCAAGGAAGCGCGTGCCAAGGCTGAGGCGGAGCTGAAGAAGCTGCGCAACATGTCGCCGATGTCGGCGGAATCGACCGTGGTGCGCAACTACCTCGACTGGCTGCTGTCTGTGCCGTGGGGCAAGGCCAAGACCAAGCCCATCGACCTGCAGAAGGCCGAGGACATCCTTGAGGAGGACCACTACGGCCTCGAGAAGGTCAAGGAACGGATCATCGAGTATTTGGCCGTCCAGGCCCGCACCGGCAGCCTGAAGGGTCCGATCCTGTGCCTGGTCGGCCCTCCCGGCGTCGGCAAGACCTCGCTGGCGCAATCCATCGCCAAGGCGACGGGGCGTGAATACGTCCGCATGTCGCTGGGCGGCGTGCGTGACGAAAGCGAGATCCGCGGCCACCGCCGGACCTACATCGGCTCCATGCCCGGCAAGATCATCCAGTCGATGAAGAAGGCGAAGACGACCAACGCCTTCGTCCTGCTGGACGAGATCGACAAGCTGGGCTCCGACTGGCGCGGCGACCCGTCGTCGGCCCTGCTGGAGGTGCTGGACCCGGCTCAGAACTCAACCTTCGGCGACCACTATCTGGAGGTCGACTACGACCTGTCGCAGGTCATGTTCGTGACCACGGCCAACAGCCTGAACATGCCTCAGCCCCTGATGGACCGGATGGAGATCATCCGGGTCAGCGGCTACACCGAGGACGAGAAGGTCGAGATCGCCAAGCGCCACGTCCTGCCTAAGCAGCTCAAGGACCACGGCCTGAAGGAAGGCGAGTTGATCGTCCCGGAAGAGACGATCCGCGAGCTGATCCGCTACTACACCCGTGAAGCCGGCGTGCGTTCGCTCGAGCGCGCCCTGGGCGGTCTGGCCCGCAAGGCCGTGCGCGAGATGGCCAAGACCAAGGCCGCCTCGATCACCGTTGATGCGGCCAAGCTGGCCGAATACGCGGGCGTGAAGAAGTTCCGCTATGGCGAGACGGACGCCGAGGATCAGGTCGGCATCGTCACTGGTCTGGCCTGGACCGAGTTCGGCGGCGATATCCTGACCATCGAGGCGATCAAGATGCCGGGCCGCGGCCGCATGACCGTGACCGGCAACCTGAAGGAGGTGATGAAGGAGTCGATCTCCGCCGCCGCCTCCTATGTTCGCAGCCGCTCGCTGGCCTTTGGCGTCAAGCCGCCGGTGTTCGAGAAGACCGACATTCACGTCCACGTGCCGGACGGCGCCACGCCCAAGGACGGCCCCTCTGCCGGTGTGGCCATGACCGTGGCCATGGTTTCGGTCTTGACGGGCATTCCGATCCGCAAGGACATCGCCATGACCGGCGAGATCACTCTGCGCGGCCGCGTCACCGCCATCGGCGGCCTGAAGGAAAAGCTGCTGGCCGCTCTGCGTTCCGGCGTGAAGACGGTGCTGATCCCTCAGGAGAATGAGAAGGATCTGGAGGACGTGCCGGAGAACGTGAAGTCGGCGCTGGAGATCGTGCCCATCTCGACCGCCGACGAAGCGCTGAAGTGGGCCCTGACCGGCACGCTGACGCCGGTGGAGTGGGATGAGGCGGCCGAGCCGCTGCTGCCCGCGCCGCAGGCTCCTTCGACGCCGGACGGCGCCGCTGTCAGCCACTAGGGCCGACGACAATCTGATCGACAGCGCGCGGCTCGGGGCAACCTGGGCCGCGTTGCTTTTGACCTTCGCGTCAGGAAGGCCTTAAGTGCGCCTCGGGGAATTTTGCTGGGGAGCAGAACCAATGAACAAGACCGAGCTGATCGGCGTCATGGCTGAGGCGGCGGGCATCAGCCGCGACCAGGCCAGGCTGGCGCTGGAAGCCTTCACCGACAACGTGACTGCTTCGCTGACGCGTGGCCGCGACGTGCGCCTGGTCGGTTTCGGCAGTTTCATCGCCGTCGAGCGCAAGGCCGGGACAGCTCGCAATCCGCAGACCGGCGAGGCCATCGCCCGCCCGGCCTCGCGAACTGCTCGCTTCAGGGTTGGGGAAGGATTGAAAAGCGCCTTGAACGGCTGACCAGAGACGGGCATGAAGCCCGCCTGACGCACACGTCATGAGGGCGGCTAGCTCAGCTGGTCAGAGCATCTCGTTTACACCGAGAGGGTCGGCGGTTCGAACCCGTCGCCGCCTACCAAAATTATCCAATAAAATCATATAATTACAATTTCTCAATCCTCCGTATGCAGAGCGTTTTTCTTCTCTTTTTGAGTTAGTGGGGCGCCAGTGGGGCAGAATTGACGAAACAAGCCCCTCAGCAGAGGCGCGCGGCAGATGGCCGCGGAATGCTGTTTCAGGCCTTTTCAGGTGGTTTCTTACGAGGCGTTCGGCCGGGTGAGCGACGTGACTGAGACTGGCCTGCCGCCCGCCGCATGCCCGGCGTGCTAGAATCCGGATGTCGTTGATTTGCGAATGATCGGATTTTGGAGGTCGGCGTGGCGGGAGAGCTCACGACGGATCGGCAGATTTCTGCATTGAAGCCGGCCGCGAAGGCGTACGAGCGAAAGGTCAGCGGGAGCCGGGGCCTGGCGCTTCGGGTCTTTCCCAGTGGTTCGCGTCAGTTCGAGTATCGCTATGTGACCGCCGGCGGCGTTCGACGACGTCTCGTTCTCGGCGCCTACCCTGGTCTGACCCTCGCCAAGGCGAGGATCGCCGCGAACGCTTCCCGAATGACCGTCCTGGAAGGGGCAGATCCGGTTGGCGAACGGGCGCAGACGCGGGACCGACTGCGGACAGGCGAAACCCTCAATGACCTGGCGGAGGCCTATTGGGCGGCTGCGGCCGTAGGGCTGCATGGAGGACGGCGTCGCCCCAAGCGGGCGATCTCCATCCAGAGGGAGAGAAACACGTGGAAGCTGCATGTGCGGGAGCCGTTGGGCGGCCGACCGTTCGTCGATATCCGACGGGCCGAGATCAAGGCCTTCATGGTTCAGGAAGAGCGTATCGAGATCAACCCGGTGACCGGGCTCTCCCGACCCTTGGCCCTGACATCGCGCGAGCGGATGTTCGATGATGCAGGGCTCAAGACTATTCGCAACGTCGCGATCGAGGCCTCCCTGCCGAGGGTGCCCGGAGAGGGGGGCGGTCAGGCCCGGCTGGAGCCTGTTATGGGATTGGCGATCCAGCTTCTGATGCTGACCCTGACGCGTCGCACCGAGATCGCGGGTGCGCGCAAGGCGGAAGTGGATCGGGCGGCGGGTCTCTGGATCATCCCGTCCGAGCGAAGCAAGGCGAGGCATCCGCATGTCGTGCCCTTGGGCGCGCGGTGCCTCGAAGTGATCGAAATGGCCTGGGGTCTGGATCCGGACAGTCCCTTCCTCTTCCCATCGCCGCGTTCGCCTGACCAGCACCTCGACCCTCACGCCATCACCCGGGCGATCGCCAGGACGTGCGAGCGAAAGGGTCTGCCGCTGGGGTCGCCCCATGACGTCAGGCGGTCAGGGGCGACAACCCTGACCGGGCGCTACGGCTTCTCGCGCCTCATCGTGGGCCTGGTGCTTGGACATACGCCCAAGGAGGGCGCTGCGGTCACGGGGGTCTATGACCGTCATACCTATGTGCCGGAAAAGTGTAAGGCGCTTGAAGTCTGGGCGAACCATCTGTGCGGGGAGGCGTCGCCGAAGGGGTCTGGCGCCGAGGTCTATGCGGGTGAGGGGACGGAAGGACCTGAATCGTCTCAGGTGCTGGCGGCCTATGTTGAAGCCGCCAAGGCGCGCGCGATGGCCCTGTGCGCGGCGGGAAACCTGCATGGCGCCGTCCTGGGTCTGTGCATGGAGCTTTCACGTCGCTCCGAAACCGCCGGCAGCCATCTGGACATTCTCGCACGGGGCGGGATGGAGCTTGCGATCTCGGGCTCCAAGGGAGGCGTGGAGGCCTGGGTGACCGGCTTCCGTTAGCCTTGGACGAAGTGGGCGCCTTGCACCAAGCTTCAGGTGCGCTACCACCGCCTGATGCAACGCTTGTTCGCCTCAATCGCCGCCGCCGCTCTCCTGTCAGGTTGCGCGGGGACCTTGCCTGTCTCTACGTCTGAGACGCCGCTCAAGGTCGCCAGCTGGAATCTGGAGCATCTGGCCGCCCGGGACGGGCAGGGGTGTCGTCCCCGGGAGGAGGCGGACTATGCGCTTCTTCGCCGCCACGCCGATGCGCTCGGCGCCGATGTGATCGCCTTCCAGGAGGTGGAGAACCGGGCGGCGGCGGAACGGGTCTTCGATCCCGCAAAGTATGAAGTCGTCATGTCGACGCGGCCCGAGAGCGTGCGGGGCCCTGAATGCCGTGGGCTGTCAGGCCGTCACATCCAGAACCAGGCCGTAGGTTTCGCTATCCGAAAGGGCGTCGTCTGGTCGCGCAATGCGGACCTCTCTGCTCTCGCCCTGGGCAATCCCAACCTCCGTTGGGGTGTGGATGTCACTGTGACGCGAGGACGGCCGCTCCGCCTCCTCGCCGTACACCTGAAATCGGGATGCAACTCTGGCCGTGCACCGACCGATCCGGATTGCCCGGTGCTCTTCGAGCAGGGACCTGTGCTGGAAACCTGGATCGATGATCGCGCCCGGACGGGAGAAGCCTTCGTCGTTCTCGGTGACTGGAACCGACGTCTGGCGAGCCGGGGCGACGCCTTTCTTGCGGAGATCAATGACGGAGAACCGGCCGGCGCCGCCCTGACCCTCGCGGGCGGAGGTCGTCAGGCGAATTGCAAGGCGCGATATCGGGAGTTCATCGACTTCATTGTGCTCGGGACGAATGCCGCTGAACGGCTCGAACCGGGCTCGTTCGAGGAATACGTCTATGGTGCGCCGGAGACGGAGCATCCTTCGGATCACTGTCCGATATCAGTGCAGGTCCGGCGCTGATCTTTAACGATGGCGGCATCGCCAAAGACGTCATTTTGTGTTGGCGATGTCCCATGGCAGGGAGCGGTAAAGTTCGGCCGCCAATGCGAAGCGATCTGCAAATGGCTGGAGATCCGCGACTTCCAGTCGGAGCGTGTCCCATTCGGCCTCGGCGCGAGCTACGACCTCGTCATTTTCCAAGGAACCTGCGTCCGGTCGAATGTCGCGGGTGGCGCATTTCTCGAGCAGGATTCGATGGATGGTCGTGCGGTCTGCATCATCCATAGGGTGAGCATCGACAAGATAGGCGATGTCATAGACGTCCTGGCGGCGGTTCCGATTGCGGATGGGTTGTTGGAGCAGCGCCCGGAACTTCTCGGCGATCAGTTCGTGGATAGTGAAGGCGCGAATGGCGACGCCGGCGTCGATCAGGCTCAAGTCCTGCGTCGTGTACACCTGATCCCGGAAGCTGATCTCCACGTCGATCACCCGGGGCGCTTGGCCTTCTGCAAGGCGGCGTTCTTCAGGCGTGTTTCTCAGGGCGGAGCCGATCCGCACCTGTAGAGCCGGGAAGTTCATGGCTTCGAAGTTTTGCGGGCGGGGCAGTTTGCGGATGCTCTGAACCCGGCAGACCAGGTCCAGGTAGCCCAATTCAATCGCGGTGCGCGGTAGGAGCCTGTTCAACTCATCGCTGAGCAGTTCGTCAAAGCGCTCGGGGCCTACCAGGGCTGTGAAGTCGACGTCGGCCGTTAGTCGCCGGCTGTCGAAAGCCAGGGCCATCAGGGTGCCGCCCTTCAGGACGAGGGTGTCCTTCAGGCTTGGCGCCACGCCGATGGCTGTCAGCACGATTTCAGTGACCTGCCGATCTCTGTAGGCGATCGGGTCGTGGGCTGCAGTCTCGACCCAGGCCCTGACGTCTATTTCGACAACCTGTGCGCGTTCGGGGGCGTCGATGTCAGACATTGAGAGAGATCATCCAGGTTTCCGAGAAAACAGGCCGATAGTCGGCGCTGGGGTCAAGCTTGCGCGAGCCGCCGCGCTGGGCGAAGGCGCGCCAGGCGTCGATACGTGTCGATGTCACGCCCATCCGTTCGCTCAGGATATAGCCTGCGCGCACCTTGACGATTCCGGAGGGGGCAGCGTCCGCGGCGTCCATGATCCGGTCGAGCCAGTCGGGCGCATGCGCCTCCCAGACATCGAGCACATGTTGCATGCCGCCACAAAGATGCGGAGCTTCCAGCATGTCGATAAAGGTGGCGCCGACCTCGGCCACCCGGGTTTTGAGTCCTCGCACCGTTGTGGTTTTGGCTGGGTACTTAGTTTCATGAACTGTGACGGGGCGGCGTCTAAGTGCGTCTCCAAGGCCGAAGTGAAGCAGTAGTGAGCGTGCCTCTTCCTCGTGGCGTGAGGGGACCTCCCTCGCTACCTTGGCGTCCCGCAAGCTGTTCCATTGGGTCCGCGCCGGACGGGTCAGATGTAGTTCCTGAGGGGTGCGTTCTGTCAGACCGAAGCGTTGCATGGCTGAAAGATGGGAGACGTAGCAGAAGGGGTCGGCGATGCAGGCTGCTTCTGCACCATCGGCTGCTCGCGTGGACTGGACTAGCCGCCAGACGCCGGATTTGAAATCCTGATCCTGCGCCAGGGTGCGACGGTTCACTAGCTTGCGGATCATTCCCCGGCTTCGCACGACGTCCCAGTCCTTAGGCAGTCGCTTGATTTGAGTGTTTTGGTATTGGCGCGCCTCGAACAGGGTCCAGGCCGTGAGGAAGACGTCATAGTCCGTCACGAGCGGAACGTCCTGCTCGAGCAGAGTCTGTTCGATTGCATCCGTGAACGAGATCATGTCCAGCTCTGATTGCCTTATGTCCTAAGGACATAAGGCAATCAGAGCATGATGGCAAACTTGAAGGTAGGTGGTCCGGGTCGAATTGCATTTGATCTTCTCCCAGCCATGCCTTATGTCCTAAGGACATAAGGCATGGCTGGGATGATGTATAATTTCCTGCGTGTCCGGAAATTGGCTCAGCGCCGCATCTAAGTTTTAGGGTTTGGACCCTTTCTGACCGTCTCTTCACTGATCGCCACAAGGCGATGTTTCCAGTGGAGTTTTTGTGTCCGGTTCAAAGCTTGTCGTTCCCCCATCGATTGATGCGCGTGTTCAAACAAAAAGAGGGAGGCCGCCTCTCCCCATCGTCACCCATCCCGTCGCCCTGTGGAAGGTTCATGATGACCCCCGGGACTTCCACGCCGCGCTGGATCTCCAGATCCGCCGGCATGGCGAGAACTCCCATCGGCTTCATCGGGCGATCGTGGCCGCTGGAGGGCTTACGGACCGGACAACCCTCGCGGCTTGGCGGCGAGGCCTGAAGGTCCCGCAGACGCCCGCGAGTCTGAAGGTCCTCGACATCATCGAGCATCGCTATCGGCTGGAGGGTGGCTATCTGAGGTCGCGACTGAAGCAGCCCCGCGCCTGGAGAGGCCTTGTTCCGCCGGAGGTGCGACATGCGGAGTCCCGTCGTCTGGCCTGGCACCTGCCGGATGACTTCGATGAGAGGTCGGGTGAAGAGCAGGAGGAAATCCTGACTTGGGTGCGTTCGACCATCCTGTCCGGCGGCACGGCCTACCATCGCTATCATTCGACCGTGTCGAAGCATCGATTCGCGCTCCGTTTTGACGGAAGCGGACCCGCTGAGCTGGCAGCCCCCACGCTGCTTCGGGCCGAGATGGACGCCCTCCTGCGGTTCAAGTCGGCGACGCTCACGGACATCGGCTATCAGCGCTCCGGCGTATGGGGCGCGGAGACGGCGTCCCAGCGCGAGGAGCATCTGGCGCTGCTATTCGGCGCCCTGGCCGCCTTGCCTGACGACGAGGTCAGCGGTCTGGGCATGCCTCGTGAGGCCCTGACCTTCGGGCTGCTCGTCCTTCCGTCGGTCTGGGACTGGTACGTCCAGTGGCGCGAGCGGCGCCGGGGCTTCTTCACCGGCTGGGAGAGCGAGATGCTCCTGCTCGGCGCGGCCTTCACGCGCAGCCAGACTGGGTGGCTCCGGCAGAGCCCGTGGCTGGCGGAGCGGCTGCGTCCCATTCCTGGCGTTGTCGGGCAGGGGGACATCGACCGGATCCGTGAGGATTGGGACGGCGCCTGCGAGCAAGTGCATCGCCATGCCCTAGCCAGATCCAAGGAGATCGAGCGGGTCGCCAGGGTTCATCGGGACCCCTTTGAACCCATCCTGCCCATTCTCGAAGCGGCGAGCCCTGTCGGGGAGTATCGCAAGATCACGGAAGAGATTCTGCGCCGCATGCCCGATGAGAGGCGCTATCCCCGGGCCGCCGCGGAGGCGGTCCGGTCCTTCCTCATGTTGAGGCTGGGTCTGCACCTCGGCGTCCGGCAGAAGAACCTGCGGCAACTGCTGCTGCGTCCGCGGGGGAGTCCGCCGACGCCGGAGAGGGAACTGGAGACCCGGCGATGCGGCGAACTGCGCTGGAGCGAGAGGGAAGGGGGCTGGGAGGTCTTCATTCCCTGCGTGGCCTTCAAGAACTCCGGCTCGGCCTATTTTTCCAAACGCCCGTTCCGGCTTTTGCTGCCTGACCTGGGCGGCCTGTATCGCTGGATCGACGCCTATGTCGGACGCCATCGACCGGCCTTGCTGAACGGCTCGCGCGACCCAGGCGCCTTTTTCGTCAAGACCGTGAAGACCTCGAGCCGCGACGCCGCCTACAACCAGCACACCTTCTACAGCGCCTGGCGCCAGGTGATCCAGCGGTATGGGATCTACAACCCTTACACGGGGAGAGGGGCGATCCCGGGCCTGCTTCCCCATGGGCCGCACAATGTGAGGGATGTCCTGGCGACCCATGTGCTGAAGCTGACGGGTTCTTACGAGCAGGCCAGCTACGCCATCCAGGACACGCCGGCCACGGTCGCCGACCACTACGGTCGCTTCCTTCCGCAGGACAAGGCGGCGCTGGCGGCCCAGGTCCTGAACCGGGTCTGGGAGGCGGCTTAGGTGAGTGGAGGGAGCCGGACGCGGGCGACGTTTTCTAGGGCCAGCCTCAAGAGGGGAATACTTGCTGTCGAGGAGGTCGGGCACATGGTCCATGCGGTTGAGTTCCCGCCCGGTGGCGGATTCACCTTGATCCTTGCCGCCGGAACTGGACAGGCCGAGGTCAATGAATGGGATGTCGCCTTGGGGATTACCGATGCGCAAGGACGCCCTTTGCCCCGGTGAGGCATGTGAGATTCCCGATCTTCCGGCCGCTCTGACGTCGTCGGGCGAAGGGAGTTCCTATTTTGTTCCTTTTTTGCTAGGTGGTGTCGGTGATCGAATCCGTGACGCCTCGCAAGATCATCCATGTGGACATGGACGCCTTCTTCGCCTCGGTGGAGCAGAGGGATGATCCCGCCCTGCGCGGTCGTCCCGTCGCCGTAGGCCACGCCGCTTTGCGCGGCGTGGTCGCCGCCGCCAGCTATGAGGCGCGCAAGTTCGGCGTGCGGTCGGCCATGCCGTCGAGCACCGCCTTGCGGAAGTGCCCGGAACTGATCTTCACGCCGCCCCGGTTCGAGGTCTATCGCGCCGTCTCGGCCCAGATCCACGCCATCTTCGCTGACTATACGAAACTGATCGAACCTCTCTCCCTAGACGAGGCCTATCTCGACGTCACAACCAATCTCCGGGGGCTGCCGTCGGCGTCCGCGACGGCTGAGGAGATCCGCGCGCGCATCCTCGAGGAGACGGGTCTGACGGCGTCGGCCGGCGTCTCCTACAACAAGTTCCTGGCCAAGCTGGCCTCGGACCAGCGCAAGCCTAACGGTCAGTTCGTGGTCGCGCCGGGGCGGGGGGAGGCCTTTGTCGAGGCCCTGCCTGTGAAGCGCTTCCATGGTGTCGGGCCGGTGACGGCGGAGAAGATGAACCGACTGGGCGTCGAGACCGGCGCGGACCTGAGGCGTCAGTCGCTGGCCTTCCTGCAGCATCACTTCGGCAAGTCCGGCGCCTGGTACTACGGCGTGGCGCGAGGAGAGGATCATCGTCCGGTCAATCCCGATCGCGAACGCAAGTCGAGCGGGTCGGAGACCACCTTCGCCAGCGACCTGGTCGATCCGGCGGCGATCGAAGTCGGGCTGCACGAGATGGCCGACGATGTCTGGGCCTGGTGCGAGAAGGCCGGGTTCCTCGGGCGGACTGTGACGGTGAAGGTCAAATGGGCGGACTTCCAGCAGTCGACCCGGAGCCGGTCCTTCAATGAGCCGGTCGCCTCGCAGGCGCGATTGCGTGAGGTCTCCCGTCTTCTCCTGCGATCCCTTTATCCTCCGACCAGGGGCGTGCGGCTTGTCGGGGTGACCCTATCCAATCTGGAGAAGGGCTCGCCGAAGCCTGCGTCTGGCGAACTGGCGCTGTGACGGGCATGCTTCAGGGCGATCTGTTCGGCCACGTCTGCGCGCCTGCCGTTCCGCAGGGTTTCGACTACTGGCCGGACGTCCTTTCGGAAGCCGAACAGACGAAGCTGGTCGAGCAACTGCAACGGCTGGACTTCAGGCCTTATGAGCATATGGGCTATCAGGGCTTCCGGCGGATCGCCGCTTTTGGACGACGCTATGATCTGGAAAGGCGCAGGCTGGAGACGGCGGAGCCCTGGCCGGACTTCCTGAAGGCGCTGCTGGCGTGTCTGGCTGGACGGCTTAGCCTTGATGAAGGGGCCTTCGTCCAGGCGCTCGTCAATGAGTACGCCCCCGGCGCAGGGATAGGCTGGCACCGCGACCGGCCGGTCTATGAGGATATCGTCGGCGTCTCCCTCCTTGCGCCCTGTGTCATGCGGCTGCGGCGGAAGCAGGCGGCGCAGTGGCGTCGCGCCGGCGCAGCGCTGGAGCCCGGCTCTGTCTATCGGCTGTCCGGCGAGGCGCGAGAGGCGTGGGAGCATTCCATCCCGGCCATGACGGCTCTGCGCTATTCCATCACCTTCAGAACCCTGGCCGGAGGCGCGAACTAGCCTGCCAGGATCTCGGCGGCTTCGGGATAGCGCTGGGCCAGGCGCGAGGCCCAATCAGCTGACAGGGGGCGAGCCTGCCGGGCCTCGCGGGGACGCGCCAGGACAAGGGCGGCCGCTTCACGATGGACGGGCCAGTCCATCAGGAGGCGCATGGCGGCCTCGAAGTCCGGGTGGGTAGCGGCGTGGGCGAAGGCGCGGTCGAGGGCCTCGACGTCATCGAAGTCGGGCAGGCGGGAGAGATAGTCTCGAAGGACGGACGCCGACAGGTCGCGTTCGAACAGGCTCCAGCGCAGGTCCTGGGCCTCCTGGCGGTTTCCTTCGGCGTCGAGGACGTCGATGGAGACGGTTTCCCAGGTCGGGGTCAGTCGCGGAGCGCCTTCCTTCGGGTTGCGGCCGAAGGTCCAGTTTCGGTTGAGCGGGGAGGGGCTGAGGGCGCCTTCAAGAGCGGCGCGGGCTTCTGCGACGCGCCCGGCTCCAAGGAGGCGGCGGGCGATGTCGGCCGCGATGTCGGGCGATCCGGCCTGTTCGGGTGTGAGGAGCGACAGCCAGAGGTCGAGGTCCTCGGCCTTGTCCGCCAGGCGGCGCAGCAGGTTGCGGCCCGCCGGGGTCTTCCTGGCCGATGCGTCCAGGCTGTCCAGCAGCCGGCGCGCCGTGCGCGGGCCGAGGGTCTCCCCAGCATTGGAAATCCAGCGTGCATAATCCTGTGGCCGTCGGCGTAGAGCTTCGGCCAGGTCGCGCAACGCCCTATCGTCAGAGGCTTCCGCAAGGGTGAAGAGTTCCGGGGCGGCGTCCTCGAAGGCGTCGGCGAGCTCGCCCTTGGTGTCCTTCATGCGGGCGGCGAGGCCCGGGTAGAGATCGAACCAGCGGACAAGGACAGCGAGGGCCGCCTCGGGGGCCGCCTGGGCCAAACGCTCGACGATCATCCGGCGGTGAGCCTGCAAGTCCTCGATCAGTTCCCCGCGCTTACGCCAGGACACGCGGGTGCGGGCGGCGGAGAGCGCGGTCAAACGCTTGTCGATCTCGAGGGACAGAAGGTCGGGGCTGGCTTCGGCGGCGAGCTCCAGCCGAAGTCGGCGCTTCAGATTGGCGTTCCCTACCCCGGCCTCGATGAGCAGGTCCGCCAGGCGAGGCGCACCGAGATGGGTCAGGCTGGCGGCGGAAAGCCGGGTCGAGGGTCGTGGTTGTCGGGCCATGAGGTCCTTTGGCGGGCGACCGTTCGCCGTGTGGCGGCGGCTTTAGCATGAGGAGCGCGTTTCCACCTGTCCAAGAGAGGAAGACAGGTCTGGCGCGAAAGTGCAAAAAGCCCTTTCCGGAACGAGGGCCCATACACCTCGCCATTCGGGGAGCGATCATGCCGCAGGTCAACGACACCGTTCACATCCGCTTCTCGATGCGAGGAATGTCAGGTCCCTTCTGGCAGACCAACGCCACAATCGCCTCCGTCAACGGGACATCCCTGTTGCTCGACGGGCTGGATCGGCAGGTGCCTGCCGTCGCCTCCGAACTTTAGCGCGCGGGCGCCGGGCGCCGGGCGCTGGACCCTGGATTGGGAGGTTAGGCGGCGACCTTGAGGGCCTTCCAGAGTCCGGCCTGCAACCGGCGAGCGTGAGGGTTTCCCCTAGTCGGCGTCCCTGTCATCAGCTCTTGAAAGGGCCGACGGCTAGGGTCGTCTGAGCTCGATCGGCGCCTGGAGCGCCAGGGACGGCGACAGGAAGCCCAAAAACCGCGCGTCATAAGATTGGCTCTGCTGTCCGCCGGGTAAAAAATTACTTGTGAGGTGTGTTGGCTGGACGATTCGCTGACGCACCGCATTACTTCCGCCCTGCGGAGGAGAGTCGGTGATGCCCGAAAGGTTGTCTCATAGGCAGGTCGAGTGCCTGAAGCTCTCCGCCTTCATGAGCGACAAAGAGATCGGCCGGAAGCTCGGCCTGTCTCCGCACACCGTCGAGAACCACATCCGGGAAGCCAAGCGCAAGCTCGGCGTCACCAGCCGCAAGAAGGCGCTGGAGCTGCTGACGGAGTTTCCGTCAGACGGATTCGGCGGCATGGCGGGGCATGCCGAAGACAGCCCAACTCCCGGCGTCAGCGAGGCGTCCGCCGCCTTCGACCACAGTATTGGCACCCCTTCTCCTTTGACGCTGTTCGGTGTGTATTCGGGACTGGGGCAATGGCGTACGACGGCCGGGTGGGGGGGACCGAAACTGGTCCTGATTATTCTACTGGCCCTGGGGATGGCGATCGCGATCGGCGCCATCCTCGCCATAGGTCTGATGGTGTTCGGAGTCGTAGCGGCGTTTTTGAGCTGGCGTTGAAACAGGGGCATTCGCCATGCGTAATAAGACCGATACCGTCACGACCATCGGCTCCATCGTCGCTCATGATCTCATCGATTTCGAGCACGCTCTCGATCAGGCCTTCCTGAAGGCCAATCAGCTTTCAATCAGCATGATCGAAGGACGCAGGTCGGCCCAGCTCTCCGCCGGCTGCGGTCATACGGCCCTGCTGAGTCTCCACGGCGCTATGGGCGCTGTTCTGGAGGCCAGAGGCCAGACGATCCGGACACATGACCGGTTGCAGAAACTGGCGCTCGAACTCGGGCTTGCTCCCGCCCGGCTTGGGCCGTCGGAGTCCAAGACCGGGGAGGATGTTATTGAAACCCCGATCAAGAAGATCGCACAGGGTGACCCAGAGGGGCAGGCGATGAATTGATCGGATACGCCCTATGGTCACTCAACATTGCCGGCCTGGCGCTGCTGGCCTGGAAGGGCGCGCGTGTCGAACGATACGCCGCCGCGCTTCTTGCAACCTACATCCTCGTGGAGCCGCTGGTTCTTCCCTTCCAGATGTCGACCTGGAAGATGGGCTTGGCTGGTCTCAATCTTTTGCTCTTAATCGGGTTGTGGAGGCTCAGCGCCCGCTCGACGCGCTGGTGGCTGGTCTTGGCGGCGGCGCTTCAACTCCTGATCGTCTGCACGCATCTCCTGCCTTTTCTCTCGTCCCAGTTGACGGCCTGGACGGGTGTTACGGTGCGGCTGGCGCTGTGGACGCTCATCAGTCTCACGATCTTCGGAGGGGTCTGGGAAGCCATGGCGGACCGTCGCTTGAGGGGGATGGCTGATGGACGGGGACATGACGCAATTCATCGCGCCGGACCTGAACACGGTCTGGACTGATGGAGACCTGTCGCTTCTTCAGGCCTTCATCGCAGGTGTCGAGCCGCTTGGGGTCGAGAGGCTGGCGGCGAGGCTGTCGGGTGAGTTCGACACGCTCGGCGCCCTTTTCGCGGCCTCGCCGGAGCGGCTGTCCCGCGCCGTGGTCCAAGGGCAGGATGGTCAGGGCTTTGTCCGGCACGTCAGCATATGCTCGGCGATCGCCGCACGATCCCTGCAACAGCGCGTGGATGGCAGAAAGATCCTGTCCTCCTGGCCGGCCCTGATCTCCTACCTGAGGGCAAGTCTTCAGTACGAGATCAAGGAGCAAACGCGGATCCTGTTCCTCGACAAGAAGAACGCCCTCATCAAGGATGAAGTGGCGGGCAGGGGAACAGTGGATCACGCGCCGATGTATGTCCGGGAGGTGATCCATCGAGCCCTGGACGTCGGGGCGTCCGCCATCGTGCTGGCCCATAATCATCCGTCAGGCGACGTCAAGCCGTCCCTCGGGGACAGGAGCCTGACGAAGGACATAGCGGAGGCTTGCAGGGTGATTGGCATCGCCCTGCATGACCACGTGATCATTGGGGCGACAGGCAAGTACGCCTCATTCAAGCAGCTGGGCCTGATCTGAGCCCATTCATCCTGGGGGGAATATGTCGGCAAGCATCGTATCAGACCGGACTATCGGCCTCGTAGCGGGATTCGCGGCGGACCAGCCGGATGTCCTACCCCCCGGCTGGACCGCTCATGAGCTGTCACGGCGTCTGCGCGTCCTGAACGAGGTGATGTTCCGGCGGCGCTATCCTCGGGCGCCGTTCGAGCGTGAATGGTCCGAGTGTCCGGCGCCGGTGTCGGCAGCCAGCCTTCCTCAGGTGTTCCGTGCTCTGCAGGAACTTGCATACAACGCGGATCTTGCGGCGGATCCTGAGGCGGCCCGGCTGCTGCCGGTCATTCTGGCTCGTGCCGTCGAGCTTCTCCCCCAGGATGCCATCGGGTCTATTGGCCACGGTGAAGCGGGGCAGGCCTGACGGCGTAGAGGGCGAAGCTCGCCTTCGTATTGCATCCGGCGGCCGGGCCGTCAGGCGAGGCTCCGCAGATAGGTCATGATGTTCTCAAGCGCCTCGACATCGGCGCCGTCGCCGCGCCCTCCAGCTTCGACATTGGGAATGATGACGACCAGCATGTCGATGATTTCCGGCACCGACTGCGGCCTGTGGGCGAGAATCAGCCGTTCGAGCCTGTCGAGCAACTCATGATCGTACTCGATCTTGGGGCTCTTCTCGTAGGTCTCGACCGCTTCCTTGAACGCAACATCCATCGCCGAACCCCCTGAAAGGGCGGGCGCTGACCGCCAATCGGCCAGCTGGCCGTCCAGCGCCCTCGTTCCGTGGAGCTCCAGCGCACAAGTATAGGTTGTGGCTGCCGTTGATTCCGGTCAAGGGACTTGCGGATCAGGCCGGAGGGAACGCTCGGACTGCTCCATTTCCTCGACGCAATGGAGAAGAGTGCTCCAGGCGAGAGTCAGGCCTTCGACCACCTTTTCCGGCGGAGCGTCGAAGTCGATGCGGTCGAAGGCCTCGTCCATCCAGGTCAGGATCTGGCGCGCCAACTCTGCGCGCAGGCGCGCGACCGCATTGTCGTCTGTCATTCTGGTCGAGTCGCCCTTCGCCGAACCAATTAGAGGTTGCGGCTCCCGTAACGCTTCTATCGGTGGTGGCGCGGTCTTGTCGAGGCGAAGAAGGGGTTCCGTTAACTGTAAACTGGACGGCACCGGGACTCTCGACTAGCCGGAAGGTCCAAGGGGAGTTTTGAGTGATGCCCGAACGGCTGAGCGCACGACAAAGAGAATGTCTGCTTCTCACGCGGCATTACGGCACCAAGGAGATCGCCCATCTGACGGGGATTTCCGAGTCCACGGCCAAGAAGCATATCCATGAGGCCTGTCAGAGGCTTGGCGTCAATACGCGCAAGGCGGCCCTGGCCATTCTGGAACGAAACGTACCAGGGGGTACGACGCGCCCCATGGCGGCGCCGGGGGACGAGAGGCTTCATCCATCCGTCAACACGGAGACGGAAGATGGCGAGCCGGACAAGCGAACCGCCGCAGTGGAACTGGGTGCAACTGGAGGAGGCTCTGGAGTTCATGGGCTCCGACAGGAGCGATCCTCTGCACCAGTATCTTCTCGACGGCCTGAAGGAGCCGGCTGCGACGGCGTCGGCGGAAGTCTTCCTGAAGGAGCTGCTCTCGGTCGCGGTGCTTCTGGCGGCGCGCGGGCGGGATATCGACCGCCGCCCGCCAATCCCCTGGCACGACTTGCCCTCGTCATCCTGCTGATCGCAGTGAGCGCGCTGCTTTTCAGCGCGGTCGCCAGCGTCGTCATCGGCGATCAGGTCCGCATCCAGGCGGCGGATCGCTCCCGCTAGAACCCTTCCTCATTTCTCGAGGACCCAATCCCCCGCACGCGGGGAGGAGCGCACACCCATGAGTAAAGACGCCTTTGGAATCGAGCTGGCCCGTCAGCTGTTTGTCGCTGAACGCGCACTGGACATGGCGATAGCCGAGACCAATGACTTGGCCTCCCTGATGACGCGCGGACGCATCCGTCATCGCATATCGGCCGTGGTGGGGCAGGCGGCTCTGGAAGACGTCGGGGCGCTGGTAGCGGGTCTGACCGCGGCCAGGAACCGGATCGTTACGGCCCACGCCTCCCTCAAGCGCGACGCCCAGGAACTGGGTATCGGTTGGCATGCGGCCGGGCCTGAGCTTAAACCGGCCGAGGATGGGCCGGTCGTGAAGACGGCCCGATTGCAGGCGGTCGCCTGACGAGGGGGCGCGATTGGGCGGATTGGTCAGCTATCTGGCGCTGTGGGGAGCGTGTCTGGGGCTGACCGCCCTGTGCTGGCGCCTGGGCGGGGCGCCGGAGCGGCGGGCGGCGGCGATGCTGGCCGCCGCCTACGCCCTGTCCCTGGCGCTGGGCGGAATTCGTATCGAAGGTCTGAAGGTGGCCGTGGTGGGGGCGGACCTCCTGCTGGCCTGCGGCCTCTTGTGGCTGGCGCTGACTTGCCGGCGGTGGTGGCTTCTCGTCGCGGCCGCCAACGCCCTGCTGGTGGTGATCGCGCACGCCAGCGTCTTCCTGGAGCCGGACATTCATCAACGGGCCTACATCGCCTATCGGATGCTGCCGGGCCTGGTGATCCCGCTGGCCGCCGGCTTCGGCGCCTGGGAACGCTGGCTGGCCGGTGAGCCCGCCGCCGGCGGTTGGTTGCGGCGGAGCACCGGCTCGCCTAGCGTCGCCGGGACAGGCGGAGAAGTCATTTGAAACGATCGACCACGGAGTTCGACAAGGAACTCGGGGCTCAGGTGCGCAGCGTTCGGGTCGCCGCCGGCATGACCCAGTCAGAGCTCGGCGCTGCCGTGGGCCTGACCTTCCAGCAGATTCAGAAGTACGAGCAGGGAGCGAACCGGATCTCCGCGAGCATGCTCCTGCAGTTGAGCCAGGCCTTGAACGCCGACTTCAGCGCGGCGGTCGCCCTGGAGGGCGCGCGTCCCTCGGGTGAGGTGCGTTCGCGCGAAGAGGAATGGCTGCTCGCCGACTTCGCCCGGCTGGA
The DNA here is from genome assembly GCF_044772165.1 of Brevundimonas sp. NPDC090276. Taxonomy (NCBI): domain Bacteria; kingdom Pseudomonadati; phylum Pseudomonadota; class Alphaproteobacteria; order Caulobacterales; family Caulobacteraceae; genus Brevundimonas; species Brevundimonas sp. NPDC090276. The sequence continues at coordinate 931,175 of NZ_JBIVYK010000002.1, read as the reverse complement.
CGCCGGACGGCAGCGCCTGGTGCTGGACTTGGTGCGGACCCTGGCCGGCGCCTGACGCCGGGCGGCCGATCCGTTGAAGAAGGGGTGTCGGGCGGCCTTGGGGCGTGAGGTCGTTGACACATATTTTTGGTGGTGCGATCCACAAGGTGCGCAATCACAGGTTTAGAGCGCCCGCGATTGTCCTGCTTGTCCGAACCCCTCTCGGACTGATGTGTGAACCCGACTTGCCCGCTTCGCTAGAACGAAGCGGGCTTTTTCGTGGAGGTCGATCGGCGGGCGGGCGATGTCGGCGCACTGTAGCCGACGCCTGACGGCGGCGCGGCTGGAAGGGCGGAGGAAGGGCGGCAGGGGGCGCTCCGATCGGGAGCGCGCCGGTATCGGAGACCGTCATGACCCCTGTCGCCCCTGCCGCCCTGGTCGATCCAGACCGGCCCCCGCCTCTGTCCTGTGGCGTGATCGCGCCGGAGGAGGAAGCCCTGCTGACCGCTATCCTCGAGAGACGGCTTCCAGTCACGGCCGCCCGGGACGCGGCCGAAGGGCTCATCGCCCGTTTTCATGGTTTGGCCGGCGTGCTCGCCGCCGACGTCGTCCTCCTGCGCGGGGAGGGGCTGGACCAGGCCGGCATCGCCGAACTCCAGCTTGTGCGGGGCCTGACCGCGAGCCTCGCGCGAGCGCGGGCCTGCGAAAGGCCCGTTCTGTCCTCGTGGTCCGATCTGACGGGTTATCTGCGGGTCGCCCTAGCCCATGCGCCTCGCGAGCAGTTCCGCGTCCTCTATCTCGACAAGCGCAACATCCTGATGCGCGAGGAGCATCGGGCGGACGGCACGGTCGATCATGCGCCCGTCTATCCTCGGGAAGTGGTGCGCCGAGCGCTCGAGCTCTCCGCCTCCGCCCTCATCCTCGTTCACAATCATCCCTCGGGGGATCCCACGCCCTCCCGCGCCGACATCGAGATGACCCGCAAGATCATCGACGCGGCCAAGGTCTTCGACATCGTCGTCCATGACCACGTCGTGGTCGGACGGGAAGGGACGCGGAGTTTTCGCGCCCTGGGTCTGATGTGAGGCGGTCATGAGCCTGGAGGCCATCGTCGCCGCCCTGGGCGGGGAGGTGCATCCCGGCGGGCGAACGGCTCATGTCGCCGCGCCCGGGCATAGCCGGGCGGACCGCTCCATCTCCCTTCTGCTCGACGGCGACCGGCTCGTGATCCATGGCTTCGGGGCGGCCGACTGGCGTGAGGTCCGAGATCATCTCCGGCGCAGCGGTCTGATCGACCGCGACGGCCGACTGTCCGCCTCCAGCCGGGAAGCGTCCTTCGCCGGCTCATCGGATCGCCTGGCGCCGCGCCCCTCGGTCCGGGCCCGGATCGCGACCGCCGAGGCCCTGTGGCGGACGGCGCTTCTTCTCAAGCCGGGCGACCTCTGCCAGCGCCATCTCGCGTCGCGAGGCATTCCTGTCCCCGTGATGAGCGAGGCCCTTCGCCGGTCGTCAGAGGCGCCCGTCAGCGTCTTTCGCCAGGGCGGAAGGACCTGTCCGGCCCTGATAGCGGCCGTTTGCACGCCGCAAGGCGACCTGAGCGCTGTGGAGATCGCCTATCTCGATCCTGACGGACGCGCCGCCCGAGATCTGCGGCTGCCGCGCAAGACCGTGGGCGTCGTGCCGCCGGGATCCTCAATTCGTCTCTGCCCCGCGGCCGGCAGCATGCTGGTGGCGGAAGGCGTGGCGACGACCCTGTCCGCCATGGCCCGCTTTCGTTTGCCGGGCTGGGCCCTGATGTCGGCGGGCAATCTTTCAGCCTGGCGTGCGCCGCCGGGTGTGCGGCGCGTCCTCATCGCCGCCGACCGGGGGCGGGCGGGAGAGGCGGCCGCGGCCCGGCTACAGCGGCGGCTCGAGGCGGCAAGCCTTGAGGCGGCCGTCCATCTCCCTCCGCCGGGGTTAGGGGACTGGAACGACGCCACGCCCTGAAAGGAGAAGGGAGGGGCGGGCAGGGCGCCGGAGCGGCGGGGATGAGCCTCGCCGGCCGGGTGGAGAAGCCCCATGTCCCGTTCCCGATCTTCAGCGCTCGCCGCACCCGCCGCCGATCCCGCAGGGAGCGCCTCGCGGCTACCCGTGAGCGCCCGTCTCGGCGATCTCGAGATCGCGCCGGAGAACCTGCGCTGCGCCGAGCCGGCCGACGACGAGATTCCGCAACTGGCCGAGACCATCGTCGCCGCCGGCCTGTTGCAGTATCCGACGGTTCGTCCCGGGCGGCGGGGGGAAGCGGCCTGGATGGTTCTGGACGGACGGCGCCGTCTCCTGGCGCTGCGGCTTCTGAAAGACGCCGGCCGCATCGACGACGATCATCCGGTTCCGGTCTTTGTCGAGACCGACCGGGCACGCCAGGCCGCGGCGGTCGTCCTGACCAATACGGCTGCGCCGGTCCACGTCGCCGATGTGATCGCCGCCATCGGCCGCATGCTGAAGGCCCGGCTGACGGTTGGGGCTATCGCTCGCGCCCTGGGCTATGGCGAGACGGAGATCCGCCGCCTGGCGGCGTTGTCGGCCTTGCCGCCGGTGGCGCTTGAGGCCCTGAAGGGCGGTCGCATCACCCTGCGTCAGGCCCGTCTGCTGGCCCTGCTCAGGGACGGCGAGGAACAGGCGGCCCTGGCCCGGGCCGCCATGGACGGCCACGGCCTGCCCGAATGGCGCATCCAGGAGCAGCTCGGCAAGGGCCGCATCACCATCCGCGATCCCCGCTGCGGCCTGGTCACGCCGGACCTCTACGCCGCCGAGGGCGGACGGACCGAGGCGGACCTGTTCGGCGAGCTGCCGCCCGTCCTGCTGGATCCCGACTGTCTGAACCGGGCCTGGATGAAGCGCGTCCAGCCGCTCGCCGCCCGGTTCGAGGCGGAAGGCTTGACGGTCCTGGTCCAGCCGGGCGACGCGGAGACGGAGGCCCCTGAGGAGATGGAGCAGCTCTGTTACGTGTACGGCGGCCTCTCCGATGAGGGGGTCGTCGTCTACCGCGAGACCCGGGCCCACGCCCAGGCCGCTGCCGAAGCCGTTGAAGCCGCCCTGTCGCCGAGAGACCAGGGCGGCGAAAACCTGATCGCCGAAGAGGAGGCTCTGGCCGCCCTCGAGGCCCTGGTCCGTGCGCGGATCGCCCAGGACCAGGCGGGCGCCGGCCAGCGCCTCGCCGTCCTGATCCTCCTGCGGCCGTCCTTGAGCCGAGGTGTCGAGGTGGATTGCTTTGCGCCTGTCGAGATCATGGTCGAAGAGGCGGATGACGACGACGAGGCGGTCGATGTCCGGAGCGTTGCGCCGGTCGTGGCGCGCTCGACCTATTCTCCGCCCCAGGCCGAGGCGCCGATGCCGGAGACCGAGGGCGTCAGCCATGTCCTGCACGCTGTGCGCACGGATACGGCGACACGCGGTCTGATCCGGGCCTTGGCGGGAGCGCCTTCGGTCGCCCTGACGGTCCTTATCACCCGCCTCTTCGCCAGCCTGGCGGTCTGGCCGCCTGTCTGCAGAAGCGAGGCGGCTCTGGCGCTCACCGCCGTAGGCTTCGCGCCTGCCAATGGCAGGATCATCGCCGGTCTCGACGGTGTGGTCCGCGAACAGCTGGATGAACATCGCCGACAATGGGAGGCCTCCGGCCTGACCATGATCGCCTGGGTCCATGGTCTCGAGACCGGGGACCGTTTCGAGCTCATGGCCGGGCTGGTCGCGCTCAGCCTGGACCTGCATGAAGCCCGCACGGGCCAGGTGCGCAAGGCGGCGCGGGCGGAGGCGGCGGAGATCGCGGCCCTGTGCGAGGCGGATATCTCGCGCTGGTGGACGCCGGACGGCGCCTATCTCCGGGCTCACTCGCGAGACCAACTGCTGGCCATGCTGGAAGCCATGGGGGTGGAGACCGAGGCGCCAGGCTGGATGCGAAAGGGAGATCTGGCGGCATGGGTCGAGGATCAGGCGGCGGCCCGGACCTGGACGCCCGCCTGCCTGTGCTGGACGGGCGGCGCGCCCGAGGAGGAAGCTGCGATCGAGGACGATCCCGGCGACGTCGCCCCAGGTCCTGAGGGGGATGACTCCGAAGGCGACGGCGCCGGCGTCTTCGAGGTGAGGCCGGAAGGGGAGACGGTGCGCGAAGCGGCGGCGTGACCGCGAAGGCGGCTTGGTCGGCGGCGTTCGGCGGAGCCTTCTCAAAGACCGGAAGGAGGGACAGGTCGGGCGAGGCGAGCCGGGAAGAAGGCTTTCCGGGCCTCCGGATCAAGGAGACTGAAGATGCAGACCATGGTGTTCACCGGCCGCCTGGCGGCCGACCCCCAGATCAGCCCTGACTTCGGCAAGGCGGTGTTTCGGCTGCTGGAGAAGCGCGGCGTGGACCTCGGCGGCAATGACCGGATCGTCGGCGTCAACTGCGTCAGCTGGTCGAAGGGCCTGAATGAGAAGGTGGTGTCGCGGGCCCTGGCTCAAGGTTGTGAAGCGGTGGTCGTCGGCGTCTTCGTCGATACCGCCTATACGGCGCGCGACGGGACCGAACGGGCGGCCAAGGAGCTGGTCGTCGACCGGCTGACTGTTCTCGACTGGGCGGCCGACCGGGAAGCGGCTGCGTTCTCGACCGACGACGCCGATCAGGCTGCGGCCTGAGCTTCATTCCACATCATTGCAAGGAGACTGATCATGCAGACCCTCGTCATCGAAGGCTATCTGGCCGCCGACCCTTCCATTCTCGCCGCCCAGGGCTCAGGGCGGAAACGCGCGAGCTTCCGCGTCCTGGAGACGACCCGCTATCGCCGCGCCGACGGCGAGGCGGGAGAGCGGACGACCGGCTTTAACTGCGTCTGTTTCAACGAGAGCACGACGGAGAACTATATCGCCCCCTATGCCCGCAAGGGCAGCCGGGTCGTGCTCCAGGGCCATGTCGAGAACGACAGCTGGACCGGCAAGGACGGCGTCGATCACTATGACCTAAGGGTGGTGGTCGAGGACCTGCGCCTGAAGAACCGGCGGCGCCGTGGGAGCGAAGAAGCGGGTCCAGCCGGCGTGGCGGTAGCCGAAGCGTCGGAGGACGATATTCCCTTCTGATTGCGACGCCGACCCATGCGGATCAGCGTTTGAAGCGGCCAGGGGCCCGGCGCTCAGGCGTCGGGCCCTTCCCATCGGCAGGGGAAGGGGAAGGGGAAGGGGAAGGGGAAGGGGAAGGGGAAAGGGAAAGGGAAAGGGAAAGGGAAAGGAAGGGCGCGGTCGGTCGGGTCGATGGGACCCGTAACGGGAGAAGCGCCATGTCTGCATCCATCTGGACGCCGGAACGAACCGAGCGGCTTGTCGCCCTGTGGGGCGAGGGTCGGACCGCGGCCTCAATCGCCCGCCTGCTCGGACCTCATGTCTCGCGCTGCGCTGTGCTCGGCAAGGTCTTTCGCATGGGTTTGGTTCGGGAGGCGTCGTCTGTCCCGCCGAAACCGCGGGCGAAGCTTGCGGTGAACGACAGGGCGAGCCGGGTCGGTCGGGTCGCCAGGTCGGGAGGGCGTGACGGCACGTTGATCTCGGGGGCGGCAGGGCCTGACCCGGTCCCTTCCTCTCAAGGGCGCAGGTCAGTGCGACCGGACGTCCCGGAAGGACCCCGGGCGACCATCCTGTCGGTGAAGCGCGGACAATGCCGATGGCCCTATGGGTGGCCGGGGGCTGCCGGCTTCGGCCTATGCGGTCGTCCCGTGGCGCGGGGCGCCTTCTGCGCAGCCCATGCGATCGTCGGATATCAGGGGCGAGGCATGAGCGCCGAACGGCTTATCCGGATAGCGGAGCTGTCGGTTTCGCCTGACCAAAGCGGTTCGGTTGAGGTTTGATGTTTCCGGACGCGACGGCCGTGTCGGCCGTCGATCAAGGCCCTGCAGCATGATCATCGGTCGTACTCGGCGCGGAGCGCCGAAAGGGGTCCTCGTCCAGGGGACGAGGACATGCCCCCACACAACGACTTCCGATCCTGACACGTCACCCCGGCTGTCAACGGCTGCGCCGTTTCCCTTCGCGGCCCGCAAGCGGCGGACCGCTGCGGTGACCGCCGGGGACCCCGACGTGGCCAGGGATCGGGTCGTTGCGCATGGGGCGCTTCGACATTTCAGAACTGGAATGATCCGATGCACAGCACCCAATCTCCCTCCGCCTTCGCCTTTTCGCCGAAATCAGATTCCGCCTTCGACGACCTGACCGCTTCACTTGGCGACGGGCGCCCGCACCCGACCGAGGAGGCGCTGGTCCAACTCGGTCGCGCTCTCATGGCCGAACTTCTGGACGTGATCGCGGACACGGCTCTGGACGACGTCCAGACCATCCTCGGCGAAGCCCTGATCGGCGCCTTTCATTCGGCGGCTGGGCGGATCGAACGCGACGCCGACCGGGCGCGGGACGTGATGCGCCGGCTGGATCGCGACTTCGACGGATCCGAGGCGGCGGACGTGGAGCTTCAGGAGGCTACGGCCCGGGCGCGCGCCGGAGATGCGGCGACGCAAGCAGCCGCACGAATCCGCGACGCCGCCGCCGAGATGTGGACGACGGCGACCGGCGAGGTCTGGACGGCCTGGCGCGGCAGCCGCAGGGGCAGCTTCCTGTCAGCGGCCCAGCTGGAAGCCAAACAGGCGATCAGAGCGGTGCGCGAACGCCGCACAGACGACGCCTTCCACGGCGGACCGGTCGTGGCCTTCCGGGGCGCGCCAACGGCGGATACGGCTGAGGACGCGGCCCGCATCTTCGACGCGCTCAACTGGGCCCTGGGCCAATGGCCCGACATGGCCCTCGCGACAACGGGGGCCAAGGGCGCCGAAAAGCTGGCGATCCGGTGGGCGGCGCAGAAGGGGGTGAAGCTGATCCTCGCCCGCGCCGACTTCGACGCCCACGGCAAGGCTGCGCCCTTCCGCGCCAATGATGAACTCATCGCCCTTGAACCGGTCTGCTGCTTCACGCTCGGCGCCTCGCTGGAAGCTTCGCGTTCGGCGGACGGACGCGCCTTCGGCCCCGCGATGAACCTGGGGCAGAAGGCGGATGCGGCCGGGATCCGGCGCCTGCCGCTTCAGCGCCGCGCCCACTGACCGACCCCAGCCTGTAAGACCTGACCCGCTCGGCTTCGGCCGGGCGGGTTTTCTCGTGTTGCGGGGAGGTTGGCGCCTTCGGGCGACCAGAAGCCGCTCTTCCGACGAAGCGTTTGCGGGCCTTGGCGGCGGTTAGCTTGGGGATGCGCAGTATGTCCGAAAATCTGCTGAAAGGAGCTTAGGGCAAGATAAAAGAGGGCGAGGATCGGGTGGGGTTCTTGTATTCTTTTCCAGCATTTAGGCGGTTGTGTTTGCGCAATTGACGACTTGCGGAAAGTCGTTGCGGTCGTGCGTCATCCGGAGGGTGGAGGCCCGGGCATGCTGGTGCGTGAGGCGATCGAAACGAGGTTGTCGTCCGGCGGCGCGAGCGGAGAGGAAGAGGCGCTGGCAATGCGTCTTCCGCACGGCCTCAAGCCGGATCTGATGGGGGCGCGGCTGGGCCTCCTGCGCCGTCTGGCGGCGTCGAAACACGTCGCGCTCGGAGGGCGTTCAGGCGTGCTTGGGACCGCGCAGAAACGCTCAGGCCGGCCTTTTCGTCCGGATGTACGCCAGCGGGTGATCGTCAAGGCCCTGGTCAGCAGACATGTTGGGCGGGGCGTCGAGCGCGGTGCGGCGTTGGCGAGGCATGTCGCCTACCTGGGCCGTGAGGGTGCGGGCGAGGAAGGCGGGCCGCCGTCCTTCTTCGATCGCACGTCCGATGAGGTGCCGGCGCGGTCGGCGACGGAAGGCTGGAGGGACCACCGGCACCATTTTCGGCTTATCGTTTCACCGGAGCACGGCGATCGGATCGCTGACCTGCAGGACTATGTGCGCGATGTGATGGGACGCATCTGCGCTGACTTGGGCGAACCCGACCTGCGGTGGATTGCGGTCTGCCACCACGATACCGACCAGCCTCACGCCCATGTTCTGCTTTCGGGAAGGCGGGGCGATGGGCGTGACCTGGTGATCCCGCGGGACTACGTCGCCTACGGCTTTCGTGCGCGAGCGCAGGAGGTCGCGCAGGAAAGACTGGGCGACCTGTCGCGTCATGACGCTGAGCGCCGCATCTGGCGCGAGACCCAGGCCGACGCCTTCACGAGCTTCGACAGGCGGCTCCTGGCGACTATGGACGCTGCAGGAATGGTGGGCGATGGAGCGGGAGGCGTGGGCGCTTGGGCGGCCCTGACACGCGGTCGTCTCGCTCATCTCGAAGCGCTGGGGTTGGCGCAGCGGTGCGGGCGCCGCTTTTATCTGGTCGACGACCTGGAGGCGCGGTTGCGCAAGCTGCGGCTATCGAAGGACGTGATCCGGACGCTCAATCAGCGACGCTGGGAGAATGTGAAACAGGTGCGGGTCTTCTCGGGCGAACGGGTGGAGGGCGAGGTCATGAAGGCGGGCTTTCACGACGAGCTCGGGGCTTCGCCCTTTGTGCTGATCCGTGATCTTGATGGCGTCGAGCACTATGCGCAGCTTGGCGTGGGCGCCAAGCTGCCAGCGGTTGGGGGCCAGACGAGGCTGGAGATGGGCGAAAGGGGCGTGGTCTGCCTGTCGAAGGGCGTTGGCCGCTCAGGAGCAGGCATGGGGCTCTGAAATCTTCGGACAAGCCGCAGACGATTGAAAGGATGACGAGGGAGGGGAGGGTGAAGCTGTTTGCGGAAGGTCACCCGCAGCGGTTGCGAAACATCGGCCATATGCCCTTGAATGGCTTGGCCGTATCGGGGAGACTCCAGCCATGGCCAAGGCGCTCAAATCAATTCCGGCGGTGAAGCGCAGGGAGCTCGACCGGGCGGTGGAGATCCTCAGGGAGTCCTTCGCCGAGGCGGTGTCGACCCGCGAGGCGGAGCGGCTGAAGAACGGGCGCATCCTCAAGATCATCCTATTCGGCAGCTATGCGCGCGGCGACTGGGTCGATGATCCGATCGGAAGGTATTTCTCCGATTTCGATCTTATGGTCGTGGTCGACCATGATGACCTGACGGACAGCGATTTTTGGCGCGCGGCGGAGCAGAGGCTTTTGTCCGCCACTGTAGCGGGGCAGAACCTGCGCACGCCGGTCAGCGTCATCGTCCATAGCCTGGATGACGTGAACCACAGGCTGGAGCGTGGACGCTACTTCTTCATCGACATCGTGCGCGATGGGGTGGTGCTGTTCGATACGCCGGGTGTGGATTTCGTCGAGCCGAAAGCGCTGGCGGCGGCGGATGCGCTGGAGGAGGCGAGGGGGTATTTCGAGGACTGGATGGAGAGCGCCTCTGGTTTCATGCGCATTGCTGATTTCTGTATTGACGACAATCGGCTCAAACTCGCCGCCTTCAATCTCCACCAAGCCTCAGAGCACCTTTACCATTGCCTGATGCTGGTGATGACGCTGTACGCGCCTAAGTCCCATAAGCTGATAGCGCTTCGGAAGCTTGCTGAGCCCCTGCTTCCTGAGCTCGCTGAGGTTTGGCCCGGGCAGACCAAGTTCGAACGACGTGCTTTTGAGCTCCTGCGTGCTGCCTATGTGAAGGCTCGCTATTCGCGGCATTACAAGATCACACGCGAAGAACTGGAGTGGCTCACATCGCGTATCGAACTGCTGCGAGAGATCGTGCGAGAGGCTTGCGAAGCGCACATTACCGAGTTGGCGAATGAAGCCGATGCAGGGCTCTGCTGACCGCTTCTCAGCGACTGCTTCTGACTGAGGCCGTGTAAAAACGCTGAGCCACGCTGAGGCAGAGGTGACGACGAGGCGCTATGGTCTCAAGCCCTGATCGCTTCCATCAACGGTTTCGCTCCCAGCACCGCCATCACCCGCTTCATGTTGTAGGCTAGGATGTGGAGGCTGATCTCGGTCTTCACGTTGGGAAGGCGCTTCGTGAGGAAGTGGGTGTGGCCCATCCAGGCCTTGATCGTGCCGAACGGGTGTTCGACCAGGCTTCGCCGTTCGCGCATGGCTCTGGGCCTCAGGTCCATACAAGCCTGTAAGGCGTCGATCACCGCTTCATGCTCCCAGCGCGTGACCTTTCGTTCGACCGCAGGCGTGCACTGGAGCTTGATGCTGCAGCCGGTGCAACTGGCCCGGTCCCAGTATCGATGCAGCGTCATGCCCTTCTCGACGACGGTCATGTGATACGGAAGCAGGGAGCCGGCTGGGCATCGGTAGACGTCCTGGTCGGGCAGATAGACGAAGTCCTGCTTGCCGAAACGGCCGGTCGCCTTGGCGCCTGACGTCAGCGTTTTCGGCACGAAGGGCGTCACGCCCAAGGCCTCGCAGGCCAGGATTTCCTCGCCGGAGAAGTAGCCCCGGTCGGCCAGCACATCGAGCCTCTCCACGCCCATGGCGTCCTTGGCTCGGCTGGCCATGTTCGCCAGTTGCTGCCGGTCCGAGCCGGTCATGATCACCTCGTGGGCGACGATCAGGTGGTGCTCGCCTTCGACGGCGGACTGGACGTTGTAACCGACGACGCCGCTGCCCCGACCGGACGTCGCCATGGCGCGGGCGTCGAGATCCGTCAGGGAGACCTGGCCATCCGGCGCCGCCTCGACCTCGGCCTCCATGACCGTCAGCATCGCCATCTGGGCACGCAGCCGATCGATCTTCTCGACCAGCCGACCGGACCGCGCCTCAACGGCTTCGCCTTCATGGCGATCCGCCGTGTCCAGGTCTTGAAGATAGCCGGCGATGTGTTCGGCGACCTGTTCGATCCGTCGCTTGACCTTGTAAGCGGTGAAGTTCTTGTCGCGGGTGTTCACGGCCTTGAACTTCGAGCCGTCGATGGCGACCAGGGCTGATCCAAACAGGCCAAGCTGGCGACACAGCACGATGAACTGCGCGCACGCCGCCTGGATCGCCGCGCCGTTGTCGCGGCGGAAGTCGGCGATGGTCTTGTGGTCGGGCGCCAACCGCCCCGTCAGCCACATCAGCTCGACATTGCGCTGCGCCTCACGCTCCAGCCGCCGGCTGGACTGCACCTTGTTCAGGTAGCCGTAGACGTAGAGCTTCAACAGCGTGGCCGGATGATAGGCGGGCCGTCCCGTCGACGCTGGCGTCATACCCTCGAAGCCCAGGCCCATCAGATCCAGTTCGTCGACGAAGACATCGACCACCCGGACCGGATTATCCTCGACCACATAGTCATCCAGACATTCGGGAAGCAGCGTGGGCTGCCGACGATCTGCACCCTGAACGAAGCGGCTCATAATCCACCTCCTGCTGACCTCAGGAGGCTAACCTAATTCGCTCGGACGAAAGGTGTTTTCACACAGCCTCGACTCTTTGCAGACCTTCGCAAAGGCCGTTCCAGGCCAGCAATAAACGTCTGGAAGAAATGCGGCGGCATACGGCTTGGTCGCTGATCGATCGCGGGCCGTCGCGCTCGCGCTAGCGATCAACACGTCGTCGCCGGGGCATCCGTCTCGACACTTAGCAACTCCGCGAGTCGCTCGTAGCTACACGCCATTTTCTGGACCAGCGTCTCGTAGAGAGTCGTCAGGCTGGCGTCGGCTGCAATTTCCAGGCGTTCGGCGACGGTCGTCAGAACAGTCTGGGCCCTCTCGATCGTCGTCAGATGTGAGTAGGCCACGCGCAAATCGTAGAGGACGTAGAGAGGAGATAGCAGCGCGCCGATGTCCTCCCGAGGCAAAGCGCCCTGCAAAAGAGCTTGAAGCCGTTTCAGGCTGCCAAGATCCTTCGGATCGCCGCCATGGGCTTTGAGCAATCGGCCCAGCCCGGCATTGTCCATCGATTCCAGATAGATTTTGTTGAGCGTGTCGGCGACGTGGCGTCGCTCCTTCGGGGTGTCGACGACCGGTGCGTTGAAGCTCAGCGCCAGGTCCATCACCTCCTGATCGAGGTGCGCGATCTTTTTTCCAAAGCGTTCGAAGGCCGCTTCGACGAATGCGGAGCGGAGCTTAAAAAGTCGGTCCTCGGCAGACGCTTCGGTAAAGACACATTCGATCTGCCCGTCATAGAACTCGCTTCCCAGCGAATGATCGGAGGGCACATTCTCCGAGCGAAGATAGTACTGCTCGGCCTCAGGGAGCTTTGCGATGTCGCCCAGCCACATCACAACGCGGCCGTTCTTGTTGATGCCGAACGAGATGTAGTCGTCGCCCGTGTAGATCGTTCCATAGGTCGTGGAGGCAAACTGGACCTGATATGAGGGCGAATTGTCGTATTTCAGGAGAACTTCCCGGTTGAAGAAAACTGGCGTCAAAAACCCCTGATTTTCACGACGAAATAGTCCGGGGATGTAGAAATAGTCATCCGCCTCGTACAGAAATTTTACCTTGCAGAAACCGAAATCGTTCGTCCGCTTTCTCCGTGTGGAGACGAACAAACTTGAGCCCGCACCTCGACTTCTTTCGTGACAATCGAGCAACGCGAGGCGGGACAAGTCGGGAAGATGGTCTTTTCCACACGGGACGCATCGCAATACCGGGAAGTATACGATCGCGATGCGAACACCGGATATGGTTTCGTTGTAATCGACAAACGCCAGATCCAAATGCTTGCCGCAATCGTCGCAGTAGTTTCGTTGGCGAAATCCAGCCTTTGAAGGTATGAGCTCGCTGATCTCCATCACTCAACCGCCTATATGTCGCCGATGGATCGGAAGACGCTTACCTTGACCCGCTCCTTCAAGCGCTCAAGGGCGAACGTCATCGGGACGGGGTTCTTGAACATTAGATGGCTTTCGACCTTGGTAGCCGATGGCATGCCCAAGTAGCTCTTCACCCTGTCGAACTTCTCTGAAATTAGCTCCATTCGATCGAGATGGAGCAGCAGATAGTCCCGTTTGCCGTTCGAGCGGACTTCGCCTCGGAAATCGGCAAGCTGCTCGGCGATCTCGCCGTAGGTCTTCCGATACTGAACGTCTTTGCATTCGATCGCCAGAATGCGGTCCTCGCCTTTGTGCCAGGCGAGCACGTCCACGTCGCCGTAGTCGCGATCCTGCCCCTGCTGAAGGAGCTTGGTGATCTTGACCTCGACTTCCGCTTGCCACCCCTGTTCGCGGAACCAGGCCGCTACCTCCTGGGCAAACTTGGTCCCGCGCTGATCGGCAGTCCTGCCCTGCCAGCGCTTCATCAGGGGCTTTAACTGCCACTGCGGGAAATCACCGCGATGGTAGTTTGAAAGCGAGTACATCAACGCGTCTCGAACAAGCCCTGGCGCAATGAGCATGCGCGGATCGTCTGCTTCGTCGATCTGGATAAGTGGGCGGCGTAAGACGCTTAGTCTGCGACGAAAGCGCCAAGGGTGCCGATCTCGCGCCTCGTAGCCAGGAGGCACGTCTCTCCAAGAGGGGCGGGGCTTGAATGTCAGGTAGTCAACCAGGCGCTCCACCGCCTCGCGCGGCAGGCTTATCGCCTGCACCTTTACGTCCAGTAGTGCGCTACGCGGAACGCCGATGACCGCGCGGCCTGCCGTGATGGCTATATCTTCAACGGAGTCGGCGAAAAGACGTATCTCATCGAGAGAGACGCCGAACTCCTCCTTAAGCGCAGCCAGAAATGTCGGATCAAACGCCGGCTCGGCGCTCGGCGTGACTTGGACTTCCTCGAAATTCTCAGCGTATCTTTCGGTCGCGTCCTTTGTCCGCACATCGCTTGAGGCGCGCGCGAATGGCTCAAACACCTCCGCGATGTAGTTCAGCTTGCCATGCACATCGCCCAGCGGCGTGATGCGTAGCGAAGGCTCCATCACCTCCCAGTGGATGGCGTCCGACCATCCGCCATAGTGAAAGATCATTCCCATCTTCGCCATGAGACGAGCGAGGTCCAAAACACCGGGCGGTCGGCCGCCGTCCAGAGGGCACTGGCAGATAGCCATTTCGAGAAGAAGGCGCGTGGTTTGGAACACCGCGCTCATCTTCGAGTCGTGATGCCCGATCACTTCGAGCGCCGCCTCCTTGTCGTCGTGCAAGGCGAGCACGGCAGCTGATGTGCGGTGCCAGTGTAGCTGTTCGGTCGCAGCAGCCTCGTGATTTCGAAGAAGCATGCCAATAATCGCCACGCGGTCGAACTGCTTGAGTTCTTCAAGAAGCTCGTTTTCCGCCGTCTCGACGAGCACGCTCATGAATGCCTTGCACTCGTCTTTGCCGTTCAGATTGGGGCCGAGTGCGCGATCACGCGCCCGCCACCCCAAGCCCAGCTTGAGAAGCGCATCGTCTATTTCGTCGAGGGCTATCGGGCTTCTCGGGATGCTCTGGCGGACGAAGTCTCGGAAACGAGTTGTGTAAAATGCATGGCGGTGCCGAGCGAGAGGGCTCGGCATGATCTGCCCCACAAGTTCCGCCCTGTCATTCGCCGTTAGCGCGTGTCCGGCCAGCTCCGCAAACCCTTCGACAACGGCATCGACCAGAGCTCGTTCAGCGATGTTATCGGGGTGGAAGGAAGCCCGATCAAAGAGCGATCCGACATCAAGCGTTAGCGTACGCGAGGCAGCATTAACGATGGGCCGAAATTCCGCGCGGGCCTGCTCGTAAGTCAGGCGTTCAAAATCCACTTCGCGTTCCTGGACTGCCTCCTCGAACCTTACCGTCAGCTGGAGAGGCGCGTCCGGCAGGCCCTGAAGAGCTTGCTCCAGTACCGGAGCCGCCTTGCACAACCAAATCGCGACCATTCTCCAGTAATCGGTGGCGAGCGCCCCTGGAGCGTCGTCAGGCAGCTCGACATTGCACCACCACCCGCGCGTGGGCGTAAAGAACACGCCGGATGGCCCCTCTGGGCCGAAGTCGTCGGTTACGTAGAGTGGATGCGCCCTGTCCTCCGTAAATAGAGACTGACCCTCCTTGCTCACTCGCCGCCATACGCCTCGGGGGTCCAGAACTGCGTGGGGGTCATGCTCTCGGGCGACCTCCTGTCGGAGATCCCGAAGCAAATCCTGTTGCACCATCAGGAAGGACGGCATGCCCTCCCGCATAAAGTCATCCGGCAGGTCACCGTGCGGCACGAGGTGGCCATCGAGCGATCGCATCCACGCGACGAGATTCAAAAGCCCGTTAATGTTGTGGAGGCCAAGACCCAGCTCCTCGATGCGATCCTGAGCATCAAGCAAGCGCCATAGCGTCAAGGGCTTGAAATCAGGCGTCCAGCTCAGAGTCTGCAAGTCGGGAGCACTGATCATCACAACGCGCCAGTCGGGCCGGCTGACATTGATGTAATTCATAATCCCGCGGCCGATGCCGCAGCCAACAACAAGCGAAATCCCGGCGACGAAGGACGGGCTCTTACGAGCCCGTTCGGAGGCGTGATCGATCCAAACATCGATGTCCTTAGCCACCGCGTTCGCGTCGGGTGGCAAGCTGGCGAGCCCGCCAGATTCGAAGCCTTTGAGATCATCGAGAACGAAAACGAGGTTCATAACCCGACCGCGATCGACGGCCTGCGTGACACCCGCCAGAAGGCCACTATTAGCTCGGCGGAACTCGATGTCGGCCCCCATGCCTCCGCCCAAAAGGGGCAGCTCTGAAAAGTGCTTGGCATAGTCGGCCGCCAGGTTCCCTAGGAAGGGCTCCCGGCATGCCACACCGTCGATCTCCTCAATCACGAAGCGGCGGATGGCCGGGCTGACGGCAGTCGGCAGCAGAAGTAAGAACTGGTCTTCGTTCCAGACGAGCGGCCAGCGCTCCAGTCTGGCGTTGATGAACTCATCCTCAAGAATGTGAGCGCGCTGGCGCGGATCAAACACGAACGGGATCAGATGCTCATGGTCGATCCCGGCGGCTTTCAACTCTGCCTGCGTGAAGCAAACTCGGTTGCGTACAGAGCCGATCATACCCGTCAGTTCGCCGGGAAACTTCTCGTGGGGAGATGTTTCTCCAAGCTCATAGCGCGATAGGCCGGCGCGCTCGCACACCATCTCTGAAACTCCCAGCAGTGCGTAGACGCTGTCTCGAATTTCGTTGAAGACTGGGACATCCGGCATCATCTCAACCACGTTGACGACGCGCTGAAGATAGAAGCCTCCAGACTCCCAAATACCTTCGATGATCCGGAAATTGCCCCGTTTCGTGGTGATGTTCCGGACAAACAAATCCTCGGCAGGATCTTCAAGGCGCCCACAGCGCCCTTCGCCAGCAATATCAAACGCCGTGCGTACTATGGCTGCGTCAGCCTTCTTCCGCCCCTTGGCCGAGCCCAGCGACTGATGGATGAGCATTTCCAGTCTGGGGCAGTTAGACTGAAGGTCAGGAACGGTTAGCAGCCCGGCGAAAGTAGCCGCGAGGCTCAGCGGATCATAAGCCACCATTCGCTTCACGAGCTTAGGTGCCTCACGGCCGATCATTCCAACGGTGCGTCGCTCATGCGCATCAAGATGCATGGCTGCCATGAGCTGATCGAAATCTAGCGCCTGGCTTTCCAAATTTTCCCCCAGCTTCTTGAAGATCGCCGAGAGTATGTGTTTCCAATTTGTTCTACAATGACTGTTTGTGGGCGCCGATCCAAAGTCCGCACCCGTCGCTTCAGAGCTGTAGGATTGTTTCCGTCCGGACCTGGCTACCGATATCCGGTATGAACTGCATCTACCTAGGTGCTCGTCTGGAACACTCAGTCTGATCACCTGACCTGGACCTTCAAGCGGTGGAGGCGAATTAAGTTTGCACTGCGGGCGGGTTAGGCGTGACGTCATCCGAGCGGGTGGAGCGTTTCCCTCGTCAACATCCTAGAAACTCGGAAGGCCCTGCTGGACGGCTTCCCGGACCACCCCGATGTGGCCGCCTGGCGCGCGCGAGTATCCACGCATCGACGGCTGGATCGCCACCGAGCGGAAGCCGGAGGCGGAGTAGGATGAGAGCTTCGAGTGAATCTTACAAGTCTCACGGGCGCACCGTCCTTGGCGGCCTTACGACCAGAATGAATGTCAGCTTCTAGACAGAGCACTCGCGACTGCTTCTGGCGCTTCACAGACGATTTTTCGCTGCTCACAAGGTGGTGGGAGCGTCGGGAGTTGATCCGGTGCTCACCGGGCTGCTGAATCAGCTCTACCTGCTCGAGGCGGAGGCGATCCCCGTCGAGCGCGGTGAAGGGGACGAGGCCTAACCGGCGTCGAGCTCGGCGATGAGCGCCTTGACCGTGGCGATCGGCAGGAAAAGCCGCAGCGGTCGTGACGGGAAGGGCTCGAACCCATAGCCCTGATAGAGTTTCAGTCGCCGCTCGATCTGGTCGGGGTCACCGCAGTCTAGCACGTCCAGGATGACGACCGCGATGCCGACCGCTTCGCTCGCCCGCGCGATCTGAGTCAGGGCGTCGACGAGCAGATCGCCGCCATATCCCTGACCCTGGAAGCGGGCGTCTACGCCGATCATGGAGATATAGGCGGCGGGGATCGACCCGTGTCCCGGACGGGTTCGGGCGTATTTGTCCGGTAGCTCCTGATAATCGACGCTATGCGCGTTGGCGGCGTAGAAGCCGATCAGCGCGCCCTCCGCGTTCGTCATCACCCACAGACGGACGTTGTCGGCCTTGGCCAGCTTGTTGGCTGTCTTCTTAAAGAAGTTGTCGACCTGCTCGATACCGCAGGAAAAAGCCGCTCGATCGTGTCTGGCGGGATCGAACGGCTCAATGATGTTGACGGCGGGAGCGGCCTCGTCGCTCACCGACGGGTCACCGTCTCACGATGACGCGTGAAGGCCGTCCGGAGTTTATCCGTAGGCTTGGCCGGCTCGTCCATGGCCGCGAAGAAGGCGGCATGGTCCAGGGGGGACAGTGACGTCCGCTCGTGCGCCTCGATGGTGTCCCGGGCGGACTGGTAGGCGGCGTTCATCGTGAAGACGGAATCGTCCACGCCCGCGAGCGCAGCCGCTCGTTGGATGGTCTGTTTGATGTGCGGCTTGGTGCGGAAGTTCATCCGCTCCGAGCTGCGTTCATCTACCGCGCTGATCTGATCCTTGAAAGCGAGCATGGCTGGCCTCCGTGTCTCCACAAGTCTGATACGTTGTACGTCTTTACGACGTACCGCGCTATGTACGGCGCTGCGGCGTACAATTCAAGTGGCGGGCGTGGAAGTACCCGTACTTTCGCCGGACGGCGAAGTACTGCCGTCGCTGACGCGGGCGAGTACGGAAGCGGATGGAGTCGACGTCTTCGGAAACCGGGCGCGCAACCGGCGCGCCATCCCGGCGACTGGCCCAGGCCGCGTGAGAGCCAGGTGAACGAGGAAGGCGGCGGGTTTTCTGAGCTCGGCTTTACCGCCGAGGCATTTCGACCAACCGGCTTCCGCGGTGCTGGTCTCGACATGATCCAGCACCCTCTCAACAAAGCTCGGGCTGATCTCCCAGAGAATCCGAAGGAAGAGCAGTGACTCTTCAAAGAAGGGTGGGCCAGATGCGTCGGACAGAGCCTTGGCCAGATTGGCCTCATGCGGAGCGAGCAAGGCCTCGACTTGTTGCGGCGCGTCGTCGGCGAAGCCGGCTAGGACACCAACGCCCATGCCCCACTCGATGAAGTGCTCGCTGGTGAGCCCGATAACGCCGCCTTTGGAGACATGCGCGCGCGCGGCAGACGGCGCCATGAGGGCAAGCCGTGTCGACATTCGGCCGATCCGATCCGAATTCTTTTCGATCACGACGGCGATCGCCGCAGCGGCCTTGGGCGCCGAATGGCTGATGCCGAGAAAAATCTCCAGGTCGTGAACTCCGGCGCTCCAGTCTTCACCGATCGTCTCGCCAATCTCGTCCCAATCGATCTTCCCGACGATCGTCTCGAAACGCCGGCGGTCCGCCAGAAGAATGAACTTCAGGAGGTAGGCGGCGGATTGAAACTCGCGTTTAGGAAGGCGGCTGAGCTGCTTGGCGAGCCGTTCCGGCTCCAGCATGGCCGTGAACTTGCGACCGATCGATTTCATTCGGGGCGTGGGCCCGTTCTTGCCAGTGTAGATGCCCAGGCTGTCGTCCAGATGCAGCACGTGCCAGATAAGGTCCCGAAGTGAGTCATAGGTGTCCGTGGGAGCCTCCCGGAGGCGACTGGCGCAGGCCGGGGCAAGCGCTTCGGCCATATCGAGACCGAACTCAGCGTCCAGGTGGAAGACCATCTCGCAGAACTCGGCGGCGAGCCAGAGTGAGACCGTTTCCGGCCAGGACGCCATGAGATTCAGACAATGGTCGCGGTCAATCGCGGCGAGAAACTTGTCCGCCCACGGGCGCGACCGGCTGACAACCGCCAGATTGCCCATGGCGGCGCATTCGCCTGCGCGCTCGTGATCTGATCTGTTGACGACCTTTGCGAGGCCGGTGGCGTCGCTGGCCTCGATCAGCCGACGCCACTCCGCCTCGTTCTTCATCGAAATCTGGCCCAGGAGACCGCCGATGGCGTACCCGCCGTTTTCGGGAGGGGCGGAGAACCAGTCGAGGATTTTGGATCGGCCGGCTTTGACAAGCCCTGCCGGCCACCCTTCGGCGTAATGTTGCAGTTCGGTCAGAACAAAGGCCGCGCCGCGGACGTCAACCGCATCTCGCGCCTTCAGACAACGATCGATCAGAGGTGCGTGCCGAGAGGGGGCGAGCAGGCGAACCCACTTCATCGGCTGATCGGCCAGCCGTAGCTCGACCAACAGGGACGCCAAGCCCGCCAGAGGCATGGAAGCGTCCGCAACGGCCAAGCCCAGAACCTCCCCGACCTGTTTGCGCCGGTTCGGGGTCTGGCCAGCGAGCAGCTTGCCCAGCAGAACCGAGGCGAGGCGCTGATGAGGGCATCGCAGGTCATCGGCGCTGATGAGCATCCGCTCCCGCACCATCCATTCGACAGACCGGTTGAACTCGTCTGACGAAACTCCTGCCGCCAATGACAAAGCGCGCAGGTCGTCGGCGGAGCAGGGTGCGTCGCGTGACGCGATCTGGCGAATGGCGGCCGCAGCCAGCACCACGTCGGCTGAGGTCTGACGCGCCGCCGTCGCCGTCGCGTCCGCGCGGCGCCAGCCTCCACCGAGGATGAAGCAGAAGCGCCAGGGCGTCTCCGCCTCGGCGGCGTCGGCCAGACGGTGGTCCAGCGATTCATCCATGGGACGGTCGCTGACCCGGGAGTCGATGCGCGACACCACTGCGAGGGTTTCGGCGCGCTGGGCCTTGAGCCGAGCCGCGATCACGTGGACAGCCCTAGCCGCGTCCAGATGGATCGCCCCGGCTGGCGCCTCACGGCCATTGGCAGTCGTATGGGTTGTCAGTAGCCAGGAGGTCGCGTGCGCGGACTGCTCAAGGGAGAGCAAGGCGGCGGGATCGAGCAGGTGAGCGTCATCAATGAGATGAAGCGTCGGCTCCACATTCCCGAAAAGGCTCACATCGGCGGCCTGGGGGTCGCGCAGTCTGACGACTCGCCAGCCCGCGTCGCGCGCCTTGCGGGCGGCCTGTAGAGCGCACACGGATTTGCCGGCTCCCGGAACACCCGAGAGGCGAGCCGAAAAGGCGCGCCTCAGTTCCGCGAAGCAGGCGGCCGCCTCCGGCAGCTCGGGGCAGGCATCGACATCAGCCGATCCCAGGGGGCGGCCCATCAGAGCCGGCCCGAGATCGCGCGACCCTGTGAAGTCGACCTCAGACCACACGCCCGGCCGAAGAGTGGAGGGCTGACCTTGAATGGCCTGTCGAAACGCCGCCAGCTCAGCGCCCGCGGCCCAAATCTGCGCGACGAGTTGTGGAAGATCGACGCCATGCTCAGGGTAGTAGCGCTCGATAAGACCCTCTTCGTCCGCCATCAGGGCGAGGACCGTCTCCCAGCCGATGATTTCGATCGGGAACGTGCCCTGGGCGACCCGGGCGTCGGAAAGCTCCCGAACGAATTGTTGGAGATCACCGTCGTTCGCCGCCGTGGTCGCGAACGTCCAGTGACCGAGGGCGGGCCTGAAGGTTTCAGCCTTGGCCAGCTCGTCCAGGATTTCTGCACGGGTCGCTTTGGCGCCATAGGTCCCGTTCTTGCCCTTGCACTGGACACCGTGGATCGCGCCGGCCGCCCAGATAGGTCTGCCGGACACGTCGACGCCGTTCTGCGCCTGCCCCGATCGGCCGTTCTTCTGGGCGAGAGGATCCTTCCAGATCGCGGCGAACAGCGAGCGGCACAGGTCTTCGAACTTCGTCCAGGACGTCGGCGGCGCGATCTGTTTATCGAGGAAATCCATTCCGCTCCTTCTAGCAGCGACCGGACGAAGAAAAAGCAGGCTACAACCTGACCGACAAAAACTGCGAGCGAGATCCCGGATGGAAGCACAAGGGGGTTCCAGGCCGCCGCTAAAGCCCCATGAGGGCGTTCAGCGGGCCTTGCTATCGACCACCAGCCGCATGTTCGGCCTCTATGAGACCGAAGAGGTCCGGATCGACCACGCCTGGCCGCGGCCGGGGGATGACGATCAAATGCACCGCTGGAGCGAGGGCCCGACGTCGCGTTCTACCTATGTCCTGTCCTTCCTGGCGCCGGGGCCGGAGCGTCGGCCAGGGGTCGCGCTGCCGGAATATAGCGGTGCCGGGGACTACGCCGTCGCCACCATGAGCGTCCTGTTCGGAAAGCGTTTCGAATGCCACGGCGTGCTGGAGAACTGCGGCGTCTTTCGCATGCCGGACGTCAGCGCCTTCGCACGCACCAGCTTCCGCGGCCTGCCTCACAACACGCATTCGACCCGCGCGGACTTCCAGATACCGCTGAACCTGGTCGAGGTGCGGCGGCTGGCCGGCCTGTGGAGCGACGATGTGGAGGAGAGCCCGGATGTCGCCGCCTTCGGAGCGGCCGCGCGCTTCTATCAGCGCGCACTCATCGCGGCCGACAGCGACCCGGAAGTCGCCTATCTCCATCTCATCACGGTCGGCGAAATCCTCTCTCAAGCCTTTGTGCCCAAGCGTGACGATCGACTGCTGGACCCGGAGCTGGAAGCCGGCCTTGCGACGGTCAATGCCGCCTTGAAGGACGAGGGCAAACTTGTGCGAGCGCTTCGTACGCGGCTCTTCGAGGTGAAGCGTCGCTATGTGTCGACCTTCACCGCCCTCGTGGACGCCGCCTTCTTCACGCGACGAGAGGCTGGAGAAAGCTATGGGGCCCTGCAGGAAGCAGACTTCGAGTCTGTCATCGGGGCCGCTTACGATCTTCGCAGCCAGAATGTGCATCGCGGCGAAGTGGTCGGCCACTGGATGCGCTCGCTTCACAGCAACAACGAGGTCCAGCTGGGGCGGCCCGTGGTTAAGGACGCGGCCTTGGCCAGAGCGCTGGGAAAGGCGCCGACCTTGATCGGCCTAGAGCGGGTGACGCGCTACGTCCTCTTACGCTTCGCCGTGGCGCGTCTGGGCTTGAATCTGGATGTCGCGCCTGATCAAGCGACGGTCTGATAGCGACGGTTGGCCATCTTTGGCCTGCCCTCATGGTGACTTGTTCTTCCGCTTACGGTGCCTCTACTGATTCAGAGATCAGCCGAGACAGGCAAGCGCTGATTTCTGTCGACTTCTACAGGGGCGGGGCTTCCCATGGCGCTACTCAATATCAACTGGCACGGCATGGAGTTCGAGCGGGGGCTGCAAATCCTCCGTGTCAGCCTCGACGCGGCGTCCTCTGCCCTGGAAGCCAATCGGATCGAGACCCAGCAGAAGTGGGATGACTACGAGCAGGCTATCGAGAATGGCGCGATGCCTGACATTATCTGGGAGGACGATATCAAGGTCTGGGATCGGTCCATGGCCTTCGAGGACGAACTCAGGATGATCCACGAGACCAGCGGCATCATGCGCAAGGCGCATGTTATCGCTGTCTATCATTTGTGGGAGCGCATTGTCGGTGCTTGGACCAGGGCCAGCGGCCAGCCTGACCACAAGAAGCTAGTTGGTCTTCTCACGGGCAAGCGCATAAACGTGCATCCCCGGATGGCTGCCATCAGAGACCTCAATAACGCGCTCAAACACAATAGCGGGAAGTACGGACGCGCACTTCTGCAGTCTTGGCCAGAGCTGTTCACTGACCGGTTCAGAGAGACGATCGAGGCGCGGCTGGAGAAGATCAAGGCTGATCCCTCGTCATCGGGGGTGGACTGGCACGAAGCCATCACGATCACCCCCGGGCGCGTGAACGAGATCATGGAGGCCGTGCGCCAGTCCGGGCCGGTCTGGGGCAGGGAAGAGTGATCGGCGTCCGGGCGGCGGGGCTGCGCTGACCTTGCCCATGGCGGTCAGCCGTCCGGGGCGGTTCAACCCTCGACCTGGAGTTCCGAGCTTTCTCCCTGCAGCCACTTGACACAACAGTCGATCGCCTCGTTGGCCGGTAGGCGTGTCCTACCCTTCAGCGCGCACTCCCAGACGATGCCCACCCGCCAGCCGAGGTTGGCGAGCGCCTGTGACGCGATCGGGGATTGGCTGGAAATCCGAGGACAGCGTGACGACGACTGGCTGTTTCCAAGCAGAAGTCACGCGGGCTACCACATTGGCACGCGGCAGTACGCGAGACTGGTCGATCAGCGGATCCGTTTGATCGATCTTGAGCCAGCGGCCTACGGCACGCACAGCCTAAGCCGTACGAAGGTCTCATTGGTCTACAAGAAAACCGGTAACCTGCGCGCCTGCCAGCTACTTCTCGGTCACCGTAAACTAGAGAGCACTGTCCGTTACCTCGGCATCGAATTTGACGGCGCCTTGGAGCTCTCTGAGCAGATCGATCTCTAACAACAGCCGGGTTCGCTCAGCGGACCCGGCATTCGTCCGCTATGGGTGAAAAGCGGACTACCGAACTCGACGCACAGTGAACCTCCCCCCGCCACCGTAAGCGATCTCACAGTCACCCAGCGTCGTGATGCGATCGACCCATGTGCGGGCGCATATGCTTCTGAACTCCGCCATCTGTGTGGGCGTCACGGAATACGTCTTGCCTGCCTCCATGACCTCCATGACCTCCATGACCTCCATGCTCACGAAATCCTCGACGTAATGAGCTCTGGCCAGCAGTACGGATTCACCCGCCAGCGGAACTGGATGGGGGCGTGCGCACGATCCACGACAGTTGTCGGCCATCCGTCGAAATTCGACATGACGCCGACTTTCGAATGAGGGTCCGCTTTCGGGGCCAGGATCAATGTCCGCTGCTGGCGCGTTGCTGATCTCAGGTCTGTGTTGGGTGATAATCGGCGAAATTTTTCTGGGAGCGGGAGGTCGAGCCTGCCGTTCTGTTTCGTCCGTTCCCTCTTAGCGAACCATTTTTGCGACCGCGTCTTTGCTCTCTGCGCTCATGTACTGCTTGATGAACCCGTCCAAATTGTCGGGGTGGGGCTCGATTTTGTCGGCGGCGAGGACGGAAAATTCCCAAGCGTCGTAGTTGCCTTCCTCGCCCTTGGGCACCACGACCAGGCCGACGTCGTGCTCTTCGCAGAGTTGAGTGACTTGGCCGAGTTTCTCGTTATCCCGATCGGCTGGCTTCTTCGGGAAGTTGACGACGAGCAGATAAGTGAGGTGCGATGCGCGGCGATGATTGAGCGCTTCAAATACAGCTAGAGCGTCTAGGCTTTCGAAGCGCTTTATTTCGATCGACTGAACCGTGAACTCGAAGCCCGGAACATATTGCCTTACGATTTTTCCAATCACGACGATGTCCGGCACAGTCCATCGACCCGCTCCCTTGACGCGTTTCGAAGCGGTGATTTCGACGACGTGGTCGTCGAAGCCTTCGTTCTGGACCCAGGCCTGTTTTATCGTCGGGAATAGCTTTTCATAGTACTCAACCTCCTTTGCATACTCAGCGTCGATCTGCTGAGCTTCGGTCTCCGGGGCGCCGGCGACTTCGGCGAGGCCCGCCTTCGCGGTGTCGGTAAGAAAGACGATGCCCCCCCGGCCTCGAGACAGACCCACAACCCCGGTGGCCCTTGCCGCGTTGCGCGCCGCGAAATAGCGCTCGCCCTGCCATCCCAGCTTGTCTTTCAGTTGCTTGTTGTTCGTACGACCGCCCATTTCGAGCAGTCGCTCCACCAACAAGGCTGCATCGTCGATTTTCGAGTCCGTCATGTATTTCCCCCTCCGCAAACCTAGTCGTCGTGTTGAGTTATTATGGTAGAGATTTCGCGTCTAAACTGCGATTAGTTGCATGATTTCAGGATTGTGTAGCTCTGAGCGTCATTTCGTGGCGGCGAATTCAGCGAGCGCTTTCCCGGACGAGCGAGAGAAGGCGGACGAACTCGTCGGTGTGGGCGTCCGACTTCCATCTGTTGGCGAAGCGGCAGACGACTTGAAGATTGCCGGCTTCGTAGTGTCCGTCGCTGTCGATCCTATCCAGGGAGGCAAGCAGCTGCTCGTCTTCATGTTCCTTTTGGAACTGCAGGGCGAGGCCGGTCAGGGCGCAACGTCCGTCCTGCTTGTCGATCAGTTCGGCGACATAGGCCTCGAGTTCAAGCTGGCTCATGCGAACCTCCTTGTTCTTCATGACCCTTTCCACGACCTGGCCGTTGCCCGCCTTCGCCGCAGCAAAGGCATTGTCGACCATCATGTAGATCGACAGGCGTCGCGCGTCATAGGTGACGCCGGAGGCTTTGCCGCGTCGAGGAGCCGGGCGTGACGTCTTTTCCTGAGCGATCCTTCCAAGAACCCAACAGAACGAGTGGGCGTCGATGAGGCGGACGTCGTCTAGGCCTGGGACTTGCGCAAGAGCCTCTCGCACCTCTCTCAGAGCATTATTGTATTGGGCGTAGTTCTCGACCGAACATCGAGAGGTGGTGGAGAACTCGAAGCCGAGGCGACGCAGAACCTGATCAAAGGTCATAGGACGGATCGGCATGTAGCGATCGCTGTCCGTCAGGAAGAAGAGATAGGCCGTAAGGTCGTAACTCTTGACGCCGACGGCTTTAAAACGCTCGAACGCCGTCTCTTCCGCCATTCCGACTCTGAAGAAATCGAAGAGCAGTCTTTCGATCGAGGGGAGGCGTGAAGCGTCGCCCTGTGCATCCAGCAGGGCCTTATGAGAGCGGCTGGCGTGGCCGTACTGATTCTGCCAGCCGACCAAGTTGTTCTTAAGCGCGCCGGGGCCGTTGATCTCGATGGCGCGGATCGCGTGATCAAGGATCAAGCCGGAGCCGATGGCGTCTTCGGTCCAGCTCGAAAGATCCAGGCGGTTGAGCGCTTCGGCGCGCAGGATAGGTTTGTAACCTTCCCACTCCTCCAACAGTCCGTCCCGAAATGACTGGAACGGTCTATTCGAGACCCGGGCGATCTCCGCCTTGAACCAGGCGAATTCAGCTTCAAACAGCTCGCGGGAGAGGTTTCTGGTCTTCTGTCCAGGGCTTGGCGGACGGCCGCCGGAAACCGAAGGTTGCAGCCCGATTGGAAGAGACCAGAGCCGGGCGTATTCGGCGCGAACGGCTTCATGATCGAGCCCGGCAGAGTGGACGTAGAACTTGTTCCAGACCGTCTGATCCTGACCGCTCGCGCCGGTAAAGCCCTTGCGAGGGTCGCTGGGGTCGAGAGACCTGAAGTTCATCACCTTGTTGTAGATGCCGGTGACGGGCCGTCCGACGACCATGGCGACGTCCGCGATGATGGAACCGGGCAGTTTCGAAACCGGCTTTCCTAGTGTTTCGACAAAGGCGTAGAGGCCCCCGACCGCATCCTCATAGGTCCAATCGGAACCGGTCTTGCTCCAGAGGCGATCAAGGCGGTCATAGGCCTGGCCATCGATTCTGAAGGTGGTGTGGTTCGGCATCGTCATGATCAAGTGATCGTTCAGAGCCGGGTCGCCCTGCCACCAGTCTCGTTTGATCACCTCGCGCTTATTCGCGATCCGGGTGAGAGCAAGCCGAACCCTCGGCCTGACCAGGTCGGCCTCGGCAGGATCCTTCCATAGGCCTTGATCGCCGTCGTCACGAAGTTCCCTCACCGAGGAGATAGTCCGAGCTTCGGCGAAGACGCCGGAGGGGATGTCCGCGTCCCCTGCAGCGCACCAGAGGAATACGCGCTGGCCGGGCCCGATCTGGTTGCTATAGCGGCTGACGAGCCATTCGCATTCCTCCGGCGGATTGGCGACGAAGGCGCCGATGTCGAAGCGCTGCGGATTGGCTTGGAAGATCCAGGCTGTGGAGGTTTGGTTTGTCATGGAAGCCGCTTGCTAGCGATGAATTCGAGTAAGGCCGAGCGGCGGCGCAGCCGAGAGATCGACGCCCAGCGCGAAGGCCCAGGCCCTGAACTGATCATCGTCGAGCGGTGGATTATGCGATGCATTGACATCATAGGCGGCGGTAGAAGTCACTGAGGCTTCGGCCTTCAGTCCCAACATTTTCCTAAAGATCCGGGCGTCTGTCAGAGGCGTCTTTTTGAGGTTGACGCCGACACGAGGCGTGGGCCGTTCGTAACGGCCGTGGGCCCGATTGACGGATCGCGGGACGCGAATGAGCAGGACGTAGCTGAAGCCCAGTTCAGTAGCGATCGCGCGTCCCAGAGCATGGTCGTAGTCGAAATCGCGACGAAGGGTCGGCGCGAAGATGCGGCGCCCGACCTGAGCGTAGTTCTTATAGTCGACATGGACATAGAGCAGGTTCACCTGCCCGCGCCGAACCACGAAGGCCTGATTGGCCCAGATGCTGCCGATCCGGAAGTGCTGGCCGTCAAGGGCGATCGCTGTGCTGAGCCGTTTGGCGCTGGCGATCGGAACGGTTCCCGGGGTCAGGCCGCCGAGCACCCGCTTCAACTGCGCCAGGCTGCGCGGTCCCTGGCCTTCCTCTGATTGATGCGCGGCTTGCATGATTTCTCGGCTAAACGCTTTTGATGAAGCGGGTGTCGATTGGGAGGCTTCCTTCGGAGGGCTGGCTCAAGGAATGTGGCGAACGCGTTGTTGATCGACCCATCCTGACGAGATGACATCGCCGCGATGATCATAGACGTCGATCTTCAGCCATTCGTCCTTTTGGTCGGTGATGCGAAGCACCTCATGAGGCGAGAGGATGCGAAGAAGCTGAGATTCCGGGTGGGGTGCGGACATCAGGCCGGTTTCGCTGTCGACGCAGCGCAGGCTGTGAAGATCGGCTGCGGCCTCAGCGCGGGTCTTTTCAGCTTCGTCTCTGATCGCCGTGACAATCTCCCGGGTGGAGGCCTCGATGTCTGCCGAGGTCGCGCCCTGGGCCGCGATGAATAGGGTGGCGACGCTGACCATCAGGGCGATCAGCTCCGCCAGCCCGACCTTGCGGAGGCTGTCGGTCGTGGCCGAGGTGTTGTCCCTGAAAAGGAGCCAGAGCTGCTCGAGCCTGGAGGCCAGCCGTTCGGCCAGGTCGTTTTCCGATGCGTCGATGTCATGGAGGCCGGCGAGCGCCGCTTCGAAGACGGGCGCGTCGGAGGAAGTCGTCTCCTCATAGGCCCTCAGCAAGGCGGCGCCGGGCGCACGCAAGGCCTGCTCCGTCATGGCCGCGGCCGCGGCGGCCTGCCAGCCAGGGCGCATGTAGGCGGCGGATAGGTCGAAATCCGGCGGCGCGGCGGAAGCTGTCAGGTTGGCGGCGGCGGCGGCCGCAGCCGCTGTGAGGAGGCTGGACGAGAGGCCGAGATGAAGGGAGCTGTTGAGGGTCTTCAGCCAGTCCTCCCGATCCCGCAGGAGGGAGGAGCGGAGCGACGCCTTGGACGCGGCCTCGATCATTTGGCGATAGACGCCGCCCTGAAGAAGGCCCGTTGTCCAATTTGACGGATGTGCGGCCAGAAGGCCGGCGGACCGGAGGCGCGCCTCGTAGGCCGGAAGCGCGGCCAATTCAGGCAAGTTAAGCATCGCTTGCGCCTTGCGGGCGGCGAGGCCGCCCAGGCGCGTCTCGCTCTGCATGGCGAGCGCCTGTGCGGCCTTCATGCCGGGCGTGTCCAGGGCGGCCTGGGCGAGGCGGAGCGCGGGCTGGTTTTGAGCCAGGGCGGACAAGCGCGCGGCCTCGGCGAATCGGCCGATTTGCATTGCCTGGGTGATTCCCCTGTGGGCGTTGGCGGCGCCGATGATCTTCGAGATGCGGTCCGCATCGGACAGTAGCGTAGACGGGGGCAGGAGACGCTTGTCGTTGCGGCGATCCTGGAGCGCGGCGTCCAGAAGGCGAAGGAGGCGAACGACGTCTTTCTCGCCTTCCTGTGGCGTCATGTCATAGGCTTCGTCTGGACGGCGCTTGCGCACACGCCCGCCCATTTCGATCAGGCGAGGACGAAAGAGATCGCCGGCGGCTTCGATGAAGGCGCGGGCGCCGGCCTCGAGCTGGGGCTGGGAAAGCGCGTCGACGGCCTCGGCCCAAGGCGAGGGCGCGGGAGCGAGGGCTTCAGCCTCGGTGATCAAGATCTGTCTGAAGGTCGCGACGGCGTCGTCGGTTCGGATTTTTTTGAACCGTCCGAGGAAGTCGGGGTGAGCGGCGTCGATAAGGATGTCGCCGAGCCCGGGAACATGGAACTGAAGTGGTGAGCTTGGCAGGTCGAGCGGGCGTGAGGCGTCCATGACGTCGGTCCATGCTTGGCGAAGAAAAAGGCCGCCGTTTCGCAGGCCGCGCCGGATATCGCGCCATCAACCGATGGGCGTCAATATCATAAACCCTTGGAGGTTAAGAACTTAGACGGCAGGCTGCGTCTCGATCTGGTTCAAGGCCTAGGTCCTTGAACCAGGGAAGGACCTCGCCCAGCCGATCGGCCAGAGGGTAGGGGCGCTCTGCATCCCCCTCCACGGTGCGGTGCAGGTTCGGCAGCATCCAGCCCGTGAACTTCTCTTGGGCGGCCTGCGCCAAGGCCTGGAGGAAGCCGGACGCGTCGGTTCGTGACAGGGTGGTTTCGATGTCCTCAATCGAGGCGAAAACTATGGGGCGCTGGTCTTCCGCACGAATATGGGGATCCGACGCGGTCGCAGCTCGCGCGCGGTTCAGGATCGCAATCTGAAGATCGCTGTTCATCTGCGTCCAGTTCTCCAGCGTGAGCAGGACGGGCACGGCGTCAGGGCGGATGATTTCGGAGGGAAGAAATCCCAGGCGATAATGAGCGAAATAGCGCCAGAGCTGCGTGACGCCCTTCACCAGTTCGTTGACGCCGGCTTCGTCCTCCGGCGCTTCGCTGTAGCGGGCGCTGAAGGGCATTTTTCGCGCCTTGCATTCGAAAACGGCCGCGACGCCGTTGGGCTGACGGCAGACGACGTCCGGGGCGTCGAGTTCTCGTTTTCCCAGACGATACTTGCCGCCGCGAGCGAAGGTCAGCCCGCTGAGGCTCGTGTTCAGGAGATCGCGGGCATAGGTCTCGAACCGGGCCGCTATCTCATTTCTGAGATCCGAAGGCGCGCCGACGAGGTCGTAGAAAAGGCCGGCGGTGACCCGCAGCAGGACCAGGTCGGGGAGGGGCGCGCGCAGGCGGGTGCTGTCGCCTTCGCCAAATGCGAGAACCGGACGCTCGCGCAGCACGCTCGGGCGATAAAGAGAGCGTTGGAACGGCGTACGAAGTCGTGTGGCGGCAAGGCGCGCTTCGGCCAACGGGAGGGCCAGCAGCTGGAGCGCGGCCTGACCGACGACCGGCGACAGGCCGATGGGCGCCAGGTCGATGCTTGGCCTGATGTCGAGGTATTGGCGAAAGCGCATGCTCAGCCCGATCCCGACCAGCATGAAATCGGGGATCGTCAGGCCATGCCTCGCCTCAAACCAGGCGCGGGTCTTTTCGCCGCCGTAGAGATAGGCCCAGCGATAGAGCTGCGGCCCGGTCATGCAGCCGCGGCCCCATTCAAACTGCCGATGAATAAGGCGGGGCAACTCCTTCATCACGTCCAGGCGGCCGAGAAGGACGCCCTGGTCCGCATCCTCGGCCGCACGCAACAGCCGGGCGACCAGAAGAATGGAGCTGAAGGTCTCCTGATTGAGAACCTGCTTCAGGCCCTGCCGTTGTCTGGGGCGCTGCGGCGGCAGGATGAGCCGCTCGTTAACGAGCGCCTCGAGAATCCAGGGGGGAATATGATGCTGCTCGCCCAGTCTGGCGCCTAGAGCTTCCGGCGGGATCTTGAGGTGCCGTGCGGCGATGTTGACTTCGCCTTCCTGAAGCAGGCTGACGGCCCAGACCTGGCGACAAAGGTCTTCCTCGTCCGAGGTGCGCAGCAGGTCGACGTATTTCTTGCGATAGCGGTCGCGCCTAAGTCGCGAAGCCCTCAGTCCGCCAATCTTGCTGTTCCCCGATCTTCTCTCCATGGGCTAAGGATAGGCAGGGGATGGCTGACGGCCAAGCTGGAAGGGGAGCTGCCGGTGACGCCTGAGGAAGAGCGCGAATTGGCCGGGAGGCTGGAGGCTGAAGCGATCGGGCTGCATGATCGCTCAAGCCGGGCGCCCAGCCGGATCGAAGCCGTCTGGCTGCGGTTTCGCGCCCTGATGCGCGAGGAAACGGCGTCGGGCTTACGGCGTCGCGCTCGGCGGCGGGCCGGGCGGGATTGAGGTTTTGGACTTTTAGCCTCTAGGTGGGCGTCAGCGGGACGTCGTGAATAGAGATCGGCTTTGGTCCGGGGGATGCGCGCCAGCGCGCATCGGACGCGGCCGGGATCGAATAAACGCGCCTCTTCATCGGAGGATTCCACGCCCGCGCCCCATTCTCAGGCGGCTAAGGCCGTCTTCAGGCTTTAGATTTCGACCCGCCGGCGACCTTGCCGCCCTTCCTCGCAGGAAGACCGAAGGCGCGGGGTTTGAAATGGTTGTCGAGATTGAAGCGGATACGATCGGCTGGGTCGATATTGTGAAGCAGCGCATATCTTTCGACGAGCGGTTTGAACTTCTTCTGGCCTTCTCCGTAGGCGCAATTCAGAGCGAGTAGAACAAGCTCGGAGTTTGACAGCTGGGCTCTGAGGATCCGTAGTTTATTGTAGCTCTGATCTTTCAGGTTTTCCGTCACATGAACGACGATGTGATAGGTGAATCTAAAATAATGTCCGAGCGAGTTTCGAAATTCATCGTAAACGCTGGCGTATAGATCCGCGTCGCTCTTCTTTGGCGAGTGATATTTGTTGTGGTCGCGGATCCATTCGGCGAGCTGACCTGTCGCCTTGTTGCCGCGATTGCTTCCGATTTCGATGGCGTTGAGGAGCTGGGCGCGCGCCTCCAACAAGCGGAAATAGGTGAGGTCGGCGTCTCTTTGAGCGTCACGTTTCTGACGTTCGGCGTCGCGCGCCTCGTTTTCCGTCTTTTCGTCCGTGGCCAGTTTTCTGGCGACCATCATGGTCTGATAGGTGAAAATAGCGGCCAACGAGGTCATGACCGCGCTCACGACGCCGAAGGAATCTCCAAGCTGTCCGGTGACCGTAAAGTCCCAGCCGGAACCGAAGAGATAGTGACCGCTACCCGATCTGTTGACGAAAAGCGCCCATCCGAGAAAGAAGACGACGACGCCAACCGCGACATATCTGACCTTGAGGTGTTTCATGATGTCTGGTCGCGCTCCATGGCGGGTTTCGGAGCCGCTGCGTGACAGGACTGATTCCGTATGCAGCCTTCTATTGCGACGGTGAAGCTTGACCAACCCTTGTTCGCTTCCGTCGGCATGACGGGCTCTAGCGCGCATGTCCGGTTGTCAGTCCTGACGTCAGGGCTTAGCTCATGGGAACGGGCGCCGGATCGATAGGCGCGGGTCCCAAGACCGGGGGGCGTCGGCGCGAGCCGGCGACCGGTCGGACCTCTTCTGAAACCTCCGGGCCTTCTCGCAAGGTTCCAACGCCCGTCCCCCTCTCTGCCGGGGCGGAAGGGAAGCGATCTTGCGCGTCTGAATCAAATCGGTCACGATTCCCCTGTCGGCCGAGGCCGACAGGGGCGTGGAATCCCCTGCGATGTTTCTCAATGACGACGGTCAGGACGCGCCCGTGGGCGTGCGTGAGCCGTTGCGGCCGGCGTTTCCCTTTCAGGAAGCGCGGAGCGCTCCAGCGTGGGCGGCAGGATTTCCATGTGCGCTGTTCGCCGTCCCTGACGCCTTTGGAGGAACGGATGTGGCCAAGGCGGAAGGCGCAGATCCGGAGCGCAGGACGGGATCGGAAGCGAGGTCGGCGGAAATTCTCGCGGGCTGGCATGCGCGGTACGACCGTTGGTTGGCGGCGCAGATCCGGCGGCGCTTCTCCGGTCAAAGCGGCGAGGACATCGCCCAGGAGACCTGGCTGAGGCTGGCGGCTTGCGCAGACGTGGAGGCGATCCAGCGGCCCAAGGCCTTTCTTTTGCGGGTGGCCACCAATCTCGCTGTGGGCCAGGCTAGGCGCAGGGCCGTTGCGGACCGTTTCGTCGCCGTGACCCCGCCGGTGGTTCAGGCTGAAGCCGATCAACTGGAAGCCGTCTTCCTGCGACAGATCGTGCTCGACTTGCCACAATCCCTCCGAGATGTCTTTCTGCTGTCTCGTGTCGGCGGCCTGACCAATAGTCAGATCGCCGAACAGCTCGGCATCAGTCAGAAAACGGTCGAGTGGCGCATGACCCGGGCCCTGGCTCGCTGCGCCGCCCAGCTCCGGCGCTAAGGATGGGGTATCGCATGGCCGGTCCGAACACCCGCACCCAGGCGCGCGCGAGCGCCGCCGATATAGAAGCGGCCGAATGGCACGCTCGCCTGGGCGGGCGCCGCCTTGATGCGGCGACCATCGAGTCCTTTTTCGCCTGGCGCCAGTCGCCCGTGAACGCCGAAGCCTACCGCAGGGTGGAGGCTGTCTGGACGGAAAGCCCGGGCCTGGGCTCTGACCCGCAGGTCGCGGCGGCGTTGCAGGAGGCCCTGTCGCGGAGTGCGCGGCGAGGGAAACGGCCGCGCCTGCTTTGGGGGCTGGCGGCCGTCGGGGCCGCAGCCGCGCTGGCGGGCGGTTTCAATTTCTGGCTGCAGGCGCGGACCGTCTTTTCCACCGGGGTGGGAGAGGCGCGCCTGATCCGGCTCGCCGACGGATCTTCGGTTCGCCTGGACACGGCTTCGAAGGTGCGGGTTCGCTTCGACGGGGATCGACGTCTGGTGGAGTTGAGCGAAGGTCAGGCCCTGTTCACGGTGGCGCATGACGCCGGACGGCCCTTCGTGGTGACGGCCGGCGACGCCAGGGTTACGGCCCTCGGCACGGTCTTTGATGTCCGTCGCGACGCCGGCGACGTTCGCGTGACCCTGGTCTCCGGCTTGGTGGAGGTGAGCGGCGGCGGGTCGGCCCAGCGCATGGCCGCGGGCCGGCAGGCGCGGGTAGGGGCGGACGGCCTGGTCACGGCGGCGGTCGATGTCGGGGCCGAGACGGGCTGGACCGAGGGGCGCGTCGTCTTCAGGGATACGCCGCTGCCGGCCGCCGTGGCCGAGGTGAACCGCTACCTGTCCGACAAAATCCTGCTCGATCCGGCAGCGGCGGACGGGCGGGCGGTGAACGGCGTGTTCCGGACCGGGGACCGGGAGGCCTTCGTCGCCGCCGCCGCCCAGGCCCTGGGCGTCCGGCCGGTTGCGGAACCGGACGGTTCGGTCCGGCTGACGGGGGCGTCGGGCTAGGAAGGCGAAATTTTTCATCGTCGAGCGCCGGGGTCGTCCGGGGGCTCGGGCGTCTCTTTCCTGACGCCACGAGGCGTCGAGGGGGAGACCTGAGATGAATCGATCGACTATCTTCGCTTTCGCCGCCGCGGCCGCCTGTCTGGCGGCGGCTTCGCCCGCCTCCGCCGAGGAGACGCGGGTTTTTAATATTCCGGTGGGCGCCCTGGGCGACGCCCTGACCGCCTTCGGGGTGCAGAGCGACCGGCAGATCCTATTCACCAGCGACCTGGTCGCGGGGCGGCGATCGAACGGGCTCAGCGGCGCCTTTGCGCCTTCCGTCGCGCTGGACCGTCTACTGGCGGGGACGGGCCTGGTCTGGGTGGAGACGCGGCCGGGCGTCTATGTGGTGAGGGCGGCGACAGCCTCTGCGGAAGAGGCGACGGAGGTGGGGGAGGTGATCGTCACGGGCAGCCTGCTGCGCGGCTCGGGCCCCTTGTCGTCGCCGGTCCTGGTTTTGGATCGTGACGCCCTGGACCGGCGTGGGCGAGGCTCGGTCGCAGACGTCCTGGCCGACCTCCCTCAGAACTACGCCGGTTCGGGAACGCCGGGCGCGCTTCTGGGCTTCGCCGATCCCGCGGGCGGCAACAGCGCCCTGGCCACGGGGATCAACCTGCGCGGCCTGGGTGTGGGCTCGACCCTGACCCTGGTCAACGGGCGGCGGCTGGCCGGGACCGGATCGCGCGGGGCCTTCGCCGATGCTTCCGCCCTGCCTTCGGCGGCCGTGGCCCGGGTGGACGTCCTGCTTGACGGGGCCTCGGCCCTTTATGGTTCGGACGCCGTGGCCGGGGTGGTCAACATCGTCATGCGGCGCGCGTTCGACGGTCAGGAAAGCCGGTTGCGGGTCGGCGCCGCGCGCGGCGGCGGCGAGGACCTCACGGTTTCGCATCTGGCCGGGAAGAGCTGGGACGGCGGTTCAGCCTATGTCGCCTATGAGCATCAGGCGGCCAAGGGGCTGAACATGCTGGATCGGTCCTATACGGCGGACGGCGACCTGCGTCCTTTCGGCGGGCATGACCGACGGGGTCTGTTCGCTTACCCGGGCAATATCGTGGCGGCTTCGGGCGGGGCCTTCGCCGCCCAATGGGCCATTCGGCCCGGCCCGTCGGGAACCGCCCAGGGGGCAGCGGACTTCGCGGCAGGACAGGCCAATGGGACGGCCCTGTTGTCCGGGGCGGACCTGACGCCCGACGTCAGGCGGGACAGCCTCTATGGGCGCGTGGCCCAGGATCTGGGGGGCCGCTTCGAGGCCAGCGCCGACGTTCGCTTTAGCCGTCGCGTCTACGGCATGCAGAACGCGCCGACGAGCACGGTCTTCGCCGTAAGCGCCGCCAATCCGCATTTCATCTCGCCCAACGGGTCGGCCCAGCATCTGATCGCCTATTCCTTCTATGGGGACCTGGGGCCGACACGGAGAAAGGGCGTTTCACGCAGTCTCGGCGTCACCGCCGGCGGGGCCTATGACCTCGGCGCGGGCTGGTCGCTGGACGGCTACCTGGGACTAGCGGAGGAGAGGGCGGAGAACCTGACCTTCAAGGTCGTGAACAGCGCCTTCCTCGCCGAGGCGCTCGGCAACGGCCCGGACAATCCCGCGACGGCCTATGATCGTCTGCGCGACGGCTACTTCAATCCGTTCGGCGCGGGCGCCGCCAATAACCGGGCGGTGTTGGACTTCATCAGCCAGGGCTATTCACACAGCCTTCTGCGCAATCGCGCGGGCTCGGCCAACCTGCTGGCGCGGGGGCCGCTCATGCGGTTGCCGGGCGGTGATCTGGATCTGGCTGTCGGCTACCAGGCGAGGCGGGAGAGTCTGGCGAGCCGCGCCCGAACCCTGACCTCGACCGCCGCGCCGCGCGAGAACCGCGAACCGGATCATGATCGCGAGGTGCAGGCGGGCTTCGTCGAGGCCCGTCTGCCGATCGTGGGGAGCGCCAACGCCCGGCGCGGCCTGGAACGTCTCGAGGTGACGGCCGCGGTCCGGATCGAGGACTATGACGACTTCGGATCCACGACCAATCCCAGGATCGGCGCGGTCTGGTCGCCCGCGCAGGGATGGAACCTGCGCGCCTCCTGGGGAACCTCCTTCAAGGCGCCGGCCCTGACCCAGATGTTCGACGCCTCGGCGGCGACCATGACGACCGTGCCGAGATCCGACGGCCTGAGGGTGACGAGCATCTACCTCTACGGCGGCAATCCGGATCTGAAGCCCGAGACGGCCGAGACCTGGACGGCGGGGTTCGACTATCGGGCGGAAGGCGGCGGGCGGCTGAGCCTCGGCTATTTCGACATCCGCTTCTCCGACCGCATCAATCAGCCGATCAACGAGAACCTCCAGGCGGCCCTGACGAATCCGGACCTCGCGCCCTTTGTGCGCCTCGTCGATCCGGCGGGGAATCCCGCCGACATGGCCCTGGTGCGATCCTATGTGGAGGCGCCCGGCTTTCCCGCCGCGGGCCTCTATCCCCCCGACGCCTACGGCGCGATCCTCGACGGACGATGGGTCAACGCCGCCGCCGTGGAGGTGCGCGGTCTGGACTTCGCCGGCAGTTGGCCGGTGCGCCTTGGCGCGGGTGAACTGACGTTTGACGTCTCGGCCTCGTACCTGTTCGACTATGATCAGCAGAATACTCCGGCCGCGCCCCTGCGCTCCGTCCGGGGCCTGGTCGGCTATCCGTCGAAGCTGAGGTCGAGAGCCGGGGCAACCTGGACCCGGGGCGAGGTCTTCGCCGGGATGAGCTGGAGCCATGTGGCCGCCTATGAAGATCGGGAGGGGACCAGGATCGACGCCTGGAATACGGCTGATCTTCAGTTGGGCTGGGATCGGGGCGACGGCCTTCGGGCCCTGTTCAACGTCCAGAACCTCTTCGACGCCGATCCGCCCTTCTACGACTCGACCTCGGGCGTGGGCTTCGATCCGGGCGGCGCCGACCCTCTGGGGCGGGTCGTCTCCCTGCAACTGATCAAGCGCTGGTAGGTCCGACATGATCAGATGGAACAGCCCCGCCCTGGCGGGGATGGCCCTGGCTTGCCTGTCGTGGACCGGCGCCCTGGCGGACGAAAGGCGGCCGGCTAGGATCGACGACATCCTCTCCATGTCCAGCTTCGGCGCCGTCTCCCTCTCGCCCGATGGGCGTCATGCCGCCTGGGTGCGACAGGGGCCTTATGATGAAGGACCGCGCTTTGATCGCGACTGGCGCTCGGCCTGGAGCGCCGGGGTGTTGACGATCGCCGATCTGGAGACTGGAGCCGCCCCGCTGCCGGTGGACGAAGGAGGGGCCGGCCTGCTTCAGGGGCCATGGTCGCCCGACGGAGCCCGGTTGATCGTCTATCGCCTGGTCGGCGAGATCGCCGAGGCGGGGATCGCGGACGTACGGACCGGAAGGGTGAGGTGGACGGGCCTGGCCCCCGACCTGCCCCTGCACGGCGCGGGCGCGGCCTGGCTCGGCGCGGACCGGTTCCTGCTCAGCGTCAGGACAGACGGCCGCTCGCCCTGGCAGCTTCGCTTCCAGACGCCGGGCGCAGAGGTCATGGCGGAACGCTGGCGCATCAGCCGGGAGGGGAAGTTCCCGTCGCGCCAGGTTCTGGATACGCGCGAAGCGGCCGTCGCGGCCGAGGAGTCGTGGGAGGTCCAGACCCTGGTGATGGCGAGCGCCGACGACGGAACGGCCGTCCCCTTGCTGACGGGCTCCATTCGCGATTTTGAACTGTCGCCGGACGGCGCCTGGGCCGCGATCCTGGTCCAGGAGGAGGCGACGCCGTCGCCGGTCGAGGAAAGAAGCGTCCAGAGCGCGGTCCTGCGCCGTGGACGGCTTCGGCTGGTGGAGACGGCGACCGGTCGGGTCGTGGAGCCGGAGGCGGAGCTGGACGTCGCGCCGCACCTCCTGCGCTGGTCTCCCGACGGCAGGGAGATCGTGATCTGGAGACGGCGGGAAGGCGCGACCTGGCGTGAGGGCGGGCTGGCCGCGATCGCGACCGACGGAGTGATGCGGCGGATCGAGGTCCATAGGCTTGAGCCGAGAGAGAAGGGCCGGACGCTGGACGAACTGAGAGCGGCGCGGGTCGACTGGATCGGAGACCGGCTCCTCTTCTACGCCCGGGAGCCGGACGGCGATCGGTTCGACTGGTGGCGGCTTGATCCGGACGGTCCCGTGGCGGTGACACGCAAGCTAGCTATCGTTCCGGATCGTTTGACGGCGGTGAACGCGAATTCGGCCCGTCTCGCCGCAGACGGACGGCTCTGGAGGCTGGCTCGGACCGGCGAGGCCGAACCTCTGGCGGTAGCCGGGCCGGAATTGCGGTCGGCCGAGCCCGTGAACCTGCTCGACACGGTGCGCAGCCGCTCCAACAGCGCGGCGAGACGCGGGTGGTCGCCCCTGTTCGAGGCGGGGGGATTGGCGGCCTACGGGAACGACGGTCGACGAATATGGCGGTCCAGCCGGGTCTGCGACGGGGAACTCCGCGTGCGGGCCGTCGCGGGCGCCCGCGCCCTGGCTGTCTGCGACCTTCAGGGCGTGTCCGTTCTGACGGCGGAGGAGGCTTCAGGGAGCCGGGTCCTGGAGAGGTTGAATCCGGATTTCGCCGATCTCGAGCTGCCGCGGCCCATGCCCGTGCCGCATCTGGATCGCCTGGGACGTCCGGTGGTCAGCTACCTTTATCGGCCGCCCGGTCTGGCGGCGTCGGAGATTCGGGGCGTGATCGTCGACTTCTATCCGGGACGCGGGGATGCGGGTCGGTGGACCGACGCCCTGAGCCTGAGGTCGGGCATGCTGGCCACGGTCCTGGCCATGGGGAAGTACGCCGTGCTGTCGCCGACCAGCGCGGCCGAGAGCGAAAGCGACCGGGCCGAAATGCTGGACGACTTCCGGGCAGGACTGGATCTGGCGATCGATGCGGCGGAAGCGGCCGCGCCGGATCTGCCATGGTCGCGTCTGGCCCTCTACGGGCACAGTTTCGGAGGCTATGGGGCTCTGGGCGTGGCGGCGCGAACCGACCGGTTCCGGACCTATGTGGTGTCCTCGGCGCCGACGCAGATGTTCGGCAAATGGGGGGAGCCCATGCCGGTCGCCCGGCTCTGGCCCAACCCGGGTTCAGCCTGGACCCAGTCCGCCGGAGCGACAGAACAGGGCCAGGCGAAGCTGGAGGTTCCGCCCTGGGAGGCGCCGGACGTCTATGCCAGGGCCAGCCCCATGCTGGACGCGCCCTGCATCAGGGCGCCCGTCCTGCTGATCACGGCCGACCGGGACTATGTGCCGGCGAGCCAGTCCGAAGCCATGTTCGCCGCCCTTCATCGTCTCGGCAAACGCGCGCGGCTGATCACCTACTGGGGCGAGGGTCATGGCATGACGAGCCCGGCCAATTTTCGCGATCTGCACGGCCAGATCTTCCGCTGGCTGGACGAGACGCTCGAGGAGGCGGAGGCCTCATCGCTCCAGCCGTTTGTCCCAGGCGCGGACCCAGCCTTCGAACAGGGCGGCGAGAAGGATGTCGGGATAGTCGCCGCAACGAATGAGGGCGTCGCGTGTCAGAGCCGCTTCGGCGCCCTTGCGGTCGATGACGCCGAGGGCGGCCAGGCGTCCGTCCAGGAGCCAGGGTCTCAGGTCGTCGAGGCCGTCGGCGATCATCCGGCCGAAGAAGGCGGTGAGCTCGCCCTTTGAGCGCCGATGGATGATCTCGGGCGGAAGCCGGTCCTGGAAGGCCAATCGGGCGAGGGCGCGATCACGGCGGCCCAGGGTGAGTTGGGGCGTCGACAGGCCCAGGCAGGTCTCGATCACGGGTTGGGACAGGAGGGGATGGAAGACGTCGACGGCGGCGGTGAGCCGGCTGGCGCCGTGGAGGCCATGGCCCTGGAGGAGGCTGAGCACCTGGACGGTCTTGGCCGGCCCCCAGGCGGCGGCCTCGTTTAGCCAGGGATGGCGCGGCGCCGCGCCGTCGAACGGTGTGAAAAGGGACAGCTCGCCGGGCGCCGGATCGGCGGGACCACGCCAGGACCGGGCGGCGGAGACCAGGGTCCAGACCGATCTCTCGTTGAGGCGTGCGAGCCGGACCAGGTCCCGGGACCACAGGGCGCGCCAGCCCCTGAGACGCCACAGGTCGGTGAAGACGGCGGGCGAGGCGGGCTGGATCAGGAGACCGTCGCCGCCCTTGCCGGTGAAGAGGGCCTGGACGCCGGCGGCGGAGCAGTGGTCGGCCCAGGTCTGGTCGAAGTCGCCGTCGAGGGCGGCGAGCGACGGGCGCAGCCTCTGGGGCGCGGCCTCCAGGGCCGCAAGGCCGAGGGGAGAGCGGCGACGCTCGAACCGGGTCGCGGTTATGGCGAGGCGCTGCTCGAGGGCGTCGACGAACCGGCTCTCGTCCGCTCCCGGGCCTGGGCCCGTGGCGTTCAGCCAGAGACGGACCTCATGACGCGGATGAAGGGCGGCCGCAACGATGCTTGAATCCAGCCCGCCCGAGATTTCGCCTCCGACCGCTCCGGCGGCTGAGGCCAGGCCGTTCACGGCCTCCTCGATCGCCGCGCGCAGACGAGCGGCGGCCTCGGGCGGCCTGAGCGTGATCAGGTCCGGACGGTGGACATGGTCGGAGGGATGCCACAGGGCGTGGGTCTCGTCGGTCGCAAGATCTCTCATCTCTCCCGGAAGAAGGGCGACCGGACCGTCCAGCGGCAGGGCGGCGCCGAGGACAAGGGGATTGCGCACGGCGGCGGCGAGGCGGGACGTTGAAATGCGCCAGTCGTCTGCGACCGTCTTCACCAGGCCGTCAGGCACGTCGGAAGCGATGAAGGTCAGGCCGTGGGTGTTCCAGATCACGGCTTCGCGGGCGCCGGAGGGATCGCGAAGCACGGCGGCGGCTTCTCCGGACGGGGCCAGGAGGACGCCGACATAGCGGCCCCAGATCCGGGCCAGGAGTTTGCGATCCCAGGCGTGGGGAGCCTGATCCTCAATGGCGGGAAAGACCGGGCTTCGTCGATCGAAGACGTCGCCGATCAGGGTCCAGGGGCCGACCTTGCGCAGATCGGGCGGGCGCGGACCCCAGACGATCAGCCAGGCGAGCGGGGACAGGACGCGAACGGTGAAACCCAGACGTTCGACCTCGGCCCGGACGGCGAGGGACAGGCGTTCGCCGAGAGCCGCCCTGGCCGGGCGGCTGCAGAGGAGGAAGTCGCCCATCAGACGGCCATGATCGGGGTGAAACCGCCGACCCGGTTGAGACTGTCGCCCACGACGACGTCGCCGATCTGGACCCAGCAGTGGGCGAAGAAGGGCCAGGTGCGGACGCCGAAGACCCAGTCGGCTTCGAGCCCGCGTCGGCAGAGGCGATCATGAAGCATCCAGGAACGCTGGAGGCAGTCGCCCTCGAAGGGCGCCCAGGGTCGGATCGTCTCGAAGGCCGCCGCTTCGCGGATGGCGGCTTCGAGGTCGCGCCGGCGGGCGCGGGCCTTGCGGCGCGCGGCGGTCTCGACCAGGGCGGCCAGACCGCGGCGCCGGAAGGCGGCTGTGGCCGCGAGGGCGTGCAGA
The DNA here is from genome assembly GCF_044772165.1 of Brevundimonas sp. NPDC090276. Taxonomy (NCBI): domain Bacteria; kingdom Pseudomonadati; phylum Pseudomonadota; class Alphaproteobacteria; order Caulobacterales; family Caulobacteraceae; genus Brevundimonas; species Brevundimonas sp. NPDC090276. The sequence continues at coordinate 889,238 of NZ_JBIVYK010000002.1, read as the reverse complement.
AAGAGGGGGAGGCGCTGGAAGGGCGGCGCGGAGAGGTTCAGGGCCGCCTGGCGTTTCGCCGGAATGAGGGGGCTGCGCCGGCCGTCGGAGGCGGGGACGACAAGGCCCGCCGCGGCCAGTTGATCGAGAAACACGGTTTCCGCCTGGACGCCGCCGCCGTGGCGGACCGGCTGCAACAGGTCGGCTGCGCCGGGGATCAGGATATAGGCGTCGCTTCGCAGGTCGAGGACGACGACGTCTTCGTCCCGTCGGGCCAGGTGGACGCCAGGGGCGAGGTCTGCGTCGGACAGGCCGGTCATGGGGGCGCTCAAACGAGATGATGGGCGAGGTGATCGGGCGGCCGACGAGCAGCCGCCCGACCGGGCCTACATTGGGAAGTCGGTGCGAAGGCCAGCGCTTTCGACATACTTGCCGTCGATCTCCAGGCGGGTGAGATCGCGTGCGCTTCCGACGCGCACCAGTTTGAGCGTTTGGGTCTGCATGTCAGTCTCCTGGATCAGATCGCCGCGGAATGCGGCGGACCCAGTGAGCGCCCGTATCGGCGTCTGGTGAAGCTATATCTGGAGTATATTTCTTAACCAGGACAGGGCGCTAGCGTCCCGGGGCCGGGCGGGCCCGGGCCAGGGCGTCCGCGCCGGAGCGGATCCAGGTCCGGGCTTCGGCCTGGGCGGTCTGGGCCGCCGCCAGCCTGTCGAACATGGCGGTGACGGCGCTGACGATGGTGCGCGGGTCCAGGTCCCGGACGCCGTCGCCGAGGGCCAGGTCGAAGCTCTGGAGGCCGACGGCGAGGATCGTGGCCAGCTGGTTGTCGGCGGTGCGGGCCGCCAGCTCCGGCGAACCTATGGCCACCGCCATGAGGAGGGCGTGAGGATCGCTTCGCGTCGCCCGGGCGAAGCGGTGGATGTGGTCCAGGTTCGGGCGCGCCTGTCCGGCCTCGAACCTCTGGTATGTGCGCAGGGGCATATTCATGGCCTCTGCGGTCTGGTTCGAGCTCATGCCGCGCAGGCGGCGGACCGAGCGGAGCGCGCGTGAAAGAAGGGCGCTGTCATGCGCGGCGGCGGGCGGAACGCCCTTGGTCTTCGCATCCATCCTCCACCCCCAAGGTTGCAGGCCGGATCGGCCGGTCGGACGGGCGTCGAGAAAGAAGCCGCGCCGTTTTCCGGCGCACTCGACGACAAACTCCGGCGCTGGGCGCGACCTTTTTCGGCGCGAAGAACGCTGGTTTCTCTCATTCATTGGAGAAGGCGCGCCTCTGTTCAATAGTTTTCGTCGATCCTCGACGGAGGCATGACCTTGACCAGAAGTCGCGACCCCTTTCTTCAGGCGCTCGACAGCCTGAGGTTGAGAGCCGAGCAGGGCGCCTTCGGCGCCGGCCAGCCCGTCGTGATTGTCGATGAGGCCAGGCGGCTTCGGGTGTCGGTCACGCCGGTGCGCGAGGCCCTGGCCTGGATGGCGGGGGCGGGACTGGTCGAGCGTGCGCCGCTGGGCGGCTATGTCAGCGTGTCCATGGATGCGGCGGGGCTGAGGGACGCCCTGGCCTTCCGGCTCCATTGCCTGAGACTGAGCCTGGAGACGGTGGAGGTCTTTCCGTCCACGCCGCCGGAAGTCGATGCGGGGGCGCCCGCTGTCTTGCGGACGCGGCTGGAACGGCTGGTGGAGAGCGGCGGGAGCACAGCTGTTCTGGACGCCTATCGCAGGGTTTCGGCCCGACTGGCGCGCTTCGCCGTCGCCGAGGCAAGGGTGTTCGAGGATGTGGCGGCGGAGGCCGAAGGCCTTTCGGCGCGGTTCGAGGACGGCGACGTGGAGGGGCTGTGGTCCGCCCTTTCCATCTATCATCATCGCCGGATGGACTCGGCGCCCCTGCTGGTGCTGGAGGCGGGCACGCCGCCTCCGGATGGGGCGGAAGGCGCATCGTGAAGGGACGGCTTATCGGGCTCGCGGCCGGCGGACTGATCGGCCTGAGCGTCGCGACCCAGGTCTTCGCCTGGACCTATGCCTGGTCCCCCCTGCTGGGATCCGGCTGGCGCATCGGGTCGGAACTCGTTCTCTATCCGCCCTGGTCCGTCCTGGTCTGGCGGCGGACCTTCGCTTCCGAGGCGCGCGAGGCGATCGGCAGGAGCGGGGCGCTCATCCTGCTCGGATCCCTCGGCGGCCTGGGGCTCGGCGTCCTGATCGACAGGCAGTCGAACCGGCGGCGTCGCGGATGGGGCGATCTCGCGGAGGCCCGTCGCGCCGGACTGCTGGAGCCGGCCGGCGCCGTGATCGGCCTGATGGGCGGCCGGCTTCTGGCGACTACGGACCTGAGACCCAGCCTGGTGACGGGAGGGACGCGCAGCGGCAAGGGCAGGGGGCATGTGGTTCCGACCCTCCTGTCCTGGAGCCACAGCGCCCTGGTCCATGATCCCAAGGGCGAGCTCTGGAGCCTGACGGCGGGCTGGCGTTCGGGCTTTTCCCACGTCCTCTTCCTGGCGCCGCGTCATCCCGCTTCGGCGCGGTGGAACCCCCTGGCGGAAATCCGGCCAGGACCGAACGAACTCGCGCAGGTTCAGAGGCTTGTGGATGTTCTCTCAGATCCCGGGGGAACGCGCGACGACGAGGCCATATGGGACAAGGCGGCCTCCGAAATCCTGGAGGCGGTCGTCCTTCATGTCCTCTATACGGCCGAGGACGAGGCCAAGACCCTGCTGAAGGCGCGCGAGCTGCTGGCGGATCTCGACGCTGCAGCAGACGTCATGCTCAAGACCCTGCATCGGCGGGGATCGAATGGCGAGCCTGAGACCCATCCCTTCATCCGGACGGCGGTGACAGGCTACGCCGCCATGCACGATCGGTTTCGCACCTCGGTGCAGGGCACGGCCCGGTCCTATCTCAAATGGCTGGCCGGAGAAGACGTCGAGCGCTGTCTGTCGGCTTCGGACTTCTCCATGGGCGACCTGATGTGCGCCGAGGCGCCCGTCTCCCTCTATGTCCAGGCGGCGCCGGCCGACGCCGTGTCCCTGAGGCCTCTGGTGCGCCTGTTGTTCCAGGCTGCAGCCCAGGCCCTGACCGCCGAGGAGAAGAGCGACGCGGCGGGTCGGAAGAAGCGGTTTCGGTTGTTGATGCTTATGGACGAGTTTCCCCTGCTGGGACGACTGGCCTTCTTCGAGAAGGCGATGCGGCTGATGAGCGGCTACGGGATCAAGCCCATGTTCGTGGCCCAGTCCCTCAACGACATCGTGGAGACCTATGGGCCGAACAACACCATCCTCGACAATTGTCATGTCTATACGGCCTTTGCGGCCCTTGATCCCCTGACCCAGGACAAGGTGTCGAAGCTGACCGGCTCGACGACCGAATGGCGGAGGGGACGCAGCGGGCCTGGATGGCTCGGCGGCGGACGCAGCGCCGTCTCCCGCAATGAGGTCGAGCGACCCCTGATGGAGCCGGGAGAAGTGCGCGCCCTGGACGATGACGAACAGCTGGTGTTCGCGGCAGGCCGCAAACCGCTACGGACGCGCAAGTTGCTCTACGATCGCCGCGCACCCTTCAGACGACGGGCGCGGATCCCGGCGCCGGACCAGGCGGCCGGACCCGATGTCCCGCCGCATCTACCGCACCCCTGGGCGGGGCGTCGCGCCCTGGGGCGGGACGAGGGCGTAAGCCTGCCCCTGTTCAAGGAGGTGACGGCGGCCATCGACGACCGAAAAGCCGCGGCTCGGGCTGGCGAGATCTACGGTCGCGTCGCCGAGGAAATGGCGGCGCAGCAGGCCGCGCTTGATCAACTGCAGGGGCGACAGTCATGAGCCGGGGAAGAACCACGGCCTGCCGGGTGCAGGTCTATCTGACCGACCAGAAGGTGGTGACGGGTTTAAACCGGGAGGCGCGGGCGGCCCGCCTGCCGCTCAGCCAGGCGGCGGCCCGCGCCATAGCGCGAGGCTTGGCGGGCAATCCTCGCGCCGATCCCGAAGACCGCATGCTGGTCCTTGAACAGGCCCTGCGCGGCCATATGCGGTCGACGGCGCGGGACATGCAGATCCTCCAGGAACTGCTGATCGAGGTTGCGCGGGCCTTCTTCCTGCGCATGCCGGACGCCTTCACCGACCAGGACGCCACGGTTCAGGCCGCCGTCGACCGCCGCATCGAGCGCCTGCTGGACGCCACGGCGGCGCGGATCGTGGCGGGATCGGCCAGGGGAGACGTCGGAACGCGACGGCCGCCCGAGGATCCGGTCTTTGGGAAGATCGGCGCGTGACCCATCCGGTCGTCGGCGAACGCAGGCTTGAGGCCTTGCGGCATGCCCTGGGCCCGGCCGTGCTGGAAGCGCTGCAGACGCCCGATGTGGTGGAGATTCTCGCCAACCCGGATGGACGCCTGGTGCTTGACCGACTGGGAAGCGGGCGCGCCGACACCGGGGTGATCCTGTCGTTCGAGGCGCGGGAGCGGATCCGCGACTGGCCGGGGTTCTGCCGGTCACGGGCGAGCGCTTTCAGGGCTTTCTGCCGCCGGTCGCCGCGGCGCCGGCCTATTCTATCCGCAAGCGCCCCGCCGTCGTCTGGACCCTGGACGACTATGTCGGGCAGGGCGTGATGACGCCGGCCCAGGCGGCGGCGATGCGACGCGCCGTGGTTGAGCGCCGCAACATTCTGATTTCGGGCGGCACGGGATCAGGCAAGACGACGCTCGCGAATGCGGTTCTTGCCGAGCCCGCTTTTGCGCGCGACCGGGTCTTTCTCATAGAGGACACGCCGGAACTGCAGTGCGCGGCCTGGGACCAGGTCTCCGTCCTGACGCGGCGCGCCCCGGTCAGGATTGGCGTGGCGGACCTGGTGCGCGACGCCCTGAGGATGCGGCCGGATCGGATCGTGGTCGGCGAGATGAGAGACGGCGCTGCGGCGCTTGAAACCCTGAAAGCTTGGAACACAGGCCATCCAGGAGGGCTGTCGACCGTCCATGCCAATTCTGCGGCGGAGACGGTGGCGCGGCTCGAGGATCTGACGGCCGAGGTGTCGGCGCGGTCGGTTCGGCGGTCCATCCTCCAGGCGGTGGATGTGATCGCCTACATCTCTCGAGGCGAGGGCGGGCGTCGGCTGGCGGCGCTGCTGGGAGCAACAGGCGGGCGGGCCTACGAACCTCTGGCCTAGGCCGGCGCCCCGGTTTCCGGATCAGTCGGACTTGCCGGCGTCGAGCGCCTTGGCCATGGCCACAAGCCCTTGCCGGTGGGCGGCGCTGCGGATGCCCTTATAGGCGGTGAGAAGCTCAAGCGCGCCGGGGGTTTTCAACAGGGTCGCCGGGTGGTCGGCGTTAGGGCCAGCGGTCTCGCCGAGGAGGACAGCGCCGCTGACGCCCAGCTGTTCCGCGATCTGCAGGAGCCTTGAGGCGGAGATGCGGTTCTGGCCGCGCTCGTACTTCTGGATCTGCTGGAAGCTGATGTCGATGAGACGGGACAGCTCGTGTTGCGACAGGCCGGCGGCCTCGCGATGGGCGCGCACTCGGGCGCCGACCTGAATATCTATGGGGTTGGGAGCTTCCGGCATGGGCGCGGTTTACAAGGCCGGACCCGGCTTGGCGAGCGCCTGATCGTGGGAACAGAGGTCTTTGGCCCTGACCGGGTCCGTCCCGGGTCCCAAGGCGGTCGTCTGCATCGAACCGGAGAATGCGGCGAAGACGCGATGATCACGCCGGTACGGGCGCTGGCTTTTATCTGGAAACCGGGTCTGGCGAGGCTGGGCGGGACTGAACCGCGACTTGCGGCGACCCGCCGGAGACGTTTGAAAAACTTGATTCAAACTTTAATATAAGTCATTGAAAATAAATACAAAATATTGTTGACGAACCCGTTGTTGTCGCGCTTGCAATGAGTCGCGGCCTCCTGAAGCGCCGTGAAACGCGGAGCAGGACGATGAGGCGGTGCAAGGCGGCCCAGCGGTTGGCCGGCGGGGTTCTGGCAGGACTGGCGATAGCCGGTCCTGCCCTGGCGGGCGGATCGGGCATGCCCTGGGAAGGCCCGTTGCAGCAGGCGGTGCAGTCAATCACCGGACCCGTTGTCCAGGCGGCCGCCGTGGTGGCCGTGGTGGTCTTCGGCGCCGGCGTGGCCATGAGCGAGAACGGCTCCTCCATGAGACGGGCTCTGAGCATCCTCTTCGGCCTCTGCATCGCCTTCGCCGCCTCGACCTTCTTCCTCGACTTCTTCGGCTTCGCCGGCGGGCTGGAGATCGCCTGATGGCCGATCTTGCTGAAGATCGGCGACCCGAGGGCTGGGACCTGCCGCTGACGACGGCCCTGACCGAGCCCGTTCTGATGGCCGGCATGCCCCGGGAGTACGCCGTCGCCATGGGCACGATCGCCATGGTGCTGGGCCTGGCCTTGCGTCTCTGGTGGCTGGGCCTGGCCTGGTGGGCGGTCGCCCACGCCGTCGGCCTGTGGGCGGCCCGGTCCGACCGGCGTTTCTTCGATGTCCTGCGCCGCCATCTGGCGCTGCCCGGCCATATGGATGCGTGAGGCGGACATGCGCTTTCTCGACGAACATCGCCGACGGCCCGCCGTCCTGGCCGATCATCTGCCCTGGGCGGCCCTCGTGGCGCCCGGCGTGATCCTGAACAAGGACGGCTCCTTCCTCGCCGGCTTCCGCTTCCGCGGGCCGGATCTGGAGTCTTCCGGAGAGGCGGACTTGATGGCGGTCCGCGCCCGGCTCAACAACGCCCTGAAACGTCTGGGCTCGGGCTGGTGTCTTCATGTCGAGGCGCTGCGGCGGCCTGCCGAACCCTATCCGCACAGCGGCTTCGACCTCGCCGCCGCCTGGCTGGTGGACGAAGAGCGGCGGCACGGCTTCGAGACGGCGGAACCGGCCTTCGAGACCGACTTCCGTCTGGCCCTGACCTGGCTGCCGCCCGGAGAGACGACCCGCCGGCTGGAGCGCTGGCTCTTCGACGGTCTGGCCGCGGCCGATCGCGACTGGCGCCTGTCCCTGGCCGCATTCGAGCACGAAGCCGGGGCCCTGGAGGATCTTCTGGCCGGCGCCCTGCCGGAGATGACGCGTCTCGGGGATGCGGACCTGCTGACCTGGCTGCACGCCTGCGTCTCCACCTCGGCCCATGGGGTGACGCCGCCCGAGACGCCTGTCTTCCTCGACGCCTTCCTGGGCGACGCCGCCCTGACCGGCGGGGTCGCGCCCCGGCTCGGCGAGGCGCATCTGCGCATGGTCTCGGTCCGGGGCCTGCCGTCCGTCACCCGGCCCGGTCTGCTGGACGCCCTCGGCGCCCTGCCGTTTCCCTGCCGCTGGACCACGCGCTGGATCGCGCTCGACAAGACCGAGGCCGAGCGGGAGATCATGCGGCTGCGCAAGCGCTGGTTCGCCCGGCGCAAGGGCGTCGGCGTCCTGTTGCGCGAGGCGGTGACGAGGGAGGAGACGCCGCTGCTCGACACCGACGCGGCGGGAAAGACCGAGGAGTGCGACGGCGCCCTGGCCGTCCTGGGCGCCGATGTCTGCGCCTTCGGCTATTTCACGGCGACGGTCACCCTGACGGACGCCGATCCTAAAGCAGCGGATGCACGGGCGCGGGCGGTGGAGGCGGCGCTCAACGCACAGGGCCTGGTGGCGCGCGTCGAGGACCTCAATGCGGTCGAGGCCTGGCTGGGCTCCCTGCCTGGCGAGCCCTACGCCGACGTGCGCAGACCCCTGGTCTCCACCCTCAACCTGGCCGACCTCCTGCCGGTCTCCGCCCTCTGGGCCGGACCGGCGCGGGACGAGGCGCTCCAGGGGCCGCCGCTGGCCACGGCGCGGACGGCGGGGACCTCGCCCTTTCGCATGTCCCTGCACGTCGGTGACGTCGGCCACGCCATGGTCGTAGGACCGACCGGGTCCGGAAAGAGCGTCCTGCTCGCCTTCCTCGCCCTGCAGTGGTTCCGCTACCCGGGCGCGCGGGTGGTCTGTTTCGACAAGGGGCGTTCGATCCGGGCCGCCGCCCTGGCGGCGGGCGGTCGCTGGCGCGCGCTTGAGCCGGGGTCGGGACTGGCGCTTCAGCCCCTGGCGCGGATCGACGAGGCGGCGGAGCGGGCCTGGGCCGCCGACTGGCTGGCCGAGGCCGTGAGACAGGCCGGTCTGGAGCCTGTTCCGGAGGTGCGCGAGGCGATCTGGAGCGCGCTGGGCGCCCTGGCCGAAGCGCCCGCCGTCCAGAGAACCCTGACCGTCTTCTGCGCCCTGCTGCAGCACCGGGCCGCCGTCGCGGCCCTGGAGCCCCTGACCCTGAAGGGACCGCATGGGGCCCTGCTGGACGGGGCCGATCCTGTGGAGACGACCAGCCGTTTCGAGGTCTATGAGATGGAAAGCCTGATGGCGGCGCCCTCGGCCCTGGCGCCGGTCCTGTCGGCCCTGTTCCGTCAAATTGAGCAGGGCTTTGACGGTCGACCGGTCCTGCTGATCCTCGACGAGGCCTGGCTCTTTCTCGACGACACCCTGTTCGCCGCGCGGATCCGCGAATGGCTCAAGACCCTGCGCAAGAAGCGGGTCGCCGTGGTCTTCGCCAGCCAGAGCCTGGAGGACGTGGCCGCTTCGACGATTGCGGCCAGCCTGATCGAGAACTGTCCGACCCAGGTCTTCCTGCCCAATCCCCGGGCCCTGGAGCCGGCCTCGGCGGAACTCTACCGGGCCTTCGGCCTCAACCGCCGGCAAAGGGAGCTGATCGCCTTCGCCGCGCCGAAGCGGTCCTACTATTGGCGCCAGCCCCATGGCAGGCGGCTCTTCGACCTGTCCCTTTCGGGCGCCGGTCTCGCCCTGTGCGGCGCGGGCTCTCCCGAAGACCAGACACTGATCGACGCCGTGCTCGCCCGTTCGGGTCAGGCCGGCTTCCTCCGCGATTTTCTCAGCAGCAAGGGAGTGCGACATGTGGAGTCTGTTCTCGACGCCTTCGCGGCGCCGCTCGCAGCCGAATAGGTTCGGCTTGGCGGCGGCCCTGGGTCTGGTCATGGCGGGGGCGCCGGTCTCCGGAGTGTCCGCCCAGCATGTGGTCTTCGATCCGAAGAACCATCTCGAGAACGCCCTCCAGGCGGCGCGACAGCTGGAGAGTCTAGCCAATGAAGCGCGCAGCCTGGCGGCTTCGCCCTACAGCCATCTGGTGGAAAGCCAGGCCTCGATAGCGGAGATGGCCGAGCTGGCGCGGACCGCACGCGGTCTGGCCGCCTCGCTCGCCGATCTCGAACGACAGTTCGCCGACCTCTATCCGGAGGATCTCGGCCGAGCCGACCTCGAACGGCTCCTGGAACAGGATCGAGGCCGTCGGGACATGGCCCGGCGCACGGCCGCTGACCTAGCCCGGATCGCCGCGGAGCTGGAACGTCTGGGGCAGGGGCGGGAGCGACGGCTCGCCGGGGCCCTGTCCGCCAGCGAGAGCGCGACAGGCCAGACCGCCGCCGTCCAGTCTTCCAACCAGATGCTGGCGGTTCTGGCTGAGGATCTCTCCGCCCTGAGGGTCATGATCCTGGCCCAGTCCCGCCTCCAGGCTGAAACCGGGGCCAGGGAGGCCGCTGGACGTGAGGCCGGTGACGCAGCCCGCCGCCAGCGTTGGGGAAGGGCGGCGTCGGCTCCGGCCGCGCCGCGTTTTGATCCCCTGCCGCGCCGGACGGACTGAGGAGAGCGGTCATGGCCCCGGGCGTAGAGACCCCTAACGAACTGATGGTTGTCTTTTCGAACACGGTCTCGGCCGGGTTCGCCAGCCTGCAGGGGCCGGTGAACGGCGTCTTCGGCCTGATGATCGCCTTGGTGGTGGCGCTGACGGGGATCCAGTGGGCCCTGTCGCCTAATCGGGACCTGCTGGCGGCCGGTTTCGGCAAGGTCCTGCTGATCGGCTTCTTCGCCTGGCTGATCAACGACTGGCAGCGGTTGTCGGAGACCCTCTACGCCGGTTTCATCGAGCTGGGCCTGACGGCGGGCGGGGGCGGGCTGGCTCGCGAGGACTTCCTCAATCCAGGGGCCATCCTGGCCCAGGGATGGTCCATCGTGAAAGCGCTCGGCGAGACCCCGGCGCCGGTCGAAAATCCTTTCGACGTCGTCGGCAACCTGGTCGACGCCCTGATCCTTAGCCTGGCCATGATCGGGATCATGCTGGCCTTCGCCGTCCTGGCCCTGCAGATCATCGTCGCCCTGCTGGAGTTCAAGATCGTCACCCTGGGCGGCTTCGTCCTCCTGCCGTTCGGCATATGGTCGAAGTCCGCCTTCCTGGCTGAAAGACCCCTGGGCTATGTGGTCTCGGCCGGTCTCAAGGTCCTGGCCCTAGCCATCGTCGTCTCCGGGGCCCAGTCGGTCTTCGATCAACTCCAGCCCACGGCCAATCCGGACATCTACGAGGCCCTGGCCATACTAGTCGCGGCCATCCTCCTGGCCATGTTGGCCGTCTTCATTCCCAATCTCGCCTCGGCTTTGGTCACGGGCGGCCCGGCCCTGGGCGCCGGGACCCTGGCGGCGGGCGGCCTGGCGGTCGGCGGCGCGAGCCTGCTGGCAGGGGCGGGCCTGGTCGGGGCTGGGGCGATCGCTTCCGGCGGAGCGGCCCGCATGGCGGGACCGACGCGCGCTGCCGCCGGCGCGGGCGGCGGTCGAAGCCCGCCTCCCGCCGCGCCGCCGCCTCAACCGTCCTCGGGGAGCGGGCCGGGGCCCGGGCGGGCGCCCGATACGGGATCAGGGCAGGACGGCGGAGCTTCGTCTCAGCCGCCGTCCAGCAAGAGGCCCTCTCTTCAGCTGGTCGAGGAACCCGCCGTCGCCTGGTCCCCGTCGAGCGAAGGGCAGGGGACGTCAGGCGAGGCTCCGTCGCCGAAACGCTCCGACGCCGCCATGGCCCGGGATCGCCGATCGGCTGAAGCAGCCTTCCATCGCGCCGCTGCGCAAACCGATGAGCCAGGCGGCGAGCGCAAGGTCTCCGGGCGGCGGGCGGCCCTGCGCGCCTTCTTCATCGCTAACGCCGGGCGCGGCCTGCTGCCCGCCGGCGAGACCAGCGGGACCCTTTCCCCGCGCCTGAGAACGGAGGACTGACATGCATCCCTTCTTCCGCCCGAAACGGGTTCTGCCGTCCGCGCCGGTGGCCACGCCCTATCAAAAGGCCGGCCAGGTCTGGGACGAGCGCATGGGGCTGTCCCTGGCCCATGCGCGAAACTGGCGGCGCATGGCCCTGGCCAATCTCGGCCTCGCTGTCTTCCTCGGCGGGGGCTGGTGGGCTCAGGCCGACCGGGCTGTGATGAGGCCCTTCGTGGTCGAGGTGTCCGACTGGGGTGAGACCCAGAGGATCACGGCGCTCGACGGTCGTTACGAGCCCAGCGAAGTCCAGATCGGACATGCCCTGTCGTCCTGGATCAAGGACGTGCGCTCCAAGTCGACCGATCCCGTTGTGATCCGCCAGAACTGGTTGCGCGCCTATGATCTAGCCACACCACGGACGGCGAGTTTTCTCAACGCCTGGGCCCAGGCCCACGACCCCTTCGCCCGCGTCGGGGAGGAGGCGGTCGTCGTCGAGGTGCTCAATGTGGTGCGCCGTTCGGAACGCAGCTTCGACCTGCAGTGGCGCGAGACCCGCTTCCTCAACGGCCAGTCGCTCGGCGCCCAGCGCTGGCGGGCCCTGATCACCACCACGCTTCAGTCGCCGAAAACCGAGGCCGAGCTGATGAAGAATCCCCTTGGATTGAAGATCGAGGACGTATCATGGACCCCCGACGCCGCCTGATCCCCCTGTTCGCCGCGAGCCTCGGCCTGTGTGCCGGTCTGGGCGGCTGCGCCGCCTTGGCCCCAGCCGAGCGCGAGATCCTGTTCGCGACAGAGCCGACCGCGCCCCCGCAGATCGTCGCTGCGCCGGATGTGGTCACGATTGCTCGGAGCTCGACTGAGCGGCCCTATCTGGAGACCGCACCCGGGCAGCGCGTTGAAGAAGGCGAGCGGCGGCTGGCCTGGGCGCCGGGGCGGATCTTCCCCGTCAGGGCGGCGCCCTTGCGGGTGACAGTCCTGGCCTTGCCGCCGGGCGAAACGCTTCTGACGCGGGCGGCGGGAGACACGGTCCGCTGGAAGATCGGCGAGGCGCGATCCGGCGCGGGCGAGGCGGAACGCGCAGTGGTGCTGTTGAAGCCTCTGGAACGCGGCTTGGCGACAAACCTCGTTCTGACGACAAGCAAACGCCTCTATCTCATTGATCTCACAAGCGTGGATGCAGCGAATTTTGACGTGGCCGTCAGCTGGATCGTGGAGGATGAGCCCTCTTCGGGCATGGCCGATCCGGCAGAGGCCGCGCCGGCGCCGTCCGGTCGATATCTGATCGAGCCACGCGGCCGAGCGCCGCGCTGGACCCCGGTCGCTGTCCATGACGACGGACAAAGGACCGTGGTGGAGTTCGGCGCCGACCTCGCGCTGGGCGAGGCGCCGGCCTTATTCGAGTTGGGCACGGACGGCGAGCGGCGGCTGATCGCCTGGCGTCAGGTCGGACGGACCTATGTCGTGGATCGCTTGCTCGAGCGCGCCGAACTCAGATTGGGCGCGCGCCGGCCGCAGGTCGTCGGGATACGTCGGTTGCAAGGGGCGGGTTCATGATCGGTCCTGTAGAGCCTGAGCACCGTCCGGCCAAGCGGCCGACGCCGTCGCTGGAGGCGCGGGCGGCGCGTCCAGCGGTCGTGCGTCTGCGCGGCTCCGTCGTGCGGGGTCTGGCCATGGGCGGGGCGGCCCTTGTCGCGGGCGCCCTGACCTGGGCCTTCGTGGTCCAGCCGGAGCTCCGGGCGCGTGCAATGGATGAGGCGGGACGCGAAGCGCGCGACGAAGGGCGGGCCGCCGTGCGGCCGAGCGCCCTGGTGACCGACCAACCCGCGGCCTACGACCGCCTACCGCCGCCTCGCATCGGCGGAGAGGAGGCGGTCGTCATGGAGGTTGGGGAGATTGAAGACGCTCGGGCCGCGCCCAGGCCGAGGCCGTCTTCGCCGACCTACAGCACGCCCGTTGCGAGGTCGTCTTCGCCGGACGCGCGTGACATGGCGATCCGTTCCCCGCTCTTTTTCGAGGGGCAGGACGAGAGGCTTGCGGGTGGAAACCGCAGAGCTGAAATCGCCCCGCCGCTAGAGCAGGTCTCTGGTCCGGAGATCTACAACCTCAATCGCCTGATGGCGCCGCGCTCGCCCTTTGAGGTCAAGGCTGGCGTCCTGGCCCCGGCCGTCCTGCTCACGGCGGTCGATACAGCTCGCACGGGGCCGGTCGTGGCCGTGGTGACCCGGGATGTCTTCGACACGGTGAGCGGCCGTCACCTGCTCATCCCCCAGGGCGCGCGTCTGCTCGGCCGCTCGGAGGGCGAGAGCCGTCATGGCGACAGCCGCGCCTATCTGGCTTGGGAACGGCTGCTTCTGCCCAACGGGAAGAGTCTGGTGCTGGCGGACGAACCCGGCGTGGACGCGCAGGGCGGGGTCGGCGTCGCAGGACGGGTGGACCGCCGTCTTCTGCCCCTAGCGATCGGGACCGTCTTCGCCGGAGCCGTCACCACATTGGGGCAGGCGGCTCGGGATCGGGATCGAGGCGCCGGCGGAAGCTTTTTCGGGGACGCAGGCAATGCTGCGGCCATCCAGGCCGCCCAGGTCGGCGGTCGTCTCGTCGATCGCGAGCTGGCCGTTCGTCCCTCGATCCGCTTGGAGCCGGGCGCGCAGGTCGGCGTCCTCATTACCCGCGATCTCATACTGGAGCCCTATCAGCCATGAGCCCTCTGGATAACGGAAACCGCTGGTCGACCCTGAGCGTGACCCTGTTCGCGCTCGGCTGCCTCGCCCTAATGTCCGGCCGCAGTCCGGCCTGGGCTTTGGTCAATGAAAGCCCGAGCCTGCCGCGCGGCCTCTATGTCCGTATTTCTGGCGCGCCGGCTCGGGGAGCGACTGTGGCGACGCCGCCGCCCGCCTCCGCCCGGCCCTATCTCGCCAGTCTCGGCGCGTCGGACGATCAGTTGCTGCTCAAAAGGGTGGCGGCGGTCAGCGGGGACCGGGTTTGTCGAAAGGGCGATCACGTCGAGACCCCGATGGGGCGTGTGATAGTGTCTCGTGCGGATCGCAACGGCGTGGGTCTGTCGTTCTGGCGAGGATGCCGTCGGCTGGAGCCACACGAGGTCTTCCTGCTGGGCGACACGCCGAACAGTTTCGACAGCCGGTATTTCGGTCCGGTCGATCGGAGCCTCATCCGGGGCGTCTACCGGGAGGCGGCGTCATGGTGAGGCGAGCGATCGATGCGGTGATGTTGGCGGGGATGCTGACGGCGGGAGGGCCGGTCTCGGCACAGGTCGTCGACTGGGATCGCGCCGGCGGAGACTTGTTCGGTCGGGTCGAAGCGCTCGAGGTTGCGAAGCAGGCGGAAGGTCCGGCTCGTCCCGCCGCGATGGATCAACCCTTCCAGGTCGAGGTCGAGGCGGCCGCCGCCTTGCATGGGGTGGACGCCCGGCTGCTGCACGCCCTGGTGATTGCGGAAAGCGGCTATCGGCCGGAGGCGCGGTCGCACGCGGGAGCCGGAGGTCTGACCCAGCTCATGCCGGCCACCGCCCTGGAGTTGGGTGTAAAAGATCGCTTCGAACCTGTTGAAAACCTAAGAGGAGGTGCTGACTATCTGGCGCGCCAGCTGGTCAGATTTCAGGACGTGAGGCTGGCTTTGGCCGCCTATAATGCGGGACCGGCGCGGGTTGCGCGCCTGGGGCGTGTGCCGCCCATTCCTGAGACTGAGGCCTACGTATCAGCCGTGATCGACTGTTACCTGGCCCTGACGGCCGGACGGCGGGTGACCTCGGTGCGGGAGTGTCGTTCCGCGGGAGGCGCTAAATGACCGCCTTGAACGAGGGTAGGGAAGCTGAGGCGGAGGTCTTGCTGACCCGGGCCGAAGCTTCAGCCTTCTTGGCGACCCTGGGGGTTCGCCTGAAACCCGCCACCCTGGCGCGGTTGTGGTCCGCAGGATCAAACGGCCCGCCGTGCAGGCATGTCCGTTCGAAGCCCTATTATCCTCGTAGGCTGTTGCGGGAATGGGCGCTCGCCCAGATCACCGAGGTGCGAACCGGGGCTCCAGCGGCGGCCAAGGCGCGGCGGCGATGACCTGGACGTCGAACACGGAAAGCGCGCCTGCGGGAGGAACCGAAGATCGCCTTCTGCCCTGGCGGCGGGTGGAGGACATCGCCGGCATCAGCCGGTCCACCGCCTGGCGTCTGCAGCAGAGCGGGGCCTTCCCTTCGCCGATTCCCGTATCCCCGGGCCGGGTGGCCTGGTGGGAGAGCGAACTCACCGCCTGGAAGGCGGCAAGGGCGCGTGGCGAAACGGTGCGGAAGCCCTTGAGGCCAGCTTATAGGAGGGTTGTCGAGGCGCCGTCCCGGCCGCCCGAGTCGAAGTCCGTCATGCCCGAACCGGAGGCCGTGCCCGTGTCGGTGAAGACCCCGTCGAGACGGCGACGCCGCTACGTCTCGCCTGAGCAGACGGATTTCGGCTTCTGAAGCACGATATGGGGCGACTTGCGCTGAACAAGCTTTGCCTTAAGCAGGGAGCGTCGTCGGCGACCGACCTCGTTGGCGGCAGACGGTCCGGCGTGGTTCTCGCCGAACGGGTCGGACCGTCGTCCTGAACCGTTGAACTCGGTCATATCGACTGACAAAGGCCCTGGTGGCCACGGCGGGCACGAAATCTTTACGGCGAAGCTTACATGCCACGGGGCATGTCTAATGTTTACATTCGCGGCCACGGCCGTGTTCTTCGCAAGCCCGACCGTCGGCGACCCAATTCCAGTGCAGGCAGACGGTTCAACGCCGTCCTGGAGGTGGCGTCGAAGGTCAGCGAGACCCTGCTGAAGGTCTTGGCGCTGGCATCTCCGATTGCATACGTGGTCGGCAACCTCTTGATGGGCAGGTATCTGGCGGCGTTCGGCCAGCCAGGCCCTTTGTCGTTCGGCCAGTCGCTCGACTATATCCCTCTCATCCTGCTCTCGATGACGACTGTGACAGTCGTTTTCCTACTCTTCGTAGGCGCCCCGGTGTTCATGGCAACCTTGCTGGACACGCGCGATGAGGGGGGCTTTGGTGCGCCATTTCGCGTTCAACCGTCTGATCCTAGGCGCTTTCTCATCGCTCACGCGGGCGCCCTGGTGGGCTTCGGCTGGTTGATTTTCGTAGCGACCGTGCCTGGTATTAACCCGTCGGGGTTCGGGTGGAGCCTGGCGATCGGCGGCGTGGCCAGCCTCGTATGGTCGTGGAGCCGAACACGGAACGAGAAGGGCGGAATACGTCGATGGGCTTCTTTCGCTCTGGATGTCGGTCTTGTCTTCAGCGCCAACCTGATCCTGCTGCTCTGGGTGGGGGTTCTTGCTTCGCCAGTACGGAAAGCCGTGCAAGCCGGTTTGGAGCACGGAGTGTCCGCGAACACAGCCTTTGCATGGGCGCTGGCGTTGCTGGTGCTCGCCTATGGTCTGATGACCTTGCGCCACTGGAAAGCGGCGGCGCTCGTCGTACTCGTGGTCGGGACGCCGATGCTCGCGTCGGTCGGCGATCGCGCGCTGGTCGGCATCGCCCTGAGGGCCGCCAATCTCGGAGGCGGAGCTCCCATGATCTATCGGCCAGCCGGCTTGAACAAGGAGGATCGTTCCCGCTTGGCCTGTTTGGTGTTTGCAGCAGGCGACACGCGGATCATCTGGCTTCCCAAGGGAACAGACGCTGCTGCCGAGCAGTCGACCGAAGGCTGCGCCCTGGAGGCTTTCAAGGAACGTTTGAAACAAGGCGGGGAGGCGTCGGACGGGGGGCGTCTGCATGGCGACGACGATATCAGGGTCCTGAAGCGGGAGGATGTCTTTGGCTCGCCTTGAAGATGCTGTGCGGTGGTTCTCGCCTGTTGCTGCGTCCTCAACTCGAAAGCACGGGTAGATAGGTTTGATCCGATAGCGCCCGAGGTCGCGCGAAAGTTGTCCCGAAAGCGCAGACCTGCTAACGGCAAAGCCGTCTGACTGGCCAAGGGAAGGAGGGCGTGATGATTGACGAGACCATGCCCGTTCGAGGTTTCCCAATGTCTGGCGGCCGCAGCGGCCGCTGACGCCTTTCGCGGTTCCTCGGGGAGCCGAGCCGACCTTCGCCTGACACGAGGACCGCGCCTGCTGCGCGGTGACCATTCATGACCGACCAAGATGAAACGGACGCGCCGCCGCGCGTCTCTGTCCTGCGCAAGGTGCTGGGCTTCACCTTCCGCCTGTGGGCGAGATCGCCCGTCCTGGCCTTGGCCTGTGCGGCGACCATGTTGCTGGCGACCCTGACCGAGGTCTTCACGCCCCTGTTCGCGGGGCGGATCATCGACGCCGTGGGGGCGGGCGATGTCGCAGGGGCCTGGCGGGCCTTCGGCTTCATCGCGGTTCTGGGCAGCGCCATGGTGGTGCTGCGCCATCTCGGCTGGTGGGCGATCACGCCCCTGACCCTGAACATGATGCGGGCCGTGACACAGGAAGGCTTCGCGCGGGTCCAGCGTCTGTCGACCGACTGGCACGCCAACGCCTTTTCGGGCTCGACGGTGCGGCGGATCACGCGCGGCATGTGGGCGCTGGACACGCTGAACGACGTGCTGCTCCTGTCCATGCTGCCGTCGCTGACCGTGCTGACGGGAACCGTGATCCTGATGGCGTTGCGCTGGCCGGTCCTAGGCCTGGTCATGGGGCTGGGCGCGGTCGCTTATATCGTCCTGACCGTCAGTCTTGCGACCCGGGTTCTGGCGCCCATCGCCCGCCTGTCCAATCAGTGGGACACCAAGGTGGGCGGGGTGCTGGCCGACGCCATCGGGGCCAACGCCGTGGTCAAGGCCTTCGGCGGGGAGGCGCGCGAGGAAGCGCTTCTGGCGAAGACCCTAGGCAAGTGGCGCAAGCGGACGCGACGGACCTGGATGGCCTTCACCTGGGCGGGGACGGCGCAGAGCGCGCTGCTGTGGTCCATCCGTCTGGCGGTGACCGGCGTGGCGCTGTGGCTATGGATGCGCGGCCAGGCCGGCGCCGGCGACATGGCCTATGTCATCACCAGCTATCTGGTGCTCAACGGCTACTTGCGCGACATCGGCATGCACATCCACCAGCTCCAGCGCTCGGTCAACGAGATGGAGGAACTGGTTCAGCTTCATGGCGAAGCCTTGGGCGTCGCCGACGCGGCCGGCGCGGTTCCGATGCGGGTGGAGGCGGGCGAGATCCGTTTTGCGGACGTGACCTTCCGCTACGCCGGCCAGGACAGGGCCCTGTTCGAACATCTGGACGTGACCGTGCCGGCTGGCCAGCGCGTGGGTCTGGTCGGGCGCTCTGGATCGGGCAAGACCAGCTTCGTCAAGCTGATCCAGCGGCTCTATGATGTGACCCAAGGCCAGGTGCAGATCGACGGCCAAGACGTGGCCGGGGCGACGCAGGCGTCGTTGCGCAGCCAGGTGGCGATCGTGCCGCAGGAACCGGTGCTGTTTCACCGGTCGATCGCCGACAATATCGGCTACGGCCGACCCGGCGCCACGGCGGTGGAGATCGAACAGGCGGCGCGCCTCGCCAACGCCCATGACTTCATCGCGCGCCTGCCCAAGGGCTACCACACCCTGGTCGGGGAGCGAGGCGTCAAGCTGTCAGGCGGAGAACGTCAGAGGGTCGCGATCGCGCGCGCCTTCCTGGCGGATGCGCCGATCCTGATCCTGGATGAGGCGACGTCGAGCCTGGACTCGGAGAGCGAGGCCGCCATTCAGCAGGCCATGGAGCGGCTGCTGGTCGGCCGGACAGCCCTTGTCATCGCCCACCGGCTGTCAACGGTAAGGGCCCTAGACCGCATCCTGCTCTTTGCGAACGGGAAGATCGTCGAGGATGGATCGCATGAGGACCTGCTTACCTCTCCTGACGGCCAGTATCGTCGGCTGTTCGAGCGGCAGGCGGGTACGGAGCCGGAGATCACGGGGTAGGGCGGAGGCGAAGTCCTGTGGAGGGCCATCCAGGATGGCTGTTAGTCCGAATTCGTCTCCGCGCGATGGAAACGGACCCGCTCCTTGCCTTGGATGAGCGCGGCCTCGAAGCCGGCGTTCAGCCAACTCAGGCGCTGCTGATAGCGGATACTCGGGGTCGCTTCGTCCGCCCACCATTTGGGTTCCGCCGCGCCGCGAGGGAGCATGGCCTTGAGCAGATTCTCGAACTCCCTGAAGGTCAGGTCCACCGTGTCCGCCGGCTGTCGTCGGAGGTAGCGGGTCAGGGGCTCGTACTTGGACATCCAGACGTCGTAGACTTGGTTGGGTCTCTCGTCGATTCATGGCGAGCAAAACGGCCACCATCAGTGGATGAAATTCACCCCTTTAGGTTGACTTCCTGTTTCCACCAAATAGCTTGGCGGGGCAGCGCTACATGTCACTTGATTTGCATGGAGCATCCAACATGCGCAGCCTCCAGGCTGACGAAATTCTAAAAGTGGTCGGAGGGCAGTCTTCCGGCCCGACGTCCGGAGGTCAGACGACCAGTACGGGCGGCGGCACGACCACGACGACAGGGTCTTCGTCGACGACGTCTTTTGGTGTCGGCGTGACCTTTGGCGCCAATGGCAACGCAACGGGCATCCGCCTTTCGTATAGTCACAGTTCCGGCGGCTCCCCCTCTGCGCCGAGCGGCTCGACGGGCGGAGGCGGAGGCGGAGGCGCAGGTGGCGGGGGCGGTATTCCCAACATGCCGGTCGTCGAAATCAATAAACCGACCTCTCGGACCGTCGATCAGTCGGAATTGGCCGACGACTTGGCGGGTCTATACTGAAGTCAGAAGCCAGCTCGACGACCTTTGTCGAGCTGGCGTTTTTGGTGTTCCAGAATGATTATCCAGTTCGTCGCTGCTGTGTCGATTTACGCTTCCTCGCCGGACGCTGACCCTGGGGCGCGGGCCAAGGCATCCGTTGATCAAATCAGATCCGGTGTTCCAATGTGTTTTCAGGAAGAAGACGCCTTGGTGTTCGTCGGCAGCACCGATTCCAGTCTGGTCGAGTGTCTGCAATCTGCGCCGTCGCAAACACGCAAGTTGCGGATCACGTCCAACGGGGGCGACGCTGCCTTAGCCATCCAGGCGGCTCGTATGGTTACGGCTAGAAACTACGCGCTCATTGTGCGCGGCGTCTGCTTTTCCGCCTGCGCCAATTATCTCGTCCCGGCTGCAAGGTCTCTTGAAGTCGAGCCATACTCGATTGTGGGGCTCCATGGCGCTCCCGAGGAGGGCGAGGCCTTCATCAAGCTGATCCAGGACGAAGTGGAACGCCAGCAGCGTCAGGCGTTTCCCGATGTCTCCGAAGCGCTCGTTGCTGAAGGTCGAGCGAAAATGCGTGACATCGTCGTGGGGATCGTCGCCTCACACAAGCAGTTCGCCATTGATCATGACGTGGGTGGCGGATGGTACTCGCTCAAGGATTTCCACACAGATGTCGCGGCCTTCGGCCCCAATGACTTTGCGGTCGTCGACCCCGCCTATCTTGCGAGGCATGTCCCGCAACTCCAGGTCGTCGATTTCTGGAGTCCCGCCGATGCACGGGATCGCGAGATTTTGGCTGAGAACGCACATGGTGCGGCCCTCCACTATCGAAATCAAGCCATCGATGAAGAGCTGTGATTAACGGATTTTATCAACTTGACGTTGATGGATTCGTATCGTCAAGGTGGTCTCGTAGCGCTGCAGCTCATCCAAAAATTGTAGCAGGACACCTGAATGCGAATTCTTGAAAAGTCGGAACTGAGCCTCGTTATCGGCGGCACTCAGGCCACTCAAACCGGTGGCACCACGACCACGACCACGACCAATTCGAACTCCACCACGACCGGCGTCACCGGGACCGGCAACTTCGGTCCGGGCGGCCAGGTCACGGGCGGCACGATCGGGGTGAACTGGAGCTCCACGACCACTACCTCGACCGTCACGGTCACGACCGGCCCTTCCTCGCCGGGCGGCGGCGGTTCCGGCGGCGGCGCGGGTTCGAGCGGCGGCTATGGCGGCAATGTGAGCATTCCGCAGACGATCCGTGCGCCCAATCAGACCCAAAAAGAGCCTGCTGAAGACCTGGCGGGCCTCTACTAGAGGTCAAAGGAGCGCCGCCGCGTCCCGTGTGCGGCGCTCCACCCTGGTTTCTCGTGCGAGCTTCCTTGCAGGCTCTGGCGAGACGGCGATCAATAGAGACATCGAGAAATCATGAAGCGCCCGGCTATCCTGCAGGCGGAAGCAGCCGAATGCGGCCTGGCGTGTTTGGCTATGGTCGCCGCCGCCCATGGGCGGCTTGAGAGCCTATCGGAACTGCGGCGTCGATTTCCCGTCTCGCTTTCGGGTTCAAGCCTGCAGAGCCTAGTGGCCATAGCTGACGCTCTGGGCTTTTCGTCTCGGCCAGTGCGCTGCGAACTCGACGAACTGACGCAACTCGAAACACCAGCTATCCTTCACTGGAGCCTGGACCATTACGTCGTCCTCCAACGGATAGACCGCCGATACGCTTGGATTTCCGATCCAGCGCGAGGTGAGCGCAAGCTGCCGATCGAAGAGGTGTCGCGTCACTTCACCGGGGTCGCCCTTGAACTGACGCCGGCTCCGAACTTCGAGAGACGTGCACAGGTGGAGCGCGTCAAGCTCGGCGATCTGTGGAGCCGTCTGTCCGGCTTTCGGCCTTTCCTCGTACAGATCATTCTTCTGACCCTATTGCTGCAGGCGGCGGCCCTGGTCTCGCCGCTTGCAAGCCAGCTTGTGGTCGATGACGTGATCGGGCGCGGTGATCGGGACCTGCTGGTCGCGATCATGGTCGGTTTCGGGGCGTTCATCGTCATACAGACGGCGATTGAAACCTTACGGGGTTTCATACAGCTGCATGCGGGGCAGAGGATGTCGCTGCAGTTGTCCGGCAATCTCCTTCGGCATCTTTTGAGATTGCCAACTGACTTTTTTGAACGGCGCCACGTCGGAGACGTGCTTTCCCGTTTCGGATCACTAGGGCCTGCCCAGGGCTTCCTGACAGGCGGGCTGGTCGGCATCGTCCTGGACGCCGTGATGGTGCTTCCCGTCGCCGTCATCATGGTCCTCTATTCCCCGCTTCTGGCGGGTCTGGCCCTGATCAACCTGGCCGTGATCCTTGTGGTTCGTCTGGCCGCTTTTCCGACCGCGCGCCGCTATGCGGAAGAGAACCTGAACCTCGCGGCTAAAACGGATTCAGTATTTCTAGAGACCGTTCGCGCCGCGCGCGCGATCAAGATCGCCGGCCGGGAGGCTGAGCGTCACGGCGTGTGGCAGAACGCCATGGCGGATCAGCAGAATGTCGCCTACCGGCAGGGCGTATTCGGACTTTTCGGGTGGGGCGGATTGGCTGTCTGGGGCGGCCTCAACGGCCTCCTCATGTTGTTTGCGGGCGCGCTTCAGGTGCTCGACGGCCATATGACCCTTGGCATGTTCTTCGCGTTTCAAAGCTATGCGGCCATATTCTCAGGTCGCATCGGCAATCTGATCGGCGCCTATTTCACGCTGCGCATGCTGGGTCTTCATCTCGAGCGGCTTGCGGACATTGTTCATCATGACACCGAGCCGGGTCTTGAAGTCGTCTCTGCTCTATCTAGGCCGATCACTGGAGCGATCGAGGCGCGTGCCGTGCGCTTCCGGTACGGCGCTCATGACCCGTGGGTCATTTCGGACGCCAGCTTCAAGGTGGCGGCCGGAGAGTCGGTAGCCATCATTGGTCCGTCGGGCGGAGGGAAATCCACCCTCCTGAAGCTGCTCGTCGGTCTTTACACCCCAACTGAAGGCGAGGTTGCGGTCGACGGCCACGCCATGCGTCTGTTGGGGCTAAGGGCCGTACGTGATCGCCTCGGCGTCGTCATGCAGGATGACCAGCTCTTGTCCGGTTCAATCGCGGACAATGTCGCCTTTTTCGATGCTCAGATCGATATGGAGAAGGTCCGGCATGTGTGCGCCTTGGCTCATGTGCACGATGACATCATGCGGACCTCCATGGGATATCACAGCCTGATCGGCGACATGGGGTCCACGCTGTCAGGGGGGCAGAAGCAACGACTTCTGTTGGCGCGGGCCCTCTATAAGGATCCCGCTATTCTCTTTATGGATGAGGGGACGGCCAACCTCGACCCCGATCTGGAGCGGCAGGTCATGGCCACCATCGCCACGCTTGGGATCACCTGCATCATGGTCGCTCATAGAGAGGCCGCCGTCCGCGGGGCAGACCGGGTGCTCATGGTCGATGCAGGCGTGGTTTCGGAAGTCACCGGAGCCGTGCTTCAGCCCTTCGGTCTGGTGTCTGCGATAGGCGAGCGCACGGCATGAGTCTTTTTCGGCCTGAAGCTCTGGACGCCAAGCGGCGGCGCCTATGGGGCGAGGTTCGTCTGGCGCAACCTCCAGCCTTCATCGCCTGGACCGTGGTGCTTTCTCTCGTGAGCGCATCCCTGTTTGGGGCCCTTGTTTTCGGGAGGTACACTCGGAAGGAGACCGTCGAGGGTTTCCTCATTCCCGAAGCTGGGGTCGTTCAGGTTCGCCCCGTGCAGGCTGGGCGCATCGGCCGAGTGCTTGTTCGCGATGGGCAGCTGGTGCAGGCGGGCGCGGCCCTGGTCGAATTCATCTCGGATCTGGAGAGCACCGGACAAGCGCCCGTGCTCGACATTCAGATGGCCGAAACCGACGCCCAGGTCAGCGCCTTGGCGAACCGGCAAGCCGCGCTGGTGCGCAGCAATGCGGACGAGCGAAGCCGTTTGAACGACCAGATTGCCGCCAATACTCGAACCCGAGCCATCCTTCAGGAACGTCGTCGCGTGCAGGCTGAGGCGCTCGTTTTGTCGGAAGCCGACGCGCAACGGATGACCCAGCTGCAAGCCCGGGGCTACGCAACCAATGCGCAGATCGACGCCAAACGTCGAAGCGTTCTGACGGAGCGAGGGGCCTTGGCGGACCTGGATACGCAGATCTCGGAACTGGACACGCTCGTAACCAATCTCAAAGGCCAGATAGCTTCACTGCCGGCTCGGGAAGCAGAGGGTCTGGCCATTCTGGCGAGCGAACGCTCCAGCCTGACCCAGAGGCGCGCTGAACTTCAAGTCGCTAGGGGGCACGTTCTCAGGTCGCCAATCAATGGACGGGTGTCCGCATTGCAAGCTCGACCCGGAATGTCGCCGGATACGACACAGGCTATTCTGTCGCTATCTCCGGAAGGATCGCCCCTTGAAGCCCGGTTGCTGGTGCCCACACGTGCGGTCGGCTTTCTGCGCGTCGGTCAGGAGGCCCGCCTGCAGGTCGAGGCCTTCCCCTTTCAGCGTTTCGGCTTCGTTGAGGGCAGGGTCATCGACATCGCCAAAACCGTGACGCGGCCTGGTGACGCCGCCTTCCCGATCGCCCAGGATCAGCCTGTCTATGAGGTGCGCGTCGCTCTCGAGCGCGATCATGTCATGGCCTACGGAGAACGACGAGCGCTCCAATCGGGCATGAGTTTGCGTGCAGACCTGCCCATTGATCGTCGACGGCTTTGGCAGCAGTTGTTCGATCCTCTGCTCGCGGCCGGAAAGCGCGCCTCATAGCCTTCAGGGATCCCGTCGTGCGGAGGGGATGATCGAGAGCATGGCTGGGCCGAGCCCAAGCGGCGGCACTTCGTCCTACGCCTGTAGATGCAATCCGATGGCTCATCGCGCCGTTCTATCAGACGCGCGCCAGGATCTGGCTGCCCGCGGGTCCGGGGGTGACTTCGAAGCCGGCCGGGATTTGCGTTTTCACGGCGTCGACGTGTGAGATGACCCCGACGGCTCGCGCTTCGCCCACCATGTCCCTCAGGGTGTCGAGAGCGCGCTCCAGGCTCTCGTCGTCGAGGTGGCCGAAGCCCTCGTCGATGAAGATGGCGTCGAGTTTCACGCCACCGGCCTCGGCCTGGACGACGTCCGAGAGACCGAGAGCCAGGGCCAGGGCGGCGAGGAAGCCCTCGCCGCCGGACAGGGTCTGGGCGTCTCGTTCACGCCCGCTGTGAGCATCGAAGACCACGATCTCCAGTCCGGCCCGGCTGCGCTGATCCTGGGCGGTCGTCTTGCGGCGGAGTTCGAACCGGCCCGCCGACATGCGGTCGAAACGAATATTGGCGGCCCGCAGGACGTCTTCGAAATAGGCGGCCACCGCATAGTCGACGAGGGCCATACGCAGGTCGTTGCGTCCCTGGGCGAGCGAGGACAGGGCGCCGACATGGCGATAGGCCTCCTCTGCGGCGGCCTGGCGTTCGAGGGTCTCGACGATCCGCGTCCTCGCCAGCGATAGCGCCTGGGCTTCGGCTTCGCTGCGGGCCTGGCTGCGCACCAGGGCCTCGAGCTCGGCCTCGGCGGCGATGCGAGCGGCCTGCAGGACTTCCAGGTCGGGCTCGGGAGCGGCCGTCGCCGCTAGGGTCGCTCGATCTCGTCGAGCCTGGGCGGCGGCGAGGCGGGCGTTGAAGGCGGCCAGGGCCGCCTCGAGGGCGGCGGCTTGGGCAAGGTCGCCCAGCGCGACGGCGAAGGTTGTCGCGTTGAAACCTGCCCTGTCGATCCCATCAGCCAGGCGGTCAGACGCCTCGAGGGCGGCGCGGCCGGTCCGTTCGACTTCGTCCTGCCGCTCCGCCAGAGCCGCTTCCGCGACGGCCAAGGCCTTCGCAGCGGCGGCGTTCTGATCGGCCGCCGTCCTATGCTCGGCTTCGGCCTGCTCGGCCGCCTTGAGGCTGGCTTCGCGGTGGGAGCGTGCGCGAGCGGGGTCGTGCAAATCATCCGGCACGGCGGCGAGCTCGGTCGCCAGAACCGTATCGAGCGCTTCCAGGCGGCTTTTGGCTTCGGCGGCGGCGCGGCGATGTTCGGCAAGCTCGGTCTGGGCGGCGGTCTGTTCCTCGGCCGCCCCATTGGCCGCGGCCTCGATCTCCTCCAGCGAGGGAGCCTTCTCCAGGTCCGCCAGCTGCAGCTCGACCGGCGCGATCTCCGCCTCAAGCGCGGCCGCGGGGCGGGGCGGTCGGTCGAGAGCGGCGAGGGACTGCGCCAGCTCCTGATGGAGCACCCGCGCTTCCCCGGCCGCGCGCTCGGCCGAGGCGAGCGCCTCACGCGCCGTGGTCTCAGCCGATTCTGCGGCTTCGAGTTCGCTGTCCGGATCGCCGTCGTCCGCGGGAAGACGCGCCGGGGCAGGGTGTTCGGGCGAGCCGCACACGGGACAGGGGGTCTGATCGACCAGGGAGAGGGCGAGCACGGTCGCGAGACGTTCCTCTCTGCGGGCGCGGGCTACGCCGAGGGCGCCGGAGGCTTCGGCCGCCGCGCGGCGTCGCGTCTCCAACGCCGTTCCGGCCTGGGCCGAAATATCTTCCTGGCTCGCCAGCCTCAGGGCGAGCGTATCGAAGCTCCGGGCCGCGGCCAGGGCCTGTTTCAACTCGTTCAGACGCAGTTTTAGCGCCGAGACCTGACCGGCGCGGTCTCGCGCGGCGGCAAGGGCGGCTGCGGTCTGAGCGAGGTCGGCCTCAAGGCGATCGCAATTCGCCTGGGCGCGCGCCTCTTCGGCCTGGTGACCGGCCAGGGCGGCGCGGACGACGACGCCCTCGGCGCGCAACGGCTCGGCGGCTTCCACCCGCTCGAGGATACGCTCGGCTCGTTCCCTCGCCCTATGGGCCTCAGCGCGTGCGGGGGTCTGGGCGACTGAGGCTTCCAATCGGGTCGTCGCCGTTCGAGCGGCTTCCCGCGCGCCGTCCCGTTCTGATCCGAGCCGGGCGGCGGCCGCAGCGGCTGTCTCGGCGATGGTCTGGGCGGCGCGGGCGGCGGCTTCGAGGGGCGAGAGCCGCTCGGCGAGGCGGGCCCGCTCGAGTCTGAGGCGCAGCCCCTCATGGTGCGGCTGCTCGGCGACGGCCCCGGCCAGGTCGGCTGCGGCCTGACGTTCTTCCTCGAGTCGGGCGGCGCTTTCGCGTCCGGCGAGGAGCGCGGTCTCGGCTTGCGCCCGGCGCGCGTCGAGAGCCGGCCGGGCGTCCGCCGCCGCCCGGGCCTGGGCCGTCGCGGCTTCGAGCTGGGCGTCGACCGCGTCGAGATCGGCGGCCTCGAGGTCTGCGAGGCGCGCCTCGGTCTCCTGACGCGCCGCCCGGACAGCGACGTCCAGATCGGCGGCCTCGCGCCGGAGGCGTTCGGCGGCGCGTTCGAAAACCCCGACGTCGAACAGTCCGCGCAGAATGGTCGACCTATGGTCGCTGCTGGCGGTGAGCAGATCGCGGAACCGGCCTTGCGGCAGGATGACGACCTGACGGAACTGGTCGGCGCTGTAACCAAGAAGGCGGGCGAGGGCTTCGTCGACGTCCCGGACGCGACGCTCCGCCAGGATCTCGCCGGAGGCGTCGTCGGTGATGGCGTCCACCGCCAGGGCGGTGGCGTCGAAAAGGGCGGCGCTCTGAGGATAGGTCCGGCTGTCGCGGCGCGGCGAGCGAAGAACCTGCTCCGGCTCGCGTCGCACGACATAGCGTCGGGCGCCGAGCTCGAAGACGAACTCCACGAAGGTGCGGGTGTTCAGATCGGCGAGATCGGACCGCATGTGACCGCGACCGCGCTCGCCGCCGGAAGACTCGCCGAAGAGGGCGTAGGCCATGGCGTCCAGAACGCTGGTCTTGCCGGCGCCCGTGGGGCCGTAGATGCCGAACAGGCGCTGGTCGAGCGCGGCCCTGAAGTCGATGACGGCGCGGCCGGCGAAGGGGCCGAAGGCCTGGAGCGTGAGGCGGACCGGACGCATTATTCAGCCTCCCTCGCGGCCGCTTCCAGAACCCCGAGGACGAGGGGACGTTCGATGTCCGTCAGGCCTTCCCCGCGTACATCCGTCAGGAAGGCGTCCATCACCTCCATGGGCGCCCGGCGAGCGCCGCCGGGGGCGAAGGCCGCGCGGCCCTGAATTTCCGGTCGCTCGCGACGCTGGATCTGCAGAGCATTGGGGTAGACGGTCCTGAGGCGTCCCATGGGATCGACCAACTCCCCGGCGTCCAGCAGGACGGCCTTGATGAAGTCCTCGCTCAGACGGCCGCCGGCGGCCTGGACGAGGTCTTCCAGACGCCCCTCGATCACGCGGACGGCGCGGCGCTGGACAAGGGGGCGGGTCTCCATCGTGACGCGGTCGGGTTCGAGGTCGACCACGAGCAGGCTTTTTTCCAGGCCGGCTTCGTCGAAGCCGAAGGCCATGGGGGATCCGCAATATCGGACATGGTCGGCGCCGGCGATCTGGGCGCGATGAAGGTGGCCGAGCGCGACATAGTCCGCACCGTCGAAGACGGCGTGGGGCACGGTTTCTATACCTCCGACGAAGTCCAACGACCGCTCCGTCTCGGTCGCTGCGCCGCCCTGGACGAAGGCGTGGGCGGCGATGACCCAGCGCGCGCCCTCGGGAACATGGAGGCGAGCCTCGGCGACCTGGCGTTCGAGAACGTCAGCGGGGGTGACGATTCCGGGGTCGTCGAAGCGTCCCCGCGCGGCGTGGATCTCACCGAAGGGCAGGGCGCTGAAGGCGACCGGGCCGTGATCGTCGGTCAGCACGAGGGGTTGAGGGCGGCCGTTCAACGGGCCGCGGATGAGGACGCGAGTCGGGTCTTGGAGCGCGCCGCCGAAACCGATGCGCTCGGGGGCGTCGTGGTTTCCCGCCAGGGCGATGATGGCGCTTTGCGTCTCGCGATAGACGCGTGTCAGGAAGCGATCGAACAGATCGACGGCCTCCCGCCTCGGCACTGCGCGATCGAAGATGTCGCCGGCGATGACGATCGCCCGGGCTTGCGTGTCCACGAGGGTGTCGAAGATCTGGTCCAGGATGAGCGCCTGGTCTTCCAGCAGGCTCTCCTGGGCCATGGTGCGGCCCAGGTGCCAGTCCGACGTGTGTAGGAATCGCATGTTGTCCTCGCCCCCTGACCGCCCTCTATAGCCGTCTGAAGCGGGAGAGGAACGAGGGCTTCGGGCCTGGCGCAAGAACGGGTTCGGCCTGGACGAGAGCCTCGGGCGTCGCGGAGAGAGGGCGGGCGGCCACCATTGGCTTCAGAGCCGCCGCCGCCGCCAGGCCGAGCAGGTCGGTCAGTTCGTTTTCGAAGGCTCGCGTGACGTCGCCGTGTCCGGAGCGGGCGTGGGCGATCTCATGCAGCAGGACGCCGGCGTAGGCGGGCAGCGAGGCTAGCTGGTCGCGACGGATGACAATGCTGGAGGTCTGGGGGTCCCACAGGCCTTGGGCGTCGCCGCCGGCCGCGAAATCCTGCCGCATGGTCCGGCTGATGCGGATGTCGCGCACGCGCGGCGGGGTTCCGCCCGCCAGGGCGGCTATCTCTTCGGTGCGGTCGAACACGGCCTTTTCCGCGGGCGTCAGGGTCTCCGGCGCAACCCAGTCGAACACGAAGCTGTCGTTCCATTCCGCCTGATAGAGACCGAGGTCCCGGATCGGCGCGCCGGACAGATCGGCGCGGCCAGCGACCTCGGACAAGATGGCGTCGGGGATGGTCACGATCCTCAGGCCGTCGTCGCGGGCGTGATCGACCGCGCTCGTATGGTCGATAAGCTGGCTGGCGCTGACAAAGAGCACGTCGCCGGCGCCGTTCAGGATGCGGCAGGCATGGACGGCCACATCCTTCCAGCCGACCTCGTCGCAGGCCAGGCCCGTTTGGACGGCCATGAGTTGATCGGCCAGCACCTGGGCCACCTCGGCGCCGCCGGTCTGCAGCAGCATGGCGCGGACTCTTTCGGCATAGGCCGTGCGCCCGACGTTGGTGCGCTCGCGATTGAGCGCCTTCTTCATCGTCTCCGTCAGGGTCGTGATGTCATAGGAGAAGGCGAAATTCTCCTCTTCGGCGATCAGCAGGCCGGCGACATAGATCCGGCTTTTGGCGCCGGCCTTGCGCAGGATCCGACCGACGCGCGTCTCCTCTATCACGGCCTCGTCGGAGAAGCGCAGGAAGAAGTCCTTGGCGCGGGCCATGTCGGCGTCGGCAAGGCCCGGAAGGCGGATCTCGGTGCCCGCCATGCCGGGCTCCCGCGGCGTAGACACCGCGGCGTGAAGCGTGACCACGTCGCCGAAGCCGTGCTTGGCCGTCTCGGCGAGCGTGATCACGCCGTGGGCCGAGGCGATTTCAACGCCCACGCCGTTGCGGTTGAGGGTGGCCATGGCGTCCTTGAGGCCGACGCCGAACTTGCCGATCACCCGTCCGACCGCCTTCAGCTTCTCGGGGTTTTCGTTCTGGGTGAAATGCTCGTAGCGCAGGCCGCGGCCATAGTCGCGAATGGTCCAGACGCCGGCTTCGTCGCGTCGGATGGTCGGTTCGGCGGTGTCGCTCAGCACTTGTTCGTCGAGGGCGTTGGCGATCAGTTCGCGCACGGCGTGGGCGTTGTCCCAAGCCTCGAGGATCTTCTTGATGTTCAGGTCGAACAGTCGCGGGGTCTGGGTCATGCCGTCAGCGCCGCCTTCACCGGCTCTTCCAGGGTCTTACGCCGTTTCTCGACGACCTTGCGTCGGGTCGCGATCTCGAGCCGAAGCCTGTCCAACGTTTCGACGTCCGCCAGCATCTCATCGGCGCTCGGCGCGGATATGGCCCGACCTTCGGGCATATCGTGCCCCGAACGTTCCGAGGCGCGTTTCATGGCGTGGTAGATCACGCTGTAGTCCGCATCGGTCACCTCGACACCGCTGAGCCTCTGGGTTATGACGTCGGGGACAAGGCGCTGGATCGTCTTGTAGAGGAGGGTTTCCTCGACCGCGCGCTCCCAAGTTTCGCGCAGGTCGCTGTAGAAGTCCTTCGCGCGGCGACGATAATCCTCGCCGGTTGGATCGTCATGGCCAGCCAGGGTCTTCGCCCGCTCTCGCAGATCCTGGATGCGGTCGACGACGTTTCGGATCAGCCAGGGGGCCGTATCCTCCTCGATCAGGCCGTATCCGCCAGCCGCCGACTTGCGCACCATCATCTTGATCAGCGGGGCGCTGTCGCCGCGGCGCGCGGCCTCGCTGGCGACCTCGTTGAAGAAGACCAGGTTGTGGGTGAAGATGATGACCTGTCGTCCTCCTGCGGCTTCATCGACGAGACGGGCCGCCACCTTGCGCATGCGATGATGGTCGAGCGAGGTCACCGGGTCGTCGACCAGGATGCCGGACGCCTGGTCGCCGAGTTCGGCCAGGAAGCAGGCGAGGGCCAGGGCTCTTTGCTCGCCCTCGCTCAGAATCTGACTGTTCTTGATGCGCGAGACGCCCTCGAGGCCGAGGCTGAAGTGGTTCACTCCCTGGGCGGCCCCGTCGGACACTGTGAAGGGGATATGGGCGAGATCGAGAGCTCTGATCTCTTCGACGAGGCGACGCTGGAGGTCTTCGGTCACCAGGGCGCGCCGAAGCTGGTTGATCTGGCGGGTGATGGGCGCGGTTCCCAGCAGGGCGATTGCGGCGCGGATCCGCCCCAGTTCGCGCAGATCGGCCAGTCTCTGCAGCAGGGCAGGCAGGTCGTCGCGCAGCTTGGCGCGATCCTTCAGATCGCTGACGCGACGGCGCGCGGCGTCGAGCGCCCCCTCATGGGCGGCGGACGCCTCCAGGGCTGCGGCTTCCTCGGCGAGGCGGTCGCAGACGGCGCGAAGCTCCGCCTGCAGATCTTCAGCCGGAGGCGGGACGGGCGCCGCGTTCGTTCCAGGTCGGGCGACCAGGGCTTCACGGCGTGCGAGATGGGCGGCGAGGGCGGTCATGATCCGCGTCACCAGGGCCTGGTGGGCGTCGTCCAGCTCCGCGAAGGGGACAAGGCTGTCCTCGACCGCCTGCGCGTCCGGCGTCGCCAGAGCTTCGAACGCCGATCTGGCCGCCTGGAGCGCGGCGCGGGCCGCTTGAGCCTGACGGGACGCCTCGCTGCGGATGAAGGCGTTGAACCGGCCCATACGATCCGCGCCGGCTGGGCTGAGAGGATCGAGACAGAGCGGGCAGGCCTCGCTGACCTGTTCAGGAAGTTCGTCCCGTCCGGCGAAGGCGCGTGCAGCCTCGAACATCAGGCGCCAGGCTTCCCCGCCGACGTTCGGCAGAGGCTCCTGCGCGAAGACCTCGCCCGCGGACATC
The DNA here is from genome assembly GCF_044772165.1 of Brevundimonas sp. NPDC090276. Taxonomy (NCBI): domain Bacteria; kingdom Pseudomonadati; phylum Pseudomonadota; class Alphaproteobacteria; order Caulobacterales; family Caulobacteraceae; genus Brevundimonas; species Brevundimonas sp. NPDC090276. Next base: position 857,251 of record NZ_JBIVYK010000002.1, on the reverse strand, counting down.
CGCACCGCGGCTTCCGCAGCCGCCGCCGCGGCCAGCAGGCCTTCGAATTCCGTGGCCTTTTGGACCGACAGGCCGGCGTCGAGCGCCGAATAGAGCGTCAGGACGCGCTCCAGCAGGGTGATCGCACGCCGCCGCGTCGTCGCCAGGGCGACCGGGTCCTGAGCGAGAGTACGTTCGAGCTTGGCGAGTTCTGCGACGTCCTCCTCGCTCAGGGCGGCGAGGGTGGCGAGCTCCTGTTCGGCGGGGAGGTCCGATCCGTTGGGCTTCATACGAGCGAGCAGGGTCTGGCAGAGCCCTTCCGGCGCATAGCCGGCGGGCGTTCCGCTCGCCAGTCTTTGGCGAATTGGGGGTTCTTCGCTGGAGAGTTGGGCTGAAAGGGCGGTGCAAACCCTTCCATGCTGTTCCAGGAGAGCCAGTTGGAAGGGCAGGTAGGCGATCTGGTTCTTGTCGTCGACGTAGAGACCCGCATTGTGGCTGTCGAAAACCGAAACGGCGCGAAGCGCCGGGGGCGGGGCTTGGTCAGGCGACCAGTCCAGGGTCTTCAGTTCGTCCTCGCCTACGCGAAATTGGAGCTGGGCGCCCATGGCCCCTGTGGGAGCCGTCGCAAAGACGTCGCCTTTGAGCTTGTCCTGCGAGAGGCTGCGGCAGAGGTGTTTCGCGATGCGGGCGTAGCCGCTCTTGCCGCTGCCGTTTTCGCCAAAAACAAGGGTGACGCCGGATTCGGCGAAGCGAAGCCGCTGGTTCGGGGCCAAGCGGTCAATGTTGGCGACCGGCCCGATCGACGTCAGCGCGACGCGAGGACCGGGCGTTCCGTGCCGACGAAGATGATCTTCGGAGAGCGGGGTGCACTGCGGACCGTCGTCGGCGCCGTTCGACGCAGCGTGGCGGATCCTGGAGAGAACCTCCTTCTTGTCTTCCTCCGTTAGGGCCAACTCTGAAGAGGAGGCGAGCCGCCTCAGGGCGTCGCTTGCCCATGCGGGTTGCTTTTTAGCCCAGTCCAACAAAGCCTTGTTGCTCACGGTGATCTCTTCTCCGAAGGGGTGAAGCCAAGGCGCTCCAGCTTCACCGTTCACGCCGTCCATGAAGTGATAACCACTTAAAATAGATGAATTCAATTTCCCTGGGTTGATGGTCTGCGCGATTTCCGAGGTGGAACCGCGTGCGGCTTGGGCTGCTGTCTCGAGACAACCCCGGGAGGGTCTCGCCCTATTGGCGCAACGCCGCCCGAGCCGCCTTGTCGGCGCCATAGACGTCCGCGTCTAGGAGCCGTTCGTAGAGGTTCATGGCGCGAACCCGTATGGGGCCGTCCGTTCGCTGAAGAGCGACCGAGATTTCGACCATGTCCTTGTCGATGAAAGCCCCGCGGCGCTGTCCACCTTCGTCAAAGCGGTCCAGGCTCCGCTCCATGCACTGAAGGACGATCTCGTCGAAGCCAGGATGGATGAGGAGCTCCTGGAGGGCGTTCATGAGGCGACTGTTCAGGGCTGCGGCCAGCAAGTCCCTGTTGTCGCAGGCGAGCGTCAAAAGCTCACGCGTGGCGGCGTCCGGCGCAAGAGAGGATGAGCGGGTCAGGGCGTTGGCGATCGCTTCGGCGACGGCGCCGGTCGCCCCGGCGGCGGCGCCGGTCAGAAGCTTGTGACCGGCGGCCCGCAGGTCAGGGTCGTCCTGGACCCAGGCCGCCGCGGCCGCGAACATCGCGCCCGTTCGAGCGGTTTTATCGGAGACGCCCAAGGACAGAAGGTGAAGGGCGGTCACGGCTTCGGACGCCTCGCCGAGCAGGCAGAGCGCTGCGGCATATTCTCCGGCGCCTTGCCTTAAGGCGGCGTCCGAAGAGGTCATCCAGCGCAACAGCATGGCCTCCGTGACAGCGGACGGCATCAAGACGCGACACGACCAGGTGAAATGGGTCATCGAGGGCGGATCAAAAACGCCAGGGGCTTTTCGCCACAGGGCGTCGATAAAGCTCCGCACGCCGATGCGGTCGGCGCCCAGGAGATGCTGTCCTCGCAAGGCCAGAATGCTCGACCAAACCTCAGGGTCTTCCGCGGTTTCGACGTGGCGGCTCAGAACGCCGAGCCAGCCGTCATAGTCGGGATCCTTGCGGCAGATCTGGCCGGCGAGGATCGCCGAAAGGTGCGCGTAATTGCCGTTCGGCGCGATGGATATGCCGCCCATGTCGTGTCCGAAGACGACCGGTCGGGCTGGGCGTGAATCTGAATTTTCGGCGGCAGGTTCTGGCGGGCTGTAGCCGGGGTCGTCCGGCGAGCGAGGGACGAAGGGCTGCAGCCAGGATTCGAGCAGATCGATTTCCGCAGGCGCGAGGCCCTCATTGCGCTGCGCCAGTTCCTGCATCGCCCAGGACGCATCCCTGCGCCAGTCCCTGGCGGAAAAGCCCCTGTCGTTGAGATCGCGAATGATGCGAAGGAGCCGCTGCGGGCAGACGTTTTCGTTCTCCGAAAGCGCGCGCAACGCGGCCCCTGCGACATAGGCGTGGCGTTGGGGAACGAGGCGTTCGAGGATGCCGAACGTGCGTTCCGGCTCACGCTGGGCAAACCCCAAAAAGGCTTGGGCGAGCTGGGACACGCCGCCGCTGTTGGGCCATCGTCGGCGTCCGCGGGTCCGTCTCGATGTGAAGTTGTCGACGCTGTCGTCCACGGCGTCGAACATGCCCATGATCTCCTGGTCAGTGGCCTTGACCATCTGATCGGCAGACATGGGCGAGCCGACAGCCGTGAGGATCATGTCCTCGGGTTCTTCGCGATACCGCGGCTGCTGCGCGCGCCACTCGAGGATCTGGCGCCGCCGCCGCGCGTCGATCACGGTATCGGGTAGGGCTTCGTAAAGCGGCATGCGGGCTTCGTCGGCCCATCTAAGTCGCTCTCGAAGACTAGACCCCTTGGATTCCATCCAAGCGACATCGCGATAAGGATCCCAGGCCTTGATCGCGTCTCGGAGGCGCGCCGCGTCCGTCCCGCCGAGGTGAGGCGCCATGGCTGTGATCAGTCTTTGGCTCGACCAGCCATAAACCATGCGTCCGACCCCTTCGGCGTCACGAAGATGGGCGTGACCGACCTGCAACCGCCGGGGATCGGCCAGCAAAAAGGCGAGCCCCTCTTCCAGCAGAGCGGGAATCCCGGCCGCCAGCGTGTCTGCGACCAGCGCCTGCACCTCGTCGAACTCGACGGCCATGGCGGTTATGAGGAACGGCATGACGGATTCAGGGGCGGCTTCGGCCATTGCCGCCAGAGCCGAGTGTAGCATCTGGAAAGGGCCGGCGATGCCGTCTCGTCGCCTGAGCCGGCTTGATGAGGCGGATGGGAGACGGGGGTAATCCGCCTTGTAGCGGTTCTCGACCGCCTCTTCGGATCCGGCGCTTATCTCCAGCAGCCAGGGCATGAGAACGTGGGCGAGGTCCTCGGCCGCTGTTTCCGTGAGCGCCGTGAGCCGATCAAAGTCCATCTCAGCGAGGGCTTCGGCGCCGGCCTTCTGGATGAAGACGCGAACGAGATCCTTCGCATCATTCTGTCGGTCCTGCTTGATCAACTCGCTGACGTAGACGTCGATGTCATAGTCACGAATCCGCTTCCGACCGAAGGCGTCCGCGAGCCTGGCTTCCGTGGTCGGCGACCAGAGGGCGGCGCGCATGCAGACCTCAAAGACAAGGCCGTCGAAGGGCTCTTCTCCCCAGTACCTCTGAAGGAGGGCTTCGACTTCGACGGGTGCGATTTCGGCTTCAGCCTGAAGGATGCGGACGGCGCTCCATTGCAGGGCTTCGTGGCGCATCATGCGAGGAAGAAGCGGTTTGAGCCGGCCTCGCCATTGCGACCAGTGTTCAACAAGCCCGCCCGCCGCGCGTCGGCCGAGAGGCGAGTCGTTCTGGATCAGACTATAGACCCAGGTCTGTTCACGAGGCTGGGGGGCCGGATGGGTCGAGACCAGGTCGACCACGAGGTGGCGGATGTGGCGCCTCGTGCGCTCCTGACCGAGCAGGATGTCCAGCGCGAGATCGTATTGCCGTTCATCATGGGCGCGTAGTCTCTGAAGGGCGCGCAGCGCCGTGGCCCTTGAGAAGAGTCCGTCCTGTCTCGCCCACACATAGTCGGTGAGCGTTTCCGCGGTCGCGAGACGACGCGCCTGGAAATCATCCAGCCAAGCTTGGTGACTGAAACCGATCCTGTCCGCCTGGCGAATGATCAGGCCGCTGGCGAGGCAGGCGGTGAGCGCCTGACGATGCTCGGCTTCATAGAGATCTGCTGGACGCCACAGGGTTTCTGTATCCGTCATGTCCCCGGCGAGGGTTTCGAGGAAGGTCATGGCTTGCAGCCGTTCCGCGCCGTCGCCGATTTTGGCCGAGGCGAGCCAGGCTTGGAGCAGATCCGAGGCGGCGAGGTTTTCCGGCGCCGCCCCCCGACGCACGAGTTCGATGAATAGTCTCAAGGCGAACGGGCGTCTGAGCGTGTCGCGCAGGGAGGCCGAAACCGTCTTCGCTGAAACATCCATCCGTTCAAGGAAGGCGTCCACCTCGACCGCCAACAGAGGCGAAAGGGATACCTCCTTGGCCTTCAGGCTCTGGAAACGGGCGTCGTGGGCCGCTTCGAACGGACGCGAGGAGACGATGATATGGACCGGTAGAGGGGGCGCGCCCGCAGGTGTCGCCCGCGCAGTCTTGCACAGAGAAAGCAGCAGCCTCATGCGTTGCGAGGTCCGGTCCATGACGTCGCTGACCGCGTCCAACTGATCGATCAGAACGACCAGCGGGCCTTCAGACGCCAAGGTCTGGATTTCATCGTCGATCCGCCCCTTGATCCCGAGCTCACGCGACAGCCCCTCCATGTCGCGGACTTCCGGCGTCAGCAGATCGGCCTTGAGGGCGAAGACGGGGGTTCCCTCGGCTTCCAACTCCGCAGTCAGTTTCGCCAGCAAGGCTGACTTACCCACGCCTGCTTCCCCGATCAGGAGGGTGCAGCCCGAAGGCTCGGATTCAATGCGAGTCAGGAGGGCGGGAAGCGCGGCGCGCTCGATCTCTTCGCCGAATATGTCCTTTGTCCAGTCACGCAGAGCGCTGGAACTGGTTTTCGCGTCGCGTCGGGCTTGCTCCGGGTCGGAAGAGGGGGCGGTCATGACCTCCAGGGCTTGCCGGACGCTGACCATACCCTCTCGGATTTCCGAAAGCGTGGCGTCGCGAACCTGTTCCTTCCAATGAGTGGAGGCGAAAAGGCTCGCTCTCACCTTGTCGAGAAAAGCCACGAAGGCGGCCTGCAGCGTCTTCACCTCAGTCTGATAGATGCGGTTCAGCGCTTCCGCGTCGGATCGACCTCGCAGATAGGGACGAACGAACCGTTCCAGGTAGTGGTCGGCGAAGGCCTTGCTTTCCCAGGTGCGTCCCGGATTGGCGAGCATGTCCAGCAGGACCGGCGCCATGACATCTTCGAGGAATGGCCGAGAACGGAAATCTTCGCTGAACCCAGGCTCGACGAGAATGGCGGCTTCAATGGCCGAGGCGCCGATGGCGCCAAGTTCTTTCTTGGCGGCCCCTTTCTTGAGGATGAGCTTGACCTGATCCAGCGCAAGGTCGCCGGCCTTGCCGACGGCGAAACCGATCGCTGCTTCAAACAGAACAGACATCCTGGGTTCCTCGAATCGCGGCCAGCCTCGACTATAGGGCTCGGATCAGGGCTGGCAGGATGTCGAGAGGGCTTTTGTCCAGTTGCGGCGATGCCCATGATGTTTGAGCTGTCGGTTGTAATTGGTGCCTGCCGTGGGGAGCGTTCAGGCTAAACTCGAGCGAAGGGCCCAAGGGGAATCAGGGTGCAGGAGACCAGGACGATGATTGGTCGAGCCGGTTTTGAGGTCTACCGCGGGAAGGGGCGTCACGCGCGCCGCATTCGGGCGGCTTCCGGTAGCATTTTTCTGAGTCTGTTCATGTCCTGGCTGCGCCTGCGGGACTGAATCCGCCTCCACAACCTTCACTTCATCGCAGCTCGACTGGATAGGAGGCTCGGCGCCGACCGTTAAGCTTCCGACCTGTCGTCACCGTAAGCTTGAGAACTTCGAGGTTATGGCTAAGCTCGTTGAAGCCTCTACGGACTTTGGCCAGGCGGCGATCGAGGCTCGCCGCCGACATGAACCAGGGGAAGCGCTATGCCGACAGCTTTTAACGCCCTAAAGGGCCGGCTCAAGCAAGCCCAGACCGCTCAGGCGTTCGGCCAGGCTTTCGCCGACTCCTATCTGGCGACAGCCTTCGGTGCGCTGCCCAAGAGCGAGGTTGATCTTCTGGTGTTCGGGCTGCTGATCCAGACCGGGGTGCTGCAGGCCGATCAGCCCATTTACGACATGGCTCGAAGCCTCAACATCACACCGGCGAAGGCGCGTAACCTGCTCTTCCAGCACCAGCTGCGCACATTGGACGACGATGCGCTCAACCGAAGCGTTCTCATCGCCGTGAGGCACGGCCGCTATTCCGTCGATCAGCAAAGATTGAGCCTGGGCATCGAGTCGCCGCTCGTGAGATCGGCCATTGAAGCGCGATCCAAGGCCAAAGGGGTCTTTGCGGACATTTCTCTAAGCGGCGAAATCCTGCGCATTCCCATGACGCAGTTCGGCGTCTTCATCACCGCCTTTCTAAGTCAGGATCAACAGCGTCAGTTGCAGGAAAGGCTCCAGGCAGGCGGCGTGCTGCAGGCCGAAGGCCTTGTCCCGACGCTAAACCGCGCGGGTCGCTGGTTCGCAGCCCAGGTGGCAGGCGGCGCCGCCGAGCAGGTGCCAGGGAAGATAGGCGAATTCTTCGAATGGGTGCAGACGGCTGCGACCGGCGCGGGCGGCGGCCTGCCGGCCGAGATCGCCCAGCTCTTCGGCTAGGCCATGTTCTATAGGTCGCTACCTCTCGGTAAGAAGCTGAAGTTCTACTTCGCCTATCTGGAGGCTGGAGATGGGTTAGGCGATGGGCCCCTTTTCGGTCCATCCGGCGCGCTCAGGCCTGGGTCGCCCTCGATGGAGTCCCTTGATCGCCGGCTGCGCTTTTCTTGCGTGGATGCTTGGGAATTCCGGAGGCTTGAGGGCGAATTTGAACGCCTCGGGTCGAGGCCGTCCTCGCGTCAGAGGCGGCGGCGCCAGCGCGATCTGCTTGACACCTTCGGCGATGCGGAGCTCCCAGTCGTGGACATCCTTTTCCGTGAAGGGCGGTTCGGCGAAGTTAGCTTTGAAGCACTGCTTTCGCGTTGGTTTGTCGTTGGGCTGGATTTCTCGCGGCCGCCAACCGATGGAATTCTCTGCCTGGTCGGGGATTCATGGGGCGAGGCCGAAGATCAAACCGCGCGTCTGGCGTGGTTCAAAAGTGCAGACCCTGCGACGGAGAGCCGGTTGAGGGATGTCTTCTCCTTGGCTCATGTTCCGGACGTCGGTGAAGAGGACGATGGGCCAGAGGGGGGGGCGGTTGAGCCGTTGGACCCTTCACCGTCCGGCATGGTCATGACGGTTGACGAATGCTCCGCGCGTTTGGAGGAGATCGAGCTTCCGATCACCCAGTACGACCCCCAGGAGCGGACCTGGGATGAGCTCTATGCCGGCCGGCAAAAGACAGGCGAGGCGGAGCAGATCATGGTGCGCGCATGACCGCTTCGTCCGCGGAAAAGGCGATTACGTCGCCTGACTGGGTGGCGCTGAATCCTCTGGCCGGGGTGAGCGGTGTGGGTGGTGTCCGCGTGGACTATGTGGGCCAGGGCGACGCCGTTTCGATCCTTGACCAGGACGGCCGCACAATCTTGCGGATCGATTATGGAGGCCGCGAAAGTCGCCCCTTTTCCGTGCGGCCGTTGGCTCGGCGTCAGGCCGAGATCGATATGAATCTGCCCGTGTTGAAGGGCGATCGGATCTTCTTGACGCACTGGGATGAAGATCATTGGTGCTCTGCGGGCAAAACTAGCCAGGCTGGCCGGAAAGGGCGTTGGCTGACGCCTCGCCAATGGACATCACCTCGCGCGGCGATGACGGCTGCGCGGATGAATTGGGTCCGCTGTATTCCTCGCCATCTCGAGCGGACGCCGATCCGATTTCTTGCCTTGAACGGCGATGAGCTGTGGGTGGAGAAGCTCCAGCATTTCGATGCTGCAACCGTTGGGGAGGACTGCAACCTGACCGGTGTGGCCTTCAGCCTGGTTCAGAAAGCAACCGGACGGGTTATCCTCCTGCCGGGGGATGCGCCCGTTCACAGGGTGCCCCACTATGCTCGTTACGTCGCGGGGACACACGACCTCCTTGGGTTGGTCGCCTACCATCACGGGTCCCACACGCATTGGGCGAACAAGACGCATAGCTACCTGAACCAGTGGGGCGCGCTGTACGACGTGATCGTCGCCTTTTCATGTGGGGATCCGAACAGCTTCAATCACCCAGACCTGAGCAACTATTGGACTGCCTTGCCGCGGGCCCAGCTCATAAGAACGGCCCAGGGCGCGCCCGTGCGCATCAGCTTCTAGAATCACGTCGAGCGCGCGCCAGGCCAATGGCTTTTTGTGGGGCGCTAGTGGGGCATTCGGAACGAAGTCAAATGAACATTCATGCAAAGCGATGATGTAGGTTTTTATAGCAGTGCATTGTTTTTCAAGATTTTTGAGAAATCCTGAAATGGCTTGAAATGGCCTTGACCAGATTTACACCGAGAGGGTCGGCGGTTCGAACCCGTCGCCGCCTACCACCTGCACTGTATAGATTTTCGGCCATTGGCCCACGTGGGCGCAGGCTCAGTCCAGGGTTGGTCGGAACACGATCTCTCGGTCCGAGGGATCAAGATAGCGGGCTTTTGCTATTCTCCGGAGAGCGCGGCATCGCTCAGGCTCGCCGTCGATTTTGACGCAGACAGAAGGGCCGCAAAGTCGATAGATTCCCGACTGAGAGAAGCCCCACCCATTGCGGCGGCTATAGCGCCAGTCGGTATGAAACTGTTCGTAGCCGGTATCCGTGATGATGGAGGCCACGCGAGTTCCGCGTATCTCTGCCTCTGGAAGCGAGGATGGCGAGCAGGCGTTCTGAGGCGATCCATTGGCATGGCGGATGAACTGCGGGCTGCCTTCAGGCGAGCATGCCGCCAAGGCCGCCAACAGACCCAAAGAAATAGTCCTGCGCATCATCGGCTGACACTCTCATCAATGAGAGGCGTGTCCGCAACGGATCGATTTCGGGACCCGGATTTATGCTTGCAGCGGACATGGACGTCCGGCCTCTCCTGCGCAGGGAACACCCTGGGTGACGCTGCGCAGGGGGCTGGGGTCAGGCTCAGCGTTTCGTGGCGGTTTCGATGATGGTACGGGCCTGGGCGATGGCGGCTTCGGTTGAGACCTCGCCGTCCTGAAGCTTCTGGGCCAGATCCATCAGGGGCGGGCCGGTGACGACGCCGGTCTGGGCTTCTTCCTGAACATGGACGCGGCCATCGACGGCGATGGCGGCGTCCCAGGCGTCGCGGACGGCGGACCAGTAGTCCTTCGTCGCGGCCCAGTAGTCGTCGCCCGCCTTCGGCGAATAGCTGGTGGAGCGGTCATAGGTGTTGACCACGTCTTCCTGAACGATGGCGACGGGCTCGCCGCCAGCCCGGCCATTCATCTTCATATTGTCCTGGATATGGACCCAGCCGTTCGGCGTCAGGGCGTGGCGGTTGGTCCCCAGATAGCGGTCGTAGACCGGGTTCAGCACCGCATCGCGGCGCGCCAGCGGACGCCAGGTCGGTTCCGAGGTCCAGACCTTCATGCCGTTGGCGTAGGTCCAGCGGCCGACGCCGCCGTAGCGGGGCGAGTCGTCCGTCTGCCAGACCGTCTGCGACCAGGCGCCCGCGCGCTGATCGGCGGACACCGGCGTCAGCGACCACTCGTTCGGGCCGACGTAGGTCAGGACGCTGTCCGGTTGATAGACCCAGTCCTGACGCCAGTGCTTGATGACGATGGCTTGGCCTTCGTGCTCCATGACCAGAATGTGCTGCAGGCTGATCTTGTCGCCCTTGTCATAGACGATGCGCACGATCTCGCTGCCGCCCGACAGCTTGCCTTCCATCGGGTCGTAGTCGGCGTTGAAGCTGACGTTCTCGCGCATGTCGAAGTGGACGCGGTACTGACCGGCCTGAGCCAGGATCGACTGGCGATCCTGTTCGAAGGCGGTGGCCGGCGCCGTGACCGTTGCGGTCGGCGTTTGCGCCAGGGCGGTCGCCGTCGGAGCAGCGCCAGCCAGGAGGGCGGCGGCGAGAAGGAGGGCGCGCATGAGGTTCTTCCTAATGAGAATCGTTTGCATTGTTGGCCGTTGGGCTTAGTAGCGCAAGCTGATGGAGGCGCCGAAGTTTCGGCCCGGCTGGGTGAAGGCGTCTCGAACGGTGCTGGTCTGCGACAGGCCGCGAATGTCGCTCCACCAGGCGTATTTCTCGTCGAAGACGTTGAAGACGCCCGCGCGCAGGGTGGCCTTCTCGGTGACGTTCCAGAAAGCGGTCACATCCATGATGGCGAACTCTTCGCCGCCCCAGCACGTGCCGCCGCCGCAGCCAGCGCGGTCCTTGTCGTCGGACCAGGTGACCGTGGCTGAGCCGCCCCATCCGCCGGAGGGCGCAGCGTAGTTGAGGCCGGCGACGACCTTGATCGGATCGATGCTGGTCAGCTTGCCGCGAGCGCCGTCAGTTTCCTGATCGCCGTCCGCGAACGAGGCGGCGACGATGGCTGAGAAGCCGTTGTCCCACCGGATGTCGCCGCGGGCTTCCAGACCCCAGATCTTCACCTCGGTCAGGTTGACGTACTGATAGATGAGGGGATCAACGCCGGGCACGCCCGTGCCGCTGACGACGATCTGGGTGATGAAGTCGTCGTAGTTGGTGTGGAAGGCCGTGGTGGACAGCGACAGGACACCACCGAACATGTCGAGGTTGCGGAAGCGGACGCCCGCCTCGATGCTCTCGCTGGTTTCCGGCGTCAGGTCGGGGTTGGGAATGGATTCATAGCCGAACAGCGGGTTCTCGAAGAAGTTGTTGACCTCCATCGGCGAGGGCGCCTTGAAGCCCTGGGCGTAGTTGGCGAAGACGCCGAAATGGTCGTCGACCCAGTAGATGGCGCCGATCTTGGGCGACAGGTGGCTGTCGCTCTGACCCTTGGCCGTGACGGGATAGAGGGCGTCGGCCTTGGGCGTCAGCTCGTACCAATCGTAGCGCAGGGCCGGGATGATGCTGAGGCGGCCGCCCAGCAGTTCGATCTCGTCCTGAACGAAGAGGCCGGCCAGATCATACTCGGTCTTGGGGAAGGGGCGGACGGGGAAGACCTCGCCCATTGGCGGGACGGTGCCGCCGCGAATGCCGTCCTGGGTCGTGCGCGACCAGTCGCCGCCGATGGTGACGCGGTGCTGAACCGACGCCCCGCCGAAGGTCTTGGACCCCTGGGCCGCCATGCCGATGATGCTGTTGTCGAAGGTGACGTCGCGGGTGCGGTCGACCGCCGGGGTGCGGTCCTCATAGGTGAACTGGCGCGTGGTGGCGTCCTGCCAGTAGGCGGAGACCGAACCGTTATCCAGGCCGAAGACGTCGTTGAAACGCCAGTCCAGGCTCACGCGGTCGCGCTGGGTCTCGTCATGGGCGGTCAGGCCGATGACGGTGGGCGAATAGCTGCTCAGCGCCTCGCCATCCATTTCCTGATCGAAGTGGTCATAGGTCAGGCGGACGGTGTGGTTGGCGTTGGCGTCCCAGACCAGCTTGCCCAGGACGGCGTTTGAGGCGAACTCCTGCGGGTTCGGCTGGGTGCGGGCCGAGCCCATGCCGCCGGTTTCGGCCTGGTTCTCGGTCTCATGGGCGTCGCGGCGGGTGTAGGCCAGAAGGCCGGACAGCGAGCCCGCGCGGCCTGCCAGGGCCAGGCCCTCGGTCCAGCTGTCATCGGCTGAGTTGTAGCCGACCCGAGCGCGGGCGCCGAAGTTCTCGCCGCTGGCGATGAAGTCGGACGGGTCCTTGGAGGTGAAGCTGACCGCGCCGGCGATGCCGTCCGAACCATAGAGGGCCGAGGCGGGGCCGCGCAGGATCTCGACCGACTTGACCAGGTCCAGGTCGTTGTAGCCGCCGCGACCGACCGCCTGGGCGCCGAAGCTGAAGCCGTTGGGGACGCGCACGCCGTCCTGAATGATCAGGACCCGGTTGCCGCCCATGCCGCGAATGGTGAAACCCGAGTTGCCGTCCCGGCCGGCGCCCGACAGGGCGGCCGAGAAGCGGGCCGGGCTGGTGGGAACGCTGACGCCCGGTTCGAACCGGATCAGGTCCTTGATGTCGGTGACCAGATTGGTCTCGATGGTCTCGGCGGTGATGATGCTGACGCTGGCCGGAACATCGTCCACACGGCGCTGCGTGCGGGTGCCGATCACCGTTATCGGGGCGACGGGAACGGCCTGCTCCAGATCGACTGCTTCTTCAGCGAAGGCCGGCAATGCGGCGGCCGAAAGGGCGGTCAGCCCGGCGGAGAACATCAGAAACGAGCGCATGGTTACGGCCCCGGTTGAAGAGGGTTGCGCAATTACTGCGAACGATTATCAGAATCAACCGCAATTGCGGCGCGGCCCTGACAAATCCTTGGCGCGTCGATGACGGCGTATGAGGCCCTAGAGCCTGTTCAGATCCAGTCTCATGCCGGCGACGATCAAACAGGCCGTATCGGAGACAGCGGCGACACGTTGATTCAGGCGACCGGCTTCGTCGCGGAAGCGACGACCCAGGGCGTTTTCTGGGACCAGCGACCAACCGACTTCGTTGCTGACCACCCAGACGGTCGCGGGGCAGTCGACGAAGGCGTCGGTCAGGTCGTCGATAGCGGCGGGCAGGTCGTGGTCGCCGAGCATCTGATTGCTGAGCCAGAGGGTCAGGCAGTCGACGACGACAACATCCTCGGCGTTCAGGTTGCGGACGGCGGCGGCCAGATTCAGCGGGGCTTCAAGCGTGCGCCAGCCTTCGCCGCGTTCGTCACGGTGCAGCCTGATCCGGTCGCGCATCTCGTCGTCAAAGGCTTCGGCGGTGGCGATCATCAGGGGAGGGCGGTCTTTGGTCGCCGCCGCCTGTTCGGCCTGTTTCTGGGCGTAGACGCTCTTGCCCGAACGGGCGCCGCCGAGGACCAGGGTGATGGCCATGCTTCGTCTCTCCGGTTGACCTGAGGGGCGCGCGGTCCTACTGCCACGGTCGCGTCAGGTTCCCCGAAAGGGGATTGAAAGGGAACGGAGTGTGAAACTCCGGCTGTTCCCGCAACTGTAAGCGGCTAGCCCGCGCGTCATACGCCACTGGCGGTCCGGAAGGCCACGGCCTGAACGACTTCTGGGAAGGCGACGTGCACCGGCCTTGATCCGCGAGCCAGGAGACCTGCCTGTCGCCGTCGTTCTCCGCGCGGTCGGGATGTGCCGAGCGGTCGAGGTGACTCGTGTGACGACAGTCGTAAACCAGCCGCGTCAGCGGCCGCTTTCGCTCATCCGGGCGTTGGGCGGTCTGGCGCGGCGTCGTCATATGGAGAACCGGAATGAACCGGACCGCATTCGTTACCCTGGCCGCCGCCAGCCTTCTGGCCGCCGCGCCCGCCTTCGCCGCCGAAGTCACCGACCAGCAGGCCGCCGCCCCTGACGTGGCTGGTCGCGCTGGCGCCACCGCCGTCGCCGACGTCATTGTCACCGCCAACCGTTCGGCCCAGCCGATCGAGCGCGTCGGCGCCTCGGTCACCGTCCTGACCCAGGCCGCCATCGAGGCGCGTCAGACCCCCGCCGTGGCCGAGCTTCTGGCCCAGACGCCGGGCGTCAGCTTCACCCGCAACGGCGGCGTCGGCACCTCGACGGGCGTCAACATTCGCGGCGCCGAGAGCCAGCACACCGTCGTCCTGATCGACGGGGTCAAGCTGAACGACCCATCCTCGACCCAGGGCGGCTTTAACTTCGGCAACCTTCTGGTCGGCGATACGGCCCGCATCGAGGTGCTGCGCGGCGCCCAGTCGACCCTGTGGGGCAGCCAGGCCATCGGCGGCGTGGTCAACATCGTCACCGCCGAACCGACCGAAGCCCTGCAAGGCTCACTCGACGCCGAGGCCGGCGCGCGCGGCACGACCTATTTCCGCGGCGGCATCGGCGGCGCCAACGACCGCCTGAGCTGGCGTCTGGCGGCCAGCCGTTATGACACCGACGGCTTCTCGGCCTTCGCCAAGGGCACCGAGGACGACGGCTACACCAACTCCGGCCTGTCGGGCCGCCTGAACCTGAAGATCACGGATGCGGTTTCGCTGGACCTGCGTTCGGTCTGGTCGAACGGCCAGAACGACTTCGACGCCTTCAACGGCGACAGCCGCGAGTACGGCAAGACCGAGGAACTGGTCGGCTATGCCGGCCTGAACTTCGACCTGCTGGACGGCCGTTTCCGCAACCGCATCGGCTATGCCTACACCGACACCAACCGCCGTAACTACAACCCGGCCACCCTGGTCCAGCCGCTGACCTTCGACGCCGCCGGTGAGAACCGCCGCTGGGAATACCAGGGCACGTTCGCCGTGACCGAGGCGCTGAACACGACCTTCGGCATCGAGAGCGAGCGTTCGGAAATGCGCACCCGCTCGCCGTCGGCCTTCAACCTGAATCCCGCCTTCGCGCGCGGTCAGGCTGACCTGGATAGCGCCTACGCCCAGGTGCAGTGGACGGTGCTGGACGGCCTGACCCTGACCGGCGGCCTGCGTTACGACGACCACGCCCAGTATGGCGACAACCTGCTGGGTCAGGTCGCGGCGGCCTGGGCCCTGAACGACGGCGACACCGTCGTGCGCGCCAGCTGGGGGCAGGGTTTCCGTGCGCCGGGCCTGTATGAACTCTACAGCGAGTACGGCAATCTGACGCTTCAGCCGGAAGAGTTCGACAGCTGGGAAGTCGGCGTCGAGCAGCGTCTGTTCGACCGCGCCGTGGTTTCGGCGACCTACTTCAACCGTCAGGCTGACAACGAGATCCGCTACAACGGCTGCTCGACGCCCTCGACCGACCCGCTGTGCACCGTCAACGGCGTCGGCCGCTGGGGCTATTACCGCAACGTCCAGAAGACCGAGGCGCAAGGCGTCGAACTGATCGGCCGCGTGGATGTGACGGAGCGCCTGAACCTCAGCGCCAACTACACCTGGACCGACGCCAAGAGCGCTTCGGGCGCCACGGACGGCAAGCGCCTGACGCGCCGACCCGAGCACATGGCCAACGTCGCCGCTGACTACGCCTTCGCCTTTGGCCTGAAGACGGGCGTGGCCGTGCGCTATGTGGGTGAGACGTTCAACAACGACGCCAACACCGTCGTCGTGGGCGAATACACTCTGGTCGACCTCCGCGCCTCCTATCCGATCAACGACAACCTGGAAGTCTATGGTCGGGTCGAGAACGCCTTCGACGAGGACTATCAGACGGTCCTGAACTACGGCACCGCCGGTCGCGGCGTGTTCGGCGGCGTTCGCGTCCGGTTCTGATCCGATGAGCAAAGCCGCTCTTCTCACAGCGGCGACCCGGCACGGCGGCGGTTTGATGCAGGCCGCCGCCGCCTATCCCGACGCGCCGCGCCCGTGGCTGGACCTGTCCACCGGCATCAATCCCGAGCCGTGGCGCGGGCCGCGCGCGCCGGAAGCCGAGTTGAACCGTCTGCCCGATCCTGGCGCGCTGGTTGCACTGGAGGCGGCGGCGGCGTCTGCTTTCGGCGCGACGCTTGAGCGAGCCACGGCGACAGCCGGGGCCGAGGCGGTGATCCGTCTTCTGCCCCTGCTGCTGGGCGTGCGTTCGGTCGAGATCGTCGGCCCGACCTATGGCGCCCACGCCGAGGCCTGGCGGGCGGCGGGCGTGGCGACGCGCCTGATCGCGGCCGATCAGGCGGCGGCGTCGCAGTCGGGCGTGCTGGTCATCGTAAATCCGAACAATCCCGACGGCCGCCTGAGCCGGCGCGCCGACCTGATCGCCATGGCCCGCGCACGCTCGGCGGAGGGCCGCTGGCTGGTGGTGGACGAGTCCTTCATCGAATGCGCGCCCGGCGACAGCGTGTCGGATGTGGTCGAGCCGGGCCTGATCGTCCTGCGTTCGTTCGGCAAGTTCTATGGGCTGGCCGGGGTGAGGCTGGGCTTCATGCTGGCGGCACCCGATCTGGGGTTGCGTCTGCGCGCCCTGCTGGGCGACTGGCCGGTCGGCGTCGACGCCCTGACCATGGGGCGTGGGGCCTATGCCGATACGGCGTGGCGGACGCGGACCGAGGCGGTTCTGGCCGAACGGGTCGCGCGGCTGGACGAACAACTGACGCGGGCGGGGTTTCAGATCGTCGGCGGCACAAGCCTGTTCCGCATGACGCGCACGCCCCACGCCGCGCGCTGGTTCCAGCATCTGTGCCGGGCGGGAATCCTGACCCGTCCCTTTGATCACACGCCCGATGGACTGCGGTTCGGCGTGCCGATCGAACGGGACCTGCCACGACTGGTCCGGGCGCTGGAGGCCTTCGGATGAGGGCTTCGCGGCGACAGGCTCTGGCGGGGGCGGCGGCTATGCTTGTCGCGTCACCTGCTGCGGCCAAGTTGGCTCCACGTCGCGTGGTGTCGCTGAACGCCTGCCTCGACGCCATTCTGGTCCATGTCGCCGACCGGGGCCAGATCGCGGCCCTCAGCCACTATGCGCGCGAGCCGGTCGGCTCGACCATTTCCGAGGTGGCCCGTACGCTGCCCTTTACCTGGGAGACGGCCGAAGAGGTCATCGCCCTGCGCCCCGATCTGGTGCTGACCAGCCGCCACAGCGCCCTGGCGACCCGTAATGCTCTGGGCCGGATGAACATTACGACCGAACTGTTCGCCGTCCCGGACAGCGTGGCGGCCAGTCTGGATCAGGTGCGCGAGGTGGCCCGTCTGGTCGGTCGCCCGGCGCGGGGCGAGGCCCTGATCGCTCGCATCGAGGCCGCCCTCGCCGCCGCTGCGCCGCCGCCGGGATCGCGACCCCTGAAGGCCCTGATCTATCAGCCCAACGGCTTCGCCGCGGGGCGCGGCACCTTGATGGACGAGATGATGACCCGCGCCGGGTTCCAGAACGTCGCCGGGCGCTACGGCCTCGGCAAATGGGGCAATGTCCCGGTCGAGCGCCTGCTGGCCGATCCGCCGCAGGTCCTGCTCAGCGGCACGCCCGCGCAGGGGTCGCGCACCTGGGCCGACCGGGTGATGCGCCATCCGGCGCTGGCCTCTCTGTCCGGTCGGATGGTGCAGGCCCAACTGGAAGAGAAGCTGCTCTATTGCGGCGGTCCGGTACTGATCCAGACCGCAGCCGCCCTCGCTGAGGCGCGCCGCACGGCGCTGGAGGCCCTGTGAAGACCTTGCCGCGTCCCCTGATCATGATCGGGCTGCTGGCCCTGATCGCTGTCCTGTCCCTCGCCAGCATGAGCGCCGGGCGCGTCTGGATTCCTTGGAGCGACTGGGCGAGCCAGCGGGGCGATCCGGCCTGGGCCATCCTGTTCGAACTGCGCCTTCCGCGCACCATTCTGGCCCTGATGGTCGGGGCGGTGCTGGGCCTGACTGGGGCGGCGCTGCAGGGCTATACGCGCAATCCGTTGGCCGATCCGGGCATGCTGGGCGTCTCGACCATGGCGGCGCTGGGGGCGGTGCTGACCTTCTATCTGGGCGCGGTGGCGAGTGCGCCGTGGGTGCTGCCGGTCGCCGCCATGGTCGGGGCGGGCGCGGGCGTTCTGCTGTTGCTGGCCCTGGCGGGGGCGACCAGCAGCGTCGTCACCTTCATCCTCGCAGGGGTTGTGATCCAGACCATGGCGGGCGCCGGGGTGGCGCTGGCGCTGAACCTCGCTCCCAATCCGTGGGCGGTGAACGAGATCGTCAACTGGCTGATGGGCTCGCTGGCCGACCGCAGCGTCGTCGAGCTGAGGCTGGCGGCGCCGGGTATGATCCTGGGCTGCCTGCTTCTGATGACGCAAGGCCGGACACTGGACGCCCTGACGCTGGGCGAGGCCGGGGCGCGGTCGCTGGGCGTGAGGCTGGACATCGGTCGCCTGATCCTGGCGCTCGGCGCGGCTCTGGCGGTCGGGTCGGCGGTGGCGGTGACGGGGTCAATCGGTTTTGTCGGCCTGATCGTGCCGCATCTGCTGCGGCCCGTGATCGGGGCGCGACCCGGCGCCCTGTTGCTGCCCTCCGCGCTGGGCGGCGCGGCGCTGGTTCTGGCGGCGGATATTCTGGTGCGCCTGACGCCGTCGGCGGCCGAGATCAAGCTGGGCGTGGCCATGGCGGCCCTGGGCGGCCCCTTCTTCCTGGCCCTTTTGATCGGCATGCGGAGGAAGCTGGCATGAGTATTCTGGGCGCTGAAAACCTGACCGTTCGACTGGGCGACAAGGGGGTTCTGAACGGCGTGGGCGCGGCCTTCGCGCCCGGCTTGGTCACGGCGGTGGTGGGGCCGAACGGGGCGGGCAAGTCCACCCTGCTGGACTGTCTGGCGGCCCTGCGAAAGCCGGATGCGGGGCAGGTGACGCTGGATGGCCGCGCCCTGCGCGATCTGCCGTCGCGACAGCGGGCGCGCCGCATCGCCTACCTGCCTCAAAACGCCGAGATTGCCTGGGCGGTGAGCGGGCGGACCTTCGTCGGTCTGGGCCGTACTCCCTATGTGGGGGCATGGGGCATGACCGCCGAGGACCGGGCCGCCGTGGATCGGGCCATGGTCGTGACCGGGGTGGAGGCCTTTGCCGACCGCGTGGTCTCGACCCTGTCGGGGGGCGAGCGGGCGCGGGTGCTGATCGCGCGGGCTCTGGCCGGCGATCCGCAATGGCTCTTGGCCGATGAGCCTTTGGCGGGGTTGGATCCGGGCCATGTTCTGGACGCCTGCGACCTGTTTCGGCGGCTGGCGGACGAAGAGGGGCGGGGTGTCATCATCACCCTGCACGATCTTGACGCCGCCCTGCGCGTGGCGGATCGCGTGATCGTTCTGGCCGAGGGGCGGGTGCTGGCCGACGGCGCGCCGGCCGAGGCCCTGTCGCCCGCGGTGTTGAAGGCGGCCTATGGCGTCGAGGCGCGCACGCTGGAGGGCGCGCGCGGCCCTGTACTGGAGATGGTCGGTCGTGCCCGCTAGCCTGCCGACGCCCTGGATCGTCGCCGGCGCCTTGCTGGTCGAGGGAGCGATCGGCTGGCCGCGCCGCCTGAGCCATCCGGTCGTCTGGATCGGGGGGCTGATCGCGGCGCTGGAGCGATGCTGGAATCGCTCGGAGCGGCCCGCGAAGACGCGGCGCGCGCTGGGCGTGCTGACCGTCGTGATCCTGCTTGCTGTCGCTGGCGGTGCAGGCTGGGGTATCGAACGCTTGGCAGCCACGGCGCCCTTCTGGCCGGGACTGGCGATACTGCTGATCTGGGGGGCGACGGGGCTGGCGGCGCGCAGCCTGTTCGAGCATGTCCGCGCGGTTTTCTGTCCGCTGAGCGCGGGCGACCTGCCCGCCGCACGTTGGGCCGTCAGCATGATCGTCGGTCGCGATGTCGAGGGGATGGGCGAGGGCGAGGTCGCCGCCGCCGCCCTGGAAAGCCTGGCCGAGAGCTTCTGCGACGGCGTGGTCGCACCAGTCTTCTGGTTCGTCATCGGCGGTCTGCCGGGCCTGTTCGCCTACAAGGCGGTCAACACCGCCGACAGCATGATCGGTCATATGGAGCCCCGCTGGCGGGCCTTCGGCTGGGCGGCGGCGCGGACTGATGACGTGATGAACTGGGTTCCCGCGCGGATCGCGGGCGCCTTGATCGCGCTCAGCGGATGGCAGGGCTGGCGCATCATGTGGCGTGACGCGGGCAAGCACGCTTCGCCCAATGCAGGCTGGACCGAGGCGGCCATGGCCGGGGCGCTGCGGGTGCGGCTGGGCGGGCCGGTGCGCTATGACGGCGAGACCACCCATCGCCCTGATTTCGGCGACTGGGCGCCGCCGCGCGCCCATGACCTGAAACGGGGCCTTCGCGTCTATGGCGTCGCTTGCGCTGCGCTGATGTTGATTTTGATCATGGGAGGCTTCGTATGGTCGCGTTGACCCTGACTGACCTGTTTGCCGTGCCCGCGCTGGATCGCTCGCTTGCACCTGCCTTGCAGCAGGCGCTCGACGGCAAAGCCAAGCCGCCGGGCGCCCTGGGGCGGATCGAGGATTTGGCGCTGACGTTGGGTTTGATCCAGCAGCGGATGCTGCCCGTGGTCGAGCGCCCTGTGCTGCTGGTCTTCGCAGGGGACCACGGCCTGACGCGCTCGGGCGTGGCGGCCTTTCCGTCCGGCGTGACCGTGGCCATGGTCGACACCCTGCTGGCGGGTAGGGCCAGCGCCAACGCCTTCGCCCGCGTGGTCGGGGCCGAGGTTCGGGTCATCGACGCGGGCGTGGCCGCCGATCTGTCGGATCGGGCAGGACTGGTCCAGGCCAGGATCGCGTCGGGCACGGCGGACGCCTCGGTCGAACCGGCCATGACGTCCGCTCAGGCCCAGGCCGCGCTTTTGGCTGGCGCCCGGGTGGCGGGCGACGCCATCGCCAGCGGCGCCGATTTGATCGCGCTGGGTGAAATGGGCATAGGCAACAGCGCCTCGGCCGCCCTGCTGATGCATCGGCTCGCGCCCGCGCCGCTGGACGACTGCGTGGGCCAGGGCGCGGGTCATTCGCCCGAGGGCATGGCGAGGAAGCGCGCGGTCCTGGCTCAGGCCGCAGCCCGGTCCGACGCGACGGCGCCGTTCGAGGTTCTGACCCAGTTCGGCGGTTATGAGATCGCCATGATATCGGGGGCCCTGCTGGCGGCGACTAGGGCCGGGGTTCCGGTTCTGGTCGACGGCTTCATCGGCACGGCGGCGGCCCTGCTGGCGGTTCGTCTGGCACCCGCGGCGCGCGATTACTGCCTGTTTGCCCACGCCTCGGCGGAGGCGGGGCACCGGCTGATGCTGGACGCGATGACGGTGCGGCCCCTGCTGCAACTGGATATGCGGCTGGGCGAGGGGACGGGCGCGCTTCTGGCCATGCCTCTGGTCAAGGCCGCCTGCGCCCTACTGTCCGAGGTCGCCGAACTGTCGGACGTGCTGGAGGCCGCAGGGTGATCCGGCATGAGGCGCGCCTGTTCGTCTGCGCCGTGCAGTTCCTGACGCGCATCCCCACGCCGCAACTGGCGGACTTTCGGCCGGAATGGATCCAGCAGAGCGCCCGCTACTACCCCCTGGTGGGCCAGATCGTCGGCGGGCTGTCGGCCCTGGTCCTTTACGGCGCGGCCGGGGTCTGGAGCCCCTGGATCGCGGCCTTGCTGGCGGTTGCGGCAGGCATCGCCCTGACCGGCGGCTTCCACGAGGATGGCCTCGCCGACACGGCGGATGGGCTGGGGGGCGGCCTGACGCGCGACCGGCGGCTGGAAATCATGAAGGACAGCCGGTTGGGCTCCTATGGCGCATTGGCGCTAGGGCTGACGCTGGCATTGCGGGTGGCGACCCTGGCCATGCTAGCGGAGTTCTCGCCCTTTTTTGCAGCCGTCGCATTGCTG
Organism: Brevundimonas sp. NPDC090276; assembly: GCF_044772165.1. Lineage (NCBI taxonomy): Bacteria > Pseudomonadati > Pseudomonadota > Alphaproteobacteria > Caulobacterales > Caulobacteraceae > Brevundimonas > Brevundimonas sp. NPDC090276. Next base: position 835,772 of record NZ_JBIVYK010000002.1, on the reverse strand, counting down.
GCGGCGCATGGTTTAGGACGCGCAGCGGCGGTCGGGGCCATGACGCTCATGCCCTATGGCGGCGATCCCGGCATGGCCAAGGAAGGCCGGCCGGATCGCGCCTCGGTCCTTGGCCTGACGGTGGCCGTCCTGATCGCCCTGTGGCCCTTGGCCTTCTTCTCAGCGGCCACCGGGGCGGGAGGCGTGGTGCTGGGCCTGCTGGTCGGCGCGGTTCCAGCCTGGCTGGCGTGGCGGCTGATCGGCGGGCGCACGGGAGATGTTCTGGGCGCGGTCGAGCAAGCGTTCGAGGTCGGCTTCCTGCTTGCCGTCGCCGGGCTGGCGGTCGGATGAAGTTGATCGTCGCGCCCCTGCATGAGGTGGCGGCTCTGGTGGCGCGCCATCAGCCGTCGCATCTGATCAGTCTGGCCTCGCCGGGCTATGTGGATGCGCCGCTGGCCGACGCGCCGCCGTATCAACTGGACTTGAGGTTCAACGATATCGCCGAGCCGCGCGAGGGGCTGACGCCGCCGACCGAGGCGGATGTCGCCGCCCTGCTGACCTTTGCGGCCAGTTGGGACGGGGCGCGACCCTTGCTGATCCATTGCTGGGCGGGGGTCAGCCGCTCGACAGCGGCGGCCTATGTCATCGCCTGCGCCCGCTCGGCGCCGGGCCGCGAGGCGGAGTGGGCCCGGCGCCTGCGTAGCCTTGCCCCAACCGCCACGCCCAATCCGCTGATCGTGGCCCTGGCTGACCGTCATTTGAATCGCGACGCCGCCATGGTCCGCGCCATCGCCGCCATCGGGCGTGGCACCGAGACGGCCTGGGGCGCGCCTTTTGAACTTGACCTGTCGCCGCAAGGAGCCTCGCGCTGATGACCGAAGCCGATCTGAACGCTCGCCACGCCGAGAAGATGAAGAAAGTCCAGACCGCCCGCGCCCGCATGATGGCGTCCAAGACGGTCGAGCGCGGTCTGGTCATCGTCCACACCGGGACCGGCAAGGGCAAGTCGACGGCGGCCATGGGCATGGTCTGCCGCATGATCGGCCACGGCATGAAGACGTCGATCATCCAGTTCATCAAGGGGGCGATGGAGACGGGCGAGCAGACCCTGTTCGACGCCATCCCCGATCTGGTCGAGATGCGGCCCATGGGCGAGGGCTTCACCTGGGACACCCAGGACCGCGCCGCCGACATCGCCAATGTCCGCCGCGCCTGGGAGGCGGCGAAGGCGCGGATCATGGACCCGGACTGGAAGATGGTGGTCTGCGACGAGCTGAACATCGCCCTGCGCTATGACTACCTGCCGGTCGAGGAGGTGCTGGCTGTGCTCGCCGCCCGCCCCGCCGACACCCACGTGGTCATCACCGGCCGCAACGCCCCGGCTGAACTGATCGAGGCGGCGGATCTGGTCACTGAGATGCAGATGGTGAAGCACCCGTTCCGCAGCGGCGTGAAGGCGCAGGCGGGGGTGGAGTTTTGATGGCGTCGCGGCTGATCGTCTGCACCACCTGCCGCCATTCGGACGAGGAGCCGGTGGACGCCGAAGGTCTGTCGGGCGGGCGTCGGTTGCTGGATCTGATCGACGCCCTCGTGAGGGCGCGGGGCGGGGATGATCTTCGCGTCGAGGAGCAGGCCTGCCTGTGGGCGTGCGCCAGCCGTTGTTCGGTCTACCTGTCGGGGCAGGACAAGCCCGGCTATCTGGCCGGACGGTTCACGCCGACGCCAGAGGACGCCCAGGCCATTGTGAACTTCGCTCGCCTCTATGCCGCCAGCTCTGACGGCGCTGTGGCCTACCGGGATTGGCCCGAAGGCATCAAGGGTCACTTCATCGCCCGTCTGCCCAGCGGCCACTGAGGCCGATCAGTCCGAATGAAGGGGCTGAAGCGAGCGATGACGTCGTCGCTCTTGACGCCAGCGGGCAGGGGTCTAGGAACCCCGACCGCATTCCCTGCAGGTTCTTCCCATGACGTCCGCGACCCCCGCCACGATTGGCATCGACTTTGGCACGACCAATACGGTGGTGTCGCTGACCCACGGCGAAGGCCCGGCGACCCTGGTGCGGTTTCAGGTCGAGGAGAAGGACCTGTTCGCCTTCCGCTCGGCGCTGAGCTTCCAGTTGCACGAAGCACGCGACGGCGGCTCGCCCGAACGGGTGATCGAGGCTGGACCCTGGGCCATCGAGGCCTATGTCGAGGACCCGCTGGAGACCCGCTTCATCCAGTCGTTCAAGACCTTCGCCGCCAGCGCCGCCTTTACCGAGACGCGCATCGACAACCGTCGCTATCGTTTCGAGGATCTGCTGTCGGCCTTCCTGCTGCGGCTGAAGCACCATGCCGACGGGGCGATGGACGCCCTGCCGCCGCGCATCATCGTCGGTCGGCCCGTGACCTTCGCCGGGGGCAATCCGAACGAGGCGCTGGCGCTGGAACGGTATGAGGCGGCCTTCGCGCGTCTGGGCTTTACCGACATCCGCTACGCCTACGAACCCGTCGGCGCGGCCTTCTTCTTTGCGCGCGAGCTGAAGCAGGACGCCAATGTCCTGGTTGCCGACTTCGGCGGCGGTACCAGCGACTTTTCCATCGTGCGGTTCGAGCGGGCCGACGGCGCGCTGAAGTCGACGCCGCTGGCGCGGTCCGGCGTGGGCGTCGCGGGCGACGCCTTCGATTATCGGATCATCGACCAGCTGGTCTCGCCGGAACTGGGCAAGGGCAGCCTGTATCGGGCCTTTGATAACCGCCTGCCGATCCCGCAACGCTACTACAGCGCCTTCGCGCGCTGGGACCAACTGGCCCTGCTGCGGGCGTCCAAGGACATGCGGGACATTCGCGGTCTGGCCACGACGGCGCTGGAGCCCGAGAAGATCGAACGCCTGATCGAGGTGCTGGACGACAACCACGGCTATGCTCTCTATCGCGCCGTCTCGGGCCTGAAAGAGGCCCTGTCGCGCGACGAAGAGGCGGTCTTTTCCTTCCTTGCCGGATCGGTGCGGATCGAGAAGCCGGTCAAACGCGCGGATTTCGAGGGCTGGATCGCGCCGGAGCTTCAGGCGATGGAGGCCGCCGTCGACGAGGCCATGACCCAGTCGGGTCTGGACGGGACGCAGATCGACCGCGTCTTCCTGACCGGCGGCACCTCCTTCGTGCCGTCGGTGCGCGACATCTTCATCCGCCGCTTCGGCGCCGACCGCATCGAGACCGGCGGCGAGTTCGAATCCATCGCCTCGGGCCTGGCCCTGATCGGGCGCGAGGCGGACCTGGACCTGTGGAGCCAGAAAGCCGTCTAGTCCCTGTCAGGCGCGCCCAGCGGGAAGTAGGCGCGGTAAGGTCGGGCCTCGTCCACGGCCCGCACCATCGACGGCCGGGCCAGCAGCCGGGCGCGATAGGCCCTCAGCGTGGCGAACCGGTCGTCGATGGGATGGGTCCAGTCAGCGTAGAACAGCGCGGGGGCGGCGGCGCAATCGGCCAGGCTGAAGCCATGGTCGGTCGCCCATTCCCGCCCCGCCAGCCGTTCGTCCAGCCAGGCATAGGCCGTTTCCAGCATCTGCTTGGCCTCGGCCACGCCGTAAGGATCGCGGTCTGCCTCGGTGCGTATCGCGTTGAAGACGACCTTCTGTTGCGGCGACGAGATATAGTTGTCGAACATCCGGTCCATCATTCGCACCTCAACGGCGGCGGCCGGATCGTCGGGGATCAGGCGCACCGGGCCGGGGTGATGGACGGCCAGATGCTCGATGATCGAAGTGGTCTCGAAGATCGTGCGGCCGTCGTCCTCCAGCACGGGAAACCGTTTCAGCGGCCACAAGGCCGCCAGCGCGGTCATCGACGCCTCGTCCTCCAGCAGTTTGAACTCGAACGGGGTGTCGTTCTCATACAGCGCGATCAGCGCCTTCTGGCAGTAGGAGGAGAAGGGGTGAGCGTAGAGCTTCATGCGCGTCTTCCTTTCGACGATCGGCTACTGTCTGTTCCCTGAGGCTTCAAGGCACAGCTAGGGATGGAAAACGAAAACCAAACAGGGGTATGTGACTTGCATGGAAGAGCAAGCCCAGCCCAAAAAATCCGCTCGCGTACGCGCCGATGCGATCAAGCTGTTTCGCTGCAAAAACCTGATTGCGGTGATCGAAAATCCACACGACATGAAGAACATCGGCACCGTCATTCGCAATGTAAACGCGATGGGTGTCGAGAAGGTCTACGTTGTAGATGAGCGTCGTCTCTTGTCTGGTGATTGGCACGAACTGCGTGACGAGAAGGCGCTATCAAAGACCTCTGTGTCCGCCGTGAAGTGGACATTTGTGAAGCGCTTTGACAGCACCGACGAGTGCTTTGACTATCTCGAGAGCAATAATTTCAAATCGATCGTCACCTCACCGCACGTGAAGGGCAAGGAGTCCATTTACTTGGATGAGGGGGACTATACGGTCCACCCCAAGCTGGCCGTGTGGTTCGGCAGTGAATCGGTTGGGATCAGCGATCGAGCTGTCGAGCGAAGCGAGACGTGCGTCAGCATTCCGATGTTCGGCATGATTGAAAGCCTTAACCTCGGAACGAGTTCTGGCATCGTTTTGTACGAGGTTGCGAAGCAAAGGCGCGAGTATCAAAGCCGCTATCGGTTGCGCGACCAGAGGGGGGAACGCGCCGTTCCGCTGCCGACGGTCATGGAACCGAGCGCCTAGCTCGCAGCCGCCGGAATTTGACCCCTCCGCCTCCCGATGCCAGATCGCGGCCCTCAGTATTGCGAGGAGCGCCCCATGACCATCACCCTGTACGGCATCAAGGCCTGTGACACGATGAAGAAGGCGCGCGTCTGGCTGGACGGGCAGGGCGTGGACTACGCCTTTCATGACTACAAGGTCGCGGGCGCGAACAAGGCGGATCTGGAGCGCTGGATCGCCGGGCATGGCTGGGAGACGGTGCTGAACCGCGCCGGGACCACCTTCCGCAAGCTGTCGGACGCGGACAAGGCCGACCTGAATGCCGACAAAGCCGTCGCCCTGATGCTGGCCCAGCCGTCGATGATCAAGCGGCCGGTGCTGGACCTGGGCGACGGTCGGACCCTGGTGGGCTTCAAGCCTGAACGCTACGCCGAGGTGTTTGGAGGCTAGTCCTCGACCTCGGTTTCCGGGCGGTCGTGGCCGTCCGCGCGCTCGGTTATCCACTGGCCGGAACTGTCCTCGAACTCGATCCACGAGGTGCGGTCCGGGACCTGCTGCTCGCGCGAGACCGCGACGGCGGCGGCGCGCGCGGCGGCATGGGTGGCGAAGGTTTCGGAGAAGCTGTCGCCCAGCTTGTAGGCCCAGCCGCCGTCATGGGGGACGATGCGGTAAACGATACGGGTCACGCGGTCTCCTTTACGCGAGGGCCGACGACAGGCGACGGCGGTGGGACAGAAGCTGGAAGGTCACGCCGAGGATCAGCAGGACCAGCAGGGTCAACTGGAAACCGACCACCAGCGGATCCTCGACGCCCGAGGCGACCGGATCGCCCGCCGGCAGCCGGGTCAGGGTCTCGGTGACGCTGGGCAGCAGCAGGGTGAAGTAGGAAATGCTGAGGGCGATGGTCTCGATCGACCAGCGATAGCGGGCCAGCGGCTTGATGAAGCCGACCGTCGCTCCGACCGTCAGCGAGATCAGGCTCAGCGCCGCCACGGCGGCCCCCGGCGGGGTCTTGATGACGAAGATGGCCGAGATCGCGCCGATGAACATGAAGACCAGATAGGCCTTGCCCCATCGCGTGGCGGGATCGATCCGGCCGTGCATCAGCAGCAGGATCAGGCCGATGGGCACGGCGGGCAGGCTGCCGAGCGTATGAAACCAGCCCAGCGCAGACAGTTGGGGCAGCATGGCGACACCTCAGGTTCAGGAGGAAGGATCAAGGCCACTGCACGCGCGAACAACGCCGCGTCGCCACCGTTGAACGGGCCGGGTCTGCTGTCGAGTCACGCTGTGGTGACGTCTGCGCCGCCTTACAAAGAGTTCATGCAGTGATTTGCATCCATTCAGTGTGATCGCCGCCTCTTGTTATCAGAAGGCCGCAGCGTCACGCTCGGCTACACTTTTAAGAAGGGGCGAAACCCATGGCGGAAGAATTCATTCCCATAGCGTTCTTCATCATGATCGGCGCGATCGTGCTCGTGCCGGCTTGGCTGAAGAGCAAGGAACGCAAGGAGATGCAGGCGACCCTGCGCTCCGCCATCGAGAAGGGGCAGCCGCTGCCGCCGGAAGTCATCGACTCGCTGAGCAAGGACAATATCAAGCCGCCGGTGACGGCCGCACGCGACCTGCGCGTCGGCGTCATCCTTCTGGCGGTCAGCTTGGGCATCGCGCTCTTTGGCTACATGGTCAGCTTCGCCGAGATGGACGCCTTCTATCCCATCGCCGGCAGCGCCGCGGTGCCCGGCATGATCGGTCTGGCCTTCATCGTCCTGAGCATCTTCAACAAGAACAAGGGCTGAGGGACGGCGGGGAGGGGAAACCGTCATGGCCAAGCCTTTACGCGATCTGCACGACGTAGAGCTCGCCGCCCTGTCGGCGGCGGGCGGGCGTCGCGAGTTCGGGGAGCTGGTGCGTCGCCACAGCCCGGCGGTGCGCGGACTGCTGCGTCGGATGGGGGCGCAGCCCGCCCTGGCCGACGACGTAGCCCAGGACGCCTTTCTGCTGGCGTTCGAGAAATGCGCCGAGTTTCGGGGCGAGGGGACTTTCGGCGCCTGGATCAAGCGCATTGCAGCGCGCATGTACCTGAAGCGTCGTTCGAAGGACGCCCGCTATGTGGCTGAAATTGAAAACGACGAGGTCGCGCCCAATGTCGACAGCGCCGGGCGTATGGATCTGGACGAGGCGATGAAGGGGCTGACTGAACCGGAGCGCCTGTGCGTCTCCCTGTGCCACGGGGCGGGCCTGTCCCATCCCGAAATCGCGGCCGCCATTAATTTGCCGCTTGGAACGGTGAAATCTCATGTCAAGCGTGGTCTGGATAAACTTCGGGCCCGGCTCCAGCCGGAACCGGTTGCTCACGGGAGCGCGTCCCATGTCGGTTGATGAGTTCGACCCTGCCATCGAGCGCCTGTTCGCCAAGGCTCCGGCCTTCGCCGATTCGGCCCAGTTCGAGGCCGGCGTGGCGGCGAAACTGAACAAGTCGTCGCGTTTCAGAACCGCGGCCCTGTCTGTCGCGGGCCTGGTCGGGGGCGTCATTGCCGTGCGCGAGGTTCTAAGCGTTGATTTCAACTTCGCCTCGTCGTCCGTGTCTGCATCGGCTGGGTCACAGCCTGCCGCACAGGGGCTGAACATGGCGGGTGTGGACGCCGCGCAAGCCGTTCAGTCCTTGCTGGATCGCGTCGGCGTGTCAGGGTTGGACATGAGCAGCATGGGGGGAATGCAGCTGTTCTGGGCCACCGCCGGGGTGCTGGTCGCCTTGCTCGCGGCGGGGGTCGTGAAGCTGTCGCAGGAAATTTGAGCGCCGTTTTCCTGACGAAGTCGCGACCTACTGCTGAAATTTCAGGTCGCGGCGTAAACGCCTGCGTTGCGGGCGCGACGCCGACCCTCTAGGGTCGCGCCGGTTTAGCGACCAGTCTTGGCAGCGGTTTTTGGGGCGACGTTTCGTGGTTGATGTCTTCGAACAAGTCGAGGAGGAGCTTCGCTCCGATCGATACAAGCGTATGGCCCGCACCTGGCTGCCGATCGGCGCCGGCCTGCTGGCGGTCGCCCTGGTCGCCGCCCTGGCCTGGTGGGGATGGCAGAGCTATCAGACCAATCAGGCCGACAAGGCCTCGGCCGCCTATGACCGCGGCATGATCGCTTTGCAGGCCAACAACCCGTCGGGCGCCGACGCCGCCTTCGCCGAAGCCGTCAAGACGGGCAACGGGGCCTACAAGGCCCTGGCCCTGATGCAGCAAGCCGGTATCGCCGTTTCGGCCAACAAGACCGAGGACGCCGTCAAGCTGTTCGACGAAGCCGGCAAGGCCTCGCGCGATCCGATCATCGCCGACGCCGCGGCGCTGAAGGCCGTCTTCCTGATTATGGACACCGCACCCCTGGCCGACATCCAGAAGCGTCTGGAGCCGCTGGCCAAAGACAAGCGTCCGCTGCACGCCTTCGCCCAGGAAGCCCAGGCCATGGCCCTGCTTCAGCATGGCAAGACCGCTGACGCCCGCCAGATCTTTGTGCAGTTGCAACTGGGTCAGGACGTGCCTGATTCGATTCGCCAGCGCGCTCAGGCCGGCGTTCAGGCCGTGGATTCCGGCACCGCCGCCGGTCTGGCCGCCATCGTCAAGGCCGCTGCTGCGACGCCGGCGCCCGTTGCCGCCCCGGCCCCCGCTGCTGTCCCGGCTCCCGCTGCTGAGGCGGCGCCCGCCGCCGCCCGCCCGTAATCGACGCTTTCAGGACGCCATCCATGAATCGTACGCTGAAAGTCGCCCTGTTGTGCGGCCTCGCTTTGACCGTCGCTTCGTGCGGCACCGTACGTAACGCCCTGCCGTTCGGCCTGGGCAAGCCTAAGGAAGACGTCGCCAAGGCGTCCGAAGGGCAGCGCATCTCGATCCTGGAGTTCGAACAGCAGTTGGCCCCCTCGGCCGCCCTGTCGGGTCGTGACTTCTTCCTGCCGGGTCCGCAGGCCGCGACGGCCTGGACCCAGCCCGGCGGCAATGCCGACAACTCGGTCGAGCACGTCATCGCTGCGCCGGAATTCTCGGTCGCCTGGAAGCGCAACATCGGCGTCGGGTCCAGCAACAGCCGTCAGGTGATGGCGCCAGTCGTGGCCGACGGCGGCAAGGTCTTCGTGCTGGACGGCGAGGCCGGCGTGACCGCCGTCGACGCCGGTTCGGGCGCTGTGCTTTGGAAGGCCGACGTCAAGGTCGACGAACACGACAAGGGGAAACGATTCCTCGGCATCGGTTTCGGTGGCGGCGCGGGCGGTGGCGGCTTTGGCGGCGGCGTGGCCGTCGGCGGCGGCAAGGTCTTCGTGTCCTCGGGCTATCGCACCATGACGGCGCTGGACGCCGCGACGGGAGCCGTGGTCTGGCGCTCGACGGTCGACCTGCCGATCCACGGCGCGCCGACGGTGTCTGGCCAGCGCGTTTTCGTCATCGATGTCGACAACCAGCTGATCGCCTTCAACGTGAACACCGGCCAGCAGGACTGGTCCTATCGCGGTATCACCGAGCCGGCTCGCATCATGCGCGCCTCCAGCCCGGCGGTCAGCGGCGATACGGTGATTGCGCCCTTCTCGTCGGGTGAACTGGTCGCCCTGCGCGCCTCGAACGGCCAGCCGGTGTGGCAGGAGGTCCTGTCGCGGACCAGCCGCACCAGCGCCCTGTCGGAAATCCGCGACATCGCCGGTCGCCCGGTCATCAGCCGCGGCGTCGCCTATGCGGTCAGCCACTCGGGCGTTCTGCAGGCCATGGACATCCGTTCGGGGCAGCCCAAGTGGTCCCTGCCGGTCGCGGGCGTCAATGCGCCCCTGCCTGTTGGTGATGTGGTCTATGTCGTCTCCAAGGCGGGCGAGCTGACCGTGGTCAACCGCGACAGCGGCCAAGTCTACTGGACGCGCGACCTGAACGAGGGTCGCGTTCGCCAGGAAGGCGGTGTGCTGGGCATCGGCAAGCGCACGGTGCGCCCTGTCTGGTCAGGCCCTATCCTGGCCTCCAACCGGTTGGTGCTGGTCAATTCGGATGGCGAGGCCGTGGCCTTTGATCCGAAAACCGGCGCGCAGCAATCCAGCCTGAAGCTGGGCTCGGCGGCGTTTATCGCCCCTGCAGCCTACAACGGCGCGCTCTATGTCCTGACGGACAAGGGCGAACTGGTCAGCATCCGCTGATCTTTTCTCTGTTTTTGAGTTAGAAAGCCGACATGGCTCTAAAAGTCGCCATCGTCGGCCGGCCCAACGTGGGCAAGTCGACACTGTTTAACCGACTCGTCGGCAAGCGTTTGGCGCTTGTCGATGATCGCCCGGGCGTGACCCGTGACCGTCGCTATGCCGATGGCAATATCGGCGACATGGATCTGACGCTGATCGACACGGCCGGCTACGAAGACGTTACCGATGACAGCCTTGAGGCCCGGATGCGCGAGCAGACCGAGGCAGCCCTGGACGACGCCGAAGTGGTCATGTTCATGATGGACGCCCGCGAGGGCGTGACGTCGCTGGACCGCATCTTCGCCGACCGTCTGCGCAAGGTGCACAAGCCGATCATCCTGCTGGCCAACAAGTCCGAAAGCCGTGAGAGCGGCGGCGGCGTCGGCGAGGCCCATGCTCTGGGCTTCGGCGAGCCGGTCGCCATCTCGGCTGAGCACGGCGAGGGCATGGCTGACCTGTATCAGGCCCTGCTGGCGGCCTCGTCGGACATCTTCGTCGAAGAGGTCGACGAGCCGGACAAGCCGATCCGTATCGCCATCATCGGCCGGCCCAATGCGGGCAAGTCGACGCTGATCAACCGTATGCTGGGCGAAGACCGGCTGCTGACCGGCCCTGAGGCCGGCATCACCCGCGACTCGATTTCTGTCGACTGGGAATACGAAGGTCGGGCGATCCGTTTCGTCGACACCGCCGGGATGCGCCGCAAGGCTCGCGTTCAGGAGAAGTTGGAAAAGCTGTCGGTCGCCGACACCATCCGCGCCATCACCTTCGCCGAGGTGGTTGTTTTGGTGATGGACAAGGACGACGCCTTCGACACCCAGGACCTGCAACTGGCCGACCTGGTCGAGCGCGAAGGCCGCGCCCTAGTCTATGTCGCGTCCAAGTGGGACCTGGAAGAAGAGCCGCAGGCCAAGATGGCCGAGCTGAAGCGTCTGGCTGAAAACAAGCTGCCGCAGCTGAAGGGTTCGCCCTTCGTGGCCCTGTCGTCGCACAGCGGCCGTGGGGTCGAGCGACTGATGCCGGCCATCATCAAGGCCTATGAAACCTGGTCGGTGAAGGTCAAGACCAAGGACCTGAACACCTGGCTGGCCATGGCCACACAGAGGCACCCGCCGCCCGCCGTAAACGGCAAGCGCGTGAAGCCGAAATACATGGCCCAGACCAAGGCGCGTCCTCCCACCTTCGTGCTGATGGCCAGCCGGGCGTCGGATATGCCCGAGCACTATCAGCGCTATCTGGTGAACTCGCTGCGCGAGAGCTTCGACCTGCCCGGCACGCCGATCCGACTGACGGTCAAGTCCGGCTCGGCCAACCCCTATGCCGAGGGCGGCGCCAAGTCCGGCCCTGAACGCTACAAGGGTGACGCCAAGACGGCGCCGCGCAAGGTGTTGAAGGCCGAGAAGGCCGCCGAGGCTCTGTCGAACCTGCCCGGCAAGGCGCTGGAGCAGAAGAAGTCAGGCATCAAGCCCAAGGTGAAGGCTCTGGGCGGTCTGAAGGCCAGCTCCAGCAAGAAGGCCGGCCAGTCCATCGCGGTGCAGAAGGGCGCGCGCGGCGGCGCCCGCCAGGTCTCGCGATCGGGCCGGGTCCGCACCGGCCAGAAGCACGCGCCGAAGAAGTAGGCCGCCTCACGGGCTGTCGTTAAAGGGCGAGCGGTCGGCGACGACGGCTCGCCCTTTTTCTTTTCGGGAACCTTGATGCCTAATCGCGCGTCCAAGGCTGCGGACGGAGCGCGCCATGAGCCTGCGGAACCCCGACGACTATGCTGCCCTGGATCAGGCTGATCTGGTGCGCCTGGCCCAGAGCGGCGACCGCGAGGCCTTTCGCGCCATCATGCAACAGGGCAACCAACGCCTGTTCCGTATCGCCAGGGGCGTGGTGGGCGACGACGTCGAGGCTGAGGACGTCTTGCAGGAGGCCTATGCCCGGGCCTTCGCGGCCATCGGCGCCTTTCGCGGCGAGGCTCATGTCCTGACCTGGCTGACGCGAATTGTGCTCAACGAGGCGAGGGATCGGGTGCGGCGGCGTCGGGCCACGGTCGATCTGGATCAGATCGAGCAGGCGCAGCAGACGGCCGAGATCATTCCGTTTCCGGGTACTGGCGGCAGTCCTGAGGTAGACGCGGCCCGGATGCAGATCCGCGGCCTGATCGAGCGGGCCGTGGACGACCTGCCGCCGTCTTTTCGCATCGTCTTCATCATGCGCGACATCGAGGAGTGCAGCATTGAGGAGACGGCGGCCAATCTTCAGATCAGGCCCGAGACCGTGAAGACTCGTCTGCACCGGGCGCGTCGTCTGTTGCGACAGGCTCTGGACGAGCAACTGTCGTCGTCGATGGTAGGGGCCTTTCCGTTTCTGGGCGCGCGCTGCGCCCGTATCACAGGTGTGGTGCTGGAAAGATTGGGTAGGGAGGGGCGACTGAGCGTCGAAACGGGAACCTTTCCCTCGCTCTGATGTCCAATACGGCGACGATGGCGGTCAAGCCGTCGCAGCATAGGAAGAAAGCTCATGTCGAAAGTCATCTTGCTGGCCGGCTTGCTGATGTTCGCTCCGCTTGCGCCCGCCCTGGCTCAGAACGCCGGGCCGACCGATCCCCAGATCGCCCACATCGCTTACACCGCCGGTCAGCTGGATATCGATGCGGCCAAGCAGGCGCTGGAGAAGTCGACCAATCCCCAGGTGCGAGCCTTCGCCGAAACCATGCAGCGCGACCATGCGGCGGTGAACGAGCAAGCCCTGGCCCTCGTCACCCGTCTGCACGTCACGCCTGAAGCCAATCCGACCAGCACTTCGCTCAGCGATGCGGCGGCCACCACGCGTCAGCGTCTGGCGGGTCTGTCCGGCGCAGCCTTCGACAAGGCCTATGTCGACAACGAGGTCGCCTATCACCGCACGGTCAACGAGGCGCTGCGCAAGACCCTGATCCCGGATGCCGACAACGCTGAACTAAAGTCCCTGCTGCAGACGGGGCTGGAGCTGTTCCAGCAGCATCAGGCCCATGCCGAGCACCTGGCTCATGACTTCCCCTAACCTCGGCCCTGACCAGAGATCGGAGCGGCTCTCCCGGCGACGGCTCCTGATGACGGCGGGGGCGCTGGCGGTCGCGCCGGCGCTCCCGGCGGTCGCATCCCCCCGAACCCACACGATCGTGGTCGACAAGATGAAGTTCGGTCCGGCTCCGACAGGCGTGCGCGTCGGCGACACCGTGGCCTGGGTCAACCGCGACCTATTCCGCCACTCGGCGACGTCGCGCAATCGGGCTTTCGACGTGGACCTGCCGCCCGGGGCAACCGGGACGGCGGTGATGCGGACAGCGGGGACCTTTCCCTACGCCTGTCGTTTCCACGCGGCCATGACGGCGCAGGTCGTGGTGGCCGCCTAGGCTGACAGGCCCTGTTTCCAGTCCTTGAAGCTGACGCTCAGGGGCGGGGTGTGGTCGGCGCGGGCCAGTTCGACCATCAGTGGGCCGATCTCCGAAGGATGCGGCAGGACCTCTGGGTCTTCGCCGGGGAAGGCCTGGGCGCGCAGTTGGGTGCGCATCCGGCCCGGGTCGACGATGGCGGCGCGGACCGGCGTGCTTTCGATCTCGTCGGCCCAGCATTTGACCAGGGCCTCGGCGCCGGCCTTGGTGGCCGCATACATGCCCCAGAAGGCGCGGGGGGCGGTGGCGACGCTGGTGGTCAGATAGATGGCGCGACCGGCGTCCGAGGCGCGCAGCAGCGGCTCAAGAGAGCGGATCAGGCGATAGACGCCGGTGAAGTTGATCTTCTCGATCTTGGCGAACTCGCGCGGTTCGGCGTGGGCCACCGGCGTCAGGCCCGACGGACCCATGGTGGCTGCGGCCTGAACCCAGATGTCGAGCTTGCCGAAACGCTCGAACAGGGCGCCGCCCAGACGGTCGATGGCGCCGCCGTCGACCAGGTCGAACGGGACCAGGGTGGCGTGCTGGCCGGTGGCGGCGAAGATGGCGTCGTCCAGGTCTTCCAGGCCGCCTTGGGTGCGGGCGGTCGCAACGACGTGGGCTCCAGCCTTGGCCAGAGCCAGGGCGGTCTCATAGCCGATGCCGCGCGAGGCGCCGACGACCAGGGCGATGCGGTTGGCGAGGGGAAGGGAAGCGTGTTCGGACATGGTGCGCTGATAGCGCGACCCGCCGTCGGGCGAAAGGCTCAGTTCAATAGCCTGAGGCGGGCTGCCACAGACTGAAGCTGACGCCCTGATCGTCGCTGGCGATAGCCGACAGGCCCGACGGGCTTTCCGCCGGCATGGCGGCGTGTCCGCCCAGTTGCCTGACGCGGGCGCAGATCGCGTGAATGTCGTCCACGCGGAAGTAGAGGTGCGAAAAGGCCCGGTGCTCGCCCTTGGTGATGCCGAAGGCCGGATCCGAGCCCTTCACATGGGCGTAGGTCGGGTGCGAGGCGTCTTCGTCGAAGGTCCAGCCGAACAGACCCGCGTAGAAGGCGCGGGCCTTTTCGATATCAGGCGTGTCGAGCGTGAAGTAGCCGAGTTGGATCATACCGCCTTAAGCGGTCACCAGCAGGGAAAGTTGCCCGCCCTTGGCGTCACGGCCGCCCTCGGCGATTTCGCGGTCCAGCAGCCGGGTCGGATAGTCGCCGGTGAAGTAGTGGTCTGTGAACTGGGGCTGGGCCGGATCGCGCGGTCCCACGCCCATGGCGTCGTACAGGCCGTCGATGGACAGGAAGCCGAGCGAGTCGACCTCCAGGATGGCGCGCATCTCGTCCATGGTGTGGGTGGCGGCCATCAGTTGCGTCCGCTCGGGCATGTCGATGCCGTAGAAGTCGGGGAAGAGAATCTGCGGACTGGCCGAGCGCAGGTGAACCTCCTTGGCGCCCGCTGCGCGGACGGCGCGGACCAGCTTCAGCGAGGTGGTGCCGCGCACGATCGAATCGTCGATCAGGACGACGCGCTTGCCTTCCAGAGCAGCGCGGTTGGGGCTGTGCTTCATGCGCACGCCCTTCTGCCGGGCGCCTTGGCTGGGCTGGATGAAGGTGCGGCCCAGATAGTGGCTGCGGATGATGCCCATTTCGTAGGGGATGCCGCTTTCCTGGGCATAGCCCAAGGCTGCCGGCACGCCGGAGTCCGGCACCGGCACGACGACGTCGGCATCGACCTGGAACTCGCGCGCCAGACGGCGGCCCATCTCCTTACGGACGTTGTAGACCGAGCGGCCGTCCACGACGCTGTCGGGGCGGGCGAAGTAGACGTACTCGAACAGGCAGGGGCGGGCGGCGCGGGCCGGGAAGGGCTTGAGCGAGGTCAGGCCGTCCTCGTCGATCACGACCACTTCGCCATGTTCGATATCGCGGATGAAGGTGGCGCCGATGGTGTCGAGGGCGCAGGTCTCGGAAGCCAGCACCCAGGCCTCGCCGACCTTGCCCAGCACCAGCGGACGGATGCCCAGCGGATCGCGCGCGCCGATCATCTTGTAACGGGTCTGGGCGACCAGGGCGTAGCCGCCCTCGATGCGGCCCAGGGCGTCGATGAAGCGGTCGACGATCTTGGCCTTACGGCTGCGGGCGATCAGGTGAAGGATGGCCTCGGAGTCCGAGGTAGACTGGAAGATGGCGCCTTCCGACACAAGTTGGGCGTGCAGGTATTTGAAATTCGTCAGGTTGCCGTTGTGGGCGATGGCGATGCCGCCCTGGTCCAGATCCGCGAACATCGGCTGGATGTTGCGCAGGAAGCTGCCGCCGGCGGTGGAGTAGCGGGTGTGGCCGACCGCGGCGGCGCCGGGCAGGCGGCTGGTCAGCTCGGCGTTGCCGAAGGCCTCGCCCACCAGACCCATGTGGCGCTCGGTGTAGAAGCGCTCGTCGTGGACGCTGGCGATGCCGCAGGCTTCCTGGCCGCGATGCTGCAGGGCGTGCAGGCCCAGGGCGACAATGGACGAGGCTTCGTTGTCGGGCGCGCCCCAGACGCCGCAGACGCCGCACTCCAGTCGGAGCTGGTCATCCTCCGGCTCGCGCCAGTGTTCGCGGTGAACGATGGGATCGGCGATATGGTGGCGCATCGTCAGGCTCCGATGACCGGGACAGGATAACTCAGGCGGCGGCGCCGCGCACGTAGTCCGCCATTGCGTCGAGGGCAAGGCTCATTGATCGGAAAACCCTTCGCGGACGGAAGAACCGACCACGGGAGTCAGGGCGTCGGCGCCCTTTCCCAGCGTCGGCAGCACGACCTGAATGGCCTTGGCCGAGCCGGCGCTGAGAGGCGACAAGGCTGCACCTGTCAGCCAGCGCGGGGGATTGTCGGACATGACGCCCATGATGGTCAGATGTACCGCCCCGATCAGGGCCAGGGCCCGGACCGCGCCAAGCGCCAGACCGAAGACCTGATCGAAGGCACCCAGGGCATTGCCGCGCGCGCCCTTCGAAATGGCGGCGCCAAGGAAGCGCAGGCCGAAATAGAGAATCAGGAAGGTCAGGCCCACAGCCAGCACCGATCCGGCCCAGTCAGGATCGACCAGCGACCGCCCGAAGGGCGCGGTCCAGGGCAGGGTGATCAGGGCCAGCAGCCCCGCCAGGAAGAAGCTGAAGAAGGCCGTGAGCTCGCGCACGCCGCCCCGGAACCAGCCGGCGGCGCCGGAGGCCAGAAGCACAAGGATGACGAAGACGTCGTAGCCGGTCACGCGCGCTGCAATCGCTGAAGAAGGAGAGACCGCCTCAATAGCGGTTTTGGGAGATTCGCTCGACCACCTCGGTCAGCAGTCCCGCGGTCGTCAGGGCCACGTCGCCTTTCTTGACCTTGTCCTTGGCCTGAGCCGGGGCCAGGGCGCGGTCGAAGCCCAGCTTCTTGGCCTCTCTCAGTCGGGCTTCGGCGCGATTGACGGCGCGGACCTCGCCCGACAGGCCGATTTCGCCGAAGACGACGCAGCCTTGCGGCAGGGGCTTGTCCAGGGCCGAGGAAATCAGCGCGGCGGCGGCGGCCAGGTCGGCGGCGGGCTCGTTGATCCGCAAGCCCCCTGCAATGTTCAGATAGACGTCCTTGTCCCCGAAGCCGAGACCGCAGCGCGCCTCCAGCACGGCCAGCAGCATGGCGAGGCGACCATTGTCCCAGCCCACGACCGCGCGTCTTGGCGTGCCGTATGCAGAGGGAGCGACAAGGGCCTGAATTTCAACCAAAACGGGGCGGCTTCCTTCGATCCCGGCGAAGACGGCGGCGCCTGGCGCGCGGTCCTTGCCTTCGCCGAGGAAGAGGGCGGACGGGTTGGTGACTTCACGTAATCCGACGTCGCTCATCTCGAAGACGCCGATCTCGTCGGTGGCGCCAAAGCGGTTCTTGCCGGCGCGCAGGATGCGGAAGGGGTAACCGCGCTCGCCCTCGAAGCTGAGGACGGCGTCGACCATGTGCTCGACCACGCGCGGCCCGGCGATCTGGCCGTCCTTGGTGACGTGGCCGACCAGGATGATGGCGGGGCCGCCGTCCTTGGCGAGGCGCACCAGTTCGGCGGCGCAGGCGCGGACCTGGGTGACCGAGCCGGGCCCGGCCTCGTGGGCGTCGGACCACAGGGTCTGGATGGAATCGATGATGACGATGTCGAACTTGTCGCGCTTCAGCGTCGTCAGGATTTCGCGCAGCGCCGTCGCGGACGCCAAGGACACGGCGGCGTCGGCCACGCCCATGCGCTTGGCGCGGGCGCGGATCTGCTCGATTGCTTCTTCGCCCGAGATATAGGCTACGCGGGCGCCATTTCTGGCCGCCTTGGCCGTGACCTCCAGCAGCAGGGTGGACTTACCCACGCCGGGATCGCCACCCAGCAAGATGGCTGAGCCGGGCACCACGCCGCCGCCGCAGACGCGGTCGAACTCGGTCACGCCGGTGACGATGCGCGGCGGCTCGGGCGTGTCGGACTGCAGGGTCTCGAACGTCAGGCCGCGCCCGCGCGCCGTGGAGGCGGGCTTCATCGCGCCGGGCGGGGCCGATTTCGATTCCTCGGCCAGGCTGTTCCATTCGCCGCAGC
This sequence comes from Brevundimonas sp. NPDC090276, assembly GCF_044772165.1. Lineage (NCBI taxonomy): Bacteria > Pseudomonadati > Pseudomonadota > Alphaproteobacteria > Caulobacterales > Caulobacteraceae > Brevundimonas > Brevundimonas sp. NPDC090276. The sequence continues at coordinate 817,976 of NZ_JBIVYK010000002.1, read as the reverse complement.
CGGAGCATTGCCCCGACCACTTGGAATGAACCGCCCCGCAGGACTGACAGACATAGAGAAGGGTGTCGCGCGCCATGCTCCTGACCTAGCAGGAATCGCGGCGCGGGCGAGGGGCTTTGCGGGATGATACGTCCGGTTTTGACGCAGGATGGCGTGGCCGGGTTGCATTGAGCCTCATAAGCTCGTCATCCTGCCAAGCTATAGCGTCGTTACGACTCAACCCCCGCCGAGGCCCTCATGACCGCTCCGAACCCGCCCGCCATCGATCCGGGCCTCGTCGCCCGCGTGCAGAACATTCTGATGCGGCCCAAGCTGGAATGGCCGGTCATCGAGGCCGAATACGCCACGACGCGCAGCCTGTTCGCCCGCTACGCCATGCTGCTGGCCGCCATCGGTCCGGTCGCCAGCCTGATCGGCGGGCAGTTGTTCCCGATCTCCATCTTTGGTTCGGTGATGCGCACGCCCATGGTCGGCGGCGTGCTGGGCGCCATCGTCACCTGGGGCCTGTCGCTGCTGTCGGTCTTCGTTCTGGGCCTGATCATCGACGCCCTGGCCCCGACCTTCAACGGGACCAAGGACAAGGTGCAGTCGATGAAGGTCGCCGTCTATTCGATGACAGCGGCCTGGGTAGCATCCATCTTCAACCTGTTCCCGGCCCTGGCCTGGCTGGGTGGGCTGCTGGGCCTCTATGGCTTCTACCTACTCTATCTCGGCTTGCCGGCCGTGATGAAGGCGCCGCAGGACAAGGCGCTGGCCTACACCGCCGTCGTCGTGATCTCGGCCATCGTGCTGTGGATGGTGGTCAGCGCCATCGCCGCCGCCGTGGTCGCCAGCTTTGTGGTCGGCACGGTTGGCCTGGGCGCGCTGGCGCTGAGCTGATCTAGCCGACGTAGAGGCGCGGCACGCGCGGCGTGATCGAGGTCAGCATTTCGTAGCTGATGGTTCCCGCCGTCGTCGCCGCGTCGTCCACCAGACGATTGGCGCCGAAAATCTCGACCGTGTCGCCAGCCGCCACGTCCAGGCCGGTGACGTCCACCGCCAGCACGTCCATCGACACCCGGCCGATGATGGGGCGAAGCTCGCCCGCCACCCAGACCTGACCGCGCGGGCTGTTGCTGCGCATGACGCCGTCGGCATAGCCGGTCCCGCAGGTCGCCACGCGCATCGGCGCCTCGGCGCGGTAGCCTTGCGAATAGCCGACCGTCTCGCCCGCCGGCACGTCGCGCACCTGCATGATCTGGGCGTTCAGCGTGGCCACCGGGGCGATGCGGCTATCCGGCTTGCCCTCGGGCCCGCCGCCGTAAAGGCAGATGCCCGGCCGCACCACGTCGAAGGCGAAGTCGGCCCCCAGGAAGCAGCCGCCTGAGTTGGCGAAAGAGCGCGTCACGCCCGGATAGCGGGTGACCGCCGCCGCATAGGCGTCGCGCTGGGCGCGGTTCAGCGGATTGGACGGCTCGTCGGCGCAGGCCAGGTGGGTCATCACCAGCTCGAGCCCCTCGAACGGCTCGGGCGCGTCCTCGACGCGGAAGCCCAACCGGTTCATGCCGGTGTCCAACTGCAGGCCGCAGGCGCCGCCGCCCGCCGCCGTCCAGGCTTCGATCTGGCCGGGCTGATTCAGGACGGGGCGCAGGTTGGCCGCCTTGATCATGGCCGCCGACGATCCGTGGCAGCCGTCCAGCACATAGATGACCGGTTCAGGCCCGATGGCCTCGCGCAGCAGCACGCCCTCGGCCGCCCGCGCCACGAAGAAGGTCCGCGCGCCCTCGGACATCAACCGCTTGGCCACGGCGGCGGCGCCAAGACCGTAGCCGTCGGCCTTGACGACCGGGTTGACCGGTACGCCGGTCAGGCCTTGCAAGGTGTGGAAATTGCGCGCAAGGGCGCCGAGGTCGACGGTGAGGGAGGCGGGGAGGGACATGAAGGCCCTTATGCCGCAAGATTTGTGCGGCGCCACGACCTTTGGGGCGAATTACTCGGGAATATCCGCATAGGCGCCGTAGCGGTCGTCGTGGGCCAGGTTGCCGAAGCGGACGGTGTCGGCGTCGAAAGCTAGTTTGACGATGCCGATGGGGCCGTGACGCTGCTTGCCGATGACGACTTCCGCCTGGCCTTGCAGCCTGTCCATGTCCTGCTGCCATTGCAGGTGCTCTTCGGTGCCTTCGCGCGGTTCGGCCCGGCCCAGGTAGTAGCTCTCGCGATAGACGAACATGACGCAGTCGGCGTCCTGCTCGATCGAGCCGGATTCACGCAGGTCGGACAGTTGAGGGCGCTTGTCGTCGCGCTGCTCGACCTGACGCGACAACTGCGACAGGGCGATGATCGGCACGCCCAGTTCCTTGGCCAAGGCCTTCAGGCCGCCGGTAATTTCGGACACTTCCTGCACGCGGTTTTTCTGGCCGCCGCCTTCGCCCGTCGTGACCAACTGCAGGTAGTCGACGATGATCAGGTCCAGGCCGTGCTCCATCCGCTTCAGGCGCCGCGCGCGCGCCGCCAGCTTGGAGATGGAGATGCCGCCGGTGGCGTCGATATAGAGGGGGCTCTCGCCGATCTCGACCGCCGCGTCGCGCAGCTTGCCGAAGTCCGAGGCGTCGATCTCGCCCTTGCGCAGCTTGTCCGAGGACACGCCCGAGGCGTCGGCCAGAATACGCATGGCCAGCTGCTCGGCGCTCATTTCCAGCGAGTAGAAGGCGACGACGCCGCCGTTGACCGTCTTTCGGCCCTCGGGCGTCGGCTCCCACTGGTAGGCGCGGGCCACGTTGAAGGCCATGTTGGTGGCCAGCGCCGTCTTGCCCATCGACGGACGGCCGGCGAGGATCAGAAGGTCGGACGGGTGCAGGCCGCCCAGCTTGCGGTCCAGGTCGACCAGGCCGGTGGCCAGACCGGCCAGCTTGCCCTCACGCTGATAGGCCTCGCCCGCCATTTCAACGGCGCCGGCCAGGGCGGTGGAGAAGTTGACGAAGCCCGACGAGGGTTTGCCCGTCTCCGCCAGCGAATAGAGGGTCTGTTCGGCCTGTTCGATCTGTTCGTCGGCGGGCGTGTCGGGGTTGGGCGCTTCCTTGATCATCTCGCCCCCGATGCGGATCAGGTCGCGACGCAGGGCCAGGTCGTAGATGACCCGGGCGTAGTCGGGGGCGTTGGCCGCCGGCGGCGCGCGGTCCACCAGATCGGCCAGATAGCGCAGGCCGCCGAACTCGTGGAAGGCTGGGTCCTGCTTGAAGCGCTCCATCAGGATCGTCGGCTCGGCCAGCAGGCCCTGACGGATATGGTCCTCGATCGCCTCAAACAGTCGCTGGTGGAAGGGCTCGTACATGTGCGAGCCGCGCAGACGGTCGCTCAACCGCTCGAACACGGCGTTGTCGAACATCAGCGAGCCCAGCAGCGCCTGCTCCGCCTCCAGATTGTGGGGCATGGACGAGACGGAGACCTGATCGTTTCCGTAGGGCATGGGGGCGAAGGCGTTCATTGAAGTACGCATAGCCCTAAGCGCGTCCTGCGTCAGATGCGGCCGTCGCCTTGGTCGTGGACAGGCGGCGGCGTCTGTGGACGGTCCGGAAAACCTCAGTCGGATCAGGGGCGATCTGATGCGCCGCAGGGGTAGCGTTCGGCCATCCAGTCGCGCACGGCCTGGGTGATGCTGTCCTGACGACGGACGGCGGGCAGGCTGTTGAAGCGGGCCAGCAGGGTCTGGGCCGTGATCCCTGTGCCTGACGGCGGTATGCAGGTGGCGGGCCTTTGACCCGCCTGAATGGCCGAGGCCTGTTCGCTCTTGACGGTCAGGACCGCCTGTTTGACCTCGCCGATCAACTGATGCGTGTCAGGGCGCAGAAGGGCCGTGGCGTTGTGCGGAATGCGCTGAGCGATGGCCATGAACTGCTGCACCGTCATGTCCGAGGCCAGGACGGAGGAAGCGGCGGCCAGCCAGAGGACGGCGGCGATCAGGAGCGCACGCAACGGCATGGCGGGGAGATGGGAAGCGGCGGCCTCACGGCAAGCGAGGCCGGTGAAGGCGGATCAGGCCGAGCAGGGATGCTCCGCCGCCATCCACTCGCGCACGGCCTGGGTCACGCTGATGTTGCGCCGCGCCGCCGGGATGGCGTTGAAGCGGGCCAGCAGGGCGTCGGCGGACAGGCTGACCTTCTCGGGCATGCAGGTGGCGGGGCGGCGGCCGGCCGTCCGGGCGGCGTCTTGTTCGCTGCGGACTGTTGCGAAGGCCTGCTTGGTCTCGTTCATCAGTCGTCGCGTGTCCGACCGCAGCAGGGCGGTCGGGTTGCGCGGGATGCGGTTGGCCGAGGTCAGGAACTCGTGAACTGTCATGGCGCTGGCGCTGCTGGCCCACAGGCTGGCGGCGAGAGCGAGGACGAGCGTGGTTTTCTTCATGCGGACCCCTACGATTGGAACGGCCCAGCTTGATTGCATGTCGGTGGCGGAACAATGGCCGTTGAACGCGCTCAGGTTTCCAGTGGAACCGTCGGCAGGGTGTTGGGATAGATCCGCTCAATGTCCCCGCCCGCCGCTGTGGCCGAGCGCGCCATGCGAAAGGCGTTTACAGGCTGGGTCTCGCCGATCCACAGGGCGTTGATCAGGTGGTCGGCGTAAGGGTCGTCGGTATTGGGGTGGATCAGGATCTTCAGGCCCAGGTGATTCAGCATCAGCCAGGGAATGACCGTCGGGACCTGATCATTGGTGAAGCCGAAGTAGAAGGAGGGCGTGGTGTGCGGGCCGCGCGGGCCTTCATTCCATTCGCCCAGCTCCACCTTGAAGCGGTGGATGACCCAGTCGCGCAACTGGGTCGCGCGATAGGCCGTGTCCTCGTTGAAATAGATGTGGGCGTGATAGCTGCTGATCTCGGTGTAGGCGCGCGGAGCAGCAGGCAGGTCGACGCCGCGCGGCAGCGGCTCGGGCGGACCCTTGGGGCGGGCGCCCCAGGGGCTGAGGGTGCTTTCGTCGCCGACCTGAACCGCTGCTTCGGCCGGTCGGGACGCAGCGGCCGCAGCGGTCGCCGCCGCAGCCGCTACGCCGCCCCCGACCAGCAGGGCCCGGCGCGAGGCGGAGGGGAGGGCTCCCTCGCGCTCGGGACTCGCCGTCGTCACCACTTCACGCTCAGACGGGCATAGCCGTAGCGGCCGTTGAAGCCGAAGGGCGAGTAGTAGGGGAAGCCCAGGACGCCGTTGCTGTTCAGCGTCTCGGGGACGAAGTCCGGGTATTCGTCGAAGACGTTGTCCACGCCCACCGCGACGCCGATCCGATCTGTGATCTGGAAACGTCCTTCCAGATCAACCGTGGTCTTGGCCCCAGTCGAATAGTCGTTGGCCGGGGTCGAACCAGGCTGCAGTACATCGGCGTAGTAGGTGGCCCGCGCCGTCGCGCCCCAGCGACCCAGGCTCCAGTCGACCGAACCAGAGACCTTCGTGTCCGGCGTGCCTTCCTCAATGGTGAGGATACGGCTGCGCGCGAACAGCGTGGGAACCGGGTTCAGGACCGAGGACGAGGTCGGCAGCTTGGTCACGCTGACGTCGTTGATGTTGGCGGCGACGGTGAAGTCCCAGTTCCCGGCGCTTACGGTCCGCAGGCGATAGCGACCGACCACGTCCACGCCCTCAGTCTCGGTCGTCACCCCGTTCAGGAAGAAGCGCGCCGCCTGAACGCCCAGCGGGTCCAGCAGACCGGCGACCTGGGGGGAGAAGCTGCGATTGATCAGTTCGGACAGGACGATCTGGTCCTCGATGGTGATCTTGTAAGCGTCCACCGTCAGGTCGAAGTTGCCCAGGCGAACGACTGCGCCCAACGAATAGTTGGTGGACGTCTCGGGCTTCAGCGCCCTGGCGCCCAGGGCCGTGGCGACCTGGCTGGTGGCCGGGAAGGTGCCGGTTTCGACCACAGCGCCGTTCTGGATCACTGAGGAAGTCGAGGTGAAGAAGCTCTGCTGCAGCGACGGGGCGCGGAATCCAGTCGAGACCGAGCCGCGCAGGGCGAAGTTGGGGCTGAAGTCATAGCGGGCCGCCAGCTTGCCAGTCTGGGCGTCGCCGAAGTCGGAATAGTCCTCGACCCGCAGGGCGCCTTCGACCGTGAACTTGTCCGTCAGCGGGATTTCCACGTCGGCGTAGAGGGCGACGGCGTCGCGGTCCTCATCCACTTCGTTCGAGGGCTGGAAGCCGACGAAGCCTTGCGCGCCGCCGGCCAGGGCAGTGTTGGGGCCCAACGGGCCGCGGTTCCAGGATTCCGGCTGGCCGGCCTCGATCTTGTAGCCTTCGCGACGGGCTTCCAGGCCCCAGGCGAAGTTCAGCGGGCCGCTGAGGCCGACCTCGAACTGGCGGGTGAAGTCGGCGCCGAAGACGAGCTGGTCATAGATCAGGCTGCCGGAATCGAAGCTGGTCGGCGAGGCCGCGCCATAGGTGGCGTTCAGCGAGTCCTCGGTGCGGAAGTCCAGGGCGTTGCGGCCATAGACGAGGCTGAAGTCGGCGCTCCACCCGGCGATCTCGCCCTTCACACCGCCCGCCAGCGACAGATCTTGCGAGTTGATGGCGATCTTGGGCAGGAAGCCGTTGGGGTAGATGGACGGCACGTTGTTGGCGTTGTTGGCCAGACGGGGGAAGGCGGCGCCTTCGCTGTCGCGGTTCTGATAGCCGGCCCAGCCATAGGCGTCCCAACCGGCAGTCAGAGGCTTTCCGGCGTTGGCGAAGACGGTCCACTGCTCGACCTTGGGATCGCCCAGACGCGCGGTGACGGCGTTGGGGGTGACGCGCGGGTCCAGATCGGAACGGTTGGTGGGCTCACGGTTGAGATACTCGGCGGAGAGGGTCAGGTAGCCGTCGGAGCCCAGGCCAAGACCCTGCCAGGCCGAGGCGGTGACCGTGCGGCCGTCGGTCTCGTCGCGCTCGCCGCGCGCGGTCTTCACCGTCGTGGCGTACTGGCCGTAGGTGACGCTGGCGCCGCCGCCCTCGCGAGCTTCTTTCAGGCGCAGGTTGATGACACCGGCGATGGCGTCCGAGCCGTATTGCGCCGAAGCGCCGTCGCGCAGCACCTCGACCCGGTCCAGAGCGCCGGTCGGGATGGCGTTCAGATCGACTGCGGCCGAACCGCGACCGACTGTGCCGTTGACGTTGACCAGGGCCGAGGCGTGACGACGCGTGCCGTTTACCAGCACCAGGGTCTGGTCGGGCGACAGGCCGCGCAGGGTGGCGGGGCGGATGGAGTCGGAGCCGTCATTCGCCGACGGACGGGCGAAGCTCAGCGACGGCACGGTCTGGGCCAGGGCGGCGGCGAACTCGGTGGTGCCGCGGTTGGACAGGGTCTCGGCGGTCACGACATCGACGGGAGCCAGGGTGTCCAGGCGCGACCGGCTGGGCACGCGGCTGCCGGTGACGACGATGTCGTCGATTGCGGTGGCGTCGGTGTCGGCGGTGGGGGCGGAGGCTTCCTGGGCGGAGGCCGCTCCGGCGATCAGCAGGGCGGCGCCGGACGCGGCGAGAAACAGACTGGAACGGTAGGCGAAGGTCATCTCGAGAGGTCAGCTTTTCTGATTTGGACGCAAGGAAGCGGGCGCCGCCGTTGAGCGGCGTCGTGGGACTGCGTCGATTGTCTGGGTGGTCAGGGCCGGCGGCGGACCGGCCGGAAGGCGATCAGCGGCGGGCGGGACATCGCGCCGGTCGAATGACCGGGCGGTGCGTGGTGGCGTACAGGCGCATTCGCATCTTCATCTCCTGCCCATCGGGGAGGATGAGCCATGGCGATATTGCGGTGCGAAAGCGGCGCGGAATATCGAGAATATGTCGCCTGACGTGTAGAAAAACTCAACGGATAGGCCAAGAAAAAGGGGCGCGTCCCGAAGGATGCGCCCCTTGATCGATACCGTCAGTCGACAGATCAGGCTTCGTCGCCGAAGCCTTCTTGTTGACCGGCGCCGCCTTCGATCAGTTCTTGGGCGGCTTGTTCGGCGGCGTTACGCTCGTCGTCGAACTGGGCGCGGATGACATCCTCGCCCTTGGCTTGACGCTCGGCTTCTTCGGCCGAACGCGCGATGTTGATCTTGACCGTGGCGCGGACCTCGGGGTGCAGGCGAACCGGCACTTCGTGGACGCCCAGCGACTTGATCGCGACGTTCAGGACGACTTGCGAACGCTCGACCTTGCCGCCTTCGGACTGAATGACTTCAGCCACGTCGCGACCGGCGACCGAACCGTACAGGTGACCGGTTTCACCGGCCTGACGGATCATGACGTAGGTCTGGCCGTCGATCTTGTCGGCGACCTTCTGAGCTTCGGCCTTGTTCTTCTCGTTGCGGGCTTCGATAGCCGCGCGGTCGAGTTCGAACGCCTTGAGGTTGGCCGAGGTCGCACGACGAGCCTTGTCGCGCGGCAGCAGGTAGTTACGAGCGAAGCCGTCCTTGACGGTGACGACGTCGCCGATGGCGCCGAGGTTCTCGACGCGTTCCAGCAGAACGACCTTCATCTTACTTCACCACGTACGGCAGGAGGGCCAGGTAGCGAGCGCGCTTGATGGCCTTGGCCAGTTCGCGTTGCTTCTTGGCGGAAACGGCGGTGATGCGCGAAGGCACGATCTTGCCGCGTTCGGAGACGTAACGCTGCAGCAGCTTCACGTCCTTGTAGTCGATCTTCGGCGCGTTGGCGCCCGAGAACGGGCAGACCTTGCGGCGACGGTAGAAGGGGCGACGGCCGGCCGAGCCGGAGCCGGCCGGGGCGCCCGGGATGGGAGCGGTGGTGTCGGTCATGATCCGGTTCCTTATTCCGAGGCCGCAGCTTCGTCGGCGCGCGGGGCGCGATCGCGATCGCGCTCACGTTCACGACGGGCCAGCAGGGGCGACAGTTCCAGGTCGAGTTCCTCGACGCGGACGGTCAGCCAACGCAGAACGTCTTCGTTCAGCGACAGCTGACGCTCGACTTCGGCCACGGCGGCAGCCGGAGCGTCGATGGCGAGCAGGGAATAGTGAGCCTTGCGGTTCTTCTTGACCCGGTAGGTCAGGTTGCGCAGACCCCAGTACTCGATCTTGGCGACGCTGCCGCCGCCTTCTTCGATCAGAGCCTTGATGGTGTCGTTCAGCGCTTCGGCCTGTTGCGCCGAGATATCCTGGCGCGTCATGACCGTGTGCTCGTAAAGAGCCATGCGGTAGTCTCCCTTGTGGGCATCGGCGTGAATGGGACCGGGTAGTCCTGTCCACGATGGCTCCTGAAGCGGCGGCCGGGATGACTTCCCGAACCCTTTGGCGTTCCGCAACAGGACCGAAGCCCTGGAAAGGCGGCGCGTATAGGCGAAAAAGCCCGCCAGAGCAAGGCTGGAGCTGGGGCGGGGCGAGGTTGGGTGACCGGCGTTGCCAAGCGCGGCCGAAACAGAGGATGGTTTTTCGCCTGACCGGAGACGCCGCATGACCTCATCCGAGCCGAACGCACTGCTGAAAAGGCGCTGGTCCCTGATCGGGCCAGGCATCGTCGTGGCGGCGACGGGCGTGGGGGCGGGGGATCTGGTGGCGACCCTGATCGCCGGGTCGCGCTTCGGCTACGCTTTGCTGTGGGCGGCCATCGTGGGCACGGTGTTGAAGATCGCCCTGGCCGAGGCGGTGGGGCGTTGGACCCTGGCGAGCGAACGCTCGATCTTTGACGGCTGGTCCAGCCTGGGGCGGGGGCTGTTGCCGGGCGCTATCGGCGGGCGGCTGAACTGGGCCGGACTCTATTTCGGCCTCTATGTCGTCATCTGGGGCTTTGTGTACGGGGCGGCGGCCATGACGGCGACGGCCCTGCCGCTGGCGGCGTTGTTCCCGGCGCTGGACCTGAAGGCCTGGGGCATGCTGAGCGGGATCGCCGGGCTGACCTTTGTCTGGTTCGGCGGTTACGGCCTGTTCGAGAAGGTGATGACGGCCTGCGTCGGGGTGATGTTCGTCACCGTGGTCGGTCTGGCCGTGATCGTGACGCCGGATATTCCAGCCCTGCTGACTGGCCTGTGGCCGACCCTGCCGCAGGGATCGGTCTTCTATACCCTGGGCCTGATCGGCGGGGTGGGCGGGACCATTACCATGGCGGCCTATGGCTACTGGCTGAACGCCAAGGGATGGAAGGGGCCGAGCTGGATGTCGGTGATGCGGCTGGACAACCGGGTGGCCTATCTGGTCACCGGCGTCTTCGTGGTGGCCATGCTGATCGTCGGGGCCGAACTGTTGCACGCGGCGGGCATCGCGCTTCAGGGCGGCGACCGGGGCCTGCTGGATCTGGATCAGGTGCTGAGGGAGCGGTTCGGGCGGCCGATCTCCATCCTGTTCCTGGTCGGCTTCTGGGCCACCAGCTTCTCCAGCCTGTTGGGCGTCTGGCAGGGCGTCAGCTTGATGTTCGCCGACTTCACGGCCCATGTGCGGGGCAGGGCGGACGATGAGGCTGTGCGCGGCGACCGTAGCCGGGCGTTCCGGGGCTACGCCCTGTGGCTGACCTTCCCGCCCATGGCCCTGCTGTTCATCGAGCGGCCGTTCGGCCTGATCGTGGCCTATGGGGTGCTGGGCAGTCTGTTCATGCCCTTCCTGGCGGGGACGTTGCTGTGGCTGCTGAACAGCGACCGAGTGCCGAGGGAATGGCGCAGTCATGGTCTGTCGAACGCCATGCTGGGGGCGGCGGCCATGTTGTTCGCCGTTCTGGCGGGCAAGGAATTGATCGGCCTGATCCCGTTGTAGGCGGCGCAATCCTCGCAGGAGTTTCACAAAAGCCCCGGCGAACCGTTGCAATAGGTCGGTAGCTCCTCGCTCAGCTTATCGGGGAGACTTCCATGAAACTGTCCGCCGCCTTCCTGGCCGCCGCTGCTGTGCTGATGGCCGCCGCGCCGTCGATGGCCCAGATCGTCGCTCCGCCGGACCCCGATCCGATGCCGGCGCCGCTGCACGCGCCGAACGGTCGTTGGGCCGCCAAGGGATGGGCTGACCGTATTGTTCTGAGCCCGGCTGCCGACGCCGCCCGCGGGGCAGGCGTGGCCTGGCGTACCGACACCCGTCAGACGGCCGCCGAAGCCCAGATCGCCGAAGAGATCGACGGCCCGCTGCTGGGCTACACCGCGCGCACGGTGGCCGGGACCACGGCCCCGATGGCCAACGAGAATGGTCAGGCCCTCTATCATCAGGTTCGCTTCGATGGACTGAAACCTGATACCCGCTACGTCTATCGTGTGCGCGCCGCCGACGGCTGGAGCGAGTGGCTGCCGTTCCGCACGGCCAAGGCAGCGTTTGCGCCCTTCCGCTTCATCTATCTGGGCGACACTCAGAACGACATTCTGGAGATCGGCTCGCGCGTGATCCGCTCGGCCTTCAAGGAGGCTGGTCCGGCGGCTCTGGTCGTCCACGCCGGCGATCTGGTGGCCCAGCGCGAGGTCAAGGTTCACGACGACGAGTGGGGAGAATGGACCGAGGCCGGCGGTCGCGCCTTCGCCATGACGCCGCAGTTGCCCGCCAGCGGCAATCACGAATACGTCGATCACGTGCTGCCGAACGGTGAGGAAACGCGGGTGCTCGGGCCGCACTGGGCCCTGCAGTTCGCCCTGCCGGACAATGGCGCCGAGGGCGTGAAGGCGACCAGTTACTTCGTCGATTATCAGGGCGTCCGCTTCATCGTTCTGGACGGCACGGCGGCGCTGGATCTGGGCGGGCTGGAGGCGCAGACGCGCTGGTTGGACGCTGCGTTGGCCAGCAGCCCCGCGCGCTGGAACGTCGCCCTGTTCCACCAGCCCATCTATACCTGCGCCCGACCGGAAGACACGGAAGAGCTGAAGGCCGCGTGGAAGCCGATCTTCGACGCCCGCAATATCGATCTGGTGCTGCAGGGCCATGACCACTGCTATGGTCGCGTCTCCAACCCGACGGGCGCCGAGGCTTCGCGCGCCGACAGCGCGGCGGGGCGCCCGCAAGGGCCGGTCTATGTCGTCTCGGTCACGGGGTCCAAGATGTACGGCCTGAACGATCGGGCGGACACCCAGCCGGTGCGCGCCGCCGAGAACACCGAGCTCTATCAGCTGATCGACGTCGAGGCCGACCGTTTGTCGTTCCGGGCCTTCACAGCTACGGGTCAACTCTACGACGCCTTTACCCTGACGCGGGGGGGGGACGGCCGTAATCGTCTGGCCGAGAGCGATCAGAGCTTGCTGGCCTTGCGTCGTTGTGATGGCGCGGCGGGGCCGGATGACCGGCCCTGCACGGCTGAAATCAAGGACTGATAGAGGGGCGATCCGCCGTTCTTCTTGCCGTTGGGGAGGGTTTCGCCTACCCCTCGGCCCCTTGAATCAACGGACCACGGATCCTTCCTCGATGACCCTCGCGCTTCTCTTCCCCGGTCAGGGCAGCCAGAGCGTCGGCATGGGCGCAGCTCTCGCCGAGGCCTTCGCCAGCGCCCGCGACGTCTTCGCCGAGGTCGACGACGCGCTGAACCAGAAGCTGTTCGACCTGATGCGCGAAGGCCCGGAAGACCAGCTGACCCTGACGGAAAACGCCCAGCCGGCCCTGATGGCCGTCTCGGCGGCGGCGGCGCGGGTGCTGAAGGTCGAGTTCGGCGTGGACGTGACCAAGGCCGGCTTCGTGGCCGGTCACTCGCTGGGCGAATATTCGGCTCTGGCGGCGGTCGGGGCGATCAGCTTGTCGGACACGGCGCGTCTGCTGAAGCTGCGCGGCCAGGCCATGCAGCGCGCCGTGCCGGTGGGCAAGGGGGCGATGGCCTCGCTGATCGGTCCCAAGACCGACCTGGCTCTGGCCGAAGCCGCTGCCGCTTCCGGTTCGGAAGTCGGCGTCTGCGTCGTCGCCAACGACAACAACAACGGCAACGTCGTCATCTCGGGCGACAAGGCCGCCGTGGACCGCGCCATCGAGAAGGCCAAGGAACTGGGCGCGCGGGCTATCCCGCTGAACGTCTCGGCGCCCTTCCACTGCTCGCTGATGCAGCCCGCCGCCGACGAAATGGCCGCCGCCCTGGCCGACGCGAAGATCCTCGCCCCGGCCGTGCCGGTGGTCGCTAACGTCACCGCCCGCCCGGAAACGGACGCCGAGGTGATCCGCCACCTGCTGGTCGAGCAGGTCACGGGCCGCGTGCGCTGGCGCGAGAGCATGGAGTGGATGGCAGGCGAGGGCGGCGTGACCCTCTTCGCCGAGATCGGCTCGGGCAAGGTCCTGACCGGCATGGCCAAGCGCATCGCGCCGGACGCCGAGAGCCTGGCGCTTAACACGCCGGAAGACCTCGAAGCGTTTGCGAAGTCGCTCTGATTTCATAGGGATAGAAACAAATGTTCAATCTTTCGGGAAAGATCGCCTTGGTGACCGGCGCGACCGGCGGCATCGGCGGGGCCATCGCGCGCTCGCTGCACGCCCAGGGCGCGACGGTGGTGCTGTCGGGCACGCGCGAAGCCGTTCTGGCTGATCTGGCCAAGGAACTGGGCGAGCGCGCCTTCTTCGCCGCCGCCAACCTGTCGGACGCGGAATCGGTCGACGGTCTGGTCGCGCGCGCCGAGGAAGCCGCCGGCGGGCCGCTGGACATCCTGGTCGCCAACGCCGGCATCACCAAGGACGGCCTGCTGATGCGGATGAAGGACGAGGACTTCCAGTCCGTCATCCAGATCAATCTGGAGAGCTACTTCCGCCTGACCCGCGCGGCGGTGAAGGGGATGATGAAGCGCCGTTCGGGTCGCATCATCGGCGTGACCTCGGTGGTCGGCGTGACCGGCAACCCCGGCCAGACCAATTATTCGGCGTCCAAGGCCGGCATGATCGGCTTCTCCAAATCGCTGGCTCAGGAAGTCGGCTCGCGCGGGATCACGGTGAATTGCATCGCGCCGGGCTTTATCGCCTCGCCGATGACCGACGTGCTGAACGACCAGCAGCGCGAGGCCATTCTGACCAAAATTCCGTCGGGCCGTCTGGGCACGGGCGACGAAATCGCCGCCGCCGCCGTCTATCTGTCATCGGACGAAGCCGCCTATGTCACGGGGCAGACCCTGCACGTAAACGGCGGCATGGCGATGATTTAAGGCGTTGCGCGTCGTCATCACGACGCGCAACAATCTGTTTCCCGCCCCGATGGCTGTGCTAAAGGGCGGGAACGCTTCGCGGTCGTGAGTCTCTTCGGGGGCTTGCTTCCCAAGAGCTGCCGTGACACGGCGAACATTGAGACCCCGCCTTCACGGCGACAAACAAACAGGCAGAGAGACACTCATGTCCGACACCCTCGAACGCGTCCGCAAGATCGTTATCGACCACCTGGACGCCGATCCGGACAAGGTCACGGAAAAGGCTTCCTTCATCGACGACCTGGGCGCTGACTCGCTCGACAACGTCGAACTGGTCATGGCCTTCGAAGAAGAATTCGACGTCGAGATCCCGGATGACGCCGCTGAGCACATCCAGACCGTCGGCGACGCTGTGAAGTTCATCGACGAGAAGCTGGCTGGTTAATCCGGCTGCGATTCGTCGCACTTCCTAAGTGATGGCCGCCGTGGCGGGCCCCTAGCGGGACCGTCCGGCGGCCATTATTGTTTTCGGTCACGATTCTTATAGTCCAAGGAGCGCGAACCATGCGCCGCGTCGTCATTACGGGCCTCGGCCTTGTCACTCCGCTCGGTTCGGGCGTGGAACATGTCTGGCAGGGCATCGTCGAGGGGCGCTCGGGCATCGGTCCGATCACCGCCTTTGATACCGAGGGCTACGGCTGCACCATCGCTGGCGAAGTGCCGTCCGTCGACGGTCGTGGTCGCGGCGCGCCGGATCAGCCGGGCGTCTTCGATCCCGATCAGGTGATGTCGGCCAAGGACCGTAAGCGCGTCGACGACTTCATCTTGTACGCCATCGCCGCCGCCGATGAGGCTCTGGCTGACGCCAACTGGAAGCCCGAATCAGAGGACGACAAGGAAGCGACCGGCGTCATGGTGGGCTCCGGCATCGGCGGCCTCGGCCCCATCGCCGACACGGCCATCGTGCTGAAGGAACAGGGCGTCCGTCGCGTCAGCCCCTTCTTCATTCCCTCGGCTCTGATCAACCTGGCCTCGGGCCAGATCTCGATCCGCCACGGCCTGAAGGGCCCTAACCACTCGGTCGTCACCGCCTGCGCCACCGGCGCCCACGCCATCGGCGACGCGGCTCGCATGATCGCCCTGGGCGACGCCGAGGTCATGGTGGCGGGCGGCGCCGAAAGCTCGGTCGTGCCGATCGGCATCGCCGGCTTCCTGGCCTGCAAGGCCCTGTGCACCGCCTACAACGACACGCCCGAAAAGGCCTCGCGTCCCTATGACCGCGGCCACGCCGGCTTCATCATGGGCGAGGGCGCCGGCATCATGGTGCTGGAAGAGTACGAACACGCCAAGGCGCGTGGCGCCAAGATCTATGCCGAGGTCGTCGGCTACGGCATGAGCGGCGACGCCTATCACATCACCGCCCCGTCCGAGGACGGCGACGGCGGCCTGCGCGCCATGAAGGCGGCGCTGAAGCGCGCGGGCCTGCAGCCTTCGGACCTGGACTACGTCAACGCCCACGGCACTTCGACCATGGCCGACTGGATCGAACTGAAGGCCATCGAGCGTCTGGTCGGTGATCACGCCAAGGATGTCGCCGTCTCCTCGACCAAGTCGATGACGGGTCACCTGCTGGGGGCCGCCGGGGCCATCGAGAGCATCTTCTCGGTCCTGGCCATCCGCGACCAGATCGCCCCGCCGACCATCAACCTGGACGACCCGGAGATGGAGACGCCGATCGACCTGGTCCCGCACAAGGGCAAGCCGATGAAGATCGATGTCGCCATGTCCAACAGCTTTGGCTTCGGCGGCACCAATGCGGCCGTGATCTTCAAGAAGGTCGACTGACTTGGCCAAGGCTCCGTCGCGTCGTCCCACGCCCAAGGTTCGCATCCCCAGGAACCGCGTGCCGAAGCGGGGCGGCGGCGGAGCGTCCTCGAATTCGGGCAAGTCCAGCCTCGGCGTCGGTCTGATCACCGCCGCCGGGACCCTGGGCCTGTTCGTGGTCGCGGCTCTGATCGCCCTGTGGACGGTCTACTGGGGACCGGGGCCGAAGGCGGCTGAGGGCGACGCCACCGTCGTCACCCTGCCGTCGGGCGCAGGCGTCTCGGCGATCGCCGCCAATCTGAAATCGGCGGGCGTGATCCGTTCGACCGACCTGTTCCGCGCCGCCGTAAGCCTGAGCGGCGCCGACCGCAAGATTCGCGCAGGCGAATATGAGGTGCCGTCGGGCGCCTCTCTGGCCACCGTGGTCGGCCTGCTGGTCGACGGCAAGGCGGTGCGCCACTACGTGACCCTGCCCGAGGGCTGGTCCAGCGCGCAGGCGGTCGACATCCTGATGAAGCAGCCGGTCCTGACCGGCGAGGTCGAGGTGCCGGTCGAGGGCAGCCTGTGGCCCGACACCTATGAGGTGTCGCGCGGCGAGACCCGCGCCTCGGTCATCGCCCGCATGCAGCGCGCCGCCAAGACCAAGCTGGACGCCCTGTGGGCCCAGCGCTCGCCCAACACCATTGTCACCACTCCCGAAGAGGCCATGGTACTGGCCTCCATCGTCGAGAAGGAGACGGGGCTGGCCTCGGAACGGCCCGAGGTGGCGGCGGTCTTCACCAACCGTCTGCGGCTGGGGATGCGGCTGGAGAGCGATCCGACCATCGTCTACGGCGTGACCAAGGGGCGTCCGCTGGGACGCGGCATCCGCGCCTCGGAACTGCGCGCCCAGACGCCGTGGAACACCTATCTGATCGACGGCCTGCCGCCGACGCCCATCGCCAACCCCGGCGAAGAGGCGCTGAAGGCGGTGCTGAACCCGCCGCGTTCAGAATATGTCTTCTTTGTCGCCGACGGCACCGGCGGCCACGTCTTCGCTCGCACTTATCCGGAGCACCTGCTCAACGTGGCGCGCTGGCGCGAGATCGAGCGCCGCAAGGCGGGGCTGCCGCCGGGCCAGACGGCCTCGGTCCCCGGCGCCGCGCCGACGCCGATGGGAGAAGCGGCGGCTGCGCCCGTGGCCATCCCGCCGGGCGCCAAGGTCATTTCCGTGCCGACGGCGGCCCCGCAATGAGCGGCGCCATCTCCGGCATGACCGGCTTCGGTCGGGCCGACGGGACGCTGGACGGCTGGACCTGGACGGTCGAGGCGCGTTCGGTCAACGGACGCTCACTGGAGGTCCGCTATCGTGGTCCCGGCAGTTTTGAGAACCTGGAGCGGCTGACCAAGGCGGCGGCGCAGGCGCGTCTGAACCGGGGTCAGGTGACGCTGGGCGTCCAGGCCAAGCGGGCCGAGGGCGCCGAGCCCGCCCCGCGCGTCAACGAAGCCGTGCTGGCGACCTATCTGAAGCTGGCGAACCAGTTGGCGGAAGAGGGGGCGGTGCCGCCTTCGGCCGACGGCCTTCTGTCCCTGCGCGGCGTTATCGAGGTGGCCGAAGAAGTCGAGGACCCCGAGGCCCACGCCGCCGTCGAGGCCGCCATCGCCGCGACCGTCGAACAGGCGCTGGATGCGCTTAAGCTGTCGCGTCAGCGCGAGGGCGAGCAACTGACGCCGGTCATCCACGACTTCGTCGGCACGATCGAGGCCCTGACGGCGCGCGCCGAACTGGAAGCCTCGAGCCAGACCGAGGCGATCCGCGAACGCTTCACCCGCCGGATCAGCGAACTGGCCCCCGATGCGCCGGGCCTGGACGAGCGAATCTTCCTGGAAGCCGCCGCCCTGGCCACCAAGGCGGACGTGCGCGAGGAGCTGGATCGGCTGACGGCCCACGTCGATTCCGCGCGGACACTGTTGCAGCAACCCCCCGCCGGGCGAAAACTCGACTTCCTGATGCAGGAATTCATGCGTGAAGCGAACACGCTCTGCTCGAAATCCGCTACCACGCCGCTCACCGGAATCGGCCTCGAACTGAAGGCCGTCATCGAGCAGCTTCGAGAACAAGTTCAGAATGTCGAATAACCGCACCCCCCGCCGTGGCGTCCTGCTGATCGTGGCCAGTCCGTCGGGGGCCGGGAAAACCTCGCTGTGCCGCCGCCTGATGGCCGACCACAAGGGGCTGGAGCTGTCGGTGTCCATGACCACGCGCGGCATCCGTCCGGGCGAGGTCGACGGCCGCGACTATCACTTTGTCACCCACGAGGAGTTCCAGCGTCTGATCGACGCCGACGCCTTCCTGGAATGGGCGGACGTGCACGGCAACCGCTACGGCTCGCCGCGCGCGCCGGTGGACCGCGCCCTGGCCGAGGGCCGCGACGTCCTGTTCGACATCGACTGGCAGGGCGCCCGCGACGTGGCCGAGAAATGCCCCGGCGACGCCGCCCGCGTCTTCGTCCTGCCGCCCAGCCTGGAAGAACTGCGCCGCCGTCTGGTGACGCGCTCGCAGGACGCCGAGGACGTGATCGAGCGCCGCGTGGCCAACGCCAAGGGCGAGATCGAGCACTGCGACGAGTTCGACTACGTCCTGGTCAACGAGGACTTCGACCGCTCCTACGCCGAGCTGGCCCACATCTATCACGCCGAGCGCAGCCGCCGTCACCGCAACCTGTGGGTCGACGCCTACAAGAGCGCCCTGATGAAGGAAGTGGTCTGACGACCATGAACGACGCCGAGCACCGTCGCTGGCTGACCCAGGCCGTGGATCTGGCGCTGGAGAACGTCCGCGCGGGCGGGCGTCCCTTCGGCGCGGTTCTGGTCAAGGACGGCGTCGTCGTGGCGACTGGCGTCAACCGGATGCTGGAGACCTGCGACCCCAGTTCTCATGCCGAGATGGAGGCCCTGCGTCAGGCGGGGCCGGCGCTGGGGACCGTCGACCTGTCGGGCAGCGTCCTCTACGCCAGCGGCCACCCTTGCCCCATGTGTCTGGCGGCGGCGGTGATGACGCGGGTGGACGCGGTCTTCTACGTCTTCAGCAACGCCGACGCCGAGCCCTATGGCTTCTCCAGCACGGCCGCCTATGCCGCGCTGGGCGTCCGCACCGACCCGGCGCCCCTGCCGCTGAGACAGCTGGACGTGCCGGGCCGGACGGCGGCTGAGCTTTACGGTCCGCAGGCCTAGCGGAAGACCACGCGCACGCCCGGCTTGACCTTGGATGCTAGCTGTTCGGCGTCCCAGTTGGTCAGACGCACGCAGCCGCTCGAGAAGGTCTTGCCGACCTTGGACGGGTCCGGCGTGCCGTGGATGCCATAGGTGTCGCGCGACAGGTCGATCCACACCGAACCGACCGGATTGTTCGGTCCGGGCGGCACGATCACCTTGCGGTCGCCCCGATCATAGCTGACCCGGTCGGGGTCGTAGGTGTAGTTGGGCTCTGGCGCGACGCCGACCACGCTCAGGTCGCCCGAGGGCGCGGGGCGGGCGGAACTGCTGATGGTGGCCGGATAGAAGGCCAGCAGCTTGTTGTCAGCGTCATAGGCCCGGACCGAACGCTCGGTCTTGTCCACCACGATCCGGGCGACGTCGGCGGTTAGGTCGGTCTGGGCGACGGCGGCGACGGTGATGCTCTGGCCCGCCTTGCCGAACTCGACCCCGGGATTGAGGGCGCGCAGCAGGCCCTCGGTCATGTGGAACTTCTCGGCCAAGGCCTCCAGCGGCGTGGCGTAGCCCACGGTCTCCAACTTCGACATGGTCTGAAGGTCGGACGGGACCTGACCGATGAAGGGCCCGGCCAGGTCAGCGGCGGTGATGACGTAGTCGGCCATGACCTTGCCCGCATCGCTCGCTGCCAGGCGGCGGAAGACTTCGGCGTCCAGAACGCCGTCCTCGGGCAGACCGGCGGCCTTTTCAAACGCAGCGATGGCCTGACGCGTATTGTCGCCGCCCAGGCCGTCAATGACGCCGGGGGAGAAGTTGGCGCGGTCCAGCAGGATCTGGGCGCGGGCGATGGCGGGATCGGGCGTAGCGGGCGCCGTCTCGGCGTTGGCGGCGGGAGGTGCAGCCTCGAACACCGCCGCTTCAATCGCCTCTCGCGTGAGCGCAGGCGCGGGTGAACCGGCGGGCGGCTGTTCGGGCTCTGGCGTCTCGGCGGGCGATCCGCAGGCGGTCAGGAAGACCACGGTGAAGGGCAGGGCGGCGGAAGCAACAAGACGCGATTTCAGCATGAAGGCTCCGAAGGTTTCGGGCCCTGACGAACGCCTCTAGGCGCTGAGGCGTTCCTCGGCGGCCGCCGTTCGCGCCGCGAAGAAGGGCTTGATGCGGTTGAGGGCGTCCTCGACCTGCGCCGTCGAGACGGCGAAGCTGAAGCGGATGAAGCGGTGGCCGTTGACCGGATCGAAGTCGACGCCTGGGGCGGTCGCCACGCCGGTTTCGCGCAACAGGGCCTCGCAGAAGCTGATGCTGTCGTCGGTCAGGTGGCCGATGTCGGCGTAGATATAGAAGGCGCCGTCGGGCGGGGCGATGGAGCGCAGGCCCATGGCCGGCAGGGCGTCGAGCATCAGGGTGCGGTTGGCGCGATAGACGTCGATATTGGCCTCCAGCTCCTCTTCCTCGTCCATGGCGATCAGACCGGCGTGCTGGCTGAGGGTGGCGGGGGTCAGGAACATGTTGCCGACGCGGGCGCGGGCCTGCGGCACCTCGGTCTCGGGCAGGATCAACCAGCCGAGACGCCAGCCCGCCATGCTCCAGTATTTTGAGAAGCTGTTGACGATCAATGCGTTCGGCTCGAACTGCAGCATGGACGGGGTTGGGCCGGTATAGGACAGGCCGTGGTAGATCTCGTCCGAGATGATCGAGATGTTGCGCTCGCGGCAGACCTCGGCGATGGCCTTTAGCTCGGCCTCGGGGATGATGGTGCCGGTCGGGTTGGCGGGGCTGGCGATGATGACGCCAGCGGGCACGGGTTCGAGGGCGCGCAGGGCCTCGGCGGTCAGCTGGAAGCGCACCTCGGGGCCGCAGTCGATCTCGACAGGCTCCATGTGCAGGGCCTTCAAGGTGTTGCGATAGGCGACGTAGCCGGGACGGGCGATGGCCACGCGATCACCGGGCTGGAAGCGCATCATCAGGGCCAGCACCAGGGCGGGGGATGCGCCCGCCGTCATGACCACCCGCTCGGGATCGACGGTGACGTCGTAGCGGTCGTCATAGAGCTTGGCGACGCGGGCGCGCAGGGCCGGGCTTTCCCAGTAGCCGCCGGGCTCGCTGTCCAGAATGCGGTGGGCCTGGGCGATGGCGGCGGCGGGGGCGCCGGTCGAGGGCTGGCCGAACTCCATGTGGATGATGGAGCGGCCCTGGGCCTTCAACTCATGGGCCAGGCGGCTGACGCTGATCGCGCGGAAGGGTTCGATTTCAACAGTCATGGCAAGCTTTACTTGAGGGCGTCGGCCAGGCGGAGGAAGCCGGCGATGTCGATGACTTCGGCGCGGGCGTCGGGTTCGATGCCGGCGGCCTCGCAAAGAGCGGCGCCGCCGAGCTGTTTCAGGCTGGAGCGTAGCATCTTGCGGCGCTGGCCAAAGGCGGCGGCGGTGACGCGTTCCAGCTTCTTCAGGCGCTCGGGCGAGGGGCGCTCGGCGCGCGGGACCACATGCACGACCGCCGAGGCCACCTTGGGCGGCGGCGTGAAGGCGGCGGCGGGCAGGTGCATGACGATGCGGGCCTCGGCCACGGCCTGGGTGATGACGGCCAGGCGGCCATAGGCGTCGTCGCCGGGAGCGGCCACGATGCGCTCGGCCACCTCCTTCTGGAACATCAGGGTCAGGGCGCAGGGCGTCCACGGTCCCGTCAGCCATTTGATCAGCAACGGCGTGCCGACGTTGTAGGGCAGGTTCGACACCAGATGGGCCGGACCCTCGACGAGCTGGTTCTCGCGCACGTTCAGGGCATCGCCCTCGACGATGGTCAGGCGGCCCGAGCCGTCGTCCAGTTCGCTGAGCAGGGGGATGAAGCGCGGGTCCTTCTCGACCAGCACCACCTTGCCGGCGTCGCTTTCCAGAATGGCGCGGGTCAGACCGCCGGGGCCGGGGCCGACCTCGATTACGGCGCGGCCGTCGAACGGACCTGCGTAGCGGACGATCTTTCGCGTTACGTTCAGGTCCAGCAGGAAGTGCTGGCCGAAGCTCTTCTTGGCCAGCAGGCCGTGGGCGTCGAGCGTCTCGCGAAGGGAGGGAAGGTCCGTCATACGGGACGCCTTAGCGCGTGGCGCGCGCCGCCGCCATCTCTGAAGCCAGTCGCACGGCAGCGATGAAGCTGTCGGCGCGGGCGATCCCCTTGCCGGCGATGTCGAAACCGGTGCCGTGGTCGGGCGAGGTGCGGACAATGGGCAGGCCGAGCGTGGCGTTCACCCCGCCCCAGAAGTCCAGGGTCTTGACCGGGATCAGGGCCTGATCGTGATAGAGGCAGACCGTCGCGTCGTAGCGGGCGCGCGCCTCGTCGTGGAACAGGGTGTCGGCGGGCAGGGGGTCGGTGATGTTCAGCCCTTCGGCGCGCAGGGCGGCGGCGGCGGGGCGCAGGACCTCGACCTCTTGCAGCCCGATCGAGCCGCCTTCGCCCGCGTGGGGGTTCAGGGCGGCCATGGCCAGGCGCGGGGCATGGATGCCGAAGTCGCGCTTCATCGATTCGTGGACGACGCGGGCGACGCGCATGATGCGGTCTGCTGTCACCAGTTCCGGCAGCTGGTCGATCGGGACATGGATGGTCACCAGACAGGCGCGCAAATCCTTGGCCGTCAGCATCATGACCGGGCCCCGCGTGCCGCTGAACGGCATGTCGGCCGTCAGCTCGGCGATGAACTCGGTGTGCCCGGGGAAGCGGAAGCCCGAGGCGTACATCGGCGCCTTGGCGATGGGGGCCGTGACCACGCCGCCGCCTTCGCCCGAGATGACCAGATCGACCGCGCGCTCGATCCAGTCGGCCACGGCGGGGGCGTTGCGGGGATCGGGTACGCCCGGCGTGACCGGCGCGGGGGCCGGATGGTGCAGGACGGGAATGGCGCGGCCGAAGACGCTGCGAGCGTCCGTCGGACTGAAGATTTGCTCGACCTTCACGCCCTGGGCCGCCAGGACGTCGGCGTCGCCTATGACGGCGAAGGGCGTGACGGGAGCCAGGGGGCCGGGCGGCGTGGCCAGAACCGGCCACGCCTTGGCGATGATCTCCGGCCCCACGCCGGCGGGGTCGCCCATCGTGACGATGAGCGGCCGCCCGAACATCACTGCTTGACTTCGATCAGGGCGTCGGCTCGCAGATCGCGCAGATAGCGGCGGCCCAGCATGGCGTAGTTCTGGTTTTGCAGGCGCGCTTCGACCTGCTGCGCCGAAGGCGCTTCGGGGCCGCCGAGACGGCGGCCGCAGACGGCCAGGACGTGGACGCCCAAGGGGCTGCGCACGACGCTGCTGATGGACCCGACGTCGGCCGAACGTGCGACCTGCTGGAACTGCGGCAGCAGGTTGGCCACGTCGCTTTCGCCCAGATCAGCGCCCTGCATGCCCTGCTCGGCGCGAGCACGCTGCAGGATGTTGTCGCAAGTGGTTCCGCTGCGGAACGACTCAAGGCGTTGGGTGGCGGCGGCGACGTCGGCTTCACTGGCGGTTTCCGGCAGCTCGATCATGACCTGCTTCATCTGCACCAGGCTGGTGGCCGCGCCAGAACGCTTGTCGCGCATATAGAGGATGTAGACGCCGCCATCGACCGGGATCGGATTGGACAGTTGGCCGACGTCGAGCGCTGCCATCGCCTGCTCCAGAGCGGGCTGGACCGTGCCTTGCACCACCCAGCCGGCGTCACCGCCGCGGGCGGCTGACGGGGCGGCCGAAAACTGACGGGCGACGGCCATGAAGGGGGCCCCCTGGACCATTTGCTGCACCAGCTGGCTGGCGCCGTTCATCGCTTCCTGCATGCCGCCGACGCGGCTGGCTTCGATGTAGATTTCCCCTACCAGATACTGGGGCTTGGTCGCCGACTCGGTCAGTTGGCGCATTGCCTGTTCGACCTGGGTGCGGGTGACCTTGGCGCGGTCTCTGAAGCGACCCCCGACCAGATCCCGCCAGGCGATCTCAATACGCAGTTGCTCGCGGAAGGGCTGGGGACGGATGCCGCCCTGTTCGAGGAAGGCCATGTAGCCCTGCGGTGTCGTGCCGGCCTCACGGGCCATGCCGGCGATCTCTTGATCCACTTCGGCGTCGGAAATCTTCAACTGCTCGAACTTGGCGATTTCAGCGGCCTGCAGGTGCTGTTCAATCAGGTCGTTCAGGGCCTGCTGCTGGATGGCGCCGATGTTTTCTTCGGTCGGCTGGACCTGGGTCATGGCCATGAGCACCAGCATCCGCTGACGCAGGTCGAAGCCTGTGATGATCCGGTCATTGACGGTGGCGATGATGCCGTCAGCCATGCGGAACTGAGGCGCTGCGGTCGCTGCGCGCTGCGGGGCTTCTTCCGCCGCGGGGTTTAGAGTGCCCGCAGCGGGCGCTGGCTGCGCCGGCGCCGTCTGGGCCAGCGACGGTCCGACAGCCGTAACGGCCATAAGGGCGGCCATGGCCACGCCCGTCGTGTAACGCATTAAACGCATCGTCAGTCCTGATTCCCTAAAGCGGTCTCGACCCGGTCCCAGCAGCGCCATCAAGCATTCCGGGCCACGTAGGGCGTACGCCCCTGCACGCCATGCTTACCGCATATCTCTTCGATCATAACCTGAACCTCCGAAAGTGGCGAGGTTAAGTCGAACATAGACGCCCTCGGAGGGACCCGTCGGGCGTACCCGAGTATTGTCGCGCCGCCAGCCCAGTTCGAAGCGGAAGCAATCGTCGTCGAACAGCAGGCCGACCTCTGACCGGGTGATGATATTGCGTTCCAGGTCGGCGATGCCGTTCACCGCGACGCCCCAGTTGCCATGGATGAATTGCTGGCCGGAAAGCTGGACGAATTCGTAGTTGCGGTTGAGGGGGCCGCTGACCGGGTTGGAACGGTCTATGATGTAGCTCATGCTCGCGGCGTTGCGGCGCCCCCATCGTCCGTCGACGGTTGTTTCCGCGCGTCGCACTTCGCCGTTTCCATCGACAGTGGCGTGGAACCATCCACGCATACGCTCGGAGGGCGAGAAGGTCGCCTGAACTACCCAATCGGTCGTACGAGAAGCAATGCCCGACGGATCATAGAGCCTCGACGGATCGTCGGGAATCGGGGTGAGGAATTCACGCTGTTCGTCGGCCCGAATGGAGCGCCCGATGAACAGGCTGGCGGATCGCTTGTCGTCCCAGCGCAGAGTGGCGCGAGCGCCGGCCGTGAAGCGCAGCCTTCCTTCCATCAGGTCGTAGCCAGGAAAACGATCCATGCTGAACAGGGACGTCTCGTCCAATTCTAGCGTTTGGCTGTCTTCGTTGGGGATGCGCGGGTCCAGGTCAGCGTCGGTCGAAGCCGACAACTGGGCCATGGGTTCCAGCACCAGATCCGATGAGGCGCTAAGGCGGCGATACAGCGGATAGCTGACATCCACGCCCGCGCTGGCGCGTCCGCGCGACAGAACGTCGGAGGTTTTGCCGAGCATTGGCGGCAGATCATCCACGGAATAGACGTCCAGTCGACCATCGACGAACGGCTCCCAGCGCAGACCTGTCGGCGTGATGATCGTCCGCCGCCAGTCGACCTGGCCCGTGACGCGGCGGCTGTCGACCCCAGGCAGATCATCGGTCAGACCGGGCGGGATCAATTCGGGGCGCAGGGTCGGGAAGCCGACATAGGCGTCGCGCGTCAAGGCCACGGCCGAACCGCGCAAACGCAGACGTCCGCCGAACACCGGACCTTCGGGTTCCCAGCGCGCGTCCACGATGGGCGCGACCAGAGGCAAGGTGTTCTCGCGCTCGAAGATCTTGAAGCCGTTCGGGTCGCGGAAGTCCGTCGCGGAAAAGCGCGGGTCCAGCCGCAGGCTCTGGATCGAGAAGGCGGCCACCGAGAGATAGGATCTCTGGGTCTGACGCTCGGCGTAGACCTGGCTGATCAGGCGACGACGGTCGCCATAGTAGAGGCCGTTGTCCTGATAGGTCGAGCTGACGTCATAGCGGTCGAACAGGGTCTTGTCTGAAACCCGCTCGGCGGTGAAGCCATAGCGCCATGGTCCCTCGGGATCGAACTTGCCGTGCGCCAGCAGATAGCTGCGGCTGGTGCGGTCGCCGAACCGGACATTGCTTTCGGTGTCGCCGTCGCCGTCCAGGTCGAAGTCGCCGAAGTTGCGGCCGTAGGTGTAGCCGCCGCGCGCGACGATGGTCCCATTCTCGAAGCGCCGCCGCCATTGCAGGTTCATCAAGGGCGCGACCTTGGTGTTGATCTGCGGGCTGAAGAGCCAGTCTTCGGACGGCGAGACTACGAGCAGGTACGGAATTTCGACCGAGCCGCCTCGGCCCTCGTCCCAGTCCACGCGAGGGATCAGGAAGCCGGAGGCGCGATCAACGCTGGGGTCGGGGTGGGCGAAGGCCGGCAGGTAGAAGACGGGCACGCCGCCGACACGGAAGACTGCGTTGCGGTACAGGATGGCGCGAAGGTTTTCGTCCTGCACGGCCTTGTCAGCCTGGATCGAAATGGTCGGCTGTTTGGGGCCGTCGACGTCGCAGATCGGGCAGGGGGTGAAGATGACCCGGTTCAACTCGCTGACGTTTTCCGAGCGGCGCACAGCGGTCGCGGCCATCAGGCTGGCGCCGTTGGCCAGGCGCAGGGCCAGATCGGTGGCGACTCCGGCCTTGAAGTCCGCATCCAGTTCGACGCGGCTGGCGTGGAGAACTGAGCCGTCAGGGGCCACCACCTCGGCGTGACCGGCGGCGGTCGCGACGCCGCTCTTGAGGTCGTAGGTGACCTGCTCAGCGCGGATGCTGTGGTCGCGGGTGCGGGCAAAGACACGATCATCCGGCGTGCCGCTGGCGGTGACGACGTCGCCTTCACGGGCCGCCGAATCGGCGTTCACATAGAGGCCGCCTGGCGACAGGCCGTCCGAAGCAGGCTGGTCCGTCGTCTGCGTCGTCGATGCAGCTTGCGCTTGCGTTGGGGCGCCGGCGTTCTGGGCCAGCGCCGGTAGCGCGGGCATACAGGCGATCAGGGCCGCACCGGCCAGGAGCCGGGCGCGCAGGGCTCCCTCTCGGGATGTGCGGCGATCACTCATGCGGAATCCACTCTTTGCCGGGCGACCGGAAACCGTCCGATTAGCCGTCTTCGGTATAGAACAGCAAGGTAAAGGCGGCGAGCGCCGTTAGCACAGGCGGCAACCACGCCGCCAGGAAAGGCGGCACGACCTCGGCCGAGCCCATGGCTGATGAGAACTGGTTCACGAAGAAGAAGGCGAAACCCAGCACGACAGCGGCGACGGCCATCCGCGCCAGATCGCCCAGGCGCATCAGACGCAAAGAGAAAGCGGCGGCCAGAATCGACATGGCGGCGAACATCAGCGGCGTCGCCAGAAGCTGTTGCAGGCGCAACCGATAGGCCGTCGAGGCGAAGCCCGCGTCCTCGATTCTCTGGATCTGGTTCGGCAGCGACCAGAAGGGTGTGGACTGCGGCCGGGCGAAGCGCTGGAAGGCTTCTTCGTCGGCCAGATTGGAGGGGAGATCCAGCGTAGCGTAGCGAACAGCGCGCTGGCCGGTCTGGGCGCCCGTGGCGTCTGTCAGGCGCCAGCGGCCGGCGGTCAGAGAGGCCGTGGCGGCGTCGATCCGCTCGGTGAAGGTGCGGTGGCCCTCCGGCGTGGTGGTGTAGATGAAGAAGCTGGCGTCCAGCAGGCGACCGCTGGCCGGGTCCTGCTGTGCGCCGCGAATGATCATCTGCCGCGAGGCGTCGCCCTCACGTAGCCAGACGGCCTGTTGCGCATCGGCTCCGGGGGTCGATCCGGAAATTCGTCCGCGTTCGCGTTGCCACAGGCCGTCGCCCGCCGCAGCCATGGGGCCAAACACGGTGACGGTGAGAACGCCGAGCACCAGGGCGCAAGCCGCAGCCGGAAGGACGAAACGCCAGGCCGAGACGCCAGCCGCCCGCATGGCGATCAGTTCGCTGCGTCGGTTCAGCCCGACAAAGGCCGCCAGTGTGCCGAACAGAAAGACGAAGGGCAGCAGTTGGATGATGACGCTGGGCGATTTCAGCAGCACCAGGCCGAAGATGCGGGCGCTGGATAGTTCGCCGGACGAGTTCAGTCCACGCGACACCTCGACGAAGTCGATGAGCATCACCAGGGCCGAGATGACGGCCAGGGCCACGGCCAGAGCCCGCAACTGCTGGACCAGGACGTAGCGCTCGATGCGGCCTAAACGGAGCCTCATGCGAACCTCGCCTTGAAACGCTCATAGGGCGCCCAGACGCGCCGACGATGCGGTTTGAGGGCGCGGAACAGCAGGCGCAGCGCAACGAAGCAGGTGGCCAGCGGCAGCAGATACTGCAGCAGGTTCAGCGCACCATTCCAGGCGCTGGCCGCGACCAGGCCGTAGCCGACGACGCGGACGACCAGGAACACGCCCGCCGCCTTGGCGATGCGGCCACTGTAACCGGTGCGGCTGAAGGATCCGCCAAGGATGGCCGTCAGCGCCAGCGCCATCGCCGCCAGGGCGTAGAGCGGCGAGGCCAATCGGGAGTGGGCCTCCGCCAGCAATTCTCCGCGCGTCCCCGCGCTTTCCAATTGGGCAGGCGTGGGATTGAACAGTTCCGTCAGCCACATATCGGACGGTTTGAAACGGATGCGTTCGGTTGTCTTGGTATAGGGCGACAGGTCGAAGACCTGCTGGTCAAACGACAGCTGGTTCAGCACATCGCGCGACGAGTAGCGCTGCATCGAGCCGTTTTGCATGGTCAGGATCGGCACGCCGTCGATGCGGCCGAAGCGGGCGGTCTCGGCGTCCCAGGTCGTCACCGTCTTGCCGTTGTCCAGGTAGACGAACAGGTTTTTCAGCAGACCGTTCTGCTCGATCTGCTGCACATAGACCGTCAGGCCGCCAGGGCCCTGGACGAAGCGGCCCTCTTCGACCAGCAGGGCGGCCAGGTCGGTGCGGATGGCGAAGGCCTGACGGCGGCCTTCACGCTGGGCCCACGGTTGGACGAAGACATTGGTGATAAGGGCGATGACGGCGACGATGACGGCGATCTGGATCGCCGGCCGGATCAGCGACCAGCGGCTGACGCCGGCAGCGTAGGCGGCGGTGAGTTCCTGTTCGCGCTGCAGCCGCGTCAGGGCGATCAGCGCGCCGACGAAAAGGCCGATGGGCAGGATGACGGCAATCAACTGGGGCAGGGCCAGCAGGGTCAGCTTGGCCATGACCCATACGCTCTGGCCACGCTCGACGATGACTTCGAGCTGATCCAGGCTTTGGCTAAGAAGGCCGATTCCGGCCAGCGCCACGCACGCTGCCACGACGGGCAGGCCGATCTGGCGGAAGAGATAGCCCTGAATCAGCGTCATGGTCTGGAAAGAAAGGGTTTTGGGGGCGAGCGAGTTGCAGCCGGGAGCGATGCGGGCCATGTAATACACATCCCAGCGCGACGGTGAAACAGCCGCTGCGTTATGTCCGATTCAAGCACGACCGGGGCACAGAACCTCGGCCTGGAGTAGGTTTCATGAAAATCGAGTTCGTCGCTTCCCCCAGCGCCGCTCAAATCCTTGCCGTTCTGGTCCACGAAGGTCGCGCGCTGGCCGGTACGGGCTCGGCCCTGGACGCCGCCGCGTCGGGCGCTCTCACCAAGGCGATGACGAACAGCCGCTTCACTGGCGCCGCCAACAGCAATCTGACGGTTGCGGCCCCGGCGGGCGTCGACGCCAACTCGGTGCTGCTGGTCGGCGCGGGCGCGGCTGACAAGTTCGACGATCTGGCGGTCGAAACCGCCGCCGCCGCCGCCTATCACGCCGCCAAGCTGTCGGGTGCTGAAGTCCTGACCATCGACGCTGCCCACCTGTCGGCGGAACAGGCCGCCCGCGTCGCTTTCGCCGTGCGTCTGGCCGCCTATCGCTTCGCCAAATATCTGACCAAGCAGAAGGCCGACAAGATTCCCTCGGTCACCGCGATTCGCGTCGTCACCTCGGACGCAGCGGCCGCCGAGGCCGCCTTCGGTCCGCTGTCGGCTGTCGCCGACGCCGTCCTGTTCTCGCGCGACCTGGTGTCGGAACCGGCCAACGTCCTCTACCCGGCCGAGTTCGCGCGCCGTGTGAAGGAACTGGAAGCACTGGGCGCTAAGGTCGAGATCCTGGGCGAAGCCGAGATGGAAAAGCTGGGCATGCACACCCTGCTGGGCGTCGGCCTGGGTTCGGAGCGTGAAAGCCAGCTGGCCGTCATCCAGTGGAACGGCGGCAAGGAAGGCGAGGCCCCCATCGCCTTCGTCGGCAAGGGCGTTTGCTTCGACACCGGCGGCATTTCGCTGAAGCCGGCCGACGGCATGGAAGAAATGAAGTGGGACATGGGCGGCGCCGCCGCTGTGGCTGGTCTGATGCACGCCCTGGCGGGCCGTAAGGCCAAGGTCAACGTGGTCGGCGTCCTCGGCCTGGTCGAGAACATGCCTGACGGCAAGGCCCAACGCCCGGGCGACGTAGTCACCTCAATGTCGGGCCAGACGGTCGAAGTCCTGAACACCGACGCCGAGGGCCGCCTCGTTCTGGCCGACGCCCTCTGGTACACGCAGGAGCGCTTCAAGCCGAAATTCATGATCGACCTGGCCACCCTGACGGGCGCCATCATCATCTCTCTGGGCCTGGAATACGCCGGCGTCTTCTCGAACGATGATGACCTGGCCAACGGCATCCTGGCCGCCGGTCCCAAGGTGGGCGAGAACGTCTGGCGCTTGCCGATCCCCGCCGCCTATGAGCGTCACATCGACAGCCCGATCGCCGATGTGAAGAACACCGGCAACGGCCGCGCCGGCGGCTCGATCACGGCCGCCCTGTTCCTGCAGCGCTTCACCAACGGCGTGCCGTGGGCCCACATCGACATCGCCTCGACCGCCTGGGTCAAGGACAGCCGTAACCCGACCGTGCCGGACGGCGCCGTGGGCTATGGCGTGCGTCTGCTGGACCGCATGGTCGCCGACAAATACGAAGCCTGATCCGACGCATTCAGAGGGTAGGGCCGGGTGTCTGACGCAAAGCCGGAAATCTGGTTCTACCATCTGGAGCGCTCGACTCTGGATCAGGTGCTGCCGGGCCTGCTGGAGAAGACCCTCCAGCGGGGCTGGCGCGCCCTGGTGCGCGGGACGGTGTCGCATCGCCTCGACGATATCGACGAGCACCTGTGGACCTATCGCCCCGACAGCTTCCTGCCGCACGGCCTGGCGTCGGAGGCGCACGCGGCTCGACAACCGATCCTTCTGTCCGAATCGGGTGAGAACCTGAATGCTGCTCAGGCGCTGTTCATCGTGGATGAGTCAGAGCTGGGGACCACGGAAGGGTACGAGCGGTGCTTCATCATTTTCGACGGTCGGAACGAACAGGCGCTGCAGCACGCGCGCGAGCGCTGGCGCACGCTGAAGGCGGCCAACGCCAACCTGGCCTATTGGAAACAAACGGACGAAGGGCGCTGGGAAAGGGCGGCTTGATCGCATTGGGTCTGCTGGCGGTCGCCGGCTGCTCCTCCTCACCGCCCGCGCGGCCTTCTGCGCCGGCCATCGTCGAACAGGCCCGGCAGAGCCAGCCGATCGGCACGCGCATGCCGCAAGGCGACGCTGACATGTGCAAGGCTGGCGAACTGCAATGGCTGGTTGGGAAACCGCGCAGCGAGATACCCGTTCCGGTAGATGTGGTGAACCGTCGGGTGGTTTGCACCACCTGTCCCGTTACTGAAGACTATTCGCCGTACCGCTTGAATATATTCTACAATCAGCAAACCGGCATCGTCGAGCGCGTGAGCTGCGGCTAGGCCGAAACGGAGAACGACGCGATGAAGACGATTGTGATGCTGGCGGCTTTCGCGGGCGCTGTGGCGCTCTCGGCCTGTGCCCCCAGCCAGCCCACGCCCTCGACGCCGAGCATCGAGCCGACGCCTGTGACCTGCAAGGCCGGCGACTATCAGGAATATGTCGGTCGCAATCGCTCGACCATTCCGGCGGCCCCGGCGGGCCGCATCTTCCGCGTCCTGTGCAGCAGCTGCGCCGCGACGATGGACTATCGCGATAACCGCGTGACCTTCACCTACGATGACAAGACCGACCTCGTGACGCGCGTCAGCTGCGGCTGATCAAAGGTCACATCTGGATGACGCCGGAGCGGGGCGGGTTTAGCGACCCGTCCCGCTTTCGCGTTCCAGGGCGTAGATGGCGTCGGCGATGTCCTCGGCCTTGGCCGTGACCACGGCCTGAGCGTCGGCCAGACCGCGATTGTAGAACCAGCCGCCGATCTGGCCGCCAAAGAACTCCAGCACCATCTCGGCCTGAAGCTGGCTGATGTCCTGATCCAGCTCCTTGGCGAAGAAGTCGCGGATGCGGCCGCCGATGGCGATGCGCTCGTCTTTGGTGAACTGGATCGGTTTGGTCATCAGGACACCTTGCTCATCAGGAAACGGCGGCCAGGGCTTCTTCGGCTTCCATCCAGGCGGCTTCGGCAGCCTCCAGATCGGCTTGGGTCTTGGCGCGGGCGCGCGTCAGGCCTTCCAACGCCTTGGGGTTGGAGACGGCGGCGTTGGCCAGGTCGTCGTCGATGCGGGCGACCTCGGCGGCCAGGGTGCCCATGCGTTCCTCGGCCTTCTTGACCGCGTGACGCAGGGTCGAAGGCGAAGGGCCTGATTTCTTGTCGTTCTTCTTCTTGCCGCCCTGAGCGGGAGCCGCCGTGGCGGCCGCTTCCTGCTTGATCTGGCTGGGCTTGACGGCGGCGGCCTTGGCGCGGTCGAGAACGAACTTCTGATAGTCGTCCATGTCGCCCTCATAGGGCTTCACCGTGCCGTCGGCGGCCAGCCACAGACGGTCGGCGACCAGTTCCATCAGCGAGCGGTCGTGGGTGATCAGGATGACGGCGCCGCTGTAGTCGTTCAGCGCGTCCAGCAGGGCGCGACGGCTGTCGATGTCCAGGTGGTTGGTCGGTTCGTCGAGGATCAGGACGTGGGGGGCGTCCATGGCCACCATGTTCAGCAGCAGGCGGGCGCGTTCGCCCCCCGACAGGCTGTCGACCGTGGTTTCCTGCTTTTCGAAGCCGAGGCCGAACTGGGCCAGCTTGGATCGGCGGCTGCTTTCGCTGGCGTCGGGCATGGCCCGGCGGATGATCTCCAGCGGGGTGTCGGTCGGGTCCATGGCCTCGATCTGATGCTGGTGGAACCAGCCCACGCGCATCTTCCTGTCGCGGTGCAACTCTCCTTCGGACACGGTGAGGGCGCCTGCGATCATCTTGGCGAAGGTCGATTTGCCGGCGCCGTTGACGCCGAGCAGTCCGATGCGGTCATCCAGGTCCATGCGCAGGTTCAGGTTGCGCAGGATGGGCTTGCCGGTCTCATAGCCGACATTGGCGCGTTCCAGACGGATCAGCGGCGGCGCCAGCGGACGCGGCGGCGAGGGCAGGGTGAAGGGGGCGACGCGTTCCTCGATGGTGGTCGAGACCGGCTCCATCTTGGCCAGACGCTTCATTCGCGACTGGGCCTGGGCGGCCTTGGAGGCCTTGGCCTTGAAGCGGTCCACAAAGGCTTGCAGGTGGGCGCGCTCGGCGTCCTGCTTGGCCTTGGCTGACAGTTGCAGGCGGGCTTTCTCGGCGCGCGCCTTCTCGAACATGTCGTAGCCGCCCGTGTAGAGCTCCAGCTTGCGGTTCGCCAGATGCAGGATGTGGGTGCAACTGTTGTTCAGCAGTTCGCGGTCGTGGCTGATGATCAGGGCCGTGTGCGGGTACTTTTGCAGCCGGCTTTCCAGCCAGAGCGCGCCTTCCAGGTCGAGATAGTTGGTCGGTTCGTCAAGCAGCAGCATGTCCGGCTCGGCGAACAGGGCCGCCGCCAGGGCCACGCGCATGCGCCAGCCGCCTGAGAACTCGGACATGGGTCGCTGCTGGTCTTCCTGACTGAAGCCAAGACCAGCAAGGATTTCACCAGCGCGGGCCGGGGCCGAGTCGGCGTCGATGTCGATCAGACGCGCCCAGATCTCGCCCATCTCTTCCGGCTCGGCGGTTTCCAGCCGGCTCATCAGCTCGTGGCGCTCAACGTCCGCTTCCAGAATGGTGTCCAGCACGCTGTCAGGCGTGGCCGGGTGTTCCTGATCCACCGAGCCGACGCGGGCGGTCTTGGGCAGACTGACCTCGTCGCCGTTGGCGGCCAATTCGCCCAGGATGAGCTTGAACAGGGTCGATTTGCCGATGCCGTTGCGGCCGACCAGACCGACTTTCGAGCCGGGCGGCAGGCTGACGGAGGCGTCGTCGAGGAACTGGCGGCCCCAGGCGTTGAACGTCAGGTTGGTGATCTGGAGCATGGAAAACGACTGACGTTGAGGTGGCGGTTGGAAAGCGGGGAGGGCGCCGCTATAAGCCCGCGACCCTCAAACTACCAAACCGCAAAGAGTCTTCCCATGACCGAACGCACCTTCTCGATCATCAAGCCCGACGCCACGCGCCGCAACATCACCGGCGCCATCAACGCCGTGATCGAAGGCGCCGGCCTGCGCATCGTCGCCCAGCGTCGCGTCAAGCTCACCGAAGCCCAAGCCAAGAAGTTCTACGAAGTGCACGCCGAGCGTCCCTTCTACGGTGAACTGGTCTCGCAGATGATCGCCGAGCCGGTCGTCGTGCAGGTGCTGGAAGCCGAAGGCGCCGTCGCCAAGTATCGCGAAGTCATGGGCGCCACCAACCCGAACGACGCCGCTGAAGGCACCATCCGCAAGCTGTTCGCCCTGTCGATCGGCGAGAACTCGGTTCACGGTTCGGACTCGCTGGAAAACGCCGGCATCGAAATTGCCCAGTTCTTCACCGATGCTGACATCGTCGGCTAAGGTTTGAGCGGGCCGCCTTGAGCGGCCCAGCGCAAGCATAAAGACGGCCCGTCTCCGGAACCGGAGGCGGGCCGTTTCGTTTTCACGGTCCTGTTACCTGTTCAGCCATCAAGGAAGACCGCCATGAAGACGATCCTCAAACTGGCTCCGGTTATCGGCGTCGTGGGCTTGCTGGCCGCTTGCGGCACCACCACGGAACAACGCGCGGCTTCGGGCGCACTGGGCGGCGCTGTCGCCGGTCAGGCCATCGGAGGTAATACGGGCGCGACTGTCGCCGGCGCCGCCATCGGCGCTGTGGCCGGCGCTGTGACGACACCGAAGAAACCTAACTGACTTCGCAGGGGCTAACCCGGATACAAGAACGGCGTCAGCTGCGGAGCTGACGCCGTTTTGGTGACCGCTATCGGGCCGGCCGCTTACCAGATGCGGGCGCGGCTTTCCGGGGCGATGTATTCCGCCTGGCCCGGCGTCACGCCGAACGCCGCGTACCAGGCGTCGATGTTACGCGGCGGGGTCGCGGCGCGGGCGGCGCCCGGCGAATGCGGGTCGGTGGTCAGTTGCTCCTTCAGCGCCGCCTCACGCGACTTCTCGCGCCAGACCTGCGCCCAGCCGAGGAAGACACGCTGGTCGCCGGTCAGGCCGTCGATGACCGGGGCCGGCTGGCCGTTCAGGCTGCGGTGATAGGCGTCCAGCGCCATCAGCAGACCGCCCAGATCCGCGATGTTCTCGCCCATGGTCAGGTCGCCGTTGATATGGGTGCCGGGAATGGGCTCCTGGGCGTCGTAGATGGCGCCCAGCACCTTGGCACGGGCTTCGAAGCGGGCGGCGTCCTCGGGCGTCCACCAGTCGCGCAGGACGCCGTTCGCGTCCGACTTGCGGCCCTGATCGTCGAAGCCGTGGGTGATCTCGTGGCCGATCACGGCGCCGATGCCGCCATAGTTGACGGCTGCATCCGCGTTCGGATCGAAGAAGGGCGGCTGCAGGATAGCGGCCGGGAAGACGATCTCGTTGCGCGGCGGGTTGTAGTAGGCGTTCACTGTCTGGGGAGTCATGCCCCATTCCAGGGGATCGACCGGCTGGCCGATCTTGCTGCGCTTCCAGGCCCAATCGAAGGCCGAGGCGCGCTCGACATTGCCGTAGAGGTCGCCCGCAGACAGCTCCAGGCCGTCATAGCTGCGCCACTTGTCCGCATAGCCGATCTTCACGCCGAACTTGGACATCTTGAGCAGAGCCTGCTCGCGCGTCGGCTCGCTCATCCAGTCCAGGGCCTTCAGGCGCTCGGTCATGGCGGCGCTGAGGTTGGCGACCAGGACCTCCATCTGGGTCTTGGAGGAGGCGGGGAAGTGCACGCGGACGTATTCCTGACCCAGCACCTCGCCCAGCTGGCCGTCAACCAGGGCGACGCCCCGGTTCCAGCGCGGACGGTTTTCCGGCTGGCCACGCAGGGTCTTGCCTCGGAACTCGAAGCGCGAGTCGACGAAGGCGTCGGACAGGTAGGGGCCGGCCTGATCGACGATCTGGAAGGCTTCCCACGCCTTCAGCGTGTCCAACGAGGTTTCGGCGAAGACCTGGGCGATGCCCGGGATGGCGGTATTTTCCATCAGGACGATGGTCGGCACGTTGCTGATCTGGGCGCCTTGCAGGAAGGCGCTCCAGTCAAAGCCGGGGGCCAGCTTGGCCAGGTCGGCGGTCGGGGCCGGGTTGTAGATCTTGTCGATCTGGCGACGCTCGACCGTGGTCCAGTGCTTCTCGGCCACCTTGGTCTCGAAGGCCAGGATGTCGGCGGCGGCCTGGGCCGGGTTCGACCAGCCTGCGGCGGTCAGCGCGCGGGTGACATAGGCGACATAGGCCTCGCGCTGCGGGGCGAAGTCGGCCTTCAGATAGTAGTCGCGGTCGGGCAGGCCGAGGCCGCCCTGGCCCATATAGGCCGAGTTGAGGTTGGGGTTCTGCAGGTCCTCGAATACGTCGACGCCGAACAGGGAGCCGCCGAATCCGGCGTGGCTTTCGCCCATCAGGCGGGCCATGCCGCTGTGGTCGGCGACGGCGCGCACGGCGGCCAGGTCAGCGGCAAGGGGCTGGGCGCCCAGCTGGTTGACGCGGGCCTCGTCCATGAAGCTGGCGTAGAGGG
The DNA here is from genome assembly GCF_044772165.1 of Brevundimonas sp. NPDC090276. Lineage (NCBI taxonomy): Bacteria > Pseudomonadati > Pseudomonadota > Alphaproteobacteria > Caulobacterales > Caulobacteraceae > Brevundimonas > Brevundimonas sp. NPDC090276. The sequence continues at coordinate 781,078 of NZ_JBIVYK010000002.1, read as the reverse complement.
CGCCGACCTTTTGCGCATTGGCGTTGGTCGGGTTGGCGGCGCTGGCTTCGATGATCGCCTTCAGCTGGCTCTGGGCGTTTTCATACAGGACGTCGAACGGGCCGAAGCGAGCCTTGTCTGCAGGGATCTCGGTGTTCTTCAGATAGGTCCCGTTGGCGTACTCATTGAAGTCGTCGCCCGGCTTCACCGCCAGATCGCGTCCGCTCAGGTCGAAGCCCCAGGGATGAATCTGGGGGGCATTGGCGGCGGCTGCGGCATGGCCAGCGTGACCGGCGTGGGCGTTTTGCGCCGAGGCGGCTTGAGCGGAGAGCGCGAGGGCGAGCGCGAGGCCGGCGGCGCCCATCAGGCGGGTCTTGGACATCGGGTCTTCCTGTTGTGGAGACAAGCGAAAGGGCCGTTCCGATCCGATGATCGAAGCGTTGGCGTGAACCTGCTCCCGCCTGCGACGCCCTGTCGCATTAAAAATCGTTAAGGTTTGGCGTTGCCGTCAGCGCGTGACGAAGGCGGCCAGCGTCTGCGGATAGAGGGTGTGCTCCGCCGTTTTGACCCGTTCGGCCAGGGTGTCGGGCGTATCGCCGGACAGGATCGGCACGCGCGCCTGACCCAGGACCGGGCCTTCGTCGACACCCTCGGTAACGACGTGGACGGTGCAGCCCGCCTCGGCATCGCCGGCCTCGATGGCGCGGGCATGGGTGTTCAGGCCGGGATAGAGGGGCAAAAGCGACGGGTGGATGTTCAGCATCTTGCCCGCCCATTTCTGTACCAACCAAGGCGTCAGCAGGCGCATGTAGCCGGCGAGGGCGATGACCTCGACCTTGCGTTCGATCAGCAGGCCGTCGATGGCGCGTTCGTGCGCCTCGCGGTCCTTGCCGAAGGGCTTGTGTTCGACCGTCAGGGTCTCGACCCCGGCGGCGCGGGCTTTGTCCAGACCGGCCACGTCGGCGATGTTGGAGATGACGACCACGATCTCATAGGGGGCGTCCGCCGCCTGACCCGCCGCGATCAGCGAGGCCATGTTGGTGCCAGAGCCGGAGATCAGCGCGGCCACGCGCGTCTTGGGCTGGGCGGTTTGGGTCGTCATGGCAGCGGCTCGGGCGTCAGAACGGGGAGGAGGCGAGGGATGCGGCCGTCGGCGTCTCTTGGCAAGTCCATGTCGTGTCGGGCCGTTACAAAGTCCGTTGCCGGATGGACCAGCTTGGCGTTAGCGTCCTGGCGCCGGGCTGTCCGGCGCGTGAGGGGGGAGTTTCACAATGCGTCATCTGCTTACCGCTGCCTGTGCGGCAGCGATCCTGGCTGTGCCGATGGTTTCCATGGCTCAGGAAGCATCCGGCGGCGGTTCCGGCCCGGTTCGCTCGGCTGCCGACCGTCTGCGCAACGCCAACGCCGAGCAGGTTGAGCGCAACTGGGCGCGCGCCACACCCGAAGAGAAGGAGGTGACGACCAGCCATTCGATCACCGCCCACGGCCGCGCCATGCGTTACAAGGCGACGGCCGGCACCCTGACCATTCGCGACGACGCCGGGATGCCGACGGCCAGCCTGTTTTACGTCGCCTACACCCTGGACGGTCAGCCGGTCGGGCGGCGTCCGGTGACCTATCTCTACAATGGCGGGCCGGGCTCGCCGACGGTCTGGCTGCACATGGGCGCCTTTGGCCCTGTGCGGGTGCTGACGGACGATCCGGTGGTCGAGCGCCCCGCGCCGTTCAATGTCGGTCCCAACGACATGACCCTGCTGGACAAGACCGATCTGGTCTTCATCGACATGGTCGGCGCCGGCTATTCGCGTCCTCTGGCCGAGACGCCCGGTTCGACCTTCTGGGGCGTGGATCAGGACGCGGACGCCTTCACCCGCGCCATCATGCGCTACACGAGCAAGTTCAACCGCTGGTCGAGCCCCAAGTACGTCCTGGGCGAAAGCTACGGCACCCTGCGCACCGGGGCTGTGGCGCATCAGTTGGAAAGCCGCGGCATGTCGCTGAATGGCGTCATCCTGCTGTCGTCCATCATGAACTATGGCGTGCGCCAGCCTGGCTATGCGCAGAACTTCATCACCCTGCTGCCGACCTATGCGGCGACAGCCTGGTATCACAACAAGGTGCCGAACCGCCCGGCCACGATCGAAGCCCACGTCCAGCGGGCTCGCGACTTCGCCATGGGCCCCTATGCAGCGGCCCTGGCCAAGGGACACATGATCTCGGACGCCGAGCGTGCCGAGATCGCCCAGCAGATGAGCGAACTGATCGGCGTCTCGCCCACCTTCATCGACAACGCCAACCTGCGGGTCGAGCTGTCGCCGTTCCGCAAGGAGCTGCTGCGGGATCGTCGCGAGACCATCGGCCGTCTCGACACCCGCTATCTGGGCATGGACGCCGACGCCGTGGGCGGCGAGCCGGAAGAGGACCCGTCGAGCAGCGCCATCACCGGGGCCTATTTCGGCGTCTTCAACGACTACATCGCCAATACGCTGAACTTCCGCACCGACATGGACTATCGCCAGTCGGCGCGCGGCCTGCCGGGGTTCAACTGGAACTGGAGCCACCGTCCGCCGGTGGGCGGGATGCAGACCACGCCGAACACGGCGGTGGACCTGGCCACGACCATGCGGCGCAACCCGCATCTGAAGGTGCTGGCGCTGAACGGCTACTACGACGCCGCTACGCCCTTCTTCTCGACCGAGTTCGACCTGGCCCAGATGATGCTGGAGCCGAAGCTGCGGGATAATCTGGAGTTCACCTACTATGAGGGCGGGCACATGATGTACACGAGCCGCAAGGCGCTGGAGGAACTACACGTCGATCTGGCCAGGTTCTACGACGAGACCCAGAACGGCGGGGTTCGCTGATCTGAACTCAGGCTTAGCGCCGAAGAAAAAGGCCCCGGTCTCGCGACCGGGGCCTTTGTCGTTTCAGGCGCTGGAAGCTCAGGCGGCTTCCAGTTGCCCGCAGATGAAGGCTTCCTCGCCCGCGTTCAGCAGGGCGGCCAGGACCGGCTCGGCGTTTTCCGGCGAGACGATCAGGATGAAGCCGACGCCGCAGTTGAAGGTGCGGCGCAGTTCATGGTCGGAGATGCCGCCGACGACGCCCAGCCATTCGAAGACGGGGGGCAGGGCCCAGGCGTTCCAGTCGAAGGCGGCTTGCAGGCCCTCGGCGATGCAGCGCGGCGGGTTCTCGATCAGGCCCCCGCCCGTGATGTGGGCAGCGCCCTTGACCATACCGGCCTTCATCAGCGGCAGGACCGGCTTCACATAGATTCGGGTGGGCTCCATCAGGGCCTGGGCCAGCGAGCAGTCCTTGGCGAAGGGGGCGTCGTCGCCCCAGGCCAGACCGGACTTCTCGACCACCTTGCGGATCAGCGAATAGCCGTTCGAGTGCGGACCCGACGAAGCCAGGCCGATGATGACGTCGCCGGCCTGCTGCTGGTCCAGATAGGGCAGGACCTGACCGCGCTCGACCGCGCCGACCGAGAAGCCGGCCAGATCATAGTCGCCGCCCGAATACATGCCCGGCATTTCGGCCGTCTCGCCGCCCACCAGGGCGCTGCCTGACTGGCGGCAGCCCTCGGCGATGCCGGCGACGACGCGACGCGCGGCGTCCACGTCCAACTTGCCGGTGGCGTAGTAGTCCAGGAACATCAGCGGCTCGGCGCCTTGCGCCAGCAGGTCGTTGACGCACATGGCGACCAGATCAACGCCCACGCCGTCATGACGGCCGGTCTCGATGGCGATCTTCAGCTTGGTGCCGACGCCGTCGGTCGTGGTGACGATCAGCGGGTCTTCAAAACCGGCAGCCTTCAGGTCGAACAGGGCGCCGAATCCGCCCAGCGAAGCCTCGGCGCCGGGGCGGCGAGTCGACTTGGCCAGGGGTTTGATCGCATCGACCAACATTTCTCCGGCGTCGATGTCCACGCCTGCATCGGCGTAGGTGAGGCCGTTTTTCAGGGCTTCGGGGGTGTCGCTCATCGGTCACGGCTCGATATCGGGGGCGAAAATCTGTCGCGGCGCTCTTGCCACAACGGCGTCGCGCGGGGCTATAGCATCGGAATGACGCCAATCACCACCAATGACGCGCTAATCGAGTTCTGCGAACGCTTGGCCAAGGCCCCGTTCATCACGGTCGATACCGAATTCATGCGCGAGACGACCTACTGGCCCAAGCTGTGCCTGATCCAGGCTGCTTCGCCTACGGACGCCGCGATTATCGACCCGATGGCCGAGGATCTGGACCTCGAACCCTTCCTCGCTCTGCTGCGCGACGAATCGATCATCAAGGTCTTCCACGCCGCCCGTCAGGACGTCGAAATCTTCAACCGCCTGGGCGCCATGCCCAAGCCGATGTTCGACACCCAGGTCGCGGCCATGGCCGCCGGCTTTGGCGATCAGGTCAGCTATGAGCAGTTGGTCCGCCAGATGCTGCGCCAGGAACTGGACAAGGGCAGCCGCTTCACCGACTGGGCGCGTCGCCCGCTGTCGGACGCGCAACTGGTCTATGCCCTGGGCGACGTGACCCACCTGGCCGCCCTCTATCCCAAGCTGCGCGACCGGCTGCAGAAGGAAGGCCGTCTGGACTGGGTCATGTCCGAAATGGGCGCTCTGACCGATCCGGCTCTCTATGACACCACGCCCGAGAACGCGTGGAAGCGGCTGAAGCCCAAGAAGTTCAGCGCCAAATACCTGGCCGCCTTCGTCGCCGTCGCCGTCTGGCGCGAGCGTGCGGCCCAGGAGCGTGACCAGCCGCGCGGCCGCATCCTGAAGGACGAGGGCATCGACGAGATCGCGGTCCAGGCCCCGACCGATCCCGAGGCCTTCAACCGCCTGCGTTCGGTGCCCAAGGGCTTTGGCGGTTCGCGCCTGGGTCTGGAACTGGCCGCCGAGTTGAAGCGCGTCCTGGCCGACCCCGAAGCCCATGCGCCCAAGCTGGAACGTCCGGCCCACAGCCAGCCGGCCCCGCCCTCGGTGGTCGAACTGCTGAAGGTCCTGCTGAAGGCCAAGAGCGACAATGCGGGCGTGGCGACCAAGCTGATCGCCAACGTCGCCGATCTGGAAAAGATCGCCAACGACGACAACGCCGACGTCGAAGCCATGAAGGGCTGGCGCCGTCAGCTGTTCGGCGAAGACGCGCTGAAGCTCAAGAAGGGTGAGATCGCCCTGGTGCTGAACGGCTCGCGGGTCGAAGTCGTCGAAATCGAAGGCTAGGGCTTAGGGGGCGGCGGCGACGCCGGCTCCCACAGCTCGATCGGATTGCCCTCGGGGTCATGGATGCGCGCGAAGCGTCCGATCTCGGGGGTGGCGTCCCATTCGGCCTTGGTGATGACCTCGATCCCGGCCGACTTGAGTGAGGCGATCAGGTCGTCTAGCCCCTCGACCCGCAGGTTCAGCATCCAGCGGTGGTCGGCGGCGAAATAGTCGCTGTCTTCCTTGAACGGGGCGAAGACGGTCGGTCCCGCCTGCTGGTTCCAGATCCAGACGTTTTCCGGCGCCCCGACGCCGAGGTGGGTCAGATACCAGTCGGCTAGGGCCTTGGTGTCCTTTGAACGGAAGAAAAATCCGCCGATTCCAGTGACTGGCATGGTCGTCCCCTAGATCTTGAGGGTCAGGTTCATGGCTTCGGCCAGGGCCTTGGCGCGGCGGCGGGTCTGTTCGCCTAGTAGCATATCGGCGTAACCCTCGGCGGCGGTTATCCGCAGCGCGCCCTTCTCGACGGTGGCGGCTGCGTTGGCCAGAAGCTGTGGTGAGCGGCCCGACAGATCGCAGGCCAGCCGCATGGCCAAACCTAGCGCACGGGCGCGCTTCTGGCCGGTTTCCGACAGCAGACGATCCACGGCGCCGGGCGACGGCGTCTTGGCCTCGCCGCCATAGCGGGCGTTCATGGCCACGGCCAGGAAGGCGCGTTCGGCGTGGGTTTGGCCCGGGATGGGTGAGCGCAGGACCTGATCGAAGACCAGATCAACCCGGTGGTCGGGGTGCAGGCGGGCGCCGAGGTCGGCCAAGCGACAGACCGAGGCGGTCAGCAGGGCGTCGCGCTCCTCGCCGAAGGCCTCGGGCATGGCCGAGACGACAGGCTGCAGCCAGCCGTCCAGCGCACGCGGCAGTGCCGGGTCCACGCCTTGACGACCGCCCCAGGCGGAGCAGCCGGCCAGCAGAGGATCGACCGCCGCCATCTCGGGTGACAGACCAGCGTAGAGCAGGCCCTCGCGCACGCCCCAGGCGGAGAAGGTGATGGACTTCAGGCCCAGGGCCTCGATCAGGCCATCCAGAACGAGGGCGGCGTAGGGCAGGGTCTCGGCCCGGCGCTTGGACACGCCGGGCAGTTTCTCGAGCGAAGCCTTGGACTGGCGCGCGACCAGACGGGTCAGATCACGGGCATCGGCGGCGCTCATGGCGTACTCATGGACGATCCGCAGCGGATGGTCGGTCTGGGCCATGTGCATCTGGGCCAGACTGCGCCAGGCCCCGCCGACGGCGTGCAGATCGGTCGTGGCGTAGGCGTCGGCGACGGGCGCCAGCCGCTTGGCGATACGGCTCCGCAGACGATCGACGTCGAAGCCCTTGGGATCGGTCAGGGCGAAGGGGCCGAGCGGCAGCGTCACGCCCTTGTCCAGCGGGCGGTTGCGGCCGCCGTTGCCGATGCGGGTCAGCTCCAGACTGGCGCCGCCCATGTCGGCGGCGACGCCGTTGGAGCCGGGGGCACCGGCCAGGACGCCGAGCGCCGAATAGCGGGCTTCTTCCTCCCCGCTGAGGACGCGGACCTGCAGGCCTGTTTCGGCGGCCACACGGGCGCAAAAGTCGGCGCCGTCTTCGGCTTCGCGCACGGCGGCGGTGGCGGCGATGATGGTCTGGTCCGGCTGGACGCCCTCGATCACGGCGGCGAAGCGGCGCAGGGCCGTCATGGCCGAGACCACGCCGGGAACGGAAAGGCGCCTGGTCGCCGCCAGGTCACGGCCCAGACCGGCCAGGACCTTTTCGTTGAACATGGTCCAGACGGCCCGGCCCTCCAGTCGGTAGAGGACCAGACGCACCGAGTTGGAGCCGATGTCGATGACCGCGATCTGACGCGAGGGATATTCCGCCTCGACGCCCATCAGCGGCGCTTCCGCGGCTTGAGACCCGAATAGGACAGGGCGCCGGGCAGGGTCTTCACCTTGCGGCCGCGGCCCGACAGGCTGGGATTGGTCATGAAATACTTGTGGGCCGAGAAGGGACGTTCAGGACCGGAGGGCGTGACGCGACGATAGGTTCCGTCGGCCTCCAGCACCCAGCTTTGGGCGTCGTCCTTCAGGTTGGCGACCATGATCTGATCCAGCACCTGATCGTGCACCGTTGCGTTCAGGATCGGCGTCATCAGCTCGACGCGGCGGTCCAGATTGCGCGGCATCCAGTCTGCGGATGAGATGTAGAGCTTGGCCTTGTTGCTGGGCAGGTCGTGACCGTTGGCGAAGGCGATGATCCGGCTATGCTCCAGGAAGCGGCCAACGATGGACTTGACCCGGATATTCTCGGACAGGCCCGGTACGCCGGGGCGCAGGCAGCATATGCCCCGGATGACCAGTTCGATGCGCACGCCCTGCTGGCTGGCGCGATACAGGGAGTCGATGATTTCAGGATCGACCAGGGCGTTCATCTTGGCCCAGATGGCGGCAGGCTTGCCCTTGGCGGCGGCCGACATCTCCTTGCCGATCATGTCGATCAGGCTGGACTTCATGTTCAACGGTGAGACGACCAAGGCCTCAAGCTCATCCGGTTCGGCGTAGCCGGTGATGTAGTTGAACACCCGGGTCGCATCCCGGCCCAGCACGGGGTCGCAGGTGAACAGGCTGAGGTCCGTGTAGATCTTGGCTGTCGTCGGGTGATAATTGCCGGTGCCGAAGTGGCAGTAGGTGCGCAGGGCGTCGCCTTCACGCCGCACCACCACGCTCAGCTTTGCGTGGGTCTTCCATTCCACGAAGCCGAAGACGACGTGGACGCCGGCTCGTTCCATCTGCCGCGCCCAGCGCAGGTTGGCCTCTTCGTCAAAGCGGGCCTTCAGCTCGATCAGGGCGGTGACGTTCTTGCCGTTCTCGGCCGCCTCGATGAGCGCGGCGACGATGGGGCTGTCCTTGGAGGTACGATAGAGGGTCTGCTTGATGGCGATGACGTTGGGATCGCGCGCCGCCTGCCGTAGGAACTGAACCACCACGTCGAAGCTCTCGAACGGGTGGTGGATCAGCATGTCCTTTTCGCGAACCGCCGCGAAGATGTCGCCGCCGTTGTCGCGGACACGCTCGGGATAGCGGGGCTCATAGCCCTTGAACTTCAGGTCCGGGTGGCCGCCGGGGATCAGTTCGGCCAGTTGCGCCAGGCCCAGCATCCCTTCAACCAGAACCACGTCCTGCGGCTGGGCGTGCAGTTCGGCGATGATGAAGTTGCGCAGGTCCTCGGGCATGGAGGCCTGGATCTTGATGCGGACAACCGAGCCCATGCGGCGCTGCTTCAGCGCCTCCTCGAACTCCATGACGAGGTCCTCGGCCTCTTCCTCGATCTCGATGTCCGAGTCACGGATCAGACGGAACAGCCCCTTCTCCAGGATTTCGCAGCCCGGGAAGAGATGGTCGATGAAGAGCAGCAGCAGGTTTTCCAGCGATACGAACCGCTTGCGGCCCGGCGCAGAGCGGCCATCGGTCGCCAGAGCCCAGAAGCGCCGCACCTGGGTCGGCACCGGCACCAGAGCGTAGAGGATGCGGTTGTCGCTGTTGCGGCGCAGTTTCAGCGCCAGGGAGAAGCCGAGGTTGGGCAGGAAAGGGAAGGGGTGGGCAGGGTCGATCGCCATCGGCGTCAGAACAGCGAACAGTTGGTTCAGGAACTCGGGTTCCAGCCGCTCGCGCTCGGTGCGAGTGATCTTGGAGCCTTCGACGACCTCGATGCCTGCGGCGGCCATTTCCTTGCGCAGGACGCGCCAGCGACGCTGCTGTTCGGCCATCAGGCCCCCGGCGGCGGCGTTGACCTGTTCCAGCTGCTCGGCGGGCGTCAGGCCGTCGGGCGAAACGACGCGGACGCGCTCGCGCACCTGACCCTTCAGGCCCGCTACGCGGGTCATGAAGAACTCATCAAGGTTGTTGGCCGAGATGGACAGGAAGCGGACCCGCTCGAGCAGCGGATGGCCCTCATTGGCGGCTTCTTCCAGCACGCGCCCGTTGAAGGCCAGCCAGGACAGCTCGCGATTGATGAAGCGCTCGGGCGAGTTCATCAGCGCTTCGGACAGTTCCAGCTGCGGGGCGCGCGAGGAGGGGACTTCCTCACCGGTGGTGTCGACGGCGATAGGCGCGATCTCGGTCATGTCGCTGTTGTCGCGCGGGCCTGTGACGGCTGCAACCGCGATATGGCGTTATTCGTCAGACAGTTCGTCGCTGTCACCTAGAACCTGACGGGCCAGAACGCGGGTGACCGGACGATGATAGGCGTCCAACTGATCGACGATGCGTTCGACGGCGGCTGCCGAGCGGTCGATGCGGCGGGCCAGATACTCGATGACCTCCTCGCCCGGCATGATGTTGCGGGTGGCAAAGGCGCGTTTCAGCATGGCCCCCAGCACGACGTCGTCGGGTGCTTCAATCCCCACGGTGCGGATGGCGTTCAGGCGGGAGCGCAGGTCGGGCAGGTCGCAGGCCCAGGCGGCGGGCGGATCACGGGACACCAGCAGAAGGGCGCCGCCGCCTGACTGCGTCAGGTTGATCAGATGGAACAGGCTCTCGTCGTCCGCATCCTGGGCGCGGTCCAGCAGGACGAACTGGCCCTCCAGCTCGATCGGATCGACCAGGGCGGCCTCGGCGCCGTGCAGGGCGACAGCGCCGGTGCGCTCGACCCAGGCGGCGGCCAGATGGCTCTTGCCGCTGCCGGGCGGGCCGAAGATCGACAGGATGGAACCGGCCATCTCGGGCCAGGTGGCCAGTACCGAGGTGGCCCTCGAATTGGATTCGGACACCACGAAATCCGTCGCGCGTTGCGACGCCTCCTGCCGCAGGGGCAGGCGAAGTTGCTGAATGTCCGAACCGAGGGTCGTCATGACGTGAACCATAGCAGAGGCCGTCAGAAGCGCTGTGGGCAGGTTCTCTGGGGCGGTGGACAACCTCGCGGCGCTGTGGATTTAGCCGCCAGCCTTGACTTTCCGGGGCGATGATGGGCCTTTCGCCCCTCCTAATTCACGCTGTTCTGCAGCCGTTTTCAGACGATATCCGATCATGCACGCCTATCGCACCCATACCTGCGGCGCCCTCCGTTCGACGGATGCGGGCGCGAATGTTCGCCTGTCGGGATGGGTTCACCGCAAGCGCGACCACGGTGGTCTGCTGTTCATCGACCTGCGCGACCATTACGGCCTGACGCAACTGGTGCTGCACCCGGAGACGCCGGGCTTTGAAGCCGTCGAACGTCTGCGCGCCGAAAGTGTCATCAAGATCGACGGCGAAGTGGTCAGCCGCTCGGCTGAAACCACCAACGCCAACCTGCCCACGGGCGAGATCGAAGTGCGCGTCCTGTCGGTCGAGGTTCTGTCGGAAGCCGCCGAACTGCCACTGCCGGTCTTCGGCGAGCCGGAGTACCCGGAAGAGATTCGCCTCAAGAACCGCTTCCTGGACCTGCGTCGCGAGACCCTGCACAAGAACATCGTCCTGCGCTCCAAGGTTATCCACTCGATCCGCCAGCGCATGGTCGAGCAGGGCTTCCTTGAGTATCAGACCCCGATCCTGACGGCCTCGTCGCCGGAAGGCGCACGCGACTTCCTGGTGCCGTCGCGCATGCACCCGGGCAAATTCTACGCCCTGCCGCAGGCCCCGCAGCAGTTCAAGCAGCTGCTGATGGTCTCGGGCTTCGACCGTTACTTCCAGATCGCCCCCTGCTTCCGCGACGAAGACCTGCGCGCGGACCGTTCGCTGGAATTCTACCAGCTCGACGTCGAGATGAGCTTCGTGACGCAAGAAGACGTCTTCGCCGCCATCGAACCGCTGATGAACGGCGTCTTCAACGAGTTCGGCGAGGGCAAGCCGGTTTCGCCCATTGACGGGACCCATACCTTCACCAACGACTTCGGCCAGACCTTTGAGCACAAGGGCTTCGAGCGTCTGACCTATGCCCAGTCGATGAAGTGGTACGGTTCGGACAAGCCGGACCTGCGCAACCCGATCAAGATGCAGGACGTGTCGGACCACTTCCGCGACGGCGGCTTCGGCCTGTTCGCCAAGATCCTGGGCGCTGACGCCAAGAACGCCGTCTGGGCCATCCCGGCCCCGACCGGCGGTTCGCGCGCTTTCTGCGACCGCATGAACTCGTGGGCGCAGGGCGAAGGCCAGCCGGGTCTGGGCTACATCTTCTGGTCGGACGATCAGCAGGCCTGGGGCGGCCCGATCGCCAAGAACCTCGGTCAGGAGCCGACCGAGGCCCTGATGGCCTCGCTGGGCCTCGGCAAGGGCGACGCAGCCTTCTTCACCGCCGGCGACCCCGCCGTCTTCGCTAAGTTCGCCGGCCTGGCCCGCACCCGCGTGGGCACGGAGCTGAAACTGGTCGATGAAGAGCAGTTCAAGTTCTGCTGGATCGTCGATTTCCCGATGTTCGAGTGGTCGGAGGAAGAGAAGAAGGTCGACTTCAGCCACAACCCGTTCTCGATGCCGCAGGGCGGGATGGAGGCCCTGGAGACCCAGGACCCGCTGACCATCCGCGCCTACCAGTACGACATCGTCTGCAACGGCTATGAGCTGTGCTCGGGCGCGATCCGGAACCACAAGGCCGAGATCATGCTCAAGGCCTTCGAGATCGCCGGCTATGACGCCTCGGTGGTCGAGGAGCAGTTCGGCGGCATGCTGAACGCCTTCCGCTTCGGCGCCCCGCCGCACGGCGGTCTGGCCCCCGGCATCGACCGCATCGTCATGCTGCTGGCCAATCAGACGGCCATCCGCGAGGTCATCGCCTTCCCGCTGAACCAGCAGGGCCAGGACCTGCTGATGAGCGCGCCCGCCGAGGCTGCCGACAAGCAACTGAAGGAACTGTCGATCCGCACCGCCCTGCCGCTCAAGTAAGCGGCGTCGCGGCGTTGAATTGAAAAGGGCGGCCTTCGCGGGCCGCCCTTTCTTGTTTGGATTGCCGCGTCAGTTGCCGGAAGCGATGACCAGATTACGCTGGCGAGGCGGGATCGGCGGCGCGGGCGGGGCCGGGGGCGTGCGGATGACGCGAATGCTGGCGCCGCCGCACGAGCGCACGGTCAGGCCGCCCGGCAGGCGGGTCGCGCCGTCGCCGCAGGCATCGTGCACTTGATCCTGGGTCAGGCCGCGCGCGCCGGACAGGTCGGCCCCGCGAATGTCGGTTCGGTTCATCGATGCGCCCGAGAAGTTGGCGCGGTCGAAACTGGCGCCGGTCAGGCGAGCGCTGTCCAGCGAAGCATTGTTGAACTTGGCGTTGTCGAACACGCCGTTGCTCAGGTTGGAGGCGTTGATTTCGGCGTTGGAGAAGTCGGCGCCGACCGCGCGGACATTGGCGAGGGTGGAACCGAACATCTCGCTGCTGTTGAACTTGGCGCGGATCAGAACGGCGCGGTTAAAGTTGGCGCCGTTCAATTCGGCGGATGACAGGTTGGCGTCCTGGAAATTCGTGCCGATCAGGTTGGCCCCGGTGGCTTCTGCCCCGGCCAGATTGGCGCTGGTGAAGACGGCGTTGGTAAAGCTGGCGCCGACCATTTCGACGCCGCGCATGTCTGCGCGGCTGAAGTCGGCGCCGGCGAAGTTGGAGCCGATCAGCTCGGCTCCGCGCAGGGTGGCGCCGACCAGGGTGGCGTTTGTGAAGCTGGCGCCGGTGAAGGTGGCGCCTGACAGGTCACGCCCCGACAACTCGCAGCGGTTGCAACTGCCGCCCAACGACACCATCCGCGCCACGTCGCGATCCTGCATCTGCGACAGGTTCACCACCCCGGCGAAGGCGGGGGCGGCGACCAGCAGACCGGACAGGGCTGCGGCGGCGGGGGCCAGGCTACGAAGGAGGTCGAACGAGCGTTTCATCACCCTGTCTAGATGCGCCTGTCGCTCGAAAAACCCTACTTAAATCGTGGTAACGATGGCGACCTTCAGCAGGCCGGAATACGCAGCCCCAACGGCAGGACCGTGGCGTCGTCGCCGCAAGCCTGATTGAGCTGGCTCTGGGTCAGGCCTACGGCGCGGCCTAGTTGCGCGCCGGACAGGTTGGTCCCGCTGAGCCTGGCTCCCGACATGGTGGAGCCATCCAGATAGGCGCCGACGAAGCTGGCGTTGGTCAGGTCGGCTCCTGAGAAGTTCGATCCCGAAAAGACGCCGCCATAGGCTTCCACATCGCGCATGTCGGCGCGCGAGAAGCGGGTGCGGTTCATCACGGTCAGGCTGAGGTCGGCCTGACGCAGGCGGGCGCCGGCCAAGTTTAGACCGCGCACCTCCATGCCCGAGAAATCGCCCTGGAACAGGTTGCAGCCGGCGCAACTGGCGCCGCCGCGCACGCGACTGATCTGCGAGGCGTTCTGGGCGATGGCGGGCAGGGCCGTAGCGGCGACCAACGAGGCGACGAGTGCGATTGCGAGACGGTTCATGCGAAGGCTCCGGGATTTGAGCCCTTCACAGCAAGAAGCGGGCCGAAACCGTTGCTGGCTCAGCCCTGCATCTGAGGCGCAGCCCCGCAGGTGTCGCAAATCCAGCCGCCGTCGCGGTTCTGGAGGGAAAGGTCGCCGCATCCGGGACAGGCGACGGCCTCGGTCGGCTGGGCGTCGCGCGGGGTCTCGGTCTTGCGTCCAAATGGGACGACGACGAGGTTGTCGGGCGTCGCGCCGCGGGCGAAACCCTTGGAGATGAAGCGCGCTGCCGGCACCGGTTCGGCGTCGTTGGTTGCGACCGACCCCAGACCGTCCGGGTTGCCCTCGGGCTCGGCGTTGGCCAGTTCCTGACGCTCCAGATAGGAGACGCCCAGCTCGCGGAAGATGTAGTCGAGGATCGAGGTCGCGGAACGGATCGAATCATTGCCGGTGACGCGCCCGGCGGGCTCGAACCGGGTGAAGACGAAGGCGTCGACGAACTCGTCCAGCGGCACGCCGTATTGCAGACCGATCGAGATGGCGATGGCGAAGTTGTTCATCAGGCTGCGGAAGGCGGCGCCTTCCTTGTGCATGTCGATGAAGATCTCGCCCAGTTCGCCGTCTTCGTATTCGCCGGTGTGGATATAGACTTTGTGGCCGCCGACAGCGGCCTTCTGGATATAGCCCTTGCGGCGGTCGGGCAGTTTGCGGCGGGTGCGGTCGCGCTCGACGACCTTCTCCACCACGCGCTCGACGGGCTTGGGTTCGGGCTCGATACGGCGCTGTACCGGCGCGTCGGGCTCGGGCAGGTCCAGCCGGAAGTCGGCGGGCGGCGCGGCGCGGCGCAGGACCACGGCGCGGCGGCCGTCGCGAGCTGCCTGACCCAGGGCGCGGGCGGCTTGAAGCGATCCCGCGCGCCAGTCGATCAGGTGGGGCGTGATGTCGGGCGCATCGCTGAAGGGCTCGACCGCGCGACGCAGTTCGTCTTCGAAGGCGGCAGGATCAGCCAGCAGGCCTTGCAGGGTCTCGGGGGCGGCGTCCCAGCTGGACAGGTCGGAATGGCCAAAGGCGGCGGCGCGGGCCGCCTCTATGGCGGCGGCGTCGAACCCCAGACGGGGCAGCAGGTCGTCGGCATCCTCGACCGACAGGCCCAGGACATCGCCAATAAAGCCCGCGTCCAGCACGGGCGGAGCGAACACTGCCGACAACTGGTCGGTCTGCGACAGGGCCAGTTCGACGGCGTCGAGCTCTACGTCGGTGAAGCCGAGATCGCGCAAGGCCGAATGGTTGACGCCCGGCGCGCCCATCAGGGTGCGGCGACCGAACAGGCGGCGTTCGGCGTCGTCGATGTCGCCGCCGGCGCGGGCGATGGCGCGAGCCAGGGCTGGGCGCAGACGGCGTTCGGTCTCTCCGTCCTCCGTCTGGAACAGGTCGACAGCGCTGAAGGGCGAGGCGCCGAGCCGCAGTTCAAGCTCTGCATCACGCACGAACAGGTTGATGGCGGCGTGGCGACGGCCATGGCGCGTCAGGGCGGGAAGGTTTTGGCCACGCTGGGTGGCCAGGTCCACCGCCTCATCCTTGACCGCGTCCCATTCGGCGCAGGGGCCGAGAAGGGCGGCGATCTCGCTGGATGCGGCGCTGGCGACGGCGGAGATGCGGTCGCCGACCGTCGCGGCGAGGGCGGTCGCCTTCTCGGCGTCGATCGTTACAGCCCAGTCAGCCAGGCCGGACAGGCCCAGGGCGATGGGACGGGCCGACTCGCGGCGGCGATCGGTCGTGGCGGCGGGCTTGCAGGCGGTCTCGATCTCCAGGGCGATGACCCAGAGACGCGTCAGGTCATCCATCGCCTCATCGAAGGCGTCGCCGGTCAGGGCGGCCAGCGTCGGCAGGCAGAGAGCGGCGCGGGCCTCCAGGTCGACGCAGGCGAGGGCCTCGGCGTCGCGCGGGGTGAAGGCGAGGGCTAGATCCCCTTCCAGCGCGGCCTCAGCCACGACTAGGGCTTCAGGGCCGCCCGAGGCGATGGCGTCACGCTGAGCCAGGACGGACTGCACGGGGCGGACGGCCGGGCCGGGGAGGGCGATGGCGGGGCTTTCCCCCTCGGCGGCGCGGATGATGTCGGCGTCGCTGGCGCCGCAGCGGCGGGCGATCAGGGCTGCGCGCGCCAGGGCCGGATTGCGGGCAGGGTCGGCGCAGGCGTCGCGCGGTCCCTCGCAGCGGTCCACGGAGTCGGCGACGGTGTGCAGGGCTTCGGACAGGGCTTCAGCGGCGCGCACGGACAAACGTTCGCCACGTCGCGCGGCGGTCAGGTCGACCAGACGCGGTGCGGCGCCGGGTTCGCTCAGGGCGATGAAAGGGGCAACTGCTGTGTGGGCGTAGGTCGTGCCGGGCGCGGCGAGGCCCAGAAGCAGGCAGGCCGCCAGTTCGACGGCAAAGGTCTCAGCGTCCTCGGTTGTAGCGAATAGGCCTTGTGCACGGCCCCAGGCGGCCAGGCGACGCGCCCAGCGCTGCGCGGCGCCGCCCAGCCAGGCGTCATGGTCTTCGTCCAGCGCGGCCACGCCCTCTGGTAGATCGTCCGGCAGGTTTTCGGCCCAGTCCAGCCAGGCTTCCACGCGAACGTCCGTCCAACTGGCGGGTGCGACAGTCGACGTCACGACACCGGGGCGCTCAATGACGCGCGGGTCCAGCGCGACGAAGGCGGCGAAGTCGAAAAATCGGGGCTTGATGCGCATCACAACGTCTCCGCGCGTGTCCTGATCGCGACATTAACGACGTCGTGAGAGGCCTTTCAATAAATCTTGGGCCTGAGGGGCGGGTTACCCCCAAGATGTTGATGGCGGGCGGCGACGCTCCATGCCCGTCTCGGGCTGGACGCGGACGGCTGCGGTTTCTATGATCGCGCTGCGTCGTCGGACCTCCCCGAGCGGCGGGATGCAAGTGAGTACGACGACGTGCTGAGCAAGATCTTCACCTGGTGGAACGGCGCCACGATCGGCACCCTGTTCACCATCGGCAAACGCGGCCAACTGGTCGGCACGGACGAGTTCGGCAACCGCTATTACCAGTCGCGCGACAACGTCAGCTATGACGGGCGCAAGCGTCGCTGGGTCATCTATGACGGCTATGCCGAGGCGTCGAAGGTTCCGCCGGAATGGCAGGGCTGGCTGCGCTACACCTATGACGAAACCCCGGTCGAGAAGCCGCTCCCGCGTCGGGCCTGGGAAAAGGATCACCTGCCGAACCTGACGGGCACGCCGATGGCGTGGCGTCCGCAGGGCTCGCTGGCCAACGAAGGCAAGCGCCCTGCCGCGACCGGCGACTACCAGGCCTGGAGCCCGGAATGACTGCACGCCGCCTCCTGCTTGTCGGCGTGGCCGCAGCGGGACTGGCGGTCGCGGGCGCTGGCATGACCAGCGCCCTGATGGACCTGCCGCAGGACGCCGTTCCGGTTCAGGATCCAGTCGGCGACCTGATGCGCAACACCAATCGCGCGCCGGCGGCTCCGACGACGTCGACGTCGCCTGCCGCCCAACCCGCATCGGCCCCGACGGCCCCTGCTGTCGTTCCGACGCCGGTTCCGGGCGCGCCTGCCGCGCCGCTCGGCGCCGAAGTCGCCGCCGTTCAGGAAGAGGCCCCGACCGAAGCCGAGGCTGAGGCGAAGCCCGAAGCCGCCAAGCCTGTCGCCGCGACGGTCGCCACCCCGGGCCGACGTCAGCGCCGCCCCATTGCCATTGTGCACGCCATCGACAAGGTCACGGCCGAATCGATGCTGTTCGAGGTCGAGATCGGCGGTCGCCCCGTGCGCTTCAACAAGACCCTGATCTTCAGCGCTCGCGCCTGCGAGGTCTCGGCTTCGGACGAACAAACCGAAGACGCCATCGCCTATCTGGAAGTCGGGGTTCAACCACGCGGTATCGCCGTGCCGACCGAGGCGCGCCAGATCTTCAAGGGCTGGATGTTCGCCTCGTCGCCCGCCATTAGCGGTTTGCAACACCCGATCTATGACGCCTGGGTGGTCGGCTGTAAGGCGTAGGCCACGGCTTCCGCGCCCGTCAGGGGCGCGGTCAGGGCCGATTTATCCGGCGTCAGACGCAGGGCGGGCTTAAGTAGCCGCAGATAGGTCGCCTGCGGCGTCTCCACGGCGCCGAACTGGCTGAGATGCTCGGTCAGGAACTGGGCGTCCAGAAGACTCCATCCGCCTTTGCGCAGTCGCGCTGCCAGATGCACCAGGGCGACCTTTGACGCGTCCCGCGCTCGGCTGAACATACTCTCGCCGAAGAAGGCGCCGCCCAGCGTCACGCCATAGAGGCCGCCGACCAGGACCTCGTCCTGCCAGCACTCGAGGCTGTGTGCGTGGCCGCGCGCGTGCAGTTCCAGATAGAGACGGCGGATCGGATCATTGATCCAGGTGTCCTCACGCCCCGGCATTGAGGCGGCGCAGGCGTCCAGCACGGCGGCGAAGGCCGTATCGACGCGCACCTGATAGGGCTCGCCCCGAACGGTGCGGCGCAGGCGTGTGGGAATGTGAAAGCGATCCAGCGGCACAACGCCCCGCTGGTCAGGCTCGACCAGAAACACGCGAGGATCGTCGCGTGCCTCGGCCATCGGAAAGACGCCGCGAGCGTAGCAGGCCAGCAACTCCTCGGGTCCGAAGACGCTGGAGGGGTTGCTGGCGCTGAACTCGGGGTCGTCCAAGAGGGGTTAGGCCTTGGCCTTCTGGGCGGCGGCCCACTTCTCCAGCCAGTGGATGTCGTAGTCGCCCGACAGGATGTCGGGCTCGGCCAACAGCTTCTGGAACAGGGGGATGGTCGTGTCGACGCCGCCAATGACCATTTCACCGAGGCTGCGCTTGAGGCGGGCCAAGGCTTCCTCCCGGTCGCGGCCGTGCACGATCAGCTTGCCGATGAGGCTGTCGTAATAAGGCGGGATCGAATAGCCGGCGTAGATGGCGCTATCCAGACGCACGCCCAGGCCGCCTGGGGCGTGGAAGTCCGTGATCGTGCCCGGCGACGGGGTGAAGGTCTCGGCGTTTTCAGCGTTGATTCGCACCTCGATGGAGTGACCTTCGAAGTGAATGTCGTCCTGGGTGAAGGACAGCGGCAGGCCGGCGGCGATGCGAACCTGTTCGCGGACCAGGTCGACGCCCGTGATCATTTCCGTGACCGGGTGTTCGACCTGCAGGCGGGTGTTCATCTCGATGAAGAAGAACTCGCCGTCTTCCCACAGGAACTCGATGGTGCCGACGCCCAGGTAGCCGATGGCTGCGATGGCCTTGTTGACCGTCTCGCCGATCTTCTTGCGACCTTCGGCCGACAGGGCGGGCGAGGGGGCCTCTTCCAGCACCTTCTGGTGGCGGCGCTGCAGCGAGCAGTCGCGTTCGCCCAGGTGAACGACGTTGCCGTGGCTGTCGGCGATGACCTGGATCTCGATGTGACGCGGCTTCTGGAGGTAACGCTCCATATAGACGGCGCCGTTGCCGAAGGCGGCCTTGGCCTCGGTCTGGGCCGTCTGCACGGCCTCGACCAGATCGTCAGGCGTGAGCGCGACCTTCATGCCGCGACCGCCGCCGCCAGCGGCGGCCTTGACGATCAGCGGGAAGCCGATGGTCTTGGACGCCTCGATGGCGGCCTCCACGGTTTCCACTTCGCCGTCAGAACCTGGGACGACGGGGATGCCCGCGTCCATGACCGTCTTCTTGGCGGTGATCTTGTCGCCCATGACCCGGATGTGCTCGGGCTTGGGGCCGATGAAGGTCAGGCCGTGGGCCTCGATGATCTCGGCGAAGCGGGCGTTTTCCGACAGGAAGCCATAGCCCGGGTGGATCGCCTGGGCGCCGGTGATTTCCGCCGCCGCGATGATCTGCGGGATGTTCAGATAGGACTTGGCCGCCGGCGCGGGGCCGATGCAGACGCTTTCGTCCGCCAGCCGCACCCACATGGCGCCGCGGTCGGCTTCGGAGTGCACGGCGACGGTGGAGATGCCCATCTCCTTGCACGCCCGGTGGATGCGCAGGGCGATTTCGCCGCGGTTGGCGATCAGGACCTTGGTGAACATGACTGGGCTCAGGCTTCCAGCAGGACCAGGGCTTCGCCGAACTCGACCGGCTGGGCGTCGCCGACCAGGATTTCCGACACGACGCCGTCACGCGGGGCCTGGATCGGGTTCATCGTCTTCATGGCTTCGACGATCAGCAGGGTCTGGCCCTTTTTGACCTTGTCGCCCGGCTTCACGAACTGCGGGGCTTCCGGCGAGGGTTGCAGGTATGCGGTGCCGACCATCGGCGACTTCACCTCTTCACCCTTCCGCGAGACGATGGTGGCCGGGTCCGACGGCATCGAGGCCGGGACGGCGGCGGCGACCGGCGCAGCGTGGGCGATCGGAGCCGGGGCGGCGGCGTACTGGATAGGCGCGGCGGCGACGGTGACTTCGCGCTTCACCTTGATCTTCAGATCGCCGCGCTCGACTTCGATCTCGGTCAGGTCAGTGTCATTCAGGATGTCGGCCAGGCTGCGGATCAGGCCGGCGTCGATGGCGTCGTTCTTGTGCTTGTCGTCGGACATGGTGTGTCTCTCTTCAGGTCTTGGGCGAACGAGCCCCGGCCGCAGCGCGTTCCCGCGCCAGCCGAAGGGCGGCCTTGACGGCCAGTTCGTAGCTGTGGGGGCCGAAGCCCGAAATGACGCCGGTTGCAACCAGCGAAACATAGGAATGACGCCGGAAATCCTCGCGCGCGGCGGGGTTCGACAGGTGGCATTCAACGACGGGGACGCTGAGGGTTTTCAACGCATCCAGCAGGGCCACGGAAGTATGGGTGAAGGCGGCGGGATTGATCACCAGGGCACAAGCTTCGTTGCGCGCCTCATGAATCCAGTCGACCAACTGTCCTTCGTGGTTGGATTGACAGAACACGACGCGCGCATCGCCTGCGGCGGCCTCGCACAGGGCCTGAACATCGGCCAGGGTTTCGTGGCCATAGATGTCGGGCTCCCGAACCCCGAGGAGGTTCAGGTTGGGGCCGTTCAGGACGTAAAGGACAGGGGCTTCGGGCATTCGCTCGGAAAACTGGCGCTCACGACCGCGCGGATTCGGTCGGGCGTTGTAGCTCAGGTCGAGCCGGACGCAAAGCGGGCTGATGATGATGTTGACCTAAGGTCACGCGGTCGACGCCAGGCAGGGTAGTTCGACGGTAGCCACGGCCTGGGCCGCCAGGCCCTCGCTGCGACCGGTGAAGCCCAGGCCCTCTGTCGTCGTGGCCTTGACGCTGACGGCGTCGAGCGGAAGCTTCAGCAGGTCGGCGAGGCGTTCGCGCATGGCTTGGCGATGCGGCTTCACCTTGGGCTGCTCGCAGATCAGGGTGACGTCCACATTCACTATCCGCCCGCCGCGAGCGGCGACGCGCTCGGCGGCGTAAACCAGAAAGCGGTCGGACGAAGCGCCCTTCCATTGCGGATCGCTGGGCGGGAAGTGATCGCCGATGTCGCCGTCGGCGATTGCGCCGAGGATGGCGTCGGTCAGGGCGTGCAGGCCCGCATCCGCGTCCGAGTGGCCAACCAGGGTCTGATCGTGGGGAATCTCGACGCCGCACAGCCAGACCGAAGTTCCAGGGCCCCAGCGATGCACGTCATAGCCTTGGCCGATGCGGGTCGTCTTGGGCGCAAAAGCCTCGGCCATGGCGAAATCCTCGGGGTAGGTCAGTTTCATCAAGCGGGCGTCGCCCTCGACGATACGAACACGTCCGCCGGCGCGCTCGACCACGGCGGCTTCGTCGGTGGGGGCGTCAGGTCCAGCCCAGGCGGCGTAGGCGTCACGGATGGTTTTCAGGCGGAAGGCTTGCGGCGTCTGGGCGCGCCACAGCCCATCACGCTCGACCCCGCCGACGACCAGACCATCGACCCCGCGGCGCAGGCTGTCGGCCACGGGCAGGGCGGGCAGGGCGCCGTCAGCGTCGGCCAAGGCTTCCAGCAGACGGCCGATCACGGCAGCGCTCAGGAAGGGACGAGCGGCGTCGTGGATTAACACCGGAGTGTCGCCAGCGAGTTCAAAGGCGGCCAGGCCGGCCTGAACCGAAGCGGCCCGCGTGGCGCCGCCCGCGACGGTGCGCCATCCCGACAGGCCGGCGAGGGCCTCTGCGGCGCGTGGCTCGGCGCCGGGCGCGACAACGACGATGACCGAATCCGCTCCGGCCGACAGCAGGGCCTCTACCGACCAACGCACCATTGGCCGGCCGCCGACGGCGCGCCATTGTTTGTCTCCACCGGCCCTGGAGCCTGAGCCGGCGGCCACTACGATTGCTGAGAATGCCATGTCGGCCTTCTAAGCGCCCCAGTTCCGCTTGACGAGAGGCTCAACAGTCGGCGGTAAGGGCGGCATGAACGCAGGATTGCAAATCGGGGACGTGCGAATCGCCGGACGGGTGCTGATGGCCCCGATGACCGGGATCACCGACCTGCCGTTTCGTGTGCTCGCCTCCAGGTTGGGCGCAGCCTATGTCGCGACCGAGATGGTGGCGTCGGCTGAACTGGCGCGGGGACGACCCGATGTGGTGCGACGCGCGGCTGTAGGCGGAGGGCTGCCGCTGACGGTGATCCAGCTAGTGGGCGGCGATCCCGAGGTCATGGCTGAGGGTGCGCGCATGGCCGAGAAGGCGGGCGCCGACATCATCGATCTGAATTTCGGCTGCCCAGCCAAGGAAGTGACCGGGGCGGCTTGCGGTTCGGCCCTGATGCGGACGCCGGAGCGGGCGGCGGCCATCATGGAGGCGGTCGTGTCGGCGGTCAGCCGCCCGGTCACGGTCAAGATGCGCCTCGGCTGGGACGAGAATAGCCACAATGCCGCCGACCTGGCACGACGCGCTCAGGATCTGGGCGTGGCGGCGGTGACGGTACATGGGCGCACGCGCAAGCAGTTCTATACCGGCGTCGCGGACTGGGAAGCGGTGGCCGAGGTCAAGCAGGCGGTGACTATTCCCGTCATCGTCAACGGGGACATCATCACGGCAGAACAGGGGCGCGAGGCGCTGACGCAGTCCGGCGCCGATGGTCTGATGCTGGGGCGGGGTGTTTATGGTCGTCCCTGGCTCGCGGCTCATCTGGAGCGGGCTTTAGCGGACGGGACGCAGTTGCGGGAACCGGATCGCGAAGAGCGCCTGGCTATCGTCATCGAGCACCTGCGGGGATCGGTCGCCTTTTATGGCTTGCCGCTGGGACTGAAGATGTTCCGCAAGCATCTGGGCTGGTACATCGAGCAGGCGCCGTGGCCGGACGATCCGCTGGAACGGCGGTCGGCCAAGGCCCGCCTGTGTCGGCTGGAGACGCCTGGCGAGGTCGAACAGGCGCTTTCTGCGCTCTGGTCGCCTGCGGTGGATCAATTCAGCAACTCTGGTGTTGAAAACCTGCCACAGCTGGTCAAAGCTGCGGGGTAATGACGGACCTCCCTGCCGCGCAGACTGAAGGCCACGGCCCCGAGCGCTCGCTCTGGGGGCGTTTGGCTAGCGGTCGCGCCCGGGCCTTGTTCGTGACGGCCTACGCCGTCGCCTTCCTGATTACAGCGGCCGCCATCTGGTTGGTGGCCATCGCGCCGGGCGCGACGGCGGGCGGTGATGCACGCACGGCGGCCAGTCAGGTCGTGCTTTTCATTCTGTTGGCCAACCTGGTGCTGATCGGCGGCCTTGCGGCGGTCATCGGTGGGCGGGTGCTCCGCCTGATGCGCAACCGCAATGATCCAGGCGCGCGGCTGCATCTTCGTTTCGTGACCCTGTTCTCGCTGGTGGCGGTCGTTCCGGCGGTTCTGATCGCCCTGGTGTTCGGGCTTCTGGTCAACCGGGGCGTGGATCAGTGGTTCAGCACCAATGTCCGCTCGGCGGTCGAGAACGGCGCCGAGATCGGTCGGGCCTATGTCGCCGACGTGGGCGCAGGGCTGGAAATCGATCTGGAAACCATGTCGACCGAGCTCGGCGGCGTTCGGAGCCTGTTCGACAACCGCATCCAGTTCTCACGCGCCCTCGCCCAGATCGGCGACTTTTTCGGTTATCCCGCACTCTACATCCTGAACGGCGACGGCGAGGTGCTGGCCAGCGGGGAACAGCCGGGCGCGCCGCCCTACGTCGCGCCGCCGCGAGAGGCGTTCGAGACTGTGGCCGCCGGCGAGGTGGCGCCGACGACCGTGACCGAGAACCCGGACATGGTGCGGGCCCTCTATCCGCTGCCGGACTACGGCCATGCCTACCTCTATGTCGTGCGCCCGCTGGCGCCGGGCCTGATCCAGCGGATGCGTAACGGCGAGGAATCCATCGCCGCATATCGTGCCGCCGAGGAGAGCCGCGCGCGCATTCAGGCGGCCTTCGCCCTCAGCTATCTTGAGACGGCGCTGCTGGTGCTGGTCGGCGCGGTTTGGCTGGCCATGTCGGCGGCCAGTTCGATCTCTGCGCCGATCGGGCGACTGGTGAAGGCGGCGGATCAGGTGGCGGGCGGCGACCTCAGCGCGCGGGTCGACAACACGGGCGCTCCGTCTGAGCTGATCGTCCTGTCCGAGGCCTTCAATCGGATGACCGGGGATATCATGACCCAGCAGGCGGCGTTGAAGACCGCCAGCGACGACGCCCTTGGGCGCAGCCGCTTCATCGAGACAGTCCTGTCGGGGGTCAGCGCCGGGGTTATCGGCCTGGACCGGATGGGGCGCATTTCGGCGATCAACGACAGCGCCAGCCAGCTTCTGGCGATCGAAGAGGCGGACGTGCAGGGGCGGTTGCTGGCCGAGGTCGCGCCGGAGCTGGCTGAACTGTCCGAGCGCGCCGAGGCTCACATTGAGGAAGACATCGACGTCAGCCGCGACGGTGAGACGCGCCGCCTGCGGGTTCGGATCGAGGGCGGGCAGGGCGGCGAGATGGTTCTGACCTTCGACGACATCACCCGACTGGTGACGGCCCAGCGCAATGCGGCCTGGCGCGACGTGGCCCGCCGTATCGCCCATGAGATCAAGAACCCCCTGACGCCGATCCAACTGTCGGCCGAACGCCTGCGGCGCAAGTACCGCTCTCAGGTCGGCGACGACGTCGAGGTGTTTGACCGCTGCACCGAGACCATCATCCGTCAGGTCGGCGACATTGGCCGGATGGTGGACGAGTTCTCCTCCTTCGCCCGGATGCCGGCGCCGCGCTTCGCCCGCGAGAATCCCGCCGAGATGCTGCGCGAGGCGGTCTTCGCTCAGCGTGTTGCGGCGGCCGATATCGGAGTCGAACTGGTCGAGCCGCTGCCGGACGCCGTCCTGCAATGCGACGGCCGCATGGTCGGACAGGCCCTGGCCAACATCCTGAAGAACGCCGGCGAGGCCGTGAGCGCCAAGCGGATGCGCGAGCCGGTGGCGGCCGGAACGACCGGCATCATCGCCCGTCTGATCATCGAAGGCGGGATCGCCACCTTTGTCATTGAGGACGACGGGATTGGCCTGCCGGCCAAGGACCGCGACCGGCTGACAGAACCCTATGTCACGACGCGCGAGAAGGGCACGGGCCTCGGCCTGGCCATCGTCAAGCGTATCTGTGAAGACCATGGCGGCGAGCTGAAGCTGGCCGACGCCGAGACATTATCAGGCGCACGTGTGTGCCTGATCTTCCCCCTGACCCAAGACAGCAAGGCTGCTCACCGTGCCCCCGGCGCGGCGCGAGCGGCGGAGTAGAGAGGCGTCATGCGCAATACCGGTGCCGACATTCTGGTCGTGGACGACGAGGCGGACATCCGCGAGCTGGTCTCGGGCCTGCTTGAGGACGAAGGCCATTCCGTGCGGACAGCCGCCAACTCGGACGAGGCCCTGGCCGCGATCCGGGCGCGCAAGCCCTCGCTGGCCGTGCTCGACATCTGGATGCAGGGCGGCGGTCTGGACGGGCTGGAACTGCTGGACGTGGTCAAGGGGCTGGATGAAGACCTGCCGGTCGTCATGATCTCGGGGCACGGCAATATCGAAACCGCCGTCAGCGCTCTGAAGCGCGGCGCCTATGACTTCATCGAAAAGCCGTTCAAGTCCGACCGGCTGGTCGTGGTGGTCGATCGCGCGCTGGAAGCTGCATCTCTGAAACGCGAGAATCGCCGTCTGCGGGCGCAGACGATGGCTCCGACCGGGTTGATCGGAAAATCGGCGGCCGCCCAGTTGTTGCGTGGCACCATCGCCAAGGTTGCGCCAGCCAACAGCCGCGTCCTTATCTCGGGTCCGCCCGGCTCGGGCAAGGAACTGGTCGCCCGACAAATCCACGACGCGAGCCCGCGCGCCAAGGCTGAGTTCGTCGCCATCTCGGCCGCCGGCATGACGCCCGAACGGCTGGATGTCGAACTGTTCGGCGAAGAAGGCGGCGACGGTCGCCCGCGCAAGATCGGCGTCTTCGAGCGCGCCCACAACGGTACCCTCTATCTGGACGACGTGGGCGACATGCCGCGCGAGAGCCAGAGTCGTATCCTGCGTGTCCTGGTCGAGCAGCGCTTCCGCCGGGTCGGCGGGGAGCAGGATGTTCAGGTCGATGTTCGCGTGGTCACCTCGACCGCGCGGGATCTGAAGGTCGAGATCGCCGAAGGCCGGTTCCGCGAGGACCTGTTCCACCGCCTGAACGTGGTGCCGATCCGCGTGCCGCCGCTGTCGGAGCGCCGCGAGGATATTGGGGAGTTGATCGAATATTTCGTCGACAACCTGTCCGCCTCGCAGGGGTTGCCGCATCGCCGCGTGGCGGATGACGCCCTGGCCGTGCTGCAGGTCCATCCTTGGCCGGGCAATGTCCGTCAGCTGCGCAACAATGTCGAACGACTGCTGATCCTGGCGACGGGCGATCCGGATGAACCGATCACGGCCGAGATGCTGCCGCAGGAAGTGGCCTCGTCGGGCGGAGCGTCTTCGCTCGGCGCTGACCGCATCATCGCCCTGCCGCTGCGTGAAGCGCGTGAAGTGTTTGAACGCGACTATCTGGCGGCGCAAATCATGCGTTTCGGCGGAAATATCTCGCGCACGGCCGCCTTCATCGGCATGGAAAGATCCGCACTGCACCGCAAACTGAAGTCGCTGGGCGTTTCGCCCGCCCGCGGCGGCGAAGACGAAGAAGGAGAGGGCGCCTGATGTCCAGGATCGCCTACGTCAACGGGACCTATCAGCCGCACAACGGCGCGACGGTTCACATCGAGGATCGCGGCTTTCAGTTCGCTGACGGCGTCTATGAGGTCTGGTCGGTGTTCGACGGCAAGTTGGCCGATTTCGAAGGCCACATGACGCGTCTGGCCCGCAGCCTGACCGAGCTTCGCATCCCGGTTCCGATGACGGCCCAGGCCCTGGAGCGCGTGCTCAAGGAAACCATCCGGCGCAACCGGGTCCGCAACGGCATTGTCTATCTGCAGGTCACGCGGGGCACTTCGCCGCGCGATCACGCCTTTCCGCGGGACACGCCGCCCAGTGTCATCGTCACCTCGAAGACGATCGACCTGGCCAAGGGCGAGGCCCTGGCCGCCAAGGGGGCCGCGGGCGTGACCATGCCTGACATTCGCTGGGGTCGTTGCGACATCAAGACCGTGGGCCTGCTGCCCAACGTCCTGGCCAAACAGGCGGCGCGCGAGAAGGGCGCCTATGAGTGCCTGATGGTCGATGAGATGGGGCTGGTGACGGAAGGCTCGTCGACCAACGCCTGGATCGTGGACGAGAGCGGCAAGCTTCGGACCCGCGATACCCAGGCCAACATCCTGCGTGGCATCACCCGCACGGCGATCCTGAAGCTGGCCGAAGTCGAGGGCATCGAACTGGACGAGCGCCCGTTCAGCGTCGACGAAGCCAAGCGCGCCAGGGAGGTCTTCGTCACCGCAGCCAGTTCCTTCGTCATGCCCCTCGTGTCGCTGGACGGCGCGAAGATCGCCGACGGCAAGCCCGGCCCGATCGCGACCCGGTTGCGCGAAGTCTATCTTGAACAGGCGCGCCGAGAGGCGGTCTAGGAGCGGTCATGCTCAAGCGACTGTTTGGACGGGGCAGTCGCAGCGCGGCGCCCCGAGATACTGACGCGGATTGGGAAGAGATCGGCCGATCCAATCCCTACTTTGGCGTGCTGACAGACCCTCGCTTCAAGACCGAAAACCTGAATGACGAGGCTCGCGCCGCATTCTTCGCGAGCGGCGAAGGGGATATCGGCAGGGCGTCCAAAGTGCTGAAGCGGCGGTACTCCGATTTCGCCCCCGCCTCGGCTCTGGATTTCGGATGCGGCGTGGGGCGTCTGACGCGAGCATTGGCTGCCGCGACGGGTGACGCCTTCGGCGTGGACGTCTCTGAATCCATGCTGGCCGAGGCCCGGCGTTCAGCGCCGTCGGGAGCGAGTTTCGGATGCAATTTGCCGGATCGAACCTTTGACTGGATCGTATCGATCATCGTCTTTCAGCATATTCCGCCAGAGCGTGGCTATCCGCTGCTGAAGGCCTTGATGGAGCGGTTGGCGCCGGGCGGGTTTATAACCTTGCAGTTCGCGCTCTATCGCGATCCGCGCCATTCATCTGTGCCTGGCGGTCGTATCGTCATGGATCAGGACTTCACCCTGGTGTCGAACGTCGCGGCCCTCAGGGATTTGGCCAAGGGCGAAATGGTGATGTTCGACTATGATCTGACGGTGATCACCGCCATTCTTTTCGCCGCCGGCATAACCGATCTTGAACTGAGCCATACTGATCACGGCGGTTTCCACGGGGCCTTTATCCACGGTCGCAAGGCGACGTGATGGACGTTGGCTTGGCGACAGCTCATCCTGGGATTTCAGGAAAAGAACATCGGCGGCCTGGGTGATTTTATCTTGAACAGGCGCGCCTAGAGGCCATTTAGGGCGTTGCCGCGACTGCGAAGGCGCGTCTAAGGTTGTGTGCGGACCGACGAGTCCGCACCGGCAACCTCAGCCGGGAAAAAAGAACCAAGAACAGGATAAACCTGCCATGTCGCAAGACAAACGCCAGAACCTTCAGGACACCTTCCTCAACAGCGTCCGCAAGACCAAGACCCCGCTGACCATCTTTCTGGTCAATGGCGTCAAGCTGCAGGGCATTGTGACCTGGTTCGACAACTTCTGTGTGCTGCTGCGTCGCGATGGCCAGTCGCAGCTCGTCTACAAGCACGCCATCTCGACCATCATGCCGTCCGCGCCCGTACAGATGTACGAGCCGGACGCCGAAGAAGACTGATTGACCTCCAAGCTTATCGACCATGCCGTCCCGCTGATCCGGGCGGTTGTCATCCACCCCGACCGTCGCTCGGACAGCTCTAGGCTGGCCTCCGAGCGCCTTGAGGAAGCCGCGGGCCTGGCCCGCGCGCTGGATCTCGACGTGCGCGCCGAAGAGATCGTGCGCCTTCGTTCCACCACACCCGCGACCCTGTTCGGATCGGGCAAGGTCGAGGAACTGGCCGCTCTGGTGCGCGCTGCCGACGCCGAGGCCGTGGTCATTGATGACGACCTGTCGCCCGTCCAGCAGCGCAATCTGGAGAAGGCGTGGGAGGTGAAGGTCATCGACCGCACCGGCCTGATCCTTGAAATCTTCGGACGCCGCGCGCGCACCAGGGAAGGCCGGCTGCAGGTCGAACTGGCGCGGCTGGACTATGAGCGCTCGCGTCTGGTCCGCACCTGGACCCACCTGGAGCGCCAGCGCGGCGGCACCGGCTCGACCGGCGGCCCCGGCGAAACCCAGATCGAACTGGACCGGCGCCTGATCGCCGACCGGATCGTGCGGCTGAAAGCCGAACTGGAAGAGGTGCGCCGGACGCGCGGCCTGCACCGCAAGGCCCGCAAGAAGGTGCCTTTCCCGTCAGTGGCCCTGGTCGGCTACACCAATGCGGGCAAGTCGACGTTGTTCAACCGGCTGACCGGTTCCGAGGTCTTCGCCAAGGATCTGCTGTTCGCCACCCTGGACACCACCCAGCGCACCATTCGCCTGCCGCAGGGGCGACCGGCCATCATCGCCGACACCGTGGGGTTCATCTCTGACCTGCCGCACGAACTGGTCGAAAGCTTCCGCGCCACGCTGGAAGAGGTGGGAGAGGCCGACCTGATCCTGCACGTCCGCGACATCGCATCGCCCGACAGCGACGCACAGGCCAAGGATGTCGAGGCGGTTCTGGAGCAGATCCCGACGCCGGAAGGCAAGACACGCCGCATTCTGGAAGTCTGGAACAAGATCGACCTGCTGGACGACGACGTGCGCGAAGCGGTGCTGGGGCAGGCCGAACGCCTGGCGCGCGAGGGCAAGGCGGTCGCCGTCTCGGCCTGGACTGGCGAGGGCATCGAGGTCCTGCGCGAAGCCATCGCCGGCTTGATCGACGATGATCCCGAGACCCGTCTGACGCTGGAGCCGCATCAGGGCGAAGCCCTGGCCTGGCTGTATGAGAACGGCCGGGTGACGTTCCGCGACACGGACGCCGACGGTCGGACCCATATGGTGGTGCGCCTGCACCCGTCGGCTCTGGGGCGGCTGGAACGCCTCTACCCGGACATCATCGACTAGTCCCATGCACCTGATCGAGACCATCCTCTTCCTGCTTCTGGCCGTGGTGGTCTCGGGCTGGGTGGCGCGGATGACGCGGATCGCCCTGCCGCTGGTGCAGATCGGTCTGGGGGCGGGTGTGGTCCTGATCACCGGGGAATCGGTCGATCTGAAGCCGGACATCTTCTTCCTGCTCTTCCTGCCGCCGCTGCTGTTCGTGGACGGCTGGCGGATTCCGAATGAAGCCCTGTTCCGCGACCGGGTGGTGATCCTGGAACTGGCGTTGGGCCTCGTGGTCTTCACCGTGGTCGGGCTGGGCTTCCTGATTCACTGGATGATCCCGGCCATGCCGCTGGCGGTGGCCTTCGCCCTGGCGGCCATCCTGTCGCCGACCGATCCCATCGCGGTGTCGGCGGTGGCCGCTCGCGCGCCCATCCCCAAGCGGTTGATGCACATCCTTGAGGGCGAGTCGCTACTCAACGACGCGACCGGCCTTACATGCATGCGCATCGCCGTGATCGCGGCGACGACCGGAGCGTTTTCGTTGACGAACGCGATCGGCACCTTTGCCTGGTTGGCCGTTTCGGGCATCGCGGTCGGGGTCGTCGTGACCCTGGCGATCGGCCTGCTCAAGGGCTGGATCAGCCGCCGTTGGGGCGAGGATGTCGGCGGGCAGATCCTGATCAGCATCCTGATCCCCTTCGCCGCCTATCTGGCCGCCGAAGCGGTGCATGGCTCGGGTATTCTGGCCGCCGTGGCGGCGGGCGTGACCATGAGCTTCACCGAGCGTAGTGGCATGGCCCAGGCGGCCACGCGCATCCGCCGCGCTGTGGTCTGGGACACGGTCCAGTTCGTCGCTAACGGTCTGATCTTCGTCATCCTGGGCGAGCAGATGCCGTCAATCATGGCGCGCGCGGCCGAGGTCATCCAGACGACGCAGCACAGCGAGGTCTGGTGGCTGGCGGTCTATGTCTTCGCCATCGTCGCGGCGCTGGCGGCGCTGCGCTTTGTCTGGGTGTGGACCTCGCTGAAGCTGACCCTGTACCGCAAGCGCGGGCCGAATGCGCCGCCTCGGGTGGGTCTGCGGCTTGTCGCCGTCATGTCGCTAGCCGGTGTGCGTGGGGCCATCACCCTGGCGGGTATCCTGACCCTACCCTTCATGCTGGCCGACGGCACGCCCATGCCCGCGCGCAACCTGGCCATCTTTTTGGCAGCAGGGGTGATCGTCGTGTCCCTGGTGCTGGCGACCGTCGCCCTGCCGCGCCTGCTGAAGAACGTCGAACTGCCGCCCGAGCCGTCGCATCTTGAGGAAGAAGACCGGTCCCGCGTCGCGGCGGCCTCGGCGGCCATGCGCGCCATCGAGGACCGCCAGCACGCCATGGCCGAGGGCAAGTCCGATCCCGACCTCTACGCCGAGATCGCCACTCGCCTGATGGAGGTCTATCGCCGCCGCATCGAGAGCCGCAGCCACAACGAAGGCGACGACCTGGCTCGGACCCAGCGTGGGGATGAGATCGAGCGTCAACTGCGTTTGGTCGGGCTGGCCGCTGAACGCGATGAACTGATCCGTCTGGGGCGACAACGACTGGTGGATGAAGAAACCGCGCGTCGCTTGATCCGGGAGATCGACCTGCAAGAACTGCGCTACGTCTGATCTGCCCGGTCAAGCGTCCAGGATGGTGCTGATCGCCGCATAGTCGTCAACGACATGGTGGGCGCCGGCGTGTCGCAGCCGATCGCCGTCTCCGTCGCGCATGTGGCCGCCCGCGCAGAGGCCGACGACGGTCATTCCGGCGGTGGCTCCAGCCATGACGCCGCTGAGGCTGTCCTCGATCACCAGGGTTCTGGCCGGATCGGCTTGCATCTCGGCGGCGGCGTGCAGGAACAGGTCCGGGTGAGGCTTGCCGCGTGTGACATGGGCGGTCGCGCTGTAGATTGGACCGCCGAACGTCGAGGCCAATCCGAAACGGTTCAGCCCCATATGGATCCAGTCCAGCGGGCTGGATGAGGCGATGCATCGGCGCTCATCTCGCGACCTCATGAAGTCGAGCGCGCCAGGAACCGGGGCCAGCTCCAGCGGCGCGCGGGCGTGGCAGCGCCGGGTCCACTCTTCTTGCAGACCGTCCGGGCAGGGGCCGAAGCGCGCCTCGATCAGGGCGAGACAGTCCAGCCAACGCTTGCCCACATAGGCCGACAAGGCCTCGTCCAGCGTCATCGGCATGCCGATTTCCGTCAGCAGGTCCACGAGGATGGCGTTGTTCAGCAGTTCGCTGTCGGCGACGACGCCGTCATAGTCGAAGATGATGAGGTCGAAGGCGGCCAGGGTCAGGCCTTCTCAGCCGCCTTGGCCGCGTCCCACAGGGCGTCCATCTCGGCCAGGTCGGACTGTTCCGGGGTGCGGCCGTCCTTGGCCAGTTCGGCTTCGATGAAGCCGAAGCGGCGGATGAATTTGGCGTTGGCGGCGCGCAGGGCGTCCTCGGGTTCGACCTCCAGCTTGCGGGCCAGGTTGGCGACGACGAACAGCAGGTCGCCCAGTTCCTCGCGGGCCTTGTCCTTGTCGCCGGCGGCGATTTCGACGCGCAATTCCTCGACCTCTTCGGCCAGCTTGTCGAAGACCTCGTCGGTCGAGGGCCAGTCGAATCCGACGCGGCCGGCTCGCCTGGTCAGCTTGGCGGCGCGGGTCAGGGCGGGCAGGCCGACCGGCACGTCGTCCAGCACGCCATGTTGGGCCTTGGCCTTGCGCTCGGCGGCCTTGATGTCCTCCCAGCGCGCCTTCTGGGCCGAGCCGCTCAGCTTGGCGGCTTCCTCGGCGAAGACGTGCGGGTGGCGGCGGATCAGCTTGTCGGCCATGGCCTCGGCCACGTCGTCAAAGACGAAATGCCCCGCTTCCTCGGCCATGCGTGCGTGGAAGACGACCTGGAACAGCAGGTCGCCCAGCTCGACCTTCAGTTCCTCCATATCGGCCCGCTCGATGGCGTCGGCGACCTCGTAGGCCTCCTCGATCGTATAGGGGGCGATGGTCGCGAAGGTCTGCTCGACGTCCCAGGGGCAACCGCCGTTCGGATCGCGCAGGCGAACCATGATCTCTTTCAGGCGGTCGACGGAGTGGGTCATTCAGGCGGTCCCGGCGTCGCGGGCCATGAGCGCCTCGCGGATTTCATCATGCCGTTTGGGCGTCAGGGGATAACCCTTCAGCACCCAGGCGGCCGCCGCCAGTAGCAGGCCCGGCACGGCGATGAACAGGATTTGCAGCGCCAGCAGCGAAAACTCGCTGTTGCCGGCCGGTCCCGGCAGGGCCTTGAAGCCCACCCATTGCAGGATCAGGTAGGGGATCAACGCCACGACGTGGCCAATCTTGGTCGTGGCCGACAGGATGGAGAACATCAGGCCGGTGCGGTCCACACCCGTCTCCAGCCGCACCTCGTCGCCCGCATCTGCCATCATGGCCCGCAACAGGAACAGACCGGCCGCATAGGGCAGGCCGGCGATGAACATGACGACGGCGGTCACGGCGAAGTTGCCGCCGGGCACAAGCGTCGCGGCGATATAGAGACCGGCGAAGATCAGGCTGGCGACGGCCAGGGCCTTGTCCTTGCCGATCCTGGTGGCCAGCCAGGCCCAGATCGGGGCGCCGATCAAGCCCGCCACGAAATAGAAGAGCATGAACAGCGAGGCCTGGGTGTGGTCGTAGCCCTTGATCTGACCGAAGAAGAAGAACAGCAGCGAGCCGGTGATGCCCGGCGCCACGCCCAGTAGCAGGTCGGTGATCAGCAGTTTGCGCACTGTCTTCATCTTGAACAGGGCCAGATAGGCGCTCGGTCCGCCGTGCGGCGGGGCGCCGACGTTGACGGGTTCGGGCACGGCGACCATGGCCAGGCCGATGGTGACGGGCAGGGCGATCAGGATGGCCCAGCCCATGATGCGAACACCGTCGGCGTAGTCACCGATGCCGGACTTCACCACCACGGTCGGCAGGATCAGGATCAGGATGACGCCGATGATGTTGAACACCTGCCACCAGCCATAGACGCGGCTGCGCTGATCATACTGGGGCGCCAGAACCGCCGCCCAGCCGAGCTGGCCCA
Source organism: Brevundimonas sp. NPDC090276 (assembly GCF_044772165.1). NCBI lineage: Bacteria > Pseudomonadati > Pseudomonadota > Alphaproteobacteria > Caulobacterales > Caulobacteraceae > Brevundimonas > Brevundimonas sp. NPDC090276. Next base: position 746,982 of record NZ_JBIVYK010000002.1, on the reverse strand, counting down.
GGGTGCCAATCGAGAAGCCGAGGTAGAGGACCAGCAGCCAGGCGAACAAATAGGCGGGTCCGGCGCCCGGTTGTACCAGGACGAACATCATCAGGGCCGACAGCATGAGGATCGGCGTCGAGACGAGCATCCATGGGCGATAGCGGCCAAGCTTCGTCTTGGTCTTGTCCATGCCCCAGCCGATGAAGGGGTCGAAGACGATGTCGATCAGCCGCACGGCCATGAAGACGGCCGCCACCACGCCCAGTTCAAGACCGACATGGGTAGCGTAGAACTCCGGCAGGGTGACGGGCAGGGCGACGCCAAAGGCCGCCAGCGGCAGGCAGGGGCCGGAAAAGGCGGCCAGAACAGCATTGGAACGGCGAGGCGCGTCAGCGGCGGCAACAGATGACATCAGGCGTCCGAACATGGTCGGCCTGAGTCGGCCGCAGCTTCACCATGCCGGTTTTCTGCGAACAGGCGAAGACGCCCTTGCGGTTCACGGCAAGCTGAGGCCTGCTGTGCCCATGTCGGTGCGATTTGCGATCCTTGCTGCGGCTTTTTTCGTGGCTCTCGGCGGCGCCGGAGCGGCGAAGGCCGACGCCCAGATTTGTGACCGGCCCACCAACGCCTGGGACAATGCGGCCCAGGCCAACGGTGTCTCTCTCTACACCCTGGAATGGACGCCGTTCGGTTCGGCGGAGTGGGGATGGGAGACCTATGCGCCCTTGATCCAGCGCGAGATCGGCTCGCCGTGCGATCCGGCCTCTGCGGGCTTCGCCGAAGCCCTGGCCAGGTTTCAGGCTCGCTATGGCCTGATGGCGACGGGGCAGTTCGATCAGCCGACCTTTCAGGTTTTCCGCGGCCTGTGGCAGGAGCGGCGCCCCTTCGTCATGGCGCGGGTGAGGGGAGAGTGCCCCGAGCCGCCGCCAATCAACATGCTGGGCTATCTGTCGCCGCAGGAGGAGCACGCCGAGCGGATGACGCGCCTGCTGCGCCGTGATGTGCTGGACGCCTATCGCCGTATGGCCGCCGCTGCCCGCGCCGAGGTGCCGGCCATCGCCGCAGATCCCGAATTGATGCAGATATTCTCGGGCTTCCGCGACCCAGAGGCCGACGCCGCGCGCTGCGCGACACAGGGCAACTGCGACGGGTTGCGCCGCGCGGCCTGCTCGCCGCACCGAACCGGCACCGCGATCGATATCCACGTCGGGCATGTCGCCGGGATGGGCGTGGATTCCACCGACCCGATGAGCCGTCGCCACATGGCCCAGGGCCCCGCGTATCGCTGGCTGGTAGCCAATGCGGCCCGCTTCGGTTTCACGCCCTATGTGTTCGAGCCCTGGCATTGGGAATGGACTGGCGATGATACGGCCGCTGGCGGACGGTGAAGCGGCGCTGGCGCGCGAGGTTTTCGGCGCGGCGCTGCGGCTGGACGACATTCGCTTTCTGGGTTCGCCCCGGCCGTTCGACCGGGCCTTCGTGCCGGGCCGCTGGTTCGGGCGCGACTGGATCGTCTGGCCGAACAAGACGTTGGAGCCCGACCTGTCGCGGGCGCCGCTGCGGATCCAGGCCGTCTTCATCCATGAACTGGTCCACGTCTGGCAGGCGCAGAACGGTCTGAACCTGTTGCTGAGCAAGCTGCGCGCGGGCGACGGTCCCTCTGCCTACGCCTATCCTCTGGACGATCTGTGTGACTGGAGTGGCCTGAACATCGAGCAGCAGGCCATGGTGGTCGAGCATCGCTTCATCCTGTCGCGAGGCGGACGTGCGCCGGCCACGCAGGAGTTCTATGACCGCATCTGCCCGCTGGCGCGTCGTATGGAAATTTGACGATCGGGACTTGCGGCGTCGCAACATCTCGCTAAATCAGGCACTGATGCAGTTGCGTTTGTGTCAGTCAGATTTAGCGGAGCGTTTGATGCCCAAGATTCTCGTCCTCTATCACTCGACCTATGGCCATATCGAACAGATGGCCGAAGCCGTCGCTGAAGGGGCCCGCCGCGTCGAAGGCGCCGTTGTGGACATCAAGCGCGTGCCGGAAACCGTGCCCGCCGAACTGGCCAGGGCGTCGGGCTACAAGATGGATCAGGCGGCGCCGATTGCTGACGTGAACGAACTGGCCGACTATGACGCCATCATCCTGGGCGCCGGCACCCGCTTCGGCACCGCCGCGTCGCAGATGCGCGCCTTCCTCGATCAAACGGGCGGTCTGTGGGGCCAAGGCAAGCTGATCGGCAAGGTCGGCAGCGCCTTCAGCGCCTCGGCCACCCAGCACGGCGGCCAGGAAACCACTTTCGCCGGCCTGCACAACTATTTCATGCACCACGGCATGGTCGTCGTCGGTCTGCCCTATTCCTTCGCCGGTCAGATGAACATGGACGAGATCACCGGCGGCACGCCCTATGGCGCCACAACCCTGACCAAGGGTGACGGTTCGCGTATGCCCAGCGACAACGAACTGGACGGCGCTCGCTTCCAGGGTCAGCATGTCGCGGAAATCGCCAAGAAGCTGCACGGTTAAGATCATGCGCCAGCCCGCTATCTTCTTTGGTCACGGCTCTCCGATGAACGCCCTGGGTGGTCCCTTTGCGGACGCTTGGCGCGCGCTGGGAGAGGAGATCGGCAAGCCTAAGGGCGTGGTCATGATCTCGGCCCACTGGGAGACGCGCGGGCTAGGCGTGACAGCGCAGGAACAGCCGGAAACCATCCATGATTTCGGAGGTTTCCCGCCCGAACTTCACGCCATGCAGTATCCCGCGCCCGGTTCGCCTTCGCTGGCGGCCCGGGTGGCGGAACTGACCGGGGCGCAGCAGACGACGCAATGGGGTCTGGATCATGGGACCTGGTCGGTGTTGGCCCATGTCTGGCCGGACGCTGACGTGCCGATCGTCCAGCTGTCGCTGGATCGCACCATCGACGCACGCGCCCACTATGAACTGGCGAAGGCGCTGCGGCCCTTGCGGGATGAAGGCGTCCTGATCGCCGGTTCCGGCGACTTCGTGCACAATCTGCGGACATGGAAGCGTGCGGGCGGCAAGCCCTATGACTGGGCCGTTGACTTCAACGAGGCGGTGAAGCGTGCCTTCGTCGCCGGCGACCACGACGCACTGATCGACTGGGTGAATCTGGCCGAACAGGCGCAGCTCAGCGTGCCGACGGATGAACACTATCTGCCGCTGCTCTACGTCGCGGCCCAACAGGCGCCCGGCGAGGCGGTGCGCTTCTTCACCGATGCCATCGAGGGCGGCTCGATCTCGATGACCGGCGCCCGGATCGGCTGATCCAGACGCCGTTCTGATCGCTTAGCGGCGGCGACCGCCGCGCATCATGCTGTCCAGGGCGATCGGGCCCGGACCGGCGAAGAACAGGTAGAGGAAGACGAAGCAGTAGAGCGCCGCCAACTCACCCCCGTTGTTGATCGGATAGGGGCTCTGCGGCGCATGCACCATCCAGTAGGCCACGGCGGTGAAGCCGGACAGGATGAAGGCCGCCGGACGGCTGAACAGACCCAGCACAATCAGAACGCCGCCAACCAGTTCGATCGGGCCGGACCAGCCCGCGAGGGTGGACAGGCTGGACATGCTGAATCCGCCGTGGCCACCCGGCGGGAAACCCAGAATTTTCTGTGCGCCGTGCTGCAGGATCAGCAGACCGGCCACGATCCGCAGAACGCTCTGGAAGCGCGGGGCCCAACTCGAAAGAGATGCTGAACTCGCCATTCGTTATTTCCTCCCGATGACGCACGACCGCCAGGTCCGGGAACCGGATTGACGCAAGGCGCAAAGGTCGAGGTTAAGCGAAGCCGCAGGCTCTGCAAGCCGTCCCGATCAGACGACTTTCAGCGCGTCCTCGACCAGCTTCTGAATGGCGACGTAGTCGGTCTTGCCGGTGCCCAGAACGGGAATGGCGTCGATTTTGATGATCTTCTTCGGGACCGCCAGTTCCGGTGCGCCGTTCTCGCGCGCCCATTCCGACAACTGCGCCGAGGCGGCGTCGGCATGTTCGGTGACCAGGATCAGGCGTTCGCCCTTCTTGCTGTCCGGCACGGAAACCGCCGCGTGGCGATGTTCGGGCCAGACGGCGCCGGCCATGTCCTCAACCGCCAGTAGAGACACCATCTCTCCGCCAACCTTGGCGAAGCGCTTCACCCGGCCGAGGATCGTAATGTAGCCCTCGTCGTCGACGTCGACGATGTCGCCGGTGTCATGCCAGCCGCCTTCGAGCGGCTCGATGCCCTCAGGATTGTTGGGCGAGATATAGCCGGCCATGACGTTGGGGCCGCGCAGATACAGGCGGCCGCCGCCTTCGATGCCTTCGACCTTGTCCAGGCGATACTCCATGCCCGGCATGATCTGGCCGACGGTGCCGGGGCGGTTGCGGTCGGGATGGTTCACCGCAACGACGGGCGCGGCTTCGGTGGCGCCATAGCCTTCCAGCAGTTCGACGCCGCCGAATTTGGTGTTGAACATCTGGCGCGTCTCGTCGCGGACCTTTTCGGCCCCGGCGACGGCGAATTGCAGGGTGGCGAAATCGCCCGGCTCGGCCACGCGGGCGTACTGGTTCAGGAAGGTGTCAGTCGCGAACAGGATCGAAGCCTTCACCTGCGGCAACAGGTCAGTGATTTGCTTGGCGTGCAGCGGCGAGGGGTATTCGAACGCCTTCATCCCTTGCAGAAGCGGCAGGATGACCCCGCCGGTCAGGCCGAAGCAGTGGAAGGTCGGCAGGGGGTTGAACATGACCCATTCGGGCTTCAGGTCGATGTGGGCGGCGACCTGACGGGCGTTGGCGACCAGATTGCGCTGGCTCAGCACCACGCCCTTGGGCGCGCCGAAGCTGCCCGAGGTGAACAGGACCACGCCCGGCGAATCCGGGTCGGTCTTCACGCGGAAGCGGCGCGGGGCCATGCCGGCGCTGAGGCCGTACAGCTTGTCAGCCAGACCGATGGTCTTGCGCACGTCGTCCAGCCAGATGATCCCGGCGACCTCGCTGAGGGCCGTCATCAGATCGTCGAGCTTGGCCTGGGTGACGAAGCGCTTGGCCGACAGAATCTTGGTGACCCCCGCCGTCTTCAGCGCCGCCTTCAGATTGGCCTCGCCCGAGGTGAAGTTCAGCATGACCGGCACGCGGCCAAAGGCGTGCAGGCCGAAGAAGGTCACGACCACGCCCGCACTGGACGGCAGCAGGACGCCGACGCGCTCGCCCGGCTTGGTCATGGCCGCGATCTTGCGGCCTAGCACGAAGGCGGCGCGGATCAGGCCAGTATAGGTGAGGGGGTGACGATCCTGGTCTTCCAGAATCTCCTTGTCGCCATAGCGGGCGCGCGCATCGATCAGCGCGTCGAACAGGGATTCATCATAGACCTTGGGGTCCAGGGCAGCCCGCAAGCACGTCCTCCTTCGGAGAGCTCTCAGCGGCTCTCTCGGTTACAAGAGGCCGGAACCTAGTGACGTAAGGTCGCCTTGAAAAGATGCGTAACGTCGCGTGAGCTTATCCGAATACCGACTGAAACCGTCTGTGGCTTGCCATCGGCGGTCGGAAAGCCGACATACCGCCCTTCTGCACAGGAGCCAGACCGCCGGCTATGGTCACGCTGATCGATACCCTGACGAAGAAGCCTTCCGAGCTGCGTCACCCGGAGAAACAGAACCGTCCGGAATCGGCGGTGCTGAAGAAGCCTGACTGGCTGCGCGTAAAGGCGCCCGGTTCGGGCCAGTATAATGCGACCAAGGACATCGTTCGCTCCAAGGGCCTGGTGACGGTCTGCGAGGAAGCGGCCTGCCCGAACATCGGCGAGTGCTGGAGCCAGAAGCACGCCACGCTGATGATCATGGGTGACACCTGCACGCGGGCTTGCGCCTTCTGCAACGTCAAGACCGGCCTGCCGCAGGCCCTGGACCCCGAAGAACCCGTCAAGGTCGGCCTGGCCGTCCAGCAGATGGGCCTGAACCACGTGGTCATCACCTCGGTGGACCGCGACGACGTGGCGGACGGCGGAGCCGCCCACTTCGCCGAAGTGGTGCGCCAGATCCGCCTGCAGGCGCCCGACACCACCATCGAAATCCTGACGCCCGACTTCCTGCGCAAGGACGGTGCGGCCGAGGTCATGATCGACGCCACGCCCGATGTCTTCAATCACAACCTCGAGACGGTCCCGCGCCTCTATCTGAAGATCCGCCCCGGCGCCCGCTACTTCCATTCCCTGCGCCTGCTGCAGATGGTCAAGGAGCGCGACCCGAACCAGTTCACCAAGTCCGGCATCATGGTCGGTCTGGGCGAGACCAAGGAAGAGGTCATGCAGGTGATGGATGATATGCGTTCCGCGGGGGTCGATTTCATCACCATCGGCCAGTACCTGCAGCCGACGCGCAAGCACGCCGCCATCGACCGCTTCGTCACGCCGGAAGAGTTCAAGGCCTATGAGGCGATCGCCCGCGCCAAGGGCTTCCTGATGGTGTCGTCGTCGCCGCTGACGCGGTCGTCGCACCACGCCGGGGACGATTTCGCCCGTCTGAAGGCCGCGCGTCAGGCGCAGGCAGGCCGCTCGGCGCGTTAAGCCCTGAATGGCGGTCCATCGCGTTACGCGCATTCTTCCCTATGCGCCCGAAGATCTGGCCAACCTGGTCGCGGGCGTCGAGGCCTATCCAGAGTTCGTGCCCTGGATCACCTCCATGCGCGTGTGGAACAAACGGGATGAAGCGCCCGGCGTCCGCCTGCTGGACGCCGAGGCGGGCGTGGGGTTCGCCTTTCTGACCGAGCGGTTCTCGACATGGGTCCGGCATGACATCCACGCGCCCAAGGTCGAGGTCGGCCTGATCCGCGGCCCGTTCAAGCATCTGAAGAACCGCTGGGAGTTTCATCCGCACCCCGAGGGGACGCGGCTGGAGTTCTTCATCGACTTCGCCTTTAAGTCGCGCATGCTGGACATGATGCTTCAGGCGAATTTCGACCGCGCGGTCGACAAGCTGATCCAGTGTTTCGAGGGCCGCGCCAAGGCTCTGTACGGCAAGAGGTAGGACTCATGACTGCGCCTTTCGACTTCGATGCGACGGTCGTGGGGGCGGGGGCTGTGGGGCTGGCCTGCGGGCGGGCGCTGGCGAAGCGTGGCTTGTCGGTCTTGGTGCTGGAGAGTGAGCCCCACATCGGTCAGGGCGTCTCCTCGCGCAACTCCGAGGTCATCCACGGCGGGCTCTACTATCCGACCGGCTCGCTGAAGGCGAAGTTCTGCGTCGAGGGGCGGCGCGCCCTCTATGACTTTTTGAGCAGCCACAAGATCGACCACTGGAAATGCGGCAAGCTGGTCGTGGCGACCGAGGAAGCCGAGGTCGAGCGGATCGAGGCTATCTTTGAACAGGCGACGACCAACGGCGTTGAGGGTCTGGAGCATCTGACCGGCGCCCAGGCGCGGGCGCTGGAGCCCGAATTGAACGCCCATGCCGCCATCCTGTCGCCTGAGAGCGGCGTCTTCGCCAGTCACGACTACATGCTGGCCCTGCAGGGCGAGATCGAGGACGCGGGCGGCTCGGTCGTCGTCTCCACGCCGTTTGAACGCGCCGACCCTCTGCCTGGCGGTGGCTTTCGCGTCACTGCGGGCGGAGAGGGTGGGGCTGTGTTGACCACCCGTCTGCTGGTTACGGCGCCGGGCCTGTCGGCCCAGAGCGTGGCCGCCGCCATCGACGGCTATCCGGACGCTGACATCCCGGCGCGCCATCTGGGCAAAGGGATCTATTTCCGTCTGACGGGGCCTGCGCCGTTCAATCGTCTGATCTATCCGCCGCCCATCGCCGGGGCGCTGGGCACCCACTACCGCAAGGACCTGGGCGGGCAGGGGGTGTTCGGCCCGGACCTGACCTATGTGGAAACCGAGGACTATTCGGTGGACCCGGCCAAGGCAGAGGGGTTCGCCCTCTATATCCGCCGCTTCTGGCCGGGCGTAACGGTCGAGCGGCTGACGCCCGACTACGCTGGCATCCGTCCCAAGATCCACGGACCGGACGAGCAGCAGCCGGATTTCCAGCTGCACGGGTGCGAACATCACGGCATCGACGGCCTGATGGCCCTGTTCGGCATCGAGAGCCCCGGCCTGACCAGTTCACTGGCCATCGGCGAGGCGGTGGCTGAGGTCCTGATGAAGGCCTGAGTGCGAATCACTTTGGTCTGATCGCTGTAGTCGGCGTCGCGGTCGCGGCGAGGCTTCCTCGTTCATCTGTGCGCTTTTCGGCCCCGAAACAGCCGTATTGGCTGAGAAAATTGGGTGTGCATCGTCAAGCGAGGCTCATCCGACGGACGCCCTTGAAATCGACGGCGTCTTCATGCATAAGCCCGCCCTCGCGTGGCGGCTCTTATCGGGGGGCCGCTACTGTATGTTTTCGCGTCTTCACGGCGCACCGACTTAGAGATTGAGACGGACATGGCCGTTCCGAAGCGCAAAGTATCCCCCTCGCGTCGCAACATGCGTCGTGCTCACGACGCCCTGGGCGCCAACTCCTATGTGGAAGACAAGGACACCGGCGAACTGCGCCGTCCGCACCACATCGACCTGAAGACCGGCATGTACAAAGGCCGTCAGGTCATGACGCCGAAGGAAGACTAAGGTCTTCATTTCGGCTTCGGCTTCGGCCGGACGATAGATTTTAGCGGCGCGCGATGACATCGCGCGCCGTTTTTGTGCGTTGTGTGCGGTGAAGCTGAACCCATGGAGCACTCTGCATGATCCGCAACGCCGTCTTCAGTTCCGTCGCCATGCTGGCCCTGGCCGCCTGTAACGCGCCAGAAAACGCCAAAACGCCGGACGCGAAAGCCCCCGATGCCGCCGCTCCGGCGACGGCAGCCGACGCCGCCTCGGCTGCCGTGCTGACGCCGCTGGGCTATGGTCCGCTGAAGATCGGCATGACCCAGGCCGAGGTGGACGCGGCGGTCGGACCGCCTCCCGCCAATGCAGCCGAGGCCGCACCGTCGGAATGCCGCTATTATCATCCGCCGCGAGTGCCCGAGGGCCTGCTGGTCATGGTGGAAGATGGGGTTCTGACGCGGCTGACCGCCATAAAGGGCTCGACCGTCAAGACCGAGGACGGCGTCGTCGTCGGCTATGACGGGGAGCAGTTGAAGGCCCGCTATGGCGCCGCCGCCACCGTGACGCCGCACAAGTATGAGGGCGCGCCCTCGGCCTATGTCACCATCTGGCCAGGCAAGCCTCAGTTGCAGGGCGCCTATGTCACGGACCCGACAGCGCGGGGGCTGGTGTACGAGATCGGACAGGACGGCAAGGTGGCCTTTATCCATGCGGGCGGCCCCAGCATCCAGAACGTTGAAGGCTGCAGCTAAGGCTGAAGTCAGGGAAGGCGCGTCGCCCGGTGGCGATTCGGCGACGGCTGGTCTAAACCGGCCGTTGCACCCTTCCTCTCCTGACAGAGCGCCTACCTCATGACCGACATCGCCGACATCGTCGCCCGCCAGATCATCGACAGCCGGGGCAATCCGACGGTCGAAGTCGACGTGACCCTGGAGGACGGCAGCTTTGGCCGCGCCGCTGTCCCGTCGGGCGCCTCGACCGGCGCACACGAAGCTGTCGAACTGCGTGACGGCGACATGGACATGTGGGGCGGCAAGGGCGTCCAGAAGGCGGTCGACGCGGTCAACGGGGAGATCTTCGACGCCCTCAGCGGCATGGATGCTGAAGATCAGCGCCGTCTGGATGAAGCCCTGATCGAGCTGGACGGCACCGAGAACAAAGGCCGCCTGGGCGCCAACGCCATCCTCGGCGTGTCTCTGGCTGCGGCCAAGGCCAGCGCCATCAGCTCGAACCTGCCGCTGCACCGCTACATCGGCGGCGTCTCGGCCCGCATCCTGCCGACCCCGATGATGAACATCATCAACGGCGGCGCCCACGCCGACAATCCGATCGACATCCAGGAGTTCATGATCCTGCCGACCGGCGCCGACAGCTTCTCGGACGCCCTGCGCATGGGCGCTGAAATCTTCCACGCCCTGAAGAAGGCGTTGAAGGACGCGGGTCACAACACCAACGTCGGCGACGAGGGCGGCTTCGCCCCGAATCTGGCCTCGGCTGAAGAAGCCCTAGCCTTCATCACCAAGGCGGGTCAGGCCGCCGGCTATCTGGCGGGCGAGGACTTCCACCTGGGCCTCGACGTCGCCTCGACCGAGTTCTTCAAGAACGGCAAGTACAACCTGACGGGCGAGGGCAAGTCCTTCGACGCAGACGGCATGGTCGGCTACCTGGCTGATCTGGTCGAGCGCTTCCCCATCGTTTCGATCGAGGACGGCTGCGCCGAGGATGACTTCGACGGTTGGAAGCTGCTGACGGACCGTCTGGGCGACCGCGTTCAGCTGGTCGGCGATGACTTGTTCGTGACCAACCCGCGCCGTCTGGCTGCGGGCATCGGCGAAGGCCTGGCCAACTCCATCCTGATCAAGGTCAACCAGATCGGCACCCTGTCCGAGACCCTGGACGCCGTCGATATGGCTCACCGCGCCGGCTACACCTCGGTGATGAGCCACCGTTCGGGCGAGACCGAGGACTCGACCATCGCCGACCTGGCTGTCGCCACCAACTGCGGTCAGATCAAGACCGGTTCGCTGGCCCGCTCTGACCGTACGGCCAAGTACAACCAGCTGCTGCGCATCGAAGAGATGCTGGGCGATCAGGCGGCCTATTTCGGCGATGGCATGCTGCTGAAATAAGTCTTCTCGCAAGGACGCTCGCGACGCCGCCTCCGAAGCTCGGGGGCGGCGTTCGCAATTGCGGCCAAGCTACGGTTCGTTAGGCATTTTCGGTCAGGATCAGGAAACCGTGTTTGCGCTCAGAAGGAGCGTCAGTCGTGCCCGAGCAGATGAAGCCCTATCTTCCGTCCGCGTTCCTGCTGTTCCTGATCGTCTATCTGGGCGTTCAGGCCCTGACCGGGCAGCGCGGCCTGCTGAGCGGCGGCGAGCGCGACGCGCTTCTCGCCAAGCGCGAAGCCCAACTGGCGCACCTGACCGAGCAGCGTCGGGACCTGGAGGTTCGCGTGCGCTATTTGCGGACCGAGAGTCTGTCAAAGGACTTGCTGGAAGAGCGGGCGAGGGCGGTGCTCGGCTTTGCCGATCCGCGCGACTACGTAGTTCGCCTAAGCGCCCCTGCTGCGCACAACTCTGAGGCGATCCAAACCTCCTGAACTATTGTTACAGCCTGGCTGGCTTCTTTGCGTTTCGGGAACGAAGGCTGCTAAAGCCCCTTTCCGTAACGATAAGAGTCCCTGAAAATGGGGGCGCAGCCGGGAGATGCCGGATGGCGAAAGCCGCCGCTCAGAAAACCTCGCCCAGCGCGGGCGACACCAAGATTCCGAACACGCCTCAGGCCTCGAAAGAAGACCTGCTGCGCTTCTACCGCGAGATGGTCCTCATCCGCCGCTTCGAGGAGCGCGCGGGCCAGCTGTACGGCATGGGCCTGATCGGCGGCTTCTGCCACCTCTACATCGGCCAGGAAGCCGTGGCGGTGGGCGTTCAGGAGAGCGTCAAGCAAGGCTACGACAAGATCATCACCGGCTACCGCGACCACGGCCACATGCTGGCCGCGGGCATGGACCCGAACGCCGTCATGGCCGAGCTGACCGGTCGCATCGGCGGCTCGTCCAAGGGCAAGGGCGGTTCGATGCACATGTTCGACGTGCCGACCGGCTTCTATGGCGGTCACGGCATCGTCGGCGCCCAGGTGGCGCTGGGCACCGGCCTGGCCTTCGCGGGCAAGTACCGCGGCGATGACAGCGTCTCGTTCGTCTATTTCGGCGACGGCGCCTCGAACCAGGGGCAGGTCTACGAGAGCTTCAACATGGCCCAGCTGTGGAAGCTGCCGGCCATCTACATCATCGAGAACAATCAGTACGCCATGGGCACGAGCATCGAACGCTCGTCGTCCACGACCGAGCTCTACATGCGGGGCGCCAGCTTTGGCATCCCGGGTGAGCAGGTCGACGGCATGGACGTTCTGGCCGTTCGCGACGCTGCAGCCCGTGCCGTGGCCCGCGCTCGCGCCGGTGAAGGTCCGTACATCCTCGAGGTGAAGACCTACCGCTACCGCGGCCACTCCATGTCGGACCCGGCCAAGTACCGCACCAAGGAAGAGGTCGATGAGGTCAAGAAGACCCGCGACCCGATTGATCACCTGAAGATGCTGCTCGCCGCCGCCAAGGCGACCGAGGAAGAGCTGAAGGCCATCGACAACGAGGTGAAAGCCATCGTCGCCGAAGCCGTGCAGTTCGCACAGGAAAGCCCTGAGCCGGATCCGTCCGAGCTCTATACTGACGTCTACGTGGAGGCCTGATCCGTGACCGACATTCTGATGCCGGCGCTGTCCCCCACGATGGAAGAGGGCACGCTGACCAAGTGGCACATCAAGGCAGGCGACACCGTGTCGGCCGGCCAGGTGATCGCCGAGATCGAAACCGACAAGGCGACGATGGAAGTCGAAGCCGTCGATGAAGGCGAAGTGCTGGAGATTCTCGTCGCCGAGGGTTCCGAGAACGTGAAGGTCAATACGCCTATCGCGCGTCTGGCCGGCGAAGACAGCGCCCCTGCGCCCGCACCCAAGGCCGAGGCCGCGCCTGCCGCCGCTGCGGCTCCGGTCGCTGCGGCTCCGGCTGCGCCCAAGGTCGAACTGCGCGACCCGGAAATCCCGGCCGACGCCAAGCTGGTCAAGACGACCGTGCGCGACGCCCTGCGCGACGCCATGGCCGAGGAAATGCGTCGTGACGACCGTGTCTTCCTGATGGGCGAGGAAGTCGCCCAGTATCAGGGCGCCTACAAGGTCAGCCGCGACCTGCTGCAGGAATTCGGCGACCAGCGCGTCATCGACACCCCGATCACCGAGCACGGCTTCGCCGGCCTCGGCGTCGGCGCCGCCATGGCGGGCCTGAAGCCGATCGTCGAGTTCATGACGTTCAACTTCGCCATGCAGGCGATCGACCACATCATCAACTCGGCCGCCAAGACCCTCTACATGTCGGGCGGTCAGATCCGCGCGGACATCGTCTTCCGTGGTCCCAACGGCGCGGCCAGCCGCGTCGGCGCCCAGCACAGCCAGGACTACTCGGCCTGGTACGCCCAAATTCCGGGGCTGAAGGTCATCGCGCCTTATGACGCGGCTGACGCCAAGGGCCTGCTGAAAGCAGCGATCCGCGACCCGAACCCGGTCGTCTTCCTCGAACACGAAATGCTGTACGGCACCGAGTTCGACGTGCCGGAAGGCGACGACTATGTCCTGCCGATAGGCAAGGCCAAGGTCCGTCGCGAAGGCAAGGACGTCACCATCACGGCCCACGCCCGCATGGTCGGTTTCGCCCTCCAGGCCGCCGAGAAGCTGGCGGAGGAAGGCATCGAGGCCGAGGTCATCGACCTGCGCACCCTGCGTCCGCTGGACCATGAAACCATCGTCGAAAGCGTTAAGAAGACCAGCCGCCTGGTCTCGGCCGAAGAAGGCTGGGGTCCGATGGGCGTCGGCGCCGAGGTGGTGGCCCGCGTGATCGAACACGCCTTCGACTACCTGGATGCTCCGCCGCTGCGCGTGCACCAGGAAGACGTGCCGCTGCCCTACGCCGCCAACCTGGAAGTGCTGTCGCTGCCGGGCGTGGACAAGATCGTCGCGGCTGTGAAGCAGGTGATGGCGTGAGTGGTTCGTCCGAGTTTCAACTGACGACGCCGGACAGCGTTGCTGGCGACCCGCAGGCCATCGAAGTGCTGCGGATGTGGTGGTCGAAGAACGAGCCGGTCATGTCGGTGAAGCCGGCCTTCAATGACCCGATGCAGTTTGGTCAGATGCTGGCCTATGCTGCGCGCCATATGGCGCATGGCTATGCTGTGCGCCATGGCCACAACGAACGCGAAGCCTACAACCGCATTCTTCAGGGCCTGTCTGACGTCGTGAAAGCAGACAATGTGCAGACCGTGGCTGAGCCCTCGGTTCAAGCGAAGGGGAACGCCTGATGGACGCCGCCGCTCTGGAACAACGCTCCCTGCCGATCCCCGAGGGCCTGAACGCTCCCGAGGATCAGGTTATCGAACTGGCTCGCGTCTGGTGGAACGGCACGGGCCCGATCATGAACATCCGGCCTGCTCTCGCGGAGCCGGGCAATATCGGCGTCGTGCTGGCTGAGCTGGCCTGGCACTATTCCCATGCATATGCTGAACACCACGGCTTCGATCAGGCTGCGGCGTTTAAATCCATCTGCGATAGCTGGGACAAGGCGCACGCCCAAGCCTCAGCGACCGCCAAGACGGAGCCCGCACAATGACTGACATCCTGATGCCGGCCCTGTCGCCGACCATGGAAGAGGGCGTTCTGGCCAAGTGGCACGTCAAGGTCGGGGACGTCGTCTCCGCCGGCGACGTGATCGCCGAGATCGAGACCGACAAGGCCACGATGGAAGTCGAGGCTGTCGATGAAGGCGAAGTCACCGACATCCTGGTGGCTGAAGGCACCGAAGGCGTAAAGGTCAACACCCCGATCGCCCGCCTGAAGGACGAGGGCGGCGCGGCTGCACCTGCGCCCGCCACCAAGGTTGAAGCTCCGAAGGCCGAGGCCGCTCCTGCTGAAGTGCCCAAGGCTGGTGCGCCGGTCGCTCCGGCGCCGGCCGCGCCGAAGTCGGTCAGCGGCGAGCGCATTTTCGCCTCGCCCTTGGCCCGTCGCATCGCCGCCCAGAACGGCGTCGATCTGAAGTCGATCAAGGGCACTGGCCCGCACGGTCGTATCGTCAAGCGCGACGTCGAGGGAGCGCCGAAGAGCGCCGCTCAACCGGCTGCGACGGCGGCCGCCGCCGCGACCTCGGGCATCGCCCCGCGTCAGGCTCCGTCGCTGGCCCAGATGGGTATCCCGGACGGCAGCTATGACCTGATCCCGCTGGACGGGATGAAGAAGGCTGTGGCGCGTCGCATGGTCGACAGCATCCAGAACGTCCCGCACTTCCCGCTCTTCATCGACGTCGAGATCGACCAGCTGATGGCCGTCCGCGCGAAGGTGAACAAGATGCTGGAGCCGCAGGGCATCAAGGTCTCGGTCAACGACTTCGTCATCAAGGCCGCGGCCCTGGCCCTGAAGATGGTGCCGGAGGCGAACGCCTCCTACACGCCCGAAGGCATCGCCATGCACCACAACGCCGACGTCTCGATGGCGGTGGCGATCGACGGCGGCCTGATCACGCCGATCATCAAGAAGGCCGAGACCAAGGGGCTGGCGCAGATCGCGACCGAGTCCAAGGACCTGGCCAAGCGCGCCCGCGAACGCAAGCTGAAGCCCGAAGAGTTCCAGGGCGGCACCTTCTCGGTGTCCAACCTGGGCATGTTCGGCATCAAGCAGTTCACCTCGATCATCAATGAGCCGCAGGGCTGCATCATGAGCGTGGGCGCTGGCGAGCAACGTCCGGTCGTCAAGGACGGGCAACTGGCCGTGGCCACGGTCATGACTGTGACCTTGACCTGCGATCACCGGGTGGTCGACGGCGCAACGGGCGCTCGCTTCCTGCAAGCGTTCAAGCCGCTGATCGAAGATCCCGTGGCGATGCTGGCCTAAGGGGAGGGTGAAGTCATGACCTCGGTTTATGACTTCTCCGCCCGCGCCATCAACGGCACGGACGTGGCGCTGGATCGCTATCGCGGTCAGGCGCTGCTGATCGTCAATACGGCGTCCAAGTGCGGCTTCACCGGTCAGTATGACGGGCTGGAGAAGCTGCACCGCGACTTCGCCGATGCGCCGTTCCAGGTGCTGGGCTTTCCCTGCAACCAGTTCGGCGCTCAGGAGCCGGGCAGGGCGGCGGAAATCGCCGCCTTCTGCGCCACAAGCTTCGACGTCAGCTTCCCCCTGTTCGACAAGGTGGAGGTCAACGGACCGAACCGGCACCCGCTCTACGCCTGGCTGACCCGGCAGAAGCGCGGATTCTTTGGCTCCCAGAACATCAAGTGGAACTTCACCAAGTTCCTGACCGACCGCGAAGGCCGCGTCGTCGCGCGCTATTCGCCCCAGACTGAACCCGCGGCCATCAAGGCCGACATCGAGAAGTTGATCTGACCATGGCTGCTGAATTCGATCTCGTCGTCATCGGTTCGGGCCCCGGCGGCTACGTCGCGGCGATCCGCGCCAGCCAACTGGGCCTGAAGGTCGCCATCGTAGAGCGCGAGAATCTGGGCGGCATTTGCCTGAACTGGGGCTGTATCCCGACCAAGGCCCTGTTGAAGTCGGGCGAGAAGTTCGAGAGCCTGAGCCACCTCAAGGAATACGGCCTGTCGGCGACGGGCGCCTCCTTTGACTTCGACGCCATCATCCAGCGCTCGCGCGGGGTCGCGGCGACGATGAACAAGGGCATCGGCTTCCTGATGAAGAAGAACAAGATCGAGGTGATCGAAGGTTCGGCCACGCTCGAAAAGGGCGCGGCGGCACCCAAGGTCGTCGTCGCCCTGAAGGCCGGCGGCACGCGCGCCATCGAAGCCAAGACCGTCATGCTGGCCGTCGGCGCCCGCGCCCGCGCCCTGCCGCAGATCGGTCTGGAAGCCGACGGCGACAAGATTTGGGCCTATCGCGACGCCCTGGCGCCGAAGAAACTGCCCAAAACCTTCGTCGTCATCGGCTCGGGCGCCATCGGCATCGAGTTCGCCAGCTTCTATCGCGCCCTGGGCGCTGAAGTGACCGTGGTGGAAGCCGTCGAGCGGATCATGCCGGTCGAGGACGAAGAGGTGTCCAAGGCCGCGCAGAAGTCGTTCGAGAAGCGCGGCATCAAGTTCAAGGTCGGCGCCAAGGTCACGAAGGTGTCCAAGGATGCCAACGGCGTGAAGGTCGCTGTTGAAGTGAACGGCAAGGCCGAGACGCTGGAGGCCGAGGTCTGCATCTCGGCCGTCGGCATCACCGCCAATACCGACGGCATCGGGCTGGAGGCGCTGGGCGTCGAACTGGACCGTGGCCACATCAAGACCGACAGCCACTGCCAGACCAACGTGAAGGGTCTGTACGCCATCGGCGACTGCGCCGGCGCCCCCTGGCTGGCGCACAAGGCGTCGCACGAAGGCATCCACGCCGCCGAGCACATCGCCGCCTACAAGACGCCGAACGTCCATTCGCCCATCGCCGGCTGCACCTACGCCCAGCCGCAGGTCGCCTCGGTCGGCGTCACCGAGCAGGGCGCGCGCGCCGAAAAGCGCGAGGTCAAGATCGGCCGCTTCCCGTTCCGCGTGAACGGCAAGGCCGTGGCGGCGGGCGAGGTCGACGGTTTCGTCAAGGTCATCTTCGACGCCAAGACCGGCGCCCTGATCGGCGCTCACATGATCGGCCACGAAGTCACGGAAATGATCCAGGGCTACGTCACCGCCATCACCATGGAAGCGACCGAGGAAGACATCCACGGCATCGTCTATCCGCACCCGACCATGTCGGAAGCCATGCACGAGGCGGCTCTGGACGCCTACGGACGCGTCATCCACATCTGATCCGGTTGTTAGAAAATCTGAACTGTGGCTAAGAGGATCACTCCCTTCTCCACGGTTCGGATTTTCCATGATCGTCGTGCCTGATGTTCTTGGCCTGATCGGCAATACGCCCTTGGTGCGCCTCAAGCGCGCGTCGGAGCTGACGGGCTGTGAAATCCTGGGCAAGGCCGAGTTCATGAACGTCGGCGGTTCGATCAAGGACCGCGCGGCGCTCAGCATCATTCGCAAGGCGCGGGCGTCCGGCGCACTGAAGCCCGGCGGCGTCATCGTCGAGGGCACGGCGGGCAATACCGGCATCGGCCTGGCCCTGGTCGGGGCGGCTCTGGGCCACCCGGTCGTCATCGTCATGCCGCGCAGCCAGACGGACGAGAAGAAGCGGGCGGTCCGCCTGCACGGCGCGCGTCTGATCGAGGTCGATCCGGCCCCCTTCGCCAGCCCCAATCACTTCGTGCACTTCTCGCGCCGCCTGGCCGAGGAACTAAACGAGAGCGAGCCGAACGGCGCCTTCTACGCCGATCAGTTCGACAATCCGGCCAACCGCGAGGCTCACTACGAAGGCACGGCGCCGGAAATCTGGAAGCAGACGGACGGGAATATCGACGGCTTCATCTGCGCCGTCGGATCGGGCGGGACGCTGGCCGGATGTGCAGCCTATCTGCGGGAGCAGAAGCCCGAGATCGCGATAGGGTTGGCCGACGTGCCAGGCGCCGCCCTCTACAGCTGGTTCACCGAGGGCGTGCTGAAAGGCGAGGGCAGCTCGATCACCGAGGGCATCGGGGTAAATCGCATCACCGGCAATCTGGACGGTCTGTCGGTCGATCATCCCTATCGGATTGAGGACGCGGAGTTCCTGCCCATCCTGTTCGACCTGGTGCAGCACGAGGGCCTGTCGCTGGGGCCGTCCAGCGGGGTCAATATCGCCGGCGCCATCCGCATGGCCCGCGACCTGGGTCCAGGCAAGACCATCGTCTCCGTCCTGTGCGATTCCGGTCAGCGCTACGCCAGCAAGGTCTATGATCCGGCCTTCCTGACTGCGCGCGGCCTGCCGACGCCCGCGTGGCTGAACCGATGAGCCGCAAGAGGGAGGCCTCGGTCGACAGCCGCATCCCGCCCCTGAACGCGCTGAAGGCGTTCGAGGCCGCGGCGCGTCGTCTGAACATCACCCGCGCCGCAGAGGAACTGTCGGTCACGCCTGGCGCCATCAGCCAGCAGATCCGTACTCTGGAGGAGCACGCGGGCGCGCCCCTTTTCCATCGCGAGGGGCGTCAGATCGCCCTGACCGATCTGGGCGCCGAGCTCTATCCGCTGCTGCACGACGGCTTCGACTATCTGAAGCGGGCAGGGGATCTGTTGTACCGCCCGGACCGTCGCCATGCGCTCGCAGTCAGCGTGCCGCCGTCCTTCGCCGCCAAATGGCTGGCCCCGCGCATCGCCCGGTTCGCGGCGGCCCACCCGGAGGTCGAAGTCTGGATGTCGGCGGACATGCGGCTGGCCGATGTCGGCGGCGGACGGGTGGATGTGGCGGTTCGCTACGGTCGCGGCGACTATGCCGGCGTCCGCTCCGAACGCCTCCTGTCGGCGGATGTAACCCCGGTGTGCAGCCCGGCTCTGCTGACAGGACCCAAGGCGCTGAAACGTCCTGCCGATCTGGCGCACCACGTCCTCATCCATCTCCGTGCCGGTGAACTGGAAGAGCCGCGCCCCGACTGGGCCGCCTGGCTGAAGGCGAGGGGTGTGGATGCAGTCGACGCCGCGGCCGGGCCGCGCTTCGATCAGACGGCGCTGGCCATTGAAGCCGCCGCCCACGGTCAAGGCGTGGCCCTGGCGCCCTATGCCTTCGTGGCTGACGATCTGGCGTCGGGGCGTCTGGTCTCGCCCTTCGCCGACGGCGCCCTGGCCACCGAGTTGGCCTATCACGTCCTGACGCGCCGCAGCGGCGCGTCAGAACCAGCCCGTGCCTTCGTCCGCTGGATGAAGGAAGAGGTGCAGGCCGCGGAACAGCGCGTGGACGATCTCTGATCGTTGAGAGACGTTTTCTGTCCGATTTGTAACTTGAAGAGCAGGCGTTGAATCCGTCAGCGTAAAGCACCTTTTACACGCGGGGGCGCTCATGCTGACCATCAACAATCTGGTCCATGTCTACGGCAACGGGACACGGGCTCTGGACGACGTCAGTCTGACGATCCCGACAGGGATGTTCGGCCTGTTGGGACCGAACGGGGCGGGCAAGTCGACGCTGATGCGGACGATCGCCACCCTGCAGAGTCCGACCTCGGGCGAGATCCGCTTCGGCGACATCGACGTGATCCGACAGCCAGAGCTGCTGCGTCGCACCCTGGGTTATCTGCCCCAGGACTTCGGCGTCTATCCGCGCGTCTCGGCCTACGACATGCTGGACCATATGGCGGTGCTGAAGGGCATCGCCGACGGCAAGGAGCGCAAGCAGACGGTCGAGGCCCTGCTGAACCAGGTCAATCTGTGGAGCGTCCGCAAGAAGGCCCTGGCCGGCTTCTCGGGCGGGATGCGCCAGCGCTTCGGCATCGCCCAGGCCCTGATCGGCAACCCGCGCCTGATCATCGTCGATGAGCCCACCGCCGGTCTGGACCCGGAAGAACGCAATCGCTTCCTCAACCTGCTGGCCGAGATCGGCGAGAACGTGGTGGTCATCCTGTCGACCCACATCGTCGAGGACGTGGCCGACCTGTGCCCGCGCATGGCGGTGCTGGCGGGCGGCAAGATCCAACTGGAGGGCGCGCCGCTGGAGTTGATGAAGCAGATGGCTGGTCGCGTATGGAAGAAGGCCATCGCCAAGGAGGCGCTGCCGGAACATCGCGCTCGTTTCGAGGTCATCTCGACGCGTCTGTTCGCCGGCCAAACCGTGATCCATGTCCTGGCCGACGCCAGGCCGGGCGAAGGCTTCGAGCCGGCTTCGGGCGGTCTGGAGGACGTCTATTTCTCGACCCTGGCCGCTTCGCGTCGCCCGGCCGTCGCTCAAGCCGCCTGAGGCCCGGATCATGTTCGGGAAAGTCGCGGCCTTCGAGTTCCGCTATCAGCTTCGCCAGCCCGCCTTCTGGGTCATTTCCATCCTCTTTTTCCTGCTGAGTTTCGGCCTGGTCGCCAGTCCGAACGTCAGCCTGGGCACGGGCGGCAACGTCCTGAAGAACGCGCCCTATGCGATCGCGCAGGCGCATCTGGCCTTCAACCTCTTCTTCATGCTGGCGACGACGGCCATCGTCGCCAACGTCGTGGTGCGTGACGCCACGACGGGCTTCGGTCCCATGATCCAGTCCAGCCGGTTGTCGAAGTTCGACTACCTCTACGGCCGTTTCCTCGGCGCCTTCGCCGTCGTGGCCCTGGCCTTCCTGAGCGTGGCGCTGGGCATTCTGATCGGCACGCTGATGCCCTGGGTGGACAAGGAGACGGTCGGTCCGCTCCGTCCGCTGGACTACCTCTACAGCTTCGTTGTCATGGGGCTGCCGGGGCTGCTGTTCAGCTCGGCGGTCTTCTTCACCCTGGCGACCGTCACGCGCTCGATGATGGCGACCTATGTCGGCGTCGTCGGCGTCTTCATTCTCTACATGACCACGACCACGGTGTTCGGCTCCAAGCCGGAGCTGGAGACCCTGGTGGCCTGGCTGGAGCCGTTCGGTGCGGGCGCCTATGGTCTGGCGACCAAATACTGGACGGCGGCCGAGCGGAACACCATCAACGCGCCGCTGACCGGCCTGCTGCTGGGCAACAAGCTGTTGTGGTTGGGGATCAGCCTGGCCTTCCTGGCCGCCGCCTATCCCCTGTATCGCCCGTCGCCGCGCGGATCGAAGTTGCGCAAGCAGGAGAAGCTGAAGGCCATGGCCGAGGCCTCGCCCGACGCCAGCGCCCCTGTGGCCCCTCTGGCGACGCCGTCCTACGGCTTCAAGGCCGGCTGGACGCAACTGGTCTCGCGCACCGTTTTCGAGATGAAGACGGTGTTCAAGAGCCCGGCCTACTTCGTCATGCTGGCGCTGGGCTTCGCCTTCAGCATCGCGACCCTGCTGTTCGCGGGCGAGATCTACGGCGCGCCGATCCTGCTGGTGACGCGCGTGGTGATCGAGACCCTGGGCGGCGCGTTCGGCCTCGTCGTCATTATCATCGCCATCTACTACTCGGGCGAATTGGTCTGGCGCGACCGTGAGCGGCGCACGCACGAGATCATCGATTCCACTGCGACGCCGGACTGGACCTTCCTGCTGCCCAAGACGCTGGCCCTGATCCTGGTGCTGGTCTCCACGCTTCTGGCGGCGTCGCTGGCAGGGATGATCGTGCAGACGGTCAAGGGCTACACCAACTTCGAGATCGGCAAGTACCTGTTCTGGTTCGTCGTGCCCCAGTCGATCAGCTTTGCATTGATGGCGGTGCTGGCCATCTTTGTTCAGTCGCTATCGCCGAACAAGTTCGTCGGCTGGGCCGTCATGGTCGTCTATCTGATCTCGACCATCGTCCTGTCCAACATGGGCTTCGATCACATCCTCTACCGCTATGGTTCGGGGACGGGCATGCCGCTGTCGGACATGAACGGCCTGGGCAAGTTCGCCGGTTACGCCGCCTGGATGCAGGCCTACTGGTCGGCCTTCGCCATCGTCCTGCTGGTCATCGCCTATGGCCTGTGGCGTCGAGGCGCGGAGACGCGCTTCATGCCGCGCCTGAAGCGTCTGCCGCGTCGCCTGATGGGACCGGCGGGCGTCATCGGCGGCGTCGCCCTGACCGCCTTCGTGGCCCTGGGCGTCTTCACCTACGTCAACACCAACGTCTGGAACGAGTACCGCAGCCGCGATCAGCGCGAGCAACTGATGGCGGACTATGAGAAGACCCTGCTGAAGTACGAGAAGACGCCTCAGCCCTCGATCACCGACGTCAAGCTGGACCTGGACCTCTATCCGCACCAGCCGCGTCTGGCGACCAAGGGCAGCTATGTGATCGAGAACCGCACCGGTGCGCCGCTCAACGAGGTGCACCTGCGCTGGAACGACGACCTGAAGATCGCCAGGCTGGATGTTCAGGGCGCGACGGTGGCCAAGGAGTGGCCGCAGTTCGAGTACCGCATCTATCGCTTCGCCACACCCATGCAGCCGGGCGAGAAGCGTACCATCGCCTTTGAAACCGTGCTGGAGCAGCGCGGCTTCAAGAACAGCGGCGACACCACGCGGATCGTCGACAACGGCACCTTCGTCAACAACGGCGAGTTCGGCCTGACCATCGGTATGGGCCGCGACGGCCTGCTGTCGGATCGTTCGAAGCGTCGCAAGCACGGCCTGCCGGCCGAGCTGCGCATGGCCAAGCTCGAGGACGAGAGCGCGCGGGGCCACAACTACATCGGCGCCGATTGGGTCAACGCCGACATCACCGTGACCACGGTCGCCGATCAGACGCCGATCGCGCCAGGCTACAAGGTGTCGGACGTGACGAAGGACGGCCGCCGCACGGCCCGCTTCGTCACCGAGGCGCCGGTGCTGAACTTCTTCTCGGTGCAGTCGGCTGATTATCAGGTGGCCAAGGAACAGCACGGCCCCATCGAACTGGCCGTCTACTACCACAAGGGTCACGAACGGAACGTCGAGCGCATGCTGAACGGCATGAAGTCGGCGCTGGACTACTACGGCACGGCCTTCAGCCCGTATCAGTTCCGTCAGGCCCGGATCATCGAGTTCCCGGCCTACGCCAGCTTCGCCCAGGCCTTCGCCAACACCATGCCCTATTCGGAAGGCCTCGGCTTCATCGCCGACCTGACCGACGAGGAGAAGATCGACTACGTCACCTACGTCACCGCCCACGAAGTCGGCCACCAGTGGTGGGCGCACCAGGTGGTGGGTTCGGACCAGCAAGGCTCGACCCTGCTGTCGGAATCCCTGGCGCAATACTCGGCGCTGATGGTGATGGAGAAGCTGTACGGACCCGACAAGATCCGTCGCTTCCTCAAGTACGAGTTGGACCGTTACCTGCGTTCACGCGGCATGGAGCGTCTGGAGGAGATGCCCCTGCTGCGCATCGAGAACCAGCAGTACATCCACTATCAGAAGGGCGGCCTGGTCATGTACCTGCTGCGTGATCAGATCGGCGAGGAGGCGGTGAACCGCGCCCTGCGTCGGCTGCTGGCGCAGTACGCCTTCAAGTCCGCGCCCTATCCGCGTTCGCTGGATCTGGTCGCGGCTCTCCGCGCCGAGGCCCCGGCGGACAAGCAGGGCCTTATCACCGACCTGTTCGAGAAGATCACCCTGTATGACGTGAAGACCAAGTCGGTCACGGCGACCAAGCGCGCCGACGGCAAGTGGGACGTCGCCCTGACGGTCGAGGCTCGCAAGCTGTACGCCGACGGCAAGGGCGAGGAGACCGAGGCCCCGTTGAACGAAACCTTCGACGTCGGCCTGTTCTCGGCCGAGCCGGGCAAGGGGGCGTTCGACCAGAAGTCGGTCATGCTGATGGAGCGCCGTCCGCTGCGCAGCGGAACCCAGGTCTTCCGTTTTGTCACGGACCAGAAGCCGACGTTTGCGGGGATCGATCCCTACAATCGCTGGATCGACCGCAACTCGGACGACAACGTCAAGCCGGTCGGCTGATCGGCGGGCAAGTCAAAAAGGATGAGGGGGAGGGCGTGGCCTTCCCCCTTTTTCATGACGGCGACATGAAAAACGCGCGCATGGATACGACTACCCGAAGTCGGGTTCGTTCCAGATTTCCAAGATTGAAGAGGGCGGTGTGCGCCATTCCCTTCGCTGAAAGGAATGGCGCGAGTGACGGGGCTCGAACCCGCGACCTCCGGCGTGACAGGCCGGCACTCTAACCAACTGAGCTACACCCGCGTTTCCTCCGCGAGGAGGAGTAAGGGCGAATAAGGGCGACTCACGCCGCGGTCAAGCGAGGAGCATGCGACACGTCGAAAAAGCGCGTGCAGAGACCTGGCGAAGCAGGGCGATCGAACTGAATGAAAGGTATCAGGGGCGGTGTGCGCCATTCCCTTCGCTGAAGAGAATGGCGCGAGTGACGGGGCTCGAACCCGCGACCTCCGGCGTGACAGGCCGGCACTCTAACCAACTGAGCTACACCCGCGTTCCCCTCCGCGAGGAGGAGAAGGGCCGATTAAGGGCGACTCACGATCCGGTCAAGCGCAATGTAGGAAAGCGACGGAATTAGCTGCGAATTCAGCCTCTAGCGACCGCAATCCAAGCCGGGAGAGTCCGGCGCGGCGGTCGCACCAAGGCCCAACGCCTTCTGCATGAAGACCACGTCGCGCCAGGCGTCGAACTTCCATCCGGCAGCATGGAAGATACCGACGTGCTCGAACCCGGCGGCGGCGTGCAGGGCGATGGAGCCAGCATTGGCGCTGTCGCCGATCACCGCCACCATCTGACGCATGCCCAGCGCCTCACAGGCGCTCAGCAGGGCCTCTAGCAGAGCCTTGCCGACGCCCCGTCCGCGAAACGCCTCGGCCACATAGATCGAATCCTCGACCAGGAAGCGATAGGCGGCGCGCAGGCGGTAGGGGCCGGCATAGGCGTAGCCCGCCACCTGACCGTCGATCTCGGCGATCAGAACCGGCAGACCCAGGGAGGCGGGAACAGCCAGCCGAGCGTCCATCTGGTCGGCGGTGGGGACATCCAGTTCGAACGTCCCCGTACCGCTCAGCACGCTGTCGGCGTAGATGGCCGTGACGGCGGCCAGATCGGCGTCCGTGAACGGCCGGATGATCACGCCTTCTCCCAGCCCTTTTCGACGGCCCAGACGGCGAAGGCGTAGTCGTGGGCGATGTCCTTCAGATAGTCGAAGCGGCCCGACGAGGCGAAGTGGCCCGCCTCCATGTTGATCTTCAGCAGCACCGGCTTGCCCGAGGTCGAGGCCGGACGCAGCTTGGCCACCCACTTCTCGGGCTCCCAGTAGGTGACGCGCGGATCGGACAGGCCGCCGGTCGCCAGCAGGGCCGGATAGGGCTTGGCCTCGATCTGATCATAGGGGCTGTAGCTCAGCATGTAGTCGTAAGCGGCGGCGTCCTCGAGCGGGTTGCCCCACTCGGGCCACTCCGGCGGGGTCAGCGGCAGGGAGGTGTCGCTCATGGTGTTGATGACATCGACGAAGGGCACGCCGCCGATGACGCCCGCCCACAGCTCAGGCCGCATGTTGGTCACGGCGCCCATCAGCAGACCGCCCGCCGAGCGCCCCTCGGCCACGATATTACCGGCCCGGGTGTAGTTCCGCGCGATCAGGTGGTCGGCGGCGGCGATGAAGTCGGTGAAGGTGTTCTTCTTGGTGAAGCGCCGCGCCGTCAGGAACCAGTTCCAGCCCTTATCCGAACCGCCGCGGATATGGGCGATGGCGTAGATGAAGCCGCGGTCCACCAGTGACAGGCGGTTGGTTGAGAAACCGGCCGCCATCGGGATGCCGTAGGAGCCATAGCCGTAGAGCAATAACGGCGCCGAGCCGTCGACCGGCGTGTCCTTGCGGCGCAGCACCGTTACCGGCACCAGTTCGCCGTCCGAGGCCGGGGCGTTCAGACGCTCGACCACATAGTCGGCGGGGTTGTGGCCGGATGGAACCTCCTGAACCTTGCGCAGGGTGCGTTCGCGGGTCTTCAGGTCATAGTCATAGGTCGACGTCGGCGTGGACGGCGAGTTGTAGCCATAGCGCATGACCGTGGTGTCGAACTCCGACGCGCCGCCCAGCGACAGGGCGTAGGCGGGCTCGTCCACGGCGATCTCATGCTCGGCGCCGGCGCGGTCGCGGATGACGATCCTGGTGTTGGCGTCGGCGCGCTCCTGACGACCCAGATAGTCCTGCACCAGGGCCACGCCCTCGATGAAGCGGCCCGGCGTGTGCGGGATCAGGTCCTTCCAGTTCGCCTTGGCGGGCGTCGCGGTCGGGGCCTCGACCACCTTGAAGTCGATGGCGTCGTCGGCGTTCGTGCGGATCACCCAGCGGTCGCCCCAGTGGTCCAGGTCGTAGAGGCGGCCGACGTGGCGGGGTTCGACCACCACGGGCGTCGCCGTCGGGGATGCGCCCGGAATGATGCGCCCTTCCGAGGTTTCCTGATTGCCGATGCCGATGACGATGAAGGCGTCGTCGGATGTGCGGCTGACGCTCTGGAACATGCCGTCGTCGGTTTCCTCATAGACCAGGGTGGTCTCGCCACCGCGCGCTGGGCGACGGAAGATCTTGTCCGGACGGCCGTTGTCGTCGCGGTTGGTCCAGAAGATCCACTGGCTGTCCGGCGAGAAGGTGAAGTTCTCGGTCGCCGACTCAATGGGGTTGGGAAGCACCTCGCCGGTGGCCAGGTCCTTGACGTAAATCTTGAAGACCTCCGAGCCTTGGGCGTCCTCGGCATAGGCGAACAGGGCGTGGTCGGGGCTGTGCTCGACAGCCGAGACCTCGGAATAGGCCTTGCCCTCGGCGAGTGCGTTGCAGTCCAGCAGGAGTTGAGGCGTCGGGGCCTTGATGAAGTTCCTGGTCACGGGCTGGCCGTCAACCATCCAGGTCCCCTGACGCTCGACCCGCATATAGCGCGGGTGCTGCTCGCCGGTGCGGTATTCCGTGAAATACTCCCACGCGCCGTCGGCGGCGGGGACGGAGCTGTCGTCCTCCTTGATGCGGCCCTTCATCTCTTCGAACATCGCGGCCTGCAGCGGCAGGGTCGAGGCCATCATGGCTTCGCGATAGGCGTTTTCGGCGGTCAGGTGTTCCTTGACGTCGGCCTTGATCAGCGACGGGTCGCGCAGCACGGCCTGCCAGTTGTCGTCCTTCATCCACTGATAGTCGTCGGTGCGGACGCGGCCCAACTGCTCGATGCTGACGGGGACCTTCTTGGCGACGGGCGGTTGGGGCAGGGACATCGAGGCTCCGGTAGTCGAACGGGCGAAAGCGGGGGAGGCGGCGGCGAGGCCGACGGCGGCGGTCGAGGCGATCAGTTCGCGGCGATTCATCAGTAGGCTCCCCAATGGTTCGGGCGGACCTTGTGCCCGCGCGCGGGCGGCGTCAAATGGCAGGATGATCACTCAGGATGTTCCGCCCGCTCCGCCCGTCGCCGTCGCGCCCGCCCCGTGGGACCTGACTGTCGGCCTGATCAACGCGACGGTGCAATTGGACCAGCCGTTGGATGAGAGCACGCGCAAGGTCGGCACAGGTTTCCTGATTTCAGCGCCGAAGCCTGACGGCTCGCCACGCGTGGTTCTGGTCACGGCGGCCCACGTTCTTAATGTGATGCCACGTAGCGAGGCACGCATCGGCTGGCGCACACCAGAGGCAGACGGGGCGTGGAAGTTCACGCCCGGCGATCTGACCATTCGTGATGCGTCGGGCGCTCCGATATGGACCCAACACCCCGAACGCGACGTGGCCGTCATGGAAGTCGCCGCGCCCGCGGCCTTCGCTCAGGCCGCGATCCCGCTCGGCTGGCTGGCGGACGACACGACCTTTGACCGCTGGCGCGTGGGACCGGGCGACGAACTCATGGCCTTGGGCTATCCGCACGGCCTGTCGGCGAACAAGGCGGGCTTCCCCATCCTGCGTCTGGGCCGGATCAGCTCCTGGCCGCTGACGCCGATCCGGCACTTCCCCATCTTCCTGCTGGATTTTGCGGTGTCGCAAGGCAACTCGGGCGGGCCAGTCTTCTGGACCCCCGCTGTCGACCGCTTGCCGGGCGCGCCGACGCCGGATCATCCCTATATCGCCGGGGTGCTGGTGCAGGAAGTTCAGGGCGGCGGCGAGGGGCTGGAACTGGGCGTCGTCGCCCACGCCCAGTATGTCCGTGAGGCGATTGCGCTGCTGGACGCGCCGCGTCCCTAGCGCGAAGGCGCGCACTCATAGCGGGCGCAGTAGCGACGACGAAGCTCCGCGTCGGCGGCGGCTCCATCGAATTGATCCGCGCTCGCGGCAGCAAACCGCCGGTTCCAGGTTCCCTCGTCCAGCGGACGGGTCGGGGGCATCTCGGCAAGGCCGATCTCGGCCAGAAGGCGCGCGGCGGCGACTGTGAATATCTCCTGGGCCTTTTGGCGATCAGGATACAGCTCGGTGATCCATTCCGTCACGACGGCCCGACGATCAGCCGGAAGTTCCTCCAGCCCAAAGCGTGCGAAGCGAGGCATTCGCGAGGCCGCCTGGATGGCCCAGCGCCGCGCAGATTCCCTTTGCCCAGCAGTTGGCTCTGGACCGATCCATGGGCCGGGTTTCGGCGGCGGCTCAGAGGAAATACGAAATGGAATGCGTGTCTGGATGCGGCTCGCAGCGGGGGTTCCATCCACTGTACGAGGGACCGTGCGACCGCGCTCGACCACGCGCACGGCCTCGTCTCCGAAACCCAGGCCTGCCGGCTTCTCCGACATGGCTGTGCAGGCTGACAGGGCGCCTGTCGGCAAGGACTCGCATTGCACAACGACATGGCCTTCAGCCCTGACGATGCTTGCAAACCTCGGATAGTCCGTTGGACGTGCGACGGGCGCATTGAGCCAGGTGGCGTTCGCCATTTCCGGATCCACGCCTGACACGGCGAAGGTCATCAGCAAGGCGGTGATCGACGGCATGGAGGCTCCTTCTAGCTGAAGCGTCGCATGCCGCCGACAATCGTCAACCCGCCAGAGCTTCGACGCTGAGGCCCTGCAGCAGGTCTCCGCCCTGACCCACAGCGGCCAGTCGGCTGGAGACATGGCCCAGGACGTTGGCGGCGTAGAGTTCGTAGAGGTCCAGCTTGCCTTGCAGCCAGGCGGGGTCGCCGTTGCCGGCGTTGAGGCGCGCCTTGGCCGCCAGGGCGCCCTTGGCCAGCATCCAGCCGCCGACCACGTCGCCCATCAGCTTCAGATAGGCGTCGGCACCGGCCAGAACGTCGGCGGCGCCGTCAGCGGCGGCCTTGCGGTCCAGCAGCCACAGGGTGGCGTCCTCGACGGCCTCGATGGCGGTGGCGAAACGCTCGACAGGCTTGCCGACATAGAGACGGTCGATCTCGATCAGGGTCAGCTTCATCTCGGCAATCAGGGCCTTGGCCGAGTCGCCGCCGTCCATCGACAGCTTGCGGCCGACCAGGTCCATGGCCTGAATACCGTTGGTGCCTTCGTAGATCGGGGTGATGCGTGCGTCGCGATAGTATTGGGCCGCGCCGGTCTCCTCGATGAAGCCCATGCCGCCGTGGACCTGAACGCCCAGCGAGGCGACCTCGCAGCCGACGTCTGTGGACCATGCCTTGGCGATGGGGGTGAACAGGTCCTCGCGGCCCTTCCACGCCTTGCGTTCGGCCTCGGTGGCGGCGTGCTTGGCCAGGTCGGCGGCGACGCCGGTTGACAGGCAGATGGCGCGGGCGGCGGCGATCTTGGCCTTCATGACGCCGAGCGTGCGGCGCACGTCCGGGTGGTCGAAGATCGGGGCGTTCTTCTCGCCGGTCCAGATGCTGCGGCCCTGACGGCGTTCCAGAGCATAGGCCAGGGCGTGCTGATAGGCGCGCTCGGCGATGCCGACGCCCTCGACGCCGACAGCGAGACGGGCGGCGTTCATCATCACGAACATGTGGGCCAGGCCCTCGTTCGGACGACCGACCAGTTCAGCGCGGGCGCCTTCATAGGCCATGACGCAGGTGGGCGAGGCGTGGATGCCCAGCTTGTGCTCGACGCCGACCGGGTGGAAGGCGTTGCGCTCGCCCAGCGAGCCATCGGCGTTGACCGCGAACTTGGGCGTCAGGAAGAGGCTGATGCCCTTGGGGCCCGCGGGCGCGTCGGGCAAGCGGGCCAGCACCAGGTGGACAATGTTGTCCGTGGCGTCGTGGTCGCCCCAGGTGATGAAGATCTTCTGGCCGTTCAGGGCATAGGTGCCGTCGCCGTTCGGCGTGGCCGTGGTGGTCAGGGCGCCCAGGTCGGACCCGGCGTGCGGCTCGGTCAGCACCATGGCGCCGGTCCATTCGCCCGAGACCAGCTTGGGCAGATAGGTCGCCTTCTGATGCTCGTTGCCGACCTGTTCCAGCGCCTCAATCGAGGCCAGCGACAGCATGGGGCAGAGACCGAAGGCCATGTTGGCGGCGTGGACGGTCTCATAGGCCGCCAGTTCCAGCGCCTTGGGCAGGGCCTGGCCACCAGCCTCGACCGAGGCGGTCAGGCTGGTCCAGCCGCCTTCTGCGAACTGCTTGTAAGCGTCGACGAAGCCGGGGGCGGCGGTGACGGCGCCATTGGCGTATTTGGCGCCGGCCAGGTCGCCGGGACGGTTCAGCGGAGCCAGGACCTGTTCCGAGAACTGGCCGGCGGCGTCCAGCACCGCGCCCATGACGTCGGCGTCATAGTCAGGATAGGCGCCCGTGGCGGCGACCTGATCAATGCCGGCGACGGCTTCCAGGGCGAAGGCGAGGTCACGGACGGGGGCGCGGTAGCTCATGGCGGTCTCCAGAATCTTCAACATGCTTCTGACGCCCGAGCCGTCGATGATGCAAGGGCGCTTGGACTTTGGTCGAGGTTCCGCCACTCTGTGACCTAGTGCCGTGACGGAAGGAAAGAGCCCTTGGCCGAACCTCGCAATCGTTACTCTGGCGTGTCGTTGATTCTTCACTGGGTCATCGCCCTGGCCGTCGTCGTCCAGGTGCTTCTGATCATGGCGCATGATGCGACAGAGGGGCCGCTGTCGCGGGAGTTCGTGCAGGTGCACAAGGCGGTCGGTCTGACCATTCTGGTCCTGACCCTGGGACGAATCGGATGGCGGCTGACTAATCCGCTGATCGCTCTGCCGGTCGAGATGCCGAGGTGGGAGCGGATTCTGGCGCGGACGACGCAGATCGCCTTCTACGTCGTGCTGCTGGTCATGCCGCTGACCGGATGGTTGGCGTCGTCGGCAGGCGGGCGCGAGATCAGTTGGTTCGGCCTGTTACAGTGGCCTCTGCTGCCGGTCGGCGGCGGACGCGAGGCGGCGGGGCAGTTCATGGATGTTCACGGCGCTGTGGCGAAGCTATTGTATCTGCTGATCCTTCTGCACGTCGTCGGCGCGCTGAAGCACCAGTTCATAAATCGGGACAACATACTGCACCGCATGATCCCGCTGATCCCCCGTCGACCATGAAGGGCGACACCCCCGAAATCGCCGCTGAGGCGCTGAAGACCGGACGGCTGGTCATGCTGCCGACCGAGACGGTCTATGGGCTGGCCGCTGACGCCGCGAACCCGCAGGCAGTGGCGCGCATCTTCGAGGCCAAGGGAAGACCGCGCTTCAACCCCTTGATCACGCACGTCGCCAACGCCCTGGACGCCGAGACCATCGCCGTGTTCGACGACCACGCGCGGGCCTTGGCCGAAGCCTTCTGGCCTGGCCCGCTGACCATCGTGGCGCCGGTTCGCGACCGTGAGCGGGTCTGCGATCTGGCCCGCGCCGGACTGGACAGCGTGGCTGTGCGAGTGCCGGGCCATCCGCGTGCGCGGGCGGTGATCGCGGCCTTCGGCGGGGCCGTGGTGGCGCCCTCGGCCAACCGCTCGGGACGACCCAGCCCGACGACCTTTGACGACGCGATGGAGGAAACTGGCCACTCGGTCGGCGCTGCCGTGGACGGCGGGCCGTGCGCGGTGGGGGTGGAAAGTACGGTCGTTTCCGTGCTGGACGGACGGGTGGCCCTGTTGCGCCCCGGCTCCGTCACACGCGAGGAGATTGAGGCCGTGGTCGGGCCGCTGGCCGAAGAGGCCGGGCAGGGCCATCGCTCGCCCGGTCGGCTGGCCCTGCACTACGCCCCCGACGCCCCGGTGCGGATCGAGGCTGAGGCGGCGAACGACGGTGAAATTCTGCTGGGCTTTGGCCCCGGTGTCGGAGAACCGCGCTGGAGCCTGAGTGCGACCGGCGATCTGCGCGAAGCGGCGGCCAATCTGTTCCGTCTGCTGCGTGAGGCGGACCGCACCAAGCCCGTCGGCATCGCCGTGTCGCCGATCCCGCACAAGGGACTGGGCGAGGCGATCAACGACCGCTTGCGTCGTGCGGCGGGGTTTGTCGGCTAGAGAAAGCGGGCCTTCAGATCGACGCTGGAGGCCTGGCCAACCTGAGGTGCGCAGGTTTCCAGCCATTGCTCCGCCGCCTGACGTCCGCGCGACTTCAAGTCGTTGAGAAAGCTCCATTCGGTGTCGAACTTGGTCGACAGCGACAGGCTGCCCAGCCAGTCGTCGACCTCGATGGCGTGCATGCGGACGGCGCGATGACGGTCCTCGTTTCGGCTCAGCTTGCCCTCGGCGATCAGGTCCTGAACGAAAGCGACGGCGCGCAGTTCGGCCACCAGCGGCGCGTTGAACAGGATTTCGTTGAGGCGATCCATGATCTCGCCCGCCTCACGCGGAGCCTCGTCGCGCACGAAGGGATTCAGCGGCAGCAGCAGGATGTCGTCGGGCGTGTCGGCGTAAAATAGCGGCCATAGCGCCGGATTGGCCAGATAGCCGCCGTCCCAATAGGGCTCGCCCTCGATTTCGACCGCCTGGAACAGGTGGGGCAGGCAGGCCGAGGCGAGCAGCACGTCGGGCGTGATCTCGGGTGTTCGGAACAGGCGCGACCGACCGGCGCGGACCGCCGTGGTCGAGACGATCAACTGGATGTCCGAGCCCCGCACGGCGTCGAAATCGACAGCGGTTTCCAGCACGCGCTTCAGCGGGTTCAGGTTGAAGGGGTTGAAGGCATAGGGGCTCATCGACATAGCCAGGGTCTCGCCAGCCTTCCACATCGGACTGTCCTTGAGCCAGCCGGGCGTCAGAGCCTTGGACCAGATGGCGCTGTCGCCGAAGACGTTGCGGCCGCCGGACTGATTGACCTCGCGCCACAGCCTGTCCAGCGCGGCCCGCCCGCCCTCGGCGCCGCCTTGTTTCAGTCCAGTGATCAGGGCGGCCGCGTTCATCGCCCCTGCGGAGGCCGCCGTGACGGCGCGGATGTCGAGGAAGTCCGCTTCCAGCAGCCGATCCAGCACGCCCCACTGGAAGGCGCCGTGCGAGCCGCCGCCTTGTAGCGCGAGGCAGATGGGGCGATGGGCGGGGCGGGATTTCGACTTGGCCATCATCCGCCCCGGTTCAGATCGCTATTGAGCAGTCCAGCCGCCGTCGACCGAATAATGGGACCCGTTGGCCGAAGCCCCGAGGTCGGACACCAGATAGAGGAAGATGCCCGCCAGTTCGTCGGTCGTGACGAAGCGTTTGGTCGGTTGCGAGCCGAGGATGACGTTCTTCATCACGTCCTCGGGCGTCATGCCGCGCGTGCGGGCCTGATCCTCGATCTGTTTGGCGACGATGGGGGTCTCGACGAAGCCGGGGCAGATGGCGTTGCAGGTGATGTTCTGTTGCGCCAGTTCTAGGGCCACCGTCTTGGTGAAGCCGATCACGCCGTGCTTGGCGGCGACATAGGCCGACTTGAACGGGCTGGCGACCAGACCGTGAGCGGAGGCAATGTTGACGATGCGCCCGCGTCCCTGCGCCTTCATGATCGGGATCGCGGCCTTGGTGGCGTAGAAGGTCGAGGACAGGTTGATCGCGATGATCTTCTCCCACTGGTCGGCGGGGAAGTTTTCGACGGCTTCGACGTGCTGGATGCCAGCGTTGTTGACCAGGATGTCGAGGCGGCCCAGTTCGCGATGCGCCGTGGAGATCATGTCGGCGATCTGATCCGGCTGGGTCATGTCGGCCGGGTGGTAGAGGACGCGCACGCCCGTCTCGGCGGCCAGGTCGGCGCGGGTCTGTTCGATGACGGCGGGGTCGCCCAGGCCGTTCAGAACCACGTCGCCGCCGCATTGCGCGACGGCGCGGGCCAGAGCCAGGCCGATGCCGGAGGTCGAGCCGGAGACGACGGCGACCTGGCCCTTGAGATCGTTCATGGCGAACATGCAGAGAGAACCTGTGGATTAGTAAGCTGCAACGCAGCCTAACCGCAGTCGTTCAATCTGGCGATCAGGAATTTCCTTCTCTGATGAATATCCAGTCCGCGTCGGTCGAAAGCGCCTTGTCGAAGCGGTAGCCGTCGCGGTCGAAGGCCTTGAGATCCTCCGCCTTCTCAATGCGGTTCTCGATAGCGTAGCGGGCCATGGCCCCGCGCGCCTTCTTGGCGAAGAAGGAGATGATGCGGGCCTCGCCGTCCTTGCGCTCCTTGAAGTGGGGCGTGATGACCGGCAACTTCAAGGCCTTGGCGTCGACGGCGCCGAAGTATTCCTGACTGGCCAGATTGACCAGGGTGCGGTCGGGCAGGGGGGCGGCGTCCTCGTTCAGACGCAGCGAGATGCGCTCGCCCCAGAAGTCATAGAGGTTGGCGCCGCGCGGGGTCTTCAGGCGCGTGCCCATCTCCAGCCGATAGGGCTGGATGGCGTCCAGCGGGCGCAGCAGGCCGTAGAAGCCCGACAGGATGCGCAGGTGATCCTGGGCCCAGTCCAGATCGGCCGGGGCCAGCGAGCGTGCGTCCAGACCGTCATAGACGTCGCCGGCAAAGGCGAAGACGGCCTGCAGCGCGCCCTCGGTCGTCTGGTTGTCGAAGGACTGGAAGCGTTCGTAGTTGAGGTCGGCCAGGGCGTCTGAGATCGACATCAGGCGGCGCAGGTCGGCGCGGCTCAGCTTTTTCGTGACCTTGGCCAGTTCCGCGGTTTCGTCGGCGCAGCGACGCGGGGTCGCGGGCACGTCGACGGCGGGGGGCGTGAAGTCCAGCCGTTTGGCCGGGGACAGGACGATCAGCAAGGCGACACAGGCTCCGAAGCATCGGGAAGCGGGCCTCATAGGCCGCTTCCGTGACGATTTGAACCGTCGGCGGCGTCACATGCGGTCGTGACGCCTAGAAGAGGACGGCCGGATTCATAATCCGCTGCGGGTCGATGGCCTGACGGATCGCCTGCATGGTGGCGATCTCCAGCGGTGACTTGTAGCGGCGGGCCTCGTCCGTTTTCAGCCGTCCCAGGCCGTGTTCGGCCGAGATGGAGCCGTTGTAGCGGGCCACTACGTCGTGGACGATTTCGGAGCCTTCCATCCAGCGGGCGATGAAGGCGGGCACGTCCTCGCCGACGCCGGGGATCACGTCATAGTGAAGGTTGCCGTCACCGACGTGGCCGAAGACCGAGACGCGGCAGCCCGGATGAAACTTCTCGACCGCCGCCGTGGCCTCGTCGATGAAGTCGGCGATGCGCGACACGGGCACCGAGACGTCGTGCTTCCAGCCGCCGCCCTCAGGTTTGAGGCCCGCCGAGTGTTCTTCGCGCAGACGCCAGAAGGCGGCCTTCTGGGCGTCGTTCTGGGCTATGGCGGCGTCGACGATCAGGCCTTCCTCGAAGGCGCCGGTCAGCAGGCGCTCCATGGCCGAATCGGCGCCGCCGGGCTCGCCCGAGGTCAGCTCGATCAGGACATACCAGGGCGGGGTCGATTCCAGCGGTTCGCGCGTGTCAGGAATGTTCTTGAGCACCAGCGCCATGCCGAGGCGCTTCATCAGCTCAAAGGCCTCGACCCCGCCGCCGGTCTCGGCCTTGGCGCGGGCCAGCAGGGCGACGGCGGCGTGGTGGCTGTCCAGGCCGACAATGGCCGTGGCGCGGCTGCGCATGATGGGGAAGAGCTTCAGCGTCGCCGCCGTCACGACGCCCAGCGTGCCCTCGGCGCCGATGAACAGCTGCTTCAGGTCATAGCCGGTGTTGTCCTTGCGCAGGCGCTTCAGACCGTTGAACACCTGACCGTCAGGCATGACGGCTTCGATGCCCAGCACCAGATCGCGCATCATGCCGTAGCGCAGCACCGCCGTGCCGCCGGCGTTGGTCGAGATGACGCCGCCGATGGTGGCCGAGCCTTCTGCCGCCAGGCTGAGCGGGAAGAAGCGGTCTTTCTCTTTCGCCAGTTGCTGGGCCTCCAGCAGGGTGACCCCGGCTTCCAGCGTCATGGCGTCGTCCAACGGCGTCACGTCGCGCACGGTCCGCAGCTTGCGCGTGGACAAAAGGACTTCGCCGAAGGGAATCTGGCCGCCGACCAGGCCCGTGCCGCCGCCCTGGGGGACGATGGCGACGCCGTGGCGGGCGCAGATCTGGACAGCCTTGGCGACTTCCTCGGTCGTACGGGGCTGCAACAGGATCGGGGTTTCGCCCGTCCAGCGCCCGCGCCATTCGGTCAGCCAGGGCGCCATGTCGTCGGCGTCCTGGGTCCAGGCGCTGGGCAGGGCGGATTTCAGCTCTTCGATGGCGGCGGGCGTGGGGAGGGTCATATCCGCCTTGTGGCAAAAGGCGTGGCGTGGTGGAAGCGCAAAACCCTGCCTCCAGGCGGTCAATTTGCGGAGAAAACATGATTCCGACCCCGGCCGTGGGCGTGGTCTGCCTGAAAGGCGACGAGGTCCTGCTGATCCGGCGCGGCACGCCGCCGCGCCAGGGCGAATGGAGCCTGCCCGGCGGCCGAATCGAATCGGGCGAGCGTCTCGCCGACGCGGCCCTGCGTGAACTGCGCGAGGAGACGGGCGTCGAGGCCGAACTGATCGGTTTGATCGACGTGGTCGACGGCCTGTTCCCCGAGGCTGGGCGGCACTACGTCCTGATCGACTACGCCGCGCTCTGGAGCAGCGGCGAGCCCGTGGCGGGCGACGATGCGGCTGAGGCGGTCTTCTTCCCGCTGGAGGAGGCGCTGCGTCGGGTCGACTGGTCCGAGACACGGCGGATCATTCGTCAGGCCCACGGCATGGCGACGGATCGTCGCGCTGACGGCCTTGTCATCGTGGTCGAACCGGAATCTGTGGCGTCGGGGAAGGCCGACCGTTAAGCTACGCCCTCAACCGGAGGGGCTTATGGATTTCTCGATTGTCTTCGTAGTGATGTTCGCAGCCTTCGCGATCATCTTCCTGTTCAGCGTTATCAAGATCGTGCCGCAAGGCCGCGAATTCACGGTGGAACGGTTCGGCAAATACACCAAGACGCTGAAGCCCGGCATCAGCATCCTGACCCCGTTCGTCGAGCGGATCGGTCGGCGCATGAACATGATGGAGCAGGTGCTGGACGTCCCGACCCAGGAGGTCATCACCAAGGACAACGCCATGGTGAAGGTGGATGGCATCGTCTTCATCCAGGTGATGGACGCCGCCCGCGCCGCCTATCGCGTTGACAATCTGCCCTACGCCATCGCCCAGCTCTGCATGACCAACCTGCGGACCGTGGTCGGCTCGATGGAACTGGACGAGGTGCTGTCGCAGCGCGACGCCATCAACACCCGCCTGCTGCACGTCATCGACGCCGCAACCGAGCCGTGGGGCGTCAAGGCCAACCGCATCGAGATCAAGGACCTGACGCCGCCCAGCGACATCACCAACGCCATGGCTCGCCAGATGAAGGCCGAGCGCGAGCGTCGTGCGGTCATCACCGAGGCGGACGGCGAGAAGCAGGCCGCCATCGCCCGCGCCGAGGGCGCCAAGCAGGCCGCGATCCTGGAGGCCGAGGGCCGCCGCGAAGCCGCCTTCCGCGACGCCGAGGCTCGTGAGCGTGAAGCCGAGGCCGAGGCCAAGGCGACCGCCATGGTGTCGGAAGCCATCGCCCGCGGCGACGTCAACGCCATCAACTACTTCGTGGCCCAGAAATACGTCGAGGCCTTCGCCGAACTGGCCCGCAGTCCGCAACAGAAGACGGTCATCGTGCCGGCCGAAATGGGCGGTCTGGTCGGCACCATAGCGGGTCTGGGCGAACTGGTCGGCCTGGCCAAGGAGCAGCAGCATGCCCGTACCGAGACGCGCGCTGTGGCGCGTCCGGCTCCGACGGCGGCGCCCGCTGCGCCCGCCCGTCCGGCTACGCCGCGTCGCCCTGGCGGCGCCGTGCCGACCACGGAGTAGGGCATGGACTGGATGCTGAACCTCTACGCCGCCCAGCCCTTCTGGCTGTGGCTGGCGGTGGGCGTGGTCCTGCTGGCCATCGAGGCTGCCGCCTCGACCGAGTGGCTGTTGTGGCCCGCCGTCTCGGCCGGGATCGTGGCGCTGATTTCAGCCCTGGCGCCCAACCTCGGCTTGCCGGTCGAGATCGGCGTCTTCGCCGCCTTGACGGTGGCATCGACCATCCTGTCGCGTCGTCTGATCAAACGGGTGAACCCCAAGGACGAGCCGGACATCAACGACCGCGACCTGCGCCTGGTCGGCGAGCGGGCGAGGGTGGTCGAGGCCTTCGTCGACGGTCGCGGCCGGGTCTTCGTTTCGGGCGCCGAGTGGCCGGCCGAGATCGAGGGGGCGGCGCCGCTGGCCGGCGAAAGCGTGGTGGTCGAATCGGTCGACGGCCCGCGCCTGCGGGTGCGTCTGGCCTAAGGTTCTAGCGGCGTCGCATCTCTTCGACGCCGCGATTCGCCAGGCCGTCGGCCCGTTCGTTCAGGACGTGGCCGGCGTGGCCCTTGACCCAATGCCATTTGACCTCGTGGCGGCTGCGGGCCTCGTCCAGGCGCCGCCACAGGTCATCATTCTTCACCGGCTTCTTGTCGGCGGTTTTCCAGCCGCGGGCCTTCCAGCCCCGGATCCACTCTGTGATGCCCTGCATGACGTATTTGCTGTCGGTGTGCAGGTCGACGCGGCAGGGGCGTTTGAGGGCCTCCAGCGCGGCGATGGCGGCCATCAGCTCCATGCGGTTGTTGGTCGTGTTGGGCTCGCCGCCCCACAATTCCTTTTCGTGACCGGCTCCGCTCTGCAGAATGGCGCCCCAGCCGCCAGGGCCGGGATTGCCCTTGCAGGCGCCGTCGGTGTGGATGATGACGTGATCAACGAGACTCATGGCGCGATGCCTACAGCGTCCCTTGGCGCGCCGCCATCAGTCAGCCTATATGACGCACAACAATCAGTCGGACGGGGCCGCTTTCGTGGTCCCTTTGAGGAGGTAACGCCATGGGCTCCATGAGCATCTGGCACTGGGCCATCGTCATCGTCGTCGTCGCCCTGCTGTTCGGCGGTCGCGGCAAGCTGTCCGGCATCATGGGCGACGCCGCCAAGGGCATCCGCGCCTTCAAGGACGGCCTGAAGGATGAGACGGATTCCAAGGGCTCGAAGGACGGCGTCAGCTCGCTGCCGCGCACCGAGGCCGAAAAAGAAGACCTGAACCGCTGATCGCCTTCGCGGAAAGACGCTGAATCATGGGTGGTCTTGGCCCCGGAGTCGGCGGGTTCGAAATCCTTGTCATCGGTCTGGTGGCCCTGCTTGTCGTAGGGCCCAAGGATTTGCCGATGCTGATGCGCAAGGTCGGTCAGTTCGTCGCCAAGGCGCGCGGCATGGCCAACGAATTCCGCGCCAGCTTCGACGAAATGGCTCGTCAGTCCGAGCTGGACGACCTTCGCAAGGAGGTCGAGGCGCTGCGCACGGGGCAGGGCATGCACCCGCTCGGCGCCGAGGCCGAAGCGGCCTTCAAGGACATCCGCAAGGATCTTGAGGCCCCGCTTGATGCGCCGGTTCTGGCGGCGCCCGCTTTGACGACGCCTGTTGCCACCGGCGTGGATGAGTGGCCGGACGAGTTCCAGCCTGCGGTTGAGCCGGTTGCGGAGACCATCGTCGCTGAACCCAAGGTAAAGGCGGCTGCAAAGCCGAAGGCGGAGCGCGCCCCGGCCAAGACCGCCTCCAAGACTGCAAAGGCCAGGCCGGTCGCGGCTGAGGCTGTGGCGCCCAAGTCCAAGGCCGTGCGCAAGAAGAAGGTCGATCAATGACGTCGCTCGACCGGGACGAGGCCGATATCGAGGCCTCGCGCGCGCCCCTGATGGATCACCTGATCGAGCTGCGCGGGCGGCTGCTGATCTGCGTCGTCGCCTTCGTCGTGGCCTTCATTGGCTGCTTCGCATTCTCCGAGAAGCTCTACCTCTTCCTGGTCCAGCCCTATGTGGTGTCAGCCGCCTTCCACCAGACGGTAGGGGCGCACGGCCATGTGTCGCCGTTCGACCTGATCCTGGGCACCGCAGGACTGGTTCCGGTGCCGGACGTGGACCACCAGAGCGTCAAGTTGATCTACACCGCGCCGCTGGAGATCCTTTTCACCAAGATGAAGTTGGCCGGCCTGGGCGCCGTCATCGTGGCCTTCCCGGTGCTGGCCTGGCAGCTGTACCGCTTCGTCGCGCCGGGTCTGTACCGCAATGAGAAGGGCGCCTTCTTGCCCTTCCTGATCGCGGCGCCGGTGCTGTTCCTGCTGGGGGCGGCGCTGGTCTATTTCGTCATGCTGCCCTTCGTCATGTGGTTCTCGCTGAGCCAGCAGATCATCGGCGAGGGCGTGGCGGCGGAACTGCTGCCCAAGGTGTCGGACTACCTGAATCTGGTGACGGCCCTGATCCTGGCCTTCGGGCTGTGTTTCCAGCTGCCGGTCGTCATGACCCTGCTGGGACTGGCTGGATTGATCAGCTCTCAAGTCATGGCCAAGGGGCGTCGCTACGCCATCGTGGCCGTGGTCGTGGTCGCCGCAGTCGTGACACCGCCGGATCCGATCAGCCAACTGATGCTCGCCGTGCCCATGGTGCTGCTCTACGAGGTCTCGATCTGGTGCGTCCGCATCATCGAACTGCGCCGCAAAAAGGCAGACGCGGCCGACGAGGCGCCCGCCTAGAGCGCAGACCAGGCCTCAAGGCCGATTTGCAGATCCGCGATCAGGTCAGCCGGGTCTTCCAGTCCGACGTGCAGGCGCAGGAGCTGGCCGTGCAGCTCAGGCCTATGCAGGCGATGCGCCAATTGCGGGGTCTCGTGGGTGATCAGGCTTTCGAAGCCGCCCCAGGAATAGCCCATGCCGAACAGGCTGAGCGCTCGCATCAGCGCGTGGGCCGAGGCCTTGTCGCCGCCCTTCATGACCACGCCCATCAGGGCGGCGCCGCCCGAATAGTCGCGCCGCCACAGGTCGTGCCCGACCGAACCGGGCAGGGGCGGGAAGAGGACGCGCTCGACTTCGGATCGGGCTTGCAGCCATTCGGCGACCTGAAGCGCCGACTTGAGGGCCTCATTGTAGCGCAGCGGCAGGGTACGCAAGCCGCGTAGCGCCAGCCAGGCGTCGTCGGGCGACACGTGCCAGCCCATGTCCTCGATCGTGTGCAGAATTGTGCGGCTGATGCCCGCATCCTGAACTGCGATGGCCCCCATCAGCAGGTCGGAATGGCCAGCGGCGTACTTTGTCACCGCCTGGACGCTGACGTCGACGCCGTGCGCCAGGGGGGGCAACGCCAGCCCAGCGGCCCAGGTGTTGTCCATCACCGTCAGCACGCCGCGCGCCTTGCAGGCCGCCGCTATAGCCGGAACGTCCACAATCTCGAACGTCAGGGACGAGGGCGACTCGATCAGCAGCAGGCGGGTTCGCTCATTGCACAGCGCCAGGATGTCCACCGTCGAGGCGTCCGCCGGATGGAAGCGCGTCGTGATGCCGCGCGCAGCCAGGTGGCGGGTCAGGAAGCGTCGTGTGGGGCCATAGACGGCGTCGCTGGCCACCACCTCGTCGCCGGGACGCAGCAGGGCCAGCAGTGGGACGGTGACGGCGGCTAAACCCGACGGGACCAGAAAGGCGTCGCTGGCCCCCTCCAGATCGGCAAGCGCGGCGCGCAGTTCGCGTGCGGCGCTGGTGCCGTCCAGACCATAAACCGGACCTGGCGTAGAATCCTGCATTGAGGCTGGGTCGTCGCTGAGCATGGTGGAGG
Source organism: Brevundimonas sp. NPDC090276 (assembly GCF_044772165.1). Lineage (NCBI taxonomy): Bacteria > Pseudomonadati > Pseudomonadota > Alphaproteobacteria > Caulobacterales > Caulobacteraceae > Brevundimonas > Brevundimonas sp. NPDC090276. The sequence continues at coordinate 704,995 of NZ_JBIVYK010000002.1, read as the reverse complement.
CGCGCTCGACCGGCGGATTGACCGGCCGTCGGCCCTGACCCCGCCGCGTGGCGGAGACGATCAGGCGGGTGCGGTCGGAAAGGCGAGGCATGACGACTCCGGCGGGTTGCGGTTCGGGGCCTAGAGGGCTCTAAAGAAGACGGGGGCGCAAGCTGGAGAGGGTGCCGGAATGCGGGCGTCGAAGATCGTGATCGGAATATCGCTGGCGCTGCTGCTGGCGACGGCCGCTTGCGAGCGTCAGGCCACGACCGATCACGCCGAGACGACGCCGACCGCGCGGCCCACGGCGACGACCATGCCGGCGGATGTGGTCAGCCCGACGCTGGCGGCCATCAAGCAGCGGGGGCATCTGAACTGCGGCGTCAATCAGGGGCTGGTGGGCTTCGCCTATACAGACAATCGCGGCGCCTGGCGGGGCTTTGACGTCGACTTCTGCCGGGCGACGGCGGCGGCGATCTTTGGCGATCCCGATGCGGTGCGATTCGTGCCGCTGACCGCCGAACTGAGATTCGAGGCGCTGCGCGACGGTCGGGTGGATGTCCTGTGGCGGAACACGTCCTGGACCATGAGCCGCGACACCGGCGGCGAGCTGAGCTTCGCCGGCATCAACTATTACGACGGTCAGGGTTTCCTGGTGCGCCGCGCCCTGAACTTGAACAGCGCGTCCGAACTGAACGGCGCCCGCATTTGCGTTCAGACTGGATCGACGACTGAACTGAACGTCGAGGACTATTTCCGCACGCGCGGAATCGAGTTCCGTCCAGTCATGGTCAAGACGGAGGAGGAGGCGCGTCAGGCCTATGCGCGTGAAGAGTGCGACGCCTTTACTGCCGACATCTCGGCCCTGGCCGCAGCGAGGACGACCCTGGCCAATCCACAGCAGCACGCCATCCTGCCGGATGTCATCTCCAAGGAACCGCTGGGCCCGGTCGTGCGCCGGGGCGACGATCAGTGGACGGCGGTGATCCGCTGGACCCTGAACGCCCTGATGCTCGGTGAAGAGCTGGGCGTGACCAAGGCCAATGTGGCCGCTATGGCGCGTGACAGTCAGGAACCGCGTATCCGTCGTCTGTTGGGCGACGAGGGCGAGTTCGGGCCCTCGGTGGGACTGCCGCGGACCTGGGCGCGGGACGCCATCGCGGCGGGCGGAAACTATGGCGAGATCTTCGAGCGGAACCTTGGCCAGCAATCGGCGCTGAATCTGGCCAGGGGACTGAACGCGCAATGGAGCGCGCGGCCCAGCGGCTTGATCTACGCCCTGCCGATCCGGTAGGGCGTCAGGCGGCCGCCCGAATGGGGGACGCATGACCGGCACGACCAGACAGAAGGTTCCGCTGCATGTCCTGATGCTGATTGGCTTTCTGGTCGGCTTGTCAGGGGGCTTGCTGGTCAATCTGACCATCGGCGGCGACACGCCCTGGGTTCAGTGGCTGACCTCGAACATCACCGGGCCGGCGGGACAGATTTTCCTGCGGCTGCTGTTCATGATGGTGTTGCCCCTGTTGTTTTCGGCCCTGGTGATCGGCGTGGCCGAGATGGGGGATTTGAAGACGCTGGGGCGGGCCGGGACCAAGAGCCTGGTGTTCACCGTTTTCATCTCGGCTGTCGCCGTGCTTATCGGCCTGGTCATGGTCAACGTCTTCCGGCCCGGCGACGGGGTAGACCCCGCCCTGGCCCAGCAACTGCTGGAGCAGGGACGTAGCGGCGCGGCCTCTATCGTGGGCAGTGCGCCGGATTCGGTTCACGCGGGCGATTTCTTCCTCAACCTGGTGCCGTCCAATGTCTTCACGGCGGCGGCGCAGAACGAAATCCTGCCGGTCATGGTCTTCGCCCTGCTGTTCGGCATCGGGCTGGTCCTGACAAAAGGTCCGGTGACGGAGACCCTGCAGAAGACCATCGAGGGCGTGTTCGAGGTGATGATGAAGCTCATCAACCTTGTCATCCGTCTGGCGCCGATGGCCATCGCCTGCCTGATGTTCAATCTGGCGGCCTTGTTTGGATGGGATCTTCTGGTGCGGCTGGCCGCCTTTGTCGCTGTCGCGGTGGGCGCCATGGCGATCCACATGTTCGTTGTCTATCCGATCTGTATCGCGACCTTGGGCGGTATGTCGCCGCTGAAGTTCTTCCGGGGCATCCGCGAGGCCATGGTGGTGTCGTTCTCGACAGCCTCGTCCAACGCCAGCCTGCCGGTGTCGCTGCGGGTGGCGGAACAGAACCTGGGCCTGCCGCGTAAGATCGCCCGCTTTGTCCTGACGGTCGGGGCCACCGCCAATCAGAACGGCACGGCTCTTTTCGAGGGGGTGACGGTGTTGTTCCTGGCCCAGTTCTTCAGCGTTGACCTGAGTCTGGGCCAGCAGTTCATCGTCATGCTGGTGTGCATCCTGGGCGGGGTCGGCACGGCGGGGGTGCCGGCAGGGTCGCTGCCGGTCATCGCCATGATCCTGGCCATGGTGGGCGTGCCGCCGGAAGGGATCGGCCTGATCTTGGGCGTGGACCGCTTCCTGGACATGTGCCGGACCACATTGAACGTGACCGGCGATCTGGTCGTCGCCACCGTGGTGTCGCGCGGCGAGGAGGATACCGACGCTACGGTTCCGGCTGCGGCCTGAGGGTCAGCCGACCTCGACAGGGACGTCGGCGCGCGCACCCCATTCGGCCCACGATCCGTCATAGAGGCGCGAGGGGCTGCCGAGTTCGGCCAGTCCGAGGGTCAGAATGGCGGCGGTCACGCCCGACCCGCAACTGGTGATGACGGGGCGTTCCAGATCGACGGCTGCGTCGCGGAAGGCGGCTTCCAGCGCAGCGCCGCGTTTCAATGTGCCGTCCGCGTTCAGCAGTTGGCTGAATGGCAGGTTCAGTGCGCCGGGCATATGGCCTGAGCGCACACCTGCGCGCGGCTCGGCTGCTTCGCCACGGAAACGCGGCGCGCCTCTCGCGTCTACCACCTGAACCTCGCTGCCCAATGCCTGACGGACCTGTTCCAGATCGACGACATTCTTGGCGGCGAAGGCGGTCCGGAAGGCCGAGGCGTTTCTGGTAAGCACTGAGCCATGCTCCATAGGCCGTCCTTCGGCCCGCCATTTCGGCAAGCCGCCGTCCAGCACGCGAACCCGCGTCGCGCCCATGATCCGCAGCGTCCACCAGACCCGCGCCGCCGAAAAAAGGCTCTGGGCGTCGTAGACGATGATGTCATCCGCTTCGCTGACGCCTAGCCCGCCCATGGCCTCGGCGAAGGCTTGGGGCGATGGAAGCATGTGCGGATAGGGGCTGTCGCGATCGGAGATCGCCTCCAGATCAAAGAACACGGCGCCGGGCAGGTGCTCCTGCTCGAAATCGCTGCGGGCGTCCCGTTCGTCCAGCCACCAACTGGCGTCGATGATCCGCAGGTCCGGCGCGTCGAGGCGATCCGCCAGGTCTTGTGTCGAGATCAGGGGGCTGACTGAGGGCGCATGCATGGCGGCACGATAACACGGCAGCTCAGCCATGTGGTCAGGCCCTGAGTCGCCCTGTAGGTTGCGAAACCAAGGGTCTGACGCCACCTGTCGGACGCAAAGTTGCGGCATGGAGCCGCGACCTGATCGATTCAAATAGCCGAAAGCGCCGCCGTGAACCGTCCCAACGCCGTCATCGAACTGTCCGAAGGCCTCAAAAAGCCCGTCGTGATCGGCGGCTGCCGCCGTATCGTCTTCATCGCCGGCCCGTGCCAGATGGAAAGCCGCCAGCATGCGCTGGAGACGGCGCATCGGCTGAAGGAAATCGGCGACCGTCTGGACGTCGGCATCATCTACAAGACCAGCTTCGACAAGGCGAACCGCACCAGCGCCACCGCCGCGCGCGGCATCGGCCTGAAGGACGCCCTGCCGATCTTCGCCGAAATCCGTGAAGTCACCGGCCTGCCGACCCTGACCGACGTCCACTCCGAGGCCCAGTGCGAAGGCGTGGCCGAGGCTGTGGACGTGCTGCAGATCCCGGCCTTCCTGTCGCGTCAGACCGATCTGCTGCTGGCCGCCGCCGCCACCGGCAAGGCGATCAACATCAAGAAGGGTCAGTTCCTGGCCCCCTGGGACATGAAGAACGTCATCGCCAAGGTGGTCGGCGCGGGCAATCCGAACGTCATGGCCTGCGAGCGCGGCGCCAGCTTCGGCTACAACACCCTGGTCAGCGACATGCGGTCCCTGCCGATCATGCGCGAGATCGGCTGCCCCGTCGTCTTTGACGCGACCCACAGCGTGCAGCAGCCGGGCGGGCAGGGTACGTCCTCCGGCGGCCAGCGCGAGTTCGTGCCGGTGCTGGCGCGCGCCGCCGTGGCTGTCGGCGTGGACGCCGTCTTCCTGGAAACGCACGAAGACCCCGACAACGCCCCGTCGGACGGCCCCAACATGGTGCCGCTGGACCAGTTCGAGGCTCTGGCTGCCGAACTGATCGCCTTCGATGATCTGGCCATCAAGGTCGGCGCCAAGGCGCCGATGGCGAACCCGGCCTGAATCCGGTAGTTCGGCGTCATGGCTGAACGATCACTTGATTTGGGCGCGCTGCAAGGTTTGCTGGCGCAGGTGCATGAGCTGAAGGTCGCCTGCGTAGGCGACCTGATGCTGGATCGCTATGTCTATGGCGAGGTCAGCCGCATCTCGCCCGAGGCGCCGATCCCGGTCCTGCGCGCGCGCCGGACCGTGGCCATGCTCGGCGGCGTGGGTAATGTGGCGCGCAACGTCGCCGCCCTGGGCGGTCAGGCCCGGCTGGGCGCCGTTGCGGGACAGGATGCGGCGGGCGCTGAGCTTGCCGAGTTGATCGCCGCCGAAGATCGGATCGAGGATGCCGTGATCCGTCCCGAAGCCGCCGCTACCATCGTCAAGACGCGCTTTGTCGCCGCTGGTCAGCAACTGCTGCGCCTCGACGACGAAGCCGCGCCCCATTCGGGCTATGCGGACAGGGCCGCGTTCCAGGGCGCTGAGGCCATCCTGCTGTCCGACTACGCCAAGGGCGTGGTGGACGACGGCGCCATTCAGGCGGCGCTGTGGGCAGGGGCCGAGTACGGGGCGCCGGTCATCGTCGATCCCAAGGGCCGGGACTTCGCCCGCTATGGCGCGGTCGACGTCATCAAGCCAAACGCCAGCGAACTGGCGGGCGCCACCGGCCTGCCGACCGAGACCGACGAACAGGTCGAGGCTGCGCTGGCCGCCTTGCTGGACGCGACGACCGCTAAAGCCGTCATCGTCACCCGCGCAGGGAAGGGCATGACCCTGGCGCGGCGCGGCGACGGGGTGACGCATTTCCCCGGTCGGGCGCGCGAAGTCTTCGACGTCTCGGGCGCAGGCGACACCTGCCTTGCCGCGCTGGGTCTGGCGCTGGGCGCTGGCGCGACGCTGGAGCAGGCAGTGCAGTTCGCCATCCTTGCCTCGGGCGTTGTCGTGGGTAAGAGCGGCACCGCTGTCGTGACCCCCGCCGAGCTCGTCGAGGCCGAGATGAGCCAGCACGCGGCTCTAGCCCAGTCCAAGGTCACGCCGCTGGACGAGCTGTCGGATCAGGTCGAGGCGTGGAAGCGTCAGGGCCTGAAGGTCGGCTTCACCAACGGTTGCTTCGACATCCTGCACCGTGGTCACGTCGCCTATCTGGCCCAGGCGCGCGGCTGGTGCGATCGGCTGGTGGTGGCGCTGAACACCGACGCCTCGGTGCGCCGTCTGAAGGGCGAGGGACGGCCGGTCAACGATCTGGACAGCCGCGCCGCCGTGATCGGCGGACTGGCCAGCGTGGATCGCGTCACCGCCTTTGACGACCCGACACCCATCGCCCTGATCGAGCGGCTGCGGCCTGACGTGCTGATCAAGGGCGCGGATTACACCAAGGACAAGGTCGTCGGCGCCGCCGAGGTCGAAAGCTGGGGCGGCGAGGTCCGTCTGGCTGAGTTCGCCGACGGCTATTCGACGACCAAGACCATCGAGAAGATGACGACCGGAGTTGCTGAATGACCCCTCGCATGATCGTGGTGACGGGCGGCGCCGGCTTTATCGGCTCCAACATTGTGGCGCGTCTGTGCGAAGCCGGCGTCTGGGACGTGGTCGTCTGCGATCGGCTGGAAACCGCCGATCTGGCCAAGTGGAAGAATATCGCCAAGCACCCGATCGCTGACCTTTGGGCGCCGGAAGAGCTGTTCGAGCAACTGGAGCGTCACGCCGAGCGCATCGAGGCCGTCGTGCACATGGGCGCCATCTCTTCGACGACCGAGCCGGACGCGGACCTGATCCTGCGCACCAACTTCAGCCTGTCGCGCGATATCTGGGACTGGTGCGCCCTGCGCGACGTGCGGATGATCTACGCCTCGTCGGCGGCCACCTATGGCGACGGCGAAACCGGCTTCGAGGATCGTGACGATCCTGAGAACCTGAATGCACTTCGTCCTCTAAACGCCTATGGGTATTCAAAATACCTTTTCGACCAATATGCTGTACGGCAAGCGGATCGCCATCAGGCGCCGCGTCAGTGGGCTGGCCTGAAATTCTTCAACGTCTATGGCCCCAACGAGGGCCACAAGGGCGGGATGAAGTCGGTTGTGGCCCAGATCTGGCCCAAGGTTCAGGCGGGCGAGACCGTCAGCCTATTTAAGTCGCACAACCCCAACTATCCCGATGGGGGCCAATTGCGCGACTTCGTCTATGTCGACGATGTGGTGAACATCATTCTCTGGCTGTTGGAGCGCGAGGATATTTCGGGCGTGTTCAACGCCGGCTCGGGCCAGGCGCGGTCGTTTGCTGACCTGGCGCGAGCGACCTTCACAGCGGCGGGCAGGGCACCGTCCATCGCCTATATCGACATGCCTGAGGCGATTCGCGACCGTTATCAGTACTTCACCGAGGCCAGCATGGATCGCATCCGAGCTCTCGGCTACGGCGGTCAGTCGACGCCGCTGGAAGAAGGCGTGCGTCGTTACGTACAGGACTTCCTGTCCCAGCCGGATCCCTATCGATGAAGAAGCCCGGCCTGACCTTGCGCCAGTGGGTCGGCATCACGGGCTTTGTGCTCGTCTTTATCCTGGTAGCCGCCGTGGCGGTCTGGCGTGGCGATATCCTCAAGGCGGGTCTGGACCCTCAGGTGCCGTTCCAGACCTATGATCCGCCGCCCGTGCCCAATTACGAGCAGGCGTCAGCCTGGGTGCTACGGGATGCGCGGGCGCCAGGCGCTGGGGGCGCTCATGTCTTCTTCGTTCATTCGACGACCTATGAAGGCGGCAAGCACTGGAACGGTCCTATCGACGACCGTAGCGCCGCCGACGACCTTCGGCGTGGCGTCCTTCCCAATTACGCAGGGCCGTTCGCCCGCACGGGCGACGTCAGCGCGCCGCGTTACCGCCAGGCTAGTCTCTATACGCGCCTGACGATGCGCGAGGACGCACGGGAAGCCCGGGCCTTTGCCTACAGGGACGTCGATGCAGCCTTCAGCATCTGGTTGCAGAGCCATCCCACCGGGCCGATCGTCCTGGTTGGCGCGGAACAGGGGGCGGATCTGGTCGATCGGTTGCTGCATGATCGTTTGGCGCATGACCACGCACTAAAACAACGGCTTGTAGCGGCATATCTCATGGAGGGCGTGATCCCGGAGGCCCGCTTTGGCGACGTTCCGCTTTGCCAGAGCCGCAACGAGGTCGGTTGCGCCCTGGCTTGGAGATCGGTCGAGCAGGGCGATGAAACCGACGCCAAGCGTGTGTTGCGGCGCGCCCTGGTCTGGGACGAGCGCGGGGCGCTGATCAGCGCCGAGGGCGCGCCGACGGCCTGCGTCAATCCGGTGACGGGGTCAGTGAACCACCCGGTCTCGGCTATGCGTGACAGCCGCGGGGCCACCAATGCGACCAATCTGGAGTGGGGCGTCAGGCCAGCCTTTCAGAGCCGCATCGTGGCGGCGGAATGTCGTGACGGGATTCTATGGCGATCCCCGTTGAACTCCGAATCCTTCCGCCCGCGAGGCTCATGGGCTGACCGACGCAAAATCCCGCCTTTCAACCTCTTCTACGCCGACATCGAGGCTGATGCACTGACGCGGCTGGCGGCCTGGAAGGCCAGGCAGACGCCTGCCGTCTAGTCGATTCCCGGACGCTCGTTGCGCCAGTCGAACAGGGCCTCCAGCACCCGAACGGCCTCGCCGCGCGGACTGGTCAGGTCGGGATCGCGACCCAGGATCAGGCGGGCGTCGTCGGACGCCGCCAGCATCAGCGAGCGGTGCTTGATCGGATCGGCGAAGCGATAGGCGGGGAAGCCGCTCTGCTTCAGGCCCAGAGGATCGCCGCCGCCGCGCAGGCGGAAGTCTTCCTCTGCGATCTCGAAACCGTCCTCGGTGCGACGCAGGGTCTCCAGCCGCTCACGCGCGGTCTCTCCCAAGGCGCCGTCCTGACCGCCGTAAAGCAGGATGCAGGAACTGGACTTGGCCCCGCGACCGACGCGGCCGCGCAGTTGGTGCAACTGGGCCAGACCGAAACGGTCGGCGTGTTCGATGACCATGATGGAGGCGTTGGGCACGTCCACGCCCACCTCGACGACCGTGGTGGCGACCAGAAGCGGGATACGCCCTTCCGCGAACTCGGCCATGACGGCTTCGCGCTCGGCGCCGGGCATCTGGCCGTGGGCCAGGCCGACCTCTACCTGAAGGATGCGGCGCAGATCGTTTGCGCGTTCCTCGGCGGCGGCCAGGTCGATGGCCTCGGATTCGGCCACCAGAGGACAGATCCAGTAGGCCTGCGCCCCGCTGTCGATCGCCGCCTTCAGTCTCTTGGCCACTTCGCCGATGCGGACCAGAGGCAGGACGGCGGTGGCGACAGGGGTGCGACCGGGCGGCTTCTCCATCAGACGGCTGACTTCCAGCTCGCCGTACTGGGTCAGCTCCAGGGTGCGCGGGATGGGCGTGGCCGACATGGTCAGCAGGTGGACGCCGCCGATGGCCGGATCGCCCTTGGCCTGGAGTCGCTGGCGCTCGTTGACGCCGAAGCGGTGCTGCTCGTCGATGACGGTCAGGGCCAGTCGGTTGAACTGGACCGCGTCCTGGAACAGGGCGTGGGTGCCGATGGCGACCTGAGCTTCGCCGGAGGCCAGCGCCGCCAGTCGTTTGCGCCGTTCTCCCTGTGTGTCGCGGCCGGTCAGCAGGACGGTCGAGACGCCGGCTTCCTCCAGCATGGGGGCCAGCCGCTGATAATGCTGGCGGGCCAGGATTTCGGTCGGGGCCATGAGGGCGGACTGGAAGCCGCTGGAGGCGGCGTCGGCCAGGGCCAGGGCGGCCACGGCGGTCTTGCCTGATCCCACGTCGCCCTGCAGCAGCCGGCCCATCTGCTCGCCGGATGACAGGTCGGTGCGAATTTCCTCGATGGCGCGCGCCTGTGCGCCGGTCAGGGTGAAGGGCAGGGCGGCCAGCAGGCGCCTCGAGGCCTCGCCCGCCGCGATGCGCGCCGCCGGCGTGATCTTTCGCGTGCGGCGGCGGCGGGCCAGGGCCAGTTGGTGGGCGAACAACTCGTCATAGGCCAGGCGCTGACGGGCCGGGGACTCGGGCGTCAGGTCCGTTTCCGAGGTCGGGGCGTGCAGGGTCTCCAGCGCCGCGCGCCAGCCGGGCCAGCGGCGCGCCGACAGCCAGGAGGGGTCCTGCCACTCGGCCAGTTCCGGGGCCGTCGCCAGCGCGCCCTGCACCAACTTGCGCACCACGCGCGAGGTCAGGCCCTGCGTCGCCGGATAGACGGGTTCGGACAGGGGAATCTCGTCTGCCTTTTCCAGCGGCAGGATGTAGTCGGGGTGCGCGACCTGCACCTCGTTGTTGAAGCGCTCGACCTTGCCTGTCACCAGCCGCCGCTCGCCGCGCGGGGCCAGGCTCTCGATATGGCGGGGCGAACCGGCGAACCAGATCAGGTGGACGAAGCCGGTGTCATCCGACGTCCGCATCTTCAGCGGGGCGCCGATCTTGTGGGGCGGAATCAGACGATCGATCAGGACATCGAAAACGCCGATCTCGCCCTCGACGGCGGCGGCGGCGGTCGTAAGGCGACGCTGGATGATGCCGGACGGCGACAGGAAGAGCACGTCGCGCACCAGCGGGCCCGCCAGCTTGTGCACCAGAGGCGCGCTTCGAGGCCCCACCCCCTTCAGGGTGGAGACGTCCGCAAACAGGGGAAAGAGAATCTCGGGCCGCATTAGCCTCAGCATAGCTGGCGAAAACGGAACGGGAACGCTATCTGATCCAACTCTTCACATGAACGGACCGGGCAAGGAACCGCGTGGCCGATATTGACGCACGTCCTGAGGACAATCTGAAGCACCAGCGCCTGGGCCGGATCTCGTATCGCGCCTGGCGACGCGGCTTCCGCGAAGCTGACATGGTGCTGGGGCCCTTCACCGATCAGGTCGGCCCGACGCTGAGCGACGAGGAGTTGGATCAGCTCGAGACCCTGCTGGATGAAGAGGATCAGTACCTCTACGCCTGGATCATCGAGAAGGAGCCGACCCCGCCGGAGTTCGACGGGCCGATGCTGGCGCGCATCCGGGCCTTCATGCGGGAACACGTCGCGGCGGAAGTGGCCAAGGGTATCGGTTGATGAGTGAGGCGATGGCGCGGCGTGACGTCGAACTGGGCGGCGCGCCCGAGGGGCTGGACGCGCTGGTCGTCGCCGAACGGCTGAAGGCCCAAGGCGGCGTCGGGCTGCTGGTCGCGCGGGACTATCAGCGCGCGGGCAATTTCACCCAGACGCTCGGCTTCTTCGCCAAGGACATTGAAATTCTTGAATATCCCGCCTGGGACTGCCTGCCCTACGATCGACTGAGCCCGACGGCTTCGGTCGCGGCGCAACGCATGGCGACCCTGACCCGGCTGGCCCAGCGCGATCCGTCGGACGCCAAACCCCTGCTGGTGGTCGCCACCATAGCCGCCGTTACCCAGCGTACGCCGCCCCGTCAGGCCGTCACCGGCGCCGGTTTCGAGGCCAAGGTCGGGCGTGATCTGGATACGGGAGCGCTGGAACGTTACGTCTCGGCCAACGGCTATGTGCGCGCCTCGACCGTGTCGGAACGCGGCGAGTACGCCATTCGCGGCGGCGTCATCGACGTCTTCCCGCCGGGCTTCGATGAGCCGGTGCGTCTGGACCTGTTCGGCAGCGAACTGGAATCCATCCGCGCCTTTGATCCCGAGACCCAGCGCTCGACCAGGCAACTGAAGCAAGTCGCCCTGTTGCCCGTGTCTGAGGTGCTGCTGGACGCGGAATCCATCTCTCGCTTCCGTAGCGGTTATCTGAACCTGTTCGGCGCGGCGGGCGACGAGCCCATGTACGCCGCCGTCAGCGAGGGTGCGCGCCGTCAGGGGCTGGAGCACTGGCTGCCGCTCTTCTACGACCGGCTCGACATCCTGTTCGACTTCCTGCCCGACAGCGCCCCAGTCTTCCTCGACAGCCAGGTGGAACAGGCGCGCGCCGAGCGGTGGAGCCTGACGACCGACGCCTATGAGGCGCGCAAGGAAGCCGCCAAGGGCAAGGGCGGCGCGGCCTATCGCGCGCCGACGCCGCAGAGCCTCTATCTGGACGAAGGCGATTGGAACAGCGCTCTGGCCGGACGGGCCGTTCGCCGTCTGTCGCCGCTGGCGGCGGGATCGGGCGAGGACGCCGGCGGCCGGCTGGGCCGCAGCTTCGCCGCTGAACGGTCGCAAGATAGCGTCAACCTGTTCGCCGCCGTGGCGCAGCATGCCGAGACGTTGAAAGGGCAGGGCAAGCGCGTCCTGTTCGCGTCTTGGACCGAGGGCTCGGCCGAGCGTCTGGCGGCCATGCTGGGCGATCACGGCCTGACCCACGTCCTGCCGGTGCGCGACTGGGACGATGTCCTGGCGGCCCCGAAGGACATCTATCTACGGGCCGTCCTGCCGGTCGAGCATGGCTTCGTCACCGACGAGGTCGCGGTCATTTCCGAGACGGACATCCTGGGCGACCGTCTGGCGCGACCGAAGCGCAAGCGCCGGGCCTCCAACTTCCTGGCCGAGGCGTCGGCGCTGACGGCGGGCGATCTGGTCGTGCACCTGGATCACGGCATCGGGCGCTATGAGGGTCTGAAGACGCTGGAGATTCAGGAGGCGCCACACGACTGCCTAGAGCTGCTCTACGCCGGTGACAGCAAGCTCTATTTGCCAGTTGAAAACATTGACCTTCTGACACGCTACGGCACGGACGCTGACGGTGTTCAGCTGGACCGTCTGGGCGGCGCGGGCTGGCAGGCGCGCAAGGCCAAGGCCAAGGAGCGCCTGCGCGCCATGGCCGAGGGGCTGATCGCCTTGGCGGCCAAACGGGCGCTGCGCGTGTCCGACGCCATCACGCCGCCTTCGGGACTGTTCGACGAATTCTGCGCCCGCTTCCCCTATGAGGAGACCGACGACCAGTTGAACGCCATCGGCGATGTGCTGGAAGATCTGGGCAAGGGTACGCCGATGGACCGTCTGATCTGCGGCGATGTCGGCTTCGGCAAGACGGAAGTGGCCCTGCGCGCGGCCTTCGTCGTGGCCATGAGCGGTCAGCAGGTGGCCATCGTCTGCCCCACGACCCTGCTGGCGCGCCAGCACTTCAAGACCTTCAGCGAACGCTTCGCCGGTTGGCCTATCACCGTGCGGCACCTGTCACGCATGGTTACGGCCAAGGACGCCAACGAGACGCGTGCTGGCCTGAAGGACGGCACGTTCGAGATCGTCGTCGGCACCCATGCGGTGCTGGCCGAACAAGTCGGCTTCAAGGACCTGGGCCTGGTGATCGTCGACGAGGAGCAGCACTTCGGCGTCAAGCACAAGGAGAAGCTGAAGTCCCTACGGGCCGATGTTCACCTGCTGACCCTGACCGCGACGCCGATCCCGCGCACCTTGCAGATGGCGCTATCGGGCATCCGCGAGATGTCGATCATCGCCACGCCGCCGGTCGATCGTCTGGCGGTGCGGACCTATGTCACGCCGTGGGACCCGGTGCTGGTGCGCGAGGCCCTGCTGCGCGAGAAGTACCGCGGCGGTCAGGCCTATTACGTCGCGCCGCGTCTGAAGGAACTGCCGGACATCGAGAAGTTCCTGCGCGAGCAGGTGCCCGAAGTGAAGTTCGTCGTCGGCCACGGCCAGATGAGCCCGACCCAGCTGGAGGAGGTGATGAGCGCCTTCTACGACGGTCAGTACGATGTTCTGGTCTCGACCACGATCGTCGAGAGCGGCATCGACATTCCGACGGCCAACACTCTGATCGTCCACCGTGCGGATATGTTCGGCCTGGCGCAGTTGCACCAGATCCGTGGCCGCATCGGCCGGTCCAAGGCGCGGGCCTTCGCCTATCTGACGACCGATCCCAAGCGTCCGCTGAGCCTGTCGGCCGAGCGGCGTCTGCAGGTTCTGCAGTCGCTGGACAACCTGGGCGCCGGCTTCCAATTGGCCAGCCACGATCTGGATCAGCGTGGCGGCGGCAATCTGCTGGGTGACGAACAGTCGGGCCATATCCGCGAGGTCGGGGTCGAGCTGTATCAGCAGATGCTGGAAGACGCCGTCGCCGAACTGCGAGAAGCGGGCGAGGAAGTCGCGGACCGGGGTTGGTCTCCGTCGATCAATGTCGGGGCTGCGGTCCTGATTCCAGAAACTTACGTGCCTGATTTGAACGTTCGACTCAGTCTCTATCGTCGCCTGTCGGACGCCGAGAAGATGGAGGACCGCGAGGCCATGGCGGCTGAGTTGATCGACCGCTTCGGTCCGCTGCCGGACGAGGCGCAGCAGCTTCTGCGGATCGTCGGCATCAAGGCCAACTGCCGCACGGCCAGCATCGAGAAGATCGACATCGGGCCCAAGGGTGCGGTTCTGACCCTGCGCAACAACAGCTTCCCCAATCCCATGGGGCTGGTGGGCCTGATCCAGAAGAACCAAGCCTTCTGGAAGATCCGCCCGGATCAGAAGATCGTGGTGAAGGGCGAATGGCCCACGCCCGACGACCGCCTCAAGGTCGCCGAGCGGATCACCGCCGATCTGGCGCGGGTGGCGGGGGCCGCTTAACCGCGACCCTTCATCTGGCGGATCAGGGCGCCGAATAGGTTGACGTAGTCGTCGGTCCAGGGGCGGACCCCAGTCGGCGCCAGCTTGCGCCAGCGTGCGTCGGCCTTGAAGTCGGCCAGACCCTCAGGTGTCGGCGAGAGGGCCAGCGCCTCGGTCGAGGCCTCGGCCATTTCAGGCGCGTTGGGTTGCTCGATGTAAATCTGATGCAGATCGGCGGCGCCCAGCTGACGCGCGGCGGCGACGGCCGGCATGGTGATCTCGAGGTTGCGGTTCGACAGGTGCAACACCACCACGCCGTCGGGCTTCAGCAGTTTCAGATAGCCTTGAATGGCCTCGACCGTCAGCAGATGGGTCGGCACAGCGTCTGACGAGAAGGCGTCGATGACCAGCAGGTCATAGGTGCCGGGCGCCTCTTTCGCCATGGTCAGGCGGGCGTCGCCCAGAACCGTGCGGATCGGGCCGTCGGCGCAGTTCGAGATGTAGGTGAACCAGGACGGATCGCGCGAGACGCGGTCCACCATGGGGTCGATCTCGAAGAAGGTCATTTCGTCTTCGGCGCGCTTGTAGGCGGCCATGGCGCCCGAGCCCTGACCGACCACGCCGATCTTGGCGGCGGACGTACGAGCCTGAATGCGCTGAGCGGCCTGACCGAGAGGCGTAGCCGTGGCGTAATACATGGTCGGGCTGCAGGCGAAGCCGGGCGCGCGTGCCTGAGCCCCGTGCAGGGTCGTGCCGTGCATCAGGACATGGAGTTCCCCGCCCATGCCGTCGTCGCGCGTGACGGCCACTCGCATGACGCCGAAGAAGCTCCGCTCGGTCAGGTTCCAGTCATAGCCGCGGCCGACGTGGTGGGCCGACAGGGTGATGGTGGCGACGATGAGTGTGAACAGGACCGCGCGGTCACGCACAAGAAAGGCGCAGATCGCAGCGCCGCCCAGAATGAACTGCACCATCTGCAATCGCGCCTGGTCGCTGAGCAGGGCACGAAATTCGGGATTGTAGCGCATGAACTCAAGGATGACCGGGGGCGCGATGGCGGCGCCGACGCCGATCAGCAGGAGCACCACGTCGCGACGCGACAGGGGGCCGTCACCCCAGGGGCGCGCCAGCCCGACCAGCACCATGACCAACGGATACTCCCAGACACCGTTGAAGATAACGGGGGCGATCAAGGCGTTGAAGGCTCCGCCCACCACGCCGCCCAGCGACAGCAGCAGGTAGAACTCGGTCAGGCGATCCGGCGCCGGTCGCCGCGCGGCCAGCCTTTGGTGACACATCAGGGCGGTGAAGAAGAAGGCCGCGAGATGCCCCAGCAGCAGCAGAAGCCACTGGCCAGTGCTCATGCCCACTAGACTGACCACGACGGCGGCCAGCGCGGCCTGAATCACCAGGGTGGTCGGCAGGCTGATCAACGGCCGGGTCTGGAAGGCGATCACGAAGGTCAGCAGATAGAGGGCCAGAGGCGCGACCCAGAGAAAGGGGGCCGAGGCCACGTCGGTCGACAGGTGGGCGGTGACGCCCAGCATCAGGCTGGACGGGGTGGCGGCCAGCAGGACCAGAATGCCCTTCTCGCGCCAGGGTATGGGCGTGCTGAGGGCGAGAGGGGCAGGCTCGGGCGCGTCCTGAATTCGGCGGCGCCAGACCGCAGCGGTCAGCCCGAGCACCAGAACCACGAACAGGCCGTAGCCGCCAGTCCAACCCGACCTTTGGCTCGACAGGGACATCAGCGGCTCGACCACGGCAGGGTAGGCGAGCAGGGCCAGGAAGCTGCCGAGGTTGGAGGCGGCGTAGAGCACGTAGGGGTTCTGGCCGTCGGCGTGACCGGCGCGAACCCTCGCATACCAGGCCTGCAACAGCGGCGCCGTGGCCGATAGAACGGCGAAGGGCGCGCCGACTGATAAGGCCAGTGTCGCCAGGAGCCATGCGGAAGGCGCGGCCGGATCGGGCTCGCCCAGCAGGCCGCTGATCTGCAAGGGCAGAAAGGATGACGCGGCCAGCAGCAGGCCCAGGTGAATGACCGCCTGCCATTTCAGCGATCGGACCCGTTGCAGCAGGTGGGCGTAGCCGTATCCGGCAAGCAGCGCGGTCTGGAAGAAGACCATTGAGGTGTTCCAGACCGACGGCGATCCGCCCAGCATCGGCAGGATCAGCTTGGCTGCCATGGGCTGGACGATAAAAACGAGCGACGCCGACGTGAAAATGGCGACGGCGAACAAGGCGGGTGTTATCGCATCGGCCTTGCGAACGGCCGTCGTCATGGTGGAATCGGTCATTCGCGATCCGCTGGCATCGGCATGGTTGAGAGACCCGCCCCCTGTTCAGCAGGTTAGACCGACTCGCAGACGGAGCCACTGCCATGTTCCCGGACGATATTCAGGCCTCGGCCATTGCCGTCATCCAGGAGGCGTTGAAGGCTGGCGTCATGGTCGCTACGGCCGAAAGCTGCACCGGCGGGTTGGTGTCGGGCGCGCTGACAGCGATTGCCGGCTCGTCGGCGGCTCTGGACCGTGGCTTCGTCACCTACAGCAATGAGGCGAAGGCCGAGCTTCTGGGCGTTCCTGACGACCTGCTCGCGCAGTTCGGCGCGGTGTCGGAACCAGTGGCGCGGGCTATGGCCTTGGGCGCGATCGAGCGGTCTCGGGCCTCGGCGTCCGTGTCCATTACTGGGGTGGCCGGTCCTGGCGGCGGGTCAGAGGATAAGCCGGTCGGCTTGGTGCATTTCGCCGCTGTCGGACCCAACGGCGCCGTGGTTCATGTCGAGCGCCGGTTCGGAGACATCGGGCGCGAGGCGGTGCGGCTGGAAAGTGTGCGCGTCGCCCTGGCGCTTCTGCTGGATGCGGTGTCGACATGAGCGAAGTGGTTCTGGTCGATGCGCGGGGTCACCGCTGTCCGGTGCCGAGCCTTCGGCTGCGCAAGGCGATGGAGGGGATGGCGTCGGGCGCTCGTCTGACGCTGCTGGCGACGGATCCGATGGCGCGGATCGACGTGCCTTATCTAATGGGTGATCTGGGCGGGACGGTCTGCGGCGTCGAGGAGCGGGACGGCGTCCTGCGTATTACTGTCGAGATTGGCGTCGCTCCGACAGATTGACGACCGAACCGCCGGTTTCAATCTCCGGCTCTTCCGGCTTCCAGGCGATCTCCAGCTCCGTGGCGAAGGCGCCGCCGTAGAAGATGGCGTTGACGTTCCACGACAGCCAGATCAGCAGCACCACCACCGCGCCGACGGACCCGTAGGTGGCGCCCAACTGAGCGATTTGTTCGACGTAGATGGCGCAAAGCCACGAGAAGACCGACGACATGACGGTCGCCGTCAGTCCGCCCAGCAGGGCCGGCGCCCAGGCTACGCGCGTCTTGTGGGACATGGCATAACGATAGAGCATGGTCAGCCCCAGCCAAAGCCCCAGCGAAGGCCAAAGGCCGTCCAGCGGCAGGGTCAACCAGGCCAGGACACGAGAATCCTGGGTGTGCTCCAGTAGCCGGGAGGTCACGACCGCACCCGACACCACGGTGAACAGGGCGAAGGCGAACAAGGCGACGAACACGGCCAGCAGATTGAACCGGAAGAAGCCGTGAGGCTCGGATTCATCATGGATCAGATTAAGACCAGCCAACAGGGCCTTGAAACCACGATGAGCGGCATACCCGCCGATCACCAGGGCCAGGGCGCTTTGCGCCGAAACGGTGCGCGCCGAAGTATGAGCCAGGCGGTCGATCTCATTGATGAAGATGGCGCGCGCCGCGTGAGGCAGAACATCGGCCAGGGCGGTCGCCTGTTCGCTGACCTGACCGATCGACAGGACCGCCTTGTAAAAGCCGATCAGGATGGCGATGGCCGGGAACAGGGCCAGCAGGGCGAAAAAGGATACGCCGCCGGTGTAGAGCATGACGTCACGCCCCCAGCTGCGAGCGAAGGCGCGCACCGCCAGGCGACCCCAGAACAGGGGCTGGGCCAATAGGGAGGTGGGCTGATTCAAGCTTTCGCCTCGATCATCGTCAAAGCGACCGATTAACCTCATTTGGCCTATGGGGAAACCCATCGAGGCGGCGATGATTTTGCACGGCGGTCTCTTGCGTCCCCATTGCTAGATCGGGGGCGTGATCGGTATCATGAAACCGGCCTGGAGCATCGGCGTCGGGGGCGAGCCGTCCAGGCCATGGGAGAGAAGTGTTTGGATTCCGATCCACGTCTATTGGTCGTCGCTGTTGATGACGTCTTGATCGGTCCCCTGTGCGAGGGATTGGATCACCTGGGATGGCCCACCATGACGGCGCGATCGTTGAACGCCGCCGAACTGGTGCTGAAGGATATGATCGTCGACGCCGCTGTCGTGGATGCGCGTGGACTGGAGGAGCAGGGCGTTATTGCTTTTCTGCGTGAGGCCGCAGCACCGCGCTATCTGCCCATTCTGGTGATAGGAAGCAGAGCGGCCGATGGCGGCGATGCGGATCTGATGATGTCGTCACCGCCGCATCCGTCACAGGCCGCCCTGCGCCTGGAGCAACTGACCCGCGCAGGCATTGCTGAAGAAGAATTCCGGCTGAGACAGGCCACTTTCGCGGCCCACGGCGTGGCGCTGACGGCGCCCGATCTGGGCGAAACGCCGCTGCAGATCCTGACCGCCGGGGCGGCTGACCGGCGCTTCCTGGCCATGTCCAATGCGCTCGTGGCGGCGGGCGCCGAGGTCGTCGCGGCGCCGACGCCCTATACCGCCTTCGACTATCTGCATGAGCGGGCCTTTGACGCCGCCGTCCTGTGGGGTGGGCAGGATCACGCGCCGGCTCTGTCAATCGCCTCGGGCATGAAGCGAAACACCCGCCTCTATCATATCCCGCTGGTTCTCTATCTTCGCGGGGCGGTCGAGGTCGAACTGGAAGACCTTTTCCGTCGCGGCTTTGCCGACGTGGCCGCAGCTGAGACGCCTGAAGATGAAACCGCCGATAGGGTTCTGGCCCTGGCGCAGAATCATCGCCGTCGTCAGGCCATTCGACGCGCGCTCGATTCCGTGCGTGGTTCGGATCTGATGGACAGCGCTACGGGACTGTTCACCCGCGACCTGTTTGCTTCGCATCTGGCTCGATTGGCGGACGGTGCGCGGTCGCGCAATCGCGATCTGTCGGTCTGCGTCTTGCGGGTGGCGGAGCGTGAGCCGATCAGTCAGGCGCGCGCTGGCGGCTGGCTGGACCGGGCGATGCCGCAGATCGGCGCCATGGTGTCGCGTCTGGTGCGCGTCGAGGACACGGCGGCGCGTCTGGGGCCTGAACTTTTCGCCCTGGTGCTGCCGGCGACGGGGGCTGCGGCGGCGCGGCAAGCCGCAGAGCGGATTTCGGCGGTCATCGCCTGCACCGCCTTTGACGCAGGCAAGGACCGCTCGCCCTTCGTGGTCGAGTTCGACGTCGGCGTGGCCGAGATGCAAGACGGCGAAACGCCTGCTGCCGTTCTGGAGCGCGCCTCGACTGACCTGTCCAAAGGCTGAAGCCAGGACTGAAATCTCAGTCCAGCGTGGTTCGGGATCGCGCAAGGGCCAGGCCCGAGATGATCAGGACGAACAGGGCGAGCGCCAGCAGGCTGGGTCCCATATCGGTTAGAGTCTGTTGTTTCAGCAGGGCGCCGCGAACCACTCTCAGGAAATGGGTGACGGGTAGGAGGTTGCCGATGTGCTGGGCCCATTGCGGCAGGCCATAGAAGGGGAAGGCGAAGCCCGACAGGAATATCGACGGCATCATGTAGAAGAAGGACATCTGCATGGCCTGAAGCTGGCTCTTGGCCAGGGTCGAGATCAGATAGCCCAACGCGAGGTTGCCGAGGATGAACAGGGCCACCCCGCACGTCAGGGCGAACCATCCAGCCATGGTCTGGGCCATGGGAACGCTAAACAGGAAACGCGCCACCGTCAGGATGACGAGGGTCTGGACGACCCCGACCAGGACATAGGGAACCAGCTTACCGATCATGATCTCGATCGGCGTGGCGGGGGTTGAGAGCAGGGCCTCCATCGTGCCGCGCTCGCGCTCACGGGTCACGGCCATGGCGGTCATCATTACCAGGGTCATGGACAGGATGGTGCCCAGCAGGCCGGGTACGATGTTGTAAGCCGTGATGTTGTCGGGGTTGTAGAGGCGGTGGATCACCACCTCGAACGGCGGCGAAGGCGACGGCTTGGCCGCCGCGCCGATAAGTTGCCGATCCAGCGCGCTGTCGGGCAGGGCGGCGACGGCGCCGATCGCGCCGGCGGCGGATACGGGGTCCGAGGCGTCGACCTCGGCCAGAACCTGGGCCTTGTCTCCCTTCAGCACGCGCTCGGTGAAGTCAGGCGGAATGGTCAGCCCCAGCATCACCTCACCGCGCCGCAGCAGGTCGTCCATCTCGCCTTCGGATCGCGGCAGGTAGCGGACATCGACATAGCTGGTCCGCTCCATGGCCGCGACGACGGCGTTGGCGGTCGTGCTGTGGTCGCCGGAGAAGACCGCCGCTGGAAGATGCCGCGGGTCCGTGTTGATGGCGTATCCGAACAACAGCAGCTGCACGAGCGGCATCAGCAGGATCATGGCGTAGGTGATCCGGTCCCGACTGAGCTGGGTGAACTCCTTGGACAGGACGGCGTAGATGCGGAGCAGTGGGCCGCTCATGCTCTGTACCGCGCGTCACGCTTGTCGCCCATCAACTGGATGAAGACGTCTTCCAGCGTTGGCCTGACCTCCTCCCATTGATAGGGCGACTGGCGATAGGGGGCGAGGGCCTGTTCCAGCGCGGCGCGATCAACGCCGCTGACATGGACGGCGGCGCCGAAGGCCGAGGCGCTCAGCACGCCAGGCTGATCCGCCAGCCGGTGCGCCAGCTTGTCAATGTCAGGGCCTTCACCATTGAAGGTGATCAGGTGCGATCCGCCGATGATCTCTTCGCCCGTACCGCGCGCGATCAGTTCGCCATGCAGGATGTAGCCGATATCATGGCACCGCTCGGCCTCGTCCATGTAGTGGGTGGAGACCAGAACCGTCAGCCCTTCTGCGGCCAGGGCGTGGATCTCGTCCCAGAACTCGCGCCGGGCCTTGGGATCGACTCCGGCGGTCGGCTCGTCCAGCAGCAGCAGGCGCGGCTCGTGCAGCGTCGCCGCCGCCAAGGCCAGGCGCTGCTTCCAGCCGCCGGAAAGTGCGCCGGCCAGCTGGTTGCGGCGGTCCGCCAGCCCCAGCCGTTCCAGCGCGCGATCGACGCGATCGGCTCGGTCGTCCAGTCCATAGACCCGGGCCACGAAGGTCAGGTTCTCGCTGATCGTCATGTCGTCGTAGAGCGAGAACCTCTGGGTCATGTAGCCGGTCTGCAGCTTGATCTGGCTGCTCTCGGTGCGGAAGTTCAGGCCTAGCACCTCGCCTTCGCCGCTGTCGGGTGTCAGCAAACCGCACAGCAGCCGCAGGGTCGTCGTCTTGCCCGAGCCGTTGGGGCCGAGGAAGCCGGTGATCCGTCCCTCATCCACAGCGATGGAGACGTCGCGCACCACGTGTTTGTCGCCGAACGACTTGTTCAGGCCGCGAACGTCGATGGCGCGGGTCATCGGTTGTCGGAGCCGGACGGGTGCACAGGTCTGACGTCGATGGGCTGGCCGGGCGTCAGGCTGCGCGGGGCGGACGGGATCGCCTCGATCATGAAGACCAGTTTGTCGCGGGTGGCCAGGCTGTAGATGATCGGCGGCGTGTATTCGGGGCGGCTGGCCACATAGTCCACGCGCGCCGTCATGCCGGTTGGGCAGCCGTCGCAGGCGACCGCAACCGCCGTCCCCGGCGGATAGGCGTTCACCATGCCCTCGGGCACATAGAAGCGCACCTTGACCTGGCCATCGGGGAGCAGGCTGACGACCGGGGCATTGGCGGCGGCCCATTCCCCGACCTGATACATGACGTCCTCGACCCGCGCCGCAACCGGCGCCGCGGGCGCCAGTTGGCTGAGTTGGCGTCGGGCGTCGATCACGCCGGCGCGCCCGCCTTGAATCCGGGCGCGACCGGCGGCGATGCGGGCTGAGGCGGCGGAGACGTCGGTGGCGGCGGCGTCGCGCTGGCGCCGGGCGCTGACCGCCGCCGCGCGGGCCTGATCGATCTGCTGGCCGGCGACCGACCCGGCCTTCTCGCGTTCGGCGGCGAGGTAGCGGTTGAGGTCAGCGACGGTGCGATCGACCTCGACCTGGGCGGCGGCGAGGGCAGCGCGGGACCTGTTCAGCGCGGCGTTGTCGGCGGCCAGCGACGCCTGGCTCTGATCGACCTGAGCAGCGGCCTGATCGGCGCGGGCCCCCAGAGAGGTCGGATCAATGCGGAACAGGGGGGCGCCGGCCTCGACCCGCTGACCGCGCTGGACGCTCAGGGCGTCGATGGTCCCCGCCGTTGGCGCGGCCATATAGAGATTGCGGGCGACGACATAGCCGGTGAAGACAGGGGGGCCTCGATGCTGGCGGCCTATCACGCCCCAGACGATCAGGGCGCAGACCGCCGCCCCCACGATCAAGGCGATTATCAGGGGGCGTTTGGGCGGGCGTCGTCCGGGTCTGGCAGCGGGTAGGGGAGCTTCGGCCACCTAATTTCCTCCTGCATCGGCGGCGGGTCGGTCGTTCCCATTGTCCGGGGGCCAGCCGCCGCCCAGAGCCTTGTAGAGCGCGACCACATCCTGATCCGTCGCCGCCCGCGCCTGCGCGAGTCTGTCAGAGGCGCTCAGCAGCAGAGCTTGGGCCGCCAGAACGTCGAGTCCCGTCGCCAATCCGGCTTTGCTTTGGGCCTGGGTGGTGGCCAGAGCGTCGCGAGCGGCGGCTTCGGACACGCGGAACTGATCCTCGCGGCTGCGGTCGGCTGACAAGCGACTGAGGGCGTCTTCGACGTCCTTGAGGGCAGTCAGGACCGCACCCTGATAGGTCAGAAGAGCCTGCTGCGCCCGCGTTTGCTTCAGATCCACTGTCGCGCGCCGCCGGCCGCCGTCCAGCAGGGGGGCGACCAGTCCCGCGGCGATGGTGGGCTGAAAGCTGTCGCCAGAAATCAGCCTGCTGAGCGAGCCAGAGACCAGTTCGACCGCGCCCGTCAGGCTGAAGGACGGATAGAGGTCGGCGGCGGCGACGCCGATGTCGGCGGTGGCGGCGGCCAGATCGCGTTCGGCCGCCCGAAGGTCTGGCCGCCGTAGAAGCAGTTCGGATGGCAGGCCGACCGGGATGTCGCGTGGCGTGCTGGTCCGGGCTGACATGGCCGCCAGTTCAGCGGTCAGTCCCAGCGGTGGCCGAGCCAGCAGGATGGCCAGGGCGTGGGCCTGGGCGCCTTTCTGGGCGATCCAATCCTGACGCGCGGCGATGTCGGCGGCGATGTCGCGTTCAGCTCGTCGTTCGTCCAGGGTGGTGGTCAGGCCGTGGCGGCGGCGGACCTGGCTGTAATCCAGAGCCTCGTCCCGGACCGCCAGCAACTGATCCGCGATGGCGATCCGTTGCTCCAGCGCACGATAGTTCAGATACCCGCGCGCGACTTCGGCGGTCAGGATGATCTCGGCGTCGCGTCGGTTCCAGGTCGCCGCCTCGGTACGGGCCTGCGCCGCCTCGACCGCGCGCCGGTTGCCGCCGAACAGGTCCAACTCCCACGAGGCGTCGAAACCGACCTGATAGGTGTCGACCGTGGTCCCGGGCTCGCCGACAGGGCTTGAGCCAGGCGCACTGGAACCACCCAGCAGCGAGGCAAAGGAGGTGGTCTTGCTCAGTCGGGTATCGCTGGCCTGCGCCGTCGCCACGATGGTCGGCTGCCTGGCGGCGTCGACGATCCGTGCCTGATGACGGGCCGCGTCGACCCTCAGCACGGCCTGACGCACATCCAGATTGGAGTTCAGGGCCTCGGCGATCAACCGATCCAGCAAGGGATCGCCGAAAGCTCGCCACCACAAGGCTTCAGGTTCGCCGACGGGCGAGGACTGTGAAAACGCGGCTGGAATAGCGATGGATGGCTGCTGATCGGCCGGTCCGCCGGAGCAGGCTGCGACCTGTGCAGCGATCAGGGAGGGCAGGAGCATGAAGAGACCGTTTGGCCTCTTCGGATGAGGCGGTCGCCTGTCCTGCGTCTGCGTCATCTGTGGCGCTCACCCTCAAGCTCGTCACGACCTAACGCCGTTCAGCCTTGGTTGGTCGCATCGGCCTGTCTCGAGGATCAGCTACTTCATGTGAAGCGCCTGCAGCGTGCTCAAGTCAGAGCGCCGGCGTTGATGCTCTGCTTGGCAACGATTGGGGCCATGAAGCTATCCTCTAGTTGAAGAGCACTCAGAACGTTTCGAGCGATGGAGACGGCCTGTTCGCGGAGGTCAGGCACAGCGGTGGCTTCCCAGAACAGGCTGCGGGTCAAAGGGCCGATGGCGAAGAGATGAGCGTGGGTCAGCATTCGTCCATCGATCAATCGACCTGCTAGATCAACGGACAAGCCCAGGCCGAGCGCGGCGGGGGCGGCCAGCCCCTGTTTCAGAAGGTCGCAGAGCAGGGGTTCGGTGCTTTGGGCCACATCGCCGGTCGGTCCGGAGCAATTGATAGCAACGTCGAAGCGACGTGTAAGCAACTGCGGATCGCCTCGGGCGGTCAGGGTCGTCGCCACCCTGTCACTGCGTAGCGCCAAGCCGATAATGCGGGCCGCAGTCACCTCCAGTTCTTCTGACGCCAGCATGGCGGTGACTTCGCGTGCGACGCCGGGTGCGAGGCGGTGGCGATGATTGTCCCAAAGCGCCCGTAAATGGCGCAAAAAGCGACTGCGTTGTGGCAGGGACCACGATGACCAGAGGTCGCGAGCGGATTGGCGCACGTCATCGACCACTGCACGCCAGTCCTCTTCGGTTGCGGCCCCACGGGCCTGACGGAAGACCTCGGCCGGGCCGCCGACATAGGTGCGTTTGCGAGGCGGCATGGTTGTCGATCCGTGGCTGCGCGGCAGCAGGCCATGGCGCGAGACGGCGGTGAAGCGCCGTCCCGAACGGCGCAGGGCGATGGCGACATCCACCATGGTCAGACCGGCACCGATCAGCAGGATGTCGTGGGCGTCGGCGGGCAGGGCGTCCAGCGCGCTCCACGGATTGCTCAGATATCGCCCTGAACCGATCAGGCCGGGGTCCAGACCGGCGGGGGCGTCGGGGCTAAGGTTGCCCTGGGCCAGGACCACGGCGTCGGCGAACGTAGAACTGCGGCCGTCCAGCATGATCTTCCAGCCGTGGCCTTGGGGGCGGATGGCGCTGACCTCGCCACGGATCAGGGTCAGGCGTTCGCCGTCGCGGTCAGGGCGCAACGCCTGATCCAGCAGGTGGGCCAGATAGCGGCCATAGTCGCCGCGCGTGATGAAGTCGTCGCGGGCGAACCAGGCGGGCTGCTCGGCCATCCAGTCGGCCAGATGACGCGGCCGGTCGGGAAAGGCGCTCATGTTCGACAGGCGGACATTGAGCAGGTGCTTGGGGTTGCCGGTCGCGTAGGCGGGGCCGAGGCCGAAGACGCCGCGCCGTTCGATCAACTGCACGGACACGTCGGGCGACATCCGCAGCAGGTTCAGCGTGGTCAGCAGGCCGCTGAAGCCCGCTCCGATGACGGCGACGGTGGGCCCGCTCATGCGCTCTTCGCCAGGACATGGAAGCGACGGGGACGCAGGCGGACCGACGCGCCGGGCACCAGGGTCGTGAGTGGGTCGCCGACGGGGCGTTCCAGCTCCAGGCGGCGGCCATGCAGGGACACGGCCACGCGGGCGCGGTCGCCGCGCCTCAGGCTGGACATGACCACCCCGACCAGGCCGGTGTCGCCGGCCTCCAGATCCTCGGGGCGAATGCAGAGGAAGGCGTCGCCGGTCGGGGCGTCGGACGGCGCGCGCCAGTCGTTCGACACGACCTCGCCACGCGCCACTGTGGCCTGAAGCTGCAGCCCCTCGCCTAGGAAGTCGTGGACGAAGGCCGAGGCGGGGCGGTCGTAGAGGGCTTGCGGCGTATCGACCTGTTCGATGCGCCCCTGTTTCAGGATGGCGACGCGGTCGGCCAGTTCCAGCGCCTCCTCCTGATCGTGTGTGACCAGGACCGTCGTCACGCCGGTCTGTTCGTGAACCTGACGCAGCCAGCGCCGCAGGTCGCGACGGACGCGGGCGTCCAGGGCGCCGAAGGGCTCGTCCAGCAGCAGCAGGCGCGGCTCGATGGCCAGGGCGCGGGCCAGGGCGACGCGCTGGCGCTGACCGCCGGACAACTGGCTGGGATAGCGGCCGCCGAAGCCCTCAAGCTGGATCAGGCACAAAAGGTCCCGAACCCGTTCGGCGATATCGGCGCGGCCGGGGCGCGATCCACGCGGGCGCACCTTCAGGCCAAAGGCGATGTTGTCGGCCACGGTCATGTGGCGGAACAGAGCGTAGCTCTGGAACACCATGCCGACGCGGCGCTCGCGCGGGCTGAGGGTCAGGAAGTCCTCGCCGTTGAAGCGTACCTGTCCGGCTGACGGGCGGTCCAGCCCGGCCATAATACGCAGCAGGGTGGTCTTGCCGGAGCCCGACGGTCCGAGCAGGGCCAGGAACTCGCCGTCGCGGACCGTCAGGCTGACGTCGTCGAGGGCGGGCAGACCGTCATAGGCACGGGTGATGGATTGGATGTCGAGGGTCATGTCAGCGCCGCCCCCTCGCGGCGAGGTCGTCGGCGTGGCGGTGCTCGAGGAAGGACTTCAGCACCAGTGTCACAAGCGCCAGAACCGCCAGCAGGGCGGCGGTCGCGAAGGCGCCGACGAAGTCGTACTCATTATACAAAATCTCGACGTGCAGCGGCAGGGTGTTGGTCAGGCCGCGTATATGGCCGGACACCACCGAGACGGCCCCGAACTCGCCCATGGCGCGGGCGTTGGCCAGCAGCACGCCGTAAAGCAGGGCCCAGCGCACGTTGGGCAGGGTGATGAAGAAGAAGATGGCGGAGGGGCGGGCGCCCAGCGTCAGGGCGGCCAGTTCCTCGTCCGAACCCTGTTGCTGCATCAGGGGGATCAACTCGCGCGCCACATAGGGCAGGGTCACGAGGATGGTCGCGAGAATGATGGCGACGGGCGTGAACATGATCTGCAGCCCGGCCGCGTTCAGCCAGGGCGCGAACCAGCCCGAGGCGCCGAACAGCAGGACCCAGACCAGACCGGAAATGACTGGTGACACTGACAGCGGCAGATCGATCAGGGCCATCAGCAGGGTCTTGCCGACGAAGTCGAACCGGGTGACGCACCAGGCGGCGGCCAGGCCGAAGACGGCGTTCAGAGGCGTGGCGATCGCCGTAGTCACGAGGGTCAGCCGGGCGGCGGCCCAGACGTCGGGCTGGGACAGGCTGGCGACGGCGGCGCCCGCACCTTTTCGCAGGGCCTCGACCAGGATGACGCCCAGCGGGGCCAGGACGATCAGGACCAACCACAGCACGGCCAGGCCGATCAGCAGACCACGGCCGAGACCTCGCTTGCGCGTGGCTGAGGCGGGGGCGGAAGAAAGGGCGACAGCCGTCATGCGCCCCGCCTCGCCAAGGCTGTCTGCAGGCCGTTGAAGCTCAGCAGGATGAGGAAGGACAGGCACAGCATGGCCAGGCCGATGGCGGCGGCTCCGGCGTAGTCGAACTGTTCCAGCTGGGTGACGATCAGCAGGGGGGCGATCTCTGACCGCAGCGGCATGTTGCCGGCGATGAAGATGACCGAGCCGTATTCCCCCACGCCCCGCGCGAAGGCCAGGCCGACGCCGGACAGCAGGGCGGGCAGGATGGCGGGCAGGATGATCCGCGTGGCGGTTTGAAGCGGCGAGGCGCCCAGGGTCTCGGCCGCCGCCTCCACCTCCAGATCCAGATCCTGAAGCACGGGCTGGATGGAGCGGACGACGAAAGGCAGGCCGACGAAGATCATGGCCACGACCACGCCGACGGGCGTGTAGGCGATCTTGACGCCCAGCGGCGCCAGCAGGCCGCCGATGGGACCATTCTGGGCATAGAGGGCGGTCAGGGCGATGCCCGCGACCGCCGTCGGCAGGGCGAAGGGCACGTCGATCACGGCGTCGGCCAGCCGCTTGCCCGGAAACTCATAGCGGGTCAGCACCCAGGCCAGCAGGCCGCCCATCACGGCGTTGACGACTGCGGCGACAGCGGCGGCGACGAAGCTGAGCCTGAGGGCCGCCTGGGCGCGCGGCGAGGTGATGGCCGCGACGACACCGTCCAGCCCGTTCTCCCACGGCCTGATCGCCAGGGCGGCCAGGGGGATGAGGACGAACAACGACAGATAGGCCAGGGTGAACCCGAGCGAGAGAGAGAAGCCGGGCAGTGGGCTGTGGGCCTTCCAGACTGAGGAGCCGACCTGTCGGGTCATGATCCTCGGCCGGGTTGATAGATCTGATCGAAGACGCCGCCGTCGGCGAAGTGGCGCTTCTGCGCGGCGCTCCAGCCGCCGAAGTCGGAGATGTCGGCCAAGGTCAGGTGCGGGAAACGGTTGGCGAAGCGCGCCGCCACGGCCGGGTTGCGCGGGCGATAGAAGTGCTCGGCGGCGAGAACCTGAGCGGGCTCGTCGTAAAGTTGGGCGAGATAGGTTTGTGCCCAGTCGCGCGTGCCCTTGCGGTCCACGACGCTGTCGACCACGGCCACCGGCGGCTCGGCCAGGATGGAGAAGGGCGGGGCGACGATATCGACCTTGTCTGGGCCCAGTTCCTTGGCGGCGAGGAAGGCCTCGTTCTCCCAGGTCAGCAGGACATCGCCGATGCCGCGTTGGACAAAGGTGGTGGTCGAGCCGCGCGCGCCCGTATCGAGAACCGGCACACGGCGGAACAGTTCGCTGACGAAGGCCTGAGCCGATGGCTCGGTGCCGCCCGGACGCCGCAGGGCGTCGGCCCAGGCCGCCAGATAGTTCCAGCGCGCTCCGCCCGAGGTCTTGGGATTGGGGGTGATGACCTCGACGCCCGGCTTCAGCAGGTCGGGCCAGTCGTGGATGGCTTTCGGATTTCCTTTGCGAACCAGAAACACGATGGTCGAGGTGTAGGGCGAGGCGTTGTCGGGCAGGCGGGTCTGCCAGTCGGGCTTGATCAGGCCGCGCGCGGCGATCTCGTCGATGTCCGACGCCAGCGCCAGGGTGACTACGTCGCCGGGCAGGCCGTCGATGACGGCGCGGGCCTGCTTGCCCGATCCGCCGTGTGATTGCTCGACGGCGAAAGGCGCGCCGCCGCCCTCGCGCCAACGGGCCAGGAAGGCCTCGTTATAGGCGCGATAGAACTCGCGCGTGGGGTCGTAGGAGACGTTCAGCAGGGCGGCCTCGGTCCCCTTGGACTGGGCGCACCCGCTGAGAGCCAGCGCCCCCGCGCTCAGCAGAAGACCACGACGGTCCAGTGAAAACACCGTCATCACGCCGGCTCCCGCACGTCTTCAGAAACCCATTGGGGGGTCGGCAGACCCTTGCTGCGCAGGAAGGCCGGATTGAACAGGCGCGAGGCGTAACGCGTGCCGGGATCGCACAGGACGGTGACGATGGTCTTGCCCGGCCCCAGGTCGCGAGCCAGCCGCACGGCGCCGGCCAGATTGACCCCCGATGACCCGCCCAGGGACAGGCCTTCGTGGGTTACGAGGTCGAACAGAATGGGCAAAAATTCAGCGTCTTCCACGCGATAAGAGAAGTCGGGCGTGAAGCCTTCCAGATTGCCAGTGATGCGGGCCACGCCGATGCCCTCGGTGATCGAACTGCCTTCGCCGGTCATCTGGCCCTGGGTGAACCAGTTGTAGAGCGCCGCGCCCGCCGGGTCGGCCAGACCGATCTTCACCGCCGGATTGCGCTCGCGCAGGAAGGTGGCGACGCCCGACAATGTGCCGCCGCTGCCGACCGCGCTGATGAAGGCGTCGATCTTGCCCCTCGTCTGTTCCCAGATCTCGGCCGCGGTGCCTTCATAGTGGGCGGCGCGGTTGGCGGTGTTGTCGAATTGATTGGCCCAGAAGGCGCCATTGGGCTCGCTGAGGTTCAGCTTGCGCGCCACCTCTTGGGAATAGTGGACGAAGTGGTTGGGGCTGGAAAAGGGGGCGGCGTCCACCTCGATCAGCCGCGCGCCCAAGGCCCTGATGGCCAGCTTCTTCTCTTCCGACTGGGTGCGCGGCATGACGATGACCACGCGGTGGCCGAGCGCCGCCCCGACCAGGGCCAGGCCGATGCCCGTATTGCCCGCCGTGCCCTCGACGATCACGCCGCCGGGCCGCAGGGCGCCCGAGGCCTTGGCCTTCTGCACGATGGACAGGGCGGCGCGGTCCTTGATGGACTGGCCGGGGTTGAGGAACTCGGCCTTGCCCAGAATCTCGCAGTCGGTGGCGTCGGACAGGCGGTTCAGGCGGATCAACGGCGTGTCGCCGATGAGGTTGACGATGCTGGCGATGGACACGGTATGTCTCTGGATCAGGTCTTGGAATGGGATCGGACGACGGGGCGACGAACGAGCATCAACAGGCCGGAGCCAGCACCCGCGCGTGGATGCCGCACTCGGTCTTTTCCTGACCGGACCAGCGGCCGTCGCGGGCATCTTCACAGGCCTCGACGGCGCGGGTGCAGGGCCAGCAGCCGATAGAGGGGTAGCCCTGCGCGACCAAAGAATGACGCGGCAGTTGATGATCGCGCAGCCAGTCCTCGATCTGCTCGGCGGACCAGGCGGCCAGCGGATTGACGGTCAGGACCCCGTCGGCGGCCTCGAAGGGGGCGAGCGCGGCGCGGTGGCTGTTCTGATAGCGTTTGCGGCCGGTGATGCGAGTATCGAACCCGGCCACGGCCTGGGCCAGAGGCTGAACCTTGCGGACGTCGCAGCAGGCGTCGGGGGCGCTGCGCCACAGGTCGCCGCGCGGGTCCGTCTTGGACAGGGCGGCGGGATCGGGCGTGATGTCGCGCACGTCGGTGAGGCCGAGGCGGTCCGCCAGTTCGCGACGATAGGCCAGGGTCTGGAAGAAGTGCTGACCGGTCTCAAGGAAGACGACCGGGAGGTCGGGCCGCACGCGCGAGATCAGGTGCAGCAGCACCGCCGCCTCCGCCCCGAAGGAAGAGATGGCGGCGGCCTTTCGGCCCAGCGCCGGGTCCAGCACCGCCCTCAGCAGGTCCTCGGCGTCTGCGTCGGCCCATTGATCGTTCAGGCGCGCGGCCAGGGCGACGGCGTCGTCATTGGCGGGGGCGGCGTGGCGCTGGCGCCAGACCAGTCGGTCGTCGCCGGACGCGGGCTGATAGGCGGCGCTGAAGACCTGATCCATGCGCCGCCACGGCGCGGGGTCGGCGCCGGGCGCCAGTTCGACCGCGTCAAAGCCGCAGCGGCGCAGGTGGCGGACCTGATCGGGCAGGACCTTGCCCGCCGCGATCAGGCGTCCCTGATAGCCCTGACCGCGCAGGATGGCGGCCAGAGAGAAGCCGCGCCCGTCACGAAAGGCCTCGAACTCGAGGATCAGGCTGTCGTTGGCCGCCGCCGCCGCGCGGATGTCTTCCTCGGGCGTTGAAACGCTCAGGCGGACGCCGTCCTGGGCTTGCTCAAGCAGTTGCATCGATTGGCTCATAGATGGCGGCGCGGAAGAGATCGGCGCCGAGGCGGCGGACCGTGTCGATGAACAGTTCGTCATCGGTACGGATTTCCAGGTAGCGGTCCAGGGCGCGAGCGATGGCGGGTGCGACTTCGTCTGCAGGCAGGCTGCGGCCGACGATCTCGCCCAGCGCCGCCTGCTCGTCGGGCGAGCCGCCGACGGTGATCTGGTAGTATTCCTCACCCTTCCGATCGACGCCCAGGACGCCGATGTGCCCGACGTGGTGGTGACCGCAGGCGTTGATGCAGCCGCTGATGTTGATACGGACCGGGCCGAGTTTTTCCTGCAGGTCGGCGTCGGCCAACTGGCGCGACAGGGCTTGCGCCACCGGGATGGAGCGGGCGTTGGCCAGGCTGCAATAGTCCAGGCCGGGGCAGGCGATGATGTCGGTGGCCAGATCGGCGTTGGCCGTGGCCAGACCGGCTTCGCGCAGGCGGCTCCAGACCGCATGGGCGTCTTCCAGTCGGACGTGGGGCAGGACCAGGTTCTGCTCGTAGGAGGCGCGGACCTCGTCGAACGAGAAGTGCGCGGCCAGTTCGGCGACGACCTCCATCTGCTCCGCCGTGACGTCGCCCGGCACGCCGTCGACCGGCTTCAGCGAGACGATGATCGCGCCATATCCCGCCTGCTTGTGAGCGCGCAGGTTCGAGCGGGTGAAGCGGGCGAACTCGGGGTTCAGGCGGCGCGCGGCGTCATAGGCGGGGCTGACGGCGGGCAGGGCCTCGAACGGCGGCGGGGTGAAATAGGTCTGAATGCGGGCCAGTTCTTCGTCGGGGATGCGCAGGTCTTCGAGGCGCAGGATGGCGAACTGGCGCTCGACCTCGTCGCGGAAGGCGTCGATGCCGATGGCGGCGACCAGGATCTTGATCCGCGCCTTGTGGATGTTGTCGCGCCGCCCCAGCAGGTTGTAGGCGCGCAGGATGGCCGTCAGATAGGCCAGAAGCGACTGACCCGGCACCGCCGGGGCGATCTCTTGCGCGATGTGGGGCAGGCGCCCCTGACCGCCGCCGACGAAGACGCGAAACGCCGTCTGACCGTCCTCGCCGCGCACGATCTGCAGGCCGACGTCGTGGGTGCGGATCGCCGCACGATCCTTGGCCGCGCCGACGATGGCGATCTTGAACTTGCGCGGCAGGAAGGAGAATTCCGGGTGGATGGTCGACCACTGACGGATGATCTCGCACCAGGGACGCGGGTCCTCGATCTCGTCGGCGGCGACGCCGGCGAAGACGTCGGTCGTGACGTTGCGGATGCAGTTGCCCGAGGTCTGGATGGCGTGCATCTCGACCTCGGCCAGGTCGCTGAGGATGGCCGGCAGGTCCTGCAGCGCGGGCCAGTTGAACTGGATATTGGTCCGGGTGGTGAAGTGGCCGTAGCCCTTGTCATAGGTGCGGGCGACATGGGCGAGTTGACGCATCTGGCGGCTGTTCATCACGCCGTAGGGGACGGCGATCCGCGCCATATAGGCGTGCAGTTGCAGATAGACCCCGTTCATCAGGCGCAGGGGCTTGAACTCGTCCTCGGTCAGCGCGCCGCTGCTGCGGCGATCGACCTGATCGCTGAATTCCGCGATCCGCTCGCGGACCAGGGCGGCGTCGAACTCGTCATAACGGTACATCAGGCGGTCTCGTTTCGAGCGTGATCGAGGCTGTGGCCAACGCTGGGGCCGACAGAGCGGATGCGCTCCTTCAGCCGGTCCCGGCCCGAGGGGGCGCAGCCCTCGACCTCGATCAGGTAGGGATTGACGAAGACGGCCGGGCGCGACTGGGCCAGGGCCAGGGCGGCGTCGGCGGCTTCGGCGTCCAGGGGGCGGGCGGCGTCGATGGTCTCGACCACGGCGTCGGCCTCGCCCAGATAGATGACGCGGCCGTCGTTGAGGCGGTTGGCGGTCAGCAGTTTCATGCCGCGGCCTCGATCAGGGCGCGCTCATCGCTGGCGATAGCCAGGGCGGCGGTTTCGCCGATGAACAGCAGGGCGGGGCCGGTTAGGTCCATGCGGGCGACCAGGGCGGCGAGGCCGTCGAGGCGACCCTTGAACGTGCGCTGTTCAGGGCGGCTGCCGTTCTCGACCACGGCGACGGGAGTGGCGCCGTCGCGACCGGCGGCGATCAGGCTGGAGGCGATGTCCTCGGCCTGTCCCGAGCCCATATAAACGGCGAGGGTGTGGTTCGGCGCCGCCAGACGGGTCCAGTCCGCGCCCTGACCGCCCGGCTTGGGCTGGCCGGTCACGAAGGTCACGGCCTGGGCATGGTCGCGATGGGTCAGGGGCAGGCCGGTGGAGGCGGCGCAGGCGAGGGCGGCGGTGATGCCCGGCACTACGATGGCCTCGATCCCGGCGGCGCGGACGGCCTCCAGTTCTTCGCCTCCGCGTCCGAAGACGAAGGGATCGCCGCCCTTCAGGCGAACGACGCGGTGGCCGGCGCGGGCCTCTTCGATAATCAGTTGTTCGATCTGATCTTGCGGCACCGAATGGTCGCCGCGCGACTTGCCGACATAGATGCGCCTGGCGTCGCGGCGTGCGCGGTCCAGCACCGCGGCCGAGACCAGCTTGTCGTGGATGATGACGTCGGCATCCTGAAGCGCCCGCAGGGCTTTCAGCGTCAGCAGTTCGGGATCGCCCGGCCCGGCGCCGACGATGTGGACCATGCCTTGGGCGGCCTCGTCATGCGGCGAGGCGGCGACGTTCAACAGGCGCACCACTTCACGGCGGGCCTCGGCCATGCGGCCGTCGGCGGCCAGGTCGGCGGCGGGACTGCGGAAGGCCTTTTCCCAGAAGCGGCGGCGCGCGAGGAAGTCGGGGATGGATTCCTTCACCGCGCCGCGCAGTTCGCCCGCCAGCTTGGCGACCGAGGCCACGCCCTGCGGCAGGACGGCTTCGATCCGTGAGCGCAGATCGCGGGCGAGGATAGGGGCGTTCCCGCCGGTGGCCACGCCCACGACCACGTCATCGCGGTCGATCAGGGCCGGGGTGTGGAAGTCGCTGGAGGCGGGTTGATCCACGATGTTCGCCTGAGCGCCGGCGCTGCGGGCGGCCTCGGCGATGTCGCGGGCGAGGGTGAGATCATGAAGGGCGATGAAGACCAGCCGGGCGCCGGTCAGGTCTGCCGCGTCGGGAATACGCGTCGCCGGCGTCGGAGCGCCCTGCGGCGTTTCCAGCGCAGCGGGCGCGCCGTCAGGGGTGAACCAGACCAGTTCAGCCGGGCTGCTCAGGAACAGTCGCAGCTTCGCCAGGGCCGGTTCGCCGGTGCCGACGACGACGACTTTCGTCCGTTCTAGGGGGATGGATGCCAGAAAGACGCGCATCGGACGATTCCATGATCTGCTGCCTTCCGCCTTCGCTGTTGCGTGGCGGCTCGACATTCAGCATCCGTCGTGCACGATCCTTCCACAAACCAGATTGTCTTCGCCGCCCTGATAGGTTTTCTACAAGCGCATGGTTCGACCGCTTTTGCCCCTCAACGCCCTGCGTGCTTTTGAAAGCGCGTCGCGACATCTCAACTTCTCGCGGACGGCGGACGAGCTGTCGGTGACGCCGGGGGCTGTCAGCCAGCAGATCCGCCTGCTGGAGGAGATCATCGGCGGGCCGTTGTTCACGCGAGAAGCGCGCGGTTTGCAACTGACGGAACTGGGCCGGGCGGCCATGCCGTTGCTGCGCGAAGGGTTCGAGCGGCTGATGGACGCCTCGGCCATTCTTCGCGAACCGCCGCTGAACCGGACGGTGGCGATCAGCGTGGCGCCGTCCTTTGCGTCCAAATGGCTGATGCCGCGCATGGACGACTTCCATGCCGCCCACCCAGACATCGAGGTGTGGATTTCGGCCGACATGGAGCCGGTCACAGTGGGCAAGGGCAAGGTCGATCTGGCCATCCGTTATGGCCCCGGCGACTATCCCGGCCATGTGGTCGAGCGCCTGCTGACCGAGACCGTGATCCCCGTCTGCTCTCCCGCCCTGATGGCCGCGCCGCACCCGATCCGCACCGCCGAGGACCTGACCCGGCACACTCTGCTGCACGATATGTCCGAGGACGGCGACGCCTCCCGGCCCGACTGGGCCATGTGGCTGAAGGCGCGGCACGCCAGCCATGCCGACGCTCGACGCGGCTCGCGTTTTGACCAGTCCAGCCTGCTGATCGAGGCGGCGGCGGCGGGGCGGGGTGTGGCTCTGGCCAAGCGCACTTTGGCTCAGGCGGACCTGGCCACCGGCCGTCTGGTCGCGCCCTTCGCGGACGGCAGTCAGGTGCTGGGCTTCGCCTATTTCGTGGTCATGCCGCGGGACCGTCCGGCCTCGCCGGGAACCAAGGCCTTCGTGGCCTGGCTGAAGCGGCAGGCCATCGACTACGACAACAATCTGGACCAGCTTTAAGTCGACCAGCAGATTTTCTGCAGGCTCGAAACAGGATTGATCGTTTCCTCAGCGAGCGCGTCCCGCCCTATGTCGAAGGCCTTCAAACAGGAGGTCGGTCGTGAGCGAAGTCGCAGTTCTGGAACGTTCCCGTGTGGCGGCGCCCGCGCCCTGGACCCAGCAGCGGGTGCGCTGGGTGCGGCGCTGGACCGATCATCTGTTCAGCTTCGCCATCGACCGGCCCGAGAACTTCCGCTTCCGCTCGGGCGAGTTCGTCATGATCGGTCTGCCGTCGCTGGACGGCGCGGGCAAGCCGACGTTGCGGGCCTATTCTATCGCCAGTCCGTCGTGGTCCGATGAACTGGAGTTCTTCTCCATTCGCGTCGAGGATGGGCCTCTGACGTCACGTCTGGTCGAAATCCAGCCGGGCGACGAGGTCCTGTTGAGCAAGAAGCCCACCGGGACTCTGGTGTTGGATGCCCTGAAGCCGGGGCGTCGTCTGTTCCTGATCGGCACCGGCACCGGCCTGGCCCCCTGGCTCAGCGTGGCGCGCGATCCTGAAACCTATGAGCGGTTCGGTCAGGTCGTCGTCACCCACACGGTGCGGCAGGTCGCGGACCTGGCCTATCGCGACTTCCTGCAGAGCGAGTTGTTCGAGGACCCGTTGGTGGGCGAGCAGGCGCAAGGACGACTGACCTATTACCCCACGGTGACGCGCGAGGTGTTCGAGCGGACGGGGCGGATCACTGACCGTATCCTCAGCGGCGACTTCTTCCGCGACCTGGGGCTGGAAGGCCGGTTCGATCCGGCCCTCGACCGGGTCATGCTGTGCGGTTCGACCGCCATGATTCGCGAGACGGCGGCCCTGCTGGAAAGCCACGGCCTGAGCGAAGGCTCGAACGCCGAACCCGGCGACTACGTGCTGGAGCGCGCCTTCGTCGGCTGATCTCGCATATTTTCTATCGGTCGGCGCGAGATCATATCGTTCGACGCGGACCGGCCCTCCAAGCTTCATATATCCCACGTTCAAGACGACCAGTGAGGACCTCAGCCTATGCAGGCGACCGTCGAAAAGCAGAGAGACGCCGCCGCGCGTCGCGTCCTGCCCCCGCATCTGCGCCAGCTTGAGGCCGAGGCGATCGAGATCCTGCGTGAGGTGGCGGCGACCGCCCGCAACCCGGTCATGATGTATTCGATCGGCAAGGACTCCGGCGTCCTGCTGCATCTGGCGGCCAAGGCCTTCTATCCGGGGCGGCCGCCTTTCCCTCTGCTGCATGTCGACACGACGTGGAAGTTCCGGGACATGATCACTCACCGCGACCATGTGACGGGCCTCTATGGCGCGCGGCTGCTGGTCCACACCAATCACGAGGCCCTGGCGCGCGGGATCAGCCCGATCGCCTCGGGTTCCTCGGCCCACACCCAGGCGATGAAGACCGACGCCCTGAAGCAGGCGCTGGACCTGCACGACTTTGACGTCGCCATCGGCGGCGCCCGGCGCGACGAGGAGAAGTCGCGGGCCAAGGAGCGCATCTTCTCGTTCCGGGGCGCGGACCACAGCTGGGACCCGCGTCGTCAGCGGCCCGAGTTGTGGCGGCTGTGGAACTCCACCCTGGGGCCGGGCGAGAGCCTGCGCGTCTTCCCCCTGTCGAACTGGACCGAGCTGGACGTCTGGGAATACACGCGGGCTGAGGGCATCCCGGTCGTGCCGCTCTACTTCTCGGCCCTGCGCCCCGTTGTGGTGCGCGACGGCGCCCTGATCGTGCGCGACGACGAACGGTTGCCGTTGCGGGAGGGCGAGGCGCCCGAACTGCGCCGCGTCCGGTTCCGCTCCTTGGGCTGCTATCCCTTGAGCGCCGCCGTGGAGTCCGAGGCCGATGATCTGGACGCCGTCATCCGCGAACTGGGCGTCAGCCGTCAGTCGGAGCGTCAGGGCCGCCTGATCGACGCCGACGAGACCGCCTCGATGGAGCGCAAGAAGCGCGAGGGTTACTTCTGATGGACGGCGCCGTGACGGCCTTCCCGCTGCAA
Source organism: Brevundimonas sp. NPDC090276 (assembly GCF_044772165.1). NCBI lineage: Bacteria > Pseudomonadati > Pseudomonadota > Alphaproteobacteria > Caulobacterales > Caulobacteraceae > Brevundimonas > Brevundimonas sp. NPDC090276. The sequence continues at coordinate 667,084 of NZ_JBIVYK010000002.1, read as the reverse complement.
ACCCAACGGGCGGAACGCGGCCTGTTGCGATTCCTGACCTGCGGCTCGGTGGACGACGGCAAGTCCACTCTGATCGGGCGGCTGCTGTTCGAGACGGGACAGGTGCCCGAGGACCAGCTGGCGACGCTGGAACGTGACTCGCTCCGGTTCGGCACCGACGGAGCCAACCTCGACTACGCCCTTTTGCTGGACGGGCTGGAGGCCGAGCGCGAGCAGGGCATCACCATAGACGTGGCCTATCGCTACATGTCGACGGCGCGCCGCAGTTTCATCGTCGCCGACACGCCGGGGCACGAGCAATACACCCGCAACATGGCCACCGGCGCCTCGACCTGCGACGCCGCGGTCGTCCTGGTCGATGCGGTCAAGGGCGTCACGGCCCAAACTGCGCGCCACAGCCGCATCGTCGCCCTGTTCGGCATTCGCCACGTCATTGTGGCGGTCAACAAGATCGATCTGGTGGCGGAAGAGCCGTCGGCGTTTGGACATATCCGCGAGGCCTATGCCGAGTTGGTGAGCGATCTGGGCTTCCGTTCGGTCACCGCCATCCCGGTCAGCGCACGCCGGGGCGACAACCTGACGACGCTGTCGGCGGCCACGCCCTGGTACGACGGCCCCAGTCTGATTCAGGCGCTGGAGGACCTGCCTGTCGCCGAAACCGGCGCCTCACGACCGTTCCGTCTGTCGGTGCAGTATGTGAACCGGCCTCATGCCGACTTCCGCGGCTATGCCGGGACCATCGCCTCGGGCGAGGTGAGGGTGGGTGATGCCTTGGCGGTCTGCCCTGGCGGCCAGACAGCGACGCTGGCGCGTATCCTGTCGGGCGACGTCGAGGTCGCGGTCGCTCGGGCTGGCGACGCCGTGACGCTGGTGCTGGCCGAGGATGTCGATGTGGCGCGGGGCGACGTCCTTGCGCCGGTCGATGATCGTCCCGCCGCATCTGATCAGTTGGACGTCCGCTTGTTATGGATGGGGGATCAGGCGTTCGAGCCGAGCAGTCGCTATCAGGTGAAGCTGGGCACCCGGACCTTGCCCGCGCGCCTGACCCTGTCCGACGCGACGGTCACGCTGACCCCCAACGAGGTGGCCGATGGGTGCTTGACCCTGCCGTCTCCTGTGGCGGTGGACGCCTTCCATCGGGACCCGGCACAAGGCGCCTTCGTGCTGATCGACCGGGCTTCGGGCGTTACGGTCGCCGCCGGGGTGGTGACGGGCGTGTCGAGTCAGGCGGCGAACATCCATCAAAGCCCGACGGCTGTATCGCGTGAGGCGCATGAGCTGCTGAATGGTCATCGCGGCGGCGTGGTCTGGCTGACCGGCCTGTCGGGCGCGGGCAAGTCCACCGTGGCTCAGGCGCTGCAACAGAGCCTGCATGGGCGCGGCTGCCGGACGGTGCTGCTGGACGGCGACAACCTGCGCCACGGTCTCAACCGCGACCTCGGTTTCTCGGATGCGGACCGGGCCGAGAACGTGCGACGGACGGGCGAGGCGGCGCGGCTGTTTGCCGAGGCCGGGGTCATCGCCATCTGCGCCCTGATCTCGCCGCGTCAGGCGGACCGCGACGCGGTGAGGGCGCTGTTTGACGGCGACGGCTTCGTCGAGGTCTTTGTCGAGGCCTCGCTGGAAAGCTGCCGCGCGCGTGACCCCAAGGGCCTTTATGCCCGCGCGTCAGCTGGCGTGATCACTGACTTCACCGGTATCGCTGCGCCCTATGAGACGCCGACGGCCCCTGATCTGATGGTCGCGACCGAGCAGTTGTCGCCATCGCGGGCGGCCGATGCGGTGCGCCGCCTGCTGGAAGAGCGCGGCTGGCTATAGGCCACCCGCTCACAACGACTGGACCCTATTTGTGACCTATCTCGTCACCGACGCCTGTGTGAAATGCAAGTTCATGGACTGCGTCGAAGTCTGTCCCGTGGACTGCTTCTATGAGGGCGAGAATTTCCTGGTCATCTCGCCCGACGACTGCATCGACTGCGGCGTCTGCGAGCCGGAATGCCCGGTGGACGCGATCAAACCCGACGCCGAGGACGAGCCCGACGGCAAGTGGCTGACCATCAACAGCGGCTACGCCAAGCTATGGCCCAACATCACAATCAAGGGCGAGCCGCCCGCGGACTGCGAACAGTATGCGTGCGAGACCGGCAAGTTCGAGAAATACTTCAGTCCCAAACCTGGCGGCAGTTGAGGCTGTCGGCACAGGATGCATCTGTCGACGAACAGCGGCACGGGCGAGACGATATGGCGCAATGCCTCAAAACACCCGCCAAGGTCGTGTTCGGTCCAGACAGATGTCTGGCATGAATGAGGAGGAGGAGCAGTCAAACTCTGCAATGGCAGAGTTTATTCCCCCGAGTGGCTCCGCGGGTAGGATTCGAACCTACGACCAGCCGATTAACAGTCGGCTGCTCTACCACTGAGCTACCGCGGAACGTCCCCTCGGGGGAGGCCGCTGTATAGCAACGCCTTTTTGATTCATGCAACGGGCAAATTGCAGAAAAACGCCGAAATATTTCATGAGGGGTGCGATAGAAGCCGCAGCATGAATTTGATCCCTGTTTTCGATATCGACGATCTTCGCATTTCCGCCTTTCGCGACGTGAAGGAGCGGGACCTGACGGGGCGTAAGGGTCTGTTTGTAGCGGAAGGGGAGGTGGTGCTGCGCGTGCTGGCCTCGTCGGCGTCGCGCTGTGCGCCCGTAGCGGTTCTGATCGCCGAGAAGCGGCTGGAGGCGTTGCGCGAGATTCTTGAGCGACTGCCTGACGACGTTCCGGTTCATATCGCACCGCAGGACGTGCTGGACGGGATCGCAGGCTTCCATCTGCACAGAGGAATCCTGGCCTTGGGCCGCAAGCCGGAAGCGCCAGCGCTCGGCGTCTTCCTGGACGGCCTGCCGGAGCGGGCTGTGGTGGTCGGCGCCTGCGGCATTGGCAATCACGACAATATGGGCGGCCTGTTCCGCAATGCGGCGGCGTTCGGGGCGGCGGGGCTGCTGCTGGACAAGACCTGCTGCGATCCGTTCTACCGCAAGGCGATCCGCGTTTCGGTCGGGGCGGCCCTGCGGACGCCTTTTATCGCGGGTGTGACAGCGACGACGATGGTCGAGGCGCTGGAGGCACGCGGATTCGAGGTCCTGGCCCTGACGCCGTCGGCGGCGGAGACCTTGTCTGAGCTGAAGCCTGCGCCACGGACGGCGATATTACTGGGATCGGAGGGGCCGGGTCTGTCGCCAGAGGTCATCGGTCGTTGCCGGCCGCTGGCGATCCGCATGTCGGGTGGGTTTGATTCCCTGAATGTCGCGGCAACCAGCGCCGTGGCTCTGCACCATCTTACGACCATGGGGGCGGGCTGGGTGGCGGCAAACTGATTTGCGGCCCAGAAACAAGAAAGCCGCCCCGAAGGGCGGCTGACTGTTTGTCGCGATGGAGGCCTGACCGGGAATCGAACCCGGGTGCAAGGATTTGCAGTCCTCTGCGTCACCACTCCGCCATCAGGCCATTGAGTCTCGAAATCGAGCCCCGAACCATCGCGAGGGGCGTCAGCTATCAGATCGGATTGTCGGCTGCAACGCACGGACCTATAAGCGCCGCAGATTTATTTGCTTACGCCGACCTGAAGGACCTCGGAACCATGGATTTTGCCGCTGCACGCAAGGTCATGCTGGACTCGCAAGTCCGTGTGAACGACGTCACGGACCGCGACCTGCAGGCCGCCTTCGGGGCCGTTGAGCGCGAGCGATTCTGCGCTGCGGACCGCGCCTTCGCCGCCTACGCCGACATTGAACCGGAAGTGGCGGGCGAGCGTCGCCTGATGCTGCCGCGCGATCTGGGCAAGCTGATGCAGGCGCTGGACGCCCGCGCAGGTGAAAAGGCCCTCGTTCTGGCCGGTCCCTACGCCGCCGCCGTTCTGGCGCGCATGGGCCTGACGGTGACGGTGCAGGATTCGGACGCCGCCGTGTTCGAGGTGACGGGCGCGGCCCTGGCCGACGAAGGCGTTTCGACCGTGGTGGCTCCCCTGAGCCAGCCGCAGGGTGAAGGTTATGACCTGATCGTCAGCGAGGCCGCAGTGCCGGTGCGTCCCGAATCATGGATTGCGGCCCTGCGTCCAGGCGGTCGTTTGGCCGTGGTCGAGCGCTCAGGACCGACTGGCAAGGCTGTGCTATATGTCCGTGGTCGCGAGGGCGTTTCGCGTCGCGAATTGTTCGACTGTGCGCCGCCTGTGCTGGCTGAGTTGATTCCCGCGCCGGCCTTCGCGCTTTAAGCGCCTGGGGCGAGCGACGGACTTCAGTGTCGTTAGCGTGAAAAAAACTTAACTGGCGTAAGGTGAGGCTTGCCTCCAACTACGCCGTTGAAGGCACCACAGGCGCACCGTCGGGGGCGTCAGGCAGGAACAGGTTCATGTTGAAACGCTCGCGCGCGCTCGCTTCGGTCGCTCTGGTCACTCTCGCCATGGGAGCCGGGGCGGCCCCCGCGTGGGCGGAGACCCTGCAGGACGCGATCGGCCTGGCCTATCGCACCAACCCGACGCTGCTGGCGCAGCGCGCCAACCAGCGGGCCCTGGACGAGACCATTGTGCAGGCTCGCTCCGGTCTGCGCCCGACCATCAGCGCTTCGGGCGGCGTCAGCTACAGCCGCACCGACACCGACGGCCTGGGCGTTGTGGAGACCGACGGCGCCAGCGCCAGCGTCAGCCTGTCGCAGAATATCTGGACCGCCGGCCGCACCGCGCGCGGGATTGACGCCGCCGAGGCCAATGTCCGCGCCGGGCGTGAAAATCTACGCGAAGTCGAACAGCAGGTGATGACTTCGGTCATCCAAGCCTATGCCGACGTGGTGCGGGACATGGAAATCCTGCGCATCCGCCAGGAGAATCTCACCGTCCTGCGTCGCCAACTCGACGAATCCAACGCCCGCTTCGAAGTTGGCGAGATCACCCGTACCGACGTGGCGCAATCGGAAGCGCGTCTGGCCCAGTCGGACGCAGACCTGGCCAACGCCCAGGCGCAGTTGTCTGTATCTCGGGCGGCTTATGCTGCTGTGGTCGGCCAAGCGCCGGCCAATATGGAAGCCCTGCCGGTTCTGCCGGGCCTGCCGGCCGATTTCGACGGCGCTCTGGACGTCGCTCTGATCGAAAATCCGGGTGTCCTTGCGGCGGCCTACGCTCTTCAAGCGGCCGAAGCCAATGTCGCCGCAGCTCGCGCGGAATATCTGCCGTCGGCGCGTCTTCAGGCCTCTTACGGCGGGACCTCCAATGATCTGTCGGGCTTTGACCTGACGGACCGCACCAGCTTCACGGCTGGGGCAACAGTGTCGGTGCCGCTGTTCACCGGTGGTCTGAACCGTTCGCGTGTGGCTCAGGCTCTGGAGCGCGCCAATGCGGCCCAGATCAGCGTCGAAGGCGAGCGTCGCGGCGTGTTGCAGGCCGTCAGCTCGGCCTATGCTCAGACGGTGGCCGCCAAATCGACCCTGCAAGCCGGTCAGGAAGCCGTGCGTGCAGCCTCGGTCGCCGCCGAGGGCGTACGTCAGGAGGCCCAGGTCGGCCTGCGTACCACCCTGGATGTGCTGAACCAGGAGCTGGAACTGCGCTCGGCCCAGGTGACCCTGGCCAGCGCCCATCGCAATCAGTACGTGGCCCAGGCTCAGCTTCTGGCCGCCATGGGCCGTCTGGGCGGGCCGAACCTGGATCCGACGATCGCCGTCTATGACGCTGAGGCCAATTATTCGACGGTGCGGAACCGCGGCGGCCTGCCGTGGGACGGCGTGGTCGAGGGGCTGGATCGCGTCGCCTCGCCGGGCATTGCTCCCGCCGCGGACGCCGAGGATGCGCCGATCGACGCCCAACTGAAGAGCCAAGTCGTCCGCACCGCCCCCAGCAATTGAGCCGGGATTAGCCTGACAGGCGAAAAACGTCCGTTGATTCCGACGGGCGTTGGTGCGACGACAGAAGGAAGGGGAGGGCGAGTCTGTTTGTCCGGCCCTGATCGTCGCGCGCCGCCCGGCGCCTGTCGGCGGTCCCACCAGGTTCAGCCCCGCTCGCCCAAGGTTCTGCCATGACCGACCAGACCGCCCAGGAACCGACGATGGAAGAGATTCTGGCGTCGATTCGCCGGATCATCTCTGAAGACGACGCGCCGGCCGAAACCGCCGCCGCAGCGCCAGAGCCGGTCGTCGAGCCCGCGCCGGAGCCGGAACCCGTATTTGAGGTCGCGGCGGAAGCCCCTGCCGTCGAAGACGAGGTGCTGGAACTGACCGAGCCTTACGAGGTGCCCTCGGCTGAATCGATCGGCGATCTGGATGTCGCCGACGCCGCGCCGTTCCCGGCGGCCCAGCCCGAGCCGGCGCCGGTCTATGATGCTCTGGTCGGAGAAAGCGCCGCCGCCAGCGCCGCCTCGGCTTTTGCCGGTCTGGCGGCCAGCTTCCAGAAGCCGGAGCCTGTTGCGGCCGCGCCGCAGGACATGCCCTTCGTCAGCGGCAATACGGTCGAGGCCATGGTCCAGGCCATGCTGCGCCCGATGCTGAAGGACTGGCTGGACGCCAACCTGCCGGGCATCGTCGAGGCCCAGGTACGCAAGGAAGTAGAACGCATCGCCCGCAACGCCGGCTAGCCCTTCGCTTCACCAGACACTAAGTCACTGAGGGCGGCTCCGGCGGGGCCGCCCTTTCGCTTTTTCAGAAACCCACCCTCATGCAGCGACGCACCGCGTGCGGAGCGGTAGGGACCAAAGAGAAGACAATGCTCGAGAAGACTTTCGAACCCCAGGCCGCCGAACCGCGCCTTTACGCCCAGTGGGAAGAGAGCGGCCTGTTCGCACCGCGCGCCGCCAAGCCGACGGACGGCGCCGCCGACGCCTATTCGATCGTCATCCCGCCGCCGAACGTGACGGGCTCGCTGCACATCGGCCACGCGCTGAACAATACGCTGCAGGACATTTTGGCCCGCTATCACCGGATGAAGGGCAAGGCCGTGCTGTGGCTGCCCGGCACCGACCACGCAGGCATCGCTACCCAGATGGTGGTCGAACGCCAACTGGCCGCCGCCGGCGCGCCCGGGCGCCGCGACATGGGCCGCGACGCCTTTGTCGACAAAATCTGGGAGTGGAAGGCGGAATCGGGCGGCACCATCGTGCGCCAACTGCGCCGTCTGGGTGCGTCGTGCGACTGGTCGCGTGAGCGCTTTACGCTGGATGAGGGGCTGAACGCCGCCGTCCGCAAGGTCTTCGTCAAGCTGCATCAGGACGGCCTGATCTATCGCGACAAGCGTCTGGTGAACTGGGACCCGCATTTCCAGACCGCCATTTCGGACCTTGAGGTCGAACAGCGCGAGCAGGAGGGCCACTATTGGCACTTCGCCTATCCGCTGGCCGACGGCGTCACCTATGAGCACCCGATCGCCTTCGACGAGGACGGCAAGGCCACCGAGTTCGAGACGCGCGGCTTCATCGTCGTGGCCACGACGCGCCCCGAAACCATGCTGGGCGATACCGGCGTGGCCGTTCACCCTGAGGACGAGCGTTACGCGGGTCTGGTCGGCAAGGACGTGATCCTGCCGATCACCGGTCGTCGCATTCCGATCGTCGCTGACGACTACGCCGATCCGACCAAGGGTTCGGGCGCGGTGAAGATCACCCCGGCGCACGACTTCAACGACTTTGGGGTCGGCAAGCGCGCCGGTCTGGCCGCGCTGAACGTGATGGACGCCTTCGCGCGCATCACCAATGAGGACGTGCCGGAAATCCCGGCCGATCTGGTCGGTCTGGACCGCTTCGCCGCGCGCAAGGCCATCGTCGCCCGCGCCGAGGAAGAGAACTGGTTGCGCGAGATCGAGAAGACCAAGCACGTCGTCCCGCACGGCGACCGCTCGGGTGTGGTCATCGAGCCGTGGCTGACGGACCAGTGGTACGTTGACGCCCACACCCTGGCCCAGCCGGCGCTGAAGGCGGTCGAGGACGGCGACACGGTCTTCGAGCCCAAGAGCTATGAGAAGATCTATTTCGAATGGCTGCGCAACATCGAGCCCTGGTGCATCTCGCGCCAGCTCTGGTGGGGTCACCGCATTCCGGCCTGGTACGACGCCGACGGCAAGATCTACGTCGCCGAAACTGAGGAAGAGGCGATCGCCCAAGCGGGCGGCAAGACTCTGACGCAGGACGAGGACGTCCTCGACACCTGGTTCAGCTCAGCCCTGTGGCCCTTCTCGACCATGGGTTGGCCCGAAAAGACCGAGGATCTGCAGCGCTTCTATCCGACCAGTGATCTGGTCACGGCCGCCGACATCATCTTCTTCTGGGTCGCCCGGATGATGATGATGGGCCAGCACTTCATGGGCGAGGTCCCGTTCAAGCGCGTCATCATCAATGGTCTGGTCCGCGACGAGAAGGGCCAGAAGATGTCGAAGTCCAAGGGCAACGTCATCGACCCGCTGGGCATCATCGACGAGCTGGGCGCCGACCCTCTGCGCTTCACCATGGCCATCCTGTCGGGCACGCGTGACATCAAGTTGTCGAAGCAGCGCATTGAAGGTTATCGCAATTTCGGCACCAAGCTGTGGAACGCCGCCCGCTTCAGCCAGATGAATGACGCCAAGCGCGTCGAGGGCTTTGATCCCGCGACGGTCGAGCAGACCATCAATCGCTGGATCCGCGGCGAACTGACCAAGGCCGAGCGCCAAGTGTCCGACGCCATCGAGGGCGGTCGTTTCGACGACGCGGCGGGGGCTCTGTATCGCTTCGTCTGGAACGTCTTCTGCGACTGGTATCTGGAACTGGCCAAGCCGGTGTTCAATGGCGCGGACGAAGCCGCCAAGGCCGAGACGCGGGCCATGACCGCCTGGACCATCGACCAGACGCTGAAGCTGCTGCACCCGGTCATGCCCTTCATCACCGAAGAGCTGTGGGCCGAACTGGGCAAGGAAGGCCCGGCCCGCGACGGCCTGTTGATCGGCACCGAATGGCCGGTGCTGCCGGACGCCTTCGTCGACGCCTCGGCCGAGGCCGAGATCGGCTGGCTGGTCGATCTGGTCGGCGAAATCCGCGCCCTGCGGGCCGAGATGAACGTGCCGCCGTCGGCCAAGCCGCCGCTGGCCTTCGTCGCGCCCGACGCCGTGACCGCCGAGCGCATCGCGCGTCACCGCGACCTGCTGCTGACCCTGGGCCGCGTGTCCGAGATCACTGTGGCCGAGGCCGCGCCCGCCGGGGCCGTGACCTTCGTCTCGGGCGGAACCACGGCGGCCCTGTCGCTGGCCGGGATCATCGACCTGACCGCCGAACGCGCGCGTCTGGAGAAGGAGATCGCTGTCTTCGAAAGCGACATCGGCCACGTGAACAAGAAGCTGGGCAATCCCAACTTCGTGTCGCGCGCCGCGCCGGAAGTCGTCGATGAGCAGCGCGCCAAGCTGGCCGAGGCCGAAGAGGGCAAGGCCAAGCTGCAGGCCGCGTTGGTGCGTCTGGACGCGATGGCCGGGGCGTGAGGACGGTCCGTCTGGACCAGCTTCTGGTCACGCGAGGACTGGCTGAGAGCCGGGCCAAGGCCAAGGCGGCGATCGAGGCGGGCGGCGTCACCGTGAACGGCGCGCCCGCCAAGGCGGCCTCGCAGGCGGTCAATGAGGACGCCGAGATCGGCTACGCCGCGGCCCACCGCTGGGTCGGGCGCGGCGCGCTGAAGCTGGAACGGGCGCTGGACCTGTGGCCGGTGGCGGTCGAGGGGCGGATCGTTCTGGACGTCGGCGCTTCGACCGGCGGCTTTACCGAGGTCTGTCTGGATCGCGGCGCGGCCAAGGTCTTTGCCGTGGATGTCGGCTTCGGCCAGATGCACACCAAGGTCGCGGGCGATCCGCGCGTGATCAATCTGGAACGGACGGACGCGCGCGAACTGACGCCGGAGATCATCCCCGATGCGCCGTCGCTGATTGTCTGCGACGCCAGTTTCATCGGTCTGTCGAAGGTGCTGCCGGCGGCGCTGGATCTGGCGGCGCCTGACGCGGATCTGATCACCCTGGTGAAGCCGCAGTTCGAGGGGGCGGGGCCCAAGGACGCGGGCAAGAAGGGCGTGGTCAAGGACCCCGAGGCCCACGCGGCGGCGGTTGAGGGCGTGCGCGCCTGGCTGGAAAGCGTCGGCTGGACGGTTCGCGAAACGGCGGAAAGCCCGATCACCGGAGGCGACGGCAACGTCGAGTTCCTGATGTGGGCGAAGCGAACCACAGCCTAAAAATGCAGAGGGCCGCCGGATAACCGGCGGCCCTCTTCACGTCGTGGATCGACAGGGGGGCTGAAACTTAATCCACGACGCGATAGCGGCCGTTCTGGTCGGGGCAAGTGCGCACGTAGCGCGTCTCGCTGCGACCGTCGGGCAGGCGAATGACGCTCTCGGCGAGGCGGCAATCGTCGTTGTTGTTCTGATAGCGGTAGTCCGGGGCGGGCTGGGTGTAGCCCTGATTGTACTCGCGATAGTCCCGGCCATAGCCGTCGTCGTAACGACGGTCGTAGCCACGGTTGTCATAGCCGTAGGCCGGCGGGACATAGGTTCCGCCATAGGGCTGGCTGTAGCCGGACGAGCGATAGCGGCTGTCGCAGTTGGCCGAGCTGTTGCCGACGCCGGCGCCGATGGCCGCGCCGAGCACGCCGCCCAGGACGCTGCCTTCGGTGCGACGACCGCGCGCGGCCAACTGCGAGCCGGCTACGGCGCCGATGGTGGCGCCGAGCACGCCGCCGGTGGTGGCGCGGTTCCGCTGATCGCCGACGCAGGGATCATAGTAACGGCCCTGCGCGCCGTAGCTGTTGTAGGCCGGAGGATAGCCGTAGCCATAGGTCTGGGCGCTGACGACGCCCGGAGCCACCAACGAGCCGGCGACCGCGAGGGCGGCGACAGCGGAAGCTTTTTTGGAGAGATGACCGATCATCGTACCCGTTTCCTGTGACAGAGCCTGAAGCTGAACGGCTTCGGCGCGCTGTCTGTTGCACCCAGAAATAGGTGGGCGAAGCTGAACGGCTTTTGATTGGTCCGTTCATCTTCGTTCAGGTTTCAGATTCGGCGCAGGACCGGGTAGAAGCCGCGCCATGACGCAAACGCTGACCATCGCCCGCATGGGCCACCAGGGCGACGGGATCGCCGAAACGCCCAAGGGATTCGTCTTCGTGCCGGGCGCCCTGCCGGGCGAAGTGATTTCCGGCGAGGTCAAGGATGGCCGCGTCGAGGCGTTCGACCTGATCGAAGCCAGCCCCGACCGCCGTCCGATCCATTCCGAAACCTACGCCGAATGCGGCGTCGCGCCCCTGCAGCACTGGGCGGACGAACCCTATCTGGCGTGGAAGCGCGAAGTGGTGATCCAGACCCTGGCGCGCGAGGGCATTGAGACCGAGGTCGAGGCGACCGTCGCCGTGCCGCAGGCCAGCCGCCGCCGGTTGGCGCTGCACGCGCGCAGCGGGCCGGGCGGGCGCGTCCTGCTGGGCTTCAAGGCGCGGCGCTCGTGGCGGCTGGTGGAGCTAACGGACTGTCCGGTGTCGGACCCGGCGCTGATCGCGGCCCTGCCGGGGCTGGCCAAGGTGGCGGCGCCCTTCCTGGGGCATCCGAAATCGGCGCCGACCCTGCATGCCACCCTGACCGACACCGGATTGGATGTGGACGTCACGGGGGTCGAGAAGAAGTCGGGCGGGCTGACTGCGGACGTGACGGCGCGGGCGATCGCGGCGGCGGCCGAGGCCGGGCTGGCGCGGCTGAGTCTGGACGGCGACACCCTGGTCATGGTGCGCCAGCCGCGCATCACCTTTGGGCGGGCCACCGTTCCCCTGCCGCCCGGCGCCTTCCTGCAGGCGGCCCCCGCAGCCGAGGCGGCCATGGTCAGCCGGGCGGTGGAAGCGGTGAGGGGGGCTAGGAAGGTCGCCGACCTGTTCTGCGGCGCCGGCACCTTCACCTTCCCCCTGGCCGAAGTGGCCAGCGTCGTGGCGGCGGATTCGTCGGCGGCGTCGATTGCGGCGCTGAAGGCGGGCGTATCCACGGCCCAGGGCCTGAAGACCATCGAGGCCCAGGCGCGCGACCTGTTCCGCCGCCCGCTGTCGCCCTATGATCTGAAGGGCTGCGAGGCCATCGTCATCGACCCGCCGCGGGCGGGCGCTCTGGAACAGACGCAGCAGTTGCCTGGGACCAAGGCCGGTCTGGTCGTGGGCGTATCGTGCAACCCCCAGACTTTCGCGCGCGACGCCCGCGTCCTGATCGACGGGGGCTTCCGGCTGGAGAAGGTCACGCCCATCGACCAGTTCCTGTGGTCGACTCACGTCGAACTGGTCGGAATCTTCCGGCGCTAAGGCGTCAGGACGCCAGGTCGAACAGGTCCATCTGGGGCCGCATGTCGGGCGGGACGCGGAACTGGGTCACGTCCAGCGGCGTGCGCGGCGCGTCCAGGCCATAGCGTTTGATCGCCGCCTTGAAGCGGGTGGCGATCAGTTCGGCGACGGGGCCGGTGCCCTTCATGCGCTGGGCCCAGTCGGGGTCGTAGTCCTTGCCGCCGCGCGTCTGGCGGATCAGGGACATGACGCGGGCCGCGCGCTCGGGCCGGGCGTCGGCCAGCCACTCGCGAAACAGGTCCTTGATCTCCAGCGGCAGGCGCAGGGTCACATACATGGCCGAGGTCGCGCCGGCCTTTTGCGCCGCCTCGAGGATGGATTCCATCTCATGATCGTTCAGGCCGGGGATGACGGGGGCGAAGCCGACGCCGACAGGACAACCCGCGTCGGCCAGGCGACTTATGGCCTCAAGCCGCTTGGCGGGGGTCGAGGCGCGCGGCTCCATCGCACGGGCCAGACCGCGATCCAGGGTGGTGATCGAGATCATGGCCGAGGCCAGGCCGTCGCGCCCCATGGGCCCCAGAATGTCGGCGTCGCGAGCGATCATCACCGACTTGGTGATGATGCTGAACGGCTGTCTGAACCGCTGCATGACCTGCAGGATGGAGCGTGTGGAAAGGGTCTCGCGTTCGACCGGCTGATAGGGGTCGGTGTTGCCGCCTATGTGGATGCGCTTACAGACGTATCGGGGCCTGGCGAGTTCCTGTTCCAGCAGACTCGCCGCGTGGGGCTTGAAGAAGATCCGGCTCTCGAAATCCAGACCCGGGGATAGGCCCATCCAGGCATGGGACGGACGGGCGTAGCAGTAGATGCAGCCATGTTCGCAGCCCTTGTAAGGGTTGATGGAGCGATCGAAGCCGACGTCGGGACTCGTATTTTTGGCGATGATAGTGCGCGCGTGTTCCGGCGAGAGGGTGGTGCGCAGCGGCGCGGCCGCTTCGTCCTGATCCGTCCAGCCGTCGTCGAATTCCTCGCGCAGGTCGGCTTCATACCGGCCCGAGTCGTTGGAGCGTGCGCCGCGCCCTTTCATCGCCGTCTTCATGAGGAGAGAATGGCATGATGCTGGAACAAATCAAGAACAAATTGAGCGGCGGCGATTTCGATCAGAAAAGGCCTCGCGGCTCAGGCTGCGGCTGTGGCGAGGGCGACTTCGTGCGGCGTAGGGACTTGGATGGCGGGGCTCAGGGGGCGACCTGTAGCCTCGGCGATCAGTTCAGCGGTCTTGCCTTCGATAGCCGCCTCGAGGCGGGCCAGGAATTCGTCCTTCGGCAGGCCCGTGGGGATCGGCTCGAGGAACTCGAGCGTGGCGGTGCCGGGCGTCTTGCGAGCCTCCTCCTGCGGCCAGAACAGACCCAGGTTGGTGGCCAGGGGCACGACCGGCATGTCGAAGTCGCGATACATGTGCCAGACGCCCGAGCGGTAACGGAACTTCTCGCCGACCTTGGCCAGATGACCCTCGGGGTAGATGAGGATCTTGCGGCCTTCCTTGTGGGCGTCGGCGGCGCGTTCCTTGAGCGCGGCGCGGGCGGTGTGGCCGCCGCAGCTGTTGACCACGATGGCCCCCAGCTTGGTCAGCACCGTGCCGAGCAGCGGAAACTTCTCTAAGTGGTCACCGGTGACGAAGGCTAGGTCGTTGAACTGGTCGTAGGTGGCGAAGCCGTCGCCCCAGCTCTGGTGTTTGGAGGCGAGGATGAAAGCGCCTTGCGGCAGCCGTTCCTTGCCACGCACTTGCAGCCGGATGCCGGCGAACAGGGCCATGGCCTGCACCATGCGGCGCACATAACGGCGGATGATCCAGCTGGTGGCGCGTCGACCGGGAGCCAGGGCGGCGAAGGCCGCAGCGAGGCAATAGACGATGGACAGGGCCCAGTAGGCGACATTGAACGCGAAGCTTCTCATCCCGCCGTTATGACACGAGGCGGGGGCCGCTGAGCAAGGGATTATGCGGCGGCTTGGGTCAGCAACTCTGCGTTGGTGACGCAGTTTCGGCCGCCGCGCTTGGACGCGTAGAGGGCCTCGTCGGCGCGCTCCAGCACGGATAGTGCGGTCTCGCCGGCGCGGCGCTCGGCGAACCCGACCGAGATGGTCACGGCGCCGAGGTCGTCATTGGTCGAGCGGCGACGCAACGAACGCGAGCCGATCTCTTCGCGGATGGCGTTTAGCGCCGCCTCGACCGTTCCGGGCGTCTCGCCGGGGAAGATGACCGCGAACTCTTCGCCGCCATAGCGCGCAGCGATGCGCGGGTTGCGCGCGATTCGGCCCAGGACGCTGGCGACGTAACGCAGCACCTGATCGCCGGTCTGGTGACCCCAGGTGTCGTTGAAGCGCTTGAAGTGGTCGATGTCGACGATGGCCAGGGTCAGGCCCTTGCCCTCGGTCTCGGCTTCTTCGCAGAGACGCGCCAGCTGCTCGTCGAAGGTCTTGCGGTTAGCCAGATTCGTCAGGGCGTCCGTCATGGCGTCGCGGCGCACCTGTTCCAGATGCTCGCGCAGACGGACGACTTCGCGGTTCGAGGATTCCAGTCGCTTTTCCAGAGCGGAGGTATGGCGCTGGACCTTGCGGGTGGCGGTGGACAGGGTGCTGACGATGGCCGTCAGGTCTGTCGGGCCATCGGCGTCCTGCATCTTTGCCGAGGCGGTGCTCAGGGTCTCGCCATAGGCGGTCTGGGTCTTGCGAGCGTTGTCGATAGCCTCGGCCACAGCGGCCAGTTCGCGGTTCAACACGGCACCGACGTCGCGAATTTCCTCGGACAGACGGCCGCGTGGCAGGAATTCGGCCGCCAGCATTTCGGCTGTGGCGTCGGTGAAAGGGACGTCGCCGGCCAGAAGGCGCTGAAGCTCCCGGCCTAGCGGGCCTTCAGGATCGCTGACGTAGTGCAGCCACAGCTCGAAATTCAGGGGGGTCGGCCAGACGGAGGCCTGTTGCATGGCGTCCACGATGCGGTGCGCCAGTGCATAAGCCTCCGGACCCCGAAGGGCGGTTTCGACCTGCGCCGTCATTCTGATTCTCGCGCCCCTAATTCTTAGTTGGGGGACACTAGAACATCGATCCGTAATGACCGGTTAAACGGACCGGCGGAAGCTTCGCCTAATCCGCGAAGACGACGGGGCGACGCAGGAAGGCGGGGATGTCGTCGCCGAAACCGCCGCTGGCGGCGCGCAGCGGCTGATCCTTGGCCAGCTCGGGCTTCCTGGCATCGCGCGGTTCCTGGGCCCGGTCGCGCCCACGGTTACGATCGCGACGTTGAGGCTCGGATTTAACGGGCTCGACCGTGACTTCCGGAGCGGCGTCCGATGTCGAGGCGACGACGGCGTCCGCGCTTTCCGGTGCGGCGTACGGCTTGGTCGAACGGCGGCTACGCGAACGGCGCGGGGCCTCCTCGGCGGTATCTTCGGCCTTGGGCGCGGCGCGGGCGATGGGCTCCATCGAGGCGACATTGTCACTCTTGGGGATGGGGCGCGGGCGATCGCTGCGGCTGCGGCCACGGCCCTTCGAATCATCGGAACGGGGGCGGTCCTTGATGGAGGCGAAGTCGATGCCTTCCAGCGTCAGCTCCTGGGGCTCCATCTTGATCAGCTTCAGCACCTTATCCAGCGACTTGTCGTCGGAGGGGGTGACGATCATGAAGGCTTCGCCCTTGCGACCCGCGCGGCCCGTACGGCCGATGCGATGCACATAGTCGTCGGCGTGGTGCGAGACGTCGTAGTTGAAGACGTGGCTGACGTCAGGGATGTCCAGACCGCGGGCGGCGACGTCCGAGGCCACCAGGATTTTCAGGTCGCCGGAGCGGAAGTCGGCCAAGGTCTTCATGCGCAGCGACTGGTCCAGGTCGCCATGGATCGGTGCAGCGTCGAAACCGTGCGTCTTCAGTGACTTGGCGACGATATCGACTTCAGACTTGCGGTTGCAGAAGACGATGCCGTTCTTGACTTCCGACCGTTCGATCAGGGCGCGCAGGGCGGTGCGCTTGGCCTTGGGATCGCTGGTCGGGATGCGGACCAGATACTGGGTGATGGTGTCGGCGGTCATGGCCGGACGCGAAGCCTCGATCCGGGTCGGATCCTTGAGGAACTGCGTGGTCAGGCGCGTGATCTCGGGCGGCATGGTGGCCGAGAAGAAGAGGGTCTGACGGCGCGGCGGCGTCAGCTTGAAGATGCGTTCGATGTCGGGGATGAAGCCCATGTCGAGCATGCGGTCGGCTTCGTCGATGACCATCATCTCGACGCCGGTCAGCAGGATCTTGCCGCGTTCAAAAAGGTCCAGAAGGCGGCCCGGCGTGGCGATCAGGACGTCGACGCCCTTGTTTAACAGGGCCACCTGGTCGCCCATCGACACGCCGCCGATCAAAAGGGCCCAGCTCAGCTTGGTGCCCTTGGCGTATTTGGCGAAGTTCTCGGCGACCTGGTCGGCCAGTTCGCGGGTCGGTGCCAGAACAAGCGCCCGTGGCATACGCGCACGAGCGCGACCGGAGCCGAGGCGATCGATCATCGGCAGGGTGAAGGCGGCGGTCTTGCCGGTGCCGGTCTGGGCGATGCCCAGGACGTCGCGGCCGGCGAGGGCCACAGGGATGGCGGAGGCCTGAATGGGGGTGGCTTCGGTGTAGCCCGTATCGGCGACCGCTTTCAGGGTCGTGGCCGAAAGGCCCAGCTTGGTGAATTCTGTCATGTAACCTTGAGGACGGAGGAAACGTCGTAACGTCTTCAGCTTACGGAACCGCCCCTCGTGGGCGAGTGGGCGGCGCGCATCGCCAGTCCTATCCCGAGCCTGCGGCGGTATATGGAAAGCCCTACACCTCAGTCAAGTATTTCCGTTCGGGAACCAGACGGTTGGCAAAACCTTACTCGCCTGTAATGTCGCCTTTGGGGTAGGGAAGGGTTGTCGTATGCGGTTGAAAACGCTTGCGTTCGCCTTGGCTGCTTGCTGCGCGACCGCGCTGCCGGCCCAGGCAGAGATGGAATCGGCGTTCGGAAACACTGTCATCTCTCACTATCCTGATGGCGCATGGGTCAAACACTGGTTCGACCGCGACGGCAGTTATCGGGCTGTATTCTCGGATGGACGTCGATTGACGGCGCGTTGGGCCATAGAGGGCGAGCGCGTGTGCCTGAACGGGATCAGGCCGCGGATGCTCCTGTCGCGGTTCTGTACGGCCTTGGTCGAGGCGTCGGTGGGCCAGAGCTGGCCTGGGCGCGATCCTTTGGGGCGGCGGGTTCGCAACGAACTGGTGGCCGGGCGTTAGGCCCCCCGGTCCGCTGGGCGAACCGGGAGGACTTCCAGCGATCTTACTCGGCGTCAGCCGTCTTCTTGGGAGCGGCCTTCTTTGCAGCCGGCTTCTTGGCGGCGGTCTTTTTCGCCGCAGCAGGCTTCTTCTCGGCAGCAGTCTTGGCCGTAGCCTTTTTCGCTGCAGGTTTCTTGGCCGCAGCGGCCTTTTTCTTCGGCGCCGCGCCAGCCTTGGCGGCTAGCAGGGGCAGGGCGGCTTCCAGCGTGATGTCTTCCGGCGTCATGCCCTTGGGCAGGGTGGCGTTGACCTTGCCCCATTTGACGTAAGGGCCGAAGCGACCGGCCATGACCTGAACGGGCGCCTCGTCTTCCGGGTGCGCGCCCAGTTCCTTGAGCGGGGCCGTGGCCGAGCCGCGGCCGGGGCGACCGGCGCGCTTTTCAGCCAGCAGGGCGACGGCGCGATTGATGCCGACCTCGAACACCTCGTCGATGTCCGAGACGTTGGCGTAGGTCCCGGCGTGCAGGACGAACGGGCCATAACGACCCAGGCCCGCCGTGATCATCTTACCGTCCTCGGGGTGAGGGCCGACTTCGCGCGGCAGGGCCAGCAGGCGTAAGGCCTGTTCCAGCGTCAGCGACGCGGGGCTCCAGCCCTTGGGCAGGGACGAGCGCTTGGGCTTCTCTTCGCCGGGCGGCGTGGTTTCGACATAGGGGCCGAAGCGACCGATCTTCAGTTGCACCGGCTGGCCGGTCGCCGGGTCGACGCCCAATTCGCGGTCGCCGCCGTCCGCGCCGCCTTCGGCGCCGTCAGGCGAGGCCACGGGGCGGGTGTATTTGCAGTCCGGATAGCGCGAGCAGCCGATGAAGGCGCCGAAACGGCTGGTCTTCAGGCTGAGTTGGCCCTGATGGCAGAGCGGGCATTCGCGCGGGTCCGAGCCGTCGCCCTTGTCCGGGAAGATGTGGGCGCCCAGGGCGTCGTTCAGGCGATCCAGGATGGCCGTGGTGCGCAGTTCGCCTGCGGCCTGCGTGGCGGCGTGGAAGTCGGTCCAGAAGCTGCGCAGCAGCGCCTTCCAGTCGAGTTCGCCTGCCGACACCTCGTCCAGCTGGGTCTCCAGCGCGGCGGTGAAGTCGTATTCGACCCAACGCGTGAAGAACTGTTCCAGGAAGGCCGTGACGAGCCGCCCCTTGTCTTCGGGATAGAAGCGGTTCTTGTCCATGCGGACGTATTCGCGGTCGCGCAGGGTCGTCAGGATCGAGGCGTAGGTCGAAGGACGACCGATGCCCAGCTCTTCCAGCTTCTTGACCAGGGTGGCCTCCGAGAAGCGCGGCGGCGGCTCGGTGAAGTGCTGGTCTGTGCGGACGGCTTCGACCTTGGCCTTGGCGCCTTCCTTCAGCGCGGGCAGGCGGCCGCCGTCGTCCTCTTCGTCGTCAGCGCCCTTCTGCTTTTCGTCTCGGCCTTCTTCATAAGCGGCGATGAAGCCGTCGAAGGCGACGACCTGACCCGTGGCGCGCAGGCCGGTCTGGCCGTCGGGCGTCTCGATCTCGACCGTGGTGCGATCCAGGCGCGCGCTCTCCATCTGCGAGGCGACCATGCGCTTCCAGATCAGCTCATAGAGGCGCTGCAGGTCACCTTCGAGGCGCAGGGACTCTGGGTGACGCGCGATATTGGTTGGGCGGATGGCTTCGTGCGCTTCCTGAGCGTTCTTGGCCTTGGTCTTGTAATAGCGCGGCTCGGCCGGGACATAGGCTGGGCCGAAGCGGTCGGCGATGACCTCGCGCGCCTGGGCGATGCCTTCGGGGCTGACGAACAGGCCGTCGGTACGCATGTAGGTGATCAGGCCGCCGGTGTCGTCGACGCCCTCATACAGCTTCTGCGCCGCCTGCATGGTGCGCTGGGCGGTGAAGCCCAGCTTGCGCGAGGCTTCCTGCTGCAGGGTCGAGGTGGTGAAGGGCGGGGCGGGCGAACGCTTGGCGGGCTTCTTCTCGACCGACTTGATCGTGAAGTCGCCGGCCTTGATGGCGTCGCGCGCGGCGAAGGCCATCTCCTCGGTCGGGATGTCCAGGCGCTGGACGCGCTTGCCGGCGTGCTTGACCAGACGAGTGGTGAAGGGCGGGCTGTCGGCGACCAGATCGGCCTCAACCGACCAGTATTCCTGGGCCTTGAACTTCTCGATTTCCATCTCGCGATCGACGACGATGCGCAGGGCGACCGATTGCACCCGGCCCGCCGAACGGGCGCCGGGCAGTTTGCGCCACAGGACGGGCGACAGGTTGAAGCCCACCAGATAGTCCAGGGCGCGGCGGGCCAGATAGGCCTCGACCAGTTCCATATCCAGCTGACGCGGATTGGCCATGGCCTCCAGCACGGCGGTCTTGGTGATGGCGTTGAAGGTGACGCGCTGGACCTCAGTGTCCTTCAGCGCCTTCTTCTTGTTCAGGACTTCCAGAACGTGCCAGCTGATCGCCTCACCCTCACGGTCGGGGTCGGTCGCCAGGATGACGCGGTCGGCGCGCTTGGCCGCCTCCGCAATCTCGGACAGGCGCTTGGAGGCCTTGGCGTCGACCTCCCACTGCATGGCGAAGTCTTCATCGGGCAGGACGGAGCCGTCCTTGGACGGCAGGTCGCGGATATGGCCGTAGGAGGCCAGAACCTCATAGTCCGAACCCAGGTATTTATTGATGGTCTTGGCCTTGGCGGGGCTCTCGACGATGACGAGATTCATGGCGCTCTATTCGGGAAATCGGGGCGCGAACGTGGTTGGCGTCGCGTGGGAAGTCAATCGGGACGTTGAGGGGGACACCTTAAACGCGATAGTTGTGCTTGCGGCTCGACTAAAAGTTGTGCCTACTACCTGCATTGTCAGGAGGCTTGAGCGTGCCGGATTTAGAAGGACCACCCAAACCGGGCTCTGGCGGTTATGCGGCCGATTATCCGGTCCGGGAGTATGTCGCCGCCATGGCGGGGGAACTGGCCAGCATGGCGCGCTGGGATGGCGATGAGAAACTGGCCTACGCGCTGGAGGTCGCCGCCGACATGGCCCGCCGCGAAGCGCCTGCCGGCTAGGGGCTAGGTCGTGACCAGACCGCCCGGCAGCAGATTCGCCCGACCGGTCAGGCTGAGCTCCAGCAGAGCGGCCGCGACCACGCCGATCGGCAGATCTAGCGCCCGGGCCAGTTCGTCGCGCGGCGTGGGCGTCGGTGACAGCAGGGCTGCGACCTGCTCGATCAGGGCCTCGTCCAGATCATCGGGCGCACCGTCGAAGGGTGAGGCGCCGGGCGGCTCGCGCAAGGTCCGCAGGGTGCTGAAGGCGCGTTCGACGTCCTCCAGCCCCTCGCACAGGATGGCGCCCTGACGCAGCAGCTCATTAGGACCTTTCGAGCGGGGGTCCAGCGGCGAACCGGGCACGGCGAAGACGTCGCGGCCCTGCTCGTTGGCCAGACGGGCGGTGATCAGGGAGCCCGAACGGATTTCCGCCTCGACCACGATGACGCCGCGCGACAGCCCCGAGATGATGCGGTTGCGGCGGGGGAAGTCTCGGGCCTGAGCACGGGCGCCGACGGGGCTCTCGGAGACGATGCAGCCCTGTTCGGCTATCTGGCGATAAAGGTCGGCGTTGTCGGAGGGATAGATGTCGTCCACTCCGCCGCCGAGAACCGCCACCGTGCCGGTCGGCAGGGCGCCTTGGTGGGCCGCAGCGTCGATGCCGCGCGCCAGACCGGAGACGACAACATGGCCGGCCTCGCCTAATTGCTGGGACAGGCCGCGCGCGATGCGCTGGCCGCCCGCTGAGGCGATGCGGGCTCCGACGACGCCGACGCAGGGGCGCGACAGCAGGGCGGCGTCACCGCGCGTCCAAAGCAGGGGCGGCGGGGGATCAACGGCGGCCAGCAGGTCGGGATAGTCGGCGTCGCCCAGCAGGATCAGTCGCGCGCCGACGCGCTGGCCCGCCGCCAGTTCGGCCTCGACGCGATCGACGGCGGGCAGGGCGTAGCCGTCGCGGCCGCTGCGGCGCACCAGATCCGGCAGGGCCTCGACCGCACGGACGGCCGAGCCGAACCTCTGCAGCAGTTGGGAAAAGGCCACGGGACCGACGCGGTCGGTGCGGGCCAGCCGAAGCCGGGCGAAACGCTCGGCGTCGGACAGGGCGGTCAAGCCTTCTTGGCCCCAATCTTGGGCTCGACGCCCTTCAGCAGCCGGGCGATGTTCTCATGGTGGCGGATATAGATGAGCACGGCGGTGACGACGGCAAGGATCAGGATGGACGCGGGGGCGGGCAGGCCCAGCGCGGGCAGGGGCAGCAGGGCGTAGAGCGGCGTCAACGCCGCCGCGACCAGGGCCGCCAGCGAGGAATAGCGCAGAGCGAAGGCCACGATCAGCCAGGTCGCCGCCGCCATCAGGCCCAGAGGCCAGCAGGCGGCCAGGATCAGGCCGAAGAAGGTCGCGACCCCCTTGCCGCCCTTGAAGCCCAGCCAGACGGGAAACAGATGACCCATGAAGGCCGCGCCGCCCGCGATGGCGCCGGCGACTTCACCGAACAGATAGCGGGCGATCAGCAGGGCGACCGCGCCCTTGCCGGCGTCCAGGATCAGGGTGGCGATGGCCAGGTCCTTGCGGCCGGTGCGCAGGACATTGGTCGCGCCGATATTGCCCGAGCCGATATTGCGCACGTCCCCGGCACCCGCGGCGCGGGTCAGGATGACCCCGAACGGAATCGAACCGAGCAGGTATCCGCCAATCGCGACAAGCCCAAGCGTCAGAAGCGCCGGTGCGGCCAGATCCTGCAAAGTGATTCGCTCCCGTTTAGCGTGCGTCGTGGACGATGCGTCCACCGACAACCGTGAGCAAGACCTTCCCTTGCAGGCGACGCCCGTCGAAGGGCGAATTCTTCGATTTGGAACGCAGTGTGGCCGCATTGACCACAACCGGAGCGCCCGCGTCGAACAGGACCAGGTCGGCAGGCGCACCCTGAGCCAGATTTCCGGCGTCCAGACCCAGCAGACCGGCGGGGCCCTGCGTCAGCGGACGAAGCACGTCCAGTAGGTCCAGACCATGCTCGTGGTGCAGCGTCAGGGCGGCGGGCAGCAGGGTCTCCAGACCCACGGCTCCAGGCGCGGCCTCAGCGAAGGGACGGCGCTTGTTCTCTGCGGGCTCGGGCGCATGGGCCGAGGTGATGGCGTCGATCAGGCCGTCACGGACGGCCTCGACCATGGCCTGGCGGTCGCTCTCGGCGCGCAGCGGCGGGTCCAGCCGATAGAAGGTCCGGTAGTCGCCGATGTCGATCTCGTTGAAGCAGAGATGGTTGATCGACACCGAGGCCGAAACCTCAAGGCCACGAGCGCGAGCACGGGCCAAGGTCTGCAGCGCCCCTTCGGTCGAGATCTGATCGACCAGGAAGCGGGCGCCAGTCTGTTCGACCAGGGCCAGATCGCGCTCCAGCTGGATGCGCTCGGCGATGGCGGGGGCGCCGGACAAGCCGAGGCGTGTCGCCAGTTCGCCGGAGGTGGCGACAGCGCCTTCCGACAGCCAGGGCTCGGCCGGACGGCAGGCGATCAGGGCGTTGAAGGCGGCGGCGTAGCTCATCACCCGTTGCAGGGTGCGGGTGTTGACGATGACCCGGTCGCCGTCGGTGAAGTAGAGGGCACCGGCTTCGTGCATCAGGCCGATTTCGGCCATGCGCTGGCCGTCGCGGCCCTGCGTAGCCGCGCCCGCCGCGCGGACGTTGACGAGATTGAGCGCCGCTCCGCGCCGCTGGATGTGGTCGATCAGGGCGGGGTCGTCGATCGCCGGGTCAGTGTCAGGCTGGACAACGATGGTGGTAACGCCGCCCGCCGACGCCGACAGGCTGGCCGACTTCAGCGTTTCCTTGGGCTCATTGCCCGGCTCGCCGGTTTTGACGCGGATGTCGATCAGGCCGGGCGCCAGGCAGCGGCCCTGCGCGTCGATGACGGTCACGCCTTCGGGGCGCTGGGTCGCCTGGCCGTGGACGACCTCGACGATGCGGCCGTCCTGGATCAGGATCGCGCCGGGACCGTCGTAGTCGCTGGCTGGGTCCAGCAGGCGAGCGTTGACGATGGCCAGCGTGTTTGGAGCGGCTGTCATGCGGCGGCTCCCGCGCGGCGGTGGGCGAGGGCGGCCAGAACGGCCATGCGGGCGGCGACGCCCATCTCGACCTGATCCTGGATCAGGGAGACAGACAGATCATCGGCCACGTCGGAGTCGATCTCGACGCCCCGGTTCATCGGTCCGGGGTGCATGACCTTGGCGTTGGGCGCGGCCCAGGCCAGTTTCTCGCGGTCCAGACCCCAGAAGCGGAAATATTCACGGGTCGAAGGGATCAGGGCGCCGGTCATGCGTTCCAGTTGCAGGCGCAGCATCATGACCACATCACAGCCGGCCAAGCCTTCCTTCATGTCGTGGAAGACCTCGCAGCCCCAGCGGTCGGCGTCGCCGGGCACCAGGGTCGGCGGGCCGATCAGGCGCACGCGCGCGCCCATCATCGACAGTAGGGCCACGTTCGAGCGGGCCACGCGGCTGTGGGCGATGTCGCCGCAGATGGCGACGGTCAGACCGCCGACGTCTCCGAATGCACGGCGCAGGCTCAGCAGGTCCAGCAGGGCTTGCGTCGGGTGTTCGTGGCGGCCGTCGCCGGCGTTGACGACGGCGCAGCCGACCTTTTGCGATAGCAGGTCCACGGCGCCCGACGACGAATGGCGGACGACCAGAATCTCGGGCTTCATCGCGTTAAGCGTCACCGCCGTATCGATCAGGGTCTCGCCCTTGGCGACCGAGGAGGCCGAGACCGGCATGGTCACCACGTCAGCGCCCAGACGCTTGGCGGCGATCTCAAACGAGGAGCTGGTGCGGGTCGAGTTCTCGAAGAAGAGGTTCACGACCGTCTGGCCGCGCATCAGATCGATGCCCTTGGCCGACTGTCGATTGAAATCGACGAAGGCGTCGGCGAGATCCAGCAGCGCCAGTGCGGCGGGCGGGTTCAGATCGCCGGCGGCGAGGAAGTGGTCGCGGGGGAACGACGTCAGTCGCTCCTCGATGGTTTCGGTGACGGAAGCGGCATGGGTCATCGAGACGCCGCTATAAGCCCGAGTCTGCGTGAGGGGAAGATCAGGCGCGCAGTCGATCCAGCGCGCCCTGCAAAATCCAGGCGGCGGCGGTGCGATCCACGACGTCGGCGCGGCGTTTGCGGCTCAGGTCCAGTTCGTCGATCAGGAAGCGCTCGACCGCCGTGGTCGACAGGCGCTCGTCCTGGAAGGCGACGTTGACGGGGCGCAGGCGTTCCAGATTGCGGGCGAAGGCGCGGCAGGACTGGGCGCGCGGGCCCTCGGAGCCGTCCATGTTCAGCGGCAGGCCGATGACCAGGGCCGAGACGTTGCGAGCGTTCATCAGCTTGATCAGCTGCGCGGCGTCCTGATTGAATTTCACCTTGCGGATCAGCTGCAATGGGCTGGCGATCATGCGGCTGGTGTCGGACACCGCCACGCCAATGGTGTTCTCGCCCAGATCCAGCCCCATCCAGGCGGTGTCGGGCGGGCAGGCGGCGGGCAGGTCGGTGAGGTCGAATACGGGCACGGCCTCCCCATATTGCAATGCGGAACGCTTGTCGAAGCCGCATCAGGCGGTTAACCCACGACAGGAGTCAGTCTGGGCGACTCCCTTGCGCCCCGACTGGATGAATTTCGGAGATTTCCATGGCTATCGACGCCGCGACGGTGAGGCGTGTCGCCCACCTCGCCCGCATCAAGACCCCCGAGGACCGCCTGGAGCCGCTGGCCCAGGAGCTGAACGGCATCCTGAACTGGATCGAGCAGCTGAACGAGGTCGATGTGCAGGGTGTCGAGCCGATGACCTCCAACGTCGCCCAGCCCCTGCGCCTGCGCGAAGACGTCGTCACGGACGGCGCCAAGGTGGATGCGGTTCTGTCGAACGCTCCGAAGTCGGCTGACGGCTTCTTCGTCGTGCCCAAGGTGGTCGATTAAGCCATGACCGATCTGACCAAGCTTACGCTCAAAGACGCCGTCGACGGCCTGAAGGCCAAGACCTTCTCGTCCGAGGAACTGACCAAGGCCTTCCTGACCAATATCGAGGCCTCGAACCCGAGCCTGAACGCCTATGTCGAAGTGACCGCAGACAAGGCGCTGGAACAGGCGCGCGCCTCCGACGCCAAGCTGGCCAAGGGCGAGGGCGGCGATCTGGAAGGCGCGCCGTTGGGCATCAAGGACCTGTTCTGCACCGAGGGCGTGCAGACGACGGCGGGCTCCAACATGCTGCGCGGCTTTGTGCCGCCCTATGAATCCACCGTCACCGCCAATCTGTGGCGTGAAGGCGCGGTCATGTTGGGCAAGCTCAACATGGACGAGTTCGCCATGGGCTCAGCCAACGAGACGTCGGCCTTCGGTCCGGTAAAGAACCCCTGGAAGGCCAAGGGTTCGGACGCCGAGCTGACGCCGGGCGGTTCGTCGGGCGGTTCGGCCTCGGCTGTGGCCTCTGATCTGTGTCTGGCCGCGACGGCCTCCGACACCGGCGGTTCGATCCGCCAGCCCGCCGCCTTCACCGGCACGGTCGGCATCAAGCCCACTTATGGCCGCGCCAGCCGTTTCGGCATGGTGGCCTTCGCCTCGTCGCTGGATCAAGCCGGCCCGATCACCAAGACGGTGACGGACGCCGCCATCCTGCTGAAGTCCATGTGCTCGTTCGACGCCAAGGACTCCACCAGCCTCGACATCCCAACGCCGGACTGGACCCAGTCGGTCGGCCAGTCGGTCAAGGGCCTGCGTATCGGCGTCCCGGCGGAATACCTGATCGACGGCATGTCCGAAGAGATCAAGGCGCTGTGGGAACAGGGCGTGGCCTGGCTGAAGGCCGCTGGCTGCGAGATCGTCGAGATCAGCCTGCCGCACACCAAATACGCCCTGCCGGCCTACTACATCGTGGCGCCGGCCGAGGCCTCCTCGAACCTGGCCCGCTATGACGGCATGCGCTTCGGCCACCGCGCCGAGGAATTCTCGTCGCTGGACGACCTCTACGCCGCCTCGCGCGCCGAGGGCTTCGGCAAGGAGGTTCAGCGCCGCCTGACCATCGGCACCTATGTGCTGTCGGCGGGCTTCTATGACGCCTACTACGTCAAGGCCCTGAAGGTGCGTCGCCGCATCGCCGAGGACTTCGACAACGTCTGGGGCAAGGTGGACGCCATCCTGACTCCGTCGACCCCGACGGCCGCGTTCAAGCTGGGCGACAAGCAGATCGACCCGCTGACCATGTACCTGAACGACGTCTTCACGGTGACGACCAACCTGGCCGGTCTGCCGGGCATCTCGGTGCCCGCCGGTCTGAGCAGCGACGGTCTGCCGCTGGGACTTCAGGTCATCGGCAAGGCCCTTGATGAGGCGACCGTCTTCCAGGTCGCGGCCGCACTGGAAGACTCCGCCGGTTTCGTCGCCAAACCGGCCAAGTGGTGGTGAGCATGTCTGAGAACAAAACAGTGATCAAAGGTCGTACTGGCGACTGGGAAATCGTCATGGGCCTGGAAATCCACGCCCAGGTGGCGTCGAACGCCAAGCTGTTCTCGGGCGCGGCCGTGGGCTTTGGCGCCGGTCCGAACGAGCAGGTGTCTCTGATCGACGCCGGCTTCCCCGGCATGCTGCCGACCCTGAACAAGCACTGCGTCGAGCAGGCGGTGAAGTCGGGTCTGGGCCTGAAGGCGCAGATCAATCTGAAGAGCCAGTTCGACCGCAAGAACTACTTCTATCCCGACCTGCCGTCCGGCTATCAGATCAGCCAGCTGTATCACCCGATCGTGGGCGAGGGCGTGGTCGAGGTGGAGGCCGAGGACGGCAGCTTCTTCAACGTCGGCATCGAACGCCTGCACCTGGAGCAGGACGCGGGCAAGCTGATCCACGACCTGTCGCCGACGGAATCCTACGTCGACCTGAACCGGGCCGGCACGGCGCTGATGGAGATCGTCTCGCGCCCCGACATCCGTTCGCCGGAACAGGCGGTCGCCTACGTCAAGAAGATCCGGACCATCCTGATCTATCTGGGCACCTGCGACGGCGACATGGAGAAGGGTAACCTGCGCGCCGACGTCAACGTCTCGGTCTGCCGCGTCGGCAACTACGACAAGTTCAAGGAAACCGGCGACTTCGGCTTCCTGGGCACGCGCTGCGAGATCAAGAACGTCAACTCGTTCCGCTTCATTTCTCAGGCCATCAACTACGAAGCGCGTCGCCAGATCGAGATCCTCGAGGACGGCGGTTCGATCGTTCAGGAAACTCGTCTGTATGACCCGACGGCGGGCGAGACGCGCTCGATGCGCTCGAAGGAAGAGGCGATGGACTATCGCTACTTCCCCGATCCCGACCTGCTGCCGCTGGAGATCGAGCAGGCCTGGATCGACGAGATCAAGGCCAACCTGCCGGAACTTCCGGATGAGAAGCGTCGTCGCCTGATGGCTGACTACGGCCTGTCGCAATACGACGCCGTGGTGCTGATCTCGGAACAGGCCAAGGCCGACTATTTCGAAGCCGCAGCCAAGGGCCGCGACGCCAAGCTGGTGTCCAACTGGGTCACCAACGAGGTCTCGGCGCGTCTGGCCGCGGACGGCAAGGACTTCAGCGAAAACCCGCTGCCGGCCGCGCACGTCGCCCAATTGGTCGAACTGATCGAGACCAACGTCATCTCGTCCAAGATCGCCAAGGAGGTCTTCGACTACGTCTGGAATGGCGAGGGCAGCCCCGCCGAGGTGGTCGAGAAGCGCGGCCTGAAGCAGGTGACGGATACGGGCGCCATCGAGAAGGCCGTCGACGACATCATCGCCGCCAACCCGGACAAGGCCGCGGCCGTGGCCGAGAAGCCGCAAGCCCTCGGCTGGTTTGTCGGTCAGGTCATGAAGGCCACGGGCGGCAAGGCCAACCCGGCCGCGGTCAACGACATCCTGAAGGCCAAGCTGGGTCTGTAAGACCCTCTGATTAAAAGTCAGATGCTCTAAGAAAAGGCCCCGGAGATCGCTCTCCGGGGCCTCTTTGTTTCGGCGTGGACTACCAGTTCCAGGCGTCGCGAACGACTTCGATGATGTAGCCGTCGTATTCGTCGATCAGGTAGATCGAGTTGTCGACATAGACCCAGCGGGTCCCCGGAGGCGGGTAGCCGAGGCCGTAGGTCCGCCAGTCGTTGACCTGATAGCGCCAGAAGATATCCGGCAGGTACTGGCCGACGTAATACTGCCGGTTCCAGTAGGAGCGCGGCACGCTGTAGTAGCCGTAGCCCGGCGCGAAATAGAAGCCGAGCCGCACGCCGTTCCAACCTCGGAAGCGGTTGTCATGGCGCCACCAGTCGCCGCGATGGCGACGATCCCAGTCGCGCCGCCACTGGTCGCGATTCCAGCGATTGTGGAAGTCGCGATAGTCCCGGTCATTGTTCCAGTTCGGCCGGTCAGGACGATTGGGTCGGCCAGGCTGATCGGGACGGTTTGGCCGGTTCCAATCCGGGCGGCTCGGACGGCCCGGCTGTTGCGATCCGGGGCGGTCTGGTCGATTCCAATCCGGCCGGTCTGGGCGGTTGGGCTGCTCGGGACGGCCAGGACGGTCCGGACGGCTTGGGCGATCCGGTGTTCCAGGCTGATCAGGGCGGCCTTGATCGGGACGGTTTGGCCTTTGGCCGTTGGGGCGGTCAGGGCGCGTGTCAGGTCGTCCCTGATCGTTTGGGCGATCCGGGCGATTGGGTCTGTCGGGACGGGTCTGTCCGCCTTCGGGGCGAGCTTCGCCAACGGGCCGCTGGGGGCGGTCAGGGCGCGGACTGTCTGGGCGCTCGGGACGAACTGTACGGGGTTCGTCCCGGCGCTGCTGTGGCGACGCCATCTGATCGCCGCGCTGGGCCCGGCGTTGGGCGCGCGGCGAATCTTCTGCCTGAGCCTGTCGATCCTGCGCCAGCGGAGCCACGGGAGCGAGCGCGGGCAGGGCGAAGCTGGCGATGGCCGTGAACACCATCAGGGAACGTTTCATGGTCTTCTTCCTCGCACGCCGATAGGTTCGGCATGAACGACAATCTGGCCCCGATGCCATGAACCGCGGCTGAACGTCGGTCGATGGGAATCTGCAGGAAGCCGGGCACAAAAAAGCCCCGCAAAGCCAAGCTCTGCGGGGCTATCTGAAAGTTCTACGCGAGGCCTAGTAGACGTCGTGCAGCACGCTGGCGATCAGGCCGGTGGCGACTGCGATCAGCAGGATGTCGTTATTGGCGTGGACGTAGCGATAACCGCGCGGCGCGGGACGCAGACCATAATAATAGGGATCATCCACGTAATAGCCGCGATAGGCCGACGGCAGGTAGCCGCCCTGGCGCCAGCGATAGCCGTAGTAGCGCGGGTCGACGCGATAGTAGCCACGGCCCGGCGCATACCAGTAGCCGTTGCGAGCGCCGCGATAGTCGCGGAACTCGGGGCGACCACGCCACCAGTCGCGGTTGTTGCGGTCCCAGCGGTCATGGTGACGGCTCTGGCGATAGTCGCGACGGTCGTCCCGACGATCTTCACGCCACTCGCGACGCTCCTCGCGGCGATCTTCTCGCCATTCACGGCGATCTTCTCGACGGTCGTGACGGTCCTCGCGGCGATCCTGGCGATACTCGCGGTGATCGCGGTTCTGGGCCTGGGCCGCCAACGGCGCGGCCGTGGTGGTCAGCGCCAGGGCGACGATGGCGGCCTTGGTGAGGCGGTTCATCTGTTCGTCTCCGTGG
Source organism: Brevundimonas sp. NPDC090276 (assembly GCF_044772165.1). NCBI lineage: Bacteria > Pseudomonadati > Pseudomonadota > Alphaproteobacteria > Caulobacterales > Caulobacteraceae > Brevundimonas > Brevundimonas sp. NPDC090276. The sequence continues at coordinate 636,785 of NZ_JBIVYK010000002.1, read as the reverse complement.
TCTGGGCGCCGAAGATAAGCTGCGGTCGGCCCGTTGAAACAGAAGGCCAAGGTCGGTCCCGGCGCATGAACTCGTCCTGAACGGCCCCGTCAGGTTTCGGCCTTGTCTGTTCATTGAGTGCGCGCCATCTCTGGGCGCTCCGACACGAGTGAAGGCGACCGCGATGACCCAGCCGATCGAGCTCTGGTACTGGCCCACGCCCAACGGCTGGAAAATCTCCATCGCCCTGGAGGAGATGGGGCTACCCTATGTGGTCAAGCCGGTGAACATCGGCGCGGGCGAGCAGTTCGCGCCAGCCTTTCAAGCCATCAGCCCCAATGGCCGAATGCCCGCCATTGTCGATCCTGAGGGGCCCGACTGCCTGCCTCTGTCGATCTTCGAGTCCGGCGCCATCCTGCAATATCTGGGCGCCAAGTCGGGCCGCTTCTATCCGACCGATCTGCGCGCGCGGGTCGAGATCGATCAGTGGCTGTTCTGGCAGGTCGGCGGTCTGGGGCCGATGGCGGGCCAGACGCATCATTTTCGCCAATACGCCCCGACCATGATCAGGGATCAGCGCCAGATCGCTTATGGCGTCCAGCGCTACACCAACGAGACCCACCGTCTGTACGGCGTGCTGAACCGCCGGCTGGTGGATCGGGACTATGTCGCAGGCGACTATTCCATCGCCGACATGGCCATCTGGCCGTGGATACTGCCGAAGCATCAGGGGCAGGATCTTGCCGAGTTCCCGCATCTGGCCGCGTGGTTGCAACGGGTCGGCGCGCGACCAGCGGTTCAGACGGGCAGGGCGGTCGGCGCGGAATGGCGCGCTGATCTGGCCGCTTCGGGCAAGGCGGCCGAGGCGGCGCGCGCGGTTCTTTTCGGTCAGAGGGCGCGTTAACTCTAATTTCAAACCGGCGGTATTTGAATGCAGGTCGAACGGCAGGGTCAGAATGACCGACGCCCGGAGGACTGGCTATGACCGCGCACGAAACCGCGCCTGAGGCTATCGAAACCGCGGCCCTGCCGCTGCCGACCGTCGAAATGGACGGCGACGCCCTGTTCCGGTTGGGGCTGGCCTATTCGGCCGGACTGGACGGCTGTCCGATCGACCGGGTTTCGGCCCACATGATCTTCAACCTGGCCGCCATGAAGGGCTCGCTCGAGGCGCGCGAATACCGCCGCGACCTGAGCCAGGAGATGGAGCACGATGAGATCGCCGAGGCCCAGCGAGCCGCGCGTCGCTGGATCGACGCCGGTTCGACCACCCTGGCCGCCTGAAGTCACGGCGACGGCTGGACCAGGCGGCGAGGGCGGGGTATGCACCCGGCCAAGACCAGTCGCCGAAGGATTCCGCCCATGCTCGCTCGCATCTATCGCCCGGCCAAGACCGCGATGCAGTCGGGCAAGGCCAAGACCCAGGACTGGCGTCTGGAGTTCGAACCGGCTTCTGCGCGCACCCAGGATCCGTTGACGGGCTGGACCAGCACGACCGACATGAATGGTCAGGTGCGTCTCAGCTTTGAAACCAAGGAAGAAGCGGTCGATTACGCCGAGCGTCACGGCATCGCCTTCCGTCTGCACGAACCGCAGGAAGCGCCGGTCATCATCAAGGCCTACGCCGACAACTTCGCCACCAACCGCAAGCAGTCCTGGACCCACTAGGGGGTCTCGCTTCTGCTTGAAGAAAGCGCCGTCCGGATCGCTCCGGGCGGCTTTTTCATGCTTACAGGCGCACCAGCATCTTGCCGGTGTTGCCGCCGGTCAGCAGGCTGCGGAAGGCTTCGGGCGCGGACTCCAGCCCCTCGCTGACGGTCGTGAACGACCTGACCGACCCGTCCGCCAGCCAGGCGGCGATGTCGCGCTCGAAGGCGGGCTTCAGATCGTCGTGATCACCCAGCAGGAAGCCTTCCATGCGGATGCGCTTGCTGATCGCGTGGAACATACGCGCCTGCAGCGGCGGCTGGCCGTCGCCGTACTGGGCGATCATGCCGCACAGGGCGAACCGGGCGCCGACGGCGGCGTTGTCGAGAGCGGCGTTGAAATGGTCGCCGCCGACATTCTCGAAATAGACGTCGATCCCGTTGGGCGCTGCGTCGGCCAGGGCGGCGGAGAGGTCGTTTTCGGCCCGATAGTCAATGGCGTGGTCGACGCCGACCTTGTTTCGCAGGAAGGCGGCCTTGGCCGCGCCCCCCGCCGAGCCGATCACGCGGCATCCTATCAGTTTGGCGATCTGACAGGCGACCGTGCCGACGGCGCCGGCGGCGGCGGAGACGAAGACCGTGTCGCCTGCCTTCAGACCGGCGATGCGCAGCAGGCCGACATAGGCCGTCATTCCCGTCAGGCCCGCCACGCCCAAGTGGTCCTGCGGAGTGATGGCGCTGGGCTCAATCCGTGTCAGACGCTTGCCGGGCGCTGTGAAGGCCTCGCGCCAGCCGTAGGTGTTCAGCACCAAGTCACCGGGCTGGAAGTCAGGGTGGGCCGATGCGATGACCTCGCCCACCGCCCCGCCGTCCAGCGGCCTGCCCAGCTTGAACGGCGGCACATAGTTCGGCCGGTCGTATAGCCGGTTCAGCATATAGGGATCGACGGACATCCATATGTTCCGCACCTGCACCTCAGCCTCGGCGGGGGAGGCAGCGATCCCGTCGACAATCTCCAGATCCGACGCGGCCAGGTCGCCCTCTGGACGAGATTTCAACTGTATCAGGCGAGTGGGCAGCGCGGACATGACGTAACTCCCGTGCGATGAGAATTATCGTTAAATAATTTGACGATCTGCAGCAAGGGTGTGGGGCGCACTCGACGAGGCCCCTTGCCGCCGCGCCCGAACCCCCATAGGCAGGGCCCTCCTGAGAGCGCCCTTAGCTCAACCGGATAGAGCACCCGCCTTCTAAGCGGGATGTTGCAGGTTCGAGTCCTGCAGGGCGCGCCATGGATCGGAAAAGCACCGCTTAATCATCGCAGCACGACGCGGCCACCTCGAAGGGCTATCCGCGCCTCACGACCTGCCTATTTCTTGCGAAACTCGTCCAGGGAGACGACCTTCGGGCCGTCGTCGTCGCCCGTGGGCGGAGGTGGAGCGGCGTTCGGGTCGCGGGCCGGGGGCGTCAGGGGCGCGATCTCGGCCTCAACGATCTCGGGCTCCTCGAACTGCAGCATGAACTGGACGCTGGGGTCATAGAAGCGGGTCACGGCCGTATAGGGCATGGCCAGGACCTTGGGCATGCCGCCGAACTTCAGCATGATCGAGAAGCGGTCGTGCTGGACGTCCAGGTCCCAATACTGGTGCTGCAGGACGATGGTCATCTCGTCAGGGTACTTGGCCAGAACGTCGGGTGGCACCGAGACGCCGGGCGCCCGGGTCTTGAACGTGATGTAGAAATGGTGCGCGCCGGGGATGCCGTCGGGCTGGGCCGCACGTTCAAGCGCAGAGCGGATCACACCGCGAAGGGCGTCCTGGGCGAGCTGCTCATAGTGCATCTCGTCGACCGGGGGAGATTGATCCGTCATCGGGAGCCTCGAAACTGGGTACGCGCGACTGTTACCCGCGACAGGCGAGCGACGGAAGATGGCGATTTAGGAAAGCGCCGGGATTCTGTTGCCAGGCTCCCGACAGGCCCCGCCTGAGGATCTGAACCCCCAGGACTTAAGTGTTCGAAATCAACCGAACCGCATTACGCGGCGAGGCGGACTTCTCCAGCGAAGTTATCGTTCGCAGTTATAAAATGGCCCGATACGGTGGGCCAAGACGGGCAAAAGCATCCTCTTTACACGTCCGTCGATGCTAGTCGGCCCCGCAGCTCCCGCCGATAACGCGGTGAGAGATTTGGTGGAGCCGCCGGGAATCGCACCCGGGTCCGGTCCGCTTATTACAGGCGCGTTTATCGCCATAGTCCGGGCGAACCCGAACAGGTCGAATATAGGCGCTCGCGGGCCGGCTTCCAAGGGGAAGCTGTTGAAATCCGTCAGGAGAAGCCAGGATGGCGCGGCCAGTCGCGGGTCTGGTTGCGGAACCAGGTCAGCTGGCGCTTGGCGTAGTGACGGGTGGACAGGCGAATGGCGGCGATCGCCTTGTCTGGCGTGGCCTGGCCCGACAGGTGGGCGACCAGTTCCGGCACGCCGACGGCCTTCATGGCGGGTAGGGCGGGGTCGAGATCGCGGGCGAGGAGGGCGCGGACCTCGTCCACGGCGCCGTGGTCGATCATCAGGCGGACCCGAACGTCGCAGTTGGTGTAGAGGCGGTCGCGCGGCGGCTCGACCACTAGGGCGTCGTAGGAGCCGGGCGCCAGCAGGGGCCGGGTGTCGGCCTTCCAGTCGCTGAGCGCGCGGCCGGTGGCCTGGGCCACGGCCAGAGCGCGGATCAGGCGCTGGCGGTCGCCTGGAGTGATGGCGGAGGCGGCGATGGGATCGACCTCGGCCAGACGGCGGCGGAAGGCGGCCTCGCCCTCGCGGTCATAGGCGGCCTGAACCGTGTCGCGGACGGCGTCGGGGACGGCGGGAATATCGGCCAGGCCGCGCGTCAGGGCGTTGAAATAGAGGCCGGTGCCGCCGACCAGAAGGGCCGGACGATCTTGCGCCGCCAGCTCTTCCAGCAGCGGCATGACGGCGCGGGTCCAGCGCCCGACGGACCAGGATTCGGCGGCGTCGGCGACGCCATAGAGGCGGTGTTCGGCGCGAGCTTCATCCTCGACCGACGGGCGGGCGGTGAGGATGCGCAGGTCGGCGTAGAGCTGCTGACTGTCGGCGTTGATGATGACCGCGCCGGTACGTTCGGCCATGTCCAGCGCCAGACGCGACTTGCCCGAGGCGGTCGGGCCGGCGATCAGGGTGAGGCGGGGCGTTTTGGACAAAGGAACAGGCTCGCGAACAGGACCAGAGGGCGATAGAACGCCCGCGACCGGCCCGGCAAGGGCCAAGGAGCAGAGCCTTGATCGACCGCACCGCTGTAATCGCCGCCCTCGACGCCGTCATCGACCCGAAATCGGGACAGGGGCTGGTCGCCGCCGGTCTGGTTCAGGGGCTGATGGTGGCCGAAGATCGCGCGGGCTTCGTCATGGAGGTCCCGGCAGGCGAGACGGCCATCTACGCCCCCGTCCGCGACGCGGCCGACGCGGCGCTGAAGGCCGTGCCGGGCATGGCGCGGGTCTCCGTCGTCTTGACCGCCGAGACGGCGCCTGCCGCCGCGCCGCGGCGCACGGCGGGCCTGTCGAAGGCGGCGACCGATCAGGGGCGGGCCAAGGCGCCGGTGCCGACCGAACGCCCAGCCCATGTGAAGCGGGTTCTGGCCGTGGCCAGCGGCAAGGGCGGGGTCGGCAAGTCGACGGTGGCGGTCAATCTGGCGGCGGCTCTGGCGGCTCGGGGCCTGGCGGTCGGGGTGCTGGACGCCGACGTCTATGGCCCGTCCCTGCCGACCATGCTGGGGCTGTCGGGCCAGCCGGGCTATGTGGACGGCGCCATCGTGCCGCACGTCGCGCATGGTCTGAAGGCCATGTCGGTCGGCCTGTTGACCAAGGCCGATGACGCCATGATCTGGCGCGGGCCGATGGCGTCGCAGGCCATCACCCAGATGCTGAGCCAGACGCGCTGGGGGACCGAGGAAGCGCCGCTGGACCTTCTGGTAGTGGACCTGCCGCCCGGCACCGGCGACGTGCAACTGACCCTGATCCAGAAGACGCCGCTGGACGGAGCGGTCATCGTCTCGACCCCGCAGGAGGTGGCCCTGGCCGATGCGCGCCGGGCCCACACCCTGTTCCAACGCGTCAATGTGCCGACGCTGGGCCTGATCGAAAACATGAGCGGCCCGGTCTTTGGTCAGGGCGGGGCCGAGGCCGAGGCTGAGCGGCTGGGCGTGGTCTTCCTCGGCGATCTGCCGCTGGACGCGGCCCTGCGTCAGGCGGGCGACGCAGGGCAACCGTTGGTTTCGGCTCAACCGGATGGCGAAGTCGCGCAGCGCTTCGCCGCAGTGGCGGCGCGGGTGGCGGAGAGCCTCGGCCTGTAAGGCCGAGGCATTTCCTCAGACGTCCAGATCCGCCATGGCGAAGCGGGCGTTTTCCTGGATGAACTGGTAGCGGGCCTCCGCCTTGCGGCCCATCAGGCGTTCAACCAGATCCTCGATCTCTTCCTCGCTGTCGGGCAGGGAGACGCGCGCCAGGGTCCGTTTCTTCGGATCCATGGTGGTCTCCTTCAACTGGGAAGCCATCATCTCGCCCAGACCCTTGAAGCGCCCGATCTCGACCTTCTTGCCCTTGAAGACGGTGGCCAGTAGTTCGTCGCGGTGGGCGTCGTCGCGGGCGTATTCCGACAGGGGACCGGCGCTGATGCGATAGAGCGGCGGCAAGGCCATGAAGAGGCGACCTTGACGGATGGTCTCGGGCATGGAGCGATAGAAGAAGGTGATCAGCAGGGCCGCGATGTGGGCGCCGTCGACGTCAGCGTCAGTCATGATGACGATGCGCTCGTAGCGCAGGTCTTCGATGTTGAAGCGGCTGCCGGGCTGAACGCCCAGGGCCAGGGCCAGGTCCGACAGTTCGACGTTGGCGCGCAGCTTGTCGGCCGTGGCCGAGGCGACGTTCAGGATCTTGCCGCGCAGCGGCAGGATGGCCTGGGTTGTGCGGTCGCGCGCCTGCTTGGCCGAGCCGCCGGCCGAATCGCCCTCGACGATGAACAGTTCGGTGCCCTCGGCGGCCTGGCGTGAGCAGTCCGACAGCTTGCCCGGCAGGCGTAGCTTGCGGGTGGCGGCGGCGCGCTGGACTTCCTTGTCCTTGCGGCGGCGCAGACGGTCCTCGGCGCGGTCGATGACGAAGCCGAGCAGGGCGTTGGCTTGCTTGGGGCTTTCGGTCAGCCAGTGGTCGAAGGGGTCGCGTAGCAGCTGTTCGGCCAGCTTCTGACCCTCGGGCGAGGACAGGCGGTCCTTGGTCTGGCCCTGGAATTCCGGGTTGCGGATGAAGATGGAGATCAGGGCGCCGGCGTTGGCGATGACGTCCTCGGCGGTGATCTGGGCGGCGCGCTTCTCGTTGGTTAGCTCGCCGTAGGCCTTGAGGCCCTTGACCAGGGCGGCGCGGAAGCCGGCCTCGTGCGTGCCGCCGTCCGGGGTCGAGACGGTGTTGCAGTAGGAGCCGATGAAGCTGTCGGCGTCGCCGAAGCCGATGGGCGACCAGGTGACGGCCCATTCCAGCGCGCCCGCCTCGCCCTTGCGCTCGGCGCGGCCGGCGAAGACGGGAGTGACGGTCTCCAGTTCGCCCACGCGCTCGGCTAGGGCGTCAGCCAGACCGCCGGGGAAGTGGAGCAGGGCCTCGGTCGGCGTGGCGTCGGTGATCCGATCCGCCGCGCAGGTCCATTTGATCTCGACGCCGCGGAACAGATAGGCCTTGGCGCGTGCCATGCGGAACAGGCGCGCGGGCTTGAAGGCCGCGCCGACGCCGAAGATTTGCTCGTCCGGTTTGAATCGGATCAGCGTGCCCTTCTTCTTCGACGGGCCGACCTGCTGGATAGGGCCGAGGACGTGGCCGCGGCTGAACGATTGACGCCATTCGAAGCCGTCGCGCCAGACGGTGACGTCCAACTGTTCGGCCAGGGCGTTGACGACCGAGACACCGACGCCATGCAGGCCGCCCGAGGTCTCATAGGCCTTGCCCGAGAACTTGCCGCCCGAGTGCAGCACGGTCATGACCACTTCCAGCGCCGACTTGCCCGGGTGCTTGGGGTGGGGGTCGACTGGGATGCCGCGGCCGTCGTCGCGGACCGACAGGAAGCCCTCGGCGTCCAGATCTACGGTGATCAGTTTGGCGTGCTTGGCGACGGCTTCGTCCATCGCGTTGTCGAGGACTTCGGCGAAGAGGTGGTGCAGGGCGCGCTCGTCGGTGCCGCCAATATACATGCCGGGGCGCTTGCGGACGGGCTCCAGCCCTTCCAGCACTTCAATCGAGGAGGCCGAATAGCCGGTGGCGGCAGCCGTTGCAGTGCTGGCGTGGGTGGCCAGTTCGACCTTGGGCTCATGCATGACGGGCGCGGGAGTCGCGACAACAGCCGGTGCAGCAACAGGTTGGGGCGCCGCCGTCTCGGGGCGGGTCGGTTCAGCGTCGTCGAGCGTGGAGAATAGGTCGGCCATCTACGCAGTCTGCGGTGATTCGGGGACCGGACTGGTAGGCCCCGCGCCGCCTCGGGGCAAGCGCGACCCGATCGAACGCCGGCTCGCGATAGGCAGCGCGGGCCAGGATGGTCAGGCACAGGGTCCAGGGCAGGCTTTGAGCGCTGACCAATACGCTCTCGGAAAAGGTCAGCAGGATATAGACGCTGAGATAGGCAATGCCCCAGAACCCCTCGCGCAGACCCGCCGTCGGCAGACGCAGAAGGGTCAGGACATAGGTCAGGCCTACGATTGTTCCGACCAAGATGACGCCTATCCACCCCAACTGCACCAGCAAATCGATCCAGCCGTTGTGGGCCGACGGCACCAGCCAGCCGGTCTGATAACGAACCCAAAGCGCCGGTGTGGACTCGGCGCCCCAGAAGGCGTTGTAGCCGTAACCGCTCCAGGGGCGTTCGGCGATCTTGGCGAACACAGCGTCCCAGATTCCGGTGCGTCCCGTCAGCGACGGGTCTTTGCCAAGGGCGGCGAGAATTTCAGCCGATTCATACGTCCACAGCCACCAACCGACCGCGCCCGCGACGACGCCCATCCAGACCGCAGCGACCCCTAGGGCAGGACCGCCACGCTTGAGCGTCCAAAGGGCGCCGACCATGCCGACGCCCAAAATGATGCAGAGCAAGGAGGTCTTGGAGCGGGTCGCCAGCACCAACAAAACGCAAAGCAAGATCGTCAGCAGCGGCATCTTCCACAGCCGGTCCTCCGATGCAGCCCAGGCGGCGGCGGCGGTTGCTCCCGCCGTCATCACCATGCCCATCTGGTTTTTCTCGTACCAGACGCCGCGCCACATCCCGGCGTTGACGTCACTGTGAATCCCGATCGAAGGGACCGCAACGACCATAGCGATGCTCATCAGCCCGAGAATGAAAACGCAACGCGCCAGCAGACGTGGCAGGTGAGGGCCATGGAAGGTCGCGCCGAGATACATGGCGAATGAGCCGCTGAAGATCATGGCGATGACCCGGCGACTGGTCAGGGACGGGTCGATCGACCAGTACTTGGAAGCGAAGGCCAGGGTTACAATGCAAGCCCAGGCGAGCACGGCGGGCCAGGACCTCGCGATGGTCTTGAACCGCAGCAGGACTAATCCGGCGACGACGGCGTAGACTGGCAGCCAGAACAGACGGAGCAACGGCGCCTCGCCCTGATGCGGCGCCAGTACTGGTCCGATCAGGGCGCCGGTCAGCATACAGAGGACAAAGCCCGCCGCGACCTGCTCCCATACAGGCGGGCCGGGACGGATAGCTTCGAGCTCTGGACGGACGGCGCGCACGGCGGCACGGTCGCCGAACAGGGTTAAGGAAGGGTAGGGCATGACCAGTCTGATGCGCATTCGCCGGGATGGCGAGCACGCCAAGGTCGGCTTCGTCGAGCTGTTCTTCGATCTGGTCTTCGTCTTCGCCATCACCCAGGTCAGCCATCTGCTGCTGGCCCATCTGACGCCACTGGGGGCGCTGGAGGCGGCGATCCTGCTGGCGGCGGTGTGGTGGGTGTGGATCGACACCAGCTGGATCACCAACTGGCTGGACCCCGAGCGCGGTCAGGTGCGGCTGATGCTGTTCGCCCTGATGGCGGCGGGCCTGATCATGTCGACATCACTGCCTGAGGCGTTTGGTGACAAGGGGCTGGTCTTCGCGTGCGCCTTTGCGGCCATTCAGGTGGGCCGCAGCCTGTTTACCCTATGGGCAGTGCGCGGTTCGCCGGTGCAGAAGGCGAATTTCCTGCGAATTTCAGCCTGGTCGCTGCTAGGGGCGGCGTTCTGGATCAGTGGGGGGCTTGCCGAGGGGCAGGCACGGCTGCTGATCTGGCTGGTCGCCCTGTTGTTGGAGTTCACCGCGCCGGCGGTCGGCTATGTCGTGCCGGGACTGGGGCGCTCCAACACGACGGAGTGGGATGTCGAGGGCGCGCATCTGGCCGAGCGGGTCGGACTGTTCGTCATCATCTGTCTCGGAGAGTCGATCGTCGTCACCGGGGCGACATTCGCGGACCTGACCTGGACGCCGCCGGTCGTCGTCGCCTTCGCTTCGGCCCTGACCACGGCGATCACCATGTGGTGGCTGTTCTTCAACGAGGCGCACGAGGCGGCGGCCGATACCTTTGTTCACGCCGCTGATCCGGGCGCGATCGCGCGGCGCGTCTATACCTATTGCCCGATCATCGTAGTGGCCGGAATCGTGGTGACGGCGGTCGGCGACGAACTGGCGCTGGCGCACCCGATGGGAGCGACGACCGTGGCGACGGCGGCTGTGCTGCTCGGCGGGCCGCTGCTGTTCCTGCTGGGAACCAGCCTGTCGATCCTGGCCATCTGGGGCAAGGTCGCCTGGCCGCGCGTGACAGGCATAGGCTTGCTGGTGCTGGGGGCTCTGGCTTCGCCGCTGCTCCCGCCCCTGGCCGTGACGCTGATGTCGACGGCTGTTCTGGTGCTGACAGCGATCTGGGAGTCTGTCGCAGGTCGCGAAACGAAGGCTTAGGAGGCCTTCTCCACGAAGCTGTCGATGACCTTCTTCTCGCCGGCCTTGTCAAAGTCCACGACCAGCTTGTTGCCCTCGATCGCGCGAACGGCGCCGTAGCCGAACTTCTGGTGGAAGACGCGGTCGCCGCGCGACCAGTCGCCGCTGGGCTTGGGCGGGGCGATTGGTCGAGCTTGACCCTGGATGACGGCCTTGCGAGCGGGCGTCGAGCCTGAGCTCAAGTTGGAGCGTGAAGCCTGACCCGACGAGAAGCTCTGGGCGCGCTTCCAGCCGGGGCTGGAATAGCCGGCGCCGAACGACGGCGCGTCGTCCCAGCGGCTCTTGGGCTGCTGCATGCCGGGCGCGCCGCCGCCATTGTAGTAGCCGGTGTCCGACTGTGGATCGACGTGGGCGAGGGGCAGTTCGTCGACGAAGCGGCTGGGCAGTTGCGAGGTCCAGCGGCCATACACCATACGGTTGGCGGCGAAGCTGATGCGCGCGTCACGCTTGGCGCGCGTAACGCCGACGTAGGCGAGGCGTCGTTCTTCCTCGAGGCCCTTCATCCCCTTTTCGTCGATGCTGCGCTGGCTGGGGAAGACGCCTTCCTCCCAGCCGGGCAGGAAGACCAGCGGGAACTCCAGCCCCTTGGCGCCGTGCAGGGTCATGATCTGCACCGAGCCTGTCTCGGAATCCTGACCGGCGTTGCGCTCCAGATCCATAACCAAGGAGACGTGCTCCAGGTAAGCCTGCAGCGTATCGAACGCCTGCATGGCCTGGGTCAGCTCCTTGAGGTTGTCCAGACGCGTCTGGCCGCTGGTGCGGTCGGCCTTCTGCATGGCGGTGTAACCGCTCTCGTCCAGCAAGGTCTCGGTCACTTCCCAGTGCGGCATGTCGGCGGCCATCTGGCGCCAGCGGTCGAGGTCGCGCACGAAGTTGGCCAGAGGCGTGCGGGTGCGGGCCTGAAGCTCGTTCGTGGTCAGCAGGTGGCGGACCGCCTGCATGGCCGAGACGCCGTTCTCACGCGCTATATGCAGGATTTTCTGGACGCTGGTGTCGCCGATGCCGCGTTTGGGCACGTTGACGATGCGCTCGAAGGCCAGGTCGTCGTCCTCGGACTGGATCAGGCGAAGGTAGGCGTGGGCGTCACGGACTTCGGCGCGTTCGAAGAAGCGGGGGCCGCCGATGACCTGATAAGGGATGGCCAGCATCAGGAAGCGCTCTTCGAAAGCCCGCATCTGGAAGGAGGCGCGGACCAGAACGGCCATGTCCTTGTAGTTCATGCCCTGTTTGCGGGCGGTCTCGATCTCGTCAGCGATCAGACGGGCCTCGGCCTCGCCGTCCCAGACGCCGCGCACGCGGACTTTGTCGCCGCTGTCGTCTTCGGTCCACAGGGTCTTGCCCAGGCGGTCCTGATTGGCCGCGATCAGGGCCGAGGCGGCGCCGAGAATATGCTTGGTCGAGCGGTAGTTCCGCTCCAGTTTGACGATCTTGGCGCCCGGGAAGTCCCGCTCGAAGCGCAGGATGTTGTCCACCTCGGCCCCGCGCCAGCCGTAGATCGACTGATCGTCGTCGCCGACGCAGCAGACATTGCCGGTCGAGGAGGTCAGCAGGCGCAGCCACAGATACTGGGCGACGTTGGTGTCCTGATACTCGTCCACCAGGATATAGCGGAAGCGACGGCGATATTCCTCCGCCAGATCAGCGTGCTGCGACAGGATGGTGAGGTTATGCAGCAGCAGGTCGCCGAAGTCGCAGGCGTTCAGCGTGGCTAGCCGCTTCTGGTAGGCGGCGTAGAGGGTGTGACCCTTGCCATTGGCAAAGTCCTCGCCCGGCGGCAGTTTCTCGGGCGTCCAGCCGCGGTTCTTCCAGTGGTCGATCAGATGGGCCAGCGACTTGGGCGTGTGCTTCTTGGTGTCGATGTTGGCCGCTTCGAGCAGCTGTTTCAGCAGCCGCTCCTGATCGTCGGTGTCCAGGATGGTGAAGCTGGATTTCAGTCCGACAAGCTCTGCGTGGCGGCGCAGGATCTGGGCGGCGACCGAGTGGAAGGTGCCGAGCCAGCGCAAGCCCTCGGATGAAGGGCCGATCAAATGGCCGATCCGCTCGCGCATCTCGCGCGCGGCCTTGTTGGTGAAGGTGACGACCAGCAGTTCCCACGGCTTGGCCCGGCCCGTCGCCAGGATGTGGGCCAGGCGAGTGGTCAGGACGCGGGTCTTGCCGGTGCCGGCGCCCGCCAAAACCAGAACCGGTCCCTCGGTCGTCTCGACCGCCATGCGCTGTTCGGGGTTCAGACCGGACAGATAGTCGGCCGCGCCTTGCGGCGAGTGGCCGCGCGCGAGGTCGGAGATGCGGGGGGCGGGCAGGTCGGTCACTGGATAAACGGCTCACGCAAGGCGGATTCGGAGGAGAACATAAGCAGCACAGAGACCAAAGTCAGGCCCCGTCGGAAAAAGGCTGCGGGGAACCGCCAAGCCTGACCTTCGTTCTCTCGACCTCAGGGGACGCGATGGAAGGGAAGACAATGGCCGAGAGTTCAAGCGGCGGTGGTAACGCCGGACTGGCTTTCATCGTCGGCGGCCTGGTGGTCGTGGTGGCGGTGCTGGCCTGGTTCCTGTTGGGACGCGGCGTCGCGCCCGAGACCAAGAAGGTCGACGTCGATGTGAAGCTGCCCGAGGTGTCGGCGCCAGCCGTGCCGAGCGGCCAGTAAGGGAGCGCATGAATGACGGATCCCAACATCCCGCCGGCCGAACGCGTCGTGCATCAGACGACGATCAATACCGCCAGCCCCGAACGGAAGAACGGGGGCGGCATGCTGGCCTTCCTGGTTGGCGGCCTGATTGTCGCCGTCGCCGTGATCGGCTGGTTCCTTTATTCGGGCGGCAGGCCCGCCGCGCCGGAACGGCCCGAGGTCAACCTCGACATCAACGTCCCGGCGCCCAAGCTGCCGGAAGCGCCGCGCCTGCCGGATCGCCCCACCTTGCCGGACGTGCCGAGCCCGGCCGAGCCACCGACCGTGACCACGCCTACGGCCGAGCCTCGACCCTGACATCATGGCGGACCGGGTGGCTGTGAAGCGGGCCTATGACCCGCCTGCGCCTGAGGACGGCCAACGCGTTCTGGTCGATCGGCTGTGGCCGCGTGGTTTGAGCAAGGAGAATGCGGCGATCGATCTGTGGCTGAAGGCGATCGCGCCCAGCACGGCCCTGCGCCAGTGGTTCGGTCATGATCCCGCGCGGTGGGACGAGTTCCAGCAGCGCTATCGCACCGAACTGGAGGTCAATGGCGAGGTGGTCGCACAGTTGAGGGACGTGATCCGCGCGGGCAAGACGACGCTGATCTACGGCGCGAAGGACGAGGCGCACAACGACGCCGTGGTCTTGGCCGGCTACATGGCCGAGGCTATTTCAACCGGTAGCTGATGGTCGTCACCACCCGGACCTTCTTGTTCAGCGAGGTGGCCTCATCGCCGAAGCCATCGCGGGGCAGGATTTCGAACGAACCCTGACCCGCCGACTTGATCGGCCCCAGCGGGGCGCCGGAGTCTTTGGCGAACTGGACGGCACCGGTGCGGGCGGCGGCGGTAGCCTCGGCGATCATTGCCGGGCGCACGTCGTTCAGCTTAGTGAAGATGTAGGACGGACCCTGGAAGTCCTGCAGCACCACGCCCTGACGCACCAGGTCATTCAGGTTGCGGGTGGTGGTCTGGACCCGGTCCACGTCGTTGGTCCGCACGATGACGGTCTGTGTCAGGATGAAGCGCGGTCCGCCGGTCTGACTGGCGTATTCGCGCGAGCGGGTGTCGGCGACGCCGAGTTGGCCCAGATCGACCGAACTGTCGGGATAGCCCTGGGCTTTCAGGAACTGGCGCACGATGGCCAGGTCGCCGTCGATGCGGGCCTGAACCTCGGACAGAACCTCGCCAGAGGCTGTGAAGCGGATCGGCAGGACGGCGAGGTCGGCCTTCACGTCCTTTTCCGCCAGGCCCCGCACGGTGACGGAGCGGTCGCCGGCGCGCGCGTTGACCACGCCCTGACCAATCAGGGCGCCTGCGCCGATCAGGCCGATGGCCAGCAGACCGCCGATAAGCGCGGCGGGGATCAGGCGGCTGTCCGTGGTCATGCTTGTTCTCCTGCGAAGCTGCGGTCGCCGCCGGCCCATTGCAGGGCCAGAACGCGGCAGGCCGATGCCAGGGGGCGACGGCCGCGCCAGGCGTCGATGCGGATCAACAGGGCGGCGCGGCCGAGGTTAAGTTCAGCCCCGATGACGTCCAGCACCGCCCAGAACTCCGGCTCCAGCGCGACCGAGGTGGCGTGCCCAGATAGCAGAACGGAACGCTTGGCGAGGCTGCTCACGGTTTAGCGGACGCCGACCATCATGATGTTCGCCGTATTGGGCGCGCCCTTGGTCAGCACCGAATGGCGGGTGTCCGTGGTGAAGCGCAGGGCGCCAGCCGGGTCGCGGATCTCGGCGCGCACGGCATAGGTGTGCCGCGGGTCGATCCGGGCGTTCGGCACCGACAGGGTGACGGCGTAGGGCGGGGCGCGGCCATCCAGCTGCTGAGTGCTCTCGGCCATGACGCGGGCCGGGGCGTCCATCAGGCTGACATCCTCGACCTTGACCGTCAGCACGTGGCCCGGCGTCAGCATGATGCGCTCGCGATAGGCGGCGGTGACATCGACCTGGGTCGAGGCGCTCTCCTCGCCCGGCATACTGGAGCAGGCGGCGACCACAAGGGCGAGCGGGGCGATCAGCGGAAGGAAGCGCATGGCGAAAAGTCCTGTCTGAGGGGGTAGCTTAGCAGAACGCCCAATGAAGGCATAAGGCTGCAAGATCATGGCGGCGCCGTTTGAAAACCGGTGATAACGGAGGTTCCGGTTTCGTTTCCGTTGAGTCGCCTTGAGGCCCCGCCAGTGACCCAGTCTGCAAAAATCCCTTTGTCTCCGGCCGCCCTGGCCATCGGCGGGATCGGCGTCTGCGCCCTGATCTGGGGCACGACCTGGTATGCGATCACCTTCCAGCTGGGCGCGGTCGACGCCGTGGTGTCGGTCGTCATGCGCTTCGCCATCGCCGCCGTGGTTCTGGCCGTGATGGTCAAGATAACGGGCGGGAAGCTGGCCATGACCCGGCCGCAGCACCTGGCCGCCATGGGGCAGGGGCTGTTCGCTTTCGCCATCAGCTACGCCTTCGTCTACGCCTCGGAGGAGAAGATCGCTTCGGCCGTGGTGGCGGTGATCTTTGCGGCCCTGGCCTTCCTCAATCTGATCCTGTTCCGGGTGGTCTCGAAGCAGAAGTCGGCGCCGGCGGCCTGGCTGGGCGCGGGCATGGGCGTAATCGGCGTTGCGGTCCTGTCGGGCGGGGAGGTGATGGGCGCGGGCCTTGGTCTGCACGCGGTCGAGGGCGTGACCTTCGCCGTTATCGCCGTTGTGGCCTCGGCCTTTGGCAACTGGTTCGCCTGGAGGGGACAGCAGGCGGGGGCACAGGTCCTGCCCGGCACGGCCTGGGCCATGGCCTATGGAACGGGGGCACTGGCGCTCTATGCGCTGGCGACCGGAGTGTCGTGGTCGGTGGCGTGGAGCCCGGCCTATGTCATCTCGCTACTGTATCTGTCGCTGTTCGGCTCGGTGATCGCCTTCGGCCTGTATTTCACCATCGCCCGCATGCGCGGCTTTGCCCTGGCCAGCTATGTCTCAGCCCTGACGCCACCGATCGCCATGCTGGTATCGGTGATGTTCGAGGGCGCGCGGTTCGGCGTGATCGCCTTTGTCGGGCTGGCGCTGGTGCTGGCGGGTCAGTTGTTCCTGATCCGCGCGCCGAAACGGTAGGCGTCTCCGGGAATGGCGGAAGCGGTGGGATTCGAACCCACGGACGGCTCTCACCGTCGCTGGTTTTCAAGACCAGTGCCTTAAACCACTCGGCCACACTTCCACATCGATCCGGTCCATCAGGACGTCGGTCGCTCAGCGCGAGTCGGGACAGCGCGCGGAGGCGTGCATAGCGTCAAGTTCGCCGCCGCCCAAGCCCTAAAGCGCAGCCCTCATGTCGGCTCAGTCTACGCCTTGGCCGGCGTGGACGGGCGGGTCACCAGCCAGATTCCGGCGCAGACGAGGATCAAGGCTGCCAGATAGCTCCACCGCAGGAGGGACTCGCCCAGGAAGATCGCCGAAAGCGAGACGCCGAAGACCGGGATCAGGAAGTTGAAGGCCGCGATCATGCCGACAGGGTTGTGCTTCAACAGCAGGCTCCAGACGGCGAAAGCCACCGAGGAGAGCAGGGCCATGTAGAGCAGCAGGCCGCCGGACTGCAGGTCGATCCCCTCTAGCTGTCCGCCGCCGACCATGCCGATCAAGACCAGAATCGCACCGCCGACAAAGAGCTGCCATCCGGTCATGACCATGGGATCCATGTCGGCCGACAACCGCTTACCGTATATGGAGGCCGCCGCCAGAACGAAGGCGGCGATGATGACGAAGCCTTCGCCCAGCAGACTGAAGTCAAAGCCCAGAGGGCCGCCGCCCAGATTAACCACTACCACGCCCAGGAAACCGATCAGGCACCCTAGCGCCTTGCGACCGTTGAGGCGGTCGTTGGCGTAGATGAAGTGCGCCAGAACCACGCTGAAGAAGACGCCGGTCGCGTTCATGATCGAGGACTTGACCCCGCTGGCGTGAGCCAGGCCGATGTAGAAGAAGACGTACTGTATCGCCGTCTGGGTCAGACCCAGAAGAGCCACCTGGCCGACCTGTCGGCCGCTCAGGCCCAGGATCGACTTCTTCATCGCGGCCGCGACAACCAGCAGGATCAACCCGGCCAAGGCGAAGCGCCAGCCGGCGAACAGCATCTGGCTGGCGATGTCGGCTGGCGCGATATGCAGCAAGGCATAGCCGTTCTTGATGGCCGGATAGGCGCTGCCCCACAGGATGCAGCACAGGGTCGCCAGGGCGAAGACGCCCGAACGGGTTTGGTACAGGGAGGGTTTCAAGGCGCTCGCTTCAAGAACTGGGCGCGGGCGCTAGGGCGTCGCCGCGACGGGTGGAGGCATAGCTCAAACACCTCGTTAACCAAACCGGAAACCTCCTCGGCGATGATCACTTCGAGTGAACCGGAGTGCGTGCGGCCATGATGGCGAGAATGCTGAAGGGCGCGGCGGCAGCCGCCGCCTTTTCCACCCTGGCGGCCTGCGCCAGTTTCGGCGGGGGGCGGGATGCTCCGTTGAGGCCGCCGGTCGTGACCGATCCCGCGCCGATCGTATCGGGCACCATGCGGCCCTACCAGATCAGGGGGCGTTGGTATCGCCCAGTTGAACAGCCCGACTATGACGAAGTCGGACAGGCCTCCTGGTACGGGGCGCAGCACCATGGTCGCCCCACCTCGACCGGCGAGCGGTTCGACATGAACGCTCTGACCGCGGCGCATAAGACACTGCCTCTGCCCAGTCTGGTCGAGGTGACCAATCGCACCAATGGGCGCCGGGTCATCCTGCGCGTCAATGATCGTGGCCCCTTTGTCGACAGCAGGATCATTGATCTGTCGCGAGCGGCGGCCGAAGAACTGGGCCTGTTGTCGCAGGGCGTGGGCGAGGTTCGGGTGCGCTATGTCGGGCGGGCGCCGAGGACAGGCGGCGGAATGCCGATGCAGCGCGCGGAAACTGCGCCTGCGCCCCAACCGAGACCATATCAACCGACAGCGCCGGCAGCGCCTGTGGCTACACGGGCATCGACTTATTGGGTGCAGGCTGGCGCCTTCTCCGATCGTCGGGCGGCAAAGCGAATCGCTGACCGACTAGGTGATCGGGCCTCGGTTCAGGACATCGCCAGTAACGGACAATCCCAGTTTCGGGTGATCGTCGGTCCGTGGCCCGACGCTAACGCCGCTGAACAGGCCCGTCAGGCGGTCATCGCACGCGGGTTTGGCGACGCCCTGTTGATATCAGGCGGTTAAGGCTTGCCTGTCGCGCCGGGCTCGCCATTGTGCGCGGGTGCAACGCGGTAAGTTCATTACATTCGAAGGCGGCGAGGGAGCCGGCAAGACCACGCAGGCGCGCCTGCTGGTCGAGCATTTGCGTTCGCGCGGAATCGACGTCATTCAGACGCGCGAGCCGGGCGGTTCGCCGGGCGCCGAAGTCATTCGCAACATCGTCGTGGCCGGGGATGCCGAGCGCTGGTCGCCGCGCACCGAAACCCTGCTGATGTACGCCGCGCGCTCTGATCACCTGGAGCGCACCATTCGTCCGGCGCTGGACGCCGGTAAATGGGTCGTCTGCGATCGCTTCGCCGATTCCAGCCGCGTCTACCAAGGCGCGGGCGGCGGCGCGCCCGAAAGTCTTATCGAGGCGCTGGACGCCGCCATCGTGGCCGAGGATCAGCCGGATCTGACCCTGGTATTTGATCTGCCGGTCGAGGTCGGGCTGGAGCGTGCCTTCGGTCGCGGCCTGTTCGAGACCCGGTTCGAGTCCAAGGGCCTGGCCTTCCACCAGAAGCTCCGTGAGGGCTTCCTGGGCGTGGCGCGCCGTCATCCGGAGCGCTGCGTCGTGATCGACGCCACAGGCGAGCTTGAGGCCGTTTCCGAACGCCTTTGGAATGCCGTGTCCGAGCGACTGCTGTGAGCGAACACCCGCGCGACCGGTTTGATCTGGTCCCGGATGTCGCCGCCGAGGAAGCCTTTCTGGACGCCCTGAGCCGCGGGCGGCTGCATCACGCCTGGCTGCTGTGTGGGGTCGAAGGAAGCGGCAAGGCCACCTTCGCCTATCGCGCCGCGCGGCGCCTGCTGGGGGCGGCCCCCGATCCGTCGCGCGGACCTCTGGGCGCCGCGCCCTATGACTCGGTCAGCCAACTTGTCTCGGCTCAGTCCCATCCCGATCTGCTGGTGATGGAGCGACTGGTCGAGGGCGGCAAGCAGAAGAAGACCATCTCCGTCGATCAAGCGCGCGACCTGCCGGGCTTCTTCGCCAAGAGCCCGTCCCAGGCCGACTATCGGGTGGCCATCATCGACGCCGCTGATGACCTGAACATCAACGCCGCCAATGCCTTGCTGAAAATTCTTGAAGAACCGCCTGAGCGCGGTGTGCTACTGTTGGTGACCCATGCGCCGGGCCGGCTTCTCGCTACGATCCGCTCACGCTGCCGCCGTCTCAGCTTCCCGATCTGGACCCCGGACCAGTTGGAAACCCTGGTGCGCAACCGCACGGGCGCGGATCCCGATGACGCTCGTCTCGCCGCCGACATGGCCGGAGGATCGCCGGGCGCGGCCCTGGCTCTATCTTCGGGCGCCATGCAGGAGGTCGATGCCTTGGCGCGGAGTTGGGTGCTGGGCGACGCCGTGGACCGAACCGAACAACTGGCGGTCGCGGACGGGTTTCGCGGCGCTGAAGGTCAGGCACGGTTCGAGGCCCTGATGGACCGTTTGATCGCGGCGGTGAAGACCCGGGCGCTGGAAGCACCGGCGGGGCAGGGCGCGCGATGGGCCGAGCTTTGGACCCGTCTGGCCGAGTTGCCCGACCGCACGGCGGCCATCAACCTGGACCGGGCCGACGTTCTCGCCGGCGCTCTGGCCGACATCGCCCGCACCAAGGCCCTGAGATGATCATCGACAGTCACGTCAATCTGCACGCCCCCCAGTTCGACGAGGACCGCGACGAGGTCATCGCTCGTGCTCGTGAGGCCGGGGTGCGTCTGATGGTCGAGATTTCGGACAGGCTGTCGACCTTCGAGGCCACACACGGCCTGGCCATGGCGCACGACGACATCTGGTGCACGGTCGGGGCTCACCCGCACGAAGCCAAGGACCATGTCGAACTGACCGCCGACGAACTGGTTGCCCTGGCCAAGCGCCCGCGTGTCATCGGCATCGGCGAGTGCGGGCTGGATTTCCACTACGATCTGAGCCCGCGCAACGAGCAGGCGGCGGTCTTCCGCCAGCATATCGACGCCGCCCGCCGGACGGGCCTGCCGCTGGTGGTGCATACTCGCGAAGCCGACGACGTTATGGCCGAAATTCTGCGCGAGGAGCACGCCAAGGGTCCGTTCAAGCTGCTGATGCACTGCTACACCAGCGGCATCGAACTGGCTGAAATCGCAGCGGAACTCGGCGCCTGGTTCTCCGTTTCCGGCATCGCCACCTTCAAGGCGGCGGAAGACGTGCGCGAGGTCATTCGCCGGATGCCCGAGGACCGGATCATCGTCGAAACCGACTGCCCCTATCTGGCGCCCATCCCGCATCGCGGGCGGCGCAACGAGCCGGCTTATGTCGGTCTGGTGCTGCAGAAGCTGGCCGAGATCCGGGGCTGGACGCCCGAGGAGGCCGACCGCCGCACGACCGACGCCTTCTTCGCCCTGTTCGACCGCATCCCTCGGCCCGCCGAATGACCGAAGCGGGCGAACTGGAGATCGTCATTCTCGGCTGCGGTTCGTCCGGCGGCGTGCCGCGCGGCGACGGCGACTGGGGCGACTGCGATCCCAACGAGCCCAGGAACCGGCGCACCCGTTGCTCCATGCTGGCCCGGCGCCATGGCCTCAAAGGCACCACCAGCGTCCTGATAGACACCTCGCCGGATTTGCGTAGTCAGGCGCTGGCTGCGGGGATCAGCCATGTCGACGCGGTCCTCTACACCCACGACCATGCAGATCAGACGCACGGCATCGACGACCTGCGCGTCTTCGCCATTCACGCGCGGCGACGTATTCAGGCCTGGATGGACCCCGCCACCCACCACGCTCTGACCAAGCGGTTCGACTACATCTTCGAGAGCCAGCACGGCTATCCGGCCATCCTGGAGGCGCACCGCATTCCGCCCCATGGCGAGGGGTGGAGTGTCGACGGCGCAGGGGGAGAAATCCCGCTCGTCACCTTCGACCAGGCCCATGGACCGATCCGCTCGGTGGGCTACCGCCTGGGACCGGTCGCCTATTCCAGTGACGTGTCCGATCTGGACGAGGCGGCGCTGGAGGCGGTGCGCGGCGCCGATCTCTGGATCATCGACGCCCTGCGCTACACGCCGCATCCGACCCATGCCCATGTCGACAAGGCGTTGGAGTGGATCGCGCTGGCGGAGGTCGGAAGAGCAGTCCTGACAAATTTGCATATTGATCTGGATTACAATCGCTTGACAGCGTCTCTTCCGGATCATGTCGAAGTCGCCTTCGATGGCTGGAGCTGGCGGTCGGATCTATAGCCAGACCTCTTCGGGCGCGTTCTGAACCGAGAAGCGGCGACAACGTTGTACCGGTTTCGGATGAAGGATCGACGCCATGCTTCGCACCGGCCTCACCATCGCCGCCGCTGCCGCCGTCATGACCCTCGGCGCAGCCTTTGCGCCGCCTCCGCAGGCAAGCCCCACGATCATCGAGTTGCAGCTCAAGAACTATGAGTTCGTTCCATCGACGCTGCGCCTGCAAAGAGGGGTGCCCGTCGTGTTGCGACTGGTCGAAACCGCCGGTTCCCACAGCTTCGCGGCGCCCGAGCTGTTCGCCGCCTCGACGCTGGACCCCGCAACCGCGCAACTGGTTCATAACGGCAAGGTCGAAGTGGGAGAGGGCGGCGTCGAGCTGCGCCTGACACCGAATACAGCCGGAACCTATCCCTTCCACTGCACTCACTTCATGCACACTTCGTTTGGCATGAAGGGAACAGCGGTCGTGGAGTAGTGCCGCCGCCGGTCGCTCTGTTGGCGCTGTCGACGGCGTCGCCGCCTAACATCCTGCATCAGGACGAGGTCGCCGTCGCCGCTCGCTCACTGCTGCAGGACCGTTTCCCCGGCTTTGACCGAATGGCCCCGGTTTTCAGCACAGCTGGCATTAACACCCGCCAGTCCGCCATGCCGATCGCGTGGTTCTTCGAGCCGCGCGGCTGGCCCGAACGGACGGAGGTCTATCTTCAGGTCGCTGTCGATCTGTTCGTCAAGGCGGCGGACAAGGCGCTGGCCGAGGCCGGGCTGACCGGGGCCGAGGTCGATACTATCGTCACCGTATCCTCGACCGGAATCGCCACTCCCAGCCTTGAAGCGCGGGCCATGGAGCGACTGGGATTTCGACCTGACGCGGCGCGGGTTCCGGTCTTCGGTCTCGGCTGCGCGGGCGGAACGACGGGGCTGGGCCTGGCCGGCAAGCTGGCGCGGGCGACCCCGGGCCAGGTTGTCCTGCTGGTCGTGGTCGAGCTCTGCACCCTGTCGTTTCGCATGGACAATCTGAGCAAGGCAGACATCGTGGCCACGGCCCTGTTCGGCGACGGCGCGGCGGCCTGTGTGCTGAGGGCGGGCGAAGGCGGTTTCGCCCGGATCGAGGGGGCGGCGGAACACACCTGGCCGGACACACTGAACATCATGGGCTGGCGGGTCGGCGGCTCGGGGTTCGGCGTCATCTTTGACCGCGCGATCCCGCCTTTCGCTCGTACCCATCTGCGCCCCGCCGTGGACGCCATGTTGACGGCTCAGGGGCTGGAGGTTGGTGATGTCGATCGTTTCGTTTGCCATCCGGGCGGCGTGAAGGTGATCGATGCGCTGGAAGGTGCGCTGGCGTTGAAGGTCGGCGACCTCGATCATGAGCGGGCCGTTCTGGCCGAGCACGGCAATATGTCGGCGCCGACCGTTCTCTATGTGCTGGATCGCGTGCGGCGTGAAGGATTGCCGACAACATCCGTCCTGATCGCTCTCGGTCCGGGCTTTACCGCCAGCAGCGTGACCCTGGGCGCGCCGTGATCCTGTCTGTCGTCGTTCTGAGCCTCGTCACAGCGCAGCGGATTGGCGAGCTGCTACTGGCCGGACGCAACACCCGGCGGCTTTTCGCACGCGGGGCGGTGGAGATCGGAGCAGGGCACTATCCGTTTATTGTCGCATTACACGCCGCCTGGTTGATCGGCCTATGGCTGCTGGCGTGGGATCGGCCCCTGAACCTGTGGCTGCTCGCAGTCTTCGTCTGCCTGCAGGCGGCACGGGTCTGGGTGATCGCGACCCTGGGCGATCGTTGGACGACTCGGATCATCATCCTGCCGGGCGAGCCGCTGATCCGCTGCGGTCCCTATCGCTTCCTGTCCCACCCGAACTATGTGGTGGTCGCCGCGGAAATTCTGATCCTGCCGCTGGCGTTCGGTCTGGCCGGGTTCGCATTGGCTTTCGCGGCGCTCAACGCCGCCATGATGTGGGTGCGGGTTCGCTCAGAGAGCCAGGGCCTCTTGGGTCGCCAAAGCACCTAGTCATCCTTGGGCTCATCCAGTTTGTGGCCGGCCAGATGGGCGGCGTCGCGGTCGCGTTTCTTCTGCGTGGTCAGGCGCTCGACCTTGGTGCGACCGAAGGTCAGGCGATTGGCGTCGGCGGTGCGTTTAGCCTCGGCCTTGTCGCGGGCCTTGCGCGCCTTGTTCAGATTGACGACTTCGCCCATCAGACGTGTCCCTCGGGGCTATCCTTGGCCCATGCACGCTTGAGGGCCGGACGGCCGCCGATGCGCTGGGCGTAGGAATCGTAGGGCTCGCCCGGCGGCATGGCGCCGCGGAACCACTGCAGCAGACTGCCGAACAGGATGTCGAGCGCCGAGAACTCGCCCAGGATGTAACCGCCATCCTTGATCGCCACGCGCCAGCGCTGGTCCAGGGCGGCGTAGCCAGCCTTCCTCAGGTCGTTCCAGCTATCGGGCGGCCCCGAGGTCAGGACGCTTTCCAGCACATTGTTGTAGAGGCCCAGCCACGACAGGTACTCGGCGCGGCGCGGATCGTTCGGCCCCGGCGCCATCTTGGTCTCGGGATAGCGATCGGTAAGGAAGAGAAAGATCAACACCGACTCAATCAGCAACTGCCCGTCGACGCTGATGGACGGCGCCTGTTTCAGCGGGTGTGGATTGCTTGGGTCAGCGTGTCCCTGACCATTCTGCCGCTCAATCTCGACGTAGTGGATCTCATAGTCCGCGCCCAATTCCTCCAGCAGCCAGAGCAGGCGGGTAGAACGGGATTGAGGGGCGTGATGGATGGTCAGCGACATCGTGAACTCCCTTTGGCGACTCTCGGGCGGTCATTGTGATGGACCCGTTCGCGATGCGGGCCGTTCTTCCATAACCCCAACAACAATGGAGAAGACCATGATAGACGCCTCGACAATCAAGGAACATCTCGAAGTCGTTGGCTCGGACGGCGGGCACGTCGGTCGTGTAGACCATGTGATGGGCGACCAGATCGAGCTGGCCAAGATGGATCTCGGTTCTGGCCTGAAGCACCACATGATCCCTGTCAGTTGGGTCGATCACGTCGATGAACACGTTCACCTGAGCATGACCAAGGATGAAGCCAAGGCGCGCTGGGTCGTAAAACACTAGCGCCGCCTTACCGCGAATTCACCCGGGCCCTGCTGTCATAGGCGGGGCCTTTCGCCATATCAGGGAAGTCGCGCAGCTTCGCGCACGGAGAGACGACCTTGATCCGACTGATCCTGAACCTGCTGTGGTTCTTCCTGGGCGGCTTCGCCTCGGGCCTGGCCTGGCTGTTCGGCGGGCTGTTGCTGGCCCTGACGGTCGTGGGCCTGCCGTGGGCCTTCTCGGCCTGGCGGATCGCCAGCTATTCCTTCTGGCCGTTCGGACGTGAGATCGTCTGGCGCGAGCCGAATCCCGCCGATCTGGGCGTCGGCTGCCTGGGCGTCGGGCTGAACGTCATCTGGCTGGTGCTGGCGGGATGGTACATCGCCCTGGCCCATATCCTGATCGCTGTGCCGCAGTTCGTCAGCCTGATCGGCATCCCGTTTGCGCTGAAGAATGTCGAACTGGCCAAGCTGTCGCTGGCGCCGGTGGGGCGGGCGATCCGCAACCGATAGGCCAAACAGAAACGGCGGCGAGATCGCTCTCGCCACCGTCGCTATTCTGATTGTCGAGGCGATCAGCCCGGCGAGATCATCTTCTCGGGGCGGACGGCTTCGTCGAACTCGGCGTCGGTCAGGTAGCCGCCGCCGACGGTTTCCTGACGCAGGGTGGTGCCGTTCTTGTGGGCGGTCTTGGCGATCTTGGCGCACGTGTCGTAGCCCAGCTTGCCGTTCAGGGCGGTGACCAGCATCAGCGAGTTGTTCAGACCGCGCTCGATATTGTCCTCACGCGCTTCGATGCCGACGACGCAGTTGTCGGTGAAGCTGATGGCCGCGTCGGCGACCAGACGGACCGACTGCAGGAAGTTGTAGGCCATGACCGGGTTGTAGACGTTCAGCTCGAAGTGGCCTTGCGAGCCGGCGAACGACAGGGCGGCGTTGTTGCCGAACACCTGGGCGCAGACCTGGGTCAGGGCTTCGCACTGGGTCGGGTTGACCTTGCCCGGCATGATCGACGAACCGGGCTCGTTTTCCGGCAGGGCCAGTTCGCCCAGACCTGAACGCGGGCCGGAGCCCAGGAAGCGGATGTCGTTGGCGATCTTGAACAGCGAGGCGGCGACCGTGTTGATCGCGCCGTGGCTGAAGACCATGGCGTCGTGGGCGGCCAGGGCCTCGAACTTGTTCGGGGCGGTCGTGAAAGCCAGGCCGGTGATGCCGGCGATCTGTTCAGCGACCTTTTCAGCGAAGCCGACGGGCGCGTTCAGGCCCGTGCCGACGGCGGTGCCGCCCTGGGCCAGTTCCATCAGCTTGGGCAGGGTCTGCTCGATGCGCTCGATGCCATTGGCGACCTGTTGCGCATAGCCGCCGAACTCCTGACCCAGCGTCAAAGGCGTGGCGTCCTGGGTGTGGGTGCGGCCGATCTTGATGATGTGCGCCCAGGCCTTGGACTTGGCGTCCAGGGCGGCGTGCAGGTGCTTCAGCGCGGGCAGCAGGTCGTTGACCACCTGCTCGGCGCAGGCGACGTGCATGGCCGTCGGATAGGTGTCGTTCGACGACTGGCTCATGTTGACGTGGTCGTTGGGGTGGACCGGCTTCTTGGAGCCCATTTCGCCGCCCAACATCTCGATGGCGCGGTTCGAGATCACCTCGTTGGCGTTCATGTTCGACTGGGTGCCAGAACCCGTCTGCCAGACGACCAGCGGGAAGTGGTCGTTCAGCTTGCCTTCGATCACTTCATTGGCGGCGGCGATGATGGCGTCGGCCAGTTTGGCGTCCAGCTTGCCCAGATCGCGGTTGGTCTCGGCGGCGGCGCGCTTGACGATGCCCAGGGCGCGCACGACCGGCAGCGGCATCTTTTCCCAGCCGATCTTGAAGTTGCCGAGCGAGCGCTGCGCCTGCGCCCCCCAGTATCGGTCGGCCGCGACCTCGATCGGGCCGAAGGTGTCGGTTTCAATGCGGACGTTGCTCATCGCAGGCTCGTTCTCAGACGTGGCGGGAAGATGCCGGGCGGTGTAGCACGCAGACACGGCGGGGCAAGGCGGCCCGACCATTAGCTAAGGGAGCAAGGCGCGGGTGGAAGGCTGGATTGGCACGGGAAAGGTGCGTGGACGCGAGGTCGGCGACACGGTGGAAATCACCATCGACGGCCTGACCACCCAGGCCAAATACTACAAGCCGCTGGCCTATGAGTTCTTCCGCAAGGAATGGAGCGCACGTCCGGCTTGGGGCGACTACACGGTCGAGATCCTGATGGAGCACGTCGGCGACGCCCCGTGGATGGACCTCGACAACCTGGCCAAGGCCTTGCTGGACGCCATCAAGGGTTATCTGTTCCACGATGATAGCCAGGTTGCGCGTCTACTGGTCGAACGAAACGAAGGCGAACGCGAACGGATCACGATCCGGGTGTTCCCGAGGAAGTAGGCCTCGGTCCGCGTCGGCTGCAGGGTTGCCGAAGCTTAACTTGTAGGGCCGCTCGCCGCCGCTCCCGTCGAGATCCTTTCAAGGGAGATGGCCGATGCGTAGCCTTGCCGCTGTCCTGCTGTTGCTGTCCGCGTCGCCCGCCCGGGCCGAGTCACAGACCTGGGTTCTCTCCGTCGATCGGTGGGGCAATGCTGAACGCAGCACCCTGACGCTCGACGGGGAAGGCGCCGCGCTATCGGGTCGGTTGAACGACCTGCCGGTCGAGGGGCGGCGAGAGGGGGACAGGCTTGTCTTCACCGCTACCGGCGCTGAAGGCGATCACCATCGCTTCGAGGCCTCGCAGGCGGGCAAGGTGCTGTCCGGCTGGGCCGACTACCCGGACACCAACACGCCCGACGCGCGGGCCAGGCACGCTTTCACCGCGCAACGGCTGGAGCTTACCGCCGGTCCGCAAAGCCGCACCTATGACCCCGACACCTTCTCCAACGCCTTCACGGCGGAGCGGTCGCCGGTCATGGTGATCCGGCCCGGCGATGTCATCGCCACCCGCACGATCGATTCCGGCGGAGTGGACGAGCATGGCCGCACGGTGGCCCTCTACGGCAATCCCCAGACGGGACCCTTCTTCATCGCCGGGGCCAATCCCGGCGACGTCCTGGCTATCCACATCAGGAAACTGGCGCTGAACCGGGACTATGCCTACAGCCTAGACGGCTTCACCAGCAGCGCGATGCCGTTGAGGCTGGCCGCGCGGTCCACAGAGCTGGGCCAGCGGGTGCGGTGGCGACTGGACCGCACCGCCGGGACGGCTCGGCTGGAAAATCCGCCCGCCGGGTTGAAGGACTATGTGGTTCCGGCGCGGCCGATGCTGGGCGGCGTCGGGGTGGCGCCAGACTTCGGTTTCGCGCCTTTCTCAGCCGGCGACACGGGGCGCTTGGCGGCAATATGGACTTCAACCAGATCGGGCAGGGGGCGACCCTGTACCTCCCGGTCTATCAGCCGGGTGCCTTGCTGTTCCTGGGAGACGGGCACGCGCTTCAGGGGGACGGCGAGACGACTCAATGGGCGCTCGAAACCTCGCTGGACGTGGAGTTCAGCGTGGAGGTTCTGCCGGCCCGACCGCTTTCCGGCCCGCGTGTCGAAACCCCCGAGGCCATCACGGTCATTGGCCAGTCCAGTTCGCTGGATGAGGCTGTGCGCGCCGCGACTGGCTCCATGGTCCAGTGGCTGGAGCAGGACTACGGCCTCAGCGTTTCGGAGGCGTCCCTCATCCTGGGTACAGCCGCGGAATAACGGGTCGCGACCCTGGCCGGGCGCAATGCGGGGATGGCGCTAAGCCTCGACAAGGCGCGTCTGCGGGACCTGCCCAAAAAGCCTTGAGCCCCCGCTGCTCTCATGAACATGCGCAAACAAAAAGGCCGGGGCGTGAACCCCGGCCTTGTCCATTTCAGCCTTTGGCCGTCGATCAGCCGCGCTGTTCGATCGGCACGTAGTCGCGTTGCGTCGGGCCGGTGTAGAGTTGACGCGGGCGACCGATCTTCTGGGTCGGGTCCGACATCATTTCCTGCCACTGCGAGATCCAGCCGACAGTACGGGCCAAGGCGAACAGGACGGTGAACATGGTGGTCGGGAAGCCCATCGCCGACAGGGTGATGCCCGAATAGAAATCGACGTTCGGGAACAGCTTGCGCGAGGTGAAGTACTCGTCCGACAGGGCGACCTTCTCCAGTTCCTTGGCGACCTGGAACAGCGGATCGTTCTCGCGGCCCGTGGCGGCCAGAACTTCATAGGCCGACTGCTGCATGACCTTGGCGCGCGGATCGTAGTTCTTGTACACGCGGTGGCCGAAGCCCATCAGCTTGTAGCGCTTGTCTTTAACGCCTTGAATGAACTCAGGAATACGGTCCGGCGTACCAATTTCCTTGAGCATGTTCAGCGCTTCTTCGTTGGCGCCGCCGTGCGACGGGCCCCACAGGCAGGCGATGCCGGCGGCGATACAGGCGAACGGGTTGGCGCCCGACGAACCGGCCAGACGGACGGTCGAGGTCGAGGCGTTCTGCTCGTGGTCGGCGTGCAGGGTGAAGATGCGGTCCATGGCGCGAACCAGGGCCGGGTCGACCACATAGTCCTCGGCCGGAACGGCGAAGCACATACGCAGGAAGTTTTCGGCGTACGACAGGTCGTTGCGCGGCGAGATGAAGGGCTGGCCGACGTGGTACTTGTAGGCGCGGGCGGCGATCGTCGGCATCTTGGCGATCAGGCGGATGGCCGAGATGTCGCGCTGCACCGGATCATGGATGTCCAGGCTGTCGTGATAGAAGGCCGACAGGGCGCCGACGGTGCCCACCATGATGGACATGGGGTGGGCGTCGCGACGGAAGCCTTCGAAGAAGCGGTCGAACTGGGCGTGCAGCATGGTGTGCCGCGTGACGCTCTGCTCGAACTTCTCATACTGGGCGGCGGTCGGCAGTTCACCGTGCAGCAGCAGATGGCAGACTTCGAGGAAGTTGGACTTCGAGGCCAGTTGGTCGATCGGATAGCCGCGGTGCAGCAGAACGCCTTCGTCGCCGTCGATGAAGGTCAGGGCGCTTTCGCAAGCCGCCGTCGAGGTGAAGCCGGGGTCAAAGGTGAAGGCGCCGGTCGCGCCGTACAGCTTGCGGATGTCGATGACGTCCGGTCCGGTCGAACCCGCGAGAACGGGAAGTTCGACGTTCTTGTCGCCGTAGGTGAAGGTCGCCGTACCGGCGGGTTTCGCTTGTTCAGTCATCTAGGCCCCTTATTTTTCTTCCGGCCGGGCGCGGGGAGGCGTCCAGCCTGCATGGTTATGGGTGATCACTTAGTCTGTTGCAGCGCATCATCCAAGCGCCCCAGACCTTCGTCGCGTCCGAGGGCGGCAAGAATTTTCGCAATGTCCGGCGACACCGACCCGCCGGTCAGAGCGCCGCGCATGGAAGGCCCAATTTTTCCGAAGCCTACGCCTTCTTCCTCGGCAAAGGCCTTAAGCTCGGCTTCGAGGGCGAAAACGTCCCAGCTCTGGAAAAGACGGAGTCGTTCACGGAGTCGTGAAATTCGTTCACCACCTTCGCCGGTCAGCAGCCCCCGGGTTTTCTCGTCCAGAGCGAGGGGGCGGGCCTTCAGCACGAACTCCGTCTGAGCGGCCAGTTCCACGATGGTCTTGGCGCGGTCCTTGACGAAGGGCATGGCGCGCAGCAGGCGAGCCTCATCGTCGGGCTGCAGGGCGCGACCCTTGGACAGGTGCGCGTCCAGCGTCAGCTTGGCCAAGCGGTCATCCTCGGCCAGACGGATCCAGTGGGCGTTGACATGGGTCAGCTTGTCGAAGTCGAGGCGGGCGGGCGCCTTGCCGATACCCGGCAGGTCGAACCACTCGATCGCCTGTTCGTCGCTGAACAACTCGTGGTCGCCGTGGGCCCAGCCCAGACGCGCCAGATAGTTGCGCATGGCCTCGGGCAGATAGCCCATCTCGGCGTACTCGTGCACCGCCTGGGCGCCGTGGCGCTTGGACAGCTTGGCGCCGTCGGGGCCGTGGATCAGCGGGATGTGGGCGAAGGTCGGCCGGGTCCAGCCAAGCGCGTCATAGATGAGGCTCTGGCGGGCGGCGTTGTTCAGGTGATCGTCGCCGCGAATGACATGGGTCACGCCCATGTCGTGGTCGTCCACCACCACGGCCAGGTTATAGGTCGGGGCGCCGTCCGAGCGGACGATGACCAGATCGTCCAGCGACGAGGATTCCCAGCGCACGCTGCCTTGCACCGCGTCATCGACCACGACGGCCTGATCCAGCGGCCGGCGGAATCGGATGGTGGAGGGCTTGGCCAGGTCGTCGACGCTGGGTTCACGATCGCGCCAGGGCGAGACGAAGTCGCGCCCCTCGGCCTTGGCCTGATCGCGCAGGGCGTTGGTTTCTTCGGCGGTCAGGAAGTCGCGATAGGCGTGGCCCGAGGCCAGAAGTTGCTCGGCGACTTCGCGGTGGCGGTTGGCTCGGGCGAACTGGAAGACCGGTTCCTCGTCGCCGAACAACTCCAACCAGGACAGGCCGTCGAAGATGGCCTTCACGGCGTCGTCGGTCGAACGCTCGCGGTCCGTGTCCTCGACGCGGATCAGGAACTTCCCGCCGCGGCTCTTGGCGTACAGCCAGTTGAATAACGCGGTTCTCGCCCCGCCGATATGCAGGTAGCCTGTGGGCGAGGGGGCGAAGCGGGTGACGACAGTCGAGGAGGGGGAGGTCATAAACAAGGGGTCCGTTGCGGAGGCCCTTATACGCCCGCGCGCGCCAAAGCGAAGCCTTGCCTTAAGGGTTCTTGACGGGATGCGCGCCGAGGTCGCGGACCAGACGGATCGGTGGCGGTTGTGGGCCCCGATCTTCTTCGGCGGCGGATGCGCGGCCTATTTCGCGCTGAGAAGCGAGCCGGCGGCGTGGCCGCTGATGGTAGCGGCGGTGCTGACCGGCGGGGCCTGGCTGGCGGGCCGGCGGTTCGGGTTGGCGCGCCGTTGGACCTTGGCCTTGCTCATGCTGGCCTGCCTGTGCGGCGGGGCGGCGGTGGCCAAGCTACGGACCGAGGCGGTCAGCGGGCCGATTGCGCCAGCCTTGGCCGAACCGACTGTGCTCGAGGCCTGGGTCATCGATGTCGACAGTCCCGGCGAGCGCGGCGCGCGAATCGTCGTGGCACCGGTGCGGATCAGAGGGCTGGCGCCCGAGGCGACGCCGGTGCGGCTGCGGGCCACGGTGCCGGGCGAGCCGCCGGCGCCGGGGGTGCCCGTGCGGCTCTACGGCATCCTGAATCCGCCGCCCGCGCCAGCCAGCCCGGGGGCCTATGACTTCGGCCGCAACGCCTATTTTCAGGGGATGGGCGGTACGCTGTTCGCCTTGGGCCAGACACGACCGACGGTTCTGCCCGAGCCGCCGTGGCGGGTGCGGCTGGCGATGAAGATCAATGCGGCGCGCTACGCCTTGGCGCAGCGGATCGTGGCGCGGCTGGGCGAGCGGACCGGCGGGATCGCCGCCGCCATGACCACGGGGCACGAGACCTGGATCGGGCGCGAGGATCTGGACGCCATGCGCGATTCCGGACTGGCGCATATCCTGTCGATCTCGGGCCTGCACATGGCCATCGTCGGGGGCTTTGTCTTCTTCGGGGTTCGGCTGGGCATGGCGGCCTGGCCGTGGCTGGCGCTGCGGGTGTCGGGGAAGAAGGTGGCGGCGGTCGCGGGGCTGATCGCGGTCGGGACCTATCTGATGGTGTCAGGCGCGCCGCCGCCGGCCGAGCGCGCGGCGATCACGGCCTCCATCGCCTTTGTCGCCATCCTGCTGGATCGGCAGGCTGTGACCATGCACGCCCTGGCGGTCGCGGCCTTCGCCATGCAGCATTTCAACCGCACCGCCGTCTATGGCCTGATCGCCAACCTCGGCACAGCGCCGATCGCGGACTTCATCCTGATGCCGGCGCTGGCTCTGGGGGCGGTGCTGGAGCCGTTGGGGCTGGGCGCGCCATTCCTGTGGCTGGCGGGCAAGGGCGTCGATCTGATGTTGGCCATCGGCCACTGGACGGCAGGCCTGCCGGGGGCGGTTCAGACCATTGCCATCGCCCCGGCGGCGGCTCTGCCGGTCGCCTTTCTGGGTATCCTGTTCATCTGCCTTTGGCGGGGGCGGCTGCGCTGGCTGGGCCTGCCGCTGGCGGCGGCGGTGCTGATCTGGCCGCGCCCGGCGGCGCCCGATCTGTGGATCGGCGACGGGGGGACCAATGCGGCCTGGCGTCAGGCGGAGGCGGCGGTCGTGGTGCGGCCCGGCGTGCGACAGTTCGCGGCGGACCTGTGGTCAAGGCGGCGTGGACTGAAACTGACACCAAGGCCGGAGGCGGGCTGGACCTGCAAGCGGTCCTTCTGCGCGCCGGAAACGGCCGGGTCGGGACCGATCGCCCTGTGGTGGGGCAAGAAGCCGCCGTCGGCGGAGCAATTGGACCTGATGTGCCGGTCGGCGTCGGTTGTCAGCAGCCGCGCCGAGTTGGCGTCATTGCCAGCCTCATGCGCCGGAAGGCTGGTGCTGGACGGCGTGGACTATGCGCGCGGGGGCTCGGTGGAGCTGTGGCGCGTCGGCGCGGGCTGGAAGGCGGTGTGGGCGGCTGACGTGAGGGGACAGAGGCCCTGGACGCGTCAGGCCGATCCCGACTTCAGTGATAGCGGCGGATAAGGCCGACCAGCTTGCCCTGAACCGCAACCTGATCCGAGCCGTAGATCTTGGTCTCGTAGTTGCGGTTGGCGGGCTCCAGGGCGATGGAGGCGCCCTTCTTGCGCAGGCGCTTCAGCGTCGCCTGCTCGCCTTCGACCAAGGCCACGACGATCTCGCCGGACGAGGCGTCTGCGGTCGATTTGATGATGACCATGTCGCCGTTGAGGATGCCCGCCTCGATCATCGAGTCGCCCTCGATCTCGAGCAGATAGTGTTCGCCCGCGCCCAGCATGGCTTCCGGCACCGGATAGCGGGCGGTTTCATGCTCGATGGCGTCGATGGGGGTGCCCGCCGCGATCTTGCCCATCAGGGCCAGTTCGCGGCTGTCGTTAGCCGGTTCAGCCGCTTTGGGTCGACCGCCGCCCTCGATCACGCCGGGCTTGAAGCCGGCATGGCCGCGCGGCGCGCCTGCCGTGGCCTGTTCCGGCAGCTTGGTCACTTCCAGCGCGCGGGCGCGGTGGGCCAGACGGCGGATGAAGCCGCGTTCCTCCAGCGCCGTGATCAGCCGGTGGATGCCCGACTTGGACGCCAGATCCAGCGCCTCCTTCATCTCATCGAAGGAGGGCGAGACGCCCGTTTCCTGAATCCGTTCGTGGATGAACATCAGGAGTTCGTGCTGCTTCTTGGTGAGCATGGGCGCAAGGCTTCCAGAACAAGGCGTGAACCGTTGTCGATGTTCTGTAAGTGTTCTTGCTGAATGTCAACTTAACAGCGTCGACCTACGCAGGTGGGGCGTAGCCGCCGTTTTTTAGGCGGGCCAAAAGAAGCTCATGCCACTCGTGGTCGAGGGATTCTGCGAGCAAGTCCCAGCAGGGCCAGGCAGGTGACGATTCGATCGCGTGGAGAATGGTCCAGTTGAGTCCAAACGCCGTGTCGCCATTGGCTGGCAGTAGGGACATGAGGGCCTCGATGTCTGCCGCCGACAGAGGGGCGGCTAAACGATCGAGAATCGGCGTCGCCCGTTCGATAACAGAGAAATCCACCCCGTCATGTAGCGTCGGCGTAAGCGCTAGAAGATCGTGGACGGCATTCTGCATGATCGCTCAGCTCAGTAGCGCCCGCGTAGCCGCTTCCACATCGTCCTGACGCATCAGGCTTTCACCGACGAGGATGGCCTGGGCGTGGGCGTCGGCGACGCGCTGGACGTCGTCAGGGGTGAAGATGCCGCTTTCGGCCACCAGCAGGGCTTTCACCGGGCTCAGCATGGACAGGCGCTCGGTGGCGTCGAGGTCAACCTCGAAGGTGCGAAGGCTGCGGTTGTTGACGCCGACGAGGTCGCCGCCGAGCGCGCAGGCGCGGGCCATTTCGGCCTCGTCGTGGGTCTCGATCAGGGCGTCCATGCCGAAGCGCTCGGCCTCGGCCAGCAGGTCGGCGGCCAGGGCGTTATCGACCATGGCCAGGATGATCAGGATGCAGTCGGCGCCCAGGGCGCGGCTTTCGGCCACCTGCCAGGGATCGACCAGGAAGTCCTTGCGCAGGCAGGGCAGGGCGACCGCGTCGCGGGCGGCGGCCAGGAAGGCGTCGTCGCCCTGGAAGCTGGGGCCGTCGGTCAGCACCGACAGGCAGGTCGCGCCGCCGCGCTCATAGGCCTTGGCCAGCGCGGGCGGGTCGAAGTCGGCGCGGATCAGGCCCTTGGACGGGCTGGCCTTCTTGATCTCGGCGATCAGGGCGGGGCGGCCGGTTTCTTCGGCGACCCGTTCCAGAGCGGCGCGGAAGCCGCGCGGGGCCGAGGCCTGGGCGGCGAGTGCCTCGATGGCGTCCTGAGAGGTCGCAAGCTTGCGGGCGGCTACGTCGTCGCGCTTGTAGGCGGCGATCTTCGCCAGAACGTCGGTCATGCGGCCTCAGGGTCGATGGGGGTGTTGGTGACGCGCACCAGGGTTTCCAGCGCGCGGGCGGCGCGACCGTCGTCGATGACGGCGGCGGCCAGTTTGGCGCCTTCGCGCAGGTCGGCGGCGCGGTCGGCCACGACCAGGGCGGCGGCGGCGTTCAGCACGACGATGTCGCGATAGGGGCCGGGTTCACCCGCCAGCAGGGCCTTCAGGGCCGCCGCATTATACTCGGCGTCGCCGCCGCGCAGGTCGTCCAGCGTCGCCAGAGGCAGACCGGCGTCGGCTGGGGTGACGGTAAAGCGGCGGACGACGCCGTCCTTCCATTCGGCCACCTCGGTCGGGCCGGTCGTGGTCAGCTCGTCCAGACCCTGACCGTGAACGGTCCAGGCGCGGCGGGCGCCGAGACGGCCCAGAACCTCGGCCAGAGGCCCTAGCAGGGCGGGATCATAGACGCCCATGACCTGACGGTTCGCGTGCGCCGGATTACAAAGCGGCCCCAGAAGGTTGAAAACCGTGCGGAAACCGATCTCGGACCGCACCGGGCCGACGTGGCGCATGGCCCCGTGGTAGGTGGGGGCGAACAGGAAGGCGATGCCGGCCTGATCCAGGGCGCGAGCCTGTTGCGGGATGGTGGCGTCGAGGTTGACGCCCAACGCCGCCAGGACGTCGGACGAGCCGGATTTTGAGCTGATGGCGCGGTTGCCGTGCTTGGCGACCTTGAGCCCCGCGCCCGCCAGGACGAAGGCGGCGGCTGTCGAGACATTATAGGTGTGCTGGCCGTCGCCGCCGGTGCCGCAGGTGTCGATCACCTCGTCGAAGGGGTGGTCCAGCGACAGGGCCGCGTCGCGCATGGCGGTGGCGAAGGCGACGATCTCGTCCACCGTCTCGCCGCGGATGCGCAGGGCGGTGACGGCGGCGGCGACCTGTGAGGGGGTCGGTTCGCCGCGCAGACAGGCGGAGAAGAAGGCGTGGGCTTCTTCCGACGTCAGGACGCGCCCGTCCACCAGCTTGCCCAGCAGAGGCTTGAAACCGTCCATGGCGTCAGACCGTACTCAGACGCTTGACGCCCGCCAGATCGAGGAAGTTGGCGATCATGTCGTGGCCGTGCTCGGTGGCGATGGATTCCGGGTGGAACTGCACGCCGTGGATCGGCCGGGTGCGGTGGGCCAGGCCCATGATCTCGCCGTCGGCGGTCCAGGCGGTGACTTCCAGCTCGGCCGGCAGGGTCTCGCGACGCACGGCCAGGGAGTGATAGCGGGTGGCCGTGAAGGGTGACGGCAGGCCCTTGAACAGGCTGCGGCCCTCATGCTGGATCGGCGAAGTCTTGCCGTGCATCAGGGTCTTGGCGCGAATGACGTCGCCGCCAAAGGCCTGACCGATGGCCTGATGGCCGAGGCAGACGCCGAAGATGGGCATATTCAGGGGCGCGGTCGTGATCAGGGGCAGGCAGATGCCGGCCTGATCGGGCGCGCAGGGACCGGGTGACAGCAGCACGGCCTCGGGCTTCAACGCCCAGGCTTCTTCCACCGTCAGGTCGTCGTTGCGGACGACATGCGTCTGGGTGCCCAACTCCGCGAGGTAGTGGACGAGGTTGTAGGTAAAGCTGTCGTAGTTGTCGACGACGAGGATCATGGCAGGGTTCTTAGGACGGGAGGGAGGACGCGCCAAGCGAAGGCGGACTGAAAGCGGACGTTAAGCTGTCCGCGCGATACAGGAGCATCGCCATCGGAAGAAATCCGTCTTGACCCGCTTAGAAGCCATCCGCGACGCCCAGGCCCTGCTCAATGAGCCGGCCACAGAGCAACCCAAGCCGCTGCGCCTGCTGGCGGCGGCGGCCTTCGCCGCGACGGCGGCGGTGCTGCTGGCGGGGACCATGGTCGTGGGCCCCGGCGTGTCGTTCGACCAGGGTTCCACGGTTTCCAATCCTTAGATCTTGCCGTCGGCGCCCTGGCCGCGAGGGGTTGCGGTGAATCGCCACGCGTCCTCGGCCGCCTTCATCGGGGCGCGGGCCTTGGCCAGGGTTTCGGCGTACTCGGCGGCAGGATCGCTGTCGGCGACGACGCCGGCGCCGGCCTGAACGAAGATCTGGTTGTCCGCGAACATGGCGGTGCGCAGGACGATGCAGATGTCCGCCTCGCCATTGGCCGAGATATAGCCCACGCCGCCGCCGTAGCCGACGCCGCGCTTCTCGGCTTCTAACTCGTCGATGATCTCCATGGCCCGCACCTTGGGCGCACCGGACAGGGTGCCGGCGGGCAGGGCGGCCAGAAGCGTGTCCACAGCGTCCAGTTTGGGATCAGCAGCGCCGTGCACGTTCGAGACGATGTGCATGACCTGGCTGTAACGCTCGACGACGAAGCTCTCCGTCACCTCGACCGATCCGGGCGACGAGACGCGGCCCACGTCGTTGCGCCCCAGGTCCAGCAGCATCAGGTGCTCGGCGCGTTCCTTGGGATCGGCCAGGAGTTCGGCTTCCAGGGCCTTGTCAGCCTCGGGCGTGGCGCCGCGCGGACGGGTGCCGGCGAGCGGACGGATGGTGACGCGACCATCCTTCAACCGGACTAGGATTTCCGGGCTGGAGCCGGCCAGTTGGAAGTCGACGTAGTCGAGGAAGAAGAGATAGGGCGACGGGTTGCCGCGGCGCAGCGACCGATAGAAGGCGAACGGGTCCTGGCTCCACGGGGCCGAGAAGCGGTGGGCCAGCACGACCTGGAAGATGTCGCCGGCGGTGATGTAGTCCTTGGCCTTGGCGACCATGGCGTCGAAGCCGGCGGCGTCGACGGGCGAGCGGAAATCTGGGGCTGGAACCGGTTCGGCTTCACGCTGTATCGGCAGTGGGCCGCGCAGGCGGTCCTCGAAGTCGCCGAGGCGACCGATAGCCGCCGAGAATGCCGTATCGGGATCGATGCCGCTGTCGGGGTAGGCAGCGGCGATCAGGACGATCTCGTGCTTCACCGAATCGAAAATGGCCACCAGCGACGGGCGCGCCATGACCGCGTCGGGCAGGTTCAGCGGATCGGGATTGGCGGGGCCCAGCGGCTCCAGCAGACGCACCATGTCGTAGCCGAAGACGCCAAACAGGCCGGCGGCCATGGGCGGCAGATCGTCGGGCAGGTCGAAGCGTGTCGCCGCAATCAGGGCACGCAGGGACTCCAGCGCGGGGCGATCGTCGGCCGTGAAGCGGTCGGCCAGAACCGCCTCGCCGCGCGCCATCTCGGCCTGACCGTCACGGCAGCGCCAGACGACGTCGGGGGCCAGGGTGACGATCGAGTAGCGGCCGTTGACCGCCCCGCCTTCGACCGACTCCAGCAGGCTGGCGTAGGGACGCCCGTGACCGACCTTGAGGAAGGCCGAGACGGGCGTCTCCAGGTCGTCGATCAAGCGGCGAACGACGACCTGGGGGCGGCCTGTATTCAGGCCAGAGACAAACGCGGCGCGTTCAGCTTCCTGTCCGACGCCTGCGCTCATTTCTTGGCGGGCGCAGGGGCGGCCGGAGCCGCCGGAGCGGCTGCGGGAGCTTCGATGCCCAGGGCGGCAATGGCGGCGGCGGGGTCGTTCTTGGCCTTCACCCGCGCGGCGGCGGCGTTGAAGCTGGCTTCGACCATGGCGTTGGCCAGTTCCTGGGTCAGACGCGGGCGGACCTGCTCGACCAAGGGTGCGGCCAGAGCCGGGCTGGCGCCATGAATGGCGTCGACACGACCGACGATAAAGCCGCCTTGGGTCTGGCCGGTGAAGACCTGATCCTTGCCCTGACCGAACAGGCCACGCAGGACGCCTTCGCCGAACTGAGCCTGGCTTTCACGGCTTTGCTGGACGCCCGCGCGGGTCACCAGAGGCGCGTTGACCGAGGCGGCGACCTTGGCGATGTCTTCGCCGCCACGAACCCGTTGCGCCAGTTCCTCGGCCTTGGCCGACAGGCGGCGAGCGTTTTCACGCAGGGTCCATTGCTGGGCCAGCGGTGCGCGGACTTCTTCCAGCGTCGGCAGCGAAGCCGGACGGATGTCGTCCACGCGCACGGCGAAGTACTGACCTTCGCCGGCGTCGATGATGTCGCTCTCGCCGCCCTTGGACAGGGCGTAGGCCGACTCGAAGATCTGACGCGGCGCGTTCAGCGGCTGACCGTCCGGCAGGCGGCCATCGGCGGTGAAGGGCGGCAGTTGAACCAGGCGGGCGCCAACGGCTTGGGCCGCATCAGTCAGGTTCTTGCCTTCCTGACGGGCCTTTTCGT
Source organism: Brevundimonas sp. NPDC090276 (assembly GCF_044772165.1). NCBI lineage: Bacteria > Pseudomonadati > Pseudomonadota > Alphaproteobacteria > Caulobacterales > Caulobacteraceae > Brevundimonas > Brevundimonas sp. NPDC090276. The sequence continues at coordinate 597,216 of NZ_JBIVYK010000002.1, read as the reverse complement.
ACTGCTCAACCTTGGCATAGGTCGCGCCCTTGATGTCTTCGGCGCGCAGTTCCTCGATCAGGGCGCTGCGGACGCTTTCCAGGGTGGCGGGAGCGGCGGCGGTGACGCCAGTCACCTTGGCGACCGTGAAGCCGACGCGGCTCTGGATCGGGTTCGAAACCTGATTGGCGGGCAGGGCGAAGACCGCCGCGCCGACAGCCGGGTCACCCAAGGCGCTTTGCGGCGTGTCGTTATAGGCAGCAGCTTCGATCTTGTTGGCGGCGGCCACTTCAGTCGGCGACTTGCCGGCGCGCAGTTCAGCGGCGACGCGGTCGGCGGCGTCCTTGGTCGGGACGGTCAGCGTCACGAACGAACGCTTCTCGGCGTTCGACAGGGCGGCCTTGCGGAACTCGAAGCGTTCGCGGATGCGCTCTTCGGTGATCGGTGTCGGTTGGCTGTTGGGTCCCGGGTTGAACAGCACGATCGAGATCATGCGGAACTCGGGGCGACGCAGACGGGCGGCGTTCTCATTGATGAAGGCGGTCAACTGGGCGTCGGTCGGGGCCGGCGTCGTGCCAGCCATGGCCTGGGTCACGTCAAACCAGCGGCCGTCGCGCGTTTCCAGCGCCTGACCGGCCAGCAGAGCGCCGTAGATGCGCGGCACGCGGGCGCCGGCGAAGACGCCTGCGCCGAACTGGCTGGCGACATACTGATCGCGCAGATCCTGTTCCAGCATTTCCGAGGTCAGACCCTGGGCGGCCAGAGCCTGCTCATAGCGATCCTGGTCGAACTGGCCCGAAACCTGGTTGAAGAAGGCCGGGATCTGACGGATTTCCTTCAGCACCAGTTCCTTGCCGGGACGGATGCCGGCGTTCCAGGCCCAGGCGAGGAAGCCGAGGCGCTGCGTCTGGCTTTCCAGATACTGGGTGTGGATGTTCTCCTTCACCATGTCCTCAAAGGACACGGGGCGGCCGGCCTGCTCTTGCAAGTTGGCCCGCACGCGCTCGAAGTCGCCCCGGAACTGCTGGGCGCCGATGCTGCGGTCACCAGCATCGATGACGTGCTTGGGCCCCAGATTGGAGAAGACGTCGGACTGGGCGCCGACAATCAGGAAGCTGAGGATGATCAAGGCGAACAGGCCCGCAGCCCATTTCGACTTGGAGAAGTTGCGGAACAGCGTGATCATCGAAAAAGAACCTGACGAGGGCCGGCGTCATAAAGGGCGCCACGCTCGCGTATAGGGGCAGTCCCTAGGGCGCCGCAAGCGGACGCACCCCAACATCTTGGCTTCCGCGACAACGGGACCTAAACAGTCCCGATGAAACAATCTGCGAAGCTGGTCGCCGGCAACTGGAAAATGAACGGTCTGGGCGCGAGCCTGGGCGAGGCTGAGGCTCTGGCAAAAGCCTTGCAGGAGCAGGCCGCAGCCTGCCGCGTGGCTCTGTGCCCGCCTGCCACGCTGACCGAGCGCATGGCGCGCGTGCTGGCCGGTGGATCGGTTGAACTGGGGGGGCAGGACTGCCATGCCGAAGCCTCCGGCGCTTTCACCGGTTCGGTGTCGGCCGCCATGCTGGTCGACGCTGGCGCCGCTCTGGTGATTCTCGGCCACTCCGAACGTCGCGCCGGTTTCGGCGAGACCGACGCCGATGTCGCCGCCAAGGTCGAGGCGGCTCTGGCTGCCGGCCTGGAACCCATCATCTGCATCGGCGAGACCCTGGCCGAGCGCGAAGCCGGGCAGGCGGTCGAGGTCGTCAGCCGTCAGGTGGCCGGTTCACTGCCGTTGTCTCTGTCCGGCAAGGCCTTCGCCGTGGCCTATGAGCCGGTCTGGGCCATCGGCACCGGCCTGACGCCGACGCTTGAGCAGATCGAGGAAGTCCATGCCGCCGTGCGCGCGGCCATGGTCGCCAAGTTGGGCGAGGGCGGTCGTGTCGCCCCGATCCTGTACGGCGGCTCGGTCAAGCCGTCGAACGCGGCGGAAATCCTGGCCGTGGCCGAAGTCGGCGGGGCTCTGGTCGGCGGCGCTTCGCTGAAGGCCGAGGACTTCCTGGGCATTATCCGCGCCGCCTGACGGTACGGATTTCGGGCCTCTATTCGTTCGGCGTTTGCTCCGGTCCCGCATCGGTGTTAGACGCCGCCGCTTGATCGGCGCATCTTCGCGCCCACATGATTGACACCATGCTCCAGACCATTTTGCTCGTCGCCATGATCCTGATCTCGGTCGCCTTGACGGCCGTGATCCTGCTGCAACGTTCCGAGGGCGGCGCCCTGGGCATGGGCGGCGGGCCTTCGGGCTTCATGACCGCACGAGGCGCGGGCAACCTGCTGACGCGGGCGACCTCGATCCTGGCGGTGCTGTTCTTCGTGTGCGCGATCAGCCTGACTATCGCCGGCAACTTCGCGCGTGGTTCGCGTTCGGTCATCGACGCTGACGCCGTGGGCGCTCTCGCTGTGGGTTCAGAGCAGCAAACCGCGCCCGCCGAGCAACCGGCCCCGACGCCGGCGGCCCCGGCCGCGCCGTCGCTGGACGATCTGGAGGCCAGCCTCCCGGCCGCATCCGCTCCGGCCCCGGCGCCCGCTCCGGCGCAGTAAGCCGCCGACAGCCACGAAACCCCCGAAAGCGCGCCGCAGGGCGCGCTTTCTTATTATGTTCAACAGTTGTTTTGCGTCGGGCCATGCTCCCGCCGCGAATCATGGAGTAAGGTGTCCGCCCATGGCTCGCTATGTGTTCATCACCGGCGGCGTGGTTTCCTCGCTAGGAAAAGGCCTCGCCTCCGCCGCTCTCGGCGCTCTTTTGCAGGCACGAGGTTACAAGGTCCGTCTGCGCAAGCTGGACCCCTATCTGAACGTCGATCCGGGGACGATGAGCCCCTATCAGCACGGCGAGGTCTTCGTGACCGACGACGGCGCCGAGACCGACCTCGATCTAGGCCACTATGAGCGCTTCACGGGCGTCTCCGCCGCCAAGTCGGACAACGTCACGACCGGGCGCATCTATTCGACCATCCTGGAGAAGGAGCGTCGCGGCGACTATCTGGGCGCGACCGTCCAGGTGATTCCGCACGTCACCGATCAGATCAAGCAGTTCTGCCTCAGCCCGGCCAAGACCGATGCTGGCGAGGACGTGGATTTCGTCCTGGTCGAGATCGGCGGCACCGTCGGAGACATCGAGGGCCTGCCCTTCTTCGAGGCCATCCGCCAACTGGGCCAGGACCTGCCGCGCGGTCAGTCCTGCTTTGTCCACCTGACCCTGCTGCCCTTCATCAAGACGGCCGGCGAGATGAAGACCAAGCCGACGCAGCACTCGGTCAAGGAGCTGCGCTCCATCGGTATCCAGCCGGACATCCTGCTGTGCCGCTGCGAGCAGCCGATCCCGGCTGAGGAAAAGCGCAAGATCGGCCAGTTCTGCAACGTGCGCGAAAGCGGCGTGATCCAGGCGATGGACTCGGCTGATATCTACGCCGTGCCGCTGGACTATCATAACGAAGGTCTGGACAGCGAAGTTCTGGCGCACTTCGGCATCACTGATGCGCCCAAGCCCGACCTGACCGGCTGGGAAGAAATCGTGCGCCGTCGCCTGCACCCGGACGGTGAAGTCACTATCGCTGTGGTCGGCAAGTATACGGTCCTGAAGGACGCCTATAAGTCCCTGATCGAGGCCCTGCAGCACGGCGGGGTGGCCAACAACGTCAAGGTCAACATCGACTGGGTCGAAGCCGACACCTTCGAGGGCGATCCCGAGGCCTGCCAGGAGCGCCTACAGGGCGCCCATGCGGTTCTGGTTCCCGGCGGCTTCGGCGAACGTGGGGCCGAGGGCAAGATCGAGGCGGCGCGCTTCGCTCGTGAGCGCAAGATTCCCTATTTCGGCATCTGCTTCGGGATGCAGATGGCGGTGATCGAGGCGGCGCGGAACCTGGCCGGCTTCCCCAAGGCGACCTCGACCGAGTTCGGCCCCGCCGAAGAACCCGTTGTCGGTCTGATGACCGAGTGGAAGCAGGGCAACCAGCGCGTTCAGCGCGAGCAGGGCGGCGATCTGGGCGGGACCATGCGTCTGGGCGCCTATGATTCGACCCTGATCCCGGGTTCCAAGATCGCCGAGATCTACGGCTCCACCGAGATCAGCGAGCGCCACCGTCACCGTTACGAGGTGAACATCAACTATCGCGAGGCGATCGAGCAGAAGGCGGGCCTGATCTTCGCCGGCCTGTCGCCTGACGGCGTCCTGCCGGAAACGGTCGAGCGTGCTGACCACCCGTGGTTCATCGGCGTCCAGTACCACCCGGAACTGAAGAGCCGTCCGTTCGCGCCGCACCCGCTGTTCGCCAGCTTCATTGGCGCCGCCGTGGTGCAGAGCCGCCTGGTCTAAGGCGAGGGGCTAGGGCGCGCGGCCCAGCGCCGCCGCCAGCGCCCGACGCGCCCGAGCGATCCGGGTCTCGACCGCCTTGGGCGTCGCGCCGATCAGGCGGGCGACCTCGGCGTGCGAGCGGCCCTCCAGCGCGGCTAGCAGCAGGGGCGTCTTCAGAGTGTCGGGCAGCGTCGCCAGGGCGTGGTCCAGCGCGACCATGCGCCGCCGGTCATCCAGGTGCGCTTCACCTGCAGGGGCGTCGTCGCCGACCGCCAAGGCTTCCGGCGCATCCAGCCCCATGACGCCCCGCACTACGCGCCTGACTGCGCGCTTGCGGCTCCAGTCGCGACATTTGTTGATGGCGATGGTCCTCAGCCAGACGGGGAAGGGCCGCGCGGGGTCGTAGCGACGGATCGCCAGCCAGGCCGCGACATAGGATTCCTGAACCAGATCGTAGGCGTCGTCGTCCTCGCCCACATAGCGGCGGACGAAGCGATGCAGGTCCGCCTTGGTGGCATCCATCAACGCAGCGAAGGCCGCGCGGTCGCCGCGCGCGGCGCGCGACGGCAGGGAAGCCTCGTCTTCCACCCTGGGTCTTACCGAGGGTCTTGCAGCAGGGCGTCGGCGACGCCCTTGTCAAAGGCGCGGGTCTGTTCCGGCGTCAGCACGGCCCTCATCTCGAAGACATGGGCGATGGTCGCCTTTTGCAGCGCCCCCATGGCGTCATGGAAATGATCGACGGCAGCCTGAACCTGAGGGCTATCGCCCTGATTGGCGGCGATGGCGGCTGCCAGCTCGCGGTTGGCGGCGCGGACGTCCTCTTCCAGAGCCGGGCGCGTCTTGGCGAAGCGGTCTTCGATGACCTTGAGGCGGGCTGCCTGATCGGACGTCAAGTCGAGGTCGTGGTGGACGATGTCGTGCAGGCTGGGGGAGGCGCGTTGCTGCGACACCCACCCGGCGCCGATCCAGACGCCGGCGCCGCTGACCAGAGCCGCCAGCAGGGCCGTCACGGCGATGGACTTCCAACCGGCGATCATTGGCCAGCCTCTACGCGTAGCAGGGGCGAGGAAGCGCTGGCCAGGCTGAAGACCTGTATTTCGGAAGGCGCCGCGGGGCGAGTGAGGGCGAACAGGCCGCCGTTGGCCGCGCCGACGACCAACGCCATCGCTAGGGCCGCCATGCGGACCTGACCCAGGCGTCGCTCGGTCTGTTGCTGCTCGATCCGGCGCCATACGTCGGCATGGAGATCATTCAGCCGGAAATCGTCGCACGGCGCGGCGCCGATCAGTCTGTCGATATCGTCCGTCATCGCTTCGCCTTCGCCTTGCCCTGTCTCTCTATACGCAGCTTTCAGGCCGTTCCCTCTACCCGCCGCTACCGACCATGAAAAAGGCGCCGGACGTTTCCGCCCGGCGCCTTGGTCATCAGACTGATCCGAGGATCAGCAGCTGTAGTACATGTCGAACTCGACCGGGTGCGGGTGCAGTTGCAGACGGGCGACTTCTTCCATCTTCAGCGCAATGTAGCTGTCGATGAAGTCGTCATCCATGACGCCGCCCTTCTTGAGGAAGGCGCGGTCGGCGTCGAGCGCATCCAGGGCTTCCTTCAGCGAACCCGCGACCTCGGGGATCGAGCCGCGCTCTTCCGGCGGCAGGTCGTAGAGGTTCTTGTCGGCAGGCGCGCCCGGATCGATGCGGTTCTCAATCCCGTCCAGGCCCGCCATCAGGAGGGCGACGAAGGTCAGGTAGGGGTTACCCATCGGGTCGGGGAAGCGGGCTTCCAGACGCTTGGCCTTGGGCGACGACACATGCGGGATGCGGATCGAGGCCGAACGGTTGCTGGCCGAATAGGCCAGCTTCACCGGGGCTTCATAGCCGGGCACCAGACGCTTGTAGGAGTTGGTGGTCGAGTTGGCGAAGGCGTTGATGGCCTTGGCGTGCTTGATGACGCCGCCGATGTACCACAGACATTCCTGCGACAGGCCGGCGTACTTGTCGCCGGCGAACTGGGGCTTGCCGTCCTTCCAGATCGACATGTGGACGTGCATGCCCGAGCCGTTGTCGGCGAACATGGGCTTGGCCATGAAGGTCGCCGACTTGCCGTAGGCCGCGGCAACGTTGTGGATCACGTATTTGTAGAGCTGCAGACGGTCAGCCATGGTCAGCAGGTCGCTGAATTTCAGGCCCAGTTCGTGCTGCGCCGGGGCGACCTCGTGGTGATGCTTCTCGGGCTGCATGCCGAGGTCCTTCATCACACCTAGCATCTCACCGCGCAGATCCTGGGCTGAGTCGACCGGGTTCACGGGGAAATAGCCGCCCTTGTGGCCCGGACGGTGGCCCAGGTTGCCTTCGGCGTATTCGGCGCCGGTGTTGGCCGGCAGTTCGGTCGAATCGAAGCTGTAGCCGGTGTTATGCGGAGCGGTGTTCCAGCGCACGTCGTCGAAGATGAAGAACTCGGCTTCTGGGCCGAAATAGACCACATCGCCCACGCCCGACGACTGGACATAGGCCAGGGCCTTCTTGGCCATCGAGCGGCTGTCGCGGTTGTAGGGCTCGCCCGTGTCGGGGCTGAGAACGTCGCAGAACAGGAAGAGCGTCGTCTGCTGGTAGAAGGGGTCGATGTAGGCGCGTTCCAGGTCCGGCTTCAGCAGCATGTCGGACTCGTTGATGGCCTTCCAGCCCGCGATCGACGAGCCGTCGAACATGGTGCCTTCTTCAAGGAATTCTTCGTCAACCAGGTCGATGTCGAAGGTGACGTGCTGCAGCCGACCACGCGTGTCGGTGAAGCGAACGTCGACGTACTGGACGTCCTTGTCCTTGATCTCTTGAAGGATCTTTTGGGCGGCGCTCATGCTCGAAGTCCTGTTGGTTCGGGGAGGAGAGGAGGAACGAAAAGCGGCCGCCCCTGGGGACGGCCGTATGGTGGTCAGATAGCCTGGGCGCCGGTTTCGCCGGTGCGGATGCGGATGACGTCTTCAAGGGTGGAGACGAAGATCTTGCCGTCGCCGATCTTGCCAGTGCGGGCTGCGGTCTGAATGGCGTCAACCACGGCGGGAGCCAGATCATCGGCCACGACGACCTCGATCTTGATCTTGGGCAGGAAGTCGATGACGTACTCGGCGCCGCGATAAAGCTCGGAATGGCCCTTCTGGCGGCCGTATCCCTTGGCTTCCAAGACGGTCATGCCCTGCACCCCGATATCCTGGAGAGCGTCTTTCACTTCATCCAGCTTGAAAGGCTTGATGACGGCTTCAATCTTCTTCATGGCGAGTCCCGAGCCGGCTCCTTGGTTGGTCCGACGCTCGGGGCGTAAAGGGACATTGCATTGCACAATAAGGCAAGCAATTTTCGTGCTCAGAGGCCATCCGTGAACGGAATTCGATCATGAACCCGATCAACGACCCGATGACATGGCAGAGCCTGTTGCCCTGGCCCGGCGCCGAGGCGCACAAGCACGCTCGTGGACGCCTCGGCGTGGTGGCAGGCGGCGCCCTGTCGACCGGCGCGGCGCGGCTGGCCGCGCGGGCCGGACTGAGGGTCGGGGCCGGGCTGGTGAAGGTGGTCTGCCCGCCCGACGCGGCGCCCGTGCTGGCGCCGACATTGGAGGCGGTAATGCTGGCCAGCTTCACCAATGCCGATCAGTTGGCGGCACTGGCTCAACCGATGGACGCCGTTATCATTGGCCCCGCAGCGGGCCTGACCGAGGCGACGGCGGCCCATGTCGCGGCCTTGGGACGCACGGGCGCAGCCCTGGTGATCGACGCGGACGCCCTGACCCTGTTTCGGGATCGGCCGGGACACCTGTTCGCCTGCCTGGACCGGGACGACGTGCTGACGCCGCATGAGGGCGAGTTCGAGCGGCTGTTTCCCGGGCTGCTGACCAAGGGGCGCGAGGCCGCGGCTGTAGAGGCCGCTGAGAGGGGGGGGGCGGTCGTGGTGCTGAAGGGCAGCGCCACCGTCATCGCGGCTCCTGGAGGCCGCTGCGTCATCAATGGCAACGGCTCGCCCTGGCTGGCGACGGCCGGCAGCGGCGACGTGCTGGCGGGGATGATCGGGGGTTTGCTGGCCCAGCATATGGACAGCTTTGACGCAGCCTGCGCGGCGGTCTGGATGCACGCGGACGCGGCGCATCGTTTCGGGCCGGGACTGATTGCTGAGGATTTGCCGAGCCTGATCCCAGCGGTGCTGGCCAGCCTGTATCGCGGCTAGCAGTCATGGTGCACCAGTCGGGATGAAAACGCGAACTGGGAGTTTTCAGCGCCTTTGGGGCGCAGCGCCTTTATCAGCGACAGGTCTGAGCCGAATTCTCTGCCGGACGGGCCGTGGACCGCCGATGACGATGCAGCCTTCGCCTATCTTGAACGGGTCGTCTGGCAAGATGGGTTCCGCTGCCGCGTCTGCGGGCGGGCTGGCCTTTCAGAGCCGGATTCGCGCAAGCATTGGCGCTACTGCGGGCATTGTCGCAAACGGTTCTCCTTGCGCGCGGGGACGATGTTCGCGGGAGACACGATGCCGCTGGGCAAGGCGATCTCGGCGATCTGGTTCATGAACTTCGGAGAAGGGCCAGTCTATATTGCGCGATTGGAGCGTGTGATGGGGACTTCGCCTGGTGCCACTCAGCGGCTGTTTGATCGTGTGAGTCGGGCAATGAGCGATCAAGGTTTGGAACCGCTCGGCTCAGGAGGCGACATGATTTCGACGTCAGCCGAATTTGAGCGTCGGCTCAGGTTGATTGCCCTTTACTAGCCATGCGCCCCGACCTCGTCGACGAAATGACGGTCGAGGCCATGGACGGCTGGACCGAAACCTGAACCCGCTGATCGAACCTTATGAGCGCCTGGCCGCCAGCGCGGGCAGCTATGCCGAGTTCGAGGCCGCCCTGAACGACGCCGCCGCTGCCGGCGACGCGGCCCTGCTAGCGCGCAGCCTGGGCGCCGCCCTCTTCAAAGCCCGCGCGATTGGTGATGTTCGGGATGAGGCCTGATCTAACTGGCGTCGCTTGGGTTGGCGGTCTGGCTGACAGCAGTCGCTGCGCTTGCAGCCACGTCTTGAGAGGCGAGGCCGACAACGAAGGTGCCGAACAACATCACGGCGACGCCGCCTATCACAAGGATAAACCAGTAGGCGATCCCTCCTTCAGGTCCTTCGACGCCTTCAGACCCAGCGATCCCTGTGCATACCAACAGCAGAAGGCTGATCATGCCGGCCAACATCCAGAGGGGTTCGCCGAAAATGCCGAATGTGAGTGCGATAGTCGCCGCAAGGAGCCCCGCGATCAGCGTGAAGGCTGTGTGATTGGGACGCGGAGAGCCCATGCTGCGGAACAATTGGCCCAGCATGATGGCCAGTCCAATGAAGAGCATGGACCCAAAGATCATGAGCATAAGCAGGAAGAGGAAAACGCGGATAATCCCCTGGCTTCCTGCAAATTCCGGGGGCAGACTTCCAGCGGTGCTGAACCGCGCTATGGCGTCGAGCGTGTCCGTTCCGCTGGTGGCGGTGAAATAAAGACCAGCTACAGCGACGATAAGGTTCAGCCAGCCCTGCACCTCGACGCGCGAGACGTTGATCTTCATCGGTTGCCCCCTCGATTCTCCAGCCAAGCTTCTAACGGTGATCGAGATGGCGTCGAGTCCTGAATCCCGCTTCACCTTCGGTTCCGATCCCTCGCCCGAGATCAGCGCCTATCTGCGTCAGAAGCAGATGCGCCCGGCCTTCCGCCACACCGAGGTCTGGGGCGAGGAACACGCCTACGCCTTCACCGTGGCCAAGGCCGTCCAGGCCGACGTTCTGACCGCCATCCACGACAGCCTTCAGACCGCCATCGACAAGGGCGTTCCCTATGAGGCCTGGGCGCGAAACCTGAAGCCCGAGCTGAAGCGCCTGGGATGGTGGGGTGACGCCGTTGAAATGGCTGACCCGGCCACGGGCGAGGTCAAGCCGCGCGAGCTGGGAACGCCGCGCCGGCTGCGGACCATCTACAGCGCCAACCTGCGTAGCGCCCGCGCCGCTGGCCAGTGGGAACGGGGCCAGCGCACCAAGGCTGTGCTGCCATTCTACCTCTACCAACTCGGCCCCAGTGAACGGCACCGGCCCGAACACATCGGCAAGGAAGGCGTTGTCCGCCCGGTTGATGATCCGCTCTGGGCGACGTGGTTCCCGCCGAACGGCTGGGGCTGCAAATGCTGGCTGCGTCAGATCACCAAGGCCGAGGCCGAGCGGCGCGGCGTGACCCCGGCTTTCGACGTGCCAACCACCACCTTCAGCCGCACCCGCGACGACGGCTCGACCGAGCGCGTCACCGTGCCGGTCGGGATTGATCCGGGTTGGGCCAGCAACCCCGGCCTGAACCGCGCCAGCACCCTCATGACCAACATGACGATGAAGCTGCGGCGGCTTAGGGGGAAATGATCGGACGGAGGGTCGTTACATCCTCGCGGCGCGGACGCCCGGAAACGGTATGGCTCGCCCGATCAGCCTTCAATCTAGCGTTTCAGCGCCGCTTTCGCCAGTCCCCTGAAAGGCGGGCCGTGGAGCGTCAGGAAGGGCCGGGGCGGTTCACTGGCCCCCGAACCCGCCTTGAGGGCGTCATTAGAGCCCTTAAACGTCCTTTGGCGCGTAGGCGGCCACGACATCAGCCAGGGCCTTTTCGGTTTTCTCCCGTTCTAACGTGATGAGAGCCACTCGCTCCGACAGGTAGGCCGGGAAGTTCCACACCCGCTTGTCGAACGTAAGCGGCTCTCGCTCGTATCGCTGGCGAACTTCGACAGCCTTAGTCCAGGCGTCCATGCCCAGGAGTGCAGCCGCTTCTCCCATCTCGTCCAGGTAGTCATCAGGTTCATGGAATTCCCAAACCGACGAAAGGTGTGACTGGATCAGAGAAATCCGCATGGACAGGTCGCGAGCCCATGCTGCGTCTGCAGGGCCGATCAAGCGCCAGTCGATTTCCAGAGGCCATTCGCTGAAGGGGGGCCATTGGGGGGCGAAGGTGTTGTCGTCCCAGTCATGTCGGTTGGCTTCCTCCACCGTCTTGGCGAGACCGAGCGCATAGTTTTCCAGGTGCGCTACGAAGGCGGTGGCCGACAGGGCGCCATCGCGGGCTTCCCCGGCCTTTCGCTCTGTCGTGGCGGCGTCGCGATCTGCCTTCTTTTCAGCGGCATCTGCTTTGCGATGCCTGATCACAACCCAGTTCGTGAGCGCAACCCCGCCCAGCGCAAACAGGCCGGGGATGATCAAGTCCCACCAACGAGAAGCTGCCTTTGCCGCGCCAATACTGATTTGGACCGAATCCATCACCGTCTCCCCGAACCGATACGCCCAAGAGAAAGGCCCGCACTGTTCTGTCAACGGGCGGGCCTGACGCGGTCGTTCTAAGACTGCAACTTCAACTGCCGCGAACCCTGTCCGTCATCAGAGCCATTAGGTGTCCCTAGACGGGAGGGTTGGCGTCCTGGCTGGCGCGCCAAGCCTCATAGCGCGCTTGTCGCTCAGCCTTGAGCTCGGCCCGCCGCCGGATGTGCTCTCGCAAATCGGCTACTCCCGACCAACTCGCCGGCCATTCATATGCACCGAGCTTGTTCATTTTCCTGACGGAGCAAGCGAGGTCCCACGCCTCCAGGCCCAGTGAAGCGGCCAAGTCCGCCACTTCAGGGTGGTTCTCCTCCATGGAGGCGTTGTCGTTAGCGCCCTGGCTTTTCTTTTCGAGCCGGACCCGGCGCTGAAAATTCGCCGACCGGACGGCGAGGTCCACACCCAACAGCTTCCAATCGACGAGGGCCGGCCATTCCGTCAGCGCGTCTAGCCATTTTGGCGCGCCTCCTGTGTCCTCGTCCCAACTGTAGGGGCCTTTCCAAAGCACATTCCCGTACGAAGTGACCACGTCCATGCAGTGCTCCATGAAGGCTTCAAGGTGCTCTGCCAGAGCCAAAGCCGCCAAGCTGCAATCTCGCGCTTCGTTCTGCCGCGCGATTTCTCGTTGGCGTCGCCAGGCCAGTTCATTGCCAATGTGCTGCCCAGCAGCACCGACCAACACACCGCCCAGGCCAATCCCGGCGACCAGCAGGGCGTTCCAGTCGATTGCGCCCGCCTGCGCTGCGGCTGTAGTTACGGCTTCGACCGTCATGACCTCTCCGATTTCAGGGGATTGTCGCCTTGTCTCCGAAGGACTTCGGAGTGTGGTGAACCGCGCGACGCCCCGATCATGGGGCCATGTCGAAGTCTTCGTCCAGCCCCCAACCTAACGCCGTCGCCTCGGCGGTCGCCATCGTCCTGAACGTCGAGGGCGAGAGCCCGCCGGAATCGGTCGAATTGATCCCTGCCGGCGTCGATGTCATCGGCCGCGACGGCCGCGCCTGGATCGAAGAACTGGAAGTCCGTGAGGGCGGCTCGATTTGGGGCAAGCCCAACTGGACGCCCCGCGCCGCCAACTAGGACATCGCCAGCGAGTATCGGTGCCGCGACGCGTCGGCGGCGTGGGTCACGACCTTGTTGCGATGCAGGTGCATCTAGGTGACCGATCAATCTGAATGGCGGTCACCCCGTATCAGGGGGAGGGCGCGGTCTCGCAGGTCGCGGTATGCGGAAAGCGCGGCCTTGTCGGGTACGTCGTAGGCCGTCAGAGGCATCATAGTAGGTCGGGGCGTGGCTTAATCCAGCGGCCGGGTGACCTTGTACCTTATGTCGATATTCGTCGCGTCGAGGATTTGGAAGCGCGCGCCTCGAAAGCCGATCACGTCACTTTGTGCGAGATCATACCGAAGCGTTTGCGAGAAGGCCGGGCGGGCCATGTCGTTGATGAACTCGCGATATTCGATCGAGACGGTTCCCTGTGTGACGCCCGAGTAGATCAGTTCGCGTCGGAAGCTATCTGCACCCAAGACGGTGCAGTTCCCGGTCGAAAAGGTCGCCCCCGCCACGGGGTAGCTTGTCTTGGTCAGGCCGAAGTTTACGAACCCGATCAGTCGCGACCCGTCCGCCGGGCCAAACCCGATGGTGCCAACGATCGCCTGGCTGCTCAATGTGGCGCTTACGGCCCGAGCGGATCGGTCGGGGTGGGCGTTGGCGCAGAGCGCCGATAACTAGCCATTTGGAGGCGCAGGCCCCATCTCACGTAATGGTGATCGTCTAATTTTAGAGAACGCAGTCGCCGAAGCAGTCGGCAGGGCGGCAAATTTTTGTATAGATTTCATCCTTCTACCGTGATTGTCAGTATAAACGTCACTTGTGCCAAGTAATGCGGCAGTACAGTTAGATTATTTCTCTTGCGTTCTGCGAGCCGGCGGTCGTTCATTGGCGACGCGTTCGAAAGGAACCGAAAATATGAAAAAAGATCATGATGAATATATAAAGCCACGCGAAGTTGAGCGTGGCTTCTACACGACCCGAGAGGAGCTGTCGTTCCGTCGATTTCTCGCGCTTCCGCCTCCGTGGATCAGCAATTACGCCTGTGCCCTGTATCATCGGAATGATGTCGACCGTTGTTTTCTTGCGCGCTCCGTTGCGTCGGGCCGGGTCGGCGGGAGGGGCGGTCATGCAGCCGCTTGAGGTTCTTCATAAGGTCGGGCGCGCTCGGGTTCAGGGCGGAGAGCAGTTCAACGCGGCCAACGACTGTGCCTCCGGCAAGATACTGGTTAATTTTGTGCCCGGGACCGCCAGCGACGACGACGTCCTCGTTGAAATCATCGATCAGTTGATCGGCGGGCAAGACCCCTTCGCGGCCCTCGTCGCCGCAAATGACAACGTAGGGCATGATCAGGTCGAGGCTATCGATCCGATGGCTGGCATCGCCGACGAGGGGAGCTGGTGATGGGACGGAAATGCTTCATCTACGTGCGTGTTTCGACGTCGAAGCAGGCTGACGGGGGCATCTCGATCCCGGATCAGTTGAACTCCTTGCGCCAATTCGCAGCCGACAATGACCTAGACGTCGAGGAGGAATTTGCCGATCGGGGACGCTCCGCTCGCAGTGGTAATCGTCCGGAGTTCCAGAGGATGATTGCCGCCTGCCTGGTATCTCCGCCCGAAGCTGAGGTCATCCTAGTGTATACTAGTTCTCGCTTCTATCGGGACGAGGCCGAATCCGAGGTCCTGATACGGAAGCTTGCGCGGAACGGTGTCGAGTTGAAATCGGCCACCTAGGATTTTGGGTCCGGCTCGACCGCGAGCCTCGTCCGACGAATCTCGGCTCTCTTAGACGAAGCCGCCAGCGAGGAAACCGCCAAGCATGTGCGTCGGGGCCTTCGCGAGAATGCGCGACAGGGCTTCTGGTGTGGAAGCCGGCCGCCGCTCGGCTACAGCGTCAAGGATGCAGAGAAGCGTGGCGTTAAGATCAAAAAGCACCTGGAGGTGGATGAGCCAAGAGCGGAAATCGCCAGAACCGTGTTCCGCTTGGCAATCGAAGGCGATGGGGCCTCGGGACCGATGGGTATCAAGGCGATCGTTCTGTGGCTGAACGCTGGGTCACCGGACTGACGAAGGGCGAAGGTTCACCGTCGGCAAGGTCCACAGGATGCTGCACACCGAGGCGTACACCGGCACATTCCTTTACGGTCGTTTCGACACCGCGAGCCGCCGCGAGCTACCTGAAAGCGAATGGATTTCGATCTCAATCCCTCCCCTGATCAGCAAGGAGCAATATGCTCGCGTTCAGCGACTGCTCTGGGAACGTAGGCCGGACGTGACGGCACCCCGCCTAACCAACAGCGCCTTGGTTTTGGGTGGCATTGCCCGCTGTAAAGCGTGTGGAGCGACGATGGGGCTTCAGACCGGCAAGAGCCACACCGGGGCGATTCATCGGTATTACACATGCTCGGCTCACCTCAAGTCAGGGGCATGCAAGGGCAATGCGCCGGTCCGTGTGCCGGCTTCCAAGCTTGAAGCCGCCGTACTGAAGGTCCTTACCGAGAATGTGTTTGTGCCAGCCTTCGTGCAGACTGTCGTGAAACGTGTCGTTGATGGCCGGGCGCGAGGCAAGGCCAATGCGATTGGAAGCGTTGACCGTTTGAAGACTGAACTCACTCGCGTCGAGAAGGCCCTACGCGCCATGATGGACGCTATTACCGGTGGACTGATCGGCGACGACGACATCTTTCGACAAAAGTATGGGGCGCTCCAAGAGGAACGGAAGGAGGCGCAGCGGCTGATCGCCATGCATGAGCGCAACCTTGCCCGCAGTCTGGAGCCTTTGACGGATGTCCAGGCGACTAAGGCAGCGGGGCGCCTGAAAGAGATGTTGCTTGCGGCGGCACCAAAACTTCAGCGCCGGTTCGTGCGGGCGCTAGTCGGTGAAGTGGTTGTGGGTCCGAACATGGCGACCGTCATTGGGCCGCAAAGTGCGCTCGCTGAGGTCGCGTCGAATACGCCGCCGGCAGAAGCCGCACAGGCCTCGTATCCGCAGGTTCGCGGTTCGGTACTAGGTTGGTGCGGATGAGAGGACTCGAACCTCCACGCCTCTCGGCGCTGGAACCTAAATCCAGTGCGTCTACCAGTTCCGCCACATCCGCATAGGTTCATGCGAGGCTGTAGGCGAGGGCGGAGAAACAGGCAACCGACAAGGTTGGTTCACAACAGAAAAAGGCCCCGGATCGCTCCGGGGCCTTTCTCATTCGTCGAAAGAATGATCCGGGGATCAGTCCTTCTTGTTGTCGACGCCGTGGCCGAGAGCCTCCACGGCCGTTTCCAGCGTGGTGTCCTCGGTGATGTCGATGCCCTTGGCCAGCTTGGAGTGCCAGAAGCCGTAGGCGGCGTAGATGATCGCGCCGATGACCGCGTAACCGCCCAGCAGCATCAGCGGCAGGGGGTTGTCTTCGGCGGCGTGCTGGAACATCGGAATCAGGTTCTGGCTGGCCAGGAACAGGCAGGCGCAGATGCCCAGAACTGCGGTCACGATGCCGCCCGGCACCTTGAACGGACGCTCCATCTCAGGGTGCTTCACGCGCAGGACGATGACCGACAGGCAGACGATGGCGAAAGCGGTCGCGGTGCCCAGCGACACCAGGTCGCCCAGGATCGAGATGGGCAGGAAGGCCGCCGCGATGGCGATCAGGATGCCCAGCACGATGGTGCCGATCCAGGGGGTGCGGAACTTCGGGTGCACCTTGGCGAAGGACTTCGGCAGCAGGCCGTCGCGGGCCATGGTGTAGAAGACGCGCGTCTGGCCGTAGCAGAGCACCAGCATGACCGAGGACAGGCCGGTGATGGCACCGATCTTGATCAGGAAGGCGATCAGGTTCAGCTGGCCGCTGGGCGATGCCGCCAGCGGCACATTGGCCCATTCCAGACCCATGCGGTCGATGGCGACGGCGATCGGAGCCGGCGAGGCCAGCTCCAGATAGGGAACGACACCGGTCATGACTGCGGCCACGGCCATGTAGATCAGGGTGCAGACGAACAGGGCGCCCAGGATGCCGATCGGCACGTCCTTGGACGGGTTCTTGGCTTCGGCGGCGGCGGTCGAAACCGCTTCAAAGCCGACGTAGGCGAAGAAGATAATGGCTGCGCCGCGGAAGATGCCGCCCACGCCGAACTGACCGGCCTGGCCCGTCGGCTCAGGGATGAAGGGGTGCCAGTTGTCCGGGTTGATGTACTGGATGCCGACCGCGATGAAGGTCAGCAGGACGATGATCTTAATGACGACGATGGCGTTGTTGATGTTCGCCGATTCCGACACGCCCAGCACCAGCAGGCCGCAGACGGCGGCGATGCCTACAGCCGCGACGAGGTTAAAGGTGCCGGTCATTGGGAACGAAGCGCCTGCGCTCGACTGAACCAGTTGAACGAGCGGTGTCGCCCACTGGGGACCTTCGCCGCCCGCATAACTTATTGTCGGGAATAGACTGGCGCTGAGGCCGAAGTCGTTCATGATCGACACGACATAGCCGGACCAGCCGACTGCGACAGTCGAGGCCGCGACGCCGTATTCCAACACCAGCAGCCAGCCCATGATCCAGGCGAAGACTTCGCCCAGGGTGCCGTAGGCGTAGGTATAGGCCGAGCCTGACACGGGCATGGTCGAAGCCAGCTCTGCATAGCACAGGCCCGCCAGGGCGCAGGCGATGCCAGCGATGACAAACGACAGCATGATGGCCGGGCCGGCGTTGGCCGAGGCCACCTGGCCGGTCAGAACGAAGATGCCGGCGCCGATGATGGCCCCGATTCCCAGGCTCATCAGGTTCAGCGGACCGAGGGTCCGCTTCAGCTCGCTCTTGGCGGCCTCTTTCTGGATCTGAGCAATGGACTTTTTAAGTAGTAGCCGGTTGCCGGCTGGCTTTACGCCGTCTGCGGACATGTAGTCGCGCCCCCATCGAGATACACGGCAGGCCCTCCCCGGGCTGCCTTCTTGGGGGCGGACGCTAACCATCCGAAGGGCCGGACGCAACGCGGTTTCGATTGGATGAAGCCATGACGACGCTTTCGTGAACCGGGACGTTGCGGCTAGAGCCCATCTGATGCTGCCGATTCACATCGTACTGGAGCCGCTGAAAGCGGCCTTGGCCATGACCAATGCGGTCGTTCTGGCCGCCCCGCCGGGGGCGGGCAAGACCACAGTCGTGCCTCTGGCCCTCCTGGATCAGCCGTGGCTGGGCGACCAAAAGGTTCTGATGCTGGAGCCCCGTCGGTTGGCCGCACGGGCGGCTGCTGATCGTATGTCGGCGACGCTGGGCGAGAAGGCGGGTGGCACGGTCGGTTATCGCACCCGGCTTCAGAGCCGCATTGGTCCGGAAACGCGTATCGAAGTCATCACCGAAGGCGTCTTCACCCGGATGATTCTCGAAGACCCGGGGCTGGAGGGCGTCGGCGCCGTCCTGTTTGACGAATTCCACGAACGCAGTCTGGATGCCGACCTGGGGCTGGCGTTGGCGCGCGAGAGCCAGTCGGTACTCCGCGACGACCTCCGCCTGCTGGTCATGTCGGCGACGCTGGATATCGCGGGCGTGTCGAAACTTCTGGACGGCGCGCCGGTGATCGAGGCCGAAGGCCGGATGTTCCCGGTCGAGACCCTCTATCTGGGTCGCAACATCGCGGAGCGATTCGAGGACGCCGTGGCGCGGGCCATCATGCAGGCCCTGGGCGAGCAAACGGGTTCGGTGCTGGTCTTCCTGCCGGGGCAGGGCGAAATCCATCGGACGGTTCAACGCCTGAACGAGCGGCTACGCGATCCCTCCGTCGATGTGGTTGCGCTCTATGGGGCGCTGGACAAGGGCGAGCAGGACCGGGCCATCGAACCGGCGCCGCCTGGTCGGCGCAAGGTGGTGCTGGCGACCTCGGTGGCCGAGACCAGCTTGACCATTGAGGGCGTGCGGGTGGTGATCGACGGCGGACTGTCGCGCGTGCCTCGTTTCGAGCCGTCCAGCGGCCTGACCCGGCTGGCCACGGTCAAGGTCAGCCGCTCGTCGGCGGAACAGAGGCGGGGTCGCGCGGGGCGTGTCGAGCCGGGCGTCTGCTACCGCCTGTGGGACGAGGAACAGACGCGGGGGTTGATCCCGCATCAGCGGCCCGAGATTCAGGAAGCCGACCTGACCGCCTTTGCGCTGGATCTGGCGCGGTGGGGGGCGAAGTCGTTAGAGGGGCTGGCGCTGCTGGACCCGCCGCCCGCCGGGGCGCTAGCTGAGGCGAGGAAGGTGCTGACCCGGCTTGGGGCGCTGGATGTGAAGGGCGACCTGACGGCGCATGGACGACGGCTGACGCGAATCCCACTGCCGCCGAGACTGGCCCACATGGCGGCGGTCGCCTCGGATCAGGACGACGCCCTCAGCGGCGCAAAGATCGCAGCGGTGCTGAGCGAGCCAGGTCTGGGCGGCAACGCCGTGGACCTGCACGACCGGTTGAAGGGGCTGGAGCGCGACCGCTCGCCGAGGGCGCGCGACGCGATGAAGTTGGCCGAACGCTGGGCGCGGGCTGCTGGGGGCGGGAGCGGCGGCGAGGCGGATGCAGGCCTGCTGCTGGCCGAGGCCTTTCCCGAGCGGATCGCGCGTGCGCGCGGCAAACCGGGAGAGGTGTTACTGGCCTCCGGGCGTGGAGCCTTCCTCGATCCGACCGAACACATGGCGCGGGAACCCTGGCTGGCGGTGGCGGAGCTGGGCGGCGGCGATGCGCGCGACCGTATCCGGCTGGCGGCGGCGCTGGACGCCGCGACCCTGGAGGCCGATCTGGCGCACCGGATCGAGGTCGAGGATCGGCTGACGCGCGAGCCGTCCGGCAAGCCGGTGATCCGCCGCATCCGCCGCATCGGCGCTCTGGTTCTGGACGAGAAGGTCGTGGGCGCGCCGGATCGGGCGACCATGACGGGGGCCCTGAAGTCGGAAGTCGAGGCGGGCGGGCTGTCGGCGCTGAACTGGGGCGAGCAGGCGGGAGCGCTGCGGGCGCGGCTGGCCTTCCTGCACGGGCTGGACGCCGCCTGGCCCGATGTGTCGGATGAAGGCCTGCTGGCCCTGCGCGAGGATTGGCTGTGGCCGCTGCTGGACGGGGCGCGGTCGCTGGGCGACATCGGCGACGGCAAGCTGGCCGAGGCCCTGCGCGGTCTGATCCCGTGGGATCTGCAGCGCAAGCTGGACGACCTGGCCCCGCCGCGTCTGACCACGCCGCTGGGATCGGCCTCCATCGACTATGCCGCCGAGGGCGGACCGCGCGTGGAGATCCGGGTGCAGGAGCTGTTCGGGGTCAAGGCCCATCCGACGGTGGGCGGCGGACGTGTGCCGTTGACGCTCAGCCTGCTGTCGCCCGCAAGGCGGCCGGTGCAGGTGACCAAGGACCTGCCGGGTTTCTGGGCCGGATCATGGGCGGCGGTGCGCAGCGAGATGCGCGGTCGCTATCCGCGCCATCCTTGGCCGGAAGACCCCGCCAACGCCGAGGCCACCAGCCGGGCCAAGCCGCGCGGAACCTGAAGCTCAGCTTGACGGGAGATGGCGACGCGCCGCAATGACCGTGCAGCAATGCAAGGATTTCGCGTGGCCGACGCTGCACTCTCACCTCCCTCCGCCTCAAAGCGGAGGATTCTGTTCGCCAGCCTGATCGGTACCACGATCGAGTTCTTCGACTTCTATATCTACGCCACGGCGGCGGTGCTGGTGTTTCCGGCCCTGTTCTTCCCAGGTGAAGACGCGACGACGGCCATGCTGTCGTCCTTCGCCACCTTCTCAATCGCCTTCTTCGCGCGGCCCGTGGGGGCGGTCGTCTTCGGTCACTTCGGCGACAAGGTGGGCCGTAAGGCGACGCTGGTCGCCGCTCTGATGACCATGGGCCTGTCGACGGTGGCGATCGGCCTGCTGCCGACCTGGCATTCGGTTGGGCTGATCGCGCCCCTGCTGCTGGCGTTGTGCCGGTTCGGGCAAGGCCTGGGTCTGGGCGGCGAGTGGGGCGGCGCGGTGCTGCTGGCGACCGAGAACGCGCCTCCGGGCAAGAAGGCCTGGTACGGCATGTTCCCGCAGTTGGGCGCGCCGATCGGCTTCATCCTGTCGACACTGTCCTTCATCATCCTGACGGCGACCCTGTCGAACGAACAGTTCCTGGCCTGGGGCTGGCGCATTCCCTTCATCGCGAGTTCGCTGCTGGTCTTCGTCGGCTTGTGGGTGCGGCTGCGCATCACCGAGACGCCCGAGTTCAAAAAGACCATCGACAAGGCCGAGCGCGTCGAGACGCCCATCCTGACCCTGCTGGCGCGGCACAAGTTCGCCCTGCTGACCGGGACGCTGGCCGGGATGGCGACCTTTGTTCTCTTCTACCTGATGACGGTCTTCGCCCTGGGCTGGGGCACGACGGCGATGGGGTACACGCGCGAGCAGTTCCTGCCGATCCAACTTCTGGGCGTCTGCTTCTTTGGCCTGTTCATCCCGTTGGCGGCGCTGGCTGCCGATCGCTGGGGGCAGGGGCGGACGCTGCTGGTCACGTCCATCGCCATCGCGCTGTTCGGCCTGGCGCTGGCGCCGCTGTTCGGCAGCGGCGGGCTGGCGGGCGTGGTGGCCTTCTTCATCATCGGCTTCAGCCTGATGGGCTGCACCTATGGGCCGCTGGGGGCGGCACTGGCGCGGCCCTTCCCGACGGCGGTGCGCTACACCGGGGCGTCGATGACCTTCAATCTGGCGGGCATTCTGGGGGCGTCGTTGGCGCCGTTCGCGGCGACCTGGCTGGCCGGGCTTTACGGCTTGCAGGCGGTCGGCGCCTACCTGGCCGTCGCCGCCGTCCTGACCATTCTGGCCCTGCTGGGCATGAACCGGATCAGGACAGACGGTGAGGCATAGGGCTTAGATGTCCGTGCCGTAGGCCGCGTCGGTCACGGCATAGACCATGATGCCGGTGGCGATGGCCAGGTTCAGGCTGTCGGCCCGGCCGCGCATGGGAATCTTGACGTTCAGGTCGCATGCGGCGGCCAGTTCGTCGGTCAGTCCGGCCTGTTCATTGCCCATCATGATCAGGGCCGGATGGCGCACCGGACTGTCACGATAGCCGTGCCCGGCGTCCAGACGCGTGCCGATCACGCTGCCCGGCCATTTGGCGCGCCAGGCCAGGAACTCCTCGCGTGACGCCTTGCTGATGGTCACGGCGAAGACCGAGCCCATGGTGGCGCGCACCGCCTCGACCGAGAAGGGATCGACGCAGTCGCCGATCAGGATGACCCCGCCGCAACCGGCGGAATCCGCCGTGCGGATGATCGTCCCCAGATTGCCCGGATCACGCACCTGCTCCAGCGCCACCCAGCAAGGCTTGGCGTCGGGCTGGATGGCGTCCAGCGGGGTATAGACCTGCTCGAACACGCCCAGCACCGTCTGCGGGTTGTCGCGACGGCTGATCTTTTCGAGGATGGCGTGGGTGACGACGATGATCTGGCCGCCCGCCTTGATCGTCTCGGCCTTGGCGCGGTCCAGCAAGGGGTGAGGCCGGGCCTCGTCGCCGACCAGCAGCATGACCGGGGCGCGGCCCTGATCCAGAGCCTCGCCGATGAACTTCAGGCCTTCAGCCAGGAAACGTCCGGTCAGGTCGCGTTCCTTGCGCATGTGCAAGGCGCGGACAGACTTGATGGTGTCGTTGGTCAGGGAGGTGATGACGCGCTCAACCATGTCAGGCGCTCCAACGGGCGAAGAAGGACAGGCCGATGGCGCGGGCGTCCTTGCCGTCCTCAGACAGGGCCAGTTCACCCCAGTCGATGCGTCCGCCGCGATCATACGTCGCCTCGGCCATCATGTGCGCCAGCGACAGACCGGAAATCCGCGCCGCATAGGCGTTCAGCAGGAGGAAGGAGGCGTCGTCGGACAAAAGGGCGGCGCAGTCTTTCAGCAGCCCCGGCATGTCCTCGAACAGGCGCCAGACCTCGCCATTGGCGCCGCGCCCGTATTTCGGCGGGTCCAGAATGATGCCGTCGTACTTCGAACCGCGACGCACTTCGCGCGCCACGAACTTGCGGGCGTCCTCGACCAGCCAGCGGATCGGACGGTCGGACAGGCCGGACAGCTCGGCGTTCTCACGGGCGTAGGCGACCGACTTCTTGGAGGCGTCGACGTGGGTCACGTGGGCGCCTGCCGCCGAGCAGGCCAGGCTGGCCACGCCAGTATAGCCGAACAGGTTCAGGATCTTGGGTTGCTGCAGGGTACGAACACGCGCGTCCAGCCATTCCCAGTTGGCCGCTTGCTCAGGGAAGAAGGCGAGGTGGCGAAAGGGGGTGAAGCGCCCCATGAAACGCACGTCGCGCCATTGCAGCGGGAATGCGTCGATCGGCCCGTGGGCGTCGAAGCGCCAGCGACCGGCGTCCTCTTCCTCCTGCTGCGGATCGAACATGGCGTTGGCGCGCTCGAAGGCCCCTTTGTCATGGGCTTTCCAGAAACACTGGGGTTCGGGCCGGACCACGGTGTAGCGGCCGTAGCGCTCCAGCTTGCGACCATCCCCGCTGTCCAGCAGGGCGTAGTCCGACCAGCCTCGCGTGACGAGGGTTTCGGGCGTGGAGGAAAGAACAGGGGCCATCTGGGGCTGATAGGCGCTCAGGCGGCTGCTCGTCCAGCGTCGACGACCAAAGGCTCAAGGAACTGTGCGGTTTCTTCGCGGGCCACATCCGGGCGATGGGCCGTCTTGTCCCAGCGATGCGGCTCAGCGATCAATCGGACGAAGGCGTGGGCGAAGGCGAGGCTGAGCAGGGACCAATAGAGGGGCGCGGTCAGCATATCCCAGGGCCTGAACGTCGTCCCAGCCCGCCGCGCTCCGATGGCGGTTGTCAGGATCGCCGCCGCAGCGCCGCACAGCAAAACGCCCATACCTAGCCAAGGCGTCGCGAGCAGATGGCGGGTCATCAGCGTCATCAGCAGGAATGCGCCAAACCAGGCGACGGACAGGGCGTGCAGACCGGCTGACGCCAAACCCGCACCCAGTGTCAAGGCTATCGCACACCATCCTTTCCAGCCCATGCCGGAGGTCGAGCGGGTGTGAACCAAGAGGGTCTGCATGTAGCCTTTCAGCCAGCGGGTCCGCTGCGGCAGCCAGTGGACCAGGTCGCCGGGCGGTGTCTCATAGGTCGGGCGGCTGAGGACGCCCAACCGCCAGCCGCGACGCCAGATGCGAAAGCCCAGATCTGCGTCCTCGGTCACGTTCCAGGCGTCCCAGCCCCCCATGGCGCGCAGGGCGGAAACCCGAAAATGATTGCTGGTGCCGCCGAGGGGAAAGGGCAGCCCCATCCGCGCCATGGCTGGCAAAGTGATTTCGAACAGGGCTGCGTATTCAGCGGCGAACTGGCGATCCAGGAAGGGCGAGGTGTCGCGCCCCTTGTGCAGTCGGCGGATGCGCAGCGGGGCTTGCAGACAGACCAGTTCGCCGTCTTCAGCGGCGAAACGAGCAGCGGCCTCCCGAAGTTGAAGCGGATCAGGATCGTCTTCGGCGTCATAAACCGTCAGGAATTCCCCACGAGCAACGCTCAGAGCGTGGTTCAATGCCCGCGGTTTGGTCGTTGGCGCCCCGGGCGGGACAACAAGCACATGAAGCCAGTCCGGCAAGGTCAGCGCACGTGCAGCGTCGATGGTCTCCTGATCGTGAGCCTCCAGCGCCAGATAGCCGTCCATAAGCTCTGACGGATAGTCGAGGTTCGCTAATCGCTCGACCAAGTGCGGCAAGATGGCGGCTTCGTCATAGAGAGCCACCACAATCGAATAACGCGGCAGAGGGGAGGGCGAGGGCGGCGCCGAAACGGGCTCCGCACGATGACGCAGACTGACGATCACCGTCAGAAGCCGCCATGCTACAATGGCCAGAAACCCAACTTCCACCAACAGCAGCAGAATGGTCCCGACGAGCGGCCAGACCATTATGGAAGCCGCCAAAGTGACGCTGACCGAAGCCGCTGCCAGCAATTGCACGGGTGTTGCCGTGACCTTCGCGGCTTCAGCCGCCGCTGTGGCGATCGCCGCCCCAGGCAAACGTCCCTGCATCCAGACCTTCCCCCTCAGGCGTAAAAAGTTAACGCTTATTAAGATTGACGTTATTAATACCTTCGTTCTTTGAATGGCAAGTGATTGGCGATTCGGGACGGTTGCGGCTATGCAGTAGCCATCCCGTCATGGAGTTCTGGATTGCCCGGCGACTTGACCCCAACGCCACGCTCGGCCCGCAAGCCCAAGGGTGAAGGCCATGTCCGGCGCGCAGAGATATTGGCCGCTGCCGAGCGCATCTTCGTCGAGCATGGCTATGAAGGGGCGACGATCCGCAAGATCGCCGACGAGGTCGGCCTGTCGTCGACGGCGCTCTACATGCATTTCGCCGACAAGAGCGAAATGCTGCACGAAATCTGCCGTGGCGCCTTCGAGAGCCTGATTGCGTCACACCAGAAGCTACTGGTTGAGGACCAGCCTGCCGAAGTGCGTCTACGCCGAATGATCGAGGCCTATATCGAGTTCGGCTTTGAAAACCCCAACGCCTATCGGCTGACCTATCTGACCCGCCCCGTCGAAGCACGTGAGGGGGCCCAGACAGTGGCTCAGGAAACCGGGTTTGAGCTGTTCCGGGCGTTTGTCGAAGTGGTCGAGCAGGCCGTGACAGCCGGCAAGATGCGAGGCGACCCCGCCACGATTGCTCAGACCATCTGGGCCTGCGGCCACGGCATCGTCTCACTGCGCATCACCAAGCCCTATTTTGAATGGGCGGATCGTGACGAACTGACCCGAACCATGCTGGACGCCCTGTTCTCGGGGCTGCTCCGACCGTGAAGCTTGCACGCGGGGCCTTGCTGGCTCTTCTCGTCTTCGCGCCCACTATGGTTGAGGCTCGCCCCCTACGGGTGCTGTCGCTGGACCAGTGTGCAGATCAATACGTCCTGGCCTTGGCGCCGGACGCTGAACTCGCCCTCTCGTCTCGAGCGGATGATCCGGACTCATGGATGCGCCAGATGGCACGCGGTCGGCCTCGGGTTCGACCGACGCTGGAGGCGGCCATCGGGTTCCAGCCCGACATCGTGGTCCGCTACTGGGGCGGTGAGCCGCGCCTGCTGGCGGCGCTGGAGAAGCGAGGCACGCGGGTGCTGACCGTCAACGACGCAACCGATATGAACGGGGTCCGCGAGAACCTGAGGTCGGTGGCGCAGGGCCTGGGGCAGGAGGCGCTCGGCCAGGCGCTGATCGCTCATATGGACCGGCGGCTGGCCCAGGCGGCGGGCGGCGGGCGCGGGCGGGAAGCCGTCTATGTCACGCCCGGCGGCTATACGACCGGAACAGGATCGCTGATCGATTCCATTCTGAAGGCAGCGGGTTTCCGCAACGGCGTGACCGGGCCGGGCTATCAGCCGCTCGGGATCGAGAAGATCGCGATGAGCCCGCCGGCCCTGTTCGTGCGGGGCTTCTTCCAGCAATGGCGGTCGGACTGGCGCGGGCCGGGGCGACATCCGGTGGTGGCGCGTGCCGCCAAGGGACGGACGGTCGCGGACCTGCCGGCCTCGACGCTGAGTTGCCCCGCCTGGTTCGCGGCTGACGCAGCGGTCATTTTGGCGGAGGCCGCGCGATGAACAGACATCTGAGCCTGAACCTCGGACTGGCGGCTGCCATCCTTCTGGCCCTGGTCGGGGCGGTGCTGTTGGGCGAGACGGCCCTGTCGACGGCCCAGTATGGACAGGCGCTGGCCGATCCCGCCTCGGGGCCGGGTGAAGTGCTGTGGCAGGTGCGGGCGCCGCGCGCGGTCTGCGCCCTGATGGTCGGGGCGGGGCTGGGGCTGGCGGGGGCGGTGCTGCAAGGTTTGCTGCGGAACCCGTTGGCCGATCCGGGCGTGCTGGGGGTGTCGGCGACAGCGGCGCTGGGGGCGGCGGGAGCCATCGTGCTGGGGGCTGCGGCCATTCCCGGACTGGTCGAAAGCGCGGCTCTGGTTGGGGCGGCGCTGGCCGGACTGTTGCTGGTCGCGATCGCGGCCAGGGTGCGGGCGCCCGAGGCGCTGATCCTGTTCGGGGTGGCGCTGTCCAGTTTCGCCGGGGCGCTAACGGCCCTGATCTTCAACCTGTCACCGTCGCCGATCGCCTCGGCCGAGGTGATGAACTGGCTGCTGGGTTCGGTGCAGAATCGTAGCTGGATCGACGTGGCCTGGGTCACGCCGGCGCTGGCGTTGGCCGCTGTCTTTGCGGCCGGCGCGTCGCCGGGCCTGCGGATGCTGACGCTCGGTGAGGAGGCGGCGCGAACGTCGGGCCTGTCGATGGGCCGGATGCGGGTTCTGGCCCTGGTCGCCTCGGCGGTCGCGGCGGGGGCGGCGGTCGCTGTGGCGGGAGTGATCGGCTTTGTCGGTCTGGCCGCGCCGCATCTGGTGCGGGCGGCCGTGCGGGGTGATCCGGGGCGGCTGCTGCTGCCCTCGGCGTTGGCGGGCGGACTGATGCTGGTGCTGGCCGATCTGGCGGCGCGTCTGATGCCGACCGATCAGGAGTTGAAGCTGGGCGTTTTCACGGCCCTGGTCGGAGCGCCTCTGTTCGCCCTGATCGCCTGGCGAGCGGCGCGGGAGTGGCGGCTGTGAGAGCACTGCTGGAACTGGACGGCGTCGTCGCCCGCATGGGCGCAGCCACTGTGCTGGACGGGGTCAGCCTGTCGGTCGGCGCGGGCGAGTTGGTCGCCCTGTGCGGGCCGAACGGGGCGGGCAAGTCCAGCGCCATTCGGGCGGGGCTGGGGCTGACGGCTCTGCAAAGCGGCATGGCCAGGCTGGGCGGCGAGAATGTGCGGCGTCTGTCCGAGCGCGAGCGCGGGACGCGGGCCGCCTATCTGCCGCAGGAGCGGCACATCGCCTGGAACCTGCCGGCCGTCGAGGTGGCGGCCCTGGGCGCGCCCTTCCTGTCAGGGGCTGCCGCGCTAGGCCGAGCGAAGGCGGCGCTGGACGAAGTGGGGGCGGCGCACCTGGCCGAGCGCGGCGTGGCCGAGATGTCGGGCGGCGAGCGGGCGAGGGTGCTGCTGGCGCGGGCTTTGGTGGTTCAGGCGCCGTTGCTGCTCGCGGACGAGCCGATCGCCGGGCTGGACCCTGATGCTCAGTTGTTGGTGCTGGAGCGTCTGCGAGCGCGAGCCAATGCGGGCGGCGGTGTGCTGGTCAGCCTGCACGACCTGACGTTGGCGGCGCGGATCGCCGACCGTGTGGTCGTTCTCGACGCCGGGCGGGTGGTCGCCGACGGCCCGCCGATCGAGGCCCTGTCTTCCGCCGTGCTGCGCTCGGCCTTCCACCTGGACGGAGTCTGGGTCGAGGCGCCTGACGGGCCGCTGCTCGCGGCCCGTCGCCTGGCTTAAGGCTGGTAGGCGCGAGGGCCGCTGTTGGGCGGGGTGCCGCGCGCGAGGTCAGCCGAGGGCGTCAGCGGGGCAGAGCCGCCGTTCAGGCGGGCGCGATAGACCTGCATGTTTTCCATCACCCGCATCATGTAGTTGCGCGTCTCGGTGAAGGGGGCGCACTCGATGAAGTCGATGGGGTCGACCTGGTTGCTGCGCGGGTCGCCGCAGCGGGCCACCCATTGGGGCGGGCGGGCGGGACCGGCGTTGTAGCCGACCGTCGCCAGCAGAGGCGAACCGCCGAAATTGTTGATCAGCTCGCCCAGGTGATAGCTGCCCAGCTTCATGTTGACGTCGGGATCCCACAGCTGTTCCGCCGAGAAGCTCATGCCCATGCGGCGGGCGACGCCCTGACCTGTTGCGGGCAGAAGCTGCATCATGCCGCGCGCGTCGGCGCCGGAGCGGGCGAGGGGATCGAAGCTGGATTCCTGACGCGCGATGGCCAGGCTGAACTCCGGCGGCGCCGCGCCCGAGACTGCAGGCGGCATGCGCAGCGGATACATGCGTTCAGGCATGACGAAGCCGCGCTGGCTGGCGGCGCGGCCGACCATCATGGAGCCAAACTGGTCGCCATAGCCCTGTATCAGGTCGAACAGCTGGGTCAGGTCGTAGGGCGAGGGCAGGGTGTCGTCGAGGTGATACGCGAAGACCCGCATCAGGGTCTTTTCGCCCGCCGCGCCCAGGATGCGGGTGGCGCGGACGACCTCATTGCCCTCGAAGCGATTGATGTCCTCAGGCGTCGGGGCCGGTTCGCCTGGCAGGGTCAGAGTGGTGATCCCGGCCTTCTCGGCGGCGAGCTGGCCGTAGAAGGTCTGCCAGTGTTCGGCGCCCGCCTTGTACCAGGCTTGCGCGCCCGCGCGATCGCCGCGCGCCTCCGCGGCGCGACCCAGCCAGTAGAGGGCGCGCCCCTGCGTGATCGGGGTCGAGGAGCTGTTGCGCAGGACCTCGAAATGCTGGGCGGCTGTGGCGGGATCATTCAGCTTGGTCAGCGCGACCCAGCCGGCGAAGAATTCGGCGTCCACCTTGCGCTCGCCCGAGGGGAAGCCGTGGCCATTCATGGCGGCGTAAGCGGCGCGGGGATTGCCCTGCTGCAGGGCGTCCAGGAAATAGTTGCGGCGCTCGCTCCACAGGGTGTCCTGGCCCTCCTTGTGCGAGGGCGCGGCGGGCAGGGCGGACAGGAGCGGGAAGGCCTCGGACTGGCGACCAGCCGAGCGCAACAGGCGCACGCGCTCCAGCACCACGGCCGGGTCGTTGGCGACGGCGGGCGACATGCCGGCGACGAGGGCGTCGGGCGAATAGGCGGTGCGCAGGGCCATGGCGGCGCTGGCGGCGGCCTGACGGTCGGCGGGGACCATATAGACCATGGCGCGGGTCGCCGGGCCGTGCGGGCCGAGCAGCAGCATGTTCAGGCGCGCGACATGGTCGTCGGCGTTGAGCCATCCGCCCCAGCGGTTGGCGATCGTGGACTGCTGGGCTTCCTCGAACGAACGGGTGCGCCACCAGTCGCGGATCAGGGCCTGCGCCTCGCGGCGCTGGCCCTTCTGTTCCATTGCCCCGGCCAGGGCGATGGCGCCTTCGGCGGTTGTCGGCGCCGTGCCGTTGAAGAAGGCAATGACGGCATCAGGAGAGGCATTGGCCATGCCCAAGGCACGCTCACCCGCGGCCCGACGCGAATCACCTCGCGGCCAGTTGGCGAGGTCGGTCTGGGCGCGCGCCAGATCTGCGTAGGAAAGCTGTTTGTCCGAGGTGTCGACCAGAGCCCATTCGACCAGTTTCTTCGCTGTGGGGTCGGAAATCCGCGCCATGATCGACTGCGTGCCGATCACGTCGCGCGCGCGGGCTGCAGCCAGACCTTGCTGGAACAGCTCCATGTCCTGGCCGCTGATGACGCCATTCTGGCTGGAGGAATAGGGCGCAGGCGTGCTGTTCAGCACGTCCTGGGTCGGCGGAGTCAGAATCGCCAGGGCGGCGGCCACGGTCGTCGCGATCATCAGATGTCCGATCCTCATTCATCACTGGTTGCGGCCGAGCGGCGAGCAACCTACGCTCCCTGCCTCTTCAAAAGGGCGGCACACGCCGCCCGAAACACCGCGCAGGTAACTTGTTTCAATGACCGCCCCCTTGTTCAAGGGCGTGATCACCGCCTTGATCACACCTCTTCGTGACGGAAACGTGGACGAAGGGGCTTTTGAAAAACTCCTGGAACGCCAGATCGCCGCAGGCGTCCATGGCGTGGTGCCGGTCGGTACTACGGGGGAGAGCGCTACCCTCAAGATGGATGAGCACAAGCGCGTCATCGAACAGTGCGTTCAGGTCGCAGCGGGTCGCGTACGGGTGATCGCCGGCGCCGGATCGAACGCCACGCATGAAGCCATCGAGCTGTCGGCCTTCGCCAAGGAAGTCGGCGCAGATGCGACCCTTGTGGTGACGCCCTATTACAACAAGCCGTCGCAGGAGGGCATGATCGCCCACTTCGAGGCGATCTCTGACGCCGTGCAGATTCCCATGATCCTCTACAATGTGCCGAGCCGTTGTGGGGTCGACCTGTCGAACGAAGCCGTCGCGCACCTGGCGAACAATCCGAACATCGTCGGCATCAAGGACGCCACCAGCGATATCTCGCGGGTCAGCTGGATGCGCAGCCATATCAACGGCCCGTTCGACCTGATCAGCGGCGATGACGCCACCTGGCTGGGTTATGCCGCCAGCGGCGGCGTGGGCGTGATTTCTGTCACCTCCAATGTCGCGCCGGAAGCCATGGTCGCCATGTACGACGCGGTCGCCGCTGGCGACTACGCCACGGCGCGGGCCTGGCAGGACCGCCTGATCGATCTGCACAAGGGACTGTTCCTCGACAACTCGCCGTCACCGGCCAAGTACGCCCTGGCCAAGCTGGGCCTGTGCAGCGAGGAGGTCCGCCTGCCGCTGTCCCTGACCCGCGACGCCGTGAAGCCCGCCATCGACAAAGCCATGGCGGAAGCCGGGGTCATCTGATGGCCGCCGACGCGCCCAAGAAGGTGATCGCCGAGAACCGGCGCGCGCGCTTCGACTACTTCCTCGAGGATTACATCGAGGCCGGGATCCAGTTGCTGGGCACCGAGATCAAGGCGCTGCGCGACGGTCGGGCCAATATCGCTGAAAGCTATGCGGCGGTGGAGGGACGCGAGATCGTCCTGATCAACTCGGACATCCCGCCCTACAAGCAGGCCAACCGGTTCAACCATGAACCGCGCCGCCACCGGAAGCTGCTGCTGCACCGCAAGCAGATCGACAAGCTGATCGGCGCCGTCCAGCGCGACGGGCGGACCATCATTCCGGTGCGCCTGTACCTGAACGAAAAAGGCAAGGCCAAGCTCGAGATCGCTCTGGCCAAGGGCAAGAAGCTGCACGACAAGCGCGAGGCCTCGGCCGAACGCGACTGGCAACGCGACAAGGCCCGGCTATTGCGCGACAAGGGCTGAGTTTGCGGTTCCGCTTTGCGGCGGGACCGACGCGCGATAAACGACAATTCTTGGGGCGCGTCTTGCGGAGTTCATGGTGAAGATAGCCGAACGCTGGTTCGTGATGGCGGGCGTCGCCTTGCTGGGCGGCATCGCCGTGGCCGGGCTGGTCGTGGCCATCTATGCGGCCTGGGTCCTGCACGACATGCCGGATGCGTCGGAGCTGGCGGACTATCGCCCGGCGACGGCCACGCGCGTCTTTGCCGGCGACGGCACCCTGATCGGCGAATTCTCGGACGAGCGGCGCATCTACGTCACCTATGACCAGGTCCCGGAGCAGGTGATCCACGCTTTCCTGGCGGCGGAAGACAGCCACTTCTTCCAGCATGGCGGCATCGACGTGTCCGGCATCGGACGGGCCATGTTCAAGAACGTCTTCAACGTCTTGTCGGGTCGTCGCCTCGAAGGCGGTTCGACCATCACCCAGCAGGTGGCCAAGAACGTCCTGCTGACCAACGAATCCAGCCTGAACCGCAAGTTGAAGGAAGCCATCCTTTCCAGCCGTCTGGAAGCGACCCTGACCAAGGAACAGATTCTCGAACTGTATCTGAACGAGATCTACCTGGGTTATCGCTCCTATGGCGTGGCATCGGCTGCCTACAACTATTTCGGCAAGTCGCTGAATCAGCTGACGCCGGACGAGGCGGCCTTCCTGGCGGCCCTGCCCAAGGGCCCGAACAACTACAACCCCAAGCGCCACCCCGAGGCCGCCAAGGGCCGCCGCGACTGGGTTCTGGGCGAGATGGCCGACAACAAGTGGCTATCGAAAGAAGATCTGGCGGCGGCCCTGGCCCGGCCGCTGAACACACGCGCAGCCCCGCGGCGCGCCGAGTACGCCGACGCCGACTTCTTCGTGGAGGAAGCCCGCCGTCGAGCCATCGGCCTGTTCGGTCAGGAAGAGGTCAACCGCGGCGGCTACTACATGCGCACCACGCTGGACCCGCAGTTGCAGTCCGCCGCGCGTGAAGCCCTGATGAACGGGCTCGAGAACTACGACCGTCGCCACGGCTGGCGCGGCGCCTGGGGCACGACCGACTTCGCCGAAGGCTGGCAGGCAGAGGCTCTGAAGAAGAACACACCGCCTGAACGTCGCACCTGGCAGGCCGCCGCCGTCGAAAGCGTCAGCGGCAACAACGTGCGGGTCCGTTCGGCCAAGGACGACCGGACGGGATCCCTGATCGTCTCCGACGCCGCCTGGGCCAACGCC
The DNA here is from genome assembly GCF_044772165.1 of Brevundimonas sp. NPDC090276. Taxonomy (NCBI): domain Bacteria; kingdom Pseudomonadati; phylum Pseudomonadota; class Alphaproteobacteria; order Caulobacterales; family Caulobacteraceae; genus Brevundimonas; species Brevundimonas sp. NPDC090276. The sequence goes on along the minus strand of NZ_JBIVYK010000002.1, from coordinate 564,448 downwards.
AATCGACCGCTGAAGCGCGGCGACCTGATCTTCGTCGAACCGCGCGGCGGTCAGTTCGCCCTGAAGCAGGTGCCGGCGGTGAACGGCGCCCTCGTGGCCATCGAGCCCCAGTCGGGTCGCGTTCTGGCGATGGTCGGGGGCTATTCCTACGCCCTGTCCAGCTTCAACCGCGCGACCCAGGCGCATCGCCAACCGGGCTCGGCCTACAAGCCCTTCGTCTATGCGGCGGCGCTGGAGGGTGACTTCACCCCGGCCTCGATCGTTCTGGATGCGCCGATCAGCTTCCCTGGCGGTCCGGGCGGCCGCGCCTGGACACCCGAGAACTACAGCCGTCAGTACTACGGCCCGCAAACCCTGCGTCGCGGTCTGGAGCTGTCGCGCAACGTCATGACCGTCCGCCTGGCCCAGGCCGTTGGAATGAAGAACATCGTCGACCTGTCCAAGCGCATGGGCGTGGTCGACGACATGTCGCCGAACCTGGCCATGTCGCTGGGGGCAGGGGAGACGACGCCTTATCGCATCACCGCCGCCTACGCCGCCTTCGTCAACGGCGGTCGCCGGGTCGATCCCTATCTGATCGAGATGGTGCAAGACCGGAACGGCCAGACCATTCACCGCGCCGACCGTCGGCAATGCCGCGATTGTAACCGCGGCTTCAGTGGCCAGGAATCCCCGCGTCTGCCCGACCGCGGCACGCAGGTTATCGACCCGATCACAGCTTATCAGGTCAGCTCCATGCTGGAGGGCGTGATCCAGCGCGGCACGGGCGCCAGCGCTCGCGGCCTTGGCCCCTGGGTCGGCGGTAAGACCGGCACCACCAACGAGTACCGTTCGGCCTGGTTCGTCGGCTTCTCCAGCGACATCGTGGTCGGCGTCTTCGTCGGCTTCGACGACAATCGCTCGCTGGGCGGCGGCGAAGCCGGAGCGGCGACCGCCGTGCCGATCTTCACCGACTTCATGCAGGTGGCCCTGAAGGAACGCCCCGCGCGGCCCTTCGTCCGACCCAAGAACGCCGTCTTCCGCACCGTCAACGGCATCGAGGAAGCCTTCCGTCCGGGCACCGAGCGTCAGATCCGCGAGGAAGCGCCGCGCCCCCTTCAGCCGGAAGGACCGCAGAACTACAACGACGTGATCCGTCGCGAGCAGGAGGCCGCGCAAGCTCCGGCAGCCGCCGCGCCGGCCGCCGTCGCCCCTCCGCCGCCAAAGAAGCAGCCGGCAGAGGACTTGAGCGGACTCTACTGAGGCTCTAGTTAGACCCACCAACCGGCGCGCCTGTCCGCAGGCGCGCCGTTTTTCATCTTGCTTTCCCTATCGGGCCGCACGCGGTGTGGCGCCGCTACAGGGAGGGCGTTGTTTCGCAGGAGTTTGCGATGAGACCGGATGTCGAGGCCATGAAGGCCGACATCGAGCAGAGCGTCGCTCTGCTCAGGAGGCGACTTTGACTGGGATGTCGCTCTAAGAAAGCTCGATGAGCTGAACGCGCGGGTCGAGGATCCAACCCTGTGGGACAACCCGGAACAGGCCCAGGCCGTCAGCCGCGATCGTTCGCGTCTGGAAGCCCAGGTCAACAGCGTCCGCGAGTTGGAAAACGCCCTCGAAGACGGCGTCATGCTGGCCGAGATGGCGGACGAGGAGGGCGATGAAGCCACCCTCGAGGAAGCGCGCGAACAGCTTCGCGGCGTCAAGGATCGCGCCGCCCGCGCTGAACTGGAAGCCCTGCTGTCCGGCGAGGCGGACGGCAACGACGCCTATCTGGAAGTGAACTCCGGGGCCGGCGGCACCGAGTCCAACGACTGGGCCGGCATGCTGCTGCGCATGTACACGCGCTGGGCCAAGGCCCATGGCTATGAGACCACGATCGAGGCCCTCGAAGAGGGTGAACAGGCGGGCGTGAAGTCGGCCACGGTGCTGATCACCGGTCCCAACGCCTATGGCTGGCTGAAGTCGGAATCGGGCGTGCACCGCCTGGTCCGCATCAGCCCTTATGACGCGGCGGCCAAGCGCCACACCAGCTTCGCTTCCATCGGGGTGTCGCCGGTCGTGGATGACACGATCGAGATCGACATCAACCCGTCCGACGTGCGCACCGACACCTATCGCGCGTCCGGCGCCGGCGGCCAGCACATCAACAAGACGGACTCGGCCGTGCGCCTGACGCACATTCCGACCAATACCGTGGTGGCCTGTCAGACCGGTCGCTCTCAGCACCAGAACCGCGATCAGGCGTGGAAGATGCTGCGCGCCCGTCTGTACGAACTGGAACTGCAAAAGCGTGAGGCGGCGGCGCAAGCCCTGGCTGACGCCAAGACCGACATCGGCTGGGGTCACCAGATCCGATCCTACGTCTTGCAGCCCTATCAGATGGTCAAGGACCTGCGCACCGAGGTCGAGACCTCGGACACGCAAGGGGTCCTGGACGGCGATCTGGATCAGTTCATGGGCGCAGCCCTAGCGGCCCGGGTCGGCGAGACCCGAGACGCGAACTAAAAAGGGGCGGCCTGCAGGCCGCCCCTTTTCCTTTGTCCGATCGCCGGTCAGGCGGCGGGCTTGGCCTCGACCTTGTCGGCCTTGGCGTTGGCCGCGACGGGCTTTTCAGCCGGCGTCGGAGCATCCAGCATGTTGGCGCCCGGCGTGTCGCGCTTGGCCTGGGTGCAGCGCCCCTGGAACCAGGCGCCCTGTTCGATCGACAGTTGCTCCTGAGTGATGTCGCCCTCGATGCGGGCCGTGGCGAACAACTTGACCTGCTTTGCGACAATGGCGCCTGAGACGCGGCCGCGCACCTCGAGAACGTCGGCGTGGACCGTGCCCTCAACCGAGCCGCCCTCACCGATGGTGACGCGGACGACGCGGATATCTCCCTTTAGCGAGCCGTCGACCTGAAGCTCGCCGGCGCCCGAAATGTTGCCTTCGTATTTCACGCCGGCCGACAGGGTCGACAGGCTGGAAGAGCGCGAGGCCGCCGGGCGCGAAGGCTCAGACGCGCGCGGCGCGGCGGCTGGCGTCGACGTGGCGGCCGGAGTCGGCTCCGGCGCGGGCGGGATTCCCAACCCGCTGGAGGGGCCGTTGTCGAAGGGTTTGCTCTTGTTGAACATGGTGCGCTCCGCATCTCGCCAGCAAGGCCGGCCTAATCCTACTGTAGCCCCTTGGCGGCAGTTAGGATCAGGTCGGCGACGGAGGCAAGCTTGGCCTCAGCGCATTGCTTGGATCAAAGCGCCCGTCAGAGAGATTGGGCGGCTTCCAGCACCTGCTCGGCGTGGCACTTGACCTTGACGTTGCGCCAAATGCGCCGAACCGCGCCCGCGCCGTCGATCAGGAAGGTGGCGCGTTCGACACCCATGTATTCCCGGCCATAGAGCTTCTTCATGATCCATGTGCCGTAGGCCTCGCAGACCACGCCGTCCTCATCCGAACCTAGAACTACCTTGAGATCGTGCTTGGCCTTGAAGCGGTCCAGCTTCTTCACCGCGTCGCGCGAGACGCCGATGACGACGGTATTCGCGGCGGCGAACTGGTCGGCCAGGGCCGAGAAGTCCAGCCCCTCGGTCGTGCAGCCAGGCGTGTCGGCCTTGGGATAGAAGTAGAGGACGACCGACTTGCCCTTCAGGTCGTCCAGCGTGATGCGGCCGTCGCCATCGGTGGCGAGATCGAACCCAGGGGCGGCCTGGCCTTCGGTGATGTCGGTCATCCTTGTTTCCTTCCTTAGACCGGCTTGACCAGCACGATCTTCTTCTTGCCGGCGGCCAGCTTCAGCACGCCGTCGGCGTTGACGTCGGCGTCTTCGATCAAGCGCGCGCCGTCGGCGATGGCCTCATCGTTCAGACGCAGGCCGCCCCCCTGGGCCAGGCGGCGCGCCTCGCCGTTGGACGTGGTCAGACCAGCCTTGGTCACGACGGCGGCGATCATGGCGCCGATCACCTCGTCTTTCGGCAGTTCGACCGTCGGCAGGTCAGCCGACAGCTGGCCCTTCTCGAAGGCGGCTTCGGCGGCGGCGCGAGCAGCCTGGGCCGCCTCCGAGCCGTGCAGCATCGAGGTCGCGGCGTCGGCCAGGGCCTTCTTGGCTTCGTTGATGCCGGCGCCTTCCATGGCTTCGTAAAGCGCGATCTGGTCCAGCGGCAGGTCGGTGAACAGGCGCATGAAGCGGCCGACGTCGGCGTCCTCGGCGTTGCGCCAGAATTGCCAGTAGTCATAGGGGCTGAGCTGTTCGGCGTTCAGCCAGACCGCACCCTGGGCCGTCTTGCCCATCTTGCCGCCTGAGGCCGTGGTCAGCAGGGGGGTGGTCAGGCCGAAGGACGACTTCTGGTCCACGCGGCGCACCAGATCGACGCCCGAGGTGATGTTGCCCCACTGGTCCGATCCGCCCATCTGCAGCGTCACGTTCAGCGAGCGGTTCAGCTCCAGGAAGTCCACCGACTGCATCAGCATGTAGTTGAACTCGAGGAAGGTCATCGGCTGCTCGCGCTCGAGGCGTAGCTTGACCGAGTCGAAGCTCAGCATCCGGTTGACGGTGAAATGCGTGCCGTAGTCGCGCAGGAACTCGACGTAGCCGAACTTCGACAGCCACTCGTCGTTGTCGACCATAACGGCGTCAGACGGGCCTTCGCCAAAGGTCAGGAACTTCTCGAACACGGTCTTGATCGAGGCGATGTTGGCCTGGATCGTCTCGTCGGTCAGTTGCGGGCGCGAGGCGTCCTTGCCGGTCGGGTCGCCGACCTTGGTCGTGCCGCCGCCCATCAGGACGACGGGCTTGTGTCCGGCCTGCTGCAGGCGGCGCAGCATCATGATCTGGATCAGGCTGCCGACGTGCAGCGACGGCGCCGTGGCGTCGAAGCCGATGTAGGCCGTCACGATCCCGTTCGAGGCGGCGTCATCCAGCTCCACCGGGTGGGTCACCTGGTGGATATATCCGCGCGATTGCAGGGTCTTGAGGAAGTCGGACTTGAAGGCTTGGTCGGTCATGGACGGCTCCGTAGCAGGGATGCCGGCGGCCGTCTTCCTTGTCGGGAAGTCGCACCGCCAGCGAAGGCGGCACGAGATCGCGGCCGCTCGCTAGCTCAGCGAACGGTAATACAGGCCGGAAATGGCGCGGGCGGCGATCATGGGCGCTAGCTACGGCGTGCGCGACGTGGCAGTCAACCCGCCATGACGACCTCCTCCTCGACAAAAACCCTCCGCGTGCTCGGTTTCATGACCGGCACCTCGCTCGACGCCGTGGACATGGCGGTGATCGAAACCGACGGCGAAAACATCATCAGCTTCGGCCCCGCCGGCGAGATGAAGCTGGACGCCGAGACCCGCGCCATCGTCGAGGACGCCATCGAGGACGCCCTGGACTGGGAGCGCGACGAGGAAGAACCCGACAGCTTTGAAGACGCCCGCATGGCGGTGGCCGACGCCCATCTGGCGGCGGCGCTCGGCTTCATGGCGGTGAACGGGGTAAAGGCCAGTTCACTGGATCTGGTCGGGGTGCATGGCCAGACGGTGCTGCACGAGGCGCCGACGCCGGGATCGCCGGGTCGCACGGTGCAACTGATCGACGCCCTGAGCGTGGCCGAGGGGCTGGGCGTGCGCACCGCCTATGATTTCCGCAGCGCGGACGTGGCGGCGGGCGGGCAGGGGGCGCCGCTGGCCCCCGTCTATCACGCGGCTTTGGTGAAAAAGGCGGGCCTGAGCGGGCCGGTCGCCGTGCTGAACCTGGGCGGGGTGGGGAACATCACCCTGGTCCGCGCCGACGGCGGGCTGGAAGCCTTCGACACCGGTCCGGCCAACGGCATGGTCGATCTGCTGGTGCAGTCGCGCGGCAAGAAGCGGATGGACGAGGGCGGCAAGCTGGCGGCGGCGGGGACGGTCGATCAGGTCGTGCTGGACGCCTATCTGGCCCATCCCTATTTCGCGGCGGCGGGGCCGAAGTCGCTGGACCGGTTCGACTTTTCTCTGGATCCGGTGTCAGGTCTGTCGCTGGAGGACGCGGCGGCGACGCTGACCGCCTTTGCGGCCGAGGCGGCGGCCCTGGGCGTGGCGCGCTGTGCCGAGAAGCCCACCAAGGTCGTGGCCTGCGGCGGAGGTCGGCATAATCCTGTCCTGCTGGCGGCGATCCGCGAGCGCGCGGGCGTGCCGGTGACGACCGCAGAGGACGAAGGCTGGCGCGGCGATTCCATCGAGGCCGAGGCCTTCGCCTTCCTGGCCGCGCGTTGCCTGCTGGGCCTGCCGATCAGCTACCCCGGCACGACGGGCGTGCCCGAGCCGATGACCGGCGGCCGCATTGTGGAGCCTGGAGAACAGTGACCACAGCGGCATCACAGCGCTTCTGGGGCGTCGCCAGCGGTCTGGCGGCGGGCGCCCTGTGGGGACTGGTCTTCCTGGCGCCCAAGATTGCGCCCGAAGCCTCGCCGATGATGATGACGGCGGGACGTTATCTCGCCTATGGCCTGATCGCGGCCCTGTTGATCGCGCCGCGCTGGCGACGGGTGACGGCAGCGATGGACTGGAAAGCGTGGCGGGCCCTGGCCTGGCTGAGCCTGGCGGGCAACATCGTATACTTCGTCTTCGTGGTGGTCAGCGTCCATTTCGCGGGCGTCGGAGCCTCGGCCCTGATCGTCGGCATGGTGCCGATCGTGGTCGCGCTGTGGGGGCTGAAGGACAAGAACTCGCCGCCGCTGTCGCGCGTGGCGCCGCCCATCGCTCTGGCGGCCTTCGCCGTCGGCCTGATCGGCTGGGAAGCTCTGAGCCGGTCCAACGGCGCCCAACATGATGGCGTCCAAACCCTGATTGGTCTGGTCTGTGCCCTTGCGGCTCTTTTGTCCTGGTCGGCGTTTGCTGTCGGCAACAGCCGCTGGATGGGGCGGCTGCCCCAAGTGTCGCCCCACGACTGGTCGCTGCTGACCGGGGTGGTGACTGGCGCATTCGCACTGTTGCTGGCTGTGCCCGCGGTTCTGACCATGGGCGCCTGGTCCGGCGAGATCTGGGCGCGCTTTCTCGGTGTGAGCCTGGGCGTCGCCATCTTTGCGTCCATCATCGGCAACGCATTCTGGAACCAGGCCAGCCGCATGCTGCCACTGACGATGCTGGGCCAAATGATCGTGTCCGAAACTCTGTTCGCTTTCCTTTATGGTTTCATTCTAGAGCAGCGCGGGCCGACCGCGATCGAGATTGTCGCCATGATCCTGATGGTCGTCAGCGTCGTCTGGTGCGTCCGCGCGCATCGCCACGTGGAAGGAGGCTAAACACTGCCTGAAATCGTCTAAGATATATTATGCGAAAAATTTCAGTGTTAGGCTTCATTGGCTGTCAGAGTTCCTCATTCCTGAGCTTCCGGCCAAAACCGGCACACTGACGCTGATATGGACAGCGTCGTTTTTGATCGCGAACAAAACTTGTCATCGACGGCGGCTATACGGCGCGGTGAGTTCCATCGGCCCGCGTGAGCCTCGCCTCATGCGCCAAACGCAGGCACGATCTTCTTCGCGCTGCAGGCTCGCGTCGCCCCGCCGAAGACGGTCTGCGTCAGCGTCCGCCGTGGGCGATTCTGGCGGCCGTCCCGGCCACGGTCCGGGCATGACTGGCGACGACATCCTCCCTCATGCCCGGAACCACCTCTCCGATATTGTGGTGGCCGATCAGTCCCAGCCCGGTGACGGCCGCCAGATGATCGTCGAAATGCCGGCGCATGGCGTCCCAGGCGCCGCTGTTCTCAACCCAGTCCTGGGGCGCGCCCGAACTGGTGAAGCTGACCAGCTTCCTGTCCGAAAGGAGCGGCTGATTGCCCTCGAGGCCGAACCGGGAATAGCCGAACCCCATGCCGAAGACCCGCTCAACATAGCCCTTCAGAATGGCTGGAGGCGCGTTGAACCAAAGGGGATAGAAGAAGGCGAAGACATCCGCGTCGCCGATGGCGGATCGCTCGTCCAGCACGTCCGCGCGAGGCTGGAAGCCTTCGTGATCCGGCAACTCCTCCATGTGCAGCATGGGGTCGAAGCCCAGGCGATAGAGATCGCGAAGAACGACCTCGACGCCCTCCCCGCGCGCCGCCTCGGCATAGGCCTCGGCCATGGCCACGGTGAAGCTGCGGATCCTTGGATGTGCGACGATCAGAGCCTGTTTCATTCGAGCCTCCTCGGTCAGATCAGACGTCCTGAAGAGCGGACGCGATAGCGCCGGCGGTCAGCCGCCTGGACCGGGCGGTTTGAGCGCTTCGAGCAGCCGCGCGATCAGGGCCTCGCGCGTGGCGTCGTCCGGCGCGTCCTGCAGCGCTTCGTTGAGGTCGCCGAGGAACTCCGCACGACCATTGCGCCAGTCGGGCCTTCCCGCCAAGCCGGAAGTCAGCCGTCGGGGCGTCTCCGACCCCAGCGCCTCGGTCCCGCTCAGTACGAAGGCTTCATCCAGAACCGGCGCCATGATCGCCTTGGCGTCGATCCCCACCTCAACCAGCCGGGCCGCCAGACCGAGGCGAGCGTCGGGCTCGCCATGTACGAGAAAGATCTTGCCGCCCACCGGCTGACGCGCCTTCAGCCAGGCGACCAGGCCGGCCGCGTCAGCGTGGGCGGAATAGGCGTCGATCTCACGAATGCGCGCATTGACCCGCACGTCGTCGCCCTGAATGCGGACCAGGCGTCGGCCTTCCAGCAAGACCCGGCCCAGCGTCCCCGCCGCCTGGAAGCCCGTGATCAGAACGGTCGTTTCGCGACGCCAGAGCAGCCGCTTTAGATGCCGCCGGATGCGTCCGGCGTCGCACATGCCGCTGCCCGCCAGAATGACGTGCCAGTCGCGCAGCCGCTCCAGCCCGTCGCTCTCCTGAGGCCGCATCAGATAGTGGAGGCGCGGCGCGTGACGAAGCTCGAGATAGGGGTTCTCTTCCGCCTCGACGTTCCAGCCCCGCCTCAGGAAGACGTCCGTGGCCTCGATCGCCAGGGGCGAGTCCAGGAAGATCTCGGTCGCCAGCTCCGGTTCGTCGCGCATCACCGCCAGCAGGTCGAGGATCAGCTCCTGGGCCCGTCCCACCGCAAAGGTCGGCATCAGCAACGGCCCGCCGGCCGCCTTCGCCTGGCGCATTTCCTCCGCCAAGACCTGTCGGCGCGCCTCGGGCGTCAGGTCCTGGCGTGAGCGGTCGCCGTAAGTGGATTCCAGAATGACGTGATCGACCCCGACCGGTCCGTCCGGCGTCGGCAGCAAGGGCTGGCGGCCAGACCCCAGGTCCCCCGAGAACAGGAGCCGCACCGGCTTGCCGTCGTCCATGACCACCACTTCGATCGAGGCCGCGCCCAGAAGATGGCCCGCCGGCCACCACCGCGCCTGAACCCCCGCCAGGGGCTCGATCAGTTCGCCGAACTTCACCGTCTGGAACAGTCGCAAGGTCGGCGCCACGTCCGCCACGGTATAGATGGGCTCCACCGGGTCGATCCCGCGCCTCTGGTTTCGGCGGTTCAGATGGGCGACGTCGCCTTCCTGGATCTCGGCGGCGTCCGCCAGCATGACCTCGCAAAGATCGCGCGTGGCCCGGGTGGTGTAGACGGGCCCCCGATAGCCCGCCCGCACCAGCTTGGGTAGCAGGCCGGAATGGTCGATGTGGGCATGGGTCAGAAAGACAGCGTCAATGGACGTCACGTCGAACGGAAAGGCATCGTGGTTCAGCGACTTGAGCGACTTCGATCCCTGAAACAGCCCGCAATCCACCAGAAAGCGCACGCCGCCGGCTTCGACCAGGGCGCAGGATCCGGTGACGCATTCCGCCGCGCCGTGGAAAGCAAGAGACAGGCTCATGGGCCGCTTCCGTGCGGTATAGACGTGCCATCATGACACACATCCGTTCCGTCGTCATGGAACGACGTTCTCGACCTGCCTTAAACCAGGTCCCAAGACCCGACTCGCGCCCGCGGACCTTCAACCCTCGGGACTTGCCACAGCAGCGCTTTGAGCGTCAGCTTCCAGCGGCAGTCGGAGAGACGAGAGATGCTTCATAGCGAGTCCCATCGAGTCGAGCGTATCGGCTGGCTCAGGGCGGCGGTGCTCGGGGCCAATGACGGCCTTGTCTCCACCGCGAGTCTGGTCGTGGGCGTGGCCGCCGCGGCGTCCAGCCATGGCGCGGTCCTGATCGCCGGCGTCGCAGGCCTCGCCGCCGGGGCCATGTCCATGGCCGCCGGCGAATATGTTTCAGTCAGTTCGCAGTCCGACACAGAGAAGGCCGATCTCGCGCGCGAGACTTCTGAACTGGCCGGTGACCATGAGGCCGAGGTGCGTGAGCTGGCCGGAATCTACGCCGCTCGCGGGGTCGCCCCCGATCTCGCGTCGGAAGTGGCCAGGCAGATGATGACCCACGACGCCCTGGCCGCCCACGCCCGCGACGAACTCAGCATATCCGAGATCACCGCCGCCCGCCCCATCCAGGCGGCGATCACCTCGGCCGTGACCTTCTCGGCCGGGGCCGCCCTGCCCCTGGTCGTCGCGGCGATCGCGCCCATGGCCGGGCTGGCCCTGTGGGTCGCCGGATCCGCGCTGATCGGTCTCGCCTTGCTGGGCGCCCTGGGCGCCAGGGCCGGCGGCGCGCCCATCGGCCGATCCGTGACGCGGGTGGTCTTCTGGGGGGCTCTTGCCATGGCCATCACCGCAGGGGTCGGCCGTCTGTTCGGCGTCGCCGCCTGATCAGAGACGTCCCCCGACCGCCAGCCCCGGTAGCGGACCTCCCCTGAAGGCGCCCGGCGGACCGGAAGCGCCTCAGCGCCGCGGGAAGGGCCACATCCGACCGGCCATCCGCCCCCGGTCGAGAAACTGATGCTTCAAGGCCGCCGAGACGTGCAGGACGACCAGGACATAGGTCACCTTCACCAGCACCTCATGAACGCCCTCCATCGGCTCATGCAGGCCGCGGGGCAGCCCGGGAAGCAAGGGCCATGACAGGCCGCCGGCCAGGCTCATCATGTCGCTGGTCAGGGCCGCCCGCCCCGTGGAGACCGCCGCCCAGCCCGTCAACGGCAGGCCGATCATGATCATGTAGAAGCCGAAGTGGCTGAGGCCCGCCACGACCCGTTCCCAGCGCGGCGTCCGTGCCGGAAGGGGCGGCGGCGGGTTGACGATGCGCCAGCCCAGTCGCGCCAGGCTGAGGATGAGGATCGTGATCCCCACGCTCTTGTGCCAGTCGAACCAGAGATCTCTCACCGCCCCCCGATCCATGTCGCCAAAGGTCCAGCCGACATAGATCTCCGCGAAGAGAAGGACGGCGATCAGCCAATGCAGCCCGGCGGCCCCGATATCGTAGCGGCCCTGCTCAGCGAAGCGGGTGATCATGGCGCTCTTCCTGAATGCTCCAGTGTCATGGTGTCCGTCTTGGGCGCGCCACCGTCAAGCTTTCCGCCCCCCAACTCTATGCGCGAAAGACCTGCCCTCAGGCGAGGAAACGTCGCCGTCCCTTCTGTACCGTCATCCGGTGTACGCTGGCGACGGCCGTGCTGCGCGCCTTGATCGTCTCCATGAATATCCATTCGCCGCCGACGCGGTCAGGCGTGATGTCGATCATCATGTAGCCGCGTCCGCTGGTCCGGGCCCAGGCCATCTCGGGGTTGGCGGCGAGGAAAGCGCGGGCGGCGACCGACGGCGGCACGCCGAGTTGCCGCTCGATGCCGTTGGAGGTCACAGCCTGGCCGGCGAATTCCACCCCGGCGGGGCGGCCGTCCTCGGACAGGGAATAGGCCCAGGCGTTGTGGCTGTCGCCCGCCAGCATGACCAGGTCGGCGTCGGCCGCCTGCGCCGCCTTGAGGAAGCGCGCGCGCGCCGCCGGATAGCCGTCCCAACGATCCATCCACATCGGCAGACCGGCCCGGCCCGCCCGCGCGGCGTTGGTGAAGGAGCGGACGGCGCCTTCGCCGAGGTCCGAACGCAACCAACTGACGGCGTCCTGGGGCATGACGGTACGGCCCATGATGGTGCCCATGCCGACCACCTGCCAGGCCGTGGTGCGGGCATTCGCCCGTAGTTCGCGAGCCAGCCAGGCTTCCTGGGTCGAGCCCAGCATGGACGCTGAGGAGTCCTGCCATACGCCGTCGCGGAAGGCGGCCAGGGCCGCCTCGGTTCCCTCGCGATAGGCCGCGCCGATGTCTGCCTGTCGCGTACGGCCGATCAGACGCGACTCGGTGCGGTAGAGGGTGGCCAGATCGCCGATCGGATAGGCCTTCCAGGGCTCTTCCGAGATCGGCATCCATTCCAGATAGGCCTGAGCGGCGGCGGCGCGGCGCGTGCTCCAGTCGCCCTCGGTCGCCGCCTGATGGTTCTGAGCCCCGCCTTCCCAGCTATCGTTGGTCGATTCATGATCGTCCCAGACGCAGACCATGGGCGCCGCCGCGTGCACAGCCTGCAGGTCGGGGTCGGCGCGATAGCAGGCGAAGCGCAGGCGATAGTCGGCCAAGGCGACCATCTCATGATCGTGGGCAGGCAGAACCGCGCGCTCGGCGATGCGATCGTCCACGGCGTAGGAGCCCAAGCCGTACTCATAGACATAGTCGCCGGCGTGCAGCCACAGGTCGACGTCGTCGCGCGCCGCCGCATGAGCATAGGCGTTGAACCAGCCCATAGGCAGGTTGGAACAGGAAAACAGGCCGATGCGGAATCGACCGGTTCGGCCGACCGGCAATGTCCGCGCCCTGCCCGTCTGCGACCTGCTCCCGTCCGGCCCGATGAAGCGATACCAGTAGGTCGTGCCCGGTTGCAGGCCATCCAGGGTGATCTTGGCCGTCCAGTCGCGATAGGCGCCGGTGCGCGCCACGCCACGCGCCGCGATCTGGCGGAATTCGCGGTCCAGGGCGATCTCGACATCCAGCCGGACCTCATCGGCCCCGCCCACCGGGACGTAGCGGCTCCACAGCAGCAGGGAGTCCGGGCCCGGCTCACCGCTGGCCACGCCGTGGGTGAAGCCAGAGGCGCCGAGAAGCGCCTTCGCCAGGGCCGCGCCGCCCGGCAGCCCCAGAGCGGCCAGGCCCAGGCCGCCGCCCAGCACCAGCCGGCGTCGATCAAGCAGCAGAGGCATGAGATTATCCTTTGGAGGTACAGATCGAGGGACGCCGTCCCTCAAGTCGAGCTCCCGGTGGCCGCGCCGTCGCAGGAAGGCGCGGCCACCAGGTCTTCAGGTCGACAGGGCGATCAGAAGACGCCCTTGACGCCGATGTTCCACATCGAGCCGTACACGGTGTACTGCTGCACCCGATCACGCTCGTTGGAGTAGATGACGTCCGGCGAGTTGAAGATGTTGCGCCCCGCCAGCATCAGGTCGAAGCGGTCGTTGATCTTGTAGTTCACGCTGACGTTCCACAGCTCTCGCGGCGAGTGGTAGAGGACGCCGTTGTTGGCCGTGGTCGGCGTGTTGTTCAGCCCGCTGACGCGATATTTCGACTGCCAGTTGCCGTTCAGCTGGAAGTCGAAGCGGCCGATGTTGTAGCGCACGCCCCAGTTGGCGGCCTGTTTCGGCGTGCCCTGACGCTCGCCGTCCGGATCCAGATAGGTCACCGAGCCATGCAGGCCCAGACCGCGCCATGCGCCCGGCAGGAAGGTCAACTGCTGGCTGTATTCCGCGACATAGCCCCGGTTGGTGCTGGTCCCCGGCAGGTTCTGGGCGCTGCGGAAGGTGTAGCCCGCGTACTCAGCCGGATCGAAGCCGACATCCTCAGGGTTCACCGTCATGCCGGTGACCTGCATGTCCTGCATGTCGAGCTGGTAGGCCGACAGACCGATGATGCCCGCCGGCGCCAGATAATACTGCAGGCTGGCGTAATACTTCGTCGAATGCTCCGGCTTCAGCTCGGGGTTCGGCACGGTGACGATCATGGTGTCGTCGTTGACCGACACCACCCCGCCCAGGTTGCCGTAATCGGGGCGCAGAACCGCCTGGCTGAAGGATAGCTGGCCCACCAGCTTGTCGGTGAAGTCGTATTTGACGCCGCCGCTCCAGAACCAGTCGTCGTACTCGCCCTTGCGATCCTGATAGGTCCCGTTGTTGTACTGGTACAGTAGCCCCTCGACCGTGTTGACCGACAGGCCGGCGTCCGTGACCTCCTTGAGCGGGCGAACGACGGCGATCCGGGACGCCGTCTCGGTCTTCTCATAGCGCAGCCCCAGGTCGAAGCGCGCGCGGCCGGCGTCGGCCTGGGCCTCGACATAGGCGGAGGTGATGTCCTCCTTGACCCGCTTGTCGTTGTCGAGACGGCGCTTCAGGTTGCCGACCTCGTCCGCCACGAAATACTCGGGATGGTCGCGGTAGATGTCGTACATGCCGTAGTGGCTGTCGGCGCGCCAACCCTGGGCGTTCATGTTGCCCGCATCAAAGCCGATCATCTCGAAGCGGTATTTCTGGGTCCACGGCACCACGGCTTCGGGGGCGGTCTGGGTCAGGTCGCCGGTCGAGCCGACGTACTGGAACTGCTGATAAGAGCCCTCATCGGTGCGCCAGTCATTGCTGCGCGCGCCCATGCCGCCCATCAGGGTGAAGTAGACGTCGCCCAGGCTGAGCCGCTTCTTCACGTCCAGGTTCAACGAGTACATGTCGTTGACGGCGTCCGATTCCGCCGTGCGGACATTGTTGCCGATGTCGATGTCGCGGTTGAAGTTCATCGGATCGCTCCACGAACGACCCGCCGTCTGGCGCAGATACCAGGCATTGGACTCCGTGGAATCGCGCTCCATCTCGAAGCCGATCCCCGTCAGGTGGTTGTCGGTCCGTTGGAAGAAGCCCTTGCTGGTGTCGCGGAAGTTGAACTCCGCCGACGAATAGCTGGCGCGCAGCGCCGCTTCCCACGTCTCGCCCTTATATTCCAGCTTCGGCGCGATCAGATAGGTCGGCGTTCCGGCGTAGCGGTGCGAATAGCCGGTGTGCAGTCGAGTGTTCCGGCCGTCCGGATTGACCACGATATGCGTGCCCGTCGAACCCGGCGCGGCGTAGGATCGGGTCGTCGTGCCGAAGGTCAGATAGGTGTACTGGTTGAAATACTCGACATCGTAGAACGAGTAGTTGCTGCGCAGCGAGAAGATCAAGTCATCGGTGAACTTGTAGTCCACCGCCAGGTTGGCGGCGGTGCGGCTGGTCAGCTTCGGCCCCGGACGCCACATGACCTGATAGGGCAGCACCCGGCCGTCGGCCAGATAGGACCAGTCCGTCTGTATGCGATCCTGCTGCACATAGTTAGCGTTGTGGCTGGCGCTGACCGCCACACCCAGACGGCCGTCCATGAAGACGTCGGCGTAAGAGAACTGGGCCGATGGATAGAGGCTGGCGTGCTTCTTGTCGTCGGGCATGTAGTGGCGCGACAGGGCCGAGTCCGAGGTCGCCACCCCGCCCAGCTGGAAGCGCAGCTGCCGCCCGGGAAGCTGGAAGGCGTACTTGCTGCGCAGGTTGATACTGCCGCCCGGCGAGTCGGCGTCCATGCTGGCCAGCAGGGTGTGGTTCAGCTCGATCGTCTCGATGCCGGTGATCGACATCTGCTCAAACGAGTTCTGACGCCCCGAGTTGTTGTTCGAGGTGGCCGTGGCCATCCGGGCCCCGTCCATGGTGAAGGTCGAGTACTTGGGCGGCAGACCGCCGATGCGAACCGCCGTGGCGTCCACCTCGGTGTAGTCGATCGACAGGCCCGGCATGGACTTCATGAACTCGCCCACGTCGCCCATGGTCAGGGCGCCGAAGTTGTCGGCCGGCACCACGTTCTTGGCGTTCATCGCCACGCGGCGCTCCATCAGCGCCTTGGCCTGGCCCCCGCGTGCGGCCGTGACCACGATGTCCTCCACCGCAGAGGCCTCGTCGGAGCCGGCGTAGAGCGGCGCCTTCAGCTCGATGTCGAGAACCGTCGTCTGGCCTGCGACAACGCTGGCCGTTGCCCGCGCCTCCTGCAGGCCGACGTAGCGGACCACAAGCGTGACCTCGCCCGTCGGCACGCCGCTGAGACGGAAGGCGCCGCCGTCCTCGGTGTAGGCGACGATCCCTGTGCCTTCGACGCGAACCTCGGCGTTGCGCAGGTACTCGCCGCTGACGGTGTCGAGCACCCGGCCGCGCAGGGCGCCGGCGGCGGCGGACGCCTGGGCCGCGGCCTGGCGGGTCGTTTGCGCCACGGCCGCCTGAGGCGTCACGGACGCAAAGGCGGCCGCCATCAGCGGATACAGCAACAGGGCTCGCGGGCTGACGCTGGCGAGGTGGCGGGAACGGGCCTTCATGGGAGTTTACTCGAACAACTAGGAGGAAGAGGAAAAGCGAAGGGACGCCGCTCACCGCGAGCGGCGCGCCAAGAGGGCGGGCGCAGCCGTCAGGCGCGGCTCAGGGCGTGGAGGTTCGTCGCCGGTGCTCTTCGGCGTCGACGGGCGCGAACGGCGCCAGCGGGTCCCCGGTCCAGCGCATCAGGGTCAGGTCGGCGGCCTGGCTCCCCTTCCCGCCGGAGTTCACCGCCAGATAAAAGAGCCCGCGCCCCAAGGGCTCCAGGCCGACATCCGCCTTCCAGCGCCAGCCGCGCAGGTCGGTGGCTGGATCTTCCAGACCATCGGACGCCAGGGGCAGAAGCATCCCCTGCTCCCACCCTTCGCTGGAAGACGCCGTCACGCCGATCAGATCGCCGCGCGAGGGCCGGCTCCCGGCGTCAACGGCGAACAGCAGATAGTTGGGAAACTCCGGCTTGCGGCCCTGATAGACACCCAGGAACCAGCGCCCGGCGTCGGCGTCATAGGCGAGGTTCTGCACCCCGTAGGTCGTATTGCCGGTGCGGACGAAGTACTTGCCGTCAACGGCGGCGGGGCCCTCGCGATGCGGCGCTTCCTCGGACAGCGGACGGGCGTGACGCTCCCAGTCGGCGGTGTCGTATTGCAGCAGGACCTGATGGTCGTTGTCGGTCCGGGTGACGTCGCCATAGACCCCGTAGGCCACGGTCAGCAGCAAGGGCCCGTCCGTGCGTCCGAAGCGCGGGCCGAAGGCCACACCGTCTATGCCCGAGGCGCCGTAGCGATGGTCGAGCGTCGCAGCGACGTCGCCGTCGAAGCGTCCGTCGCCGTCCATGTCAGCAGCGTAATCACGCGCGACCTCGGCTAGATGGACGGTCTTGAACAGGTCGTTGCGGCTGGCTTCGAGTCCGACCCGATCCAGTCCCGCAACATCGATCACCGCGATGTAGAAGGCTTGATCCGCCTTGTACTCCAGCGAACCGTATAGCTTGCTATCGGCCGGATTGAAGGCCAGGTCGCCCAGGTGCCCGGTCCACCCCACCAGCGTCCCGACCAGCCGACCCTCGAAGTCGTATTTGGCGAGCAAGTTGGTGAAGGAATAATAGATATGGCCGCGTTCGAGATCGACGGCGACGCCCTGCACATGGCCCGCGTCCCACGTCCCGCCGTTGTGACTCAAAGGCAAGCGGGCCAAGGGCTGTCGCTCGGCCGTCGAGGCCTCAGCCTGATGGGGAAGCCACGCGACCAGAGCCGCCGCCGCGAACGTCACGCCCGTCCGCTTCAGCGACGCAATACTGAACTTCATCCTTGCCCCCCGCGACAGGCACGGGGTCTAGGGTGGGTTCATGATCACTCGCTCACGCTTCGGCAACATTCGCGCCAAGTTTGGATGACGATAGCTTTGCGATTAGCACGCAGACGGACAAGCGCGAGAAGCGGTCATCGGCTACCCCATTTGATTGACGACGCCATTTGTTCCATTATCTTGGAATTATGGAACCAGAAGTCGCCATTCTCGCTCTAGCCGCCCTGGCCCAGCCCACGCGGCTGGAGACCTTCCGCCTCCTGGTCCGGCATGAGGCCGACGGCCTGCCCGCAGGCGAGATCGCCGATGCGCTCGCCGTACCCGCCAACACCATGTCAGCCCACCTTGGGGTCCTGTCTCGCGCGGGCCTGATCAGTTCAGAGCGTCGCAGCCGGTCGATCATCTACCGCGCCGATCTGAGCCGTCTTCAGACGCTTGTCGTCTTCCTGCTGAAGGACTGCTGCCAGGGCCGCGCCGAACTGTGCGAGCCGCTGCTGGCCGAACTCGCGCCCTGCCGCGCCTGAGGACCTCATGGACGTCGTCATCTACCACAACCCCGCCTGCGGGACGTCGCGCAACACCCTGGCCCTGATCCGCCACGTCGGGATCGAGCCGCATGTCATTGAATATATGAGGACGTCGCCAAGCCGCGCCATGATCCAGGACCTGGCCAAGCGCATGGGCGTTCCGCTGCTCAGTCTCCTGCGCGAGAAGGGCACGCCCTTCACCGAACTAGGCCTCGGCGATCCCGCCCTGACCGACGACCAGATCCTGGACGCCATCGACGCCCATCCGGTTCTGCTGAACCGCCCGATCGTCGTCTCGCCGCTGGGCGTGAAACTGTGCCGGCCGTCCGAAGCGGTTCTGGGCCTCCTTCCGCCTGAGGGCCTGAAACCCTTCACCAAGGAGGACGGCGAAGTCGTTATCAACGCCGACGGCTGGAGGCTTCGCTGATGGTCGACGCCGTCGTCACCGAACAACCGAAGCGCCGCCTCTCCTTCCTCGACCGCTGGCTGACATTATGGATCTTCGCCGCCATGGCGCTGGGCGTGCTGTTGGGCTCGGTCGTGCCGGGGCTGCCCGCCTGGATCGACGGCCTGTCGGTCGGGACGACCAATATCCCCATCGCCATCGGCCTGATCCTGATGATGTATCCGCCGCTGGCACGGGTGAAATACGAGGAACTGCCGCGCAGTCTTTGCCGACAAGCGCGTGCTGTTGCTGTCCCTGTTCCAGAACTGGGTGCTGGGGCCGGTGCTGATGTTCGCCTTGGCGGTCATCTTCCTGCGCGACCAGCCGGAATACATGACCGGCGTCATCCTGATCGGACTGGCCCGCTGCATCGCCATGGTGCTGGTCTGGAACCAGCTGGCGCGCGGCGACAACCAGTATGTGGCGGGCCTGGTCGCCTTCAACTCGCTCTTCCAGATCGCCTTCTTCAGCCTCTACGCCTGGCTGTTCCTGACCGTGCTGCCGCCCCTGTTCGGGCTGGAGGGCAGCGTGGTCGATGTCAGCGTCTGGACTATCGCCGGCGCCGTCCTGGTCTACCTAGGCCTGCCCTTCCTCGGCGGCTTCCTGACGCGGCGGGCGCTGGTCGCGCGCAAGGGAAACGACTGGTACGAGACGCGCTTCCTGCCGCGCATAGCGCCGGCCACCCTGATCGCCCTGCTCTTCACCATCATCGCCATGTTCAGCCTCAAGGGCGGCGAGGTGGTCGCCCTGCCGCTGGACGCCCTGCGCATTGCCATCCCGCTGACGATCTACTTCCTCGTCATGTTCGTGGTCAGCTTCCTGATGGGGCGGTTGATCGAGGCGGACTATCCGCGCACCACGGCCCTGGCCTTCACCGCCGCCTCCAATAATTTCGAGCTGGCGATCGCCGTCGCCATCGCCGCCTTCGGTCTAGCCTCGCCGGTCGCTTTCGCCGCCGTCATCGGCCCGTTGGTCGAGGTGCCGGTGCTGATCCTGCTGGTGTCGGTCGCCCTCTGGCTGGGCCGCCGCTACTTCCCTGCGACCGCCCCGAAGAAGGACGCCTGCTGATGGCCTTCAACGCTGTGGAGTTACCTGAGCCCACCGCCGACCTGATCACCACGTTGGAGGCCGCGGGCCTGCCGACGGACGACCTCCACGAACCCGGCCGGCGCTTCTTCCGCTTTGAGAATAGCGAGGGGCTGATTGGTTTCGGCGGGCTGGAGCAGGTCGGGCCCGACGTCCTGATCCGCTCCATCGTCGTCCCTGAAAGCCGTCGCGGCGGCGGTCACGGCGGGGCGATCCTGTCCTGGCTCGAAGCTGAAGCCGCCAATCAAGGAGCTGCCGGCCTCTATCTGCTCACGACCTCGGCCGCCGCCTTCTTCCAGCGGCGCGGCTACTCGGTCGCCCTTCGGTCAGCCGCGCCGCCTGCCATAGCCGCCTCCCGGCAGTTCAGCGGCCTGTGCCCCGCCTCGGCGGCCTTCATGTCCAAGGATCTGCGCCCCCGATGAACCGTCTTCGCGACCTGCCCGATCCCGATCATATGCCGGCGCTCGACCCGGCCTATCTGTCCAGCCGTCCTGCGCTTGGCCTCGGCCCGAATGATCACCCGCCGCGCATCCTGCTGCTGTATGGCTCGCTGCGGGATCGGTCCTTTTCCCGTCTGGCTGTCGAGGAGGCCGCCCGCCTTCTGCGCTTCATGGGCTGCGAGACGCGCATCTTCGATCCGTCCGACCTGCCGCTGACCGATCAGGTCGACTGCGACGACCATCCCGCCGTCCACGAACTGCGCGAGCACGCCCTGTGGTCGGAGGGCATGGTCTGGAGCAGCCCAGAACGCCACGGCCAGATTTCGGGGATCATGAAGCTTCAGATCGACCACCTGCCGCTGAACATGGGCGGCATGCGTCCGACCCAGGGCCGCACCCTGGCCGTCATGCAGGTCTCCGGCGGCTCGCAGAGCTTCAATGCAGTGAACACCCTGCGCCTGCTCGGCCGCTGGTTGCGGATGATCACCATCCCCAACCAGTCCAGCGTGGCCAAGGCCTTCATGGAATTCGACGACGACGGCCGCATGAAGCCGTCCAGCTACTATGATCGCATCGTCGACGTGATGGAAGAACTGGTGCGCTTCACCGTCCTGACCCGCGCCCATGCCGGCCAGTTGGTGGACCGCTATTCCGAACGGAAGGCGTCAGGCGCGCCGCTCGATGCGGCCAACGACCTGTCCGCGATCGCGATCAGGTCTGCGTAGCGCCACGCGCAGACCACACGATCCCTCTCAAAACACGCCAATACCCCGTCAACCGAGCGACATGACCACTCGTCCTTCGATCTGCCCTCGGTGCATCCGCGCGAAGATATCGTTGATGTTGTCCAGCGGCTCGACCGTATTGATCGACTTCACCTTGCCGTCGGCGGCGAAGTCCAGCGCTTCCTGAAGGTCCAGCCGCGTGCCTACGATAGAGCCGCGCACCGTCGTCCCGTTAAGCACCATGTCGAAAATCGACAGCGGAAAATCGCCGGGCGGCAGGCCGTTCAGGGCCACGGTCGCCCCGCGCGCCGTCATGCCCAGCGCCTGCTCGAACGCCTTGGGCGACACCGCTGTGACCAGCACGCCCTGGGCGCCCCCGTCGGTCTGGCGCTTGATGTCGGCGGCTGGATCGCTGGAGGTTCTGGCGTTGACCGTCACCGTCGCGCCCAACCGCCGGGCCAGATCCAGCTTGGCGTCGTCGACATCGACCGCCGCCACGTTCAGTCCCATCGCCTTGGCGTACTGCACCGCCAGATGGCCCAGGCCGCCGACGCCCGAGATAACCATCCAGTCGCCGGGCTTGGTGTCCGTGACCTTCAGGCCCTTGTAGACCGTCACCCCCGCGCACAGGATCGGTGCGATCTCCTCAAAGCCGATATTGGCCGGCAGGTGGCCGACAAAGTTCGGATCAGCGACCACATATTCGGCGAAGCTACCGTTGACCGAGTAGCCGGTGTTCTGCTGCTCGTGGCACAGGGTTTCCCAGCCGCCGAGGCAGTGCCGACAATGGCCGCATGCGGTGTAGAGCCAGGGCACGCCGACGCGGTCGCCTTCCTTGACGTGCTTGACGCCGGCGCCGACGCCCGAGACGTAGCCGACACCCTCATGGCCTGGAATGAAGGGCGGGTTCGGCTTGACCGGCCAGTCGCCTTCGGCCGCGTGCAGGTCGGTGTGGCAGACGCCCGTGGCCTCGATCTTCACCTGAATCATGCCCGGACCCGGCGTCGGGATAGGCGCGTCCTCTATCACCAGGGGCTTGCCGAACTCACGCACGACGGCGGCCTTCATGGTTGTGGCCATGTTCACGTCTCCTCGCCTGTCTGGTCAAAAACAAAGGGCGCGGGCTAAACGCCCGCGCCCTCAAATGGATCAGAAGAAGCCCAGCTTGTCGGGGCTGTAGCTGACCAGCAGGTTCTTGGTCTGCTGGTAGTGATCCAACATCATGCGGTGATTTTCTCGCCCGATGCCCGACTTCTTGTAGCCGCCGAAGGCCGCGTGGGCCGGGTACTGGTGGTAACAGTTGGTCCAGACGCGGCCCGCCTGGATGGCCCGACCCGCGCGGTAGGCCGTGTTCATGTCGCGCGACCAGACGCCTGCGCCCAGGCCGTATTCGGTGTCGTTGGCGATGGCGATGGCTTCCTCCAGCGTCTTGAAGGTGGTCACGGCCAGAACGGGACCGAAGATTTCCTCCTGGAAGACACGCATGTCGTTGGTGCCCTTGAACACCGTAGGCTTGACGTAATAGCCGCCGGCCAGATCGTCCTTCAGCACTGCCTGATCGCCGCCGGTCAGGACCTCGGCGCCCTCGTCTTTGCCGATCTGCAGATAGGACAGGATCTTCTTCAACTGCTGGTCCGAGGCCTGGGCGCCGACCTGGGTGGTCGGGTCCAGCGGATCGCCCTGCTTGATGGCCTCGACGCGGGCGATCGCCCTCTCGATGAAGGCCTCATAGATGTCTTCGTGGATCAGGGCCCGGCTGGGGCAGGTGCAGACTTCGCCTTGATTGAGCGCGAACATGGCGAAGCCTTCCAGCGCCTTGTCGAGGAAGGCGTCGTCGGCGTCCATCACGTCCTTGAAGAAGATGTTGGGCGACTTGCCGCCCAGCTCCAGCGTCACCGGAATGATGTTCTGGGTGGCGTACTCCATGATCTTCTGACCGACGGCGGTCGAGCCGGTGAAGGCGATCTTGGCGATGCGCGAATTGGTCGCCAGCGGCTCGCCGACCTCGATCCCCGTGCCCGAGACGATGTTGAGCACGCCCGGCGGCAGGATGTCCTGGATCAGTTCGGTCAGCAGCAGGATGGAGGCCGGGGTCTGCTCGGCCGGCTTCAGCACGATGCAGTTGCCCGCCGCCAGGGCCGGGGCGATCTTCCACGCCGCCATCAGGATCGGGAAGTTCCACGGAATGATCTGACCGACCACGCCCAGCGGCTCGTGGAAGTGATAGGCGACCGTGTCGTTGTCCAGCTCGGAGATGCCGCCTTCCTGCGCACGGATGCAGCCGGCGAAATAACGGAAGTGGTCGATGGCCAGCGGGATGTCGGCGGCCAGGGTTTCACGAACCGGCTTGCCGTTGTCCCAGGTCTCGGCCTCGGCGATGGCCTGCAGATTCTGCTCCATACGGTCGGCGATGCGGTTCAGGATCAGGGCGCGCTGGGCGACACTGGTCTTGCCCCAGCTGTCCCTGGCGGCGTGAGCGGCGTCCAGCGCCAGCTCGACGTCGGCCGCGTCCGAGCGAGCTACCTCGCACAGGACGCGGCCGTTCACCGGGGAGGTGTTCTCGAAATAGCGGCCATTGACGGGGGCCACCCACTGGCCGCCGATGAAGTTGTCGTAGCGCGCCTTGTACCTGGGCGTCACGGCGCGGATGAATTCGGGCTTGGTCACGAAAGGCCTCCTGCTGGTTTCCTGAGGCGCCGATTGTCCGGCGTCGTTTGAGACCAGTTTGGTCGGCAGAGGGCCGAACGCCAGACGGCGGCGAAATGGTGCGCCGCAAACCTGTCGCAGGATTGCGACAGGTCAGTGCAGGTCGATCAGACCCAGGCGATGCAGCTTGCGGTGCAGGGTGGCGCGGCTGACGCCCAGAGCCCGCGCCGCCGCCGAGACATTGCCCCCGCTGCGCGCCAGGGCGCGACGCACGGCGCCCCGCTCGGCCTCCAGCAGGTCAATCTCGGCCCCGCCCGGCGTCAGCAGATCCGAGGCTGGAAGTTGGGCCGCGATACGCTCGTCGGTGATGGACAGCGACAGCCGCGCCGCCCGCGTGGCGCCAATCACCAGATCGTGCCGGTCGACGGCCAGGAGGGCCGCCGCATTGCGCTCGCTGGCCCCGCCCGCCAGCACAATACGTGCATCGGCAAAGGCCTGGCGGAAGGTCTGGGCCTCGATAGCACGGGCCGCATCCGAAACGGCCGCCGAGATTAGCCCCAGGATGGCCTCGGTCGCGTCAGCGCGGCAGGAGGACACGTCCAGCGCCCCGGCCAGCCTCCCCATGTGGTCGTGAATGGGATGGGTGATGCAGCTCAGGCCAGTGTTGCGGGCGTGGAAATGCTGTTCGCGGTGGATGGTCACGGCCCGGTGCTCGGCCAGGGCCGTGCCGATGCCGTTGGTCCCCTCTACCGCCTCGGACCAGACGGCGCCGGGCCACAGCCCCCAGCGGTGGAAGGTCTCGTCGTCCGCGACCGCCCCGCGCCGCTCAACCGGCACCCCCTCGGCATTGGTCAGCAGGACGCAGCACCCCACGCCGCCGACCGCCAGGAACAGGCGATCCAGCACCCCTTCGGCGGCGCGCGTCAGCGGCTCCATCGCCTGACGCGCCTCGTGAAGCTGCTGCTCGGTGACGGTCTCGACCCGACCATGCTCGACGGGGTCCAGACCATAGAGGGACATAGACCGCCGCCACGAAGCGGCCAGGGCCGAACGCGCACCGGCCCCTTCATCCAACGCCTGTCGGATCAGACTGCCGTGATCCCTACGCTCCCGCTCGCCCATGATCAGTCTCCAAGGAGTCATCTCAACTCGAGATGAAGCCTCTCCTCACCGAACGTCAATGGGCGCCCACGACGAGTCAACTTCACCCAGTCAATTCCATTTGCAACGCGAAAGGCTCCTGTGCGCCACGCGCCGCGACGACGCCTCAGAGTTGAAGTCCCAGGAAGGTGAAGGGCCGCGTCTCAACGAAGTCGCCGGTGGCATCGCCCGAGAAAGTATGAATCTGATCCTTTCCCAGATCCAGCTTCCTCACCCTGCCCGTCGTCGGGGAGAAGTCGATCTTCTTCAGATCCACCCAGAAGGTGTTCGGCGTCAAAGCGGACTCGAAGAAGTAAAGCTTGCGCTTGTGGTCAAAGACCGTGCGCCAGCGCGTGGATGACAGATTGGGCTCGCTTTCCGTGGAAATGCCGAACGGCACCGACGTATTACGAAGCACGCTGAACACGCTGGCGAGCGCGATGTTAGGGTCCTCGAACTTGGGAATGGCGTTGACGTAGAAGGACGCGCGGGCGAACCGGTCCGCCGCGCGGTTGGTGCCTGGCAACATGACCGTACCGCCGATCTGGCTCCAGTAGGCGTTCAGCGCCAGTTGCTCGTCATAGGTCGGCGAATTGGTCATGACCTGGTATTGGCGACCGTGGTGAATCTTCAACTTGCCGTCGATGTATTCGAAAATGGCGCTGTCGCCCGTCGCGTCCGACAAGGACAGATGCACCGTGGTCAGGCGGTTCTCACCCGGAAGATTGTCGGTGACGACAATGAAGGGTTCCTGCTCCAACGCCGCCACAGCCTCAGACACGGTGGCGAAATTATCCAGCGCATACTGAGCCCAGGCCGCGATCGAAAGGCCGGGTTTGGACGGATCAAACGTCGGATATTCAGATTCGACCAGCCACAGCAGATTCGCCATCAGGCCCGCCTCATTGACCCCGTCGGTCGTCGAGATGTCATAGCCCGAGGTGACGACGCTGCCATACTTCGAGGTCCAGCGGACGGTGTTGGGCCCGGTTTCGCCGCTGCGCTGCATGCCGCGCGGGAAGGTCCAGAGGTTGCTGGTGATTTCGCTACGCCAGTCCATCGACCGCGCCGTGATCACCGTGTCGGAGGCCCCATGATAGACCAGTCGGGTGCAGGCGTCCGCCAAACCCGCCCCCGCCGTCGCCGCCATCAGGGCCGCAGCCCCTACCATCGCCCTTGCGCCGCGCATCTTCATCAAGACCAGCCCTCTGTTGAAGTTCAGAACGTGATGGAAACCCCTGCCGTCGGTCCGTGTCCCGTCATGTTCCAGACGAAACGGTCGCCGGTGAAATCAACTTGCTCGTACTCCTGGAAGAGCACGGCGTAGCCCACGCGCAAAAGCGCAGGTCTTCTCAGAAGGCTTGTGCGATAGCCGAGCGAGGCGTGAGCGTTAAGGCTGAACCGTTCGCCCGGATCAAAGCCCCCCAGATCAAGGTGCCCGGTCAGCTTCCAGCGGGCGTCAATGTCGGTGTCCGTTCGGACACCCGCGATGACGTCGGTCCATTCGGCCTGCTTGCCAGTTCCAACCAGACCGGGAACGGCGATATCAGCCCGCGCTCTGGACCAGCGAGCGCCGACCAGTGGGCGTATGCGGAATATCCGGGGCTCATCGTGGACGGTTTTACCGCCGAGTTCTTCCTGATGCGCCACATAATAGATGGCGCCAGTCAGGCTTCGCAGCCGAATATCGGCTTCCAGCGGCAAACCCATGACGCGTCGCTCATCGCGGCTGTCGGTTCCCTGGTAGTCGACATATCCGCCCCAACGCGGGCCATCCACGGAGATCTCGCCCATAAAGACGCCCTCCACCTTGTCAAAGGCTTCAGAGAAGGGAACATGGACGGGCGAGGACAGGCTTGCGCCCTGGATCTTGCCCTCCATGGACTTGGCCCAGACATAGGGACTGACCGTGATCTCCCATCCGCGTTCGGACGAGTTTTGAGCCTGTGACGCCGACCCGAAGCACAGGACGACTGCAGAAACCACCCATGCCGTATAGTTCATCTGGCGTCCTCCCAGCGCGCCCAAACTACAACAGCCGAACTTTAATGCACAGCGTTCTTTGATCATGACGAACGCCTTTGCCACGCTGTCAAGCTTGAGCGCATCCAGATCTTTCCATAAGTCAGCAGAGCGCCAGGAGCGGTCATACGGTCCATGCGAAGCGCCACGACGACATCAAGGTGCGTTCAGGTTCATCGGCGTTCCACCGCTAGCAATGAGAGCCAGGGGTGATGGATCAGACGCGCTGCAGCGCCATCTGGATCACATCGGTGCGCCCTGACCGGAAGCCGGCCTCGCAATAGGCGAGGTAGAAGCGCCAGAGGCGACGGAAGCGATCATCAAATCCTGCGTCCGTGCGGACGATCTCACCCCAGGCGCTTTCGAAGCGACGCGCCCATTCGGCCAAGGTGTCGGCGTAATCGCCGCCGAAACGCTCGATGTTCGTCTGGCTCAGGCATGCTCGCGCAAGAATAGGCCCCATCTTCGCCTCGGACGGCAGGGAGCCCCCGGGAAAGACGTACTTCTGGATAAAGTCGGTGCGTGCGTCGTATTCATCGAACAGCGCCTCCTGAATGGTGATGATCTGCAAGCCCGCGCGGCCGCCGGGCTTCAGGACGTCATGGACCTTCTGGAAGTAGGTTGGCCAGTACTCGCGCCCCACGGCTTCAAACATCTCGATGGAGGCCACGCGGTCATAGTTCCCCTCGACGTCGCGATAGTCGATCAGGCGAATGTCAGCGCGTTCCGCCAGACCCGCCTCGAACAGGCGACGACGCGCATAGTCATGCTGTTCGCGTGAGATGGTGACGCCGGTGACGGTCACGCCGACCTCGCGCGCCGCGAACTCGGCGAAGCCGCCCCAACCACAGCCAATCTCAAGCAGGCTATGGCCTGGCTGCAAGTCCATCAACCGCGCCAGTGAGGCATACTTGGCGCGCTGGGCCTCTTCCAGCCCCTGTCCCGGCCGTTCGAACCGCGCCGAGGAATAGGTCATCGAAGGGTCCAGCCAGGCCCCGTAGAAGGCGTTGCCCAGGTCGTAGTGGGCGTGAATATTTCGGCGAGACCCGCGACGGCTGTTGCGATTCAATCGGTGGCCTAACCCGTTGACCAAGTTCATCAGCGGGTTGCCGTCGAACAGGCGACGGATGTGGTCGTAGTTGTTGACCAGGGTCACCAGCAGGATCGCCAGATCAGGCGTGCCCCACTCCCCCGCCATATAGCCTTCCGCAAAGCCGATATCCCCGCTCTTTAGTACCCGCGCGGCAAAGCGAGTGTCGCGGATGGTCAGGACGGCAGCATGGCCGGCGGCCTCGCCTGTCAGCTGGTGTTGAGCGCCATCGGGCATGACAATGGTGAGCCGCCCCCAGGTCCATTTCGCTGCAAGAAGTCGCAAAAGCAGAGCGAAGACCGGAGACGTCTTTCGGCTGTCGTTTCGCTCGCCGTAGAAGGTCGTGGTCATAAGCGTCAGGCGCCCTTTGCATAGGAGGCGGGCTATCGAGGCCCAGTGGTTACAGGGGTCACTGCGTCAGACGGCTTTCGCACGCCTTGTGCTGGATCGTTACAGGCTCGCGGGCGGGTTGGGGTTGCCTGGTCAGGCGCACGCCCTTGATCCAGAGCTTCAACGCCTCCCAGTGGATGGCGGCCATGACCTTCAGGGTCATCAGCGGCAGGGCGACCGTCGCCGACCACAGGTCGTGATCCTCCAGCGGACGCCGCTCAGCCGACAGGGCGGCCGTGATCAACAGGCCTTCGGCGTCGAGGCCGTCGATGGTCAGATCCAGGCGCGGGCCCGGCGCGTGGCCGCGAAACACATAGTCCATCTCCATTCCCATGAAGGGCGAGACATAGAGGGCCTTGGCCGCGCCCTGCCGGATCAGGCCCGCCGCCTGATCCTCCTCCAGCACAGGAATGACGTAGGCATGGCGCACGCCAAAGGTACTGGTCACCTCATAGACCATGGCCGCCAGCCGGCCGTCGGCATGATGGCAGTAATAGAGGCTGATCGGGTTAAAGACGTAGCCCAGCACGCGCGGCATGGTCAGCAGCCGGATCGGCCCCTCGCCGATGTCGATCCCCGCGCGGCCGAGGCAGGTCTCGATCTGCGGCCGCAGCATCGTCCCGGAGCCGTCGCCATGGTCCCGATCGTGAAAGGAGATCAGGTTGAATCGATTGCGCGAGAACAGGCGCAGGCGTCGATCCAGCCCCTCGATCTCGGCCAGGTCCAGCAGCAGCCAGAAGACACGATAGTTCAACCGGTGCGCCTTGGGCCGCAGCCGCCGGTGCATGACCTCGCCGCGATAGAGGGCCGAGGTCTGAGTCACGCGGCCTTCTCCATGGCGCCGACGGGGGCGGCGGACAGATGGATGCGACCGCTCTCGTTCTCGACCGACCAGGGGCGACGCACGCCACCCAGTTGCTCGGCCACGGCCAGGCCCGCCTGCAGACCGTCTTCGTGGAAGCCCGCGCCGAAATGGGCGCCGCAGAACCAGACGCCGCCCTGCCCTTGCAGGCTCCACAGCTGCTTTTGCGCCTGGATGGCAGCGGGGTTGAAAATGGGGTGCTCGTACAGTTCGCTGCGCAGGATGGTGTCAGGCTTGGGCGGACGCGGCGGGTTCAGGGTGACGAACAGGTCCTGACCCGACAGGCCCTGAAGCTTGTTCATCCAGTAGGTCACGCACAGACCCTCCTCGGCGCCGATATAGTTCCAACTGGCCCAAGCCCTGCGACGTTGCGGCATCAGACCGGCGTCGGTGTGCAGAACGGTCAGGTTACGGCTGTAGCGGAAGGCGCCCAGCACCTCCTTTTCCCGCGCGGTTGGGTCGTCCAGCATGGCCAGGGCCTGATCGGCATGGGCGCCGATGACGACATGGTCGAACCGCTCGACGCCGCCTTGGCTGTCGTGAACCACGACGCCCTGATCCGTGCGCCGTACCGTCGTCACGCCGTGGTTAAGCCGCACGTCGTCGATCTCATGCGCGAGCCGTTCGACATAGACACGACTGCCGCCCTCGACCGTGCGCCACAGCGGGCGGCCGACCAACTTCAACAGGCCGTGGTTCCCGCAGAAACGGATGAAGGCCTCGGCCGGATAGTCCATGAGGGTATGGGCCGGCGACGACCAGATCGCCGCCGCCATCGGCAGCAGATGGTCATCGCGGAAGGCCTCGCTGAAACCTTCGCGCTTCAGATAGTCGCCCAGCGTCAGATTGGGATCGGTCAGCCCGCCCAGATCAATCGGTGCCTCGCGATAAAAGCGCATGATCTCGCCCAGCATCGACCAGAAACGCGGTCGCAGGACGTTGCGGCGCTGGGCGAACAGGCCGGGCGCGGCGTACTCGAAGCGCCCGCCGTCCAGCGACACGGCAAAGGACATGTCGGTCGCGCGCGTCTTGACCCCCAGATGCGCGAACAGAGCGATCAGGTTGGGATAGGTGGCGTCATTGAAGCAGATGAAGCCGGTATCGACCGGCACAGCCCCCGTCGACACGCTCGCCGTCACCGTGTTGGAATGGCCGCCCAGCCGGTCGGCCTTCTCATAGATCGTCACCTGATGGCGCTGCGACAACAGCCAGGCCGATGACAGGGCGGCGACGCCCGATCCGATGACGGCGATCTTCAAACGGTCGGGGACAGAATAAGGCATGGACCGATTACGCACCGACGCCGCGATCGGATTGCGAATGATCCAGACATTTCGGCGAAGCGTATTAGGCTCCATGCATGCCGAGGCCTCCACTTTCACATCCCCTGAACGGCGGTCGCCCGGCATGAGCCTGGACGCGCCTCAACCCGACCCGTTCGCGCATGATCGCCTGATCGAGGCTGTAGCCCTGCGCCGCGACCGCGAGGCCTTCGCCCAACTGTTCAGCTATTTCGCGCCTCGCCTGAAGGCTTGGCTGATCAAGTCGGGCGCGACGCCCGGCGCGTCGGAAGACTTCGCCCAGGACGCCATGCTGACGGTCTGGCGCAAGGCCGACCTGTTCGACGCCCGCAAGGCGCGAGCCGCAACCTGGATCTTCACCATCGCCCGCAACCGTCGCCTCGACATGCTGCGGCGCGACGCCCGCCCCCTGCCCGTCCCCGAGATCGAACTGGCGGAACAGGCTGTCGAGCGCCCTGACGATCTGCTGGTCCTGTCCGACGACGCAGAACGGGTTCGCGACGCCCTGACACAGCTCAAGCCGGATCAGGTCGAGGTGCTGCGGCTCGCCTTCTTCATGGACAGCCCCCATTCCGAAATCGCCCGTCAGCTCGATCTGCCGCTGGGCACCGTCAAATCCCGTATCCGCAACGCCATGATCAAACTGCGCCTGATCCTCGAACCGTCCGAGGAGGCCGCCCGATGAACGCTCTTCGTAACCCCTCCGAAAACCGTCTGCTGGCCTACGCCGCCGGCAACCTCAGCCCTCCCGAGGCCGTGGTCGTCGCCGCGCACCTGGCCCTGCGTCCGGCCAATGACGCCTGGGTGCGCCGCTTGCAGGCCGTGGGGGGCGAATTCCTGAGCGAGGCCGCGCCCGCCGCAATGGCCGACGACGCCCTGGCCCGCGCGATGGCGCGGATCGAAACCGACGCGGGTGAAGTAAAGCCGCAACCGCCGCTCAACGACATGCCCGAACTGCCCGAACCGCTGCGCCGCTACGCCCTGGGTCCCTGGCGCTGGATCGGACCGGGGATGCGGGTGCGCGACGTCCACGCGCCGCGCGACGGCGACTGCCGGGTCATCCTGCTGGAGATCGGACCGGGGCGAGAGACGCCGCGCCACACCCATGGCGGGGTCGAGCTGACCTGCGTCCTGTCCGGCGCCTACGCCACAGAAACCGAACGGTTCGACGTGGGCGATCTGGAAGAAGCCGACCCTCAGGTGTTGCACCAGCCACGCGTGGTGTCGGACGGCCCCTGCCTCTGCGTCGTCGCCCTGGACGGCCAGATCCAGCTCGATGGGTGGCTGGGCCGCCTGATGCAGCCCTTCGTGAAGCTGTGATCCATCTGCTGCCGCTCTGGGGCGCGGCGGCGCTGTTTCTGGTGGTCGTGATGGCCGCCGCCTGGCTGGTTCAGCGTCGCACTGGCCAAGGCGGCTGGGCCGACGCCTTCTGGTCGCTGGGCCTTGGCGCGGCGGGCGTCGGCGTCGCCCTGTTCCCGATCGAGGGCATTGCGCCATCGCCCCGACAGTGGCTGACCGCCGTGCTGATCGGCCTCTGGGGCTTGCGGTTGGGTCTGCATATCGCGGCCCGCGCGGCCCATGAGAACGAAGACGCACGCTACGCCCGTCTGCGACAGGACTGGGGCGCCGACTTCCAGGCCAGGATGTTCGGCTTTCTGATGCTCCAGGCGGGGGCCGCTGCGTTTTTGGCGCTCAGCGTCCTGCTGGCGGCGCGTAATCCGATACCCGGCCTGACGCTGCAGGACGGTGCGGCCAGCCTGATCTTCGTGTCCGCCCTGCTCGGGGAAGGCCTCGCCGACCGCGAGCTCGCCGCCTTCAAGGCTGATCCCGCCAACCGTGGCCGCGTCTGCGACACTGGCCTGTGGGCTTGGTCGCGGCACCCCAACTACTTCTTCGAATGGCTGGGCTGGTGCGCCTGGCCGGTGTTCGCCATCGACCTCAGCGGCGGGTGGCCCTGGGGCTGGCTGGCGCTGACCGGACCGGCCTACATCTACTGGTTGTTGGCGTGCGTGTCGGGCGTTCCATTGCTGGAGGCCCATATGCGCCGCTCGCGACCCGATGCTTTCGCCGCCTATGCCACCAGGACCAGCGCCTTCTTCCCGCGCCCGCCTCGCCGCTAGGCCGAGACGCGCAGCAGTCGCATGGCGAGGGCGCAACTGATCCCGGACGCCCCCGCGCTCACACCCACGCCCCAGGCCATATCGATCAGCGAGAGCTTCAGGCTCCAGGTCTTCAGAGTGGCCAGATTGGTCAGGTCATAAGTCCCGTAGGCGAAAAGACCGAACAATCCGCCCCATATGAGCGCCTTCTTCCATCCGCCGTCCGCAAGCCCTGGCAGGACAGCGAAGATCGTCAGGCCGGCAGCGTACAGAGCGTAGAAGGCGATGGCGGGCGCCAGACGGAAGTTATCCGCCAGCATGGACCCGATAAGGGGTCGATACAGCCGGTCCCCCATGCTTCCCAGCCAGGCCGTGTCGATCACGGAGAAAGCGATAAGGGTCAGAAGGTAAGCGATCGCTATGTTCATGGCGCAGTTCCGTCGGCATTCTCGCTGATACGTCAGCCACGGCCGAATGGATCGTTGCCCGCTTTGGTGCGTCTGAAAATACACCACAAGCGGTCACGCCTCTCGGTCGGGAAGCGGACCTTCCAGCGAACCTCGACTACGGTTCATCAAGCACGTCGCGAACGGCGGGAAGGCGGTTTCGGCTGATGGGCAGGGGCGCGCCTTCGTTCATCAGCAAGCGGCCTCTGCCGCCCTCCCGCTCGAAGCCGCGAACATGGGCAAGGTTGGCGATGACCGAGCGGTGAACCCGCAGGAAGCCTTCCGACAGTTCGCCTTCGAGCCGATCCAGGCGGGCGGCGTGCAGCATTTTCCGCCCCCTGGTCAGTCGCAGCTCCACATAGTCGTCCGCCCCCACGACGGCGACGATGTCGTCCAGCGGTACCCGCTCGACCCCGCGCGACGACGCCACTGTCAGACAGTTGGGACGAGCGGCGGCGCGGGTCAGGGCGACCTCGCGGCCCTGATCGTCGCGTCCCAGCCGCACGACCTCGGCCATGAGCAGAGGTAGCACCAACCCCGCCGCGAACAGGAAGTAGGACAGGTCGACCAGCCAGTTGGGGAAGAGCAGGCCGATCGCCATGAAGGCGGCCAGATAGGCCAGGGTCAGCCGCGCCCCCCGCAGACGACGACGCACCCCGACAGCGGCCGCCACGGTGGACAGCGCCAGCCCGACCATCAAGGCCGCCGCCGTCTTCAGGTCGAAACCGGGCGCCAGCCAGGTCATCGCCACGGCAGCCAGGGCCAGGGCCATCAGCAGGCGCCGCGCCTGCGGCCAAAAGCGCGACACGACATAGGCCAGGAGCAGAACCGCAAAGACCGCGGTCAAAACCCAGATGCCGACCAGTCGCAGACCATGAACAGGATAGACATAGGGAACCAGAGCCCGCAGGCTCTCCAGAACAGCCTGCAAGCCCGCGACACCGGCCAGGCCCGCCAGCGCCAGACTGGAACCTGTGCGGCGCAGGCTGTGAATGACGCCAAAGCCGAAGGCGGCTGCGAACAGGGCGCCGGCCGTGACGAAGGCGATCGCCACCAGGATCGTGCGCGACGGCCAGGGATAGGGGGCGACCATGATCCCGGCCACGGGACCGTCCAGACGCACTACCCCGTGGAACGCCGACATACGGACCACCACAACATTGTCCGTCGCACGCCACATCCGTTCCGGGATCGGGAAGGCCGCCTCGTAACGGCCAGGCGTTTCCATCGCGGACGAGCCCCCCGGGCGTCCGTTCGCGCCCAGCTTCTGACCATTGAGCCAGGCCTCCGACGAAGCGGCGCCGACAATATAGAGTGCGACAGGGCCCTCGTCGGTCGGACGCTGCACGACAGAGCGAAGCCAAAGCTCGCGCCCTTGCGGATCAATGACATCGCCTACCGGGCGGCAGTCGTGAAGCATAGGCGCCGCCCCGCCCGCTTCAGCGCGGCAGACCTGCCATTCATGGCTCTGGTCCTGCGCGCGCGACGCCTTCGGGAGCGAGATCAAGAGAAACGCGATGAAGAGAATCCGCCACATGACGGCGACACTATCGCCATTCGCCGAAAAGCGCTGCCGTTCACCGACGCAGGGGCGCCGTTCGCCGAAGCGCGCTCCACAGCGCCGAAAACCCTGCTTCAAGCGTCGTCATGACCCACACATTCCTGAACCGCCGCTCCATCCTCGCCGCCGCCGGCCTCGCCGTTCCTGGCATGGCGCTCCTGTCCGGCGCCGTCCGCGCCCAGGAGGCTCAGCCCCAGGCCGGCCCCTTCCGCTACAAGTCCGGCGACGGCCAGGAAGTCGACGCCGAGCGCGGCTTCCTCGAGGTGCCCGAGGATCGGCGCATCCCCGGCTCGCGTCGCATTCGCCTGGGCTATGTGCGTTTCGCCTCGACCGCGAAAAACCCCGGCCCGCCCATCGTCTATCTGGCCGGCGGTCCGGGCGGTTCCGGCGTGCGCACTGCGATGGGTCCGCGCTTCCCGATCTTCATGGCCCTGAGGGAAGTGGCCGACGTCATCGCCTTCGACCAGCGCGGCACCGGTCTGTCGTCCAGTATTCCTGACCGAGCCACCACCACGCCCTATCCCGCCATGACCCACGCGGGCGTCACCGCCTGGTACCGCGAAGAGATGCAGAAGGCCTGGATCGACTGGAGCCGCGCCGGTGTGGCCATGACCGGTTACAACACCGAACAGAACGCCGACGACATCGAAGACCTGCGCCGCCACCTGGGCGTGGAAAAAATCAATCTGTGGGGCATCAGCTACGGCACCCACCTGGCCCTGTCAGTGCTGAAACGGCATCCGAACTCGATCGGCCGTGTCGCCCTGGCCAGCCTTGAAGGTCAGGACCAGACCATCAAGCGCCCCGCGCACATCGACATGTTCCTTGACCGCGTCGACCATCTCATGGGCGCCGACCCCGCTGTCCGCGCAGCAATCCCCAATATGCCCACTCTGATGCGCCGGGTGCACGAGCGGCTCGAGGCTGATCCGGTAACCGTCACCTTCGCCGGCGAAAGCGGTCCCGTCGACGTCAAGGTAGGCGGCTTCGGCATCCAGCTCCTGGCCTCCGCCTTGGTCGCCAATCCGCCGCAACTGTCCATGCTGCCGAAAATCTACCTGGCCCTCGACGCCGGTAAGACCGAAGGGCTGACGTCGATCATTCCCCCGCCCCACCGCTACTTCGGCATCGCCGGAATGCCCGAGGCGACGGACCTTGCGTCGGGCGTTTCGCCCACTCGTCTGGCGCTGATCGAGAAGGAAGCGAAGACAGCGGTTCTGGGCGACGCCTTCAACCTGCCCATGCCGCACCTGCTGGGCGCCATCCCCGGCGTGGATCTGGGCGAAGACTTCCGGGCGCCGATCCGCATCGAAACCCCGGCTCTTCTGGTCGCCGGCTCGCTCGACGGCCGCACCCCGCTGGAGGAACAGGCCGAGGTCATCGCCCAGTTCCAGAACAAGTCTCAGATCCTGGTCGAGAACGCCGGCCACAACGTCTTCGAGGCCCACCCGGAGGTCCAGCCCCTGCTGGTCAAGTTCTTCCGCGAGGACGCCGTCAACGACTCCAAGCTGACCCTGCCGCCCCCAACCTTCGCGGTCGCATAAGGGCGATGAGTTAGCGCCATGTTCGACAGACCGGCCTGCCTCAGTGGGGTATGCCGGTCTGGCTCGCGACGGACATTTTCCTCGGCGTCCCATCCCAGTTTTGACGCAACGCTTGACTCCCCCTAGGGCACGAGGAGCATATAGAACAAATGAGGAACATTAGTTCGCAGCCTGACGCTCTGGCGACACTCAAAGCTCGATTGGAGGCGCTGAACCGACCCAGCGGTCGAGATCTTAAAGCCGCTGTCGGAGACGGCGGCGTTTTTGCGCCTCTGGCTTCAGGTGTCGTGCACGAACTCTATGCCGCAGCTCCGACTGACGCTGTGGCGGTCAACGCCTTTGCACTGGCTCTGGCGCTGCGGGCGGCGACGGGACGGCCGATCGTCTGGGGTCAGCATGAGATGATGGCTCATGAAGCGGGGCGACCACATGGGCCGGGTCTGCATGAAATGGGGCTGTCGCCCCGCGAACTGCTGCTGGTGCGGACACGCGACGTGCAGACCCTGCTGGCCGTGGGAGAGGAGGCCCTGCATAGCCCTGCCGTGGGCGCCGTGCTGTTAAGCGCCTGGGGCGAGGCCAAGGCCTTCAGCCTGACGGCCAGCCGCCGACTGGCCCTGGCCGCCGAGACGGGCGGCGCGACCCTGTTCCTGGCTCGGGCGGGCGCCATGCCCTGCCCCAGCGCAGCCGAGACCCGCTGGTCTGTGGCGTCTTCTGCTTCAGAACCTCTGGAAGGCGGGGGGCCGGGGCGGCCGTCTTTTTCGGCGACCCTGCTGCGGCGGCGCGGCGGCGGGGCGACCGGAACATGGATCATGGAGTGGGATCGTGAACAACGAACCTTCCGCCCGCCCGCGCCGCTATCTGGCGGTCTGGTTCCCCTGGCTGCCCAGCGATCGATTGCGGCGACAGGAGCGGCTGGACGACGCGCCGCCTGATGATGCGCCGCCCGTCGTCCTGGCGGAGAAGATCAAGGGCGCGCAGAGGCTGGCGGCGGTCGATCCGGCCGCGGCGCGAGCGGGCCTGACCCCCGGCCTGGCTCTGGCCGATGCGCGGGCGCGAACCCCCGCCTTGCGCGTCGTCGTCCATCGGCCGGACCTCGACGACGCCTTGCTGGCGCGGGTGCTGGAGGATTTCGGTCGCTTCACTCCCATGATCGCGCTCGACCCGCCGGACGGCCTGATGCTGGACGTGACCGGCTGCGCTCACCTGTTCGGTGGAGAAACAGGCCTGATGCGGACGGTTCAGGCGCGATCCGAACGCGCGGGACTTCAGACGCGATGCGCGCTCGCCGGCACGCCCCAGGTTGCACGCGTCCTTGCCCGCTTCGGACCCGGCGGCCGGTTCCAGCCCGGCCAGGACCGCGCCGCCGCGCGTCGCCTGCCGGTCGCCGCCCTGGAGCTATCGGACAAGGAGGATGAGGCCCTGCGCCGCCTGGGCCTGAAGCGGCTGGGCGATCTGGACGATCGGCCCCGCGCCCCTCTGGCCGCTCGCTTTGGCGCCGACTTCCCGACCCGACTGGCGCGGGTTCTGGGCGACGAGGACATGCGCATCACCCCGCATCGCCCGCCCGCGCCCGTGTTCGTCGATCGTGTCTTCTTTGAGCCGATCTCGGCGCCAGAGGACATCGAGCGGGTTCTGTCCGACCTGCTGGTCGAGACCATGGACCAGCTGGATCAGACCGGCCTTGGCGGCCGCACCTTCGAGGCTGGTTTCTATCGCGTGGACGGCAAGGTGCGCCGCGTCGTCGTCCGCACAGGCCGTCCGACCCGCGACGCCCCGGCGACCCTACGGCTGTTCCGCGAGCGGATGGCAGCTCTGTCCAACCCGCTGGAACCCGGCTTCGGTTTCGATCAGATGCGAATGTCCGTACCCTGGACCCAGGTCCTGGCGCCGACCCAGCAGGGACTGGATCATGAGACGCAAGGCGAAGAGGCCTTCAGCCGTCTGGTCGATCGGCTGACCGCGCGTCTGGGCCCCGAGGCGGTGCTGCGCTTCGAGCCCTACGCCTCGCACATTCCCGAACGCGCCGCGCGGATGGTCCCGGCTTCTGCCCGTCATGGCGACGAGACCTGGCCCGATCTCGATCCCGACGCCCCGCCCTTACGGCCAGTGCAGATATTCGACCCGCCCCAGCCGGTCGAAACCCTGGCCGAAGTCCCCGACGGCTATCCCCTGAAATTCCGCTGGCGGCGCGTCCTGCACGAAGTGATCCGCGCCGAAGGCCCCGAGCGGATCGGCGGCGAATGGTGGCGCGCGCCGGACCAGCGCACCCGCGACTATTACCGGGTCGAAGACCGGAACGGCCGCCGCTTCTGGCTCTTCCGCCAAGGCCTCTATGGCGAGACGCCGGAGCCCCGCTGGTTCATCCACGGCCTGTTCGCATGAGCGCGCCATGAACACCTTGAACCCTTGCAGCGCCTACGCCGAGTTGGCGACGGCCAGCAACTTCTCCTTCCTGCGCGGAGCCTCGCATCCCAAGAACCTCGTGCTGTCGGCGATCCTGCGCGGCCATGCAGGCATCGGGCTGGCGGACCGAAACACCGTCGCCGGGGTCGTGCGGGCGTGGAGCGCACTGAAGGAACTGCGGGCCGAGGGTCTGGTCCCGCCGGACCGGATGCGCGAAGGCGGCAGTCCCGGCGAGATCGCCTTCATCGAGGACCCGCTGAACGACCCGGCGACCTCGGACGAGGTGAAGCGCCGCGCGGCGGATTTTCGCCTTCTGACCGGGGCACGTCTGGTCTTCAACGACGGCGCGCCGGACGTCATCGCCTACCCGGAAACGCGAGCGGGCTGGGGCCGGCTGACGCGCCTGCTAACCTTGGGCAATCGCCGCGCGAGGAAGGGCGAGTGCGAGCTCGGCCTGCGCGACCTGCTGGCCGATCCCGAAGACCTGTTACTGATCCTCGTCCCGGCGGAGAGGCTAACGGGGCTGGAGGAGGTGCTGACCCGCATGACCGAGGCGGCGCCGGGCGCGGTCTGGCTGGGCGCCGCCATGCACAGGCGTGGCGACGACCGACGCCGACTAGCCCGGCTCAAAGCCATGGCGGAGAGGGCCCGTGTTCCCCTGCTGGCGCTCAACGACGTCCTCTACGCCGCCCCCGAAGACCGCGACCTGCAGGACGTCCTGACCTGTATCCGCGAAGGCGCGACCATCGAGACCGCCGGCCGTCGATTGGAGGCCAACGCCGAGCGCTGGCTGAAGCCCGTGGACAAAATGGCGAGGCTGTTCCGGGACTCGCCCGAGGCGGTGGCCGAGACGACCGCCTTCCTGTCGCGCGCGACCTTCGATCTGAGCGATCTGAAGTATGAATACCCTGAGGAACCCGTGCCGCCTGGCGAAACGCCTCAGGGCTGGCTGGAGGAACTGGTGCGCCGCCGCACCCTGGTCCGCTATCCGAATGGCGCATCCCCCAAGGTCACGGCCCTGCTTGAAAAGGAACTGGCCTTCATCGCCGAGCGCAGTCTGGCCCCCTATTTTCTGACCATCCACGACATCGTCCGCACCGCCGAGGACAAGGGCATCCTGTGCCAGGGTCGCGGGTCGGCCGCCAATTCGGCCGTCTGCTACGTCCTTGGGATCACCAGCGTCGACCCCGCCTGCCACGACCTGTTGTTCGAGCGCTTCCTGTCCTCCAACCGCGACGAGCCGCCCGACATCGACGTCGATTTCGAGCACGAGCGGCGCGAGGAGATCATCCAGTACATCTACGACCGCTATGGCCGTCATCGCGCAGGCATCGCCGCCACCGTCATCCGCTATCGCCTCCGCAGCGCCATCCGCGAGGTCGGCAAGGTCCTGGGCCTGACCGAGGACGTCACCGCGCGCCTGGCCTCGACCCAGTGGGGCAACTGGGGCTCCGAGATCAGCGACCGCCAGGTCGAACAGGCAGGCCTGGACGCGGCCAATACGATGATCGAGCGCGCTGTGCGCATGGCGACGCGTCTGCTGGGCTTTCCACGCCATCTGTCTCAGCACGTCGGCGGCTTCGTCCTGACCCAGGGGCGATTGGACGAGACCGTGCCCATCGGCAACGCCGCCATGCCGGACCGCACTTTCATCGAATGGGACAAGGACGACATCGACGCCCTGGGCCTGATGAAGGTCGATGTCCTGGCCCTGGGGATGCTGACCTGCATCCGCAAGGCGTTCGACCTGATGAAAGCTCATTCAGGCGTCGAGCATGACCTCGCCTCCGTCCCGCCGGAGGAGCCCAAAGTCTACGACATGTTGTGCCGGGGCCAGTCCATCGGCGTCTTCCAGGTCGAGAGCCGAGCCCAGATCAACATGCTGCCGCGGCTGAAGCCGCGGACCTTCTACGATCTGGTGATCCAGGTCGCCATCGTGCGTCCCGGCCCGATCCAGGGCGACATGGTCCATCCCTACCTGCGTCGCCGCAACGGCGTGGAGGAGGTTCAGTATCCTCCGCCCGGCCGTCTCTATGGTCCGCCTGACGAGTTGCAGCAGGTGTTGCACCGGACCCTGGGCGTCCCCCTGTTCCAGGAACAGGCCATGAAGGTCGCCATGGTCGCCGCCCGGTTCTCCGACGCCGAGGCCAACGGTCTGCGCAAGGCCATGGGCACGTTCCGGGGCGACGGGACCCTGCACACCTACGAAGACCGCATGGTCGGTCGGATGATCGCCCGCGGCTATGATCCTGCTTTCGCGAGGCGCTGCTTCGAGCAGATCAAGGGCTTCGGCTCCTACGGCTTCCCTGAAAGCCACGCCGCCAGTTTCGCCCGCTTGGTCTATGTCTCTTCCTGGATCAAACACCGCCACCCGGCGGCCTTCGCCTGCGCCCTGCTGAACAGCCAGCCGATGGGCTTCTATGCGCCCGCCCAGATCGTGCGCGAGGCGCAGGAGGTCGGCGGGGTCGAGGTGCGCCCGATCGACGTCTCGCACAGCGACTGGGACAACAGCCTGGAGGGGCCTGCGAACGCCCCGGTCCTGCGTCTGGGCCTGCGCCAGATCGAGGGCTTCAGGAAGGATTGGGCCAAGGCCCTGTCGGCGACGCGAGTCGAGACGCCCTTCCACGATATCGAAACCCTGGCCCGTCGCGCCGAACTGCCCGCCGCCGCCATGCGCAAGCTGGCCGATGCCGACGCCTTCCGCTCTCTGGGGCACGACCGGCGCGAGGCCCTGTGGGCGGTGCGCCGTCTGCCCGACGACGATCCCCTGCCCCTGTTCGCCGCCGCCGAAGCGCGCGAGCGTGGCGCCCGCGAACTGGGGGCTGAACCCGACGCCCGCCTGCCTCTGATGCCGCTGGGCGAACACGTCGCCGCCGACTACCAGACCGCGCGCCTGTCGCTAAAGGCTCATCCCATGGGCATCCTGCGTCCCGTCTTCGCCGTCGAAGGGGTGCTGACCTGCGCTGAAACTGAGGCCCGGCGCGGCGGCTCGCTGGTGCAGGTCGCCGGCGTGGTCCTGGTACGCCAGCGACCTGGCAAGGGGAACGCCGTCTTCGTCACCTTGGAGGACGAAACCGGCATCACCAACGTGGTCCTGTGGGCGCGGATGCTGGAGCAGTTCCGGCGCGAGATCATGGGCGCCCGCCTGATGCAGGTCGAAGGCCTGGTCGAGAAAAGCCCCGAAGGCGTCGTCCACGTCGTCGCCCGCCGCGTCATAGACCGCAGTGCCGAACTGTCCCGTATGTCAGAAGACCACGAGACCGACATTCAACTGGCCCGCGCCGACATCATCGCCCACCCGCAACCGCCACGCCATCCGCCAAATCGACATCCGCGCGACGTGCGTATTCTGCCGGGCTCGCGTGACTTCCATTAGCGCCAAGGCCTCGCGGATTTTTCGGACCCTGTCATGTAGGGGGATTATCGAGCTGAAGTGTCTTTATGGATCGTTCCAGGTGCGGCCTGGCGCAGAGGAATGGAACGTGCATGGTCGAGGACGGAGAGGTGAAGGCCTGGTTCTTTCGGGAGGTGTTTCCTCTCGAAGCCGCCCTGACTCGCTTTATCCGTCGCAACTGGCGCAACGAGAGCGACGTGGCCGACTTGAGGCAGGACATCTACGCCAAGGTCTATACGGCGGCGCAGCGACAGCTGCCGCTGAATGCGCGCGCCTTCCTGTTCACCACGGCGCGGAACCATCTCATCAACACCGCCAAGCGCGCCAAGATCGTGTCCTTTGACCTCGTGGCCGATCTTGAAGCCTCCTTCCCCGAGGCGGCTTCGGCTGATCTCGACAGGCAGTTGACCGCGCGAGACGAACTGAGACGTGTTCAGGCGGGCCTGGAACGGCTTCCGTCGCGTTGCCGCCAGGTGATGACCTTGCGTCGCATCGAAGGTCTCTCCACCAAGGAGGTAGCGGCTCATCTGAACATCAGCATCAGCACCGTCGAGCAGCAGATGGTTCACGGTCTTCGGGCGCTTACCGACTACATGATGGGCGGCCAGGGACGAATTCGACGGTCTCCGCCCAAGGCGGCTACGATCAAGCGCGAGACTCAATCATGAGCGCCCGTAACAAGATCGAAGAGACGGCAGCCTACTGGCTGGTGCGTCAGATGGACGGGCTTTCAAGTGATGAACAGGCCCAGCTCGACGTCTGGCTGAACGCCGCCGCCGAGCATCGCACCGCCTTCTGGCGCCTTGAATACAGTTGGGAACAGGCTGGCCGCCTGGGCGCTCTGCGAGGCCCCGACACACTGGCTGAAGCCATCGCCGAAGTCGTGCCGCCCGCCCCCCCGCGTCGCGCCCTGCCCCGTTGGGCCCTTGGCCTGGCAGCCACACTTGCGGTGGCGGTCTTGGCGTCCACCGCCCTCCTCTGGCCCCGACCGGCCCACTATGTAACGGAAACCGGAGAGCGTCGCCTCGTGGCCCTGTCCGACGGATCACGTATCGAGCTGAACACGGAAACGCGTCTGCGGACCGCCCTGTCGTCAGACAGTCGTGAAGCCTGGCTGGACGAGGGCGAAGCCTATTTCGACGTCGCCCACGACGCATCGCGCCCCTTCACTGTTCACATGGGTGATCGATCCGTGCGGGTTCTGGGCACGCGGTTCAGCGTTCGACGCGACGGCGACAAGGTGCAGGTTCTCGTTGCCCAGGGACGCGTCCGTCTCAGCGGCTCGAAGGCCGGCCCTGCCGCCAAGCCGGTTATTCTGGTTCGCGGCGATGTCGCGACAGGTATGGGCGCCTCCGTCCTGCAAAGCCGAACTTCGGACCAGCGCGTGGACGACCAACTGGCCTGGCGCCGCGGCCTTCTGGTGTTCGACCAGATCACCCTGTCGGACGCCGCCGCCGAGTTCAATCGCTACAACCAGACCCAGCTGAAAGTGCTCGACCCTCAGACCGCCGCCATCCGCATCGGCGGGAGCTTCGAAGCCACGAACGTAGAGGCCTTCGTGCGGCTGCTGCAGAGCGCCTACGGGCTGGAAATCGACCACGATGGCGAGAACATAGAAATTTCCGAATAGGATGTAGAGGGTTTCCGCCTTCGTCTTGTCACAATCCCAGAGCCGTCCAATCCGGACGACAAGGGGGTTCTATGACTAAGGTTTCGTTCTTGCGGCACATGCTGACGGGCAGTGCTTGCGCCTTGATCCTGGCGGGAGCAGCAGCGGCGCAGACCCGCAATTTCGACGTTCCGTCCGGCGAGTTGAAAATCGCCCTGGACGCCTATGCGCGTCAGGCCGGCGTCCAACTTGTCTATAAGACAGAGGACGTGCGCGGCGTTCGAACGCGCGGCGTCCAGGACGCTGTCGACGCTGAAACCGCCCTTCGTCGCGTGCTGGAAGGCACAGGCCTGACCGTTCAGCGGGACAGCTCGGGCGCCCTGGCCATCGTGCGCCAGCCGGTTCAGAAAACCATGTGGAACGACGATCAGACCTCAACGGTCGAGGAAGTGGTCGTCACCGGTTCGCGCCTGAAGAACGTCTTCGACGCCGCCACTCCCGTCGTCAGCATGGAACGCGAGGCCCTGCTCGAGGGCGGATACATGGACCTGGCCGAAGCCCTGACGGACATTCCCGGGGTTGAGGAAGGCAGTTCTCTAGCCAATAACCAGAGCGCGACCCAAGCCAACGGCCTGTCGACCGTCAGCCTGCGTAATCTGGGCGAGAACCGCACCCTGACGCTGATCGACGGTCACCGCACCGTCTCCAACGCGGGCAACCGCAACGCTGTCAGCCTCAGCTCCATCCCCGAGTTCTTCATCGACCGCGTCGAAGTGACGACCGGCGGCGGCTCGGCCGTCTATGGCTCCGACGCCATCGCCGGGGTGGTCAACATCATCACCGAGCGCAACCTGGAAGGCTTGCGCGCCCGCATCGTCGGCGGCACGACCGACGATGGCGGTGGTGACTCGATCGAGTACTCGGTCGGCGCCGGCGGCCGGTTTCTGGACGACCGCCTCTATGTGATGGCTGGCGCGACCTATGACCGTCAGTTCAAGTTGAAGGCGACGGATCGCGAGCGCGCCCTGCAATCCATTCTCTACGTACCTGCCAGCAACACCGTCACCACGCCGGATCGCTCGACCTACATCTCTGGCGGGCGCTTCATCAGCGGACGCTGGTTCTATGATGACAGCGGCCTGCGCACCAACATGGTCACCGCCGTTGACGGCTACGAAGACCGCCCCGACGGCACGCT
Organism: Brevundimonas sp. NPDC090276; assembly: GCF_044772165.1. Taxonomy (NCBI): domain Bacteria; kingdom Pseudomonadati; phylum Pseudomonadota; class Alphaproteobacteria; order Caulobacterales; family Caulobacteraceae; genus Brevundimonas; species Brevundimonas sp. NPDC090276. Next base: position 520,047 of record NZ_JBIVYK010000002.1, on the reverse strand, counting down.
GATCACCCCGCGCGACAACCTCAACGGCGCCGCCAAGTTCGACTACGCCGTGAGCGACAATATCAAGCTCTGGGGCCAGTTGCTCTACTCGAACGTCGTGACGGATTCGACGCGCGCCCCCACGACCTTCAGCAACACGACCACGTTCGGCGTCAATGACGAGTTCACGGTCGGGCGCATGTCGCGCACCCTGAACCCCTTCGCCCCCGCTGAGATCAAGGCCGCGGCCTCCAGCTCCGGCATCGACTTCCGCCGTCGCGTGACCGAGGTCGGCCCCAACCTGATCCACAACGAGCGCGAGACCATCCGCAGCTGGGTCGGCATCGAAGGCTCCCTGCCCAACGACTGGGACTGGAAGCTGACCTACGGCTACGGCAAGTTCTCGGGCGAACAGATCCGCGGCAACACCCTGAACCTGCAACGCGTCAAGTGGGCCCTGGATTCCGAGCGGGTAAACGGCGTGGTGCAATGCCGCGACGCCGCTGCGCGCGCCGACGGTTGCGTGCCGCTGAACCTCTTCGGTGTTGGCTCGATCACGCCCGAGATGGCGAACTACATCCGCGCCAACACCTTCTACCGTCCGACGAACCGTCAGGACACGATCGAGGGCTATGTGTCCGGCACGCTCTTCGAGCTTCCCGCCGGACCGATCGAAACCGCCTTTGGTTTCGAGAGCCGCCGCGACCACACCCAGACGCGGACCGATCCCCTGATCCAGAGCGGGGTGGCCAGTTCCTCCTTCCTTCCGGAATACGAAGGGACCATCAAGGCCAACGAAGTCTTCGCCGAAGCCTCCGTGCCGCTGCTGGCTGACCTGCCCTTCGCCCATCGCCTGACGTTCAACGGCGCGGTGCGGGTCGCGGACTACAATCTGGAGGCTGTCGGCACGACCGTCAGCTATCGCGCCGGTCTGCAATGGTCACCGATCTCCGACCTGCGCATCCGCACCGAGTACGCCCGCGCCCAGCGCGCGCCCGACACCAGTGAACTGTTCTCGCCGCCGCGCGATGACGCCGACAATGTCGCCGACGTCTGCAGCGGCGTCACGGCCACCACGGCCGGCATCGTCGCCCAGAATTGCCGCGCCGACAGCCGCATCGCCGCCGCCATCGCCGCCGCGCCCGACGGCACGTTCCGCCAGCTCACCACCCAGATCAAGGCGCCGAACGCAGGCAACCCGGACCTGTTCGAGGAAACGGCGGACACCTGGACCCTGGGTCTGGTCTATCGTCCGAGCTATCTGCCCGGCTTCGAGGCCAGCCTTGACTACTACGACATCCGGATCACCGACGTGATCTCGTCGCTGAGCAATTCCGCCCTGCTGTTGGGCTGCTACTCCGACGCAAGCGGCGCCGACAATGTCTTCTGCGACACCATCACCCGCGACGAAAACGGGCAGTTGGTGCGCATCCTGAATCAGGAGCAGAACCTCAACGAAACCCGCGCCCGCGGCGTGGACCTGGCCGCGTCCTATCGCTTCGATCTGGAGCAATGGAACGTGCCTGGGAAGTTCCGCGCCAGCGTGAACTACAGTCGTCGTCTGGAACTGAGCACCGAGTACGACAGCATCGACAAGGTCGAGCTGGTCGACTCGGTCGGCGAAGTCGGTGCAGCCGAGCACGAGGCCCGCTACGGCCTGAGCTGGTACGATGACGTCTGGAGCGTGCGCTGGTCGTCGCGCTTCATCGGCGAGGTGGTCGACAGCCTGGAGCGCAAACAACAGGCTATCGCCGCCGGCTGGGCGGACCCGCTCTTCCTCAACGTCGACGCCTACTGGCGCCACGACCTGAGCGTCAGCTTCAAGCCCGATCGCAGCAACCCGCAACTGAAGGTGTTTGGTACCGTCAAGAACATCTTCAACAACTACGGCCCGTTCCTGCCGGACGGCACAGACAGCGGAAACGCCTACAACTACAGCTCGGCCTACGGCATCACCGGCCGCGCCTTCACCCTGGGCGTCCAGGTCGAGTTCTAAGCAGCGAACGGATCCGGCGGCGCTCACGGGCGTCGCCGGTCTACCCTGTTCCGCCTAGCCCGCGGGCAACAGGCCAAGGAACGCTTCGGCGAGGCGTGAGGGCTTAACGCTGTTGGAAACCACGAAGGCGTATTCGTGCAGAATGGCCGGACTGAAGCGGCGCAATACAGTTCTGTCCCGCACATAGGCCTGAGCCAGGCGTTCGTTGACGATAGCGATGCCGACGCCGCGTGCGGCGAGCGCGCAGGACGAGGCGACGGTGTGGGTTTCAACGCGAACGCGCGGCGCGACGCCGGCCTCGGCGAAGGCGGCCTCAACCTGGGAGCGGAACCGCCTCCCCTGCCCCAGCAGGACCAGAGGCGTGTTCTTCAGATCTTGAGCGGTGATCTCAGGCAAGGCGGCCAGGGGGTGATCGCTCGGCAGGACGCAAGCCGTTTCGCTGACCAGCACCGTACGCGCGTCCAGGTCGTCGCGGTTCAACGGCAGCTTGACGAAACCCGCGTCCACGGCCCGGGCTGCGATCATGCCCTTGGCTGTCTCGACCCCATGGGAATCAATCGACAGGTGGACACGAGGATACTGATCGAGGAAGGCCGCGATCACGTCGGGCAGGATCGCCTCAAGGAAGCTGGGCGGCGCGACGAGGCGCAAATGCCCGACGCGGAAGTCGGAGATGTCGCGGGCCATGTCCTGAACCCGGTCGACATTGTCCAGCGCGCGCTCGACCTCTTCATACAGCATCAGACCGTCGGCGGTCGGGACCAGACGTCCTCGGTCGCGATGAAACAGCTCGAAGCCGAGGTCCTGTTCCAATTGGGCCAGCAGCCGGCTGGCGGCGGGCTGAGTCAGGCCCAGGGTGCGCGCCGCGGCGGTCACCGAGCCCTGCTGCAGGATGGCGCGGAAGGCGCGCATGGCGCGCAGCCGGATGGGACGCCGGGCGCCGGCCGAGACCAGCGCCATCAGTCAGCCCCCGCGCGGCGGAATGACCGGCAGGACCAGCCGCGACGGATTGGCCGGTCCGACATGGATACGGTTGAGCGCGACCACGGCCTCGCCGGGCTCGCCCGCCGGCGCGCCCGTGCCGGGATTGACGTCGAAGTGGGGGAAGTTGCTGCTGGCCACGTCGAAGCGGATGCGATGTCCGGCCGCGAAGAGGTTGCTGGTCGGAAACAGCTGGATTTCGACGTCATAGATCTCACCCGGAACCAACGGGCGCGGCGCCTCGAAGGAGTCCCGGAACCGTAGGCGCAGCACGCCGTGGGTCAAGTTCAGGGCATAGCCCTCGGGATAGTCCGGGCCGGGCGGATAGACGTCGACCAGCTTGACCATCAGGTCGGTGTCCAGCGCCGAGGACGACACCGACAGACGTGCCGTGATCGGCCCCGTCACCTCGAGCGCCTGCTCCAAGGGTTCGGTCTGGAAGACCACGACATCGTCGCGGTCGGCAAGGGCCCGGCCGATGACGCTCGCGCCGAACAGGCCAGGCGCCTCGCGCTGATCGAAGCCGCCGGCCTCCATGACCGGCGCGCCCGAGGCCATGGCGCCGCCGATGGTCGGCACGGGATGGGCCGGGTCGTGACGCCAGACCCGCTCGCCGGGCGAGGCCGCCTCGATCGACAGGCCCCCGTCGGCGTGCAAATGGAAATCGGTGAAGGCCGTACCCGGCAGAGGCCAGTCCGCCTCGGCCCGCCAATGGCCGCCGTGATCCAGCCGTCCCTCGGCCGTGCGACGCCCGCTGCCGCCGCCCATGACGAACAGGCTGACCGGCGCTTCCAGATAGTCGGGCGCGGCCTGGCCCTTCAGCCAGCGGTCGAACCAGGCGCAGCGTAGGGCCAGGTAGTCGGGGGCCAGATGGCCGTCCAGCGACGCCGCGTGGCCGAAGTCCACGTCCCCGGCGAAGGTGATCGAGCGCTGGCCGTGCGTCCACGGCCCCATGACCAGCTTGACCGGCCCGATCTTGCTGCGGCTGAAGTGGGCGTAGTTGTCGGTCGCCGACAGGGCGTAGGGATCGTACCAACTGCTCATGAAGACCATGGGCGCGTCGGTGAATTCGGTCTCGTGGGCGGCGGCGCAGAAGTCGGGCGCGCGCCAAAAGTCGTCGAAGGTCTCGCGCCGCCACATGTCCTGGATGAAGGCGTCATACTCGGGCGCGGCGGCCAGCGGCGTCAGGCCCGGCCGCCACGGATTGACCGCCATCCAGTCGCGCACGTCCTCGGCGTTCAGGGCGGCCAGACGCGCCGGATCCTCCTGACTGAGCGGCGACAGGCGGGCGTGCTTCATGGCCCAGGTCAGTTGCTTCAGCTCGAACGCCCCACCCTGGCGCACGCCGCTATGGAAGGCGCTGAAAAAGCCCCCGGAGTCCATGAACATGGCCTTCAAGCCGGGCGGGTTCAGGCAGGCGGCCGCCGCCTGAACATGGGCGCCGTAGGACAGGCCCAGCGTGCCGATGCGACCATCGCACCAGTCCTGCTGCACCAGCCAGGCCATGACGTCGAAGCCGTCCTCGGCCTCGTTGGCGTACTTGGTGAAGACGCCCTCGGAGCCGTAACGCCCCCGGCAGTCAACCAGGACATAGGCATAGCCGCCGCGCGCGAACTCGGCCGCGATCTCGGGCTTGGAGCGCGGCGTCGGGTCGGCGGCGGTGCGGTCGGCGTGGTTGGTCCCGCGCCGATCATAGGGGATGCGCTCCAGCAGGACCGGCAGACACCCCTCCCCGTCCTCAGGCAGATAGACGTCGGCGGCCAGACGAACGCCGTCGCGCATCGGGATCATAACGTCGCGCAGGACGCGCACGCCGGACAGGAGCGGCAGATCGGTCATCGGGCGGCGGGCTCGGCTGGCAGGGGCGCGCTGGCGGCGACAGGCGATGTCGGAAGGTGATAAGCGGCGGGCGCGCCTGGGCCGACCGGCAACTGGAACCCGACCCAGGCCAGGATCAGCAGCATCCCCGCCGCGCCGAAGGCGGCGCTGTAGGGCAGCATCAGGGCGATCATCGACCCGACCCCGAACTTCGGCTTCCACTGCTGGCACATGATAAGCACCAGGGGGAAGTTGCTGGCCAGCGGCGTGACGATGTTGAAGATGGAATCGCCCATCCGGTACGAGGCCGTGGTCATCTCGGGCGAGACGCCCAGCAGCATCAGCATGGGCACCACGACCGGCGCCATGGCGCTCCACTTGGCCGAAGCCGAGCCGATGACCAGGTCCAGAACCGACGACATCATCAGCAGGCCAACCAGCAGCAGAGGCAGCGGCAGGGCCAGATCCTTCAGACCCTCGGCGCCCTTGACCGCCAGTACAGGGCCGAGATTGGACCAGTTGAACATGGCGACGAAGTGGGCGGCGAAGAAGGCCAGGACGATGTAGGGGGCCATCCCCTTCAACCCCTCGGCCATCATCTTCACCAGCTCGCGATGCGAGCGGATGGTCCCTGCCGCCGCGCCATAGGCCCAACCGGTCGAGACGAACAGCAACATGAAGGCGGCGATCAGGGCGCCGTAGAAGGGCGCCAGACGACGCGGCCCCACGGCCTCATGATCGATCAGGGGGCTATAGCCCGGCCACAGGGTCAGGGCCGCGAACAGGCCAACGACCACCAGGGCGGCGACGGCCGCGCGACGCAAGCCCCGCTTCTGATCCGGGCCCAGTACGCCCAGGCCTGCGGCCTCGGCCTCTCCCGCCGTGTTGTCACCAGTCCACGGCCCCAGACGCGGCTCGACCACGCGGTCGGTCAGGAACCAGGCGATGGGGGTGAAGACCACGCCGATGGCCAGGGTGAACCACCAGTTGCCCAGGGGATTGACGGTGAAGTTCGGGTCCAGAAGCTGCGCCGCCGGCGCCGTGATGCCCAGCATCAGCAGGTCGAACTGGCCCGGAATGATATTGCCTGCGAAGGCCCCGGAAATCCCGGCATAGGCGATGGCGATCCCCGCCAGCGGATGCCGACCGGCCTTGGCGTAAACCAGAGCCGCCAGAGGGATCAGCACCACATAGGCCGCGTCCGAGGCATGGTGCGAGAACAGGCCGATGATGAAGATGGCGGGCGTCAGGAAACGCGTGTGCAGCCGCCTGACCCCGCCGCCCAGCAGGGCCGCGAACAGGCCCGACCGCTCAGCCACCGCCGCCCCGATCATGATCACCAGCACCAGACCCAGAGGCGGGAAGCTGGTCAGGGTCCTGGGCATATCGACCAGCAGGCGGGCGACATTGGCCTCGGACAACAGGCTCTGGGCCTGAAGGCGTTCGCCCGTCACCGGGTTGACCGCGCTCCATTGGGTCCAGTCGGCGAGCACCGAGGCGGCGACCAGCACGCCAATACAAAACAGCAGGATGAAGACCGGATCCGGCAGGGCGTTGCCCATCGCCTCGATCCGGTCGAGCCAGCCCCGTTTCCGCCGGCCGATTTCAGCCGGCGGAGCCTCGGTGTCCGTCATGGGAAAGCCTGATCCTAGAACTGGAAGCCGAGGCGAACGTAGGCGCTGCGGCCCCGCACGTCATAGGTGTACATATCGAAGTTGATCGGCGCATTGGCGTAGGACGCCGGCGGCATCACGTCGAACAGGTTGTTGATCCCCACCGTCAGCGTCGTGTCGTAACGGTCGAAGCGATAGCCGGCCTCGAGATCCTGATAGAAGACGGCGTCGGTCCTGGCGTCCTTGACCGGGTTCACGACGTCGGTGCTCTCGCCGATATAGCGACCGCGCCACATGAGGTTCGCAGGGCCGTCGCTCCAGCGCAGCGAGGTCTGGCCCTTCCAGTGCGGATAGGTCGAGCGTGAACGGTCGCCCTTGCCTGCGCGGTCGTCGACGATGACCGGGCCGCCCGCCGGGTCGGGACTGACGGTCGAGAACTCACTGAGGTAGGAGGCGTCGATCACGGCAGCGAAGCGGCCGATCGAGGTGTTGAACTCATAGCGGGCCGTGGCGTCGACGCCCGAGGTGCGGATCTCGTTCAGGTTCTGCGCGCCCTGCACCAGATTCAACACCGCGCCCGTCGAGGCGTCGCGCGTAATCAGGTCGCAATAGACCCCGCCCCGCACGGCGCACAGGCCCATGATCTGGGCCGGCGACTGGGAGGCGATCGCGTCGGTGATCTTGATGTCGTACCAGTCGACTGTCAGGCTCAACCCGGGAACCCAGTGCGGCTTGACCGCTACGCCGAAGCTCAGGGTGTCGGCGGTTTCCGGCTTCAGGTCCACATTGCCTGAGGTCGTGCCCGGGATCAGGCCGTTCAGGTTGTAGTTGGCCTGATTGTAGCCGGTCGGAACGCCGACGCAGCCCGGAAAGTTGGGATTGGCCGAGGCGCCGCCGTTGCACGGGTCAATGACCTGAAGGCTGACCTCGCGGCCGCCCTGGAACAGCTCCAGGATCGACGGGGCGCGGAAACCTTGCGACCAGGTGCCGCGCACCAGCACGTCCTGAACCGGACGCCAGCCCATGCCGACCTTCATCGTCGTGGCGTCGCCGACCGTGTCGTAGTTCGAGTAGCGAGCAGCCAGGCTCAGATCCAGACTCTGGGCCATCGGCAGGTCACGCAGCAGGGGCGCGGCCACTTCCAGATAGGCTTCGTGCAGGCTGTACTGGCCCGTCGTCGGCACGCGCGTCTGCGAGGTGGTGGTGGTGTAGGCGCTCGACAGGTACTTCGGCGTGGCGTTGACGTAGGGGTCCGGCGCGTCGGTCGCCTTGTTCTGGCGATACTCATAGCCCGCCGCCACGGCCAGAGGACCAGCCGGCAGTTCATAGACGTCACCGGTGATGTTGAACGCCAGATCATAGATCTCGGTGCTGTTCGTCTCGCGCGTGGTGTAGCGGATGAAATCCGCCGCCTCGGCCGTCATCGGCGCGAACAGGTTGACCGGGACGCAGCCCGCGGTCGCGGCGCAGGTCGCCGGATTGCCCAAGCCCAGGAACAGGTTCTCGTAATTGATCCCGTTCAGCGCCGAGGACTTCATCTCGTTGCGGGCGTAGCTGCCGTAGGCGTCCCAGCTGAAGTCGCGTCCGAACAGGCTCAGTTCGCCGTCAAAGCCCGCGCCGAAGCGATAGGTCTTCACGTCCTGAACATTGTCGCGGTTGCCCACGTCCGTCATCACCTTGCGCACGCGCCAGGCCTGGTTGGCGCCGAAGGCCAGGGCGTTGGCCGTCGGCACGCCGTTGGCGGTCCCGAACGGGTTGAAGGCGTGGTTGGATGGCAGGCTGAAGCCGCGGATCGTCCCCGACGTGCCGCCGATGTCCAGCAGGACCGGCGAGAACATCTGATCCGAGACCCGGCGGTTGAACAGGGCCTCGGCGTGGAAGGACAGCTTGTCCGACAGATCGCCGCGATAGCGACCATAGAAGCCGTAACGCTCGCTGGGACCGGTCGTATAAATGCCCTGAGCCTGGGTGTTGTAGTAGTCGCCCGGCAGGCTGGCGGTGTGGAAGCTGTTGTCCGCTGCAGCACCTGCGCCATAGCCGCCCAGACCGTTGGCGACGATGGGCGAGGCCGAGGAGCCGAAGCCCGCGCCGGTGCCGAAGTAGGCGTTGTTCGACAGGCCCGGCAGGACGAAGAGGCCATAAGGGCTGGTGCCCGGCGTCGTCACCGGCACCAGGCTGGTGCGGGTCAGATCGCGATCCGCCGTCAGGATCGGGCTGTCCTTCACATAGCTGGCCGAGAAGACCAGGGCGCCGTTGTCGAAGCGCTTGCCGAAGTTGGCGATGGCCTGGAACTGCTCGCCGTCGCCGCGATCGGTCGAACCGTAGCGGGTGCTGAGACGCACGCCGTCGAAGTCGCGGATCGTCTGGATGTTGACCACCCCGGCGATGGCGTCGGCGCCATAGATGGCCGAGGCGCCGTCCTTCAACACCTCAATGCCCTCGATCATGCCCAGCGGCATGGTGTTCAGGTCGACGAAGTCGCGGAAGCCGCGCTGGCCCACGCCGTCCACCCAGCGGTGACCGTCGACCAGCACCAGGACGCGGTTGCCGCTGCCCTCGGCCCCGCCAAGGTAGCGCAAATTGATCGATGAAGCCCCGTAGGACGTTCCCTGAGTGCCGTTACTGTTCAGGCTGACGCCCGCCGACGGCAGTTTCTGCAGCAGGTCGCCAATCGAGGTGGCGCCCGAGTTCTTGATGTCCTCGGCGGTCAGGGTCAGCACCGGTCCAACCGAATCCGCGTCCTTGCGCTGGATGCGCGAGCCGGTGACGACGATCTCGTCAATCGAGGTGGCCTCTTCCGGCTGCGGCGGCGCGGCCTGCTCCTGCGCCCAGGCCGCGCCCGCGCCCACCCAGGCCAACACTGCCAACGCCGCGCCGTTCCGCAGGCGTCGCGCCTGACCCTTCCCCGATACCGACATAGTCACTCCCCGATTTCCGATGCCCAGCGCCGCCCCTGTTTGGATCGAGACGTGCGATTGAGCCGGAAGGAGCCGGGTCGCGAGATCGAATGCAACAATATTGCAGTTTTGTATCGGACCATGCGCTCTCGGCATGAGCTACCCCCAGACGCGCCGCCAATCTTATGGTGCCGCTGAAATGGGGAGAGGCATTATGGATCGACGCGGTTTTCTGGCCACGGGGGCAGCAGCTCTGGCGGGATCCGCCATGGCGCGTACCCCGGTTCTCAAACTTAGCCTGTTGGGTCAGGCCCTGATCGAACACGCGCCCGGCCCCGGCGAATGGCCCGGCCGCGACGGCGTCGCCGCCCGCCTGGCGCAAAGCCATGTGGTCTTCACCAACCTCGAGACCGTCATCCAGGGACCGAACGCAGGAGCGCCGACCCGCGAACTGCTGACCTTGCACGCCGCCGGCCCCGAAATGCTGGAGGGGTTGAAGGCCGCCCACGTCAATCTGGTCGCCACCGCCAATAACCACGCCTTTGATCTCGGCTCTGGCGGCATCCTCGACACGGTCGCCGCCCTGCGCGTGGCAGGCCTGCCCTCGACCGGCAGCGGCGCGAATCTGGCAGCGGCCTCGGTTCCCGCCTATGCCGCCTCGAGCGCCGGAACGGTCGGACTGGTCGCCTTCGCCACCGGCAAGGTCAGGCCCGGAGGAGCGGCGACGCCGGACCGTCCCGGCGTCAACGAGCTGCGCCGCGACGCCGCTGGCCAGCCCGTTGCCGAAGACGTCGAGCGCATCCTGAACGCCATCCGTACGGCCCGTCGCCAGGCCCAGCTCGTCATCGCCTATCAGCACAATCACGACTGGGAACCCGACATGACCGATGTTCCAGATTGGCAGCGCGCTCTGGCCCGACGCTGCATAGACGCCGGCGCCGCCGTCTTCGCCGGCCACGGCGCGCCCCTGCTGCAGGGGATCGAACTCTACAGGGGGGCGCCGATCTTCTACGGCCTCGGCAATTTCGTCTTCCAGACGGAAAAGCCGATTGGCGCCTACCCGCCCGAGTCCTGGGAAGGAATCATCGCCGAGTGCACGTTCGAACAGGGCCGATGCCGAGGCGTGCGCCTGGTTCCGCTGACACTGAATGAGATCGGGCTCGGCGGGACGGACGACATGGCCACGCGCGGGTTCCCTGCCCTGGCCGTCGCCTCGCTTGCCTCAAGCATCCTGAATCGTGTCGCCCAACGCAGCCGCGCCTTCGGCGTCGGTCTTGATCGTCAAAGCGGATCCTTGGCGCTCTGACGATCCTATGGATCGGCTTCTGTCGATCGAAGGTCCCGAGCGGTGCGCAAGAGCTTTGCCGCGCTCGCTGGAACCAAGCGATCATGCCCCCGTTTGACGCACGGCTGAGCTGGCAAGGGGTTGCGCGATGTACGTCGATGTCATCGAAGATTTCGGTGCGCTTGAGCGCGTCCGTGGCGACTGGGACGCGGCCTATGCCCTCGACCCGGAGGCGAGTCTCTTCATGTCATGGCGTTGGATCGTCGACTGGCTGACAGAGCGCCAGACGGTCTGGCTGGTGCTGGCGGCCAAGCGGACTCAAGCAGACGACCACTACGTCGCCTTTCTGCCATTGCGAATGCGCGTCCATTTCGACCGGGAGCGAGGCTTCTTCAACGAACTATATCTCGCCGGCAGCGGATTTTCAGACCATGCAGGCGTTCTGACCCGTCCCGACGTCGAGACTGCGGCGGTTTCAGCTTTCACCGACTACCTGCGGCGAAAGCTCAAATGGGCCAAGCTGACCATGTCCAACCTCTGGATGTCCGACCGACGCCGCAGGCTATTCCTGTCAGCTTTCGACGAGTCTCGGTTCGTTCACAAGGACATCGAGTACATTGACAAGATCACGAATACGAACGTCAGCATTTGCCCCTTCGTCGCGTTGCCCTCGGACTGGGACACCTACCTGACGGGCCTCAGCGCCAACAACCGGCAAAAAATCCGACGCTGGCTGCGTAAGGTCGATGCTTCAGAAAACTACGAAATCACCTTGTCTGACGCTTCAACCTACGCCAGCGACATCGAGGCCCTACTTCGTCTCTGGGCGAGCAAATGGTCGCGACGCAAGGGCGCCAGAACCAACGACATCGTCCAGTACAATCGCGCCATGCTGACCCGTTGCGCCGCAAACGGAAACCTGTTCCTGCCCGTGTTCCGGCACAAGGGGCGCCCCGTGGCCGCCTTGGCGATTCTGGTCGACCCCACCAAGAAGGCGATGCTGTTCTTTCTTGCAGGCCGCGACGAGCACTATGACGAAGCGCCCGCCGGCTACCTGCTGCACGCCTTCAGCATCCGTCACGCCATCGCACAGAGCTTTATCTCCTACGATTTCCTGCGTGGCGACGAACCATACAAGTATCTTTTCACTTCGCAGGAGCGACGACTGAGAGCCTGCTCCGTGTCGACCAGGAACGGACGAAACCTTGGCCATTCACTGGATCCAAGGGGCCTGGTGGCTATGCGCGACAAGGCGCTCGAGCTCGAAAACAAGAACGAGATCATCGCTGCGGAACACGCCCATCGGCAGATTCTGACGATGCAGCCCAACGACGCGCTGACGCTCTACCGCCTTGGCCGCCTGATGGCGGCGAACGGCGACCATGCCGAAGCCGCGCGGCTGCTCTCACTTTCGGTGGCGGCCGAGCCCGGGGGCGGCAACGCCTGGCTTAAATTGGCGCTTTCGCTCCAAGCCCTCACAGACAACGTCGCCGCCCTCAGGGCTTGCCGAGAGGCTATCCGCTTGCAGCCGACGAATGAAGACGCCAAGCGCCTGGTCCTGCAGCTCACGCTTTCGGTTCAACAGCCCTCAACGAAAATCAAGCTGTGGTCGGATCCAAACACCCAGTCAGCGCTCGACGACCAAGACGGTCTGACGCCCGACTGGATGCGCCTCGGACCGGCGGGATGGGAATTCCGTCGAACAGAAGCCAACGGAGAGCCCGCAAGATCATAAGACCTGGGTCAAGGCGTCGGCCGCGGCCCGACATCTCCTCCCAAAGGGTTCAGCAACATGTTTCGAAAGAAACAGAAAGCTAAACGGAAACAAAGCCAATGGATCGGCCTGTAAACTCACGCTGCTCGGGACTGCCCTAAAGGGCGATTTCTTCAATGAAACCGGTGGCTGGGGAACTAGGACTCGAACCTAGAATGACGGTACCAAAAACCGTAGTGTTACCATTACACCATTCCCCAGCAGGACCAGTGCGTCGCCGCAGTTCGTTGCGGCGAGGAGCGGTGAGATACGCCAAGCTTTTCGGGGATGCAACACTGAAAACAAAAGAATTTTCATCGAGCGGCGACTTTTAAAAAACCGGCAAATCCCCGCTTGCGAGGTCCGAAACACGTGGCTATAAGCCCCCTCCTCGGCGCAGCAACGGCCTCTGGCCCGCGTCGAGACGAAATGTCGGAGTGTGGCTCAGTCTGGTAGAGCACTGCGTTCGGGACGCAGGGGTCGGAGGTTCGAATCCTCTCACTCCGACCATTTCCTTTACATCGTTAGATGTTTCCCCTGGCGGGGCCGCGCGATCGTTTGGATATGCGCTAGTCTACGCAGCATGAATCAACTGCTGACCCCCGCCGAAATCGTCGCCTTCTGGATCGAAGCCGGACCTGAAAAATGGTTCGCCAAGGACGCCGCCTTCGACGCGGCCTTCACCGAACGTTGCCGCGACACGCATTTCGCCGCCGCGCGGCGCGAACTGGACGCCTGGGCCGCGACGGCCGAAGGCGCTCTGGCCCTCATCATCGTGCTGGATCAACTGCCGCGAAACGCCTTTCGCGACACGGCGCATATGTTCGCCACCGATTCCCTGGCCCTGATGTTCGCCAAGGCGGCGATCGCCATCGGCCATGACCGCCAGGTGGCAGGCGACCTCCGCCCCTTCATTCTGATGCCGCTGATGCACTCGGAATCGCTCACCGATCAGGAGATGCTTCTGTCGCTGCTGGACGAAGTCGAAACGCCCGAGACTTTCAAATTCGCCGTCATCCACCGTGACATTGTCGCCCGCTTTGGACGCTACCCGCATCGCAACGCTTGTCTGGGTCGAGAAACGACGGCGGACGAGATGATCTTCCTGAACTCAGGCGGTTTTGCGGGCTGATGGGTCGAGCGCTGTTGCGCTTCGCTTATGGCAAAGCTAGAGAAATGGAGCTTTTTTCAACAACCATAAGCCAGAATTATGCCTCATTTTGCACGCGGCCTGACCGCTGTCGCCGCCTTGACCGTCATGCTGACGACCCCGGCCGAAGCCCAGATCTTCGGTCGCCGTAGCAATGACACGGCGGCGCCAGTCATCAATGAGACGCCGCGCTGCACGCAAAACCTGGGCACGGTGACCATCGCCGACACCCAAGGAGCCCTGTTCAACCAGTTGGGCGTGGGCGCGCCATCCGAGCTGCTGCGCTATCTGGTCCGCGAATCCGGTTGCTTCACCCTGATCGAGCGCGGCCCGGGCATGAATGTTGTCGAGCGCGAGCGCGGCCTGGGCGCCGCCGGTCGCATCCGCACCGCGGATTTCGTCCTGGTCGCTGAGCTGGCCAATCCGATCGAGGCCGATAGCGGCGACAGCCGTCGGGGGCTGCTCGGGTCCCTGGCGTCCAGCGGCGGACGCATGTTGCTTCAGGCCGGCGTCGCGGCGGTCACGCAGGGCGAAGGCGCCGAACTGGGCGCCGGCATGGCCCAGATGCTCTCCTCAGGCGCCAACATCGCCGGCAATCAGCTGGATCAGGCGCTGAGCAATCGCACCGTCGACTCCATCAAGGACCTTAAGAAGGATCTCGCCAAGGGCAAGGCAGACGCCCAGGTCGTCTTCTCGCTGTCCAGCGTGCCCCTCGCCGAGACGGTGGGTTACACCCGCGCCGTCGCCAACAAGGACGACTGGCGCCGCCTACGCATCCGCGACAACCATTTCGGCGGCCGCGTCGGCGCCGGCTATGAGAGTGAGGACGAGGGCAAGACCCTGGCCCTGGCCTTCGTGCGCGGCTACGCCGACCTCGTGACCAGCCTGGGCGGCACGGGCTCCAGCGTTCCGGAAGTCACCCTCGCCAACCGCGAGGCGCTCCGCGCCGAAGCGGCGGCGCAGGAAGCCCTCGCCGTTCGTCAGGCTGAAGCCGCTCGCCCGTCGCGCGGGCGCCAGGAACAGCGCAGCCCGGCACGCCCGGCCGTCACCAGCTACGCCCTGGCCCGCGCTTCCATCCTGCGCAGCGCGCCAGGCGGCGACGTGGTTCGCCCGATGGCCGCCGAAGACACTGTCTTCCCGACCGGCAATGAGGACGGCGACTGGATCGAGGTTTTGGATGCCGATGACAACATCGGCTGGCTGCAGCGCGATCGCCTGACGACCGAGAACTGAACACGGCCCCGCCCTCTCAGGAGAGAGCGGCGACGCCTGAACCCCCTTACAGGAGCTTTACCTTGAACATTCGTATGATGGCCCCTGCCTTGGCCGCCCTCATGGCCGCCTCGGTGTTGCCGACCGCCTCCGAAGCCCAGGCGCGCCGCAGCGGCGCCCAGCGCACCCAGGACGCCCAGATGGCCCAGATCCCGCGCTGCGCCCGCAGCCTGGGCACCGTCACCCTGGCCGACGGCCAGTCCGACTTCTGGCGCGAGCTGCAATTGTCGCCGCCGCAAAGCCTGCTGCGTGTCGTCGTCCAGCGTTCGGGCTGCTTCACCCTGGTGGATCGCGGCACGGGCATGAGCGTGGCCCAGCGCGAGCGTGAGCTGGCCTCGGGCGGCGACCTGCAGCGCGGCTCCAACGTCGGCGGCGGCCAGGTGCGTGCGGCCGACTTCGTCCTGGTCGGCGAGATCGCCAGCCAGAACGCCAATTCGGGCGGCAGCGCCCTGGCCGGTCTGGCCGGCGCAGCCATCGGCGGCCGCGCGGGCGCCATCGTCGGTGGTCTGCGGACGCGCCGGATGGAGGCCAACACCGTCCTGTCCCTGACCAACGTCCGCACTTCGGAAACCGCGGCGGTGACCGAGGGCTACGCCTCCAAGAGCGATCTGAGCTGGGGTCTCGGCGCCGGCGGCTTCGGAGCCGGCGCCCTGGGCGGCGGCAGCTATGAAAACACCGAGATCGGCCGCATCGTCGCCCAGTCCTTCATCCAGGCCTACACCGACATGGTCATGCAGATGGGCGGTCTGGAAGGCGGCTCGGCGGCTCACGAAGCCTCGGTCCAGACCTATACTGTCCAGCAGGCGGCGACCCTGCGTTCGAGGCCGAACGGCGGCTCGGTCGTGCGCGCACTGCCCGCAGGCCTGCGCCTCTACCCGACCGGCAACCGCGAGGGCGTCTGGTGGGAGGTCATGGACGACAACGACAACCTGGGCTGGGTCCAGAACGAACGCCTCGCGCCGGGTCGCTGATCCTCGTCGAGACGATCGAATGAAGGAGCGCCCGTCGAGAAATCGGCGGGCGCTTCTCTTTTCTGTGAGCAAGCGAATCAGGCGCCTGCCCCGCGCCGCGAATCAACGGCATTCTCTCCCCATGAACGCCGCCGTCGCCCTCGCTGATCTCGAAGCTCGCACGGCGGCCGTCCCCGCCGATCATCCCGAATGGCAGTACCTGAATCTGCTGCGGGACATCCTCGACAACGGCGTGCGACGCGACGACCGCACCGGCACCGGCACCCTGGGCGTCTTCGGCCGCCAGATGCGCTTCGACCTGTCCAAGGGCTTCCCGCTGCTGACGACGAAGAAGCTGCACACGCGCTCGATCTTCATTGAGCTGCTGTGGTTCCTGCGCGGCGAGACCAACATCGCCTGGCTGAAGGACAACGGCGTCAGCATCTGGGACGAATGGGCCGACGCCGAGGGCGACCTGGGCCCCGTTTACGGTAAGCAGTGGCGCTCTTGGGCCGCCCCGAACGGCCAGAGCATCGACCAGATTCAGAAGCTGATCCACGGCCTGAAAACCAACCCCAACAGCCGACGCCACATCGTCAGCGCCTGGAACCCGGCCGACGTGGACGACATGGCCCTGCCGCCCTGCCACTGCCTGTTCCAGTTCTTCGTCGCCGACGGCAAGCTGAGCTGCCAGCTGTATCAGCGCTCGGCCGACATCTTCCTGGGCGTGCCGTTCAACATCGCCTCCTACGCCCTGCTGACTCACATGCTGGCCAAGGTCGTGGGTCTGGAGCCAGGCGACTTCGTCCACACCTTCGGCGACGCTCACCTGTATCTGAACCATCTGGAACAAGCCGAGCTGCAGCTCAGCCGCGCCCCCCTGCCCCTGCCGACCCTGACGGTGGCCGACAAGGCCGACCTGTTCGGGTTCGAGATGTCGGACTTCGTGCTGAACGACTACCAGTCCTGGCCGCACATCAAGGCCGCTGTCGCGGTCTGACCCTCATGAAAATCGCTGACCTCAAGGCGGACGTCCTCCGCATCTCCGACATCTATGCACGCGAACACGCCATCGACCGTGACCGCGACTGGGCTCTGCTGAAACTGCAGGAAGAACTGGGCGAACTGACCAAGGAACACCTGAACCTGACCGGACGCGCGCGAGGCGCGCCCGACGCGACCGCTCTCGGCGACGAGGCCGCCGACGTCCTCGGTATGCTGCTCATCTACTGCGACCACGCCGGCATCAACCTGGAAGCCGCCATGCAGCGCAAATGGCTGAAGTGGCTGGAGCCGGAAGCCCAAAAAGCCGAAGCGTAAACTCCCGTATCGCCGTCTGGCGAAGCGGCAGGACTCGGCGCACCCTCCCTGTTCCGCGTCGATGCGGGCGCATGAAACGGGAGGGTTGTCATGTTGAAGAAGTTTGCGGCCGAACTGGTCGGGACGATGGTGCTGGTGCTGTTCGGGTGCGGCGCCGCCGTGCTGGGCGGGTTTGATCATGTAGGCCAGTTGGGCATCGCCCTGGCCTTTGGCTTCGCCATCATCGCCATGGCCTATGGCATAGGCCCCGTGTCAGGCTGTCACGTCAATCCGGCGGTCAGCCTGGGCGTCTTCGTCGCCGGGCGGATGAGCCTCAAGGACATGGTCATCTACTGGATCGCCCAGTTCATCGGGGCCATCATCGGCGCGGCCATCCTCGGCATGATCGCCAAGACCGGCTTCGCCAGTCTGGGCCAGAACGGCTTCGACGCCGGATCGCCGGGCGGATACGGCCTGCACGCGGCCCTGATCTTCGAGATCGTCGCCACCGCCATCTTCATCATCGCCATCCTGGGCGTGACCGGGGCCAAGGGGCACGGCGCCTTCGCCGGCGTCGCCATCGGCATCACCCTGGCCGTC
The DNA here is from genome assembly GCF_044772165.1 of Brevundimonas sp. NPDC090276. Classification (NCBI taxonomy): domain Bacteria; kingdom Pseudomonadati; phylum Pseudomonadota; class Alphaproteobacteria; order Caulobacterales; family Caulobacteraceae; genus Brevundimonas; species Brevundimonas sp. NPDC090276. Next base: position 502,454 of record NZ_JBIVYK010000002.1, on the reverse strand, counting down.
ATCCACATCGTCGGCATCCAGGTGACGGGCGTCTCAGTCAACCCGGCCCGCAGCTTCGGCCCCGCCCTGCTGGTCGGCGGACAGGCCCTGAGCCAGGTCTGGGTCTTCTTCGTCGCCCCGGCCATCGGCGCAGTGATAGGCGCGGCCTTCTTCCGCTTGAAACTGCTCGAGCCAGAGGCCTAAGTCCGATCAGGGGGCGGCGTTCAGCCGTCCCCGCCTTTCGGAGTCTGCCCTGTGTCCATACCCAAAATCGCCCTCGTCGTCGCCCGCGCCCGCAATGGCGTCATCGGACGCGACGGCGACCTGCCGTGGCGGCTGCGGTCGGATCTGCAGCGCTTCAAGGCTGTCACGGTCGGCAAGCCCTGCATCATGGGCCGCAAGACCTGGGAAAGCCTGCCGCTCAAACCCCTGCCCGGTCGCCTGAACATCGTCCTGACCAAGGACGGATCCTATGAGTCTGATGGCATGGCCAAGGGCGCGCTGGTCTGCTCGAACCTGAGCGAGGCCCTGTCCATCGCGCGCGAAACCGCCGTAGAGGACGGCGTGGACGAGGTCTGCGTCATCGGCGGCACCGCCCTGTTCGAGGCCGTCCTGCCACGCGCCCAGCGTCTCTACATCACCGAGGTCGAGGCCGAGCCCAAAGGCGACGCCCACTTCCCCGCCTTTGACGAAGCCGCCTTCATGGAAACCCTGTCGGAACCCCATCCGGCGGGCGAGAAGGACGACCACGCCTTCACCTTCCGCACCCTGGACCGCCGCTAAACTGGAGACACGACCATGCTCGTCACGACCACCAATGACCTGGCCGGCCACCGCATCGTCCGCCATCTCGGCATGGTGCGCGGCGTCACCGTGCGCTCGCGCAACGTCATTTCCGACGCTATCGGCGGGGTGCAATCGATGATTGGCGGGCGCGTCGGCGCCTATGTGAAGCTGGCCGAGGCCGCACGTCAGGAAGCCTATGACGAACTGGTCGCCCATGCGCGCGATATGGGCGCCAACGCCATCCTGGCCATGCGTTACGACGCCAACGAGATCATGCCCGGCGTGACCGAGGTCCTGGCCTATGGCACGGCGGTCGTGGTCGAACCGGCCTGACGGATCAGGCGGCGGGGATCACCGCGCCGTCGTACTTCCTGGCGATGAAGTCCCTGACCGCCTGGCTGCGCAGGGCCGTGGCCAGCGCCTGAACGCGCGGGTCGTTCTGATTGTCCGGGCGCGCCACCAGATAGTTGACATAGGGGCTGTCGGCGCCTTCCAGCGACAGGGCGTCGGTCTTGGGCTTCAGACCGGCGTCCAGGGCATAGTTGGTGTTGATCACCGCCGCGTCGACCTGAGGCAGGATACGCGGAATGGTGGCGGCCTCGACCTCCTGGAACTTCAGCCCCTTGGGGTTGGTGGCGATGTCGCGCACCGTCTGCAGCGGGTTGGTCGGATCGCGCAGGGTGATCAGGCCGGCGCTCTGCAGCAGCAGCAACGACCGTCCGGTGTTGGACGCATCATTCGGCAGCACCACCAGCGCCCCGTTCGGGATCGCCGCCAGGGCCGTGTGCTTCTTCGAATAGATGCCCAGAGGCTCGACGTGGACGCCGACCACGGTGACCAGATCAGCGCCGCGCGCGATGTTGAACTCGTCTAGGTAGGGCTTGGTCTGGAAATAGTTCACATCCAGCCGCTTTTCAGACAGTTGCACGTTGGGCTGAACGTAGTCGTTGAAGACCTTGATCTCGATCGGCACGCCCTCGGCGGCCAGGATCGGCTTCACCGCCTCCAGGATTTCCGCGTGCGGCACGGCCGTGGCGCCGACCAGCAGAGGCGCGCCCTCGGCGCCTGCCTTCTTGTCCGCGCCCTGGCCGCAGGCGGCGAGCGTCAGGACAGCGACGGCGGACAGCAGCAGCGAACGGCGGATCATGGGGCAGGCTTTCGAAAAATCAGCGGTGCGAGACCTTAGCGACCAGACGGTCGCCGATCATCTGCAGAATTTGTACGAGGATCAGCAGCAGAACTACGGTCACGACCATGACGTCGGTCTGGAAGCGCTGATAGCCGAAGCGCACGGCCAGGTCGCCCAGACCGCCCGCGCCGACCACGCCCGCCATGGCGGTGTAGCTGACCAGGGCGATGGCGGTGACCGTGGCCCCGGCGATGATGCCCGGCATGGCCTCGGGCAAGAGGGCGCGCGTCACGATCTGGAAGGTCGAGCCACCCATGGCCTGGGTCGCCTCGACCACGCCCTTATCCACTTCCCGCAGGGCCGTCTCGACCAGACGCGCAAAGAAGGGTGCAGCCCCCACGACCAACGGCGGAATGGCCCCGGCCACGCCCAGCGACGTGCCGACCAGCAGCACTGTCACCGGCAGCATGACGATCAGCAGGATGATGAAGGGCACCGAGCGCAGCACGTTGACGATCAGCGACAGCAAGGTGTTCAGCACCGGATTGGCAGCCAGCCGCCCCTTGCCCGACAGATAGAGCAGCACGCCCAGCGGCACCCCCAGAATGACCGTCAGCACCAGCGACCCACCCAGCATCAGCAAGGTGTCGACGGTGGCGCGGCCAATCTCGGCCCAATCTACGTTGTCGAACATCAGGCTGCCTCTACCGTCACGCCGCGCGTGGTCAGTTGCGCTATGGCCACCTCGGCGTCGCCGCCGGTGAAGGCCACGACCAGTTGGCCATAGGGCTCGCCCCGGATACGGCTGATCCGCCCCGACAGGATGGAATAGTCGACGCCGACCGAGCGCGCGACGCGGCTCAGTTCCGGTTCATAGGTCGAAGAACCGCGGAAGGTCAGCTTGGCCAGCCGGGCCCCGGCGGGCACGACCGAGGCGTCGAACGCCTCCTCGCCCTCGGCCAGCATGGCGCGGGTCACGGGATGCTGCGGGTGCAGGAAAACGTCCGCCGTCGCGCCCTGCTCCACGATCCTGCCGTCCTTCAGCACCGCCACCCGGTCGCAAACGCGGCGCACCACCTCCATCTGGTGGGTGATCAGGACGATGGTCAGGCCCAGATCTCGGTTCAGCCCGTCCAGCAGGGTCAGGATGTCCTCGGTCGTCTCCGGGTCCAGCGCGCTGGTCGCTTCATCGCATAGCAGGACGCTGGGACCGCAGGCCAGAGCGCGGGCGATGCCGACGCGCTGCTTCTGACCGCCCGACAGCTGGGCCGGATGCTTCTTCGCGTGTTCGGCCAGACCCAGCTGGGCCAGCAGTTCGGCCGTGCGCGCCTTCACCTCGGCCTCGGGCCGTCCCTCCAGCCGCAGGGGAAAGGCGACGTTGTCCTCGATGGTCTTGGCGTTCAGAAGGTTGAAGTGCTGGAAGATCATGCCGATCCGGCGCCGCGCAGCGCGTAGCTCGGCGGGCTTCAGCGCCGTGATCTCCTGATCATCGACGAAGATGCGGCCCGCGTCGGGCGTCTCCAGCCGATTGATGGCGCGGATCAGGGTCGACTTGCCGGCGCCCGAACGCCCGACCACGCCGAACACCTCGCCGCGACCGATGGTCAGGTCGACAGCGTCCAGCGCCGTGCGCTCGCCCGCCGCGCTGCGATAGCGCCGGGTCACGCCTTCCAGTCGGATCATGTCAGTCGGCGTCCAGGGCGGCGGGGATGATGGTCACGCTCTCACCGCAGCCGCAGGCGTCGGTCTCGTTCGGATTGCGGAAGACGAACTTGGACGCCAGCTTCGTCGTCTCATAGTCAATCTCGGAGCCGATCAGGAACAGCACGGCCTTGGGCTCGATCAGGATGGTGACGCCCTTGTCCTCGACCACCTCGTCCAGCGGCTCGATCTGCTCGGCATAGGCGAAGGTGTATTCCTGCCCGGCGCAGCCGCCGTTCTTCACCCCGACGCGCAGGCCGACGTAGTCCTTCTCGGCATTGGCCATGATCTCGCGCACGCGCGCGGCGGCGGCGTCGGTCAGGGTCACGGCCTTGGGCCGGGGGCGGCGCGGTCGGGCAGCGGTCTGAAGCTCGGTCATCGCTACGTCCTCAGAACATGTTCAGGGCCAGCTTGGCCTCATCGCTCATCTTGGAGGAATCCCACGGCGGGTCGAACACCAGGTTGGCGCGCGCGGACTTCACGCCCTCGACCTTCATCACCGCCGCCTCGACCCAGCCGGGCATCTCGCCGGCCACGGGACAGCCCGGCGCCGTCAGCGTCATCTCGACCAGAACGTCGCGGTCGTCGGACACGTCCACCTTGTAGATCAGGCCCAGCTCATAGATGTCGACCGGGATTTCCGGGTCGTACACCGTCTTCAGCGCCTCGATCAGGTCGTCGGTCAGCTTGTCCAGCTCGGCCTGCGACAGGGCGCTCTTTTGCGGCTCGTCCCAGCTGGCGGCGAAGGCGTCGCTGTCGCTGATGGCGGTTTCGGTCTTGGCGTCCATACTCATCACACGAAGAAGTTCCGCGCCTTGATCAGCGCATCCACGAAGGCGTCTGTATCCTCCACGGTGTTATATAGGGCGAAGGAGGCGCGCGTGCTCGAGGTCACGCCCAGTCTTTTCGCCAGCGGTTCGGCGCAGTGCAGACCGGCCCGCACGGCCACGCCGTAACGGTCCATGATCTGGGCCACGTCATGAGCATGGGCGCCCTCGACAGAGAAGGTCAGCAGCGCGCCCTTCCCTTCGGCCTCGCCCAGCACCCGCAGCCAGCCGGCGTCGGCCAGCCGCTCGCGGGCGTGGTCATAGAGGGCCAGCTCGTGCGCAGCCACGGCCTGACGGTCGAAGCCCGACAGCCATTCCAACGCCGCGCCCAGACCAATGGCCTCCAGAATCGGCGGCGTGCCGGCCTCGAAGCGATGCGGCGGCGCCGCATAGGTGATGCGGTCCTTCTCGACCGTCTGGATCATCTCGCCCCCGCCCTGATAGGGCGGCAGGCTCTCCAGAGCCTCGGTCGTGCCGTACAGGGCGCCGACGCCGGTCGGGCCATACAGCTTGTGGCCGGTGATGACATACCAGTCGCAGCCGACCGCCTGAACGTCCGGCGTGGCGTGCACCGCGCCCTGACAGCCGTCGACCAGTACCCGCGCGCCGGCCGCATGGGCCAAGCGGGTGATCTCGGCGATCGGGTTGATGGTGCCCAGCACATTCGACATGTGAGTGACGGCGACGACCCTGGTCTTCGGCCCTAGCAGGGCGGCGAAGACTTCCATGTCCAGCGAACCGTCGTCCCTTATCGGCGCCCATTTCAGCACCGCGCCCTTGCGTTCGCGCAGCAGGTGCCACGGCACGATGTTGGAGTGGTGCTCCATTTCGCTGACGATGATCTCGTCGCCCGGCTCGATGCTCAGACCGATTCCGCTGGCGACCAGATTAATCGCCTCGGTCCCGCCCTTGGTCCAGACGATGTTCTCGCCCGAGGGTGCATTCAGGAAGCGGGCGACGATCTCGCGCGCCGCCTCGAAGGCCTCGGTCGCCTCGTTCGACAGGGTGTGCAGGCCGCGATGGACGTTGGCGTAGCTGCCCTCCATCGAGGCCACCAGGGCGTCGATCACCGCGCGAGGCTTCTGCGCCGAGGCCGCGTTGTCCAGATAGACCAACGGCTTGCCGTTCACCTGTCGCGACAGGATCGGGAACTGCGCCCGCGCGGCATAAGGGTCGAATGTCTTCACGGACCCGCCTTTCAGAGTCTGGCCGTCAGCCATGCGCGCACAACCTCCTTGGCGGCCTCGTCCTCGATCCGATCCACGACCTCGAACAGGAATGCCTGGACCAGCAGGGCGCGGGCCTCGTCGGCGGGAATGCCGCGCTGTTGCATGTAGAAGAGCGCGCTCTCGTCCAGCGTGCCGACCGTATTGCCGTGCGCGCACTGCACGTCGTCGGCATAGATGATCAGCTCGGGCTTGGCGTCGATCTCGCCACGCTCGGACGCGATCAGGGCGTTGTGGGCCATGCGGGCGTCGGTGCCGTCGGCCCCGCGCTCGACGATGATCTTGCCCTGAAACACCCCACGCGCCGTGTCGTGAACGACGCCCTTGGTCAGTTGGCTGGTCGTGCCGCTCGCGGCCAGATGGTCGACCACGGTCGTCAGGTCGGCGTGGCGCGAACCCTTGAGCAGATAGAGACCGTCCAGACGGGCATCGGCGCCCTCGGCCCCATGGCTCAACTGCGTCTCTATGCGCTGCAGCTTGGCGCCGGTCGTGACGACCGTCTGGCGATAGCGACCGCCGGCTTCCAACCGCACCTCGGCGTTGGTCACCGAAATGGCGTCCTCGGGCTCCTCGATCAGGACGATGCGCGTGACCTCGGCGTCGCGGGCGACGTCGATCTCGACCTTGTTGTGGGCGACATAGGCCGAACCCTTGCCTTCATGCGTCTCCAGCAGCAGCAACCGCGCGCCGGTGCGTGCGGCGATGCGCGCCGAGGCCGTGTGGCCGGTGCCGACCGCGTCGGACAGGAAGCGCAGACGCAGCGTCTGCACGCCCGAGGCGATGAAGTCGGTGACGCCGACCGGACGGCCGTTGGCGAAGACAATGGCCTCGCCGCCCAGGTCGTAGAAGGGCCCCGGCGCGCTGACCAGCGCCGTGCCGGACGGTTCAGGCGCTTCACGAAGCCAGCGCTTCAGATCGCTGTATTTCCACGCTTCCGTGCGCCGAGTGGGAAAGGTCTCGGCGTTCGTCAGATCGATTTGCGGCGCTGCGCTCATGCCGCGGTCGGCAGGAACTTGTCGTACCCTTCCGCCTCCAGCTCCAGCGCCAGTTCGGGGCCGCCCGAGGCGACGATGCGGCCGGCGGCCAGCACGTGGACCTTGTCCGGTTTGATATAGTCCAGCAGGCGCTGATAGTGGGTGATGACCAGCATGGACCGGTCGGCGCGACGCAGGGCGTTCACCCCCTCCGACACGATGCGCAGGGCGTCGATGTCGAGGCCGGAATCCGTCTCGTCCAGGATCAGCAGCGACGGCTCCAGCAGGGCCATCTGCAGGATCTCCATCCGCTTCTTCTCGCCGCCGGAGAAGCCGACGTTCAGCGGCCGCTTCAGCATACCGAAGTCCATCTTCAGCGCCTGCGACGCCGCCTTGACCTGCTTCAGGAAGGCGGGGGCCGAGACCTCTTCCTCGCCGCGCGCGCGCTTCTGAGCGTTCAGCGCCGTGCGGATGAAGGTCATGGCCGGCACGCCGGGGATCTCCATCGGATACTGGAAGGACAGGAAGACGCCCGCCGCCGCGCGCTCGGCGGGGTCCAGGTCCAGCAGGTCCTGACCGTTCCACGAGGCGGAACCGTCCGTGACCTCATAACCGGGACGACCCGACAGGCTGTAGCCCAGCGTCGACTTGCCGGCCCCGTTCGGCCCCATGACGGCATGGACTTCGCCCGCCGGCACTTCGAGCGTCAAGCCCTTGAGGATCGGCTTGTCAGCGACCGAGACGTGGAGATTGTTGATCTTCAGCATTGTTCTTCTTTACCCGACCGAGCCTTCGAGGCTGATCGCCACTAGTTTCTGCGCCTCGACGGCGAACTCCATCGGCAGCTTCTGCATGACGTCGCGGACGAAGCCGTTGACCAGCAGGGCCACCGCCTCTTCCTCCGACAGGCCGCGCTGCTGGGCGTAGAAGAGCTGGTCTTCCGACAGGCGGGTCGTCGTCGCCTCATGCTCCAGCTGGGCCGAGCCGTTGCGGGCCTCGATATAGGGGATGGTGTGCGAGCCGCACTCCTTGCCGATCAGCAGGCTGTCGCACTGGGTGAAGTTGCGCACGCCCGTGGCCTTGGGGTGCACCGAGACCAGGCCGCGATAGGTCGAGTCCGACTTGCCCGCCGACACCGCCTTGGCGATGATCCGCGACTTCGAGTTCTTGCCCAGATGGATCATCTTGGTGCCGGTGTCGGCCTGCTGATGCCCGTTGGTGATCGCGATGGAATAGAACTCGCCCGAGCTCTCCTCGCCCTTCAGGATGCAGGACGGGTATTTCCAGGTGACGGCCGAGCCGGTCTCGACCTGGGTCCAGCTGACCTTGGAGCGGTCGCCGCGGCAGTCGGCGCGCTTGGTGACGAAGTTGTAGATGCCGCCCTTGCCCTCGGCGTCGCCGGGATACCAGTTCTGCACCGTCGAGTATTTCACCTCGGCGTCGTCCAGGGCCACGATCTCCACGACCGCCGCGTGCAGTTGGTTCTCGTCGCGCATCGGCGCGGTGCAGCCTTCCAGATAGGAGACGTAAGCCCCCTTGTCGGCGATGATCAGGGTGCGCTCGAACTGGCCCGTCTGGCTGGCATTGATGCGGAAATAGGTCGACAGCTCCATCGGGCATTTCACGCCCGGGGGAATGTAGACGAAGCTGCCGTCCGAAAAGACTGCGCTGTTCAGCGCCGCGAAATAGTTGTCGGACACCGGCACGACCGAGCCCAGATATTTGCGCACCAGATCAGGATATTCGCGCAAGGCCTCGGAAATCGGCATGAAAATCACGCCGACCTTGGCCAGTTCCTCCTTGAAGGTGGTCACAACCGAGACGCTGTCGAACACGGCGTCCACAGCCACCTTGGGTGCGCCCTGCACGCCCGCCAGGACCTCCTGCTCCTTCAGCGGGATGCCCAACTTCTTGTAGACCTCCAGAATTTCGGGATCGACCTCGTCCAGCGACTTCGGCCCCTCCTTCTGCTTCGGCGCGGCGTAGTAGTAGAGGTCCTGATAGTCGACGGGGTCGTATTTCACCGCCGCCCAGGTCGGCTCCTCCATCGCCAGCCAGCGCTCATAGGCGGCCAGGCGCCATTCCAGCATCCACTCCGGCTCACCCTTCTTTTCGGAGATGAAGCGGATGATGTCGGCGTTCAGGCCGCGCGGCGCATATTCCGTTTCGATGTCCGAGGTGAAGCCGTGCTCATACTTCTCGAGCGCGGCGACAGCTTCGACGGTTTCCTTAACAGCAGCCATAACTTACGCGACTTCCTTCGCGCGCTCAGACAGGCGCGCTTGATGCTTGTTCCAGGCCGTGACCCAGGCCTCGGCGAACCGGTCCCAGTCGCCCTGCGTCGTGCCCCAGCCGCCGGAAACGCGCACGCCCCCGGTCGCCAGCGAAGCCAGCCCCATGGCGCTGATCGCCTTGGACGGCTTGACCTTGCCCGACGAGCAGGCCGAGCCGGCCGAGACCATGACCCCGACCAGATCGAGCGTGATGAGCTGTTGCGGGCTGTCCCAGCCCTCGACGGCCATGAACAGGGTGTTGGGCAGACGCTCGACCGCGCCTCCGATGATGGTCGCGCCCGCCGCCTTGACCCTGGCCTCGGCGGCGTCGCGCCAGCCGGCGTGCGCCATGGCCTCGTCCAGATCACGCGCGGCGCAATCAGCGGCCATGCCGAAGCCAGTGATGCCGGGCACGTTCTCGGTCCCGGCGCGAAGGCCGCGTTCCTGACCCGCGCCATGCAGGATCCGGACGCCGGCCACGCCCTCCTTGAGCACCAGAGCGCCCACGCCCTGCGGCCCGCCCAGCTTGTGCGCCGACAGGGTCAGGCTGTCCGCGTCCAGCGCCCGCATATCGACCGGCACCTTGCCCGCCGACTGGATGGCGTCAACGTGCAGCCAGCCGCCCGCCGCGCGGACCAGAGCCGCCGCCTCGGCGATAGGCTGGATCACGCCGCTTTCATTGTTCGCATGATGGATGGCGACCACGGCGCGGCCCGGACGCGCCAGCGCCTCGGCCAGCCAGACCAGATCGACCACGCCATTGACATCGACCGGCAGCACCTCGACCGGTGCGCTTGAGGCCACCGCAGCCTCGGCCACGCAAGGATGCTCGGTCGCGCCGACGATCAGCCGCTCGCAACCCGCCGCCAGAGCGCTGACGATAGCCTGGGCGTTGGATTCAGTGCCGCCCGAAGAAAAGATGATGGCGGTGGGGTCGGCTCCGACCAGCTCGGCCACCTGAGCCCGCGCTGTCTCGATGCGCGCCCGCGCCCGGCGCCCGGCGGCGTGGACCGCCGACGGATTGCCGTTGTCGGCCAGGGCCCTGGCCATGATTTCCTGCACTTCGGGGCGGACCAGACCCGAAGCGTTGTAATCCAGATAGACGCTCATGCCGCCGCCTCCATGCCGGCGCCGGCCGGCACGCCCAGGCGCGCTGGACCGGTGCGGTGCTGGATGACGTCCTCCAGGCTGACGCTGGCGAGATAGCGATGGATTTCCTGACCCAGGTCTTCCCAAAGGTGGTGGGTGATGCAGCGCTCGCCCTTGATCATGCAGCCCTTGGGCGATCCGGCGCCGACGCAGCGCGTGGCGCGGATCGGCTCGTCCACCGCCAGGACGATCTCGGCCACGGCCGTTTCACAGGCCTCGCGCGCCAGCCGATAGCCGCCGCCGGGACCGCGTACGCTCTTGACCAGACCGCTTTTACGCAGGCGCGCGAACAACTGCTCCAGATAGCTGAGCGAGATTTCCTGACGCGTCGCGATCTCGGCCAGAGACACCGCCCGGTCCGCGCCGTTGCGCGCCAGATCGGCCATTGCCATCACGGCGTATCGTCCCTTTGTCGACAGACGCATGGAATGTCCTCAAAAATTTCACGCTTTTCGGGGCTCATGTGTTAGAACCCGCGCCCTCGCAGACAAGTGCGCCACGCCGAGCGGACTTAGAAAGTCCTACTGCGTTGGTCAAGTATTGTCCGCCCGCGAAACGACAGTTGAAGACAGGATTCCTCTGATCCATGCCTGAAGTCATTCTTCCCGGCGCCTCGGGCCGTATCGAAGGCCGCTATTCCCCCGGCAAGCGCCCCAACGCGCCCATCGCCCTGATTCTGCACCCGCACCCCAAGGCGGGCGGGCACATGAACAACCCGGTGGCGGTGACCCTGCACCAGCTGTTCGTCCAGCGTGGCTTCGCCACCCTGCGCTACAACTCGCGCGGCGTCGGCAAGTCGCAGGGCGAGTTCGACAGCGGCATCGGCGAGCTGGCTGACGCCGCCACGGCCCTGGACTGGCTGCAGGCCAACAACCCCGCGGCCACCCAGACCTGGGTCGCCGGTTATCAGTTCGGCGCCTACATCGGCATGCAGTTGCTGATGCGCCGTCCTGAGACGGACGGCTTTATCTCGGTGTCGCCGCCCTCGAACATGTACGACTTCAGCTTCCTGGCGCCCTGCCCGGCCTCGGGCCTGTTCCTGCATGGCACCGCCGACACCGTGGTGCCGCCGGTCGAGGTCGAGCGCGTGGTCAACAAGCTGCGCACCCAGAAGGGCATCGTCATCGACTACGAACTGGAAGAAGGCGCGAGCCACTTCTGGCAGGACCACATCGGCGCGGTCGAGCGTCGCGTCGGCGCCTATCTGGACAAGCGTCTGGAAGAAAAGCCGGCCTGATCGGGCCTCATGTGTCGACCCGGGTTTCGGCCCGGGTCTTCCACATCGACCACAGAATGCCCGCGGCCAGGATGGCGGCCGTCACGCCGAGCGATATCGCCGGCGGAAACTTCTCCAGCCCCATCAGCGGCGCGGCGATGACCTTCCCTCCGATGAAGACCAGCAGGATCGCCAAGGCCTGCTTCAGATAGGCGAAGCGGTGGATCACCGCCGCGAGCGCAAAATAAAGCGCCCTCAGCCCCAGAATGGCGAAGATGTTGGACGTGTAGACGATGTAGGGATCCGTCGTGATGGCGAAGATGGCCGGCACCGAATCCACCGCGAAGATCACGTCGGCGAACTCAATCGTCACCAGGGCCAGGAACAGCGGCGTGGCGTGCCAAACCATCCGTCCCGCCGCATTGGCCTCAAAAACGAAAAACCGCGCGCCATGCAAACCGTCCGTAACCGGCATATGTCGCCTTAGCCATTTGACCACACCCTGCCCTGTCGCCGCCTCCTCGGTAGGACTGGTGGCGATCATCCGGCCGCCGGTAAAGATCAGGAAGCCGGCGAAGACATACAGCGCCCACTCATAGCGACTGACCAGAGCCGCCCCAGCCGCGATCATGACGGCTCTCAGGATGATGACGCCCAGCACGCCCCAGAACAGCACGCGATGCTGATGCAGGCGCGGAATCCCGAAGGCGCTGAAAATCATGGCGATGACAAAGACGTTGTCCATCGCCAGACTCTTTTCGATCGCAAACCCTGTCAGATAGTCCAGCCCGCTGTCCGCCCCCAGCCGGACCCAGACCCAGACCCCGAACAGCAGGGCGACCCCGATATAGAAGGCTGACAGCAACAGGCTTTCCCGCACGCCGATCTCGTGCGCCTTGCGGTGCAGGACGCCCAGATCGAAGGCCAGCAAAGCCACGACGACGACCAGAAATCCCGCCCACATCCAGGCGGGTTTTCCCATCCACTCAAGCGTCAGGATTTCCGTCAATGTCTCTGGACCACATGCGTCTTTGATCGCCTGATGTGCATCAGCCCTTCTCGAACTTCCTGTAGTATTTCTCGATCAGGGCGCGGGCGGCCTTGCCGATCTTGGCGTAGTCGGCCTCGTTGAGGTTGGCCAGCGAGACACGGCCCGCCGGGGTTCGCGCGCCGAAGCCGCCGCCGGGCAGCAGGACCACGCCGGACTCCTCGGCCAGTTCGAACAGCAGCGACCGGGGCTCGATCGTTTTCAGCAGCCAGTCGCTGAACGGCTTGCCGAAGGCCTTCTCGCTGAGGTCCCCCAGGTCCAGCAGGGTGTAGTAGCCGACGTCGTTGGGGTTGGGATCGGGGGCCACGCCGATCTCGCGATAGAGGGCGTGCTCGCGATGGCGGATCAGCCGCTTCATCGCCGCCTTGTAGGCTTGCGGCGTGTCCATCAGCGAGAACAACGAGAACAGCACCATCTGCACCTGCTGCGGCGTCGACAGGCCCGCCGTGTGGTTCAGGGCGACGGTACGGCTGTCGGCCACCAACCGGTCGATGAACTTCAGATCGCGCGGCGCCGTGGTGATCGAGGCGTAGCGCTCGTCCAGCTCCTTCTTTGCGGCCTCGGGCAGTTTGGCGATCAGCCGGTCCAGCACATTGTCCCTATGCGTGGCGACGGCGCCCAGACGCCAGCCCGTGGCCCCGAAATACTTCGAGTAGGAATAGACCAGGATGGTGTTGTGCGGCGCGACCGCGAACAGGGAGACGAAGTTGTCGGCGAAAGTGCCGTAGACGTCGTCGGTCAGCAGGATCAGGTCCGGCCGCTCCTTCACGATGGCGGCGATGCGCTCCAGCGTCGCGTCGTCGATGCGAACCGACGGCGGATTGCTGGGATTGACCAGGAAGAAGGCCTTGATCGACGGGTCCTTCAGCTTGTCGATCTCCGAGGCCGGGTATTGCCACCCCAGATCGGGATCGGCCTCGATATGCACCTGCTCAAGCCGATAGTCGTTCAGCTCGGGGATTTCGATGTAGGGGGTGAAGATCGGCATGCCGATGGCGATCCTGTCGCCCGGCGACACCAGATGGTTCTCCCGCAGGGTGTTGAAAATATAGGTCATCGCCGCCGTCCCACCCTCGGTGGCGAAGATGTCGAACTCCCCGACCAGGCTGTGCGCTCCGGCCATTTCATCGCGCAGGTAGTGGCCGACGATGACCTCTGACAGCTTCAGCATCCGGTCGGGCACCGGATAGTTGCAGCCCAGAATCCCCTCGCACATTTCATAGAGGAAGGCCGAGGCGTCGAGACCCAGCTGGTCGCGGACATAGGAGACGGCGCCGGCCAGGAACTCCATGCCCTCGGCGCCGGCGTGCTCACGCGCATAGATTTCGAACCGATCCTCGATCCCGGCCTGACGCGGGAAGCCGCCCAGCCCCTCGGGCATGTAGGCGAAGGTGCGTTCGGCCTCCCGCATGGCGAACAGGCCCAGCCGCCAGAAGCCATAGCGTGGCGTCGTGGCCAGGAAGTTCGGATTGCCCCGCCCGGCGTTCAGCATCAGCCGGTTCTCGACGCTGGAGGCCAGCTTGATCAGTTCATCCTTCAGCTCGAACGGGCTGAGTTGGGCCAGTTTTTCATCTTGGGAATGCATCAAACGTCTCCGGGGCTAGACGAGACCGACCACAAGCGGGCCGAGCAGGGTCAAAAGGACGTTGGCCAGGGCATAGGTGATGGCGAACGGGACGGTGGGCACGGAACTTTCGGATTTGGACAGGACCTCGCCGAAGGCGGGGTTGGCGCTGCGCGAACCGGCCAGGGCGCCGGCAAAGACGGCCGCGTTGTCGTAACGCAGCACATAGCGGCCGAAGAGCATGGTCAGCAGCAGCGGCAACAGGGTCACGATCACCCCCAGGATGAAGATGGTGATCCCATGTTCCTGCACCGTCTGCAGGGCCTGACGCCCCGAGTTCAGACCGACCACGGCCACAAAGGCGGCCAGGCCGAAGTCCTGCAGCAGTTGCCCCGCCGCATGGGGCATGGCCCCGAACATGGGCCGCTTGGCGCGCATCCAGCCGAACACCAGACCGGACAACAGGGCGCCGCCCCCTGCCCCCAGTGTCAGCGGGACATTGCCGATCTGCACGCTCAGCAGACCAATCAGCAGGCCGACCAGAACCCCGAGCCCCAGATAGACGAAGTCGGTCTTGTCGCTGGGAACCAGCTCATAGCCCGCCGCCTTGGCCGCGCGTTGGGTATCGGACGCCGAACCATAGAAGGTGACCACGTCGCCATGGACCAGCTTGGTGTCCGGCAGCACGGGCAAGGGTCGCCCCATGCGCGTGATGCCTTCGATGTAGACGCCGCGCCGCATGTCGCGATCGACCGCCGCCTGCACCTCGGCGATGGTCATGTTGTTCATGTCCTTGCGGGTGAAGACCGCCTGACGCGACTGCATGACCGGGTTCTCGCCGTCGTCGGGCAGGACAGTCTCGGGACCGATGTCGGAGGCCATGTCGACAACCTGATCGCGCCGCCCGACGACCACCACAACGTCCCCGGCCTGAAGCCTAAAATCCGGTTTCAGCGGTACGACCTGACCGCCCCGCAGGACGCTCTCGATGGTGATGGCGTCCTGGGCCGCGGTCTCGATCTCGGCCACGGTCTGGCCCTCGGCTTCGCGCACCTGATAGGCTCGGCCGACCAGACGCGGCAGGGCCGGCGTCGCGCCGGGGCCGAAAACGGGCGTGCCGCCGCGCAGTTGGGCCTCGACCTTGGCGGCGTCAGCCTTGAGGTCCCCCTTCATGAAGCGCGGCAGGATGTTGACGCAGACGATGATCGCGCCCAGCGAGCCGAAGACGTAGGTCACGGCGTAGCCGATGGCGACATTGGCCTGCAGCGCCTTGATGGCTTCAGGCGAAAGAGGCAAACGCGAAATGGCGTCGCCCGCCGTGCCGATGATGGCCGACTGGGTCAGGGCGCCGCCCGCCAGACCCGCCGCCAGCCCCTTGTCCAGATGGAAGAGCTTGGCCAGCACCACCACGGTGACCAGGGCCGTGATGGCCAGGAAGACCGCCAGGATGATCTCGCGCAGGCTGGACTTGTTCAGCGAGTTGAAGAACTGCGGCCCGCTGTTGTAGCCCACGGCGTAGATGAAGAGGGCGAACATCACCGCCTTCACCCCGTCGTCGATCTGGACCCCCACCTGGCTGACGACGACCGCCGCCAACAGGGAGCCGCCGACCCCGCCCAACTGGAACCGGCCGAAATTGATCTTGCCGACCGCATAGCCGATGGCCAGCGTCAGGAAGAGTGCGGCCTCCGGCGAGCGTGAGAACAGGTTATGCAGCCATTCCATGAGGCCCTCCTCCTCTATCCCAGATGCGCCGCCAGCCCGACGACCACCGGCCCCAGCAGGGGCAGCAGGACGTTGGAAATGGCGTAGGTGACGGTGTAGCCGACGACCGGCGTCGAGTTCCCCGAGGCGCTGACCAGGGCGCTGATTGCGGGGGTGCTGCACTGCTGACCGGCGATGGCCCCCAGCAGGATCGGCGTCTCGATCTTCAGCAGGCGATGGCCGATGAAGAGCGACAGCGAGGCCGGGATCAGGACCGCGAGGATTCCCGCCAGCGGCAGGGCCAGACCGTATTCCTTGATCAGACGGATCGCGTCGGGACCGGCGGAAAAGCCGACCGCGGCGATGAAGGTGGCCAGGCCGAAATCCTTCAGGATCTGGGCCGCCGACGAGGGAAACGCCGCCGATCCTGCGCGGCGCGAGGCGTACCAGCCGAACAGCAGGCCCGACAGCAGGCAGCCGCCGCCCGCGCCCAGGGTCACATGAATACCCGCAACCGTCGCGCCGAGAGCGCCGATCAGAATGCCCGCCAGAACCCCCAGGCCCAGCATGACGAAGTCGGTCTTGTCGCCCGCAGGGATGGCCCGCCCCAGTTCGTCGCCGGCGCGAGCCACTGCGCGCTCGGCGCCGTACAGCTCAATGACGTCGCCGCGCTCCAGTTTGGTGGCGGGCAGGACCGGGATGGCGTGGCCCAGTCGCTGGATGCCCGCGATATAGACCCCGCGATGGGCCTCCAGCGGCGCCAGGGCGCGCAGCTGCGCCACCGTACATCCGACCAGTTCAGCCCGGTTCATGACATAGGGTCGGCGCGCCAGCGGCATATCGAGATGGGTCGTGACGGTCTCGGGTCCCAGCGCGTCGGCGGCCCTCAGCACCCCGTCGCGACGCCCCACGATCAGCAGGACATCGGAGGGCTGAAGCAGGTCGTCGGAGGCCGCCTCGCGCACCTCGTCCCCGCGCCTGATCCGTTCGACCGTGGCGTCGTAGCTCAAACGCTGCTCGAAGGCAGCGACCGTCTCGCCCGCAGCCGCCCCGGCGGCGAAGGCCCGTCCGACCAGTGGCGGCAGGGCGGGAGCCCCGCTCTCGCCCTCACCGCCCATGCGGCGCGCCAGATCGGCCGCCTCCTTCTTCAGGTCAATGCGCAGAATGGCGGGCGCCAGCTGGCTGGTGAACAGGACGATGGTGATCAGGCCAAACAGGTAGGTGACGCTGTAGGCCGTGGCGATCTCGCCCTGCAGAGCCTCAATCTGACTCGGCGGCAAAGCCAGCCGGCTGACCGCCTCGGAGGCCGTGCCGATGACGGCGGACTCGGTCGCCGACCCCGCCAGCATCCCCGCGGCCGCGCCCGGGTTCAGCCCGAGCAACACGGTCGCCGTCATGACCACCGCCATCACGGCGACGACCTCGACGAGAGACAGCATTCCGTAGCGCCAGCCCTTGCCGACATTGGCGAAGAACTGCGGCCCGCCGGTGAAGCCCAGAGCGAAGATGAAGAGGGCGAAGGCCACCGCCTTCAGGTCGGGATCCAGCTTGACCCCGCTCTGCCCCAGGATCAGGGCCACGATGAGGGTCCCGCAGACGCCGCCCAACTGGATCGGCCCGACCTTGATCATCCCGATCAGATGACCGATCGCCAGCGCCAGAAACAGCGCGATCTCCGGGTGCTGAACCAGCAGGGCGCTCACCGGACGAAATCGTATTTGAGGCTAGCCTGCAGCCGGGCGACGTCGGCGTCCTGACCGTTCTGCAGTTCATGGCGCCCGTACAGGGCCTCGACCCCGACCGAAAAGCTGGGGCTGACCGCCCAGATCAGGTTCAGGGCCCCATAGCCGCTGGATCGGAAAGCCGTCGGCGCCAGCAGGGCGTCGCGTTCCAGCACCACGACCCCGCCGACCAGGTTCGACCGCCAGCGCGGGCTCCAGTGACGCGTGTAGCCGAGGTAGCCGCCATAGGCGGACAGGGTGCGAACATCGCCGTCCGGCTGGATCAGACCGTCGTAACCGCGTCCGCCCAGATCGTTGAAATAGCGCGCCACGCCGTCGCCATAGGTCACGCCCGCCATGGCGAAATCACCGCCCAGCTTGAACAGGCCCGACAGGTTCAGCCCATAGCCAAAGTCGCTCTCATCGCGGTCATCCTCGCTGTAGCCAATCCGACGAACCACGGCCGCAGTCTGGACATGCCCCCACGGTCGTTCCAGTCGCAGCGCTCCCACCACGTCCGGCGCCGGCTGGGCCGAGGTCCGCCCCGAGCCCAAAGTCAGGTCTGACGATGGATCCTCGACCGACAGAGTCGCGGTCGCGCCGCCACCCAGCTTCCAGATCTGACGGATCGCCGCCACCCGCAGGAAAGCCTCGGCGTTGGGCCCCTCGTCATCCAGCGTCTCGGGAAAGGCGTCAGAGTCGGTGAAGGCGCTGTAGCCGTAGCCGGCATAGGTATTGCCCACCTGGCCATGCGCCTGCCGCAACCGAAAGGCCGTGCTGCCCGCCCCGCCGTAGAAGTCGTTCTCCAGATAGAAGCGCAGCGGCCCCAGGGCGCTCGGCCGCCGCACGTCGAAACTGAAACGGGTGGCGTTGGCGTCCAGATTGGCGTTTCGGGCGTCGCCGCCGCTGATCGGAATAGTCGCCGTGACCAGCTTGTCGGGGTTCCCCGCCGGGCCGAAGTCGTAGATGGCGTTGACCTTGGCGAACCCGCCCAGCTTGACCATCGTGTCGGTGCCGGGAATAGGGATGAAGCCCCGCAACTGCGGATCATTGGGCGGCGCCGCCGTATCTGCCCGCGCTACTCCAGTAAGCTCATCGCCGAAAGTGTTGCGGTTGGGCAGGACCGTCGAGACGGATGTCGCAGGCGCCGCCGGCGACGCCGGCGCGGATGATCCGCTCGGTTCTGGAGCTGCAGGCGATCTTCGCGCCGCAACCTCGACAGCGTCCAGTCTTGCCTGAAGCGCGGCGACAGCCCGGCGCAGTTCCACGACTTCGCGAGTCAAGGCGTCGGGCTCCGACGACTCCTGAGCTAGAGCAGGCGCAGCGGCCGTCACCGCCGCCCCGACAATCCATGCCACAGTCTGTGGATGCGACATCCCGCCCCCGACCTTAACACCTGATCCGAAGCCAACGCCGTTAGCAAACCAGGGTTCCTCGAAGCCGCCACGATCACGCCGTGATTTCGCCAAAGCTTCGCAAACCACCCCCGATGCAACCTGAACCACTCTGACGCGATTTAAGGTCAAGCTCGCCGCTGGTGGGCGCGGCGCCCCACGGCGCCGCACGACTTTGATGGGGCGATTTCGATGACGAGATCAGGACCGAAAACGCAGGGCCTATGGCGACGCGGCGTGGTTCTTTTCGTCCTGACAGCAACGTCCTTCCTGCCAGCTTCGACGGCGTTGTCCCAGGAAGCGGTTCCCTACAGTTTCGAAGCGGCTACCGCCCGCCTGGAGGCCACCTCCAGCATTCGACGCGCGTCCAGCGCCGACGTGACCGCAGCCGAGGAACAGGCGGCGGCCGCGCGCACGCTGAACCGGCCGACCATCGCCGTCGACGCTCAGGTGCTGCGCTATCAGAAGACTTTCGACATCTCCCTGTCCGACGCCCTGGGCCAGGCCGAGTCCGTCGCCAACCAGTTGCTGCCCGGCATCATCGGCGACCTGCCCGGCGTGCCCGGCGACATCCTGCAAGCCATCAACGACCGGCTGCAGACCGCCCTGCCCGAGTTCTTCGCCAGCCTGCCCGGCAGCGTGCGGCTGAAGACCGCCGACACCAGCTTCCGTCCCGTCGCCACCGCCGTCATGCCCATCTACACCGGCGGGGCCATCCCTGCCCTGCGCGATGCGGCGGGCGCCAATGTCGACATGGCCCGCGCCCGTCAGGCCGAGGCGGGCAATCTGGAAAGCGTCAATCTGGTGCGGGTCTATTTCGGCCAGACCCTGACGCACGAGGCCCTGATCATCGCCCGCGACACGCGGGACGGCTTCGACCTGCACCTGCGCAACGCCCAGGCCATGGAGCGCGAGGGCTTCCTCAGCGCCGCGCAACGACTGCAGGTTCAGGTCGCCCGCGACGCCGCCCAACGTCAGCTGGATCGCGCCGAACTGGAGCATGATACGGCGGTGGAAAGCCTATCGCGGCTGCTGGCCGTGACCAATCGCGTGGCCCCGACCAGCTCCCTGTTCGTCAACTCGACGCCGCCCGCCCCTGTCAGCGACTTCATCGAAGCCGGAACCGCCGACAATCCCCGCATCGCCCTGGCCGGCGCAGGGCGCGATCTGGCCGACGCCGGCGTGGATCTGGCCCGGTCACGCCTGCGTCCGTCGGTCTACGCCTTCGGCGCCTACAACCTGAACCGCGAGGACGCCCTGCCGATCGAGCCCGACTGGGCCTTCGGCGTCGGCGCCCGCTACACCCTGATGTCGTCGCTGGATCGCGGGCGGATGATCAGCGCCGCCCGCGCCCGTTCACAGGCCGCCGAACAGCTGGAGCGTCAGGCCCGCGACGAGGTCCGCATCCTGATCATCCGCACCTACAACCTGGTCGAGCTGTCGCGCCGTCAGTTCCTGTCGCTGGACTCCAGCCTTGAAGCCGCGACCGAGAACCTGAGGGTTCAGGACCTGTCCTTCCGCGAGGGCGAGGCCCCGGCCTCCGCCGTCATCGACGCCCGCAACCTGCTGGGCGCGGCCCGCTTGCAGCGCGCGGCGGCGGCCTATGAGTACGAACTGGCCCTGGCCGCCCTGCTGGCCGCCAGCGACCGCAGCGACGAATTCATCAGCTATCTGCAACGCGCCGACCGGGTGATCGCGCCATGACCGAAGCCCCCCTCGCCCCGCCGCCCGCGCCCGAGACGCCGCCTCCGCCCCTGAAACGAAAAGGGCTCCAGACCCTGATCATCGCGCTGGCGGCGTTGGCCGTGCTCGCCTTTGTGATCATCGGCCTCTTCCTCGCCGCCCGCCCGGCCCCGCCGCAGGTGCAGGGCATGGTCGAGGCCGAGACCTTCACCGTCGCCACCAAGGCCCCTGCCCGGGTCGAGAAGATGCTGGCCTCCGCCGGCGACCGCGTCGTTCAGGGCCAGGTGTTGGCCATCCTCTCCAGCCCCGAGATCACAGCCGCCGACCAGCAGGCCGCCGCCGCCCTGCAAGGGGCCAAGGCCGTTCAGGAGTTGAGCCGAGTCGGCGCCCGGCCCGAAGACATCCGCTCGCTGGAATCCATCTGGCGCAGCGCCCAGGCCGCCGCCCAGTTGGCCGCCCAGACCGCGCGGCGGGCTGAAAACCTGTTCGCCGAGGGCGTCATCTCCGCCCAGCGCCGCGACGAGGCCGTCGCCGCCCGCGCCGCCACCGCCGCCCAGTCCGAGGCCGCTCGCCAGCAGTACCTGAAGGCCGTCGCCGGCCCTCGCAGCGAAGAGAAAACCATCGCCGACGCCCAGGTCGCCGCCGCCCGCGCCGGGGTCGGCCAGATGACCGCGCTGCAAGCTGAAACCCGCCTGATCGCCCCAGCGGCAGGCGAGATCGCCGAACGCTTCTCCAACCCCGGCGAGTTAGTGCTGATCGGCGTGCCGGTCTTCACCGTGGTCGATCTGGATCACGCCTGGATCGCCTTCAACCTGCGCGAGGATCAGTTCGACGGCCTGAAGATCGGCCACACCGTGCGCGGCGACATCCCCGCCCTGAACCGCAAGGGCGTCGCCTTCCGCGTCAACTTCATCAGCCCCCAGGGCGACTTCGCCACCTGGCGCGCCACACGCCAGTCGCGCGGCTATGACGTGCGCAGCTTCGAGATCCACGCCAAACCGGTCGCTCCAGTCGAGGGGCTGCGTCCGGGCATGAGCGTCCTGTTCGACTGGCCCGCCCGGTGACAAGGCCGACTGACGGCGGCGTCTTCAGTCACGCCCTGCGCGCCGAGATCGCCCATCTGGCCCGCAGCCGCTGGGACCTGATCCTGCTGCTCGTCATGCCGATCGTGCTGATGGTCGTGGTCGGGGCCATGCTTTTCCAGGGCGTGGTGCGCGACGTGCCGGTCGCCGTGGTGGATCAGGATCACTCCGCCTTCAGCCGCGCCGCCATCCGCAACATGGAAGCCAGCCCCGGCGTGCGGGTGGTGGCCCAGCCGACCGATCTGGAAGCCGCCTGGCCCCTGATGCGGTCGGGCAAGATTTACAGCCTCGCCTACATCCCGCGCGGCGCAGAGAAGAACGCTTTTCGTCAGCCGGACGCGGTGATCGTCTACTACAACGGCGCCTTCCAGACCGTCGGCTCGCTGGCCGCCTCGGCCCAGACCACGGCCCTGACCAGCGCCGCCGCTCCGTTGATCCTTGACCGGGCGCGAGCGCTGGGCGTGCCCGCCGCGCGGCTGAAAACGCCCGCCGTTCAGGTGACCATCCTCGGCAACCCCCAACTGAGTTTCGAGCTCTTCCTCGGCGGACTGATCATGCCCGGCGCCCTGCATCTGCTGATGGCCTGCGCCGCCGTCATGGGGGTGGGGCGTGAACTGCGCGGCGGCTCGCTAATGGACTGGTCGGCGCGAATGGACGGGCGGCTGACGGCGGCGCTGGCGGGGAAGCTGACGCCCTATGTCCTGACCTTCACCGTGTGGGGCGCGGTCTGGATCGCCTGGCTCTGTGGCTGGCGCGGTTGGGGCGTCGAGGGCAGCCTGCTGATGCTGCTAGCTGGCCTGCTCGCCCTGATGGCGGCCACCGCCGGGATATCGGCCCTGCTGGTCGCGCTGACCGGCGACATGGACACCAGCTTCTCGGCCACGGCGGTCTATGCGGGCTCGGCCATCGCCTTCTCCAACGGCACCCTGCCCCTTCTGCACGGCCCGGCCTTCGCTCAGGCGTGGAGCGCCATCCTGCCCTTCACCCACTACCTGCGGCTGCAAAACGAGCAGATGGTGCTGGGCTCGGACCTGTCCGCCTCGCTGGAGCCGCTGTTGATCCTGCTGGGCGTCGCGGCCGGGACCTTCGCCCTGTCGATCCCTCTGGCCCATCGTCGCGCCCGACGCGCGCCCAAACCCGAAGACCTCAGCCTGCACCTGCCCGCCCGCAGCTTTGGCGGGGCCTTCATCGGAGCCTTAGCAGGCATCTTCAAGCACCGCCCCCTGTCCAGCACCATCTTGCTGGCCGTCGTCGCCTACGCCTTCTACTACCCCATGGCCTATGTCGGTCAGACGCCAGTCAAGCTGCCGGTCGCCGTCGTCGATCAGGACCATTCGACCCTCAGCCGCCGACTGGTGCAGGAGATGAACGCCACCCGCGCTCTGGACGCCGCCGTCGTCTCAGCCTCCCCCGCCGAAGCCGAGCGCATGCTGCGCAACGGCGAGGTCGACGCCGTCATGATGATCCCTGAACGGTTCGAGTCGTCCCTGATCCACGGCGACGCCAAGGGGATCGGCCTCTATCTGAACGGCGCCTATCTGGTCCGCGCCACGGCCATGGGCAAGGCGCTGGGCGGTGCTGCGGCGGCCGCCGCCGAACAGGTCCTGACACCCGTGATCGAGGCCACGCGCCTGCTGGAACGCGCCCCGACCGTCGTGCAGCGCCCGCTCTACAACACCACCGACGGCTACGGCAGCTATGCGGTCCCGGCGGTCAGCGCCATCATCCTGCAACAGACCCTGCTGCTGGGCGCCGCCCTGTTCGCCGGTCTGCGACGAGAAACGGGGGCCCAGGCGCTTTCGACCCGCAGCTTCCTCGGCCTGTGGACCGCCCTGACCCTGATCGGCAGCGTCGCCAGCCTCTTCTATTTCGGCTTCGTCTTCTGGTTTCAGGACTATCCGCGCATGGGCGACCTGTTCGGGATCATCCTGGCCGTGCCGGTCTTCGCAGCCAGCGTCTCGGCCCTGGGACTGGCCATCGGCAGCCTTTTCGACCGGCATGAACGCGCCATGCAGATTCTGGTCGGCACTTCGGTCCCGCTCTTCTTCCTAGGCGGCGCCGCCTGGCCCCTGTTCCTGATGCCTGAACCGCTCGCCTCGCTGGCTCGCCTGTCGCCCTCGACCTCGGCTATCCAGGCCTTCGTCAAGCTGAACGCGGCAGGCGCGGGCGTAGCCGAGGTCGCACCGGAGTTGCTGACGCTGGCCGTCCTGGCGGTTCTGTTCGGCCTGAGCGCCGCGATAAAGCTGACCGCCCGATCTGGCTGAACCGCTCAGCACGCACCGTGCAAAAAAAGACCCGACGCATTGCGCGTCGGGCTGAAAGTCGTTCGTTCGGTGATGGTGGGTGTCCTCGAAGAATAAGAAGACAGGCCTTTGATCAACTTGTTTGGTTAATGAAATCTAAATTGTGCTGGATCGGCACATCACAGGTCCGGGAACCAACTGGTCTGCCGTGCCGACGGTGACAGGGCCCGCGTCAGCCGCCACCCCGCCCCGGACCGTTCGATCAATCCGACACCCGCGCCACCTGCCGGTCCGGGATAGGCGAATCTCGCCCCGTCGACCGTGATGTCTGCCGACCGATCCCCCACGCCAGCGAGAGTCGCCGTCCAGCGCCCCTCAGCATCGGCGACCGCCTCCACCGCCACACTGCCGTCAGCGGATACAGCCACGCGCGCGCCGGGCCGAGCCCGCCCAGAGACAAGCAAACCTCGGCCGTCACCGTCGACTGAATCCAGAGCCGGACCGGGGGACAGCCGACGACTGGCCCCGCCCTCGATCAGCAAAGCCGCCAGGTCGCCGCCGTCGCCCGCCAGGATCAACTGCTCCGGACCCGAGGCCGGAAACTGGCCGATCTGAACCTCTGGCGTCAGCAGCATGGCCGTCGGGACCGCACCGACGCGCAACTCGAATCGTCCGGAAGCATCCGTTCCCGCCGCATAGGCCGCGTCCTGATCGCCGCGCAACACCACGCGCGCGCCCGGCGGCGCATCGCCGCGGACGACCAGCCCCGTGCCCTGACGCACGATGGCCTTGATGCGCGGCGACGCCGTCCAGCCGCCGTCCTGTCGGGCTTCTTCGCCCTTGGTGCGCTCGACCGGCGCGCTGCAGCCCGCAAGGGCCAGCACGACGCCAGACCATGCAACGACAATCCGACGTTTCATCCTGACCCGCGTAGCGATATGCCTATGCCCTCAGATAGCGCGGTCGACGCCGCTCTGTCTCCCTTCCTGTACCGAGGCCCCATGTCTTTGCCGCCCGCCAACATCGCCCCCTTCGAAGGCCGCTCGGTCTGCCTGTTCTGCGGCTCGTCCGACGGGGCTGATCCGCAGTACGTCCAGGCTGCCAGCGCCTTCGGCAAGGCGACGGCCGAGGCGGGCTGGCGCCTGGTCTACGGCGGCGGCGGCGTGGGCCTGATGGGCGCCTCGGCGCGCGCGGCGCACGAAGCCGGCGGCCGGGTCGTCGGAATCATGCCGGCCTTCCTGCGCAGCCGTGAACGCCTGTTCGACGACGTCGAGACCGTGGTCGTCACCTCGATGCACGAGCGCAAGCAGCTGATGTACGATCAATCCGACGTCTTCGTCGTGGCGCCGGGCGGCATCGGCACCCTCGAAGAAGCGATCGAACTGCTGTCCTGGAAACGGCTGGACCTGCACGCCAAGCCGGTCATCTTCCTGAACCTGAACGGGTTCTGGGAAAACTACTTTGCCCTGATCCGCCACAGCGTGGAGGAAGGCATGACGCCCGCCAGCTTCCTGGACGCCTACATCAGCGTCGATACGGTCGAGGACGCCGTGATCGCCATGAAAAAGGCCGATGACACGCCGCACTTGAAACATGATCATCGGTAAGTAAACGTGGGTCAGTAAACGCCGATCCGTTGCTTCGAAACCGCATTGACAGTTTCCAAAGAAAACGGACTATGGCGTCGCAGGGCCGTGCGCCCAACCCATTTGGAGTCTTGCCTATGCGTGCTCTTCTCGCCGCCGCAGCCCTGTTCGTCGCTGCTCCCGCTTTCGCCGCTGATGCCCCGACCACCAGCCTGACCTTGGCCGACGCCGCCAAGGCCCCGGCCGGCCGAGTCATCGTTGACGGCGCCGCCTGGCGCTGCGAAGGCGCGTCCTGCACCGCTTCGGGCGGAACCAGCCAGCCCGCCGCCCGCGCCTGCCGTCGCGTGGTCGCCAAGCTCGGCCCGGTCACCGCCTTCAGCTACAAGGGCGAGGCTCTGGACGACCAGGCCCTGGCGACCTGCAACGCCGGCTGATCCAGCCGCATCGCAGAAACGAAAAAGGCCGCCTTCGAGAGAAGACGGCCTTTCTTGTATCCGGCTAAGCCTGAGGGCTCAGCCCGCCTCGCCCTTCAGGCGACGCACGATGGCTTCGCGGCCGATCAGGGGGGCCATGGCCGCCATGTCCGGTCCGTGCGCCTGTCCGGTCAGGATCAGACGCAGCGGCATGAACAGGCCCTTGCCCTTGGCGCCGGTCTTCTCCTTGACCGCAGTCGTCCAGGCCGACCATGCACCCGCGTCGATGACCTGAGGCAGAACCTCCAGAGCCGCAGCCGCAAAGGCCGGGTCCTCGATTACTGGCGTGACCGGGCCGGTGACGATCCTGGCCATGTCGGCCACGTCGGCGAACTTGTTCAGATTGCCACGGACGGTGTCCCAGAAGACCTCGCCCAGATCGACGCCCAGCGCCTCCAGACGCGGCTGCGCCTCGGCATAACCCATGGCGTGCAGGGCTTGGGCGTTCAGACGGTCCAGATCGGCGGTGTCATAACGCGCCGGCGAGCGGCCCATCTTGGAGAAGGCGAAGGACTGGCCCAGAGCCTCGACCGAGGCCGCGATCTCCAGATTGTCCGAGGTGCCGATCTTGCCGAGGTGGCTGGTGATGGCGATGGGCTCATAGCCTTCATCACGCATGTCGCTGATCGACAGCGAGCCCAGACGCTTGGACAGGGCCGTGCCGTCCGCGCCGACCAGCAGCGGCATGTGCGCAAAGCCCGGAACCTTGGCGTCCAGGGCCTCAAAGATCTCGATCTGCGCGCCGGTGTTGGTGACGTGGTCCTCGCCCCGGATGATGTGGGTGATGTCCATGTCAATGTCGTCGACGACCGACGGCAGGGTATAGAGGAACAGGCCGTCCTCGCGGATCAGCACCGGGTCCGACATCGAGGCGGTGTCCACCTCGGCGTGGCCTCGCGCCAGATCTTCCCAGGCGACGCGCTTGCCCTCCAGCTTGAAGCGCCAGTGCGGACGACGGCCCTCGGCCTCATAGGCCGCCTTCTCGGCCTCGGTCAGGTCCAACGCGGCACGGTCGTAGATGGGCGGCAGGCCGCGCGACAACTGCACCTTGCGGCGGCGATCCAATTCTTCCGAGGTCTCATAGCAGGCGTAGAGCCGGCCCGACGCCTTCAGGCGCGCGGCGGCTTCTTCATAGCGGTCGAACCGCTTGGACTGGTTGTAACGCTCGTCCCAGACCAGACCCAGCCAGGTCAGGTCGGTCTCAATGCCGTCCTCGAACTCCTGGGTCGAGCGCGCCAGGTCGGTGTCGTCGATACGCAGAACGAACGAGCCGCCCTGCCCCTTGGCGAACAGCCAGTTCACCAGAGCGGTGCGGACATTGCCGACGTGCAGCTTACCCGTGGGCGACGGGGCGAAACGAACCTTGACGGACATGAGGATCCTGCGAGCCTGAAAGCGAAGGCGGCCGGGCGGCCCGCCGCGAACCTTGGCGATCCGGGCAGAGCGTCCAGTCTCTGAAAACGCCGAAAAGGCGTCGCACCCCGCAGGACGCGACGCCGTTCCGACAGGGGCCTAGGTCGATCACGTCTCGACCGAAGTCAAGAGAGGCGCCGTCCAAATCCCAATCAGCGCTTGGGCTTCTTGTCCAGAATCTCAACCAGCGACCAATGCACCGACGAGGCGTCGGCCGGCGGGTTGGCGACGGGCGTGCCGCGAACGCGCAGGCGGTATTCCACGCCCGCCTGATGCTCGAAGCCTTCATAGCCGAAGTAGTGCAGCGTCCAGGGCTGATCGACGGCCTCCCGCACCTGCAGGCAGGTGGTGCGGGCCACGCCCGCGGTGCAGGGCTGGGTCTCGGCCGCTACGAAGACGACCTTCTCAATGACCTGATCGACCCCAGGACTCACCGGCTTCGGCGCCGAGGTCTGGGCGCAGGCGCCGAGGGCCAGCAGGCTGACAGCCGACAGGGAGACGAGAATACGGGTCATGAAACATCCTTGATTGAGCTGACCGACAGCAGAACATTGCCGATCAAGACCCATGTTGCAGCGCAACATGGCTCAACTGGGGAAATATCCCGAATTTTTCGTCACCTTGTCGGTGACGGCGGCTCAGTCGTCGCGATGGACCCTTTCGCGGCGTTCGTGCCGCTCCTGGGCCTCGACCGACAGGGTCGCCGTCGGACGGGCTTCCAGTCGACCCAGGCCGATCGGCTCGCCGGTGTCTTCGCAATAGCCGTAGGAACCGTCCTCGATCCGACGCAGCGCATCCTCGATCTTGGAGATCAGCTTGCGTTGCCGGTCGCGGGTCCGAAGCTCCAGCGCCCTGTCGGATTCCGACGAGGCCCGGTCCACCAGATCAGGGTGGTTCTCGGTTTCGGCTTTCAGATTAACGACAGTGCCCTTGGATTCGCGGAGGATGTCATCCTTCCACGCCAGAAGCTTGGCCTTGAAATAGGCTAGCTGCCGCTCGTTCATAAACGGCTCGTCGTCGGTGGGACGGTACTGGACCATATCCCCCTCGATCACAGACGCTAATGCGTTCATCGCACTCACGCTCATTTGTCTGCGCCCCCCTGCGGCGCACTGGCCGTATAGGCAAGCCGGAGAGTCGCGGCAATGGCGTTCGCGTGTCCGTGATATGGCAGAGGTTCATTAATGCGGCGAGAGTGTGGCAAAATATCCTCACCCGCGCCGCTCACATGGCGTTTCCGTCGTGTTTCCCGGGGCTTCTAGGCCCGCGCCCGCGCCGCTTCCGCCTTGGCCATTTCCACGGCGGCGCGCAGGTCGATCTGATCCAACACGCTGTTCAGGCCCGGATCGGCGTCCTCGGGCCGCTCCTCGCGCAGGGTCCGCGCCAGCCGCTCCAGCGCCGGCGCCCCGTCCTGACCGTTCAGCATCGCCAGTTTCAGCTCATCCAGTCGGTCCAAAAGCCCGCCGCCGCGCCGAATCGCCCGGCGCCGACGCTCAGTCGCATCCTCGACCCCCTGCAGGGCCATCAGGGCCGAGACGCCCGCCACGCTGGATGCGGCGCTGGTCGCGGCGGCGGAAGCCGGCCCGGACGCCGCCCCGCTGGCCGGCAGGCTGAAGCCGCCCGCCGCGCGTGCGGGCCGTGAACCTTGCGTCGATGTCGCGCCCGAGGGGCCGGTGACCTTCATGATCCATGCTCCCGATCAGCCTGCACCATCGGCCACGAGGGTCACCGCTTGGTTAACGCCCCGGCAGATTCTGCCGCAGGACATTTGCACCTCGCACAGCAAGCATTGAATTCAATACGTTTTTCAGGCGGCACGATCTTCGCATGGTTAATCGTGAACGCCTCAACAGGACGTCTGTCGCATGCAGAAGTTGCTCACCGCCCTCATCGCCTCCGCTTCCGCCGCCCTGATTCTGGCGGCGGCGCCGAACGCGGCCGAGGCTCAGTCGCGGATCAAGGACATCGTCTCGGTCGAAGGCGTCCGCACCAACCAGCTGGTCGGCTACGGCCTGGTGGTCGGCCTGAACGGCACGGGCGACAGCCTCCGCAACTCGCCTTTCACCCGCCAGTCTCTGGAAGGGATGATGGAGCGTCAGGGCGTCAATATCCGCGGCGCAAACCTGAACACCAAGAACGTGGCGGCGGTCATGATCACCGCCGACCTGCCGCCCTTCGCCACTCCGGGCTCGCGTCTGGACGTCGCCGTCTCGGCCATGGGCGACGCCAAGAGCCTCCTGGGCGGCACGCTTCTGGTCACGGCCCTGCAAGGCGCCGACGGCGAGATCTACGCGGTGGCGCAAGGGTCCGTTCAGACCGGCGCCGTCTCGGCCTCGGGCGGCTCCGGCTCCTCGGTCACGCGCGGCGTGCCGACGGCGGGTCGCATCGCCTCGGGCGGCGTGGTCGAGCGCGAGACCGGCTTCGACCTGTCCGCCATGCCCATCGTGCGCCTGACCCTGCGCAATCCCGACTTCACCACGGCCCAGCGCGTCGCCGCCGTCATCAATCAGGCCTACCCCAACAGCGCCCTGGCCGAGAACGGCACCGTCGTCGCCGTCCGCTCACCCCAGACCATGGGCATGGCCGGTTTCATCAGCCAGGTCGAGAACCTGCCGGTCCGCGTCGACGCCCCGGCCAAGGTCATCATCGACGAGGTCAACGGCGTCATCGTCATGGGCGACGCGGTGCGCATCTCCACCGTCGCCATCGCCCAGGGCAACCTGACCGTCTCGGTTCAGGAAAACCCGCTGGTCAGCCAGCCCGAGCCCTTCAGCCGCGGCGGCCAGACCGTCGTTGTGCCGCAGTCCAACGTTTCGATCGAGGAAGAGACCGGCCGTCAGATGCGGATCGTCAACGGCGGGACCTCGCTGTCGACCCTGGTCAACGGCCTGAACGCCCTCGGCGTCAGCCCGCGCGACATGATCAGCATCCTGCAGGCCATCAAGGCCGCCGGCGCCCTGCAAGCCGACATCGAGGTCATGTGATGGACGTCCTGCCCGTCGCCGCCAACGCCCTGAACCCGATCAACCCGACGCTTCATCGCGGCCAGTCGCCGGAACAGATGCGCAAGACCGCCCAGGACTTCGAGGCCAGCTTCCTGTCCCAGATGTTCAAGCCCATGTTCGAAGGCCTGGAAACGGACGGCGCCTTCGGCGGCGGCAGCGCCGAGGAAACCTGGCGCAGCTTCCTGCTCGACGCCATGGCCAAGCAGACGGTCAAGGCCGGCGGCATCGGCCTGGCCGACACCGTCATGTCCGAAATGCTCAAGATGCAGGAACAGTCCGCGTGACCCCCGACGTCGAAACCTCCACCCTGCGCGCCCGCCAACTCATCAACCTGACCCAGGCCCTGACCGAGCGCCTCGCTGTCGAAAGCGCCGCCTTTCGCGCCCATCGCGCCCAGGACGTCGCCAGCGGCATGGCCGAGACCCAGGAACTGGCCAACCTCTATCGTCGCGAGTCGGCCCAGGCCAAGGCCGCGCCTGCCTTCCTGACGGTCATTCCCGCCGATCTTCGCGAGGCCTTGATCGCGGCGACCCAGTCTTTTGAAAGCGTGTTGGCCGAACACGCCTCAACCGTCGACGCCGCCCGTCAGGTGTCCGAGGGCCTGGTCCGCACCATCGCCGCCGAAGTCGCGGGCGCCCGCGCCCAGGGCGTCGGCTATGGCGCCTCGGGTCGCGCCACCGAAGGCGACGGCCGCGCCGTGGCTCTGAACCGCAAGGCCTGATCAAGCCAGGGAATTCGGCGCCAATCCGGTTTTTCTTAACGGCCGCCCGGGCAAACTCGGTCCATGAACCTGAAATCCCGTCTTCTTGGTCTGGCCTTCGCCGCCGCCGACGCCCTCGTCGAGGTGAACGACAAGGCCGAGATCACCTTCGCGCTCGGCGCCGGGCCGACGGCGGGACAATCTACGGCCAGTTGGATCGGCCGCCCCTTCGCTGATCTGCTGTCCTTTTCCAGTCGCTCCGCGGTCCTGGAGGCGCTTCGCAGCCTGACCGGCGGAGCGCGCAGCCTGCCGCTGGAAATTCTTGCCGACTGCGGGGACGGCCGCGTGCGTCGCGCCCTGTTCCGCGCCTTCGTCCTGCCGGACCTCGCCCCCGCCGTCTCCTGCGCCCTCACCTGGCAGGGCGAGCCCTTCGTGCTGGAGGACCTTGAAGCCCGCCCCCTGACGGACGCCGAGGGCTTCATGGCGCTTGCCCGCGAGAGCCTGAATGGCAAGACCGGCGCCGCCCTGCAGCGGCTGGCCATGGCCTTCATCGAGGTTCAGGGCCTCGGCGCTGCAGACGATCTGGCCAGCGAACGCCTGGCCGCCCGCATCGGCGCACGGTTGCAAGCGGCCTCCCACGACGGCCTCAGCGCCGGTCAGTTGACCGCCAACCGATACGCCCTGATCAAGGAAGCCGACGACGGTCGCGACCTCGAAGCCGAGGTCCGCGAAGCCGGGCTGGCCGAGGGCCTGACCCTGACCTCGCGCGCCAGCGAAACCGCCGTCGGCTCGGACGCCCTGTGCGCCCTGCGCGCCATGCGCTTCGCCATCGAGGGTTGCCTCAAGGACAACGCCGCCCAGCCTGAACTCAGCTTCGCCGATTCCCTGTCGCGCACGCTGAAGGACGCCGATCGCTTCCGCAGCATCGTCCGCGAAAAGGAATTCGCCCTCTTCTATCAGCCCATCGTCGACCTGAAGACGCGGGCCGTGCACCATTTCGAGGCCCTGGCCCGTTTCGGCCAGTCAGGCGGGCCCGCGCCCGCCATCCGCATGGCCGAGGAACTGGCTCTGATCGAAAGCTTTGATCTGGCCGTGGCCGAAAAGATCGTCCACCGCCTGCGCCAGCCCGGCTCAGGCCTCCTCAAGATCGCCATCAATGTCTCCGGCGCCTCGCTCGCCAACGACGCCTATGTCACGGCCCTGCTGAAAATGACGGCCTCCGAGCCCGACAACCGCAGGCGCCTGATCGTCGAGGTCACCGAAACCGCCGCCCTGGCTGACATCGCCGCCGCCAACCGCCGCCTCGGCGCCCTGCGCGACGCGGGGGTAAAGGTCTGCATCGACGATTTCGGCGCGGGCTCCGCCGCCTTCGACTATCTGCGTGGCCTCTCGGTCGACGCGGTCAAGATCGACGGCGCCTTCGTGCGCGACATCGACGGCGACGCCCGCACGCGCACCCTGATTGGCCACCTTGTCGAACTGTGCGGCTCTCTGGGCATGACCACCATCGCCGAGATGATCGAGACCGAGGACGCCGCCCAGGCCCTTCAGGACCTCGGCGTCAACTATGGTCAGGGCTGGCTCTTCGGCCGCGCCGAGGCCGAGCCGGTCACGACCGGCCCCGTCCCCATTCGCGCCCGCCGCCAGGGCGTGGTCGAAGCCTGGGGCTGACACAGAGATCACGAGTTATCACCTCAATCCCCATGATCTCAGCAGATCGGGGGCGCTCGAAGCGACGTCACACGCCCTGATCCCAGCCTCTGCCAGATTGGGAGCGGTCTTTGACAGGTCCGCGCCCCCTTGCCCCCGCTCATCCCGGCGGACGCCGGATCCAGTTCTTTGGCGTCATACGCCACAGCTCACGGAAGCGGCCGCGCCAACCGCACCTCCCGATCAACCCCCACATTGTCCATGAAGTCCCGATCATGGCTGACGATCACCAGCGCCCCGTCATAGGCCGCCAGCGCCGCCTCGATGGCGGCGATCGAGTCCAGATCCAGATGGTTGCTCGGTTCGTCCAGAATCAGAAGTTGCGGCGGCTTCGCCCCCGTCATCACACAGGCCAGCGCCGCCCTCAGCCGCTCGCCGCCTGACAGGGTCCCCACCGTCCGGTGCGCCGCCGTGTTGCGGAACAGGAACCGCGCCAGGGCCGCATGGGCGTCGTTCGGCGTCCCTTCGGGATTCAGCCTTCGCCAGGCCTCCATCAGGGTTTCGTCCGGCTTCAGGATCGCCGCCGCCTGATCCAGCAGGGCCGCCGTCACAGGCCGTTCGATCCGCCCCCCCGTCGGCTGCAACTGACCCGAGATCAGTTTCAGCAGCGTCGTCTTGCCCGCTCCGTTCGGCCCCGTAATCGCCACCCGCTCCGGCCCCGTCAGCCCTAGCGACACAGGCCCGACGATCAATCGGCCTTCAGGACTGCGCCACTCAACCTCGTCCAGCGCCAGCACGGCCTTCCCCGCCGCCAGCCCGGTCGAAGGCATGGGCACGGACAGCAACCGCGCCCGCTCGACCCGCTCACGCGCCTCCACCAACCGCGCCTCGACCTCCGCGCGCCGACGCTCCGCCAGCCGCCCCTCACGCGCCCCGGATTCCTCGGCTCGCTGCGCCCTGGCGTCCAGCAGGATCTTGGGATCTGACGTTCCCGCCCGATGCGCCCGTCCCGCCTTGTCTCGTTTGGCCTTCTTCTCCAGCGCCGTCTGCGCCTCGCGGGCCGCGCGTCCGACCTCACGTTCGGCGCTTTCCAGATCGCGCTCCGCCGCCGCCCGCTCGGCGTCCCGCCGCTCGACATAGAGGTCCCAGCCGCCGCCATAGGTCCGCGCCCCCAGGCTCGACAGCTCGACGATCCGGTCCATCCGCCGCAGCAGCCCCCGGTCGTGACTGACCGTCAGCACCCCGCCCGGCCAGCGCCCCACAACCTCAGCCACCAAGGCCCGCGCTTCGACATCCAGATGGTTGGTCGGCTCGTCCAGAACGATAAGGTCCGGCGCCGCCAGCATCAGCCCGGCCAACCGCAGCCGGGTCTGCTCGCCTCCGCTCAGGCTGCTCATGAGCCGGTCCAGCGCCAGCCCGGCCAGACCGACCTGCCCCAACGCTTCATCCAGCCGCGCCTCCAGCGTCCAGTCGGCTTCAGCCATGTCCTCGACCGAGCCATCCCCCGCCAGCACCCGCGCCAGCAGGGCCAGAGGCTCCGCCGCGCCGAGGGTCTCCGCCACGGTCTCGCCGGACGCTGGCTCATAGGATTGCGCCAGCCAGCCGACCGTTCCGGCGCGCGCCACCGTCCCCTCGGCGGGTTCGGCCAGACCGGCGACAAGGCGCAGCAGCGTGGTCTTGCCCACGCCGTTGCGGCCCACGACGGCCGTGCGCTCGCGCCCGAAGGCGAGGCTCAGATTATCGAATAGGGTGTGACCGTCAGGCGTGCGGGCCGCGACGCTGTTGAGCGTCACGAGTGCGGATGCGGACGGGCTTGGGCTTGGGTTGAGCGAGGACATAGGCGAGCACGAAAAGCGGAGCGGAAAGGGCGAAACCGATTTCCAGAGCGCTGATCATGATCGTCGTGCCTCCTCGTCAAATACGTTGGCTGATTAGAAGGATGGGTGCTGATCTTTCGCAGCGCAACCCCAATTCTCCTGCTGCGCTTTTGCAACGCAGCGCGGCGCGCCTATCTTCAGCCCATGACCGCGTCTGACCGAACCGTCGCCTTCCGCATTGACAAGCCCCTGCCCGACCGGGCCGAGGCCGCCGTCCGCCGCGCCGCAGCCGTCCAGCAAATCCGGGACGAGACCGGCATCGACGAGGCCCTGATCGACGCCCTGGTCGAAGGCTTCTACGCCCGCGTCCGCGAGGATGATTTCATCGGCCCGATCTTCGCCGAACGGATCGAGGACTGGGGCCCGCATCTGGCACAGATGAAGCTCTTCTGGTCCTCGGTCGCCCTGTCCACCGGCGTCTATCAGGGCCGGCCCATGCCGAAGCACCTGCCTCTGCCCATCGACGCCCGCCACTTCGACCGCTGGCTCGAAATCTTCGAGGCCACCGCCCGCGACCTCTGCCCGCCCGTCGCCGCCGACCACTTCATCGTCCGCGCCCGCCGCATCGCTGAAAGCCTGGAACTGGGCGTCGCAAACGCCAGCGGCGTTTTGGTCGGTCCGGGGGAGCGCTACCGCCGCCCTGAGCCCGCCTGGACGCCCGGCGACTAGGCAGACGGCTCAGCGCTCGACGGCTTCATCTGCGCATTAATGTTGAAGGCCTGAACCTTCCAAGCGCCGCCTTCCTTGATCAAGGTCGTGTAGGCGTGAACTACGCGATCGGAATAGGCGTAGTCCTGCTGCACCTCATAGACTTCGCCGCTCGTGCCGCTTGTCTTTCGCGTCCCCACCACTGTGGGTTCGGGCGGATTGGCCTCACTGACCATATTGCGAAGCATCGGCAACTGGGCCCGGATTTCGGCCGGCTTGTTCGCAGACGACATACGAGCGATCACCGCGTCGTCACGGCCATGCGCCAGATCTTCAAACAATGCATCGGCTTCAGCATTGAGCGCCGGATCCGATGTCGGCAGGGTCGTATGAAAATTGCACCCACCCAGCGCGACTACGCTTGCAATCCCTACCGCCAATTTCAGAATACGCATGACATTCTCCCCCCGAAAGCGCGGACCTTAAGGTCAAGCTTGTCGAACGCAAGCCTCACGCGAGTTCTCATATTGTTCTTGCTGTTTCGGGCGAATTGATCCCCATATAGCGTCGTCGCCCCGGACCGTTTTCGGGGTCTCCCGCGTTCCCGCTTACCGTTTCCGGGCCCATGACCGAAAAACACAATTTCATCCGCGTTCGCGGCGCCCGCGAGCATAATCTCAAGGGCGTGGACGTCGATATCCCGCGTGAGAAGCTGGTCGTGATGACCGGGCTGTCGGGGTCGGGCAAGTCCTCGCTGGCCTTCGACACCATCTACGCCGAGGGCCAGCGTCGCTACGTCGAGAGCCTGTCGGCCTATGCGCGTCAGTTCCTGGAACTGATGGGCAAGCCGGACGTGGACCTGATCGAGGGCCTATCCCCGGCCATCTCCATCGAACAGAAGACGACCTCGAAAAACCCGCGCTCGACGGTCGGCACGGTCACGGAAATCCACGACTACATGCGCCTGCTGTGGGCGCGCGTGGGCGTGCCCTATTCGCCCGCCACCGGCCTGCCGATCGAGAGCCAGACCGTCAGCCAGATGGTCGACAAGCTGACAGCCCTGCCCGACGGAGAGCGCATCCTGTTGCTGGCCCCGGTCGTTCGCGGCCGCAAGGGCGAGTACAAGAAGGAAATGGCCGAGTGGCAGCGCCAGGGCTTCCAGCGGCTGAAGATCGACGGCGAATTCTACGCCATCGAGGACGCCCCCGCGCTCGACAAGAAGTTCAAGCACGACATCGACATCGTTGTAGATCGCATTGTAACCAAAGAAGGTCTTGAGCCACGCTACGCCGACAGCATCCAGACCGCGCTGAACCTGGCCGACGGCATCGCCACTGCTGAATGGGCCACCGCCCCCGAGGGCGAAGAGCCGCGCCGCATCGTCTTTTCCGAGAAGTTCGCCTGCCCCGTCTCTGGCTTCACCATCAGCGAGATAGAGCCGCGGCTGTTCTCGTTCAACAACCCCTTCGGCGCCTGCCCGACCTGCGACGGCCTTGGCGTCAAGCTGGCCTTCGACGCCGATCTGGTGATCCCGGACCGCGACAAGACCCTGCACAAGGGCGCGGTGGCCCCCTGGGCGCGTGGCCCCTCGCCGCTCTACACTCAGACCCTGCAATCGCTGGCCCAGCACTACGGCTTCTCGATGGACAAGGCCTGGCGCGACCTGCCGGAACAGGCCCAGAAGGTCATCCTGCACGGCTCGGGCGGCGAGAAGATCAAGTTCGTCTATGACGACAACGCCCGCAAGTACGAGGTCGCCAAGGCCTTTGAAGGCGTCCTACCCAACCTCGAACGCCGCTGGCGCGAGACCGACAGCGCCTGGGTCCGCGAGGAACTGGGCCGCTATCAGTCCGAGACGCCCTGCGAGGTCTGCGGCGGCAAGCGTCTGAAGCCCGAGGCTCTGGCGGTAAAGGTCGGCGGCGCCGACATCGCCGAGATCAGCTGGCTGTCGATCTCCAAGGCCTATTTGTGGTTCACCACCCTGGACGACCACCTGACGGCCAAGCAGCGCGAGATCGGCCGCCGCATCCTCAAGGAGATCACTGACCGGCTGCGCTTCCTGAACAACGTCGGCCTGGACTACCTCAGCCTGTCGCGCAGTTCCGGCACCCTGTCGGGCGGCGAGAGCCAGCGCATCCGCCTGGCCTCGCAGATCGGCTCAGGCCTGACCGGCGTCCTCTATGTCCTGGACGAACCCTCCATCGGCCTGCATCAGCGCGACAACACTCGCCTGCTGGAAAGCCTTATGGGGCTGCGCGACCTCGGCAACTCGGTCCTGGTGGTCGAGCATGACGAAGAAGCCATCCTGACTGCCGACTACGTCATCGACATGGGTCCGGCCGCCGGCGTCCACGGCGGCGAGATCTGCGCCCAGGGCACGCCCGCCGAGGTCATGGCCAACCCGAAATCGCTGACGGGCCAGTTCCTGACCGGCGCGCGCGAGATCGAACTGCCGCCCGAAGGCCGCCGCCCCGTCGACCGCAAGCGGATGCTGAAGATCAGCGGCGCCACCGGCAACAACCTGAAGAACGTCACCGGCGAGATTCCGGTCGGCCTGTTCACCTGCGTCACCGGGGTGTCCGGCGGCGGCAAGTCCACCTTCACCATCGAGACCCTGTACAAGGCCGCCGCCCGCCGCCTGCACAACGCCTCGGACGCGCCCGCCAACTTCGACCGGATCGAGGGGCTGGAGCAGTTCGACAAGGTCATCGACATCGACCAGTCGCCCATCGGCCGCACCCCGCGCTCGAACCCGGCGACCTATACCGGCGCCTTCAACCCGATCCGCGACTGGTACGCGGGTCTGCCGGAATCCAAGGCCCGTGGCTACGGCCCCGGCCGCTTCAGCTTCAACGTCAAGGGCGGCCGCTGCGAGGCCTGTCAGGGCGACGGCGTCATCAAGATCGAGATGCACTTCCTGCCCGACGTCTACGTCACCTGCGACGTCTGCAAGGGCAAGCGCTACAACCGCGAAACCCTGGAAATTGTCTTTAAGGGCAAGAGCATATCCGATGTTCTGGACATGACGGTTGAAGAGGCCGCACGCTTCTTCAACGCCGTGCCCTCGATCCGCGACAAGATGCTGACGCTGGAGCGCGTGGGCCTGGGCTACGTCAAGGTCGGCCAGCCGGCCACCACCCTGTCGGGCGGCGAAGCCCAGCGGGTCAAGCTGTCCAAGGAACTGGCCCGCCGCGCCACCGGCAAGACCCTCTACATCCTCGACGAGCCGACGACCGGCCTGCATTTCGAGGACACCCGCAAGCTGCTGGAGGTGCTTCAGGAACTGGTCGACAACGGCAACACCATCGTCGTCATCGAGCACAATCTGGATGTCATCAAGGTCGCCGACTACCTGCTGGACTTCGGTCCCGAAGGCGGCGACGGCGGCGGCGAGATCGTGGCCTTCGGCACGCCTGAACAGGTAGCCGACAACCCTGCCAGCTGGACGGGCAAGTACCTCAAGGAGGTGCTGGACCGCCACGAAGAGCGCCGCAAGGCGCGCGTGGCCGCCCTGCCTGAAGTGCAGAAGGCGGAGAAGAAGCCCCGTGCCCGCAAAAGCGCCTGACCGACCCGGTCAGGCGTCTCGCCTCATCAGGCGCGCGGCGCACCCTTGAGCTGCAGATAGGCGGCCGAGAAGGGCGCGTACATGATCACGATCTGGGCCGCCGACAGGACGGCCTGGACCACCAGTGATACGACCAGCATGGGCCCGAGAGCGCTCAGCAGACCGGCGACGTTCGCCCCCTCCATTGCGACCAGTCGCTCGTTCCCGCCGACCATCAGGCTCAGCGGCGCCGCCACGGCTGAGCCCAGAAGGCCGACCAGCATGGCCAGGACCCCGGCGATGATCGCCATGCCCAGCAGCGGCCAGAACACCTTCTTGCCCGTCATGGCGAAGGCCGATTTCAACACGACCCGCCCCTCGGCGAAGGTCGCCGGCACAACCAGGCTGAGCCGGACCGACAGCCAGATCAGCAGGCCAATGATCGCCAGCGACAACAGAACCACGACCAGCCACAGCGCCGGCAGGGTCATGGCCCCCGCCATCGCCACGGTAGCAATCATGAAGCCGATGAACGACACCACGAACATGATCAGGGACACGATCAGGCTGGCCCCCAGCACCCGAAACTCGTCCTTGCCGACGC
The DNA here is from genome assembly GCF_044772165.1 of Brevundimonas sp. NPDC090276. NCBI lineage: Bacteria > Pseudomonadati > Pseudomonadota > Alphaproteobacteria > Caulobacterales > Caulobacteraceae > Brevundimonas > Brevundimonas sp. NPDC090276. The sequence goes on along the minus strand of NZ_JBIVYK010000002.1, from coordinate 463,255 downwards.
GCAGATAGCCGAACTTGCGCTCGTCCGGACGGATAACGGCCCGGGCGATGGCGGTGCTGATCACGGCGCTGAACAGCAGCCCCAGCGGCATGGCCCAGCCGATGATGGCGGCATAGGCCTGCATCAGCCGCTCCACGTCTTCCGGTGAAGGCTCGGTCTGCCCCTGTGCCTGCATCTCGGTGATCACCGACAGGACCGTGACGAAGTGCGGCCCCACCAGCAGAAACAGAATACCGATGAAGACGGCATAGGCTGCGGCCCAGGACAGGACGGCGACAGGCGCGCGTCGCGTCAGGCGAAAGCCTTCAAAGGCGCAGTCGGTGGCGGGAAAAGTCATGCAGGGTCCTCGATTCCCGCTCAGCCTAGCGCAACCGGACGCGCTTCGTCCTGCGGCGCTTGCGCCAGCAACGACCGGCAGGCCTCGGCATAGGGCGCCATCGTCACCGTGCTCAGGAAGCCCTGCAGCCACGACAACGGCACGAAGGCCGCCAGCGCCCAGGGGATCAGCACGCCCCAGTTCACCGTCGGCGGCGCGCCATTCTCCAGCATCGCAGCCAGGCTGAAGACGTTAATCCCCGCGACAAGGAACAGGACGACGGCGATGACGGCCAGCAGGGCCAGTTCGATCGCCAGCACGACCGCGATGATCGCGAGGCTCAGTCCCAGCAGCCGCAGCACCTGCCCCTTCGACAGCTTCCAGCCCTGAACAAAGGCGAAGTCGCCCAGGGCCACGCTGGCGGGCATGATCAGGCAGGCCCGCAGGATGACGCACCAAACGGCCAGTCCCGCCGCCAGCGCCACCAGCAGGCCCACGGCGACCGCCGCCGCTTCCGAGACGAACCACAGTCCGACGCCGACGGCGAAGGCGACCAGGGCGATCACGATGGCCGCCGCGTAGAAGCCCACGATCAGGGCCAGGCCGACGACGGCGACCCTCACCTCGTCCATGCCGACCTTCAGGCCGGCGAACGGCGCCGAACGCTCGGGGAACAGGACGGCGCGGAAGATCGCGGCCGTCACCACGACCCAGATCAGCGCCTGCAGGATGTTCGCCAGCCCCGACAGGGCCTGAAACTGGATCATCTGCGCGATCATGGCGGGCGAGGGCTCATCGGAGGCCATGCCCTCCAACGTCATCGCCCCGAACAGGCGCAGCATCAGCGCCCCGACCAGCAGCGACGGCGCCACGGACGCGACGCCCCAGGCCCAGACCTGCAGCGGCCTGCGTTTCGTCAACCTGAAGCCGGAGGCCAGAGCCTCGCCGATGGAAAACGCCGTGGTCATGATGGGCTCCTCTTAAGCTTGCTCATACGCCAGACAGCGACTGCTTCGCCACCCCGCCGCAATGACAGGCTGACGGGAGGCGCGCAGCCCGCTAGAAGGCCGCCATGTCGAACGCAGCTTCCACTCCCAAACCCGTCCACGTTATCGGCGGCGGCCTCGCCGGTTCCGAAGCCGCCTGGCAGATCGCCCAGGCCGGCGTCCCCGTCATCCTGCATGAAATGCGCGGCGTGCCGGGCATCAAGACCGATGCGCACCAGACGGACGGTCTGGCCGAGCTGGTCTGTTCCAACTCCTTCCGTTCGGACGACTGGGAGTTCAACGCCGTGGGCCTGCTGCACGCCGAGATGCGGGCGCTGGGCTCGATCATCATGGAATGCGGCGACGCCCATCAGGTCCCGGCGGGCGGCGCCCTGGCCGTCGACCGCGACGGCTTCTCGCAGGCCGTGACGGCCAAGCTGGAAGCCCACCCTCTGGTGACCATCGTGCGCGAGGAAATCGCCGGCCTGCCCCCGGAAGAATGGGACAACGTCATCGTCGCCACCGGCCCGCTGACCTCGCCGGCCCTGGCCGACGCCATCCTGAAGATGACGGGCGAGGAAAGCCTCAGCTTCTTTGACGCCATCGCCCCGATCATCCACGCCGACAGCATCGACTTCGACATCGCCTGGCGCCAGTCGCGCTATGACAAGGAAGGCCCCGGCGGCGACGCCGCCGCCTACGTCAACTGCCCCATGGACAAGGAGCAGTACGAGGCCTTCATCGACGCCCTGCTGGGCGGCCCCAAGGCCGAGTTCAAGGACTGGGAAAACGTCCCCTATTTCGACGGCTGCCTGCCCATCGAGGTCATGGCCGAGCGCGGTCGCGAGACCCTGCGCCACGGCCCGATGAAGCCCGTCGGCCTGACCAATCCGCGCAACCCGACGGTCAAGGCCCACGCCATCGTCCAGCTGCGTCAGGACAACGCCCTGGGCACCCTGTTCAACATGGTCGGCTTCCAGACCAAGCTGAAGCACGGGGCGCAGGCTGAAACCTTCCGCATGATCCCGGGCCTGCAGAACGCCCAGTTCGCGCGTCTGGGCGGCCTGCACCGCAACACCTACCTGAACAGCCCGCAACTGCTGGACAAGCAACTGCGCATGAAGGCCATGCCGCGCCTGCGCTTCGCCGGTCAGGTCACGGGTGTCGAGGGCTATGTCGAAAGCGCCGCCATGGGCCTGCTGACCGGCCGTCTGTCCGCCGCGCAAGCTCTGGGCCGCGACCTTTCGGCCCCGCCGCCCGAAACCGCCATGGGCGCCCTGGTCGAGCACATTACCGGCGGCCACCTGGAAGGCTCCAAGTTCCAGCCGATGAACATCAACTACGGCCTGTTGCCGCCGCTCGAAGCCCCCAAGGTCGATGAGGACGGCAAGCGCATCCATCCCAAGGAACGCGGCCGCGCCAAGAAGCGCCTGCAGAGCATCCGCGCCATGGAGGCGCTGAAGGCCTGGCGAGACGCCTAAGCGATCAGGCCGGGTCGTCTCAGCGCAGCTTGGGCAGACCCGGCCGGAACCCCAAGGCGATCACGCCCAACACCACCACACCGACCCCCATCAGGACCCAGGCCTGCGTCAGGTCGGCCATGTGGTCGCGCAGCAGGCCCGCGGCCAGCGGCGACAGGCTGGCGATGATGTAGCCGCCGCCCTGCACGAAGGCGAGCAGGTCGCCCGACCGCGCGGGGTCGTCGATCTGGTCCATCGCCAGGATCAGGGTCAGGGGGAAGATGGCCCCAATGCCCAGCCCCATGACCAGCACGACCGGAACCGCCAGCGAGACCGGCGCGACCACCAGCCCCGCCAGACCGATCAGGGCCAGCACCAGCGCCGTCAGGATCGGCCCGCGACGGTCAGGAAAGCGCGCGATCACCAGTGAGACGATGACGCCGGCCGCGACCTCGGCCCCGGTCATGCCGCTGAGCAGATAGCCCGCCGTCGCCCTCGCCTGCCCCAGATCGACGTAGAAGGGCGGCAGCCAGGCCAGCACCAGGGTATAGGCCGAGGTCCCCAGCCCCATGATCAAGATCAGGCTCCACGCCCGGCCCTGCTTCCAGAAGGGGATTTCGGGGTGGAGCACCTCGACCACGACGCTCCGGTCGGGCTCCTCTGCCGCGGGATCGCGGGCGGCGATCAGCCAGACGACCGCCGCGACAAAGGCGGGTGCGCTCCACAGCGCCAGCGTCCAGGCCCAGCCGACCGCCTCGGCCAGTCCCGCCGCCGTGGCCGCCGCAACCGCCGCCCCGCCCATGATGCCCGTGGTGTAGACGGCCATCACCGTGCCGAACCGCGCGGGAAACGCCCGCTTGATGACGACCGGCGCCAGGGCCTGGATCAGGGCCACGCCGACGCCGACGACCGCCGCGCTGGCGATCAGACCCGCCGTATTGCTCAGCACCGCCCGCACCAGACAGGCCGCACCGATCAGCAGCGCCCCCAGCAGGATGCCGCGCCGCTCTCCCAGCCGCCGCCGCAAGGGGCGGATCGACAGGGCCCCGAGGCCGATCATCAGCACCGGCAGTGTGGTCAGCAGGCTGGCGGCGGTGGAATCCATCCCCGTCGCGCCCTCGATCAGGTCCAGCAGCGGCCCGACCGCCGCCATCGCCGGGCGCAGGTTCAGCGCCAGGGCGAAGATAGCCGCCAGCAGCAGCAAGGACGCGCCGCGCGCCGGTTCGGCTTCGGACCGTGCGGTCATCAGACAGGACTCCACTGGAAAATCGCGCTATTATCTTGGCCTCAAGTATCTCGATGTCAAGATAATCCATGCCCGACAGAGCCTCTCGCGCCGCCGCCCAATGGGCCGTCCAACGTCCCAAGATGGAGATGTTGCCAATGGAGGCGCTGGGCCGACTGCATGAGGCCTCCATCCTGGTCGCACGCGAGCGCCAGGCGCCCCTCTACGCCCGCTATGGCCTGCAACAGGGCGAGTTCGACGCCCTGGCGACCCTGCGCCGCTCGGGTGCGCCCGAAGGCCTGACGCCGACTGCTTTGTTCGAGGCGGCCATGATGTCGTCCGGCGGCATGACGGCCCGCATCGACCGGTTGGAAAAGGCCGGACTGGTCGAACGCCGCCCCCACCCGACCGACCGCCGCGCCACCTTGGTGCGCCTCACAGACAAGGGTTTCGACCTCATCGAAACCATCATGCCCAGCCACGAAGAAGCGGCGCGAGACATCCTCGCGCCGCTCTCAATCGATGAGCAAAAGACGCTGAACGCCCTGCTGGCCCGCCTGATCGGCGGTCTGTGCGACTGAGATCAGCCGCCGGTGATCGCCTTGAACGCCACATAGACCGCGACGATCAGGATCAGGCCCGCGAACAGCTGGCGCCCCAGGGCCGCGTTCGCACCCAGACGTTTCGACAGGGGCAGGCCCGCCATCGTGCCCGCCGCGCCGCCGACCGTCATGGCCGCGACCACGCTCCAGTCGACCAGACCGGACAGGCTGTAGTTCAACGCCGTGCTGGCCCCAAAGGCTGCGACGCTAAGCAGGGACGTCGCCTGCGCCGCCGCCAGGGTCATGCCTGTGGCCCACATCAGGCCCGGCACGATCAAGAAGCCGCCGCCGATGCCGAAAAAGCCGGCCGCGATGCCGACGCCCGCCCCCGACATCACCATGCGCGGCGCCAAGCCCCGATGCAGGCGGACGCCCGGATCGCCCTCGCTCTTCTTGGGCAGAAGCATCGCTGCGCCGACCGCCGCCATGGCCACGGCGAAGGCCAGCAGCAGGTGATGGCCGTCAATGGCCTTAGCGAAAGATGAGCCGAACCAGGCCGCCGTCGCGCCGACCACGGCGAACAGGATGGCGCAGGGCCAACGCACCCGCCCTGCCTTGGCCTGACCGGCCAGCGCCGTCAGAGCGTTCAGCGACACCCCGGCCGCCGAGGCGCCGATCGCCACATGCGGGTCGCGCACGCCGACGACATAGAGCAGCAGCGGCACTGCCAGGACCGACCCGCCGCCGCCAAACACCGTCAGCAGCAAGGCGACGACGCCGCCGCTGAGGGCGGCCAGAAGAAGCTGGATCGGCTCCATGACCTCAGGCCCGCTTCATATTCCGGTTCCACGGCATGACCGCCAGCAGGCGCGCCATCCCGCAGAAGCCGGTGGCGCCCGCCACGAACAGTCCCGCGCCGACAAAGGCGCTGAGCCCCCAGAAGGCGGGATGAACGAGCGTTCCCAGCAGGGCGCCGACCAGGATCAGCCCGCCCGCAGCCATCTGCACCTGACGCATCAGCTCCAGAGGCTGTTTGGCGTCGGTTTTGACCGGCAGCCCGGCCTTCTTCCAGGCGTCCAGGCCGCCGGCCAGCACATGGGCCGGGCCGTCGACGCGCGCGGCCAGCCGGTCGCAGTGCGCGCCGGTCCGGTTGCCGCTGCGGCACATGAAGATGACATCCTTGCCCGGCGTCAGCCCCAGATTCGCGGCTTCAAAGGCCGACAACGGTGCCGTGACGGCGCCCACGATATGCTCGCGCGCGTGTTCGTCGGGTTCGCGGACATCGACAAGCACGGCGCTGCGCGCCTTCAGGCGAGCGGCGACCTCGGCGGGCGACAGGGAGACAAGCGGGTTCATGGTCATGGTCCTTGGATTGGGGAGGGCCTCAGGCCGAAGCCGGAGGACAGAAGATCTCGGCCAGAACGCCGATCACCTGCAGGGCAGCCGGGTCGGCGATGCGATAGAAGACGGCGGTGCCGCTCTTCCTCGCGCTCACCAGCCCGTCCTCGCGCAGACGCGCCAGATGCTGGGACAGGGCCGATTGCGACAGGCCGACCAGCGGCAGCAGGTCGGCGACCTGCCGTTCGCCCTCGCCGATCTGGCACAGGATCATCAGGCGGTTTTCGTTTGACAGGGATTTCAGCAACCGGGCGGCGTCGCCCGCATTGGCTTGAAAGCGTTCCAGTCCGATGGCGTTCAGGTCGATCATGCCGCTCAATATATGAGCACTTGTTAAATTAGCAATGACTAATATATTTAGCCGCGATCCAGGAGACTGACCCATGCCCCTTTCCGTCGCCGCCGCCCGCCCAGACGTCATCGGTTTCTTCGACAATGCGACCCACACCGTCACCTATCTGGTGTCGGATCCGGCGACTGGCGCTGCAGCCGTCATCGACCCGGTGCTGGATTATGATCCGGCGGCGGCACGCACCTCGACCGATTCGATCGAGCGGGTGTTGGACGCTATCCGCGACGGCGGCCTGAAGCTGCAAAGGGTGCTGGAAACCCACGCCCACGCCGACCACCTGACCGGCGCCGACGTCATCCGCACCCGCACCGGCGCGCCCATTGGCATCGGCGAGAAGATCACCCGCGTGCAGAAGACGTTTGGCGACCTGTTCGAGGCCGCCGACGTCACCCCCGACGCCGTGGTCTTCGACGAAACCTACGCTGACGGCGCCCGCTTCACTCTGGGTTCAATAGAGGTCGAGGTGATGCACACGCCCGGCCACACCCCCGCCTGCGTCAGCTACCGTATCGGCGACGCCGTCTTTGTCGGCGACACCCTGTTCATGCCCGACTACGGCACGGCCCGCTGCGACTTTCCCGGCGGCGACGCCCGGACCCTGCATCGCTCGATCCAGAAAATTCTGAGCCTGCCTGACGTGACACGGGTCTTCGTCGGCCACGACTACCTTCCCAAGGACGGTCGCACCGAGTTCCGCTGGGAAACCAGCGTGGACGAAGAGAAGGCCAATATTCATCTGGCGGGACGCAGCGAGGACGACTACGTCGCCATGCGCGAGGCCCGCGACGCCACCCTGCCCCCGCCGCAACTGATCCTGCCGGCGTTGCAGGTCAACATCCGCGCGGGCGCCATGCCCCCGGCCGAAGCGTCAGGCCAGCGCTTCCTCAAGCTGCCGCTGAACGCGATCTAGATTCGGCCGCGCAGCACGCCCCAGAACAACCGCAACCGCTTCAGCGGCTCCGGCTCGTCCGAACGGATCAGCGTCGCATGAGCGACGGCGGGGAAAGCGGTGGTCGGCAGGGCCTTCAATGCGGCGTTGGCGACGGAGGCCTGAGCCTTCGCCTCATCCGCCCGCCCCGTCTGCGACAGCGCCCACAGACGCCCGGCCTCAACGACGGCCGCGTCATGCCCTTCGCCCGCCAGCACCCTCGCCGCGACCTGCATCGGGCCGACGTAGAAGGCGTCCAGATCATGCGGATCGCCGTGGACCCGACCGATGTGGGCCTCGATCAGAGCATCAAAGGGCGCTCGGTCCAGCCCGTGACGGGCGACGGCGGCTGTCAGGGCCTCCAGCACCGGATGGCCGACGCGCGGGGTGTTGGAAAAGACGCCCTCCATCTGCTCGGCCCACCACGTGTAGCGCATCTCGGCCAGCATGGGCTGGGTGACGCGGGTGGGAATGGTCAGCAATTCCGCCTCAAGGGCGTAGAGGGCGATCAGGTCCGCGCGCGCCTGAACATCGGCCACGAACCGGCTGGAGAGCCAGCGGTCGGGGTCGGCGGCGCGGACCTGGGCATCAAGATCAACAGTCATCACGCAAGGCCATCGGCCATTGCGCGCAATGGCGCAAGTCTCAGCCGAACAGGGTCTGATACATGGCCATCGAGGTCAGCATCGGCAGCGACAGCAGCAGGTTGGTGCGGCTGCCCAGCATGGCTATGCGCGCGGCCTTGGCCTTCTTGTCGTCGTCCACGACGATGATGCCCAGCGCACGCTTCTGGTTCGGCCAGATCACGCCCCAGACGTTCAGGAACATGACGATGGCCAGCCAGACGCCGATCCCCATCAGGGTGAACTGCTGATCGCCCGCGTTCAGACCGCCGGCCAGGCCGAAGGTCAGCACTTCATGGGCATAGACGTGGCCGCGCGCGAACAGGACCGCGATCCCCGCCAGCACCGTGACCAGCGCCGACCAACGGAACCAGAACAGGGCCTCGGGCGCGATGTGCTTGCTGACGGCGGGTTTCAGCTCGGCCGGAATCGCGGGCATGACCCGGATCTGCACGAAGTTGAAATAGTAGAGCAGGCCGATCCACAGGATGCCGGCGACGACGTGGACCCAGCGGAAGGCCGCCTGGGCGAAGCCGAGATCGAAACCGCCCGGCGCGATGCGGCCGAAGGCGAAGATCATGATCCCCGCCAGCAGGATGCTGAGCAGGAAAGTCGTTCTGAAATTTGAAAGCAGTTTGGCCATGCGCCCCTCCCCGGGTCGGAATCAGGAAGCGTGACCTTACTCCTCCCTCCCCGTCCGGGGGAAGGAGGAGCCTTTTCAGGTAGAAGCCGGCCTTAAGGGCGGCTGGCCATGCCGAACTTGACCGGCTTGGCGTCTTCATCGATGGAGCCGCCGCGCTTGACGCCCCACAGCAGGATGATCGGCGCGCCGACGTAGATCGACGAATAGGTGCCGATGACGATACCGATCATCAGCACGATGGAGAAGCCGAACAGGGCCTCGCCGCCATACAGAGCCAGAACCGCCAGAACGCCCACGGCGGTGACGCCGGTGATGATGGTCCGCGACAGGGTCTCGTTCAGCGAAAGGTCGATGACCTCGCGCAGTGGCATGGTCTTGTACTTGCGCAGATTCTCACGGAGGCGGTCGAACACCACGACAGTATCGTTCATCGAATAGCCGATGACGGTCAGAATGGCCGCCACGGTGTTCAGGCTGAACTCGAACCGGAACAGGGCGATTAGGCCGAAGGTCAGGATCATGTCGTGCACCAGACCGGCCACGGCGCCGAAGCCGAACTGCGGCTCGAAGCGGAACCAGATGTAGATGAACATCAGCACGATGGCTGCGCCGAGGGCCAGCAGGCCGTTGGTGAACAGCTCACCCGAGACCTTGGAGCCGACAACACTGACGCCCGAGTACTTCACCTCGCCGACAGCCGCGTCGATCGCCTTTTCGACCCGGGCGACGACAGCGCTCTGGCCCTCGTCCTCGGGAATCTGGAAGCGAACGATGGCGCTGGCGGCGCTGTCGATGCCCTGGACCTGGACGTCGCCCAGACCCAGTTCACTGACGGCGCTGCGAACCTGATCCAGTTCCAGCACCTGGCCAGCCGGCTTGGACACCTCCATCGAGGCGCCGCCCCGGAAGTCGATGCCCATGTTCAGGCCGGGATAGAAGCAGCCGACGATCGACGCCACGCACAGGATGATCGAGATCACACCGGCGGCGGGCGCATATTTGACGAACCGGAAGTTCGTCTTCTGCGGAAGCAGTTTGATGAGGGGCCATCCACGCATCGCCATCACTCCGCGATCGGCAGTTTCTTGGGCTTGGCGATCTTGAGCCAATACCCGAGCAGCACCTGGGCGACCATCACCGAGGAGAACATGGAGGTGAAGACGCCGATGGTCAGCGTCCACGCGAAGCCACGCACGGGGCCCGCACCGAACATGAACATGATCAGCGCCGCCACCAGTGTGGTCAGGTTGGCGTCGACGATCGTGCCCATGGCCTTGTTGAAGCCGGCGTCCATCGAGGCGATGACCGAACGACCGGCCCGCGCTTCATCGCGCATGCGCTCGTAGATCAGCACGTTAGCGTCCACGGCCACGGCGAAGGTCAGCACCAGACCGGCGATGCCGGGCAGGGTCAGGGTCGCGCCGAACAGGGACATGGCGGCGATGATCAGGATGCCGTTCAGCATCAGACCCAGCACCGACACGCCGCCGAACAGGAAGCCGTAGGCGCCGATCATGAAGACGCAGATCAGGATGAAGCCGATGATGGTCGAAACCATACCGGCCTGCACGGCGTCGGCGCCCAGTTCGGCGGTGACGACGCGACGTTCCTCGACCTTCAGCGGCGCCGGCAAGGCGCCCCCGTTCAGCAGGTTGACCAGTTCAGAAGCCGACTGGATCGAGAAGTTGCCGGTGATCTGACCCGTGCCGCCGGTGATGGCGCCCTGGATCGTCGGGGCCGAAATCACCTTGCCGTCCAGGATGATGGCGAAGGGCTTGCCGATGTTCTGGGCGGTGGCTTCGCCGAAGCGACGTGCGCCCTGCCCGTCGAACCGGAAGTCGATGGCCGGGCGGCCGTTCTGATCCGAGCCGACGCCGGCGCGGGTCAGGTTTTCACCCGACACAAGAATGCGTTTCTTGACCAGATAAGGCGTGCCCTGATCGTCGGTCAGCAGTTCCGCGTCCGGCGGCACGCGGCCGGCCATGGCGTCCTGCAGACCATTGGTCGAGGTGTCGACCATCTGGAAGGTCAGCTGAGCGGTACGGCCGACCAGACGTTCCAGCTCGGCTGGATCGCTCTGCCCCGGAGCCTGGACCACGATGCGGTCCGCGCCCTGACGGGTGATGGCGATTTCCTTGGTGCCCGAGCTGTCCAGACGACGGCGCACGACCTCGATGGACTGATCCACCGCCGTCGCCCCCATGCTGTTCAGCGTGGCGTCCGTGTAGGCGAAGCGAATGCGGTTGCCGCTCAGACGCGTCGCCGTGCGGTCCGGCTGGCCTGTCGCGGCGGCGCCGGTCTGCGCCAGATTGCGCAGCTCGGTCAGAGCCGTATCGAACTGGCCCGGATCGGCGATGGTGACCACCACGCCGCCAGCCTCGCGCTGCATGGCGCCGATGTTGACCTGCTGTTCGCGCAGGGCGACCCGCACGTCTTCCATCAGGTTGGTGACGCGCTTGTTGCGCATCTCCGGCACATCGACCTCCAGCAGGAGGTAGGAGCCCCCCTGCAGGTCGAGGCCCAGGTTCAGGCCGTTCTTGGGCAGCCAGCCGGGCAGCGCATCACGCTGTGCCTGACTGAGCACGCTCGGGAAGGCCAGCAGCAGCCCGACAACGAGCGACAGCACGACCAGGGTGACTTTCCAGCGCGCTAGCTGAATCATGTCAGGGCTCTATTTCGGGCGGGCGTCAGCGGCGAAGAGCCGCTCAGCCCTTGTCGTTGGCGGCGATGGCGGTGCGGTTGCGCACCTCGGCGATCATCGCCTTGACCACGCGGACGTTCACGCCCTGCGAGATCTCGACCATGGCTTCGGCGTCTTCAACGCGCGTCACCTTGCCGACCATGCCGTTCGACAGGACGACTTCGTCGCCGCGCTTGACGCCGGCGATCAGGGCCTGATGAGCCTTCATCCGCTTCTGCTGCGGGCGGATCATCAGGAAGTAGAACAGGATGAAGATCGCGACGATCGGCGCGATCTGCACCACGATGGCCATCAGGCCGCCTTCGGAACCAGTAGGCATGGAAACTCCCCGAACCGGGCCGACCTTGAACGGGGGCCCCATAAGAAATTGAGGCGCGGAACCTAGGGTGCGCCGGGCCGATTTGCAACGCGGCCTGACGTCAACCCGTCATAGACGATGCCGCCCGGACACGCCGGGCGGACGTCATCAGCGTGGCAGAACGCTCAGCGGATCAACGGCGACGGGATCGTCGCCGCGCATCTGGCGCGTCTCGAAGTGGATCGACGGACGACCGTCACCGGCCGTCAGGCCCACCGTGCCGATGGCCTGACCGGCGCGAACCTCGGCGCCGTCCCGCACCGTGGCCGAGCCCAGATGGCCATAAACCGTGCGCCAGCCGTCCTTGTGGACGATCAGGACCGTCAGCCCCTGCCCCACCAGATCATCGCCTACGTAGGCTACCCGTCCAGCGGCGGCGGCCTTGACCTCGGTCCCGGCCGAAGCGCCGATGTTGATGCCGTTGTTGCGCTCGCCCATGCCCACCGGGCCGAAGCGACGCAGAATGTCGCCGCGCACAGGCCATTGCATCACCAGGGCCTGGCCCACGGCTGCGCCCTGAACCGGCGAGGCCGGCGTCGAGGAGGTCACAGCGGGCGCACGCGCGGGCGGCAGGGCGGCGTTGCCGCTGGGCGGCGGAGGCGGCGGCGGAACCACGCCGTTGTTCGGCGTCCGCACCCCGACCGGCGACGGCCCGGTAGCGTAGGGGTCCGAACCGGCGTCGACCGCGCTGTCGGGCAGGATGATGCGCTGGCCCTGGTTGATCGCGCCGCGCGGCCCAAGACCGTTCAGATCGATCAGGGTCTGCACCGGCGTCTGGAAGCGACGTCCAACGCCCGAAATTGTGTCGCCCGGCTGGATCACATAGGCGGCGCCCGGCGTCACCGGACCGGTGCTGGGCCGCGACGGCGACGTGCTGCTCGGGGCGGTCGGCGCGCTGGTCGAGGGATAGGCCGGACCGCCGGCGGGCGGCAGGCCGCCGCCCTCGATGCTGCCCGACGGCGCGCGCGGCCCCTGCTCCTCATAGGGACGCGTAGGCGGCGGCGTCTGCGGCTGCGCCGGTTGCGCGTAGTAAGGGTTGCTGCTCGGATAGGCGCCCGGCTGCTGCGGCTGCGCCGGATAGGCAGGCTGCCCGCCGACCGGCATGGGACGAGTCGAATAGCGCGGCTCGTTTGGATAGGTCGAACACGCCGTGACCGTCAGCGCCCCGCCGACGACGACCGCCGCCCTGATCCAGCCCGTGAAGCCGCCCATGCGCCCCTCCTTCTTAACCTTGAATTGCCTTACCCCCGGTGTGCCCCGGAAGCGCGGCCAAGCCAACCCGCCAAACGGCGCCAAAGTGGGGCGGAAAGGTTAACCGCGCGCCGAAACGCGCGCCCCTATCCCTCCTTCGCCGTCCCCTCGACCAGCGGCACGAAACGCACTTCGCACAGGCTCTCGCGGCGGAAGCTGCCGTCCTCCTGACCGGTGTAGCGGTTCAGCATCTGCACCGAGCTGCGCCCCACCGGCGCAACCAGAACGCCACCGGGCTTCAGTTGCTTCAGCAGTTCCGTCGGTTCATGCGGCGAGGCCGCCGTGACCATGATCCGGTCAAAGGGCGCCTGTTCCAGCCACCCCTGCCCGCCGTCGCCGTGGCGGGTGAAGACGTTGTCGACGCCCAGCACCTTCAGCTTGTGCTCCGCCTCGGTCAGCAGGCTCTTGTAGCGTTCCACCGAATAGACGAAGCGCGCCAGACGGCTGAGCACCGCGCACTGATAGCCGCTGCCGGTGCCGATCTCGAGCACGCGGTGGCGCGGCTGGACGTCCAGCGCCTGGGTCATCAGACCGACGATATAGGGCTGGCTGATCGTCTGGGCGCAGTCGATCGGCAGGGCCTGGTCCTCCCAGGCCTGATCGAGAAATTTCTCGTGGACGAACAGCGAGCGGTCGATGGATTCCATCGCCTTCAGCACCCGCGCGTCAGTCACCCCCTGCCGCCGCAGCGACAGGATCAACCGGCCCGCGCGGTCGTCCGACAGGCTCATCCGGCGGGTCCTTTCGGGGGTGCGCCGCCCAGCACCTTCTTCAGATCGTTGACGCTGCGCATATGGGTCAGGTCGATGTGCAGCGGCGTGACCGAGATGCGGCCCTCGTCCATGGCCCGCAGGTCTGTGCCCTCGGCATGTTCCTGCGGCGCGCCGCGGAAGGCCATCCAGTAGTAGTCGCGGCCGCGCAGGTCGGTGCGGCGCACGGCGTGCATCTCGCCGATGTCGCGGAAGCCCTGCTTCGTCACCTCGACCGCCTTGACCAGTTCCGGCGGCAGCCTGGGGAAGTTGACGTTCATGACCACGCCGTCCTCCCACTTCTGCTCCAACAGCCTGGCGATGATGCCGGGGGCGAAGGCCTCGGCCGTCTCCCAATGCGCCACCACGTCGTCGTGGAAGCGTTCCAGCGACTGCGACAGGGCGATGGAGCGGATGCCGAAGGCCATGCCCTGCAGCGCACCCGCCACCGTGCCGGAATAGCTGACGTCCTCGCCGACGTTGTGGCCGCGATTGACGCCCGACAGCACCAGATCGGGCTTCTCGGGCATCAGGTCGTTAACCGCCAGGATGACGCAGTCGGTCGGCGTGCCGGTCACGGCGAAGCGCTTGTCGCCCAGCTGGTTGACCCGCAGCGGCTCGGTCAGGGTGATCCCCCGCCCCTTGGCCGACTGCTCGGTCTGAGGCGCGACGACCCAGACGTCGTCCGACAGGGCGCGGGCGATCTTCTCAAGACATTCAAGACCTTCCGCCTCGATGCCGTCGTCATTGGTGAGGAGGATACGCATTACTTGGAAACCGAACCCACCGTGGTCAGACCGCCCATATAGGGCAGCAGCGCGTTCGGCACGGCGATTGAGCCGTCCTCCTGCTGATAGTTCTCCATCACCGCGACCAGGGTGCGGCCGACCGCCAGGCCCGAGCCGTTCAGGGTGTGCAGGAACTCGGTCTTCTTCTCACCCGCGCGCTTGAACCGTGCGTCCATGCGCCGGGCCTGGAAATCGCCGCAGTTCGAGCAGGAGCTGATCTCGCGATAGGTGTTCTGCGACGGCAGCCAGACCTCGAGGTCATAGGTCTTCTGCGCCGAGAAGCCCATGTCGCCCTTGCACAGCAGCACCTTGCGATAGGGCAGCTCCAGCGCCTGCAGCACCGCCTCGGCGCAACCGGTCATGCGCTCGTGCTCGGCCTCGGAGTCCTCGGGCCGGCAGATGGAGACCATCTCGACCTTGGAAAACTGGTGCTGGCGGATCAGGCCGCGCGTATCGCGCCCCGCCGACCCCGCCTCGGCCCGGAAGCAAGGCGTCAGCGCCGTCAGACGCATGGGCTCCGCCACCTCGTCCTCGCCCAAAATCTGCTCTCGCACGAGGTTGGTCAGGGAAACTTCGGCAGTGGGGATCAGGTAGCGCGGTGCATCGACCATGCGAGCGTTATCGGTCTTCACCATCACGACCAGTTTACCGTCTTCCTCAAACACTTCGGCATCAGGCGCGTGAGGGAATAGCAAGCCTGGCCCCGCGCTGAACTTGCCATCTTCGTTCAGGCGAACCTCGTAGCGGCTCGTAGCCAAGAACAGGTCTTCCTCGAACTTCGGCAACTGCCCTGTGCCGAACATCGCGTCGTCCTTGACGAGCAGCGGCGGGTTCACTTCCAGATACCCATGCTGGTCCGTCTGCAGGTCCAGCATGAACTGGCCGATGGCCCGCTCCAGACGGGCCAGTTGGCCCTTCAGCACGGCGAAGCGCGAGCCAGACATCTTGGCCGCGGCTTCAAAGTCCAGCAGGCCCAGGGCCTCGCCCAGGTCGGCGTGATCCTTGGCCGGGCCGGTCGTGCGCGGCTCGCCCCATTTCAGGACTTCAACGTTGTCGTTCTCGTCTGCACCGTTCGGCACATCAGCGGCGGCGAGGTTCTTGAGGCCTGCCAGAAGGTCGCGCAGTTCGGCGCCCTTTGCGGCTTCGGCCTCGCCCGCCTCGGCGATGTCGGTCTTCAGGGTCTCGACCTCGGCCTTCAGCCGGTCGGCCTCTGCCATGTCCTTCTTGCCCATGGCGGCGCCGATGGCCTTCGACGCAGCGTTGCGCTTGGCCAGGGCTTCCTGCCCCGTCGTCTGGGCGGCGCGCAGGTCCACGTCCAGCGCCAGAATGCGCGCGACCACGTCGGCGGCGTCATCCACCCCGCGCGACGACCAGCCGGCGACGAAGGCTTCGGGGTTGTCGCGGATGGCTCTGATGTCGTGCATGGCGTCAATCTTCGGACGTTCGAGAAGAAGCCGAAGGCTGTAACGCCCCGAGCGGAGTCGGGCAAACCCCGCGCCCGATTTCTTAACCCGCCCGCTTCGCCTTGACCCGAATTTCCACCCCGATCGCCTTGGACACCCAGTCCCCGCCCGCGTCGGACATCATGCCGAGGTCCAGAGCCGTGCGGTCCAGCTCCAGCTTACCGGCCACGGTCGCCACGCCGTCCGCATCGTCGAAGGTGAAGGGCAGGACCACCGGCACGGTCACGGTCTTGATCCGCAGCGTCCCGGTCGCCTCATAGCGGTTGCCGCCCAGGGCCTTGAACGTCGTCGCCTCAAACCGCGCGGTCGGATAGGCGCTCGGATCGAACCATTCCGCCCCGGTCAGCGAACCTTCCTGCGTCGCGTCGCCCGTCCTGGCCGAGCCGGTCTTGATCAGAACCACGCCCTTGGAGCCCGCCAGATCGGCCGGATCGAACCAGACCTGCCCCTCCCACTGCTCGAACCGACCGTTGAAGGCCTTGCCCGCGTGAGTTCCGGTAAATTCGATGCGCGAGGCCGCCGGATCGATGGTCCAGGCCGTCGCCGTGCCCGGCGTGACCGCCACCTCGGCCTGCGCGTGCGCCGACGCAGCGTAGGCCTCGCTCACCGCCCCTTCCGCCAGCGGCGCGGGCTTGGCCGCGATGCCGCCCGCCACGGCCAGCGCGGCGATAAAGCCCAGCCCGGCCAGACGCTCGGTCCGGCGCAGCAGGGGCTTCGGTTCCGGCGCAGTGCGGCCCTCGCCATGCTTCAGCACCGGGATCATATGGGCCAGCACCCCGTCGCGATTGATGAACTGGTGCTTCAGCGCCGCCCCGACGTGCAGGGCGATCAGCACGACCGCGCCCCAGGCCATCAGGCTGTGCGCCCCCATGGCCTGATAGGCCACAGCCCGGCGCAGGCCCGCCGCCGCCTCGCCGATGAATGGCAGGTGCGGCACGGTGAACAGGCCGAACCAGCTGGTCGCCACGGCCAGCGGCGTATCCGTCGCCACTGCCCAGCCTGCCGAAACATAGAGCCAGCCCGTCAGCGGCAGGGCCAGCATCAGGCCATAAAAGGCCGCATGGGTCGCCCGCGCCGCGAAGGTCTCCCAGGTCTTCATCTCCGCCGGCATCCCCGGCGTCCGGTGCGTCAGCCGCCAGATCAGCCGCAGGGCCGTCAGCGCCAGGATCAGGAAACCGACCGACTTGTGGATCTGGAACACGCGATAGGCCAGCGCTTGACTGCCCGGCTCGTTGATCGCGTCGCTCATCCACCAGCCCATCGGGATCATGGCGATGATGGCGACTGCGATAGCCCAGTGCAGGGCGATGGCGACGGGGGTGTAGCGGCTGGCGGGCGCGGTCATGGAAAAGCTCGCAGAATACTCAAAGAAAACGGGCGGGACCGTCTGGCCCCGCCCGCTCAATCATCCCGACTTAGACGGCCGGGGCTGCGGCGGCCGGGGCGACCTGCTGCAGGAACTCGCCGTCGAAGCGGATGGTGGTTTCATCGCCTACCGGACCGACCGGCATGCCGAAGTCCGAGCGCTTGAACTTGCCTTCAGCCGCGAAGCCGATGGTCGGCACCTGCATGAAGGGGTGCTTCTCGATCTCGCCGTTGAAGGTGGCGTCCAGCGTCACCGGCTTGGTCACGCCCAGGAAGGTCAGGTCGCCCGTCACCTTGGCCGTGCGCGGACCGGTCAGCTCGACCTTGGTCGACTTGAAGGTGATCTGCGGGAAGGCGCCGGCGTTCAGGAAGTTCTTGTTCTTCGCAATGTCCTCGCTCCAGCTCTTGAAGCCCGAGCCGGCGTGGGTGCCAGTGTAGTCGCCCGGATAGTTGGCGTCGACCGAGGCGGGGTCGATGCTGACCTCAACCGCGCTGTTGGCCAGGTTGGCCGGGTCCAGGGTGATCTTGGCGTCGAACTTGTTGAAGCGCGCCGTGTAGTTCGAAATCGTGTTGTGACCGATCGACCACTGCAGCGAGGCGTGGGTCGGGTCCATGACATAGACGCCGGCCGGGGCCTTCAGCTCGACCGGGGCGGTCGAGGCGGCGTCGGCGACGGGCGCGGCGCCCTTGTCGGCGGCGGGGCTGCAGGCGGCCAGCAGGGCGGCGGCCGAAACGGCCAGAATGGCGGCTTTGATCTTCATGGGGAGGACCTCGTTCAATCTTCAGGGCTGGACACGAGGTCCAGAAACGGTTGCTCTGTCCGTCGGCGCGCCGCACGGACTGCAACAGTATAAGTTGCGATTGCAGTCCTTCAAGCCCCGTTCGTGCAAAAATGCGGATTGAGGTGCGCCCTGCACGCCGCCCGCCTATCTTGCGACTCACATGCCCATTCGTCGTCTCCCCCCCGAAACCGTCAACCGCATCGCCGCCGGCGAGGTGGTCGAACGCCCCGCCAGCGCCATCAAGGAACTGGTCGAGAACGCGCTGGACGCGGGGGCCTCACGCGTCGAGATCCAGGCGGACGGCGGCGGCCTGACCCGCATCCTGATCGCCGACGACGGCAAGGGCATCCCCAAGGACGAGCTGCCTCTGGCGGTCGAACGCCACGCCACGTCCAAGCTGGAGCCCGACGATGCGGGCGACGTGGACCTGCTGCGCATTCACACCCTCGGCTTCCGCGGCGAGGCCCTGCCCTCCATCGGCTCGGTCGCGCGGCTGACCATCACCACCCGCGCCCGCGACGAATCGGACGCCTGGGCCGTCACGGTGGATGGCGGCGATCAGCGCCCGGTCGCCCCCGCCGGCTTCCCCGGCCCGCACGGCGCCCGGGTCGAGGTCCGCGACCTCTTCTACGCCACCCCCGCCCGCCTCAAGTTCATGAAGTCCGAGCGCTCCGAGGCCATGGCCATCTCGGAGGAGATCAAGCGTCAGGCCATGGCCCACGAAGCCGTCGCCTTCACCCTGTCGCTGGACGGCAAGGTGACGCTGCGCCTGCCTGCCGAGCATCCCGGTTTCGAGGGCCGCCTGAAACGCCTTGGCGCCCTGCTGGGTCGCGACTTCGAGGCCAACGCCCTGCTGATCGATCAGGAACGCGACGGCGTGCGCCTGTCCGGCTATGCGGGCCTGCCCACCTATTCGCGCGGCAATGCGGCGCACCAGTTCCTGTTCGTCAACGGCCGCCCGGTGCGCGATCGCCTGCTGCAGGGTGCCCTGCGCGGCGCCTACGCCGACTTCCTGGCCCGCGACCGGCACCCGGCGGCGGCCCTCTTCCTCGACATCGACCCGCTTTACGTCGACGTGAACGTCCACCCCGCCAAGGCCGAAGTCCGCTTCCGCGACCCGGCCCTGGTGCGCGGCCTGATCGTCGGCGCCCTGCGCCACGCCCTGCACGCCGCCGGTCACCGCGCCTCGACCACGGTCGCCGCGGACGCCCTGTCGGGCTTCCGGCCCCACACGGGCGAGGCCCTCTACAGCCCCACCTCGCCCTCGGCCCAGTCCTTCGGTCAGGCTGCGCCGGGCTGGAGCGGCTGGCAGGGTTGGTCGCAACCGGCCGCCGCCGCCCAGAACCTGCCGGGCCTCAATGAACGCTCCGCCCGCGTCGAACACACCTGGAGCGGCGAAGCCACCGCCCCCAGCTTCCGCACCCTGGGCGAGATCCAGGCCGAACACGCGGGCCAGATCGCGCCCGGCGCCCAGCCGCCCGCCGACCTGATCGACTACCCCCTCGGCGCCGCGCGCGCCCAGTTGCACGGCACCTATATCGTCGCCCAGACCCGCGACGGCCTGGTCGTGGTCGATCAGCACGCCGCTCACGAACGCCTCGTCTATGAGCGGATGAAGACGCAGATGGCCACTGGCGCCGTCACCCGTCAGGCCCTGCTGACGCCCGAAGTCGTCGAACTGGACCCCGCCGAAGCCGAGCGCGTCGCCGCCAAGGCCGAGGAATTGGCTGAGATGGGCCTGATCGTTGAAGCCTTCGGGGTCGGCGCCGTTCTGGTGCGCGAAACGCCCGCCCTGCTGGGCGACACCGATGTTCAGGGACTGATCCGCGACATCGCCGACGACCTGTCCGAACACGGCGCCGCCCTGTCGCTGAAGGAGCGCATGGCCGAGGTCTGCGGCACCATGGCCTGCCACGGCAGCGTCCGCGCCGGCCGCCTCCTCAGCGCCCCCGAAATGAACGCCCTGCTGCGCCAGATGGAGGCCACGCCCCACTCCGGCCAGTGCAACCACGGCCGCCCGACCTATGTGGAGCTGAAACTCAACGACCTCGAGAAACTGTTCGGGCGACGGTAATTCAATGCCGTATAGCGTTCTCTTCGTCTGCCTCGGCAACATCTGTCGCTCGCCGCTGGCCGAGGCCGCCTTCCGCGAAGAGGCCCGCCACCTGAAGCTGGACGTAGTGGTCGATTCCGCCGGCACCGGCTCCTGGCACGTCGGCGCCCCGCCCGACCCGCGCGCCCAAGCGGTAGCCCGCAAGAACGGCGTCGACATCTCCGCCCTGCGCGGCCGTCAGGTGAAACCCGCCGACTTCCGCCGCTTCACCCACATCGTCGCCCTGGACGAGGACAACCTCGCCAACCTGCGCCGCCTCGCCCCCGCCGACGCCACGGCGAACCTCAGCCTGCTGCTCGATCACGTCGAGGGCCGCGAGGGCCAGCCCGTGGCCGATCCCTATTTTGGCGACGACGAGGGCTTCGATCTCACCTGGGCGGACGTCACCTCTGGCGCACGTGGACTGGCCCGCGCCCTGCAACGCCTCAGAGGCTGAGCGCCTCGACGATTCCGCTGGCCTTGCCGCCGGACGCCACCTCGCCGCCGCCGATGGCGTAAACCATCCCGTTCACGCCAGCCGCCGCCAGACCGTGGCGCGGCGTCCGCATCGGCGGCCCCGCCGACCAGGCGTCGCGCGCCGGATCATAGAGGCAGGTCTCGGCGAAAACGCCGCCCCCGCGCCCCTCGAACCATTCGCCGCCGAAAGCGACCAGCCTGCCGCCCGCCTCGGCCATAGCCAGACCCCCGCCGACCTGTTTCCCGGTCGCGGATGAAACCGGGATCGGGGCCAGCGTGTCCCAGCGATCAGTCGTCGGATCATAGCGATCCAGCCGCCCCGTCCCGCCTCCCTCGACCGTGCGGCCGCCCGCGACATAGAGCTTGCCGTCCAGCACCGCGCCCGCCGCGCTGTTGCGGGCCATGGGCGCGGGCCGCGCCTTGTCCCAGCGGTTGGCGGCGGCGTCGAACACCAGATGGGTCGCCACGTCGCCCTGATCGTTCCACTGGCCGTTCTTCTCCCCCTTTGGCGAGCGGCCGGTGACCAGATGCACCCGGTCGTCCAATGACAGGCCGACCGTTTCGCACAAACGCTCCGGCATCTGGCCGACCTGGGCCCAGACGCCCCGGTCGATGGCCCAGATGTCGGTCATGGCGGTCCATTCGCCGCCGTCGCGCCGGTCATAGCCTCCGAAGGCCCAAACCCGTCCTGCGGCCGCCGCCAGCATCGGATGGTGGCGCGGCTGCGGCAGACGCGGCCCCTCAGTCCAGCGGTCAGCGGCGACATCGTAGATTCCGGTCCGGTCGTTGATGTGCAGCCCGCCGCTCGCCGAGCGCACCAGACCGCCCGCCACCGTGATCAACCCGTCCAGGGCGGCGCAATAGATCTCCTGCGTCGGCCAGGGCATGGACGCCCGCGGCGTCCAGCCCGTCTCGGCGCGAGCAACAGCGGGCACGGCCGCAACGGCGGCGCTGGCGGCGAGGAAGATGCGACGATGCATGATCATGCGACTGAGCCTAGCCGTTCGCATCACCCCGCGCTAGAAAGCCGAGCTTCCCCCAACGGGATCGAACCATGTTTGAGATTGTCGCCACGGCATAGGCCCGGACGCTGATCGTCCGAGGCCCTCAGAGCCCGCCCCGCGCCTGTGTGCGTCGGGCGCGTGTCGTCTCATGCCTTGGAAATCTCAATCCCATGAACATCTCCCGTGCGGAACAACGCACGCTCCACGCCCTGGCCCAGGGCGGTCGTATCCTGCTGGAACGCGACGAACAGGGCCGCATCATCGCCGCCCGCTGTTTCACCCGCGAAGGCTGGGTGCTGGACGGCTGCAATCTCGAGCAATGGCGCAGCCTGAAGCGCAAGGGCGTCATCAAGTCGCGAAACGGCGGCCCCTATGTCGTCAATCGCGACGGCCTGAGCCGCCTGCGCAGCCAGTTGGACAACCGGACCTCAGGCCGCGGCTTCTAGCGCCCTGAGGAAGAGGACGCGCGCGGCGCCATAGTCGCGCGCGTCCAGACGCTCGTATCCCGGGGTGTCGATGTCCGGCTCGTCCGAGCCACGCTCAAACACCACGATGGCGCCGGGCTTCAGCCACTGGCCTTCGCGCAGCCGCTCCAGCGTCTGTTCGCCCAGTCCCTTGGCGTAGGGCGGATCGAGGAAGGCCAGGTCGAAGGCCTCGCCCACCGAACCCGGGCGCTCGCCCAGGTCGATCGCGCTACGGCGATGCACCCGCCCCCGTCCGAACAGGCCATAGGCGTCCATGTTCTCGCGGATCACGCCGCGCGCGCCGTCGTCGATCTCGACGAACAGGGCGAAGGCCGCCCCGCGCGACAGGGCCTCAAAGCCCAAGGCGCCCGACCCAGCGTAGATGTCCATGACCCGCATGTCGTGCAGGCTTTCGCCCCAGGACGCATGTTCCAGCACGTTGAAGATGGCCTGACGCGCCCGGTCCGAGGTCGGGCGCGTGTTCTGGCCCTCGGGCGCGAGGATGGCGCGCCCCTTCAGGCTGCCCGCAACGATCCGCATGTCAGTCCTCGCTTGGCGCGTTCTGGGGCGCGTACATGGCCTCGACCTCCGCGCCAGTCAGGCGCGGGCGGTCGCCGGCGAAGTCATAGTTGGCGGGCTTGGAGTCGATGTAGATCTCGCTCTCGAAGCCGAAAGCGCCCGGATCGTCGAAGGCCTGGACCGAGACCATGGTCATGCCGCCCGCCTTCAACCGCCAGAACAGGCCCGAACCGCAGGACGGGCAGAATTGACGCTCCGCCCATTCCGACGAGTTGTAAGTGGCGACGGGGCCGGCGACCTCGAGGCTGTCGCCGCAGTCGACGCTCAGCGAGACCCCGCCCGAAATCCGGCGGCAGCTCTCGCAGTGGCAGGCGTGCATCCCGCCCTGCGGCGTGGCGGTGAAGGTCACCGCCCCGCACAGGCACCGGCCCGCCAGACGCGCGCCCTCCTCGGCCTCGACCATCGTCAACCCTCCGTCCAGACCTTAGCCGCGGTCGCGCGGACCGCCGCGACCGCCCGAAGGCTTGCCGCCAAAGGGTTTGCCGCCGCCCGGACGCGAACCGCCCGGCTTGGATCCGAAGCCGCCGGGCGAACGCGGCGCGCCGTCACGCGGCTTGAAGTCGCGCTGGGGACGGTCGCTCGAGCCACCCTCGCGGGGTTTGAAGTCCCGTTTCGGACGATCGCTGAACCCGCCTTCACGCGGCTTGAAATCGCGTTGCGGACGATCGCCGTCCGAGCGCGGCGCGCCGTCGCGGGGCTTGAAGTCACGCTTGGGCCGGTCGCTGAAACCGCCTTCGCGCGACTTGAAACCGCCCTTGGCGCCATCGCGGGGCGCGCGGCGATCGTCGATGAGCTGCGGCTCGGAGCGATTGAAGGGCCTGCGCGGACGCTCGGACCACTCGCCGCCCTGGGCGGCTTCAGGCCGGGCGCGCGGTTTGAAGGTCTTGGTGTGCTCGAACTTCGGCGTGGCCTTGGCCCAGCCTTCCTTCTTGGCGGGACGCTCGCGGCGGTCGACCGCGTCGGCCTGAGCTTCCGTGGCGGCGCGGACGCGGCTCGGCTTGCGCGAAGGATCCGACATGGCCGAACCCGACTTGCCCGTCACGATCGGCGACGAGGTGCGACGGCCGGGAATGGGCGCAGGCGTCGAGACGGTGTTGCCCGTCGGCAGATTCTCGGGTCGGATGTGGTCGGCCAGCATCTCGCGGATCACGCGCGGACCGACTTCCTCGACCGCCCCGACCGGCAGGGTGCCGAGCTGGAACGGGCCATAGGCCAGACGGATCAGGCGGTTCACGGTCAGGCCGACCGATTCCAGCACCTTGCGGACCTCGCGGTTCTTGCCCTCAGTGATCGAGACGCTGATCCACAGGTTGGCCGACGACTTCTCGCCCTCCGCCTTCTCCTTGGCCTTGTCGATGGTCGCTTCCATCGGGCCGTAGTGGACGCCGTCGATGGTGCAGCCGGTCTTCAGCTTGTCCAGCTGTTCCTGGGTGATGCGGCCGCGAGCGCGGGCCCGATAGTGGCGCACCAGGGCCGTGTCGGGCATTTCCAGCGCCCGGCTCAGCTCACCGTCGTTGGTGAGCAGCAGCAAACCTTCGGTGTTCAGGTCGAGACGTCCGACCGAGATCACGCGCGGCAGGCCGCTGGGCAGGGCGTCGAACACGGTCGGGCGGCCCGCCGGGTCGTTGTGGCTGGTGATCAGGCCGGCCGGCTTGTGATAGCGCCAGACGCGCGTCGCCTGGGCCGAGCCCATCGGCTTGCCGTTGACAGTGATGACGTCGTCGCGTGTCACCAGGGTCGCCGGCGTGTCCAGGATGCGGCCGTTGACCGCCACCTTGCCCAGACCGATCAGGCGCTCGACCTCGCGGCGCGAGGCGATGCCCGCGCGGGCCATGGCCTTGGCGATTCGCTCGCTACGCAGCGGAGCAGATGGTTCCTTGCCAGCGTTGGGGCCGCCTATCGGGCCGCCCTTGCCGGCGCCCTTCACAAAAGGCTTGTCGCCGCGATCGTCCTTGCGGTCGCCGCGCGGCGGGCCTTTCCGGTCTCCAAAGCCGCCCTTGTCCGGGCGCGCGTCGGCGAATTTACGGGGACCGCGCGGGCCGTCGTCTTGACGGGAGCGGGGCTTCTTGTCGTTGTCTTTGGGATGGCGATCCATGATGAGCGGTTCATGAGCATGGCGCTCGACTTGGCGCAAGCGGCGGCGCAAGCGGGCGAAGTGCCCGTGGGCGCGATAATTGTCGACGAAACGACCGGCGAAGTGCTGGGACGCGGGCAAAACGGCCCCATAACCGCCCATGATCCGACCGCTCATGCCGAGATCGTCGCTTTGCGCGATGCCGCGGCAAAGTTGCAGAATTATCGCCTTACCGACCTGACACTTTATGTAACGCTGGAACCCTGCGCCATGTGCGCCGGGGCCATCAGCCACGCCCGCATCGGTCGCGTCGTCTGGGGCGCGGACGATCCCAAGGGCGGCGCGGTGATCCACGGCGGGCGCTTCTTCGACCAGCCGACCTGCCACTGGCGGCCCGCCGTCGAGGGCGGCGTCATGGCCGAACCCGCCGCCGAGACCCTGCGATCCTTCTTCCGGGCACGTCGCGGAACGCGCTCCGTTGCGGGACGTTGACGGGGATAAGCTTGACCTTGGAGGCCTCCGCTTGTCGCACCCGCTCCTTCGCGCCGCCCCGGCCTTCCTCCTGGCCGCCCTTGTGTCCGCCTGCGCTCAGGAACCGCGCAGGGTGCCGACCGACGGAGATGCGGTCCGCGAACGCGCGCTGGAGGCCCAGACCGCCCGCCGTCGCACCGGCGCTGAGATCCAGGATCGCGCCCTGAACCGTGTCGTTCGCACTGTCTATCTCTGCGACAACAGCGAGCGGCTGACCGTCGACTTCGACAATCCGCGGCAGATGGCGACCCTGCGCACCTCCAACGGTGAGGCTGTGGACCTCTATCAGGAGCGCGCAGCCAGCGGCATCTGGTACAGGGCCAGCGGTCACGATCTGCGCGGCAAGGGCGATCAGGCGGTCTGGACCGTCGTCGATCGCGACCCGACCAACTGCCGCGCGGTGGATTAGGCGAAAGCCGCGAGCCGCGCGTCCAGCCGACGCCGCACCTCAGGCCAGTCCTCGTCCAGCACCGCAAACTGGGCCGTGTCGCGCATGCGGCCCGTCCAGATGATCTTGTGCTTCTTCAGCACGCCCTCGTCGCGCGCGCCCAGCTTGCGGATGGCGGCCGCGCTGGCCGTGTTCAGGGCGTCAGTGATGATCTCGACCCGCACTGCGCCGTTGGAAAAGGCGTAATCGAGCAACAGACGCTTGCACGCCGGATTGACCGGTCCGCCGCGCGCGTCCGGTCGATAGAAGGTCGATCCGACCTCGCAGCGCCGATGCTCGGGCTTGATCTCATAGAGGCTGGTCGTGCCGACCACCGCCCCGTCGCTGAGGCGCCGCACGGCGAAGGCGATGCGCGAGCCTGAGGCCACCGCCTTCAGCGCCGCCGTCCACCAGCCATCGAAATGCTCGCCATGGGCCGCGCTGACCATGCCGTTCCAGGCATCGGGGTCGCAGTCCAGCGCCGCCCTCACCTCGCCCTCCAGCGCCGCCGTGAACGGCTCCAGCCGGACAAAGCGATCTTCAAGGACGACGGGGCTCAGCTTCACGCGGCCGCGCCTTCCTCGATCAGGAAGGCCCGCACCGCGTTCGCGTCCACGTCCTTGTCAGTGAAGGCGTCGCCGATGGCCCGCGCCAGGATCAGCGTCAGTCGTCCGCCCTCGGCCTTCTTGTCCCCGGCCATGCGCCCGATCAGGGCGTCGGCGCTGAAGACCTGATCCACATCAGCCAGCCGCGTCGGCAGTCCCGCAGCCCGGATCCCCGCCTCGGCCTTGTCGGCGTCCGCGACTGAACAAAGCCCCTGACGGGCCGAGAACCGGAAGGCCATGGCGCAGCCCAGGGCCACCGCCTCGCCATGGGTCAGGGCGTCGCCAAAGCCCAGTTCCGCCTCCAGCGCATGACCAAAGGTATGGCCCAGGTTCAGCAGGGCGCGACGCCCCGCCTCCTTCTCGTCCTCGCCGACGATCTGCGCCTTGATCTCGACCGAACGGATCACCGCCCGCTCCAGCGCGTCCGGGTCTCCCTGCGCGCCCGAAGCCCCCCCAGAGGGCGACATGTCGCCCAGCCAGTCGAAAAACTCGGCGTCACAGATCAGGCCGTGTTTCAGCACCTCGGCCCAGCCCGAACGCACCTGTCTCACCGGCAGGGTGGCCAGGGCCTCGATGTCGGCCAGCACCAGCCGCGGCTGATGGAAGGCGCCGATCAGGTTCTTGCCGCGCGGCGTATCGATGGCCGTCTTGCCGCCGACTGAGGAATCCACCTGGGCCAGCAAGGTCGTCGGGACCTGCACGAAGTCGATGCCGCGCATGAACAGGGCCGCCGTCAGCCCTGCCAGATCGCCCACGACCCCGCCGCCCAAAGCCACGACCAGGCTCTTGCGGTCCAGCCCCTCGGCCAGCAGCCGGTCCAGCACCACCTCAAGCTGTTCAAAGGACTTGGACGCCTCGCCCGCCGGAACCGTCACGACGCCTGTCGCCAGCCCCGCAGCCTCCAGCGAGGCGCGCACCGTCTCGCCGTGAATGGCCGCCACCGTCTCGTCGCTGACGATATAGGCCCGCGTGGGCTTCAGGGCCGCGACGCGCACGCCCGCCTCTTTCAACAGTCCGCGCCCGACCACGACCTCATAGGCGGCGAAGCCCTCGCCCCCGACCGGGATCGTCGTCGTCATCGCTTGCTCTCCTCGCGGGCGTGGCGCCGCAGTTCTCGAATGATGGCCTCGACCGCCTGGCCGTGAGAGCCGCCGCCGACGTCCACCGTCAGGTCGGCCTCCGCATAGATGGGATACCGGGCCTCGGCCAACTGGCTCAGGGCTTCGAGCGGATCGCGTCCGCGCAGCAGAGGCCGGGTGTCGCGCCGCTGCACCCGCTCGGCGATCACCTTCAGGTCAGCACGCATCCAGACGCTGACCGAGTGCTTCTTCATCAGGGCGCGCGTCTCGGGGTTCATCATCGCCCCGCCGCCAGTCGCCAGGACGATCGGCGGGCCTTCCAGCAGACGGCGCATGATTCGCGCCTCGCCCGCCCGGAACTCGGCCTCGCCCCGGCTGGCGAAGATTTCGCTGACGCTCATGCCGGCGGCGGCCTCGATCTCGTGGTCGCCGTCGTGAAAGGGCAGGCCGAGCCTTTGCGCCAGTCTGCGCCCCACCGTCGATTTGCCCACGCCCATCAGCCCCACCAGGGTTATGGTGCGGTCGGGCGTCAAGGACGGCGACAGAGGCGAGGAATCGGGCGAGGCGTCGGCAGGCATGGTTCCGCTATTCTCTACACGACCCGGCCGTTCGCTCCACACCTGTGTTGAGCCCGCCGCATGACGCCCCAGGTCGAGGCCTTTCTGGAGATGATGGCGGTCGAGCGCGACGCCTCGCCCCACACCCTGTCCGCCTATGGCCGTGACCTGGCCGATGCCGAGGTCTGGCTGGGCGACGCGGGCGGCCTGATGGGCGCGTCTCAGGAAGCGGTCGAGGCCTGGTTCGCCGACCTGTCCCGGCGCGGCCTGTCGGCGGCCACGGCAGCGCGCAGGCGCTCCTCCGTGCGTCAGTTCTACCGTTTCGCCCTGGGCGAAGGCTGGCGGACCGACGATCCCTCCCGTCGCATCGACGCGCCCAAACAGGGCCGCAGCCTGCCCAAGACCCTCAGCCGAGACGAGATCGAGGCCCTGCTGACCGCTGCGGGCGCCGCCGACAGCGCGGCGGGGCTTCGTCTCGTGGCCCTGGTCGAGATGGCCTATGCCTCGGGCCTGCGCGTGTCGGAACTGCTCGCGCTCAAGGTCGAGGCCGTGCGCCGCGATCCCGCCTATCTGATCGTGCGCGGCAAGGGCGGCAAGGAACGGCTGGCCCCGCTCAACGCCGCCGCGCGCCAAGCAATCAAGGCCTGGCTCGACGCCCGCGACGCCGCGCGCAAGCCGAACACGCCCGACAGCGCCTGGCTCTTCCCCTCGCACGGCAGGACCGGCCACCTGACGCCCCGTCGTTTCGCCCAACTTCTCGATCAAGCCGCGCTGGCGGCCAATATCGACCCGGCCCGCGTCAGCCCTCACGTCCTGCGCCACGCCTTCGCCACCCACCTGCTGGAAGGCGGCGCCGACCTGCGCGTGGTGCAGACCCTGCTGGGCCACGCCGACATCTCGACCACCCAGATCTACACCCACGTCGCCACCGATCGCCTGGCCCAGGTCGTCCATTCCAGGCACCCCTTGGCGAAGGACGACTGAACCCGGCTTGCCCCACGGCGTTCCCCGCACTAGTTTCCGCCGCTTTCCGTAGCGCCAACCGCGCTTCCTCCTCACGGACGCCTTATGGCCACGCACTACCTCGAATTCGAAAAGCCCATCGCCGAGCTGGAAGCCAAGATCGCGGAGCTGTCGCATCTGGCCCCGACCAGCGGCTCGTTCGAGACCGAGATCGCCGCCCTGCGCAAGAAGGCCGACGCCCTGCGGGTGAAGACCTACGCCAACCTCGACCCGTGGATGCGCACCCAGGTGGCGCGCCATCCGCAACGTCCGCACTTCGTCGACTACATCGACGGCCTGTTCACTGACTTCGTGGAGTTGCACGGCGACCGTCAGTTCGGCGACGACCAAGCCATCCTCGGCGGCCTGGCCCGCTTCCGCGGCCAGCCGGTCGTGGTCATGGGCCACGAAAAGGGTCACGACACCCAGACCCGCATCACCCACAACTTCGGCATGGCCCGCCCCGAGGGCTATCGCAAGGCCGTCCGCCTCATGGACATGGCCGAGCAGTTCGGCCTGCCGGTCCTGACCTTCGTCGACACCGCCGGCGCCTATCCGGGCCTCGGCGCCGAAGAGCGCGGCCAGGCCGAGGCCATCGCCCGCTCGACCGAGCGCGGCCTGACCCTGGGCGTTCCCTCTATCGCCACGGTGACGGGCGAAGGCGGTTCGGGCGGCGCCATAGCCATCGCCGCCGCCAGCCGCGTGCTGATGCTGGAACACTCCATCTATTCGGTCATCTCGCCCGAAGGCGCAGCGGGCATCCTGTGGCGCGACGGCACCCGGGCCAAGGACGCCGCCATGGCCATGAAGATCACCGCCCCCGACCTGATCGCGATGAAGATCGTCGACCGCGTCATCCCCGAGCCGATGGGCGGCGCCCACACCGCCCGCGATCAGGCCATCAAGTCGGTCGGCGACGTGCTGGAAGATGAGCTGAAAACCCTGTCGTCGCTGTCGGCTGACCAGATCCGCAAGGCCCGGGCCGACCGCTTCTACGCCATCGGTCGTCTGGGCTGATCGCGTGCATTGCACGGCGGCCTCGCGCCGTCGAAGCTGACGCCATGCGATTCGTGCCTGCCTCCTCCATTCCGAACCGGCCCCTGTCATGCGCGGCATGAACGGGGTCGGTGAATCGCTGCGCGAAAGCGCGGTCTTCAACTTCAACGGCGCGGTGACCATGGTCATCGACGATTCGCCGTTCGCCCTGGAACTGACGGCTCAGGCTGTTCTGGGTTTTGGCATCAAGGTGCGCCACGCCTGCAGCAGCGCCGCCGAAGCCATCGCCATACTGCGTGACCATCCCGTCGACCTGATCCTGGTCGACTGCGAGATGCCGGGCATGAGCGGCTACGAGTTCGTGCGCTGGCTGCGGCGTTCGGGGCTGGAGCCCAACGCCTTTGCTCCCGTCATCATGACCGCCGCCCACGTGCGTCGCTCCAAGGTCAGCGAGGCCCGGGACTGCGGCGCCAACTTCCTGATCACCAAACCCTTCAGCGCCGGGGTCCTGCTGGAACGCATCGTCTGGGTCGCTCGCGACGCCCGTCCCTTCCTCGAGGTCGGCGATTATTTCGGCCCCGACCGGCGTTTCCACTCGGAACCCTGGGACGGCCCTGAGCGTCGTTCAGAAGAAATCCGCAAGGCCGAATTCGAAGCCCAACGCAGAGCGTCGATCGAACTATGACCGTCATCACGCACAACCGCCGCCGTTCGCGCCTCTCGACCCTGATCGACCAGCCCGGCGGCGTCAGCGCCGGCGTCGCCCTGGCCCAGGCCAAGGCCAACCTGGCCGAGATGGAGGCGCGCAGCCGCGCGGTGATCGAGGAACAGGTCGCCGCCCTGGCCGCCTTGCAACCCGCGACCGAACAGGATGAAGCCAGCCGGATGCTGGATCGGGCCTACGACCATTCCAGCGCCGTCATCGACGCCGCCGGTCCCTTCGAGCTTTCGGACCTGTGCACCGCCGCCGCCAACCTGTGCGACCTGATCGACGCCGCGCCTGAGGACAAGCCCTTCGACTGGCGCATCGTCACGGTTCACGCCCAGGCCCTGCGCCTGCTGCTGACCCTGCCGCCCGAAGCCGCCGACGCCCGCGTTCAGGTGCTGGCCAGCCTCAAGGACGTGCTGAAGGCCAAGGTCCCGGGCGGTCAGTCCGCCGACTGAATCTGACTCTTCGCGCCTCGCGTCTGCTTGCGCCACAGGCTGGCGTATTCCCCGCCGTGACGCGCCACCAGTTCATGGTGCGCGCCGCGCTCGATGATCCGTCCGGCCCTCAGCACCAGAATCTGATCGGCGTCCGCCACGGTCGACAGACGGTGGGCGACCACCAGGGTCGTGCGCCCCGCCCTCGCCTTGCGCAGGGTCTTCTGGATGGCCGCCTCAGTGCGGCTGTCCAGAGCGCTGGTGGCCTCGTCCAGAATGAGAATGCAAGGGTCCGCCAGCAGGGCGCGGGCTATGCCCACGCGCTGACGCTCGCCGCCTGACAGCTTCAGGCCCCGCTCGCCCACCCGCGTCTCCATACCGTCGGGCAGGTTGCGGATGAAGTCACTCAGTTCCGCCGCATCGGCCGCCGCCCAGATCGCCGCTTCGTCAGCGTCAGGGCGGGCGAAGGCGATGTTGGCGCGAATAGTGTCGTTGAACAGGGCCACATCCTGCGGCACCAGGGCCACCGCCGCGCGCAACGATGCCTGCGTCAAGGACCGGGCGTCATGACCGTCGATCAGCACGCGCCCTTCCTGTGGGTCCAGCAGACGCAGGGCCAGCTTGACGATGGTGGACTTGCCCGCGCCAGACGTCCCCACCAGCGCCGTCGTCGTGCCGGCGGGCGTAACGAAGCTGACGTCGTCCAGACCGGCGGCGCGCGCGTCGTGACAAAAGCCGACGTGGTCGAACACGATCTCGGCGCCCTGCCCGCGCTCGGGACGCGGCAAGGCGATGGCGTCGGGCGCATCGGCCACCTGCGGCGCCTGACGCGTCACCTTCAGCATCTCTTCCATGTCGATGAAGGACTGGCGGATTTCCCGATAGGCAAAGCCCAGAATGTTCAGCGGCGCATAAAGCGAGATCATGATCAGCACCGCCGCCGTCACGTCGCCAGGCCCCATCCGACCCGCCGCCGCCTCGAACCCGGCCATGACGGCCATGATCCCCAGGCCGATGTTCATGATCAGGCCCTGGATCATGTTCAGCGCCGCAAGCGACGTATTGGCCTTCAGCGCCGCGTCGACATAGGTCGACAGCGACTGGTCGTAGGCTTCGGCCGCCCGCGTCTCAGCGCCGAACGACTTGACCGTCTCATAGTTCAGCAGGGCGTCGACTGAGAGGCCTGCCGCTTCGCTATCGGCGGCGTTCATGGCGCGGCGATGCTCCAGCCGCCAGTTGGCCATGGAGAAGGTCGCTGCCGCATAGACCAGCACCACCCCGATGGCGACCGCCCCGAAGCGCCAGTCGTATTTGCCGCTCAGCACCGCCGCCGCCAGCACCAGCTCGACCACGGTTGGACCGAGGTTGAACACCAGAATTCGCAGCAAGAAGTCCACGGCCCGCGAACCGCGATCCATGGTCCGCGACAGGGCGCCCGAGCGCTTGGTCTGGTGAAAGTCCAACGACAGACTCAGAGCGTGAGCGAAGGTCTCCGCCGCCGTCCTGCGCTGGGCCGCCGCGCGCACCGGGGCGAACACGACGTCCGACAGTTGCGGCGTGGCCGCTGACAAAAAGCGCACCACGGCCCAGCCCACGGCGAAGGCCGCAAAGCCCCAGCCAACCGCCGCCGCCGCGCCCTGCCCCGCCGCCAGATGGTTGACCGCTGCGCCCAGGATCAGGGGCGCTAACACGCCCAGACCCTTGCCCGCGAGGGTAAGGACAATCGCCCCGGTGACCCGCCACGGCAGCTGCGGCGCGCCCGAGCGACCGACCACCCGCAGCAGATCGCCCAGCGCCTGAAGGGTCGGCGGCGCGTCCTGCTTCACCTCGGCTTGTCCGGCGGCCATGGCCTTGACCGTGGAATCGCCCCGTCGGCCGGATCGTTCACCGCGCATCGTCATGCTCCAGCATATGGGCGACGCCTCGCCGGAGCGAAACCGACATTCAGTTCAGGCTCGCGATGGCTTCGAGCAACTCATCTACCGCGCCCTCGGTCGTCGCCCAGGAGCAGACGAACCGCACTGAACCGTCATCGAACTGGTAACAGGCCCAGCCCAGGGCGTTGAGGCGCTGGTGCGCCTCATCCGGCATCCGTACGAAGACGGCGTTGGACTCCACCGGATGGGCCAGCACGAAGGCTGAGCGCTCTTCGATGCCGTCGGCCAGTCGTTGGGCCATCAGATTGGCGTGGGCTGCACCAGTCTCCCAGGCGTTCGATTCCAGCAGCCCCAGGATCGGCCCCGCCAGGAATCGGCCCTTGGACGCCGTCTGTCCGGCCTGCTTCAGCCGGTTGTCGATCCGCCGCGTCAGGTTCTTGTTGAAGATGACCAGAGCCTCGGCGCAGTTCGCTCCTGCCTTGGCCCCGCCGAACACCAGGATGTCCACGCCCAGACGTGGAATGTCCTTCAGGTCAAAGCCCGCCGCGACGGCGTTGGCCAACCGCGCGCCGTCCATGTGAACGCCCAGCCCCGCCTGTTTGGCCGGTTCGATCAGGTGACGCAGTTCTTCCTCGGAATAGACCGCGCCGTATTCGGTCGCCTGGGTGACGCTCAGCGCTGCCGCCGGTTGGCGGTGGCCGACAACCGGCTCGTCCAGCGCGGCGCGCAGGGCCATGGCGTCGATCTTGCCCGAATAGCCCGGCAGACCGATCAGGCCCACGCCCTGACCAAAGAAGCCCGGCGCGCCGGTCTCATCCGTGCAGATGTGGGCCGCGTGATGCGTCAGCACCGCCTCATAGGGCTGGGCCAGCATGGAAACCGCGATGGCGTTTGCCGCCGTGCCGCTGAAGACGAAGCGCACCTCGGCGTCGGCGTCCACTCGCTGACGGATCTGGTCGGCGGCGCGCGCCGTGATCTCGTCCACGCCGTAGGCCCGGGCGTAGCCGCTGTTGGCGGCGATCAGGCCGTTCAGGGCGTCCGGCGCCATGCCGGCGGTATTGTCCGATCCGAAATCGTAGCGCACGGATTCAGTCCTTCTCAGCGGGGTCGCGGTACGGAATTTCGACCTGATGCGGGTACGGGATCTCGATGCCGGCGGCGTCCAGCGCCTCCTTGCCCGTCTGCAACAGATCCGACTGGGTTTGCCACCAATCGGCGACCTTGACCCAGGCGTGCAGAGTGATCTGCACCGAGCTGTCCAGCAGGGCCGTGACCCCGGTCCAGGGCGTCGGATCGTCCAGCACCGCCGCGTGCCCCTTGGCCACGCCCGCCAGAAGCTCACAGGCGTCCTTCAGGTTCTCGCCATAGCCGACGGTGAACTTGATCTCGATCCGACGCGTGCGCTGGCCCGTCAGGTTGATGATGACGTCGCTCAGGACCTTGGAGTTAGGGATGACGATCTTGTGGTTGTTGGCGTTCGACAGCTGGGTCGTGAAGAGGTCCAGCTTCTGCACCGTGCCCGAGGCCCCGCCGACGTCGATCACCTCGCCGACGCGATAGGGCCGCAGCATCAGCAGCATGACCCCTGCCGCCACGTTCGACAGCGTGCCCTGCAGGGCCAGACCCACCGCCAGCGAGGCGGCGCCCAGAACTGCGATGATCGAGGTCGTCTGCACGCCAAGACGCTGCAGCACGGCGATCAGGCCGATGATGATGATGACCACGCGCACGACCTGAGCGGCGAAACTCAGGACTGTCTGGTCATGACGGAAGGCCCGCAACCGCCCCAGCACCCGCCGCGTCACCCCCGACGCCCAGCGGGCGATAAACAGGGTGGCGGCGAAGATCACCGCCGCAATCGTCAGGTTGATCGCAAGGTCGCCAGCCATGTCGGCCAGCTTGGCCACAATGGCGGCGTCGACCGTCAGCCGTTTTTCACCGACAGCCACCGTCTGCGTCAGGGTTTCATGCAGGAAAGACATGACCTTGGGTCTAGCGCCTGCACCCGCGAATGGAAGCCCCTGCGCATCAGGCTTTCATCGAAAGAGCGCGATCCGACCCTGAAAAATACAATGCCATTCAAAAGACTGGCGCGGCCAGCCCCAGATCAGGCCGCGACCGCCGCTTCCTCAGCCGCCGCGACGGACTGATGCAGGGCCGCCCTGCCTCCAGGAACCTGAGCCATCAGCCCGGCCAGACTGCGGAAATCGATCGGCTTGTTCAGATAGGCGTCCGCGCCCGCCGCCAGACCCGCCTCGTGATCCTCGGTGCGCGCCGAGGCCGAAAGAACGACGATGGGCGTATCGACGTTGACGCCTCCGCCCTCACGAATCAGGCGCGTCGCCGTCAGCCCGTCCATGACGGGCATATTCACGTCCATGATGATCAGGTCGAAGCGCTGGCTCTTGGCCAGATCGACAGCCAGTTGCCCGTTTTCAGCGGTGCTGGTCCGGTGACCGGCTGACCCCATCCAGGCCTCCAGGATCATACGATTGACCGGGTGATCCTCGACCACCAGCACATCCATATGATCCCCGCCGTCGATATCGGCGTCGATGGCCTCGGCGACCTCGGCGCGGGCCCATTCGACCACCTCGCCTTCGATCGACAGGGTGAAGGTGGAACCCTCGCCCAGACGCGAGGTCACAGTGATATCGCCGCCCATGATGTGCGCCATGCGCCGCGCGATAGTCAGACCCAGTCCCGTCCCGCCAAAGCGGCGCGTGGAAGAGTTGTCGACCTGGGTGAAGGGCTGGAACAGACGGTCCAGATCCTCGCGCGAAATGCCCGAGCCGCTGTCCGTGACCGAGAATTCGAAACCGACACGGCGATCGGAAATGCGGCGGCCGCGCACGGTGTAGCGGATCTCGCCGCCGTCAGTGAACTTGACCGCGTTCGACAGCAGGTTCTGCACCACCTGACAGACCCGTAGCGGATCGCCACGCACGACGGCCGGCATCTCGCCCTCGAAGGTCGAAATCAGACTCAGCCCCTTGGCTTCGGCCTGAGCTTCGAACGGGCCCGTGATCCGGCGATGCAGATCGTCGACCTGAACATCGACCACATCAAAGCTCATCTTGCCGGCCTCGATCTTGGTCATGTCGAGGATATCGTTAAGCAGGCTCAGCAAGTTGTCGCCCGAGTTGCGAATGATCGACAGATACTCGCGCTGCGTCCCTTCCAAACGGGTCGCGCTGAGCAGTTGCGCCGCCCCCAACACCCCGTTCATCGGGGTGCGCAGTTCGTGCGAAATGACGCCCAGGAAGCTGGACTTGGCCTCGTTGGCCGCATCCGCCTTGTCGCGCGCAGCCTCCAGTTCCTCGATCAGATGGGCCTGATGCTCCTGGAAGGCGCGAATTCGCTCCTCGCGCAGCACGGTCATCGTCACCAGAACAAACAGGCTCGCCGCCGTGAACGGCACCACGGCCACGAAGGGCCAGAACAGAGGTCCGCCGAACAGGCTGATGGCGATGATCGCGGCGGCCAGACCATAGGGCGAAGAAATCATGATCGCCTGACGCGGCGAACTGCGCAGCTGGGCGAAGACCAGAACATAGCCCGACACCAGCAGGGCGATGGCCAGCTCATGGCCAAAGGGAGCGTGCGAAAACCAGGCCATTAAGGGCGCCACGGCCCAGACCGCCGTAGTGACCGTGGCGACGGCCGGGAAGACCATGCCCCAGCCCGCGCCCACACGTTGGCTGACGCGCTTTTCGACCTCGCCACGCAGAGCGCCGGCGGCCAGGGTGGCGGCGAACCAGAGCAGACCGGGCGCCAGACCGACGGTGGCGATGACGCCGACCGCCCAGCTGACGATGATCAGATATCGTAGATAGTGGGTCTGCAGGATCGCGGTCAGCGCCTGCGCGGCCTCGCCGGGCGCCTGCCCGTCCAGTCCCTTGATCCCATCCCCCACCATTCGCACGCCCCCGCCATTGCAAATAAGTACGGGGCGGACGCTAGGCCGAAGTTTCTAAGACGAGATGAATACGGCTTTGTACGTATCAAATTGATACGAAGCCTCAGATTCGCTCAGCCTCGGCGATCGTCAGGGCGCGCACCGCCAGAGCATGAACCGGACCCGCCAGTTCGTCCTTCAGGGCTGTATTGATCGCCCGCTGGCGCGCCACGCGCCCCTGCCCTTCAAAGGCGTCCGACACGATCGTCAGCTGAAAATGGCTTTCGCCGCCGTCCTTGGCGTCCATGCCGCCTTCATGATGATGGCCCGCATGCTTCCAGCTGTCGTCCTCCAGCTCGATCCGTTGCGGAGCAAAGGCCAGCGTCAGTTTTTCGCGGATAAGTGTCGCAATCGGGCCGTCTGACATTGGTCGTTCCTTGAAGCTGTCCAAATCAAGCTTACACTCAGCGCGATGTCCGCGTCTTTCGAATACAAACCCCGCTTCACCGACATACGCGTGAAGCCGCCCAAGCCTGATGAGGAGAAGGCCGAGGCTGACGTCCTGCATCGAAAAAAGGGCGAGAAGACGTGTGAGTGGCCCGACTGCACCCGCGTCGCGACGGCCAAGGCCCCCAAGTCGCGCGAGCAACTGGCCGACTTCTACGACTTCTGTCAGGGGCACGCGGGCCAGTACAACAAGGGCTGGAACTTCTATGCGGGCATGAGCGAAGGCGAGGTCCGCGCCGCTCAGGAGAACGAGGCCATGACCGGCGGTCGCCCGACCTGGGAGATGAAGGCCGGCAAGAACACGCGCGAAGCCGCCGCCTTCGCCGCCAAGATGGGTACCGCCAATACCGAGGGGGCGGGTTCATGGCGCGATAGCTTCGGCCTGTTTGGACGCCGCACTCAGGACCAGGCCGGCCCTTCCGCAGCCGAAGTCCACCGCATCGGCAAGATCGAGCTGGCGGCCCTGACCGACCTCGACCTCAAGCCCGGCGCGGACAAGGCGGCCATCAAGGCCCGCTATCATGAGATGCTGAAACGCTTCCACCCGGACACCAACGGCGGCGACCGGGGCGCCGAGGCCAAGCTTCAGGCCGTCATCAAGGCCTGGAAAGTCTTGAAGAAGGCCGGGCACGCCTGAGCGAGCGCAACAGGCCGGTTGGGCCTGACCTGGTCGCGCCGTCGATGCGCGTCACCACGTTCTCGCCGGCCCCGTCCCAGATTTCCGCAAAGGCGCTGCCGGCGTTTTCGTCCAGCATCATGCGGCGCGTTTCGCTGACCGCTTCCGGCAAGCTGTCCGCATCCAGGGCGAGCATCAGAGGCGTGCCCTCTGGCGCGTCATAGACGTAGCAAAAGTACTGCGTGTACGTATGCATTGCTCTTCCCCGACGGAAGTTATGGACAAATTGTTAACACCCTCTTGTGGATTACACGAATCACAGAACCGTTGTTTCTGAACGACTGAGCCCCATATCCGACTCCTTCGATCCTCAAAGGAGTCGCCCCATGGAAGTCTTGTACCGCGCCCACGCCACGGCCTCGGGAGGCGGCCGCGACGAGGGCCGCTCCGCCACCGACGACGGCAAGATCGACGTCCGCCTGTCCGTCCCCACCGAAATGGGCGGCAAGGGCGGCGACGGCACGAACCCCGAACAGCTTTTCGCCACCGGCTACGCCGCCTGCTATCTGGGCGCGCTGCGTCTGGTTTCGGGCAAGGCTGGAACGCCCGTCGGCCCGGACACCAAGGTCACCGCCGGCATAGGCTTCGGCAAAAATACGCGCGGCGAAGGCTTCAACCTGGATGTCGCCCTCAAGGTCACCGACCACGGCCTGGATCAGGCGGTGATCGACGAGCTGATCCAGCAGGCGCATCAGGTCTGCCCCTACTCCAACGCCACGCGCGGCAACGTCGACGTGGCCCTGTCGGCGGAATAACCGTCCAGTTTCCTCGCGCGCGTGTTGAGCCGCGCGCGCGAGGGCACTAGATGGGAGCCATGACCTCTCCCCTCGACGCCTCGCCCGATCCCCTGGTCACGCTGGAGCCGCACCGCAAGGTGACGGTCAGGGAGGCGTTCGGCGTCGATTCCGACATGGTCGTGCCCGCCTTCGACACGCGCGACAGCCATGTGCCTGAGATCGACGAGAGCTACCGCTTCGATCCGCAGACGACCCTGGCCATCTGCGCCGGCTTCGCCTTCGACCGCCGCGTCATGGTTCAGGGCTATCACGGCACCGGCAAGTCGACCCACATCGAACAGGTCGCCGCCCGCCTGAACTGGCCGCTGGTCCGCGTGAACCTGGACAGCCACATCAGCCGCATCGACCTGGTCGGCAAGGACGCCATCGTCCTAAAGGACGGCAAGCAGATCACCGAGTTCCGCGAGGGCATCCTGCCCTGGTCGCTGCAACGCCCGGTCGCCTTGGTCTTCGACGAATACGACGCAGGTCGTCCTGACGTCATGTTCGTCATCCAGCGCGTGCTGGAGGCGCAGGGCCGACTGACCTTGCTGGACCAGAACCGCGTCATCCGCCCGAACCGCTGGTTCCGCCTGTTCTCGACCACCAACACCATCGGTCTGGGCGACACCTCGGGCCTCTATCACGGCACCCAGCAGATCAACCAGGGCCAGATGGACCGCTGGAACATCGTCACGACGCTGAACTACCTCGACCACGACGTCGAAGCCGAGATCGTCGCCGCCAAGATCCCCGAGTGGAACGACGCCGAGGGCAAGCGCCGCATCGCCGCCATGGTCCGCGTCGCCGACATGACCCGCAACGCCTTCATGAACGGCGACATCTCGACCGTCATGTCGCCGCGCACGGTCATCACCTGGGCCCAGAACGCCATCATCTTCGGCGGCGACCTGGCCCTGTCGTTCCGCCTGACCTTCCTGAACAAGTGCGACGAACTGGAACGCCCCACCATCGCCGAGTTCTACCAGCGCGCCTTCGGCGAGGACCTGCCGGAAGCCGCAACGCGAGTGAAGGTGGGCTAGCGCCTCAGCGTCCTTCTCCCGCAAGGGGAGAAGGAAGAGGGCTACTCTTTCAGCAACCGATCCCGCGCCGCATTGACCCGCGCCGCCAGGCCTTCCGTCCCGCCCTGATCGGGATGGGCCCGCGCCATCAGGCGGCGCCAGGCGGACTGAATGTCCCGCGCCGTCGCGTCGGCGGACACCCCCAGAATGGACCGCGCCTCGGCTTCAGACAGACGTTCAGCGACGGGCGCACGCGGCGGCACGACGCGAACCCGCGACTGAACCGCCAGCCACAGCCCTGCCCCCGCCAGCCCGATCGCCGCCAGCCAGACCCCGCGTGAGGCGGCCAGAACCGCCCCTGCGAACAGGGCTGTGCTGAGGATGGTCGCGGAAATGCGCCAGTGGCCGCGCCGGGCGCGCTCGGTCTGGCGACCCAACCGGGCCAGCGCCCAGACCGCCACAGCGGCCAGCCCCAGCCAGATCAGGCCCATGAGACGATCAGGCCGCCGCCGCGTCCAGCGGAGCCAGCGATCCGCCCGCCGCGTCCTCCAGACCCACGGCCTGCATCAGATTGCGCATTTCCTGGCGCGCGGCGACGTGGGCCAGCGACACCGACACCGGGCGGATGTCGTTCGACAGGTCGGCGACCGTCAGGCCGAACGGGAACAGCTCGCGATAGATGACCCGGTCGCGCAGACCCGGACCGACACGGAAGCCGACGCGCTTGGCCAGCTTCTTCATCTTCTCTTCCAGACGGCGACGGTTGCGGGCCTCGGCCACGGCCAGACGGTTGGTGACGACGATCCAGTCGATCGACACCTGACGCCCCTCGGTGATGGCGCGGTGCTTGCGCGCCTCCCAGACGCTCTCGGAATAGATCGACGGCTTGAGCAGATCCAGCGTCACCGGATCGACCTCGCCCAGCAGGTCGAAATCGACAAAGCTGTCGTTCATCGGCGTGACGATCTGGTCGGCGCGGCCATGGGCGGCGCGCGACAGGGCGGTGTCGCCGCCCGGCGTGTCGATCAGGATGATGTCGGCGACGCCTTGCGCCTCGGCAAAGGCGGCATCGAAGCGGGCGATTTGCTCGGCCTCGTCGGCCTTGGCCAGCGCCTTGCCGTCGCCCATGTCGGGCACGATCGGCAGCGGCAGGTCGTGCCCATTGGCCGCCGTCCAGACAGCGCGGTTCGAGAAGAACCGCTCCATCGACCGCTGGCGCAGGTCCAGATCGATGATGGCGACCTTCTTGCCCGCGTGCAGCAGGCCGGTGACGATGTGAATGGCCAGGGTGGACTTGCCCGCCCCGCCCTTTTCATTGCCGATGACGATGACCTGAGGCTGCGCCATGTTGGACCCCGATGTTTCGACGGGCGCGACTCAAGCGGTCGCGGTCCGTCCCAGACGCCCTAGATCGGGCCAAGGGCCTCAGTCGTCAACGAAACCTTAAGCCGCGCCTGTGGACGACGCCGCCTCTGCGGCCCGCACGCACCATGGATCAGCGGCCGCAGCCTTGGCGCACAGGGCCGAAGCCTGAGCCGATCCGGCGCGAACCTTCAACCGCACCAGACGCCGACCGTTGACCTCGACCGGCTCGAACACGGGGTTCAGGCCATGATTCCCCTGGCCCAGACGTTCCCACGCCGCCTGGGCCGAGGCCTGACTGGCGTAGGCGCCCAGTTGGATCAGGACAGCGGAAGAAGGCGCGGCGACCGCCACGGGCCGGGACGGCTGGGCCTCAACCCGCTGAGCGGCCTGCGCCTCTGGCGGCGCCTCGGGATCATGGAAGACGGCCGGCATGGCCGGCAGGACCGCTGCAGCCTTGGCGGTCAGCCCGTCTCGGGCGTCCCACAGTTGATGCGGGGTCAGAAGTTCGACCTTCAACGGACGCCGCCCGCCCTCCTCAGCGCGGCGCGGCGCAGCAGCTTGGCTGACAGGCTCGGCGTCCGTCGACAGAGGAATGGCGGCGATGTGCTTGGCCACGCCCTCGAAACGGTGAGGATCGGCCTCCGCCATGCCGCAGCCGGACAGCAGCGCCGCGAGGGCGCCGACCGATCCGAGCCGCAGAATGACGGAAGCGTTCATGCCATCATGCTGAACCCAGTCTTTTGAGACAGGGTTGAAGAACAGACTTAACGCCCGTTTACACCTTCATTAGCCGATGGCGCCGACGCAGCCTTCCACATCGCCCGGCGCCACGTCGGCGTCGGTCAGGGCCAGGGTCCAGCCGTGGTTGGTG
Source organism: Brevundimonas sp. NPDC090276 (assembly GCF_044772165.1). Classification (NCBI taxonomy): domain Bacteria; kingdom Pseudomonadati; phylum Pseudomonadota; class Alphaproteobacteria; order Caulobacterales; family Caulobacteraceae; genus Brevundimonas; species Brevundimonas sp. NPDC090276. Next base: position 421,303 of record NZ_JBIVYK010000002.1, on the reverse strand, counting down.
TTCAGACCCCAGCGGCGGGCGCCCGAGCCGTCGCCGGCGTCGCCGCCGACCGTCACCACCACGCGGCGGCCCGTCGGCAGGGCCGGCGGATCGATCTTGCCCACAGCCAGCGAGGTCGGGGTCTCGCCGCCGTAGCCGTCGAAAACGCTCAGCATCGACCATTCGCGGCGCAGGCCCATCCACCAAGCGTCCTCGGTGTTGATCGACAACACCGAGACGCCATGACCTTCGGCGGCGTGGGCCAGCGCGGCCTGCGGATCGCGGACCAGCTTGATGTCGGCGGCGGCGCCGAAGCGCAGACGGGCGCCGTCCACGGCCTTGGACGGATCGATGGGGGCCCAGACGTGGACCTGCAGCCGGCCCTGACGGGCCAGGCCCCAGCCGACGATTTCGCGCCACAGGTGCTCAACCGCCTCGCGGTTCTCCGGTTCACACTGCTTCAGGACGCGAGCCTGCACGGCCTGTTCGCGGTCGGGACGCAGCTTGGTGTGGGGGCCGGTCGGGGCGTCCTTGGCCTTGCCCACCTGGGCGGCGACGGCGAGACGGCGCTCGAACAGCTCTAGGATCTGATCGTCCAGGCTGTCGATCTCGGCGCGCAGGGCGGCCAGCGCCTTCTGCTCGGGGCTCAGTTCGGCGGTTTCAGCGGGCCAGACTTGCTGGATATTGGATTTCGGCATGGGATTAGGCTTTCGGCATGGAATTTCGATGGGGAGATCGCGCCCGCCGAAACATCAGGCAGGGACACGTGCAGAGGCCGCTTGGGAGAAGCGGTCGCCAGCGAGACTGTCAGGGTTGGTTAGAAGCCCGACGCCTCAGCCGGCGTATCGAAAGTCGTAATAGCCGTAGCCAAAATAAAAGCCGGCCACCGCGCGCGTGGTGGTTTCAAGGGTCAGTTGTGCGCGCAGCGAGGACATGAATCCGGTCCGGTTTCAGGATCAGGGTCGATCCGATCAGACCTTAAAGACGCAAACTTCGTGCGCGGTCAACCTTCAGAGCGAAATCGGTTCGAATGATTTCACATTCGAACCCGGATATTCGCGCCAGAATTATCCGAAGGCCTGTTTCGCCAATCAGGCTTGAGGGGCGGTGAACAGGACAAATCGCGTCCGGTTGTCGCTGAAATCCTGCAGATCGTTGCGCAGCACCGTCAGACCGTAAACCTCGGCCGCACGCGCCGGCGCCACAGCCGCGCGGGTCACGTCCCCGGCTTCGGCCACCGCGGCGGCGGCGCCGCCGGTGTCGAAGACCTCGACCGAGGCGATCTTCATCTCACCCAGAGCCTTGGAGCACTGCTGCAAGGCCACCGGGTGGCTCTCGGCCGTCCTGATGTCCGACAGACGCGCCTCAGGCAGACCCAGCAGGGCCAGCCGGATCGGCCGCCACGCCTCGCTGACCACCGTCAGCCCCGCCTCGCGCACCAGACTGGCGGCTGGCTCCACCACGCCAATGGTCGAATTCTCGACCGGGATCAGGGCCGACTGGCAGTCGCCGGACAACAGAGCCTCGATCGCCCCCTGAAAGGTCTCGAAGCCGATCGCCTCGTCCCACGGACGCAGGTCGAGGCAGGCTTCATGGCTGAAAGCGCCGGGCGCGCCCTGATAGGCGACGCGACCCGGCCCTTCGTCTTCGGTCGGCGTGGTCACGCGGCCTCGGCGCGGGCCTGACGCCCGGCCTTGAGACGTTCAGCCACGAGGAAGGCCAATTCCAGCGACTGATCCGCGTTCAGACGCGGGTCGCAGTGGGTGTGATAGCGGCTCGACAGATCGTCCTCGGTCACCGCCTGGGCGCCGCCCAGGCATTCGGTGACGTTCTGGCCGGTCATCTCAAGATGGACGCCGCCGGGGTGTACGCCCTCGGCCTCGGCCACGTCGATGAAGGTGCGAACCTCGCCCATGACGCGGTCGAACGGCCGGGTCTTGTAGCCGTTGGCGGCCTTCAGCGTATTGCCGTGCATCGGGTCGATCGACCAGATGACGCGCTTGCCCTCGGCCTTCACCGCCCGCATCAGGGCCGGCAGGCGGTCGCCGACCTTGTCGTGACCGAAGCGGCCGATCAGCGTCAGGCGTCCGGGAATATTGTTCGGGTTCAGGGCGTCGATCAGCGGCAGGATGTCTTCCGCCGTCATGGTCGGCCCGCACTTGACGCCGATGGGGTTCGAGATGCCGCGCATGAACTCGATGTGGGCACCGTCCAGCTGACGGGTGCGCTCGCCGATCCACAGCATGTGGGCCGAAGTGTCGAACCATTCGCCCGACGAACCTTCCAGGCGCGTCAGGGCGCTCTCGACGTTCAGCAGCAGGGCTTCGTGGCTGGTGAAGACCTCGACGCGCGACAGGTCAGGATGGGTCTCGGGCGTGACGCCGACCGCCTCCATGAAGGCCAGGGCCTCGGTGATCTTGTCGGCCAGCTCGCGATAGGCCGCGCCCGCGCCGTTGTCGGCGAAGCCCAGGGTCCAGCGGTGAATGTTGTACAGGTCGGCATAGCCGCCGCCGGCGAAGGCGCGCAGCAGGTTCAGCGTCGAGGCCGACTGGTTATAGGCCTTCAGCAGACGCTGCGGATCGGGCACGCGCTCTTCGGGCGTGAAGCCCATGCCGTTGATAATGTCGCCGCGATAGGACGGCAGCTCGACGCCGCCGATCTCTTCCAGCGGCGACGAGCGCGGCTTGGCGAACTGACCGGCGATGCGGCCGACCTTCACCACCGGCTTGCGGCCGGCGAAGGTCAGGACCACCGCCATCTGCAGGATCAGACGGAAGGTGTCGCGGATATTGTCGGTCGAGAACTCCTTGAAGCTCTCGGCGCAGTCGCCGCCCTGAAGCAGGAAGGCGTTGCCCGCCTCCACCTGTGCGAGATGCTGGGTCAGTTTGCGGGCTTCGCCAGCAAAGACCAGGGGCGGCATGGCCCGCAGCTCGTCTTCGACACGAGCCAGTTCGGCCATGTCAGGATAGTCCGTCGGCATATGCACGACGGGCTTGTTTCTCCAGGATTCAGGGGTCCAGCGCTTACTCATGCCGCCTAGATAGCCCTCCGGGCGGCCTTGGACAATAAATGTTGCGTCGCAGCGTCGTTTTCAGAGCGGCGACCAGCCCTCCTCGGCGGACAGAGGCGCGAACAGGCCGTCCAGCGTCGCGTCGCTGACGCCCGACAAGTCGGCGGGCGACCACTTCGGCGCATTGTCCTTGTCGATGATGACGGCGCGGACGCCCTCCTGGAAGTCGTGGGTGCGCACCACCCGACCGCCCAGCGCATATTCCATCGCCATGTTGTCAGCGAAGGACGACAGCGTCGCCCCCGTGCGGATCTGGCGCAGGGACACCTTCAGCGACTGCGGCGACTTGGTCTTCAGCGTCGCCAGTTGCTTCAGCGCCCAGTCCGAACCGTCTGCCTCCAGCGCGGCGAAAATTTCCTCGACGGTGTCAAAGGCGAACAGCCGGTCGATGGCCTCGCGGTGCGCGTCCAGCGGCGCAGGGCCCGCGTCGCCCGCCACCCGGTCGGCCACCGCCTTGGGATCAACCGGCGCGGCCAGAAGTTCGGCCTTCAGCGCCTCGACGCCTTCGCTCGGCACGAAATGGGTATGGATACCCAGGACCACCGTATCCGCCGCCTTCAGCCGCGCGCCCGTCAGCGCCAGCCAGACTCCCGTCTGTCCCGGCAGGCGCGGCAGGAACCAGCCCCCGCCCACATCGGGGAACAGACCGATGCCAGTTTCCGGCATGGCGTAGGTGGTCCGCTCGGTGGCGATGCGAACGTCGGCCGGTTCGCTGATGCCCACGCCGCCGCCCATGACGATGCCGTCGACGATGGCCGTGATCGGCTTCGGATAGGCGAAAAGTAGATGGTTCAGCTGATACTCGGTCTTGAAGAAGGCCTTAGCCTCCGACGCATCCCCTGCCCCGCTCTCGGCGATCATGCGGATGTCGCCCCCGGCGCAGAAGCCACGCTCGCCCGCATGGTCGATCAGCACTGACAACACGGCCTCGTCGCCGCGCCAGGCCAGCAGGGCCTCGATCATCGCCTCGCACATGGCGCGGTTCAGGGCGTGGATCGCCTTGGGCCGGTTCAGGGTAATGCGGCCGACGCCGTTCTCGACGCGGGTGATGACTTCAGGTTCGCTCATCGCGCCAGTTCCCGCGCGATGATCACGCGCATGATCTCGTTGGTGCCTTCCAGGATGCGGTGGACCCGCAGGTCGCGCACGATCCGCTCCAGCGGATAGTCCTTCAGATAGCCGTAGCCGCCGTGCAGTTGCAGCGCCTCGTCGGCGATCTGGAAGCAGGCGTCGGTGGCCAGTCGCTTGGCCATGGCGCACCACTTGGTCTTTTCCGGGTGGTCGTTGTCGATAGCCCAGGCTCCGCGCAGCACCATCAGGCGCGCCGCCTCCAGATCCGTCGCCATGTCGGCCAAACGGAACTGCAAGGCCTGGAACTGGCCGATGGCCTGACCGAACTGCTTGCGCGTAATCACGTATTCCTGGGCCGTCTCCAGCGCCAGCCGCGCCCCGCCCAGAGAGCAGGCGGCGATGTTCAGACGCCCGCCGTCCAGACCGGCCATGGCGTATTTGAAGCCGTCGCCTTCCTGTCCCACAAGATTACCGACCGGCACGCGGCAGTCGTCGAAGCTGACCACGGCGGTCGGCTGGGCGTTCCAGCCCATCTTCTTCTCGTTGGCGCCGAACGACAGGCCCGGCGTGTCCTTTTCCACCACGATGGTCGAGACGCCGCGCGCGCCCTCGGCTCCCGTGCGGACCATGACGACATAGACGTCCGACACGCCCGCGCCGGAAATGAAGGCCTTGGAGCCGTTCAGGACATAGTGGTCGCCGTCGCGCACCGCCGTAGTCCGCAGCGCCGCCGCATCCGACCCCGAGCCCGGCTCGGTCAGGCAGTAGCTGGCGATCTTGTCCATCGTGACCAGCGACGGCACGAAGCGCGAGCGCAGGTCGTCAGACCCGAACTTGTCGATCATCCACGTCGCCATATTGTGGATCGAGATGAAGGCCGCCGTCGCCACGTCCCCGCGCGACAGTTCCTCGAAAATCACCGCCGCCTCAACGCGGCCCAGGGCCATGCCGCCGTGCTCTTCGCCGGTATAGATGCCGCAGAAGCCCATCTCGGCCGCCGTCTTCATCACCTCGACCGGGAAATGCTTGTCCTCGTCCCACTGGGCCGAATGCGGCGCCAGCTCGGCGTCGGCAAAGGCCCGCGCCGCGTCCTGAATGGCGCGCTGGTCGTCGTTGAGGGCGAAGTCCATGATCTAATACTCCCGACTCTGGCCCTCTGACGGGGCGTTCATGCTGCTTTTATCCAAGAGCCTGCGAAACGTCACCCCGCCCCCTGCCCATGGCTTCTTCCGGGACGACGGAAGAGATGGGACTTCTTTGCCTCTCCCCCCGCTTTGTTTTAAGCCGCACACCATGACCATGCCGTTCCAGCCCGCCGCCTTCCCCTACGCCCGCCCGCGTCGCCTGCGTTCGCAGCCCTGGGTGCGCCGTCTGGTCGCCGAGACGACCCTGACGCCCGCCGACCTGATCTGGCCGATCATCGTCCATGATGGCGCCGAGGATCGTCAGCCGGTCGCCTCCATGCCGGGCGTCTTCCGCCTGTCGCCGAAGGAGGCCGCCAAGGCCGCGGTCGAGGCGCGCGATCTGGGCATCCCCATGATCGCCCTGTTTCCCAATGTGAACGACAGCCTGAAGGACAACGTCGGCGCCGCCGCCAGCGACCCGGACGGCCTGATCCCCGACTGCATCAAGGCCATCAAGGACGCCGCGCCCGAGATCGGCGTCATGACCGACGTGGCGCTGGACTGCTACACCGACCACGGCCACGACGGGGTTCTGGAGAACGGCCGCATCGTCAACGACCCGACGCTGGAACGGCTGGCCGAACAGGCCTTCATCCACGCCCACGCCGGAGCCGACGCCGTGGCGCCCTCCGACATGATGGACGGGCGCGTCCAGGCCATTCGCGAAGCTCTGGAAGCCAACGGCCTCAGCGACACCCTGATCATCAGCTACGCCGCCAAGTACGCCTCGGCCTTCTACGGCCCGTATCGCGACGCGGTGGGCTCGTCCAAATCGCTGACCGGCGACAAGAAGACCTATCAGATGGACTACGCCAACGCCGACGAGGCCCTGCGCGAGGTGGCGATGGACATTTCCGAAGGCGCCGACGCCCTGATCGTCAAGCCGGGCCTGCCCTATCTCGACATCGTCCGCCTGGTCACGGACACCTTCAAGATCCCGACCTTCGCCTATCAGGTGTCCGGCGAGTACGCGATGATGCAGGCCTCCATCGCCAACGGCTGGCTGGAGGAAGATCGCGCCATTCTGGAAACCCTGCACGCCTTCAAGCGCGCCGGCGCCTCGGGCGTCCTCAGCTACTTCGCGCCCAAGGCGGCGCGGCTGCTGGGGGCCTGATCCGGGTCAGGCCGTCGGATCGACGGCCTGTCCGTACTTGCCCCGGAAATAGGTCAGGGCGTCGCCGGGCCAGGCCTCGAAGCCGGACACCCGGCCGACGATGACCAGATGGTCGCCCATGACGATGCGGTCGTGGGTCGCGCAATCCAGCCGCGTCACGGCGTTGCGCAGGCGCGGCGGGGCCGGATCGCCCACCTCGAACTCGTCGTCCGACAGGGTGCAGACGCCCCAGGCGAAGCGATCCGACATGGCCTGATCCTCGACCGGCAGCATGTGGACGGCGAAGCGCTCGGCTCCAGCGAAGGCGTCATGGCGGTCCGACTTCACGTCCAGGCACCACAGCACCAGCGGCGGATCCAGCGACACCGAGGTGAAGCTGTTCACCGTAATGCCCAGCGGCCCCTCGGCCGTATGAGCCGTCACCACGCAGACGCCGGTGGCGAAACCACCCAGCGCCTTGCGATAGGCCTTGGCGTCGAATTCGGAAGAAGATGAGGTCATGGTCACAGGTCTGACCTAAGCCGTGGGTCGCTGCGCGGCAAGGTCGCACCCCGAAACGCCGGGGCCGCAACCGCTTCTTAACGGGCGGCATGGGATTCACGGCTAACAGACGACGTTAAGATTGGCCTGCCCATGTCCGCGAGCGATCGCCCGATCCTCATCAAGAAGGTGAAGAAGGTGGTCGCCGGCGGCCACCACGGCGGCGCGTGGAAAGTCGCCTACGCCGACTTCGTCACAGCCATGATGGCCTTCTTCCTGCTGATGTGGCTGATCAACACGACCGACCCGGAACAGAAGCGCGGCATCGCCGAATATTTCGCCCCGGCCAACGTCTCGGCCTCGACCTCCGGTTCTGGCGGCATCCTGGGCGGCACCGCCCTGGGCGACGACGGCGCCAAGAGCTCCGGTTCCATGGCCATGGTCGAGCAACTGGCCCCCGAGGCCCCGGAATCTCCCGAGGAAGCCGGTCAGAGCACCAACCTGTCCGCCGCCAGCGAGTCCGCCCTGCGCGCCGAGATCGCCCGCCGCGAGGCCGCCGACTTCGCCAGCGCCGCCGAATCCCTGCGTCAGGCCATGCAGGCCATGCCCGAACTGGCCGAACTGTCGAAACAGCTGATCATCGACCAGACCCCCGAGGGTCTGCGCATCCAGTTGGTCGATCAGGAAGGCCGCTCAATGTTCGAGAACGGCTCCTCGCGCCCCAACCCGCGCGCCCAGATGCTGCTGCGGGCCATCGCCAAGGTCATCACCCAGCTGCCCAACCGCATCTCCATCACCGGCCACACCAGCGCCGTGGCCGGTTCCAGCCGCGCCAGCGGCGCGGGCGACTGGTCGCTGTCGTCCGCTCGCGCCGACGCCTCGCGCCTGACCCTGCAAGGCGCCGGCGTGAATGCCGACCGGGTCTATTCGGTCGCGGGCAAGGCAGGCTCCGACCCCCTCTATCCCGACGACCCGTCGCTGGCCGGCAACCGCCGCATCGCCATCGTTCTGCTGCGCGAGGCGCCGGTCCTGCCCACGGACACCAGCCTGTGATTGCGAGCGCCGCTCTCACGGCGCTTGCGAAATCCCCCGGTTGCGCGCCAAATCAGAACATGACGACCCGCGCGCACACCTGCCGAAGTGATTGGAAACGGACGTAAGGCCGTGACCCAGCATTTCCCGACCCGGCAGCTGCGGTTCTTCATGACCGCCAACGCACCCTGCCCCTATCTGCCCGGACAGTTCGAGCGCAAGGTCTTCGCCAACCTGCCCTTCAGCGACGGCGCCGACGTCAACGACGCCCTGACCCAGGCCGGTTTTCGTCGCAGCCAGAACATCGCCTATCGCCCCGCCTGCGAGGCCTGCGCGGCCTGCGTCTCGGTACGCATTCCGGTCGGCGAGTTCGTCTTCTCAAGGTCCCAGCGCAAGATCCTGAACCGCAACGCCGATCTGTCGCGCGATCTGGTCGAGGCCGAGGCGACGATGGAGCAGTTCGACCTGCTGCGCCGCTACCTGACCGCCCGCCATCCCGGTGGGGGCATGAGCGACATGGGCTGGTCTGACTACGTCTCGATGGTCGAGGACACGGCCGTCCGCACCCACCTGATCGAATACCGACTGCCCGCGACCGATGACGGCCCGGGCGATCTGGTCGGGGTCTGCCTGACCGATCTGCTGCATGACGGCCTGTCGATGGTCTACAGCTTCTTCGACTCCGACCTGGAGCGCCGCAGCCTGGGCCAGTTCGCCATCATGGACCACCTGCGGCAGGCCGCCATGGTCGGCCTGCCCTATGTCTATCTGGGCTACTGGGTCCAGGGCTCGCCCAAGATGGACTACAAGGCGAAGTTCAGACCCATGGAGGCCCTTCGCCCGCTGGGTTGGGAGCGACTTCCCTAGGCCTCAGGTCGTCGGCACCGCCGTACTGGCGCGCGGCGCAGGCGGCGTCGCCCCCCACGGCCCTTCATCCCGGCCGCCGGCGAACTTCACCAGAGCTGCGATCCGCTTCTCGATCGGCGGGTGCGTGGCGAACAGACCGGCGAAGTCCGCCTTGTCCGCTGTATTGTCCAGGAACATGCCGCGCAGTTCGTCGGGCGCCTCGATCTTGGACTGGCCCGACACCTTCCTCAGCGCCGAAATCATGGCGTCCGGGTTCTTGGTCAGCTCCACCGCCCCCGCATCGGCCACATATTCCCGCGTCCGCGACAGGGTCATGCGGATGACGGTCGCCAGACCAAAGCCGATCACGCCGATGGCCAAACCGATCAGGATCAGCGGCATGGCGTTCTTGTTGTCCCGGTTGCGCCCGCCGCGCATGTAGAACAGGCTGCGGAACACCAGTTCGGCGATGACGCTGATGATGCCCGCGAAGATCGAGGCGATCACCATGGTCCGCACGTCCTTGTTGATGACGTGGGTCAGCTCATGCGCCAGGACGCACTCCATCTCGTCTCGACTGAGGGTCTGCATCAGGCCGCGGGTGACGGTGACGCTGTAGTTCCCCTCATGCAGACCGGACGCATAGGCGTTCAGCGACGGACTCTCGATGATGCGCAGCGTCGGCGTCCGCAAGCCGCGCGAGATCGAGAGGTTTTCCAGTAGGTTATAGAGCTCAGGCTCGACCCGACGCTCGACCTTTCGCGCGCCCGTCATGGCGTCGATCATCGCCTGATTGCCGAAATAGGCGATGACGAACCAGACGGCCGCCGCGACCAGGGCCGTCGGCACGGTCCAGCCCAGCATGGACGCCGCCAGCGCCAGATCCCGCGACAGACTGCCGCCCGAGTTGGGCAGCAGGCCGAACCCCATCATCAGCACCTGCACGCCGAACAGCAGGCCGACCAGCAACACCGGAAACCCGGCCAGCAGGATCGCCGACCGGGTGTTGTTTTGCCAGATGTGGGTCTTGAGGCCGACGGCCTGACCGAAAACCGCCATTGGGACTTAGAACTTCACCGTCGGCGGCGCCGCGTTAAGGGCCGCACGTTCGCCCTCGCCCACGTCGAAGAAGGGCTTGTCCGAACCGAAGCCGAACATGCCGGCGAACAGGACCGTGGGGAACTGACGGCGCACGGCGTTGAACTCGCTGACAGCGTTGTTGAAGAAGCGGCGCGCGGCGGCCAGCTTGTTCTCGATGTCCGACAGGTCCATCTGCAGTTGCTGGAAGTTGGTGTTGGCCTTGAGGTCCGGATAGGCCTCGGACACGGCGAACAGGCGGCCCAGCGCCCCGGTCAGCATGTTCTCGGCCTGCACCTTCTCGTCGACCGTGCGGGCGCCGGCGGCGGCGGCGCGGGCCTGGGTCACGGCGTCCAGTGTGCCGCGTTCGTGCGTGGCGTAACCCTTCACCGTCTCGACCAGATTGGGGATCAGATCCTGACGCTGCTTCAACTGCACGTCGATGTCGGCGAACGACTGATTGGCGGATTGGTCCAGCGCCACCAGCCTGTTGTAGGCGCCGACGACGACGAACAGCAGAACGACGACGATGACGCCGATGATGATCAGGGTGATCATGGAAATCTCCAGCCCCGGCCGGATCGGCCTTGGTCGGGATTATCGCAAGGGCTTACGGCGACCTCCAATGAAATCGCCGTCACCTTGACCTCAGCGGAACTTGCGCATCCCGCGCGGGCCCTGGCGTCCGGCTCCGGCGCGCTTGCCCAGCCAGTCCTTCCAGTCGGGCCAGTTGCGGCGACGACCGCCGCCATCGGCCCATTCCGGACCCGCCTCGGCGTTGAACACCGCCACATCGACCAGACCGCCCTGCTTGTAGTTCTGCAGCTTCACACCTTTACCGCGGCCCATTTCGGGCAGTTCGGCCAGCGGGAAGATCAGCGCCTTGATGTTCTCGCCGATAACGGCGACGTGGTCGCCCTGCGGGTTCGAGGGGATGCGCAGCATGGACAGCATCTCGCCGTTCAGCACCTGCTTGCCGCCGCGCTTCTGGGCCAGAAGATCATTTTCCGGCGCAACGAAGCCGTAGCCGGCCTTGGATGCGACCAGAAGCTTCGCATTCGGTTCGTGCGCCACGACGTTGATAATCTCGGCCTTTTCGTCGAGATCGATCATCAGACGCAGCGGCTCGCCGTGACCGCGCCCGGAGGCCAGCTTGTCGGCGCCGATGGTAAAGATGCGCCCGTCCGACGCCCCGATCAGCAGCTTGTCCGTCGTGAAGGCCGGAACCAGGAAGCCCAGGCTGTCGCCTTCCTTGAACTTCAGCTCCGACGGATCCTCGACCTTGCCCTTGGCGGCGCGGATCCAGCCTCGCTCAGACAGGATGACGGTGATGGCTTCGCGCGGGATGAAGGCCTCGGGCGCCACGAAGGCCGAGCTGTCCACCGCCTCGCCGATGGTCGTGCGGCGCGGCGAGATCAGCGCCTTGCGGACCGCCTCCAGCTCCTTGCCGATGGCCTTCCATTGCTTGGCCTCGGACGAGGTCAGCGCCTTCAGCGCCGCCAGTTCTTCGGCCAGGGCGTTGTATTCCTTGTCGATCGCCATTTCCTCGATCCGCGCCAGTTGGCGCAGACGGGTGTCGAGGATGTAGTCGGCCTGGGGCTCGCTCAGACCGAAGCGCGCGATCAGGACGGCCTTGGGCTGCTCCTCCTCGCGGACGATGCGGATCACCTCGTCCAGGTTGAGGAAGACGATGCGCAGGCCTTCCAGCAGGTGCAGTCGCTTCTCGACCCGCTCGATCCGCCATTGCGACCGGCGGTTCAGCACCACGCGGCGGTGATCGAGGAAGGCCTGCAGGCAGTCCTTCAGGCCCATGACGCGCGGCGTGCCCGAGGCATCCAGCACGTTCATGTTGATCGGGAAGCGAACCTCCAGATCGGACAGCTTGAACAGGCTCTCCATCAGCATCTCAGGCTCGATGGTGCGGTTCTTCGGCTCAAGGATCAGACGGATGTCTTCAGCCGACTCGTCGCGCACGTCGCCCAGAAGCGGCGCCTTCTTGTTCTCGATCAGGTCGGCCAGACCCTCGATCAGGCGACTCTTCTGCACCTGATAGGGCATCTCGGTGACGATGATGCGCCAGACGCCCCGCCCCAGATCCTCGGTCTCCCAGCGCGCGCGCAGACGCACGCCGCCGCGACCGGTTTCATAGGCTTCCAGGATGGAGGCGTGGCCTTCCACAGACACGCCGCCAGTGGGGAAGTCCGGCCCCGGCACGATCTGCACCAACTCCGTCGTCGTCGCCTCAGGGCGCTCCAGCAGCAGCTGGCAGGCGTCGATCAGCTCGCCGACGTTGTGCGGCGGGATCGAGGTCGCCATACCCACGGCGATGCCGGACGAGCCGTTGGCGAGCAGGTTGGGGAAGCCCGCCGGCAGGACCAGCGGCTCTTCGTCCTGATCGTCATAGGTGGGGCGGAAGTCGACCGCGTCCTGATCGATGCCGTCCAGCAGCAGGACGGCGGCGGGCGTCAACTTGCACTCGGTGTAACGCATGGCAGCGGCGCTATCGCCGTCGATGTTGCCGAAGTTGCCCTGCCCGTCGACCAGCGGATAGCGCTGGGCGAAGTCCTGGGCCAGGCGCACCAGGGCCTCATAGATGGAGGCGTCGCCGTGCGGGTGATAGCCGCCCATAACCTCGCCGACGACCTTGGCGCACTTGCGCGCCGCCGCCTGCGGGTTCAGCCGCATCTGGTGCATGGCGTACATGATGCGCCGGTGCACCGGCTTGAAGCCGTCACGCACGTCGGGCAGCGCGCGGTTAGTGATCGTGGACAGAGCGTAGGCCAGGTAGCGCTTCGACAGCGCATCGCCCATCGGCTCTTCAACGATGCGGCCGCCTTCGGGCGTCGGGGTGTGGATGGTCATGCGACTTCGAATCGGTGATCTGGACGACAAAGTCTAGCGTAGCGCGCGGCTGACGGGGGGGCGATCCGCGCCTATCTGTGGAGCGCCGTCGTCGAAAAGGCAGGAACCGCGCATGAAGACCGCCCTCACCGACCGCCTCGGACTGGACCTGCCCATCATTCAGGCGCCCATGGCCGGGACCTCGACACCGGAACTGGCGGCGGCCGTCTCGAACGCCGGGGCGCTGGGCTCCATCTCCATCGCCTCGGTCGATGCGGTCGAGGGCCAGCGCCAGATTCAAGCGTTGAAGGCCCTGACCACCCGCCCGTTCAACATCAATGTCTTCTGCCATGCCCCGACGCCGCTTGATCCAAAGCGTGACCGGGGCTGGATCGACAGCCTGCGCCCCATCTTCACCGAGTTCGACGCCGCGCCGCCCGAGACCCTGAACGAGATCTACCAGAGCTTCCTGACCGACGACGCCAAGCTGGCGGTCCTGCTGGACGAGAAGCCCGCCGTGGTCAGTTTCCACTTCGGCCTGCCGCAGCCCGACAAGATCGCCGCCCTGAAGGCCGTCGACTGCGTCCTGATCGCCAGCGCTACCACGCCAGAGGAAGGCCGACTGGCCCAGGCGGCGGGCATCGACATGGTGGTGGCGCAAGGAGTCGAAGCTGGCGGCCATCGCGGCGTCTTTGATCCCGCCAACGATCCGCGCTTCGCGACCCTGCCCCTGACCCGCCTGCTGGCCCGCGAACTGTACATTCCGGTCATCGCAGCGGGCGGGATCATGGACGGCTCTGGCATCGTGGCGGCGCTGGCGCTGGGCGCGGCAGGCGCGCAGCTGGGCACCGCCTTCGTCTCCTGCCCCGAGTCCGCCGCCAACCCCGCCTATCGCGCGGCTCTGGCCGGACCACGCGCCGAGCGCACCCGCGTCAGCCCGGTCATCTCGGGCCGCCCCGCGCGCGGTATCGAGAACGCCTTCATGCGGCGCGCCGACGAGGCGATCGTCGCCGGCTATCCCTATGCCTACGACATCGGCAAGGCGCTGAACGCCGCCGCCAGCACGCACGGCGACGACGGCTACGCCCCGCAGTGGGCCGGTCAGGCCGCGCCCCTGTCACGCGCCCTGCCCGCCGCCGAACTGGTCGAGGTTCTAGCGAAGGAAACCCGCGCCACCATCCGCGACGTGCAACGGATTTCGTAACCGACCCCATCCGACGCGTTCCGGACTGCGTAACATCAGGGTCTGAGGCCCAAGGACGACGCGATGCTCCTAATCCTGCTGTCCTATCTGGCCGGGGCGCTGACCATTCTCAGCCCCTGCATCCTGCCGGTCCTGCCCTTTGTCTTCGCCCGTGCGGGCCAGCCCTTTGTGAAAAGCGGCCTGCCGCTGCTGCTGGGCATGGCGCTGACGTTTGCGGGCGTGGCGACGCTGGCGGCGGTCGGCGGCGGCTGGGCGGTGCAAGCCAATCAGGTCGGGCGCTGGATCGCACTGGCCGTCATGGCGGTGCTGGGGCTTACCCTGGCGTTTCCCTCGCTGGCGGATCGGCTGACCCGGCCTTTGGTCGCGCTCGGCTCGCGCCTGACCGAGAAGGCCAACGCGGAGCAACAGTCGGGCGGCGGCGTCTGGTCCTCCTTCCTGCTGGGCGTGGCGACGGGCCTGCTGTGGGCGCCGTGCGCGGGCCCGATCCTGGGGCTGATCCTGACTGGCGCCGCGCTGCAAGGCGCCAGCGTCGGCACGACCCTGCTGCTGGTCGCCTACGCCGCCGGGGCCGCCACCTCGCTGGCTCTGGCCCTGGTGATCGGCGGCAAGGTGTTCCAGACGATGAAGAAGTCGTTGGGCGTCGGCGAGTGGGTGCGACGGGGTCTGGGCGTTCTGGTCCTGATCGGCGTCGCCGCCATCGCGCTCGGCCTCGACACCGGTCTGCTGACCCGGCTGTCGAGCAGCAGCACCAACCGCATCGAACAAAGCCTGCTCAGCCGCTTCGGCGGGGGCCAGCCGGTGAACGCCCCCGCCGCTCCTCTGAACGCCCTGCCGGTCGAAGGGGCCATGCCGCCGCTGACCGGGGCGACCGAGTGGATCAACAGCCCGCCCCTGACCACCGAACAACTGCGCGGCAGGGTCGTGCTGGTCGACTTCTGGACCTACTCCTGCATCAACTGCGTGCGCACCATTCCCTATGTCCGCGCCTGGGCCGAGAAGTATCGCGATCAGGGTCTGGTGGTGATCGGGGTCCACACGCCCGAGTTCGCCTTCGAGAAGTCGCCCGCCAACGTCCGCGACGCCGTGCGCCGGTTCGGCATCGCCTATCCGGTGGCCATGGACAACGACTTCGCCATCTGGCGCTCGTTCGACAACAGATACTGGCCGGCCCACTACTTCATCGATGCCAGGGGCAACATCCGCTACCACCACTTCGGCGAAGGCGACTACGAGCACTCCGAACGGGTCATCCAGCATCTGCTGAAGGAGGCCGGGGCTACCGGCGTCGATCAGGCTTTGGTTCAGGTGCGCGGTCAGGGCGCCGAGGCCGCCGCCGACATGGCCGAGGTCGCCTCGCCCGAAACCTATGTCGGCTATGCCCGCGCCGAGCATTTCGTCTCGCCCGGCGGCTTCGGTTTCGACGTGCGCAAAACCTATGCGGCCGCCCCCCTGAAACTGAACGACTGGAGCCTGTCCGGCGACTGGATCGTGCGCTCTGAACACGCCGACTTGCAGACAGTGGGCGGACGGCTGGCCTTCCGCTTCAAGGCCCGCGACCTGCATCTGGTCATGGGTCCCAGCAGCATGGGCAAGGCGGTGCGCTTCCGCGTCCGCATCGACGGCCAGGCGCCGGGCGCCGACGCTGGCGTGGACCTTAACGCACAAGGCATGGGCCAGATCGACAGCCAGCGCCTGTATCAACTCGTGCGCCAGTCGGGCGGAGCGCGCGAACGAACGTTCGAGATCGAGTTCCTCGACCCCGGGGTTCAGGTCTTCGCCTTCACCTTTGGCTAGAGCCGTCCCGCCTCGGCCAGTCGCTCGATCATCCAGACGCGGGCGGGCGGCAGCGGCTTGTTCAGGGCGTGGAAGACGAACTGTTCGAGGAAATGCCCGGTCAGGTCCAGCCCTGCCTTCACGTCGCCTTCGCCCAACCCCGCCTGCGCCCCCAGCATGAAGGGCGGCAGGTTCAGCAGCTTTTCGGCATAGGGCGCGCCCGCCTCGCGACTGACGGCGCGGCCCGTGCGCGGGCTGACGTAGATCAGATCGTCCATCGAACCGGTGGCGGCGCAGCGCGACAGGTCAAGGCCGAAGCCCAGGTCTTCCAGCAGCCCCGCCTCGAACCGCACGAAGATGGCGGGCCAGACCTCGGGCATGACAAACGCCCCCATCAGGGCCTCGAAGGCGTAGAAGGCCCCCGGATGCGGCTCGCGCTCGGGCAAGGCCCCTTGCGCCACCGCCGCGGCGGCGTTCAGCCCGACCAGAGCCAGGGGATCATCAAACAGGGCCGCCGGCCCCTCGCCCACCGGCTCCAGCCGCGCTGAACCCAACTGTTCCGAGGTCCGCGACCGCAGATCGGCCACCACCCGCGCCCCCGCCTGCAGGAAGGGTCGCATCTTACGCGACGCCCCGCCGGCGACATAGGCCGCGCGGCGACCGTGCCGCTCGGTTAGCAGTTCCACTACCGCCCCCGTATCCCCATGCGCCCGCGCCGACAGGACGAAGGCGTCGTCCTGAACCTCCATCAATCGGCCTTGATCACATCGACGACGGCGCGGGCCTTGTCGTTCGGCACGGCGAAGCTGAGGACATACTGCTCGATCTTCCAGCCGTCGTCGGTCAGCCGCAGCACGCCCGAGCCGCGCGTGGTCCCGTAGGCGTCGTTGTCCAGCACCTCGTCGAACCAAGCGACGCAGCGGCAGTCGATCGGGGCGATGGTCACGGTCCGCGTGACGGGGCGATAGGTCCAGCCCTTGCCTTGCGAGAAGTAGGGCATGGCGTAGGCGCGGAACTCCGACAAGGTCCAGCGCTCGGTCGCATCGGTGCCGATGAAGCGGCCGTCGGACGTGAACGTCACGAAATAGGCGTCGCCGTCGGCGCGCGAAGCCGCAGCATGCATGGCGTCCAGCACGCGTTCGACAGGGGCGGTCTCGGCGTCCGACACAGCCGCAGCCTGAACCGGAGCGGCGGACATTTGGAGCATCAGAAGAGCGGCGGTGATCATGTCTTTGTTCTAGTCCTGTTCTCGCGCAGGCGAAAGCGCCCGCTTCCACCCGCCAGTCGGAAGGAAAGATACGCCACCCCGCGCGTTCAGACCCCCAAACCCGACAATATGAGAGGTCGTCATGAAGATCGTCACCAGCCTCAGCTTCCAGGGTCAATGCCGCGAGGCGCTGGACTTCTACGCCCGCGTGCTGGGCGGCAAGGTCACGGCCGCCTTCCCCTATGGCGAAGGCCCGCCCGACATGCCTGTCGATCCTAAGTACAAGGACTGGCTGATGCACGGCTGGCTGGAGGTTGGGGACCAGGCGATCATGGGGGCCGACATGCCGCCCGAGTTCGCCCCGAACATCGACAAGCCCAAGAACGGCTTCGACGTCTCCTATCACACCGACGACCTCGCCAAGGCGCGACAGGTCTTCGACGCCCTGTCCGAAGGCGGCAAGGTGTCCATGCCCTTCGCCGAAACCTTCTGGTCGCCCGGCTTCGGCAGTCTGACAGATCGGTTCGGCATCCCCTGGATGGTCAACACCAACCCGGCAACGGACTGGAAACCGGGCGGCTGACGCCTTTGTGATCACGGACTGTTACGACCAAAGCCGTATTGGAATCAGGGTGATACGGCGCCTATGTCCGCGTCACTCCCCCGCGCCCTCACTGGGCCGTAGCCGTCAGGTTTCCGATGTCCCGCGTCCGCAACGCCGCCCTGCAGTCGAAGATCATGTCCGCCCAGGACGCCGCCGCCCTGATCCCGGCCAACTCGACCGTGGGCATGAGCGGCTTCACCGGCTCGGGCTATCCCAAGGTCGTGCCCATGGCCTTGGCCGAGCGGATCGAGGCCGAGCACGCGGCGGGCAATCCCTTCAAGCTGAAGGTCTGGACTGGCGCCTCGACCGGGCCTGAGCTGGACGGCGCCCTCGCAAAAGCAGATGGCATCGAGTTCCGCCTGCCCTACAACTCCGATCCCATCGCCCGCGAGAAGATCAACAAGGGCGAGATGGAATACCTGGACATGCACCTGTCCCAGGTCGCGCCGGTCGCCTGGCAGGGCTTCCTCGGCCCGCTGGAGACGGCGGTGGTCGAGGTCTCGGGCATCCGCGAGGACGGCTCGCTGATCCCCTCTTCCTCTATCGGCAATAACAAGACCTGGCTGGACCGCGCCGACCGCATCATCCTTGAGGTCAACAGCTGGCAGAACGCGGCGCTGGAGGGGATGCACGACATCTACTACGGCACGGCCCTGCCGCCCGCGCGGGTGCCCATCCCGCTGACCAAGCCGACGGACCTGATCGGCGAAACCGTCTTCCGCGTCGACCCGTCCAAGATCGCCGCCATCGTCGAGACGGACAGCCCTGACCGCAACCTGCCCTTCGCCGCGCCGGACGCCAGCGCCACGGCCATCGCCGGGCACCTGATCGAGTTCCTGCAGCACGAGGTGAAGCTAGGCCGCCTGCCCGCCCATCTGCTGCCGCTGCAATCGGGCGTGGGCAATGTCGCCAACGCCGTGCTGGCGGGGCTTCAGAATAGCCCGTTCGAGAACCTGACCGCCTATACCGAGGTGCTGCAGGACGGGATGCTGGACCTGCTGGATAGCGGCAAGCTGACCGTCGCCTCGGCCACCGCCTTCTCGCTCAGCCCCGAGGCCGCCGCCGACCTGAATAGCCGCATGGAGCAGTTCCGCGGCAAGATCATCCTGCGTCCGCAGGAGATCTCAAACCACCCGGAGATCATCCGCCGTCTGGGCTGCATCGCCATGAACGGCCTGATCGAGGCCGACATCTACGGCAACGTCAACTCTACCCACGTGATGGGTTCGCGCATCCAGAACGGCATCGGCGGCTCGGGCGATTTCGCACGCAATGCCTACATCTCCTGCTTCGTCACGCCGTCGACAGCCAAGGGCGGCAAGATCTCGGCCATCGTCCCCATGGCCAGCCACGTCGACCACATCACCCAGGACGTGCAGGTCATCGTCACCGAACAGGGCCTGGCCGACCTGCGCGGCCTGTCGCCCAAGCAGCGCGCCCAGGTCATCATCGCCAACTGCGCCCACCCCGACTATCGCGACGCGCTCAACGACTACTACGCCCGCGCGCTGAAGGGCTCCTACGGCCTGCAATCGCCGCACCTGCTGACCGAGGCCCTGTCCTGGCACCAGCGCTTCATCGAAACAGGGTCGATGAAGCCGTAAGCTTCGCCTTGCCCGTCGCCGCACGACGCGTATCGTCGCTCTCCCAATGGAGGGCGGCGCATGCGGCGGGGATCATCGAAACGGCGGTTGGGCCGCGCAGCACTTGCCTTTGGGGGGCTGGCGCTTGCAGGGCTGGCCTCGGCCTTCACGCTGCGCCCCTCGCCTGAAGCCTATCCGGCGCTGGCCGCGCGCGCCGAGCCAGCCAAACCGGGCCACCTGACCGTCCGCTTCCTCGGAACCTCGACCCTGACCTTCGACGACGGACGTGACGTCGTCCTGATCGATGGCTACCTGAGCCGCCCCGGCGTCGTCGCCCTGCTGACCCAGCCCCTGCGCCCGGATCAGGCCGCCATCGCCCGCCACATGAAGCGGGCCGACATCCGCCGCATCTCGGCCCTCTATGTCGCCCACACCCATTTCGACCATGCTCTGGACTCGGCCAGTCTGGCCAAGGCCTACGGCGCAGCCCTGCACGGTAGCGACACGCTGGCGGCCATCGCCGCAGCCGAGGGCGTCACAGCGCCCGTGCAGCGTCTGACGTCAGGCCAGCCCTCGACCGTCGGCGCGTTTCAGGTCACACCCTTCCGCACGCCCCACTCGCCCGGCGATGTCGCGGCGGGCGCCACGGCGGCGGATTTTCGCATCCCCGCCCGGGCTCGCGCCTATCCCGAGGGCGGCGCCCATTCCTTTCTGATCGAGCATGGGGCCTGTCGCATCCTCATCGTGCCCAGCGCGGGCCACCCGGGCGACGCCTTCCACGGCCTGCGCGCCGATGTCGTCATGCTGGGCGTGGGCAACCTGTCACGACAAGGCCCTGAGGCGATCGCCGCCTACTGGCGCGACACGGTGACGGCGACAGGGGCGCGGCTGGTCATTCCCATCCACTGGGACGACTTCTCGCGTTCTTTGGATGAGCCGCTGAAGCCCTTCCCCTATGCGATCGATCGCTTCGATCAGACGATGAAGCAGTTGGCCGCGCTGGCCGGAGATCAGATCGCCCTGCGCCTGCCCCGCGCCTTCGTGCCCATGGACTGGTCAGGCCTGCCCGCCGGGGCCTGCGCCTAGCGGTTCAGGCCTGTCGGGAAGGGCCGCCCCAGAGCCTCTGCCATGGCCTGCTGGCTCAGCATGAAGACCAGATCGCGCTGGTGGTAGTTGTTGGACAGAACCACCACGGTCACGTCGGCATCGGGCTGATAGAGGACCAGGTTGCGGAAGCCGGCCCAACTGCCCGTGTGATAGATCTGCTTGTCGTCAAAGGCGGGCTTCACCTGCTCGCCCAGGCTGTTGACGTAGATGCCATAGCCATAGGCGCGGTGCGCGCGACCTCGCTCCTTGGGGGTCCCCTCGGGCGCATGGTCGGCGATCATCTGGGCGTAGGATGCGTCGCTGAGGACATGGCCCTTATGCAGGGCCTGGTTCCACACCAGCATGTCGTCCAGCGTCGAGTACAGGGCGCCGGCGCCGAAGACGACGCTGACGTTGGCGATCGGCTGGGCGGCCAGTCCGCCGGGGAAGTTGGCGTAGCCCATGGCCAGACCCTGCGCGTCGGCGTGGGCGTCCGATCCCGTGTCCTTCAGGCCCAGAGGCTTCAGGACAGCGTCGTTCAGATAGGTCTCGAACGGCTTGCCGCTGGCCTTGGCCACGATCTCCGCGGCCAGATTATAGGCGGCGTTGTCGTAGCGGATTTTGGTGCCCGGCTCGAACTGCAGGCCATAGCGGGCCGAGGTCTCGGTCAGTTCCTGCGGCGTGCGCGGGGTGACGCGGATGCGGCCCCACTCGGACTGCGCCATCAGGTCAGGAATGCCCGAGGTGTGCGACAGCAGGTGGTGGATGCGCAGCGGCTTCCACGCGTCCGGGCAGGCCTCGATCCATTTGCAGACCGGGTCGTTGACCGACAGCCTGCCCTCGTCTTGAAGCTTCAGGATGGCGACAGCGGTGAACTGCTTGGACACCGAGGCCAGGCGGAAGCGGGTATCCAGCTTCAGCGGCTGATCGTTTTCGTAGTCAGCCTTGCCATAGACCTGTCGGAACAGGATCTGATCGCCCTTGGCTACCAGAATGGCGCCCATGAACTGCTTGCGCTCGCCCAGATAGTCCAGCCTCGCCTTCAGTTGCGGCAGGGCCTCGACCACCTCGACCGGCGGGCGCTCGGGCAGCCGGACCTTGGTCGCCGTCGCCGCCTGGGTCTCAGGCGCGATGGCATGGACGATCCAGGCGCCGGCGCCGGCGGAAGCAAGGGCGACCGCGGCCAGGGATCCGAGGAACCAGGGCCGCCCGCCTGCGGACTTGGGAACTACAAACACGATACTAAACCACGTTTTTTAGACGTCGAAATCCAAACCGAACTGGGCGTAGAGGGCGCGGCTGTCCTGCCACTTGGGGTCGACCTTGACGGTCAGGAACAGGTGGACCGGGCGATCAAGCAGCTCGATCAACTCCTCGCGTGACCTCTGGCCGATCCATTTCAGGGTCTGGCCGCCCTTGCCCAGAACGATGGGACGCTGGCTCTCGCGCTCGACATAGATGGTCTGCTCGATGCGCACCGAACCGTCCGGCTTTTCGTCGAAGGCCGTGGTCTCGACCGCCGCCGAATAGGGCAGTTCCTCGTGGACACGCAGATAGACCTTCTCACGGGTGATCTCGGCGGCCAGAACGCGCACCGGCACGTCCGCCGACTGATCTTCCGGATAGAGCCAGGGACCGACGGGCATGGAGCGCGCCAGGCGCTGCTTCAGGTCGTCCACGCCGTCGCCGCTGAGAGCCGAGATCATATAGACCTCTTCATAGACGCCGGTCTCGAACAGGCGGTGCGACAAAGCCAGCAGGGTGTCGCGGCGCATGCCGTCGATCTTGTTCAGGACCAGAATGACCTTGGTGCCCGTCGCCTTCAGGTTGGCGATGATGGTCTCGGTGTCTTCGGCCGACTTGCGGTCAGCGGCGGTGCCGTCGCGCCCTTCCGAGGCGATGTGCGAGGGGGCGTCGATCAGGTGGACCACCACATCCGCGTCCTCGGCGCCGCCCCAGGCCGAGGCGACCATGGCGCGATCCAGACGACGGCGCGGGGTGAAGATGCCGGGCGTGTCCACCAGAACGATCTGGGCGTCGCCCTCGATGGCGATGCCGCGCACGGGGAAGCGCGTGGTCTGGACCTTCTGGGTGACGATCGAGACCTTGGAGCCCGTCAGGCGGTTTACCAGCGTCGACTTGCCGGCGTTGGGCGCGCCAATGATGGCGGCGAAGCCCGCGCGCTGGTTCGGGTTGAGGGTCTCGGTCAAATTACGCCTTCTCGTTTCAACAGCGCCGTGGCGGCGGCTTTCTCCGCCTCCTGACGCGAACGTCCTGTTTGTTTCACGGGGTCGAAGCCGACCACCGTCGCCTCGACCACGAAGGTCGGAGCATGATCTGATCCGGTGCGTTCCACCACCCGATAGGTCGGCAGCGGACGCCCTTGGGCTTGCGCCCACTCCTGAAGAGCGGACTTGGGATTGGTCACGGCCGGCGCCGGAGGAGACGCGAACTCCTCGGCCCAAGCGATGTCGAACATGGCCTTGGCCGCCGTCAGGCCGCCGTCACGATAGACAGCCGCCAGGATAGCCTCGACAGCATCGGCGATGACTCCGGCCTTTCTGCGGCCGCCCGTCTTGGTCTCGCCCGCCGACAGGCGCAGGGCCGGGCCGACGCCGAGACGCTCGCCCACGCGGGCGCAGGCGGTCTTGTCCACCAGGGCGTGCAGGCGGGCCGACAACTGACCTTCGTCCGCCGAAGGAAACTCGCGCGTCAGACGGTCGGCGACCAGCAGGCCCAGCACCCGGTCGCCCAGGAACTCCAGCCGCTCGTTGTCGGCGGGACGGCGGCCGTCCGCCTGTCCCCCGCCCTCGCCCACGCTGGCGTGGGTCAGCGCCCGTTCCAGAAGAGACGGATCGCTGAACTCATGGCCCAACCGACGCCGGAGCGCGGCGACGGCCTCGGCCCGTAGGTTCGCCATCAGTCCAGGATCTTGAAGAACCGGCTGGGACGCAGGTTGGCGAACCAACTGACCGGGTTGAACAGCGACGCGCCCGGCGACCAGGAGAACATGATGATCTCGGCCTTGCCGACCAGGTTCTCGGCCGGGACCATGCCCACGCCAGCCGACATCTCGACGCGGCTGTCGATCGAGTTGTCGCGGTTGTCGCCCATCATGAAGAAGTGGCCGGCCGGCACCTCATAGACCGGGGTGTCGTCCAGATCGCCGCCGGGACCGTAGTCCTGGGTCATGAAGCTCTTGCCGTTAGGCAGGGTTTCCCGGACCTGGGTGACCGGACGAGGGCCGAACATGTCGGACAACTCGGCGCGACTGACGACGACGTCCTTCACCGGAGCGCCGTTGATGTACAGCTTGTTGGCGATCATCTGCACCTTGTCGCCCGGCAGGCCGATCACGCGTTTGATGTAGTCGGTCTTGTTGTCGCGCGGCAGCTTGAACACGACGATGTCGCCGCGCGTCGGATCCTTGCCCAGGATGCGGCCATCGAACAGCGGCGGACTGAACGGGATCGAGTGCTTCGAATAGCCGTAGGACCACTTCGACACGACGATGTAGTCGCCCTCATAGAGGTTGGGCTCCATCGAGGCCGACGGGATGGTGAAGGGCTGGAACAGCAGCACCCGCAGCACGAAGGCGATCAGCAGTGCGAAGACGACGGTCTTGATGATCTCGACCGTCTCGTTGCTCGCGGACTTCTCTTTTTTCACACGTTTGGCTTTCTTGGGACGCGGCGTGGCGTAGATCGGTTTGTCGCTATCAAGGGCTTCGGGATCGTCGCCCATGTCGAAGGGGGCGTCGCCGTCGTCGCTCCAGATCGGGCGGTGCTCGGTCGGGTCGATGGCAGGATTGCCGGCGCCGCCGTTCGCCTTGGGGTCGTCGCTCATGGTCTGCTCGAATCCCCCGCAGAACGCGGGGTTGGAAGCCTGAGGCGTAAAGGCTGATTACGCCACGGGCAAGGCTTCGATGACCACGAAAGCGAGAGCATACGGGTGTTCGTCGCTGAGGGTCAGATGGATGCGCGGCTCATGCCCCGGCGGGGTCAGCCGGGCCAGATGCTCGGCGGCGTGGCCGGTCAGGGCCAGGGTCGGCTGACCGGACTTCAGGTTCACCACCCCCATGTCGCGCCAATAGACGTCGGCGCGCATCCCGGTGCCGAGCGCCTTGGCGCAGGCCTCCTTGGCCGCGAACCGCTTGGCGTAGCTCCAGGCCGGGTCCGGTTTTCGGTCGGAGCGGGTGCGTTCGATCTCAGTGAAGACGCGGTTCTTGAAGCGGTCGCCAAAGCGATTCAGCGACGCCTCAATCCGCCGGATATCCGACATATCGGCGCCGATGCCGATGATCACCGGTTCGCTCCCGCCACCGCCTCGTCCATCGCCGCCCTCATCCGGCGGATGGCGGCGTCCAGGCCGACGAAGACCGCCTCCCCGATCAGGAAGTGGCCGATGTTCAGTTCCTTGATCTCAGGGATGCCCAGAACCACGCTGGCCGTGGCGTAGTCCAGACCATGCCCGGCATGGACCTCCAGCCCCAGGATGTCTGCCTGGGCGGCGGCGGCGGCCAGACGGTCCAGCTCGAAGGCGCGCTCGGCCGGGTCGGTCAGGTGGCAGTAACGACCCGTGTGGAACTCGACCACCTGGGCGCCCACGGCGGCGGCGGCCTCGACCTGGGCTTCGGACGGCTCGATGAACAGGCTGACGCGGATGCCGGCGTCCGACAGCGCCTTCACCACCGGGGCGATGCGGGCCTCGTGACCGGCCACGGCCAGACCGCCCTCGGTCGTGACCTCCTCACGCCGCTCCGGCACCAGACAGGCGGCGTGCGGACGGTGGCGCAGGGCGATGGCCAGCATCTCTTCCGTCACCGCCATCTCGAAGTTCAGCGGCTTGTCCGCACGACGGCACAGAGCTGTCAGCACGTCGATGTCGGCGTCGGTGATGTGGCGGCGATCCTCGCGCAGGTGGGCGGTGATGCCGTCCGCGCCTGCCGCCAGCGCCGCCTCGGCCGCGCGAGCCGGATCGGGATGAGCGCCGCCGCGCGCGTTACGAACCGTGGCGACGTGGTCGATGTTGACGCCCAGACGTACCCGCTCGCGCTTCATCCCGTTCTCTTTCTTCTACTTGGACAGCCGGCGGCTGCCCGGATCCTCGACCGGCAGGGCGGCCAGTTCGGGCGGCAGGGCGTCGGCCGGATAGACCGGGACGTCCAGCGTCGCCAGAGCGATCAGCGGCACGCCCACGTCCGCGCGACCGCCCGAGCGGTCGACGATGCAGGCGGCGGCGACGACTTCGCCCCCAGCCTTCTGGATGGCGGCGATGCATTCGCGCGACGACAGGCCGGTGGTGACGATGTCCTCGACCATGACGACCTTCTCGCCCGGCTCGACGGTGAAGCCGCGACGCAGCTTGAACTCGCCGCCTTCGCGCTCGACGTAGAGCGAGCGCACGTTCAGGTGCTTGGCCGTCTCATAGCCGGGGATGATGCCGCCGACGGCAGGCGAGATGGCCACATCGACCGGACCGACCGTGGCGACGATCTTCTCAGCCAGGGCCTTGCACAGGCGCTCGCAGCGACGACCGTCCATGAAGACCAGGTTCTTCTGCAGGAAGACCGGGCTGTGCAGGCCGGACGACAGGACGAAATGGCCTTCGCGCAGGGCGCCGGCGTCGCGGAATTCGTTGAGGACGTCTTCAGTGTTCATGAGAGCGTCCCTTAGACCCTGCGCCCCTCGCCCTCAAGCGACCGATCTAGGTCAGATCGCAGTTAGGCTTGACGCCGCCTTCCAGCAGCCTGGTCCAGACGGTTTCGGCGTCATCGGCGAACGAGAACAGCGCCATGTCCGACGCCTTGACCATGCCGTGCTCGATCAGGGTGTCGAAGTTGATCACCGAGCGCCAATAGGCCTCGTCAAACAAGACAATGGGGATCGGCGGTGCCTTGTCGGTCTGGCGCAGGGTCAGGATCTCGAACAGCTCATCCAGCGTGCCGAAACCGCCCGGGAAGACCACCAGACCATTGGCCCGCATGGCCAGATGCATCTTGCGCATGGCGAAGTAGTGAAACTGGAAGGTCAGTTCCGGCGTCGACCACGGGTTGGGCACCTGCTCGTGCGGCAAGGTGACGTTGAAGCCGATCGACGGGGCGCCGGCTTCGTGCGCGCCCTGGTTGGCGGCCTGCATGATGCCCGGGCCGCCGCCGGTGGCGATGACGTTGTCGCGCACCTCGCCGGGCGAGCCCCGGAAGGCCCCACCCCGCTCCGAGGCGATCCGGCCGAACTGGCGCGCCTGTTCGTACCAGTGGGCGTGGCGACCGTCGCCGTTGACCCCCACGCGGGCGCTGCCGAACACCACCAGGGTCGAGCGCACACCCCAGGCCTTCAGCGCCTCCTCGGCCTTTTCGTACTCCATCAGGAAGCGCACGCCGCGCATCGACTCGCCCAGCAGGAAGTCCTGATCCAGGGCGGCCAGACGATAGGAGGGCGACGCCAGTTGAGCGGCGTTGGCGAGTGCTTGCTGTTCGGGAGACATTTCGGCCTTCAGTCAGACGCGCGGGCGATCAGCCGCGCGCGCGGTCCACGGTGTCGACGGACGGATTGGCGCGCAGCGCCGCGATGATCATGGTGGCGTGACGCGCATCCTCGACCTCGACGTCGATATCCACGTCGAAGAAGTCCTGCTGACGATGGGCCATCGACAGGTTCAGAATATTGCCGCCGGCCTCGCCGATGATGGTGGCCACCTGCCCCAGCACGCCGGGTGCGTTGCGGATGGTGGCGCGGAGGCGGGCCGAGGCCACCGCGTCCTGCTCGGCCTGCGGCGTCCACTGCAAGTCCTGCCAGACGCTGTCGTCGTCAGCGAAGTCAGCCAGGCTTTGACAATCGATGGTGTGGACCGTCAGGCCCTTGTCGGGCTCCAGGATACCGACGATGCGGTCGCCCGGCACCGGCGAGCAGCAGGCGCCGAAGTGGATGCTGACGCCGGGCGTCAGGCCGCTGCCGCGTACGAACAGGCGCGCCTGTTCATTGCCGATCCGCTTGCGCTCCGGCCCGGCCTTCAACTGGCCCTTCAGCGCAGGGAAGATGGTTTCAGCGATCTTGGTCGCAGCCAGACGCCCCCGGCCAATGGCGTCGAACAGATCCTCTTCCGTGGCGATGGCGAAGGTCTTTAGCGTCTCGGTCAGCTTGACCTCGGCCAGGGACTTGCCCGCCCGCTCCAGCGTCTGCTCCAGCGTCGCCTTGCCCAGACGCACGAACTCGTCGCGTTCGGATGTGCGGATGTGACGGCGGATGGCCGAACGGGCGCGGCCCGTGACCGTCAGGCTGCGCCAGTCGGTCGGCACTTCGCGTTTGGTCCCGCGAATGATCTCGACCACGTCGCCGTTCTGCAGCGCCGTGCGCATCGGCTTCAGCTCGCCGTTGATCTTGACGCCCACCGCCGTATCGCCGACCTCGGTGTGGACGGCATAGGCGAAGTCCAGGGCCATGCCGCCACGCGGCAGGGTGATCAAAGCCCCCTTCGGCGTGAAGACGAAGACCTGATCCAGGTACATTTCGAGCTTGGCGTGCTCGACCCAGTCCTCGCCGCCCTCGCCGTGCTCGATGACCTGAACCAGATGACGCAGGTTCAGCAGCGGGTCGCGCCCGCCGTCGGCTTCCATCGCCTCGCGGTCGAAGCCGTAGGAGTGGTTCTTGTAGGCCCAGTGCGCGGCCACGCCGTCCTCGGCCACGCGATCCATGATCTCGGTGCGGATCTGCATCTCGATGCGCAGGCCACCGGGGCCGACCACCGTGGTGTGCAGCGAGCGATAGTTGTTCGACTTGGGGGTCGAGATGAAGTCCTTGAACCGTTCCGGCACCATGGGCCAGGCGCGGTGGATGACGCCCAGGGCGCGATAACAGTCGTCCTCGGCCTCCACGATGACCCGGAAGCCATAGATATCGGACAGGGACGAGAAGCCGACCGACTTCCTCTGCAGCTTGCGCCAGATCGAATAGGGCGTCTTTTCCCGGCCTTTCACATGAGCGGGGATGCCCGCCTCGCTGAGGACCGTCTCGATCTCGCGTGACACGCCCTCGATGGCGCGGCCGTGCTCCAGCTTCAGCGCCTCCAGACGGCGCTGGATGGCGACACGCGCCGTGGCGTTCAAATGTTCGAACGCCAGTTCCTCCAGCTCCGAGGCGATGGAGTGGATGCCGATGGACCGGCCCAGCGGGGCATAGACTTCCAGCGTCTCGCGGCTGATGCGCTCGCGCTTCTCCGGCTTGACGTACTGGAGCGTGCGCATGTTGTGCAGGCGGTCGGCCAGCTTCACCAGCAGGACGCGCACGTCCTTGGAGATGGCCAGGATGAACTTGCGCAGGTTCTCGGCCTGACGCGTGTGCTCGGCCTGCAGCTCCAGTCGCGACAGCTTGGTCACGCCCTCGACCAGGACGGCGACCTCTTCGCCGAACATGGCGGCGATGTCGTCACGGGTAGCCGAGGTGTCCTCGACGACGTCGTGCAGCAGAGCGGTGACGATGGTCGCCGTGTCCAGCTTGTAGTCGGTCAGGATGCCAGCGACCTGGATCGGGTGCGCGAAATAGGGATCACCCGAGGCCCGCAGCTGCGAGCCGTGCATCTTCATCGCATAGACATAGGCGCGGTTCAGCAGCGCCTCGTCGGCCGTAGGATCATAGGCCTTGACCGCTTCGATCAATTCGAACTGGCGCATGATCGGCGCGCGCTTGGCTTCAGACACTTGAGACTCGGACGGAGAAAGGACTTCAGACGACAACGGCGCCGCCCCGGTCTGGGGCGACGCCGTCTGGTCTATCTGATTCGCGACTTTGTCCGGCGACGGGTCCGCGGGGGACCGCGCCGGAAGAATGGTTACGCCGTTGACTGGCTCTGCCGTCAGTAGCGTTCCTCCTGGCCGCCGTCCCGGTCGCTTTGCAGCGCGCGGATCAGTTCGGCTTCGGCCATGTTCATGTGTTGCGGCTCGGCCAGCAGGGCCACGACTTCGGCTTCATCCTCGGCTTCCGTACGCTCATCGACGCGTTGCAGCGTGGTGATGATGTTCTCACGCAGCTCTTCCGGGATGACCGTTTCATCAGCCAGCTCGCGCAGGGCGACGACGGGGTTCTTGTCGTTGTCGCGATCGATGGTCAGGGCGGCGCCGTTGGCGATATTGCGGGCGCGGTGACCGGCCAGCAGAACCAGACCAAAGCGGTTCGGCACCTTTTCGATGCAGTCTTCGACAGTGACGCGGGCCATGAAATTCCTCTGGCGGCAGGGAGAACCGCACAAAATATAGGGTTAGGCGTGATTGTGCAACGCCGCGAAGGCCGGAATACGGCCTCAGACGCCCGCTTTCGCCGGAACAGGACGCGCGTCTACCCCGACGACGCAGGTCGCGGCAAGGGCTGCTGCGCTTTCGCCCGCCACGGGATGGGTCCATTCCGGCGCGATCTCGGCCAGGGGCCCCATGACGAACAGGCGCTCGGCCGCACGCGGATGCGGCAGGATCAGCCCCTCCAGGTCGCCGCTCAGTCGGCCATAGGCGATCAGGTCCAGATCCAGGGTGCGGGGCGCATTGCGGACGCTGCGACGACGATCGAAAACATCCTCCATCCGCGACAGCCGGGTCATAAGAGCGCCGGGCTCATGCTCTGTCCGCACGACCACCACCCCATTCAGGAAAGGTGGATCGGTCGGATCAGGCCAGGCCTTCGACGACCACCAGGACGAGCGCGCCAGAATGTCGATGCCTTCGGCCCGAAACCGCGCCAGGGCCGCTTCAAGCGACTCTTCACAGGACGCCCAGACGCCCTTGTCATTACAGCCCAGCGCGACGATGACTGCACTGTCCAGATCAAGGTCGCCTTCGGGGATTTCGGTCGAGACGCTCATACTGACGACCTTTTCCACGGACTCATATTCATGACTGGCCACACGGGCGACCGCATCGCCTTGTTCATCGACGGCGCCAACCTCTATTCGGCGGCTCGCGCACTTAATGTCGATCTCGACTTCAGAAAGCTGTCCGACTGGTTCGGCCAGAAGGGCCAGCTGGTGCGCGCCTATTATTACACGGCGGTGGTCGAGGGCGAAGAGTTCTCACCCGTTCGTCCGCTGGTCGACTGGCTCGACTACAACGGCTTCGCCGTGACGACCAAACCGGTCAAACGCTTCACAGACGCCCAGGGCCATAGCCGCATCAAGGGCAATATGGACATGGAGATCGCGGTCGACATGATGGAGCTGGCTCCGCGGCTGGATCATATGTTCCTGTTCTCGGGCGACGGCGACTTCCGTCGATTGGTCGAGGCCATTCAGGCCAAGGGCGTGCGCGTCACCGTCGTTTCGACCACCCGCAGCCAACCGCCCCAGATCGCTGACGAACTGCGCCGGCAGGCCGACGCCTTCATCGACCTGGCCGATGTCATGACCCACTTCAGCAAGCCCAAGACGGCGATGAACCAGGGCGTCGCCCGCACCCTGGACCGGAGCGACCGGACGTGAGCCGCCCGCTGAACCCGGAGCCCGAGCGCGACTGCCCTCTGTGCCCTCGTCTGGTCGCCTATCGTCAGGAAAACATCCGCCAGAACCCCGACTGGTGGAACGGCCCCGCCCCGTCGTTCGGCGATACCAACGCGCGGCTGCTGATCGCGGGCCTGGCGCCGGGCCGCATGGGCGCCAACCGCACCGGCCGCCCCTTCACCGGCGACCACGCCGGCTGGCTGCTGTTCGACACCCTGAGGAAGACCGGGTTCGCGCAAGGCAGCTACGATCCAGACGGCCATGACGACCTGACTCTGGTCGACGCCATGATCACCAATGCGGTGCGCTGCGCACCGCCGCAGAACAAGCCGACGGGCGACGAGGAAAACACCTGCCGTCCCTTCCTGATCGACCGACTGGCCGCCCTGCCCCGGCTGAAGGTGATCGTCACCCTGGGCGACGTGTCCCGGCGCAGCATCCTACGGACGCTTGGCTACCCCGGCACAGCCATTCCCGCCGGACACGGCGTCGAGGGCAAGGTCGGCGGCTACACCATCATCAACAGCTATCACTGCTCTCGTCTGAACACGAACACGGGCCGCCTGACGCCTGACATGTTCGAAGAAATTTTCCATCGCGCCAGACTGGCGCTGGAAGACTAGGTCAGCCGCCGCCGGCGACCTCGCCGGCCACCATCACCGGCGCCGAGGGCTCGCGGAAGTAGCGGTCGATGCCCTCGGCGACCGAACGCATCAGGCGGCGACGGGCGCGTTCATCGGTCAGAACGCGCTCATCCTCGGGATTGGTGATGAAGCCCATCTCCAGCAGGATGGCCGGGACATCGGGCGCCAGCAGAACGGCCAGACCGGCGTCGCGATGGCTGCGGCGCAGCAGCGGGTGGCTGTCGCCTTCCAGGTGGGTCAGCAGAACCCGCGCGAACTGGGCCGAGCGATTCTGGGTGGCGCGCTGCGTCATGTCCAGCAGGATGCGATCGACCGAAGGGTCGCGGCCCGGCAGCCGCAGATCGCGCTGCCAGTCGTCGCCGCGCGTGTATTCACGCACCGCACGGCCCGCCCCCTGTTCCGACAGGGTATAGACGCTCGCCCCGCGCAGGGCCGGATCGGTCCCGGCGTCGGCATGCAGGGAGATAAACAGGTCGGCGCCAGCGTCACGGGCGATCTGCACGCGGCGACCGTGGATGACATAGACGTCGCTGTCGCGCGTCAGGCGCACGCGATAACGCCCGGTGCGCTCGATCGCTGCCTTCAGTTCACGCGCGGCGGCCAGGGTGACGGCCTTTTCCTGGGCATGAACGCCCTGAGCGCCCGGATCGCGACCGCCGTGACCGGCGTCGATGACGATCAGCGGCTTTTCCTTGCGGGCCTGTTCGCGGCGCGGCGGCGTGCTGACGGCGACCGCTGCGGCGGCGCCCGTGGCCTTCAGGTCGATGACATAGCGATAGTGCGGCACCCCATCGCCGGGCGGCAGCAGGAAGCGGCGCTCGATCTCTGCTCCGCGCGCCAGGTCCAGACGGATGCGCGACGACGTGCCGGCCGAGCTGACCTCATAGCCGCGCACCAAGCCGGAGCCGTTGCCGTCCAGACCCCGGCCCGGCGCCACGTCCGACAGGGCCACGACGACGCGACCAGTCGTGCCGTCCTCGATCACCTGGCCGCGCGTGGTCTTGCCCAGATCAAGCACGACCCGCGTGCGCTGGGCGTCCCCGCCGAAGCGGATGCCCGAAATCTGACCGTCCGGTCCAAAGGCCAGGCCGCGCCCAGCCGTCAGCACGACGGCGCAAATCACGACAAAGGCCAAGGCCGTCATCGCCCATTCGCGCACGCCCCAACGGGCCAGATTGTTACGCCACCGGCCATACATGGACGGACTTCACCCTTCTGGTTCAGGCGACAGGATGAGGCCAGCGATTAAGGATTTCGTTAATACCTGTAACGGTCGTGGTTCTTTTATTTTCCGCTACATATGCCTATGATCTGGTCCGCAAGCGAATGATCGCGCCCCCTGTGGTTTCAGCAGGGTTCGGGCGCGCCCTCCTCGCGGCGCTGACTTTCACCTCATTCCGAGGATCGCCCGGCCTGGCCGACGATCTGAAGAACGGGTCCGGGACGCGGCCTTGAACGGCGCGTTCGGATCCAGGACCGACAGAACCTCATGGGCCGACCCGCCTGCGCTCCCGACCGGCAGTTTGATGCCGCTCTCGCACTTCGCGAGGGGATGACGCGCGCCCTGGCCCCCATTTCCATTCGGCGAGCCGCCCCCTTGTCCGCGGAGATTTCCGCAGGGCCCGGCCTGGCGCGCCAGAGAGAGACTTTTAATGTCAAAGACAATGCTGATCGATGCGGCGCACGCGGAAGAAACCCGCGTCGCCATCGTGGACGGACGCCAGGTTGAGGAATTCGATTTCGAATCCACGGCCCGCCGCCAGCTTCGCGGCAACATCTATCTCGCCAAGGTCACCCGCGTAGAGCCCAGCCTCCAGGCGGCCTTCATCGAGTACGGCGGCAATCGTCACGGCTTCCTAGCCTTCAACGAAATCCACCCCGACTACTATCAGATCCCGGTCGCCGACCGCGAAGCCATCATGGCCGAAGCGAACTCGGACGACGACGATCACGACGATCTGGGCCGTGAAGGCGATGACGAGTCCGAAGGCGGCCTGGCCGACGAGGAACGCCTGAAGCGCCGCCTGATGCGTCGCTACAAGATCCAGGACGTCATCAAGCGCCGTCAGATCCTGCTGGTGCAGGTCGTCAAGGACGAGCGCGGCGCCAAGGGCGCGGCCCTGACCACCTGGCTGTCGCTGGCCGGCCGCTACTGCGTCCTGATGCCCAACACCGGCAAGGGCGGCGGCATTTCGCGCAAGATCACAAACACCTCGGACCGCCGCCGCCTGAAAGCCGCCGCTGCGGCGCTGAAGGTGCCCAAGGGCATGGGCCTGATCATCCGCACAGCCGGAGCCAAGCGTACCCGCGCCGAGATCAAGCGCGACTATGAATACCTGCTGCGCCTGTGGGAGACGATCCGCGAGACCACGCTGAAGTCGAACGCCCCGGCCGTCATCTACGAAGAAGAAAACCTGGTCCGCCGCGCCGTGCGCGACATGTATGACAAGGACTTCGACGGCATTCAGGTCGAAGGCCTCGAAGGCTTCAAGGAAGCCCGCGACTTCATGCGCGTGCTGATGCCGTCGCAGGCCAAGAAGATCCACCTCTACCAAGGCTCCAAGCCCCTGTTCGCCGCAAACGGCATCGAAGAGGTGCTCACCCAGATTCACCAGCCGGTCGTGCCGCTGAAGTCCGGCGGCTATCTGGTGATCAACCAGACCGAGGCCCTGGTGGCCATCGACGTCAACTCGGGCCGCTCCACCAAGGAGCGCAACGTCGAGGCCACCGCCACCAAGACCAACCTGGAAGCCGCCGTCGAGGCCGCCCGCCAACTGCGTCTGCGCGACCTTGCCGGCCTGATCGTCATCGACTTCATCGATATGGATGAAGGCAAGAACAACCGCGCCGTCGAGAAGGCGCTGAAGGACGCGCTGGCCAAGGATCGCGCCCGCATCCAGATGGGCCGCATCTCGGGCTTCGGCCTGATGGAGATCAGCCGCCAGCGCCGACGCCTGGGCGTGATCGAAGGCGCCACCGAGGTCTGCGCCTGCTGCCAGGGCGCCGGTCGCATCCGCTCGGCGGAAAGCGCCGCCCTGACCACCCTGCGCGCCGTGGACATCGAGGCGGGCCGCAACGGCGCCGGTTCGGTCAACCTGCGCGTCTCGACCGCTGTCGCCCTCTACATCCTTAACCACAAGCGCAGCTACCTGCAGCGCCTGCTGGACCAGCGCGGCCTGAACGTGGTCATCCAGATCGACGACAGCCTGGCCCAGGGCGAGCACGCCATCGAGCGCACCTCGACCAACGAGGACTTCGTCCCGGTCGTCACCCACATCTCGGCCGCCGAGCTGGACGACGGCTATGACGACCACGCCTTCGACCACGAGGACGAAGACGAGGACGACGAGGTGATCGAGGGCGACGACGAGGACGAAGCCGACCTCGAGCGCGAAGACAGCGACGATGACGAGGCTCGCGAGCGCGCCGAGCATCACGACGGCGAAGGCCGCGGTCGTGGCCGCCGTCGCCGCCGTCGCGGCGGTCGCCGTGACGAGGAAACCTCCGACGAAGCCGGCTCGACCGACGTGGTCGCCGCCGAAGACGAAGACGACGACAGCGAGGCCGGCCGTCGCCGTCGTCGCGGCCGTCGTGGCGGTCGCCGCATGCGTGAAGACGGCGAACGCGACGCCTTCACCTGGGTGCGCGGCCGCACGCCGTCGCTGGACGACCCCTACGTCTGGTTCGACCCGATCAACCCCTCACCCCGCGCCGAGCGCGCCCCGGTCGAGGCATCGGAAGCCCGTGACGTCGAAGCCGTCGCCGCTGAACGTCCCGAAGGCGAGCGCGCCGAACGCGAGGGCGGCCGTTCGCGCCGTCGTCGCGGTCGCGGTCGCGGCCGGGATCGCGGCGGCCTGCCCCACGACGCCAAGGTCGAGGACCGCGCCGTCAATGAGGGCCTGCCGCCCGTCGGCTCACCGGACACGCCGATCGCCACGGTCATCCCGGCCGAGGAAGCCGTCGCCGACGCGCCGGAACCCGTCGCCGAGGTCGTCGAGGCGCCCAAGCGTCGCCGCGTCCGCCGCAAGGTCAGCGCCGATGTCGCAGCCGAAGCCGTGATCGAAGCCCCCGCCGAGGCCCAGGCTGAAGTCGTGGCCGAGGCAGAGCCGCCGGTCGTCGTTCCCGCCCAACTGGACGTGGAACCCGTCATCGCCGCCAAGGTCGAGGCCGCCATCGAACAGGCCCTGAGCCCGGAACCGACCCCGGAACCTGCGCCCGAGCCGGTCGTGACCGCCGAACCGACGTCTGCGCCGACCCCCGAGGTCGACGTGGCCGCCATCATCGCCGACGATCCCAACCAGATCGTCGCCCCGCCTGAAAAGCCGAAGCGCGGCTGGTGGCGCCGTTGATCGGACACGATTAGGCTTGAAGACACGGGGGAGACTGTCGTTCTGGAGTACGTCATGACCAGACTTCCCCGTGTCGCATCCCGCATCCTCATCTCCGCCACGTCCGCCGTGGCGGTGCTGGCGGCGGCGGGATCTGCCTCGGCCCAAAGCCTGATTCGCGACACCGAGATCGAAGGCATCATCCACGAGTGGTCGGAGCCCGTGCTGGGCGCCATGGGACTGGACCCGGCCGAGGTCGAGATCCTTCTGGTCAACGACAATGATCTGAACGCCTTCGCGACGCGCGGGCGGATCATGGGCCTGAACACCGGCCTGATCCTGCAGACCAAGACCCCCAACCAGCTTCTGGGCGTGATTGCCCACGAGGCCGGCCACATCAAGAACCGCCACACCCTGCGCGACGGCGCCCAGAACGCCGGCATGCAGCCGATGATCATGACCATGGCGCTGGGCGCCCTGGCCGCGATCGCCGGCGCGCCGGACGCGGGCGCGGCCCTGCTGGCCTCCAGCCAGTATTTCGGCACGCTCGGCGCCCTGCGCTATATGCAGAGCCAGGAAGGCGAAGCTGACATCACCGGCGCCCGCGCTCTGGAGCGCGCCGGGGAATCCGGCAAGGGCATGGTCGAGTTCTTCGAGAACTTCCGGTCGCAGGAAGTCTTCTCGGACCAGCGCCGCTACCCCTATTTCCGCAGCCATCCCCTGTCGTCGCAGCGGATCGAGGCCCTTCGCCGTCCGGTCGAGGCCGCCGCCCACTACAACCATCAGGACAGCCCCGAACGGATGGCCCAGCACGCGCTGGTCGTCGCCAAGATTCGCTCCTTCATGGAGTCGCCGAACGCGGCGCTGCGCGACTATCCGTCGTCCGACACTTCCCTGCCCGCCCGTTACGCCCGCGCCATCGCCTGGTACCGCGACGGCCAGACAGACAAGGCGCTGGACGCCGTCGACGCACTGCTGACCGAACAACCCGCCAATCCCTACTTCTGGGAGTTGAAGGGTCAGATCCTGTTCGAGGAAGGTCGCCCGGCCGAGGCCATCGGCGCCCATCAGAAGGCCGTCGAACTGAAGCCCGACGCGCCCCTGCTGAAGATCAACCTGGCCCACGCCCTGATTGAAACCAATGACGCGGCCAATCTGGACGCCGCCGTCGATCAGTTGAAGCGCGCCGTGGCGTTGGAGAAGGACAACACCCTGGCCTGGCGGCTGCTGGGTCAGGCCTACGCCAGTCAGGGCAAGGAGGGCGAGGCGCGCCTGGCCTCGGCCGAATACTGGTTCGCCCTGGGCCGGACGGAACAGGCCAACCAGTTCGCCATGCGCGCCCGCGACATGCTGGACCGCAACTCCATCGAATGGCGCCGCGCCACCGACATCGTCCTGTCGTCGGGCGCCTCGGAGAAAGACATCACCGACGCCGAGCGCCGCAACGAGCAGCGCAACAACCGCGGCGTCATCCTGCCCAATACCTGACGCCCAGACTTCTGATACCGAGACCTTCATGACTGACGACGCCCGCCCAGACGCCCCCCAGACCCCGACGCCCGCCCCGAAGGGCAGCGTCCTGTCGTCACTGTCGGGCAAGACGCTGGCCGGCGCGGCTCTGGCCGTCTCGGTTCTGGCTCTGGGCGTGTCCGCCGTACCCTATCTGACGGGCGGCGACTTCGGCGGCCGGGTGCGCGCCTATCTGATTGAGAACCCGCAGGTGCTGGACGAGGTGCTGGCCGCACGTCAGGCCCACGAGGAACAGTCGCGCGTCGAAACCATCAACGCCGCCGCCAAGGCCAACCCCGCCCTGCTGGCCCCCGACGCGCGCGACCCCAGCTTCGGTCCCGCCGACGCCAAGGTGACGGTGATCGAGTTCTTCGACTTCCGCTGCCCGGGCTGCAAGGCCGTGGCCCACGACTACCGCGCCCTGATGGCCGCCCACCCCGAGGTCCGCTTCGTCTTCAAGGACTGGCCGATTCTGGACCGGGGCGACGACGTCACCTCGCAATACGCCGCCCGCGCCGCACTCGCCGCGCATCGACAGGGCAAGTATCTGGAGGTCTACGACGCCCTGATGAACGAGCGCGCCCTGGACCGCGCCGCCATCGACGCCATCCTGGTCAAGCACGGCGTGGACATGACCAAGGCGCAAGCGGCCATCGCCTCGCCGGAAATGACGCGCCACGTCACCGACATCCACACGACCGCCGCGACCCTGGGCCTGCAAGGCACGCCGACCTTCTTCATCAACGGCAAGGCCAGCGCCAGCATCGAGCCCGGCGAAGTCGCCAAGCAGATCGAAGCGGCGAAGCGTTAAGCCGCCGCCAGCGTCCGTTCGCCGCCGATCCACTCGATGTTCGAACGTCGGGTCGCTTCGGCGGCGGCGGCGGCGTTCCCCAGCTTCCGCTCGGCCTCAGCCAGCACGAAGTAGCTGTAGGGATCGCTGGGCCAGTCCTTCAGCAGCTCCTCGATCTTGGCCTTGGCCCCGACCACGTCGCCGCTGGCTAGAAGGGCCGCCGCCAGACTGCGGCGCGTCGGATACCAGATGACCGGCGGATCGCCGCCCTCGTCGTCCATGGCCTGAATCTGGGCGGCGCGGGTGAAGGCGACGACGGCGGCTCTCGCATTGCCCTCGATCATGGCCGCCCGGCCCTCCAGAATGCGTTGGGACAGTTCGGTGAAGACCGCGCGCTGCTCGGCCATCGGCCCGGCGAAGGTCGTCGCCTCGCGCACCGCCTTGATCGCCTCTGCTTCGGCCCTAACCGCCACCGCATCCCCCGCCCGCGCCGCCGCCTCGCCCCGCGCATAGCGCCAGCTGATCCGCAGCAACGGATGGGTCGCCGGCGGCTCCTTCAGCGCCGCGACCTGCTCGGGCGTGCCGAAGCGACCATAGAGAGCGTAGGCGTTGTTGGCGACGATCTGACGCCAGTATTCCTGGGCGCCGATGTTCGGATAGGTGGCCAGGAACCAGTCGGCGAGCTTCAGCCCCTCTTCGCCGCCCCCTGCCATCAGGGCGCCGCCCATGCCGAAGTGGATGTTGTGACCATGCAGCCGCATCGCCGGCACCCCGCCCGGCGGCTTGGCCAGGGCGTCATAGCGCCGGTCCAGCGCCACGGCGTTGACGTTCGAGTTCATCGCGTCCCGATAGCGCCCGACGCGGTAGTAGGTATGCGACGGCATATGCACCAGATGACTGGCCGCCGGCGCCAGCAGGGCCAGTTTCTCGCCGTAGGGAATGGCCTTGTGCGGGTCGTCCGACCATTCCGTCAGGTGGATATAGAGGTGGATCGCACCCGGATCGTTCGGGTTCTTGGCCAGCGCCTGTTCCAGCAGGCCCATGGCGCGCGGGATGGCCGGATCAGCCGCCTTGCCGTCGTCATCCCACCATTCGTCGGCGGCCAGCAGCCAGGCGTCGGCGGTGATGTTGGCGATGGCCCCGTCGTCGGGGTTCTGACGCGCGATGCGATCCATGCGCTGGGCGAAGCGGTCGGCCCGGTTCTTTTCCGAGCCGGAATAGCGCTGGATCAGGGCGTCAATCATCTGGCGCTGCACCGGCGTGGCGTCGCGGGCCAGACGCCGCGCGTCGCGGGCGGCCTTGCGGGCGGCGTCAATGGAGGCCTTGTCCTGACCGCCGCCGTTCAGGTTGGGGCCTATGGCCCAGGCCTCGCCCCAGGCGCACATGCCGCAGGACGGGTCCAGCGCCCGCGCCTTGCGGAAGGCTCGCACCGATTCGGTGTGCTCGAACGCCCAGCGCAGTCGCACGCCATGATCGAACCAGGCCTGGGCCTCGGGATTGGTAGTGTCGACCTTGAAGCCGCCCGTACCGAAGCCCTCGACCATGACGATGTCATTGCTTGGGATGGCCTCGATGGCCGAGCCGCCGGGACCGCAGACCTGCGGCTGATCCAGCAGGTCGCGCACAGCCTTGTCCGCCGTCGCGTCCGCTACAGCCATCGGCCCGAACATGCAGGCCGCCAGGGCCGTGCAGGCCATCCATCCGAAACGCATCGTCCCACTCCCTCAGTCGCCGGGAGAGTGCGCGCCGGACAGCGAGGCTGCAAGCAGCCCCAAGGTCGCGGACTGGCGTCGCGGTCTAGATCAGACCGGCCAGCGGCGAGGACGGATCGGCATAGAGGCGCTTCTTCATCCGTCCCGCCAGATAGGATTCACGCCCGGCGATGACCGCGTGCTTCATGGCGCTGGCCATCAGGAGCGGATCGCGCGCCTCGGCGATGGCGGTGTTCATCAGCACGCCGTCGCAGCCCAGCTCCATGGCGATGGCGGCGTCCGAAGCCGTGCCCACGCCCGCGTCGACCAGGACCGGCACCTTGGACTGCTCGACGATCAGGCGGATGTTGATGGGGTTCTGCACGCCCAGACCCGAGCCGATCGGCGCGCCCAGCGGCATGATGGCCACCGCGCCCGCGTCTTCCAGCTTGCGGGCATAGACGGGATCATCGGTGCAATAGACCATGACCTCGAAGCCCTCAGCGGTCAGCAGCTTCAGCGACCGCAGGGTCTCTTCCATGTCGGGGAACAGCGTGCGCTGATCCGACAGGACCTCAAGTTTCACCAGGGTCCAGCCGCCCGCCTCGCGCGCCAGACGCAGGGTCCGCACCGCGTCCTCACCGGTGAAGCAACCCGCCGTATTGGGCAGGTAGGTGTATTTCTTGGGATCGATGAAGTCGGTCAGCACCGGCTGGTTCGGATCGGTCAGGTTGACCCGGCGCACCGCCACGGTGACGATTTCCGCGCCCGAGGCCTCAGCCGCCGCCGCGTTCTGGGCATAGTCCCGGTACTTGCCGGTGCCCACGATCAGGCGCGAGTTGAAGGTGCGGCCGGCGACGGTCCAGCTGTCGGTGCGGGGGGCTGTATCGGTCATGTTCATGACCTAGCGCCGCCGTGCGCCGGGGGGAAGCGCCGTTGCGGGATTTGATCGGTCAGCCGCCGCCGACGAACTGCACCAGCTCGATCTTGTCGCCCTCGGCCAGCGCCGTTTCGCCGTGCAGCGAGCGCGGCACAATCTCCAGATTGCGCTCGACCGCCACCTTCTTGGGGTCCAGCGACAGCTCCTGCACCAGGCCCAGAATGGTCGTGGCGGCGGTGTCGCGAACCTCGCCGTTAACTTCGATACGCATCACATCTGTCCGAGCAGCCACAGGCTCATGTTGAAAACACGCGCCTTTTAAGAACCGCCCCTATAGCGCGTTTCCGCCCTGTCGGCGATCACGCGCAGCACCGCATCCGCCGCCAGCTCCGACGGGTCAGGTCCGCCGCGCCCCATCAGGTCCAGCGCCGCCGTCTGGCGCGCAGCCTGATCCGCAGCCGCCTGCGGGTCCGACAACAGGCGCCCGACCGCCTCTGTCAGCTTCTCGGGCGTGGCGTCGTTCTGAATGAATTCAGGGGCGATGCGCTCGTCGGCGGCGATGTTGAACAGGGTGATGTGCTTGGCCGTCACCAGGTTCTTCATCAGCAGATAGGAAAGCCCGTCGATCTTGTAGGCGATGACCATGGGCGCGCCCGCCAGGGCCAGCTCGGTCGAGACCGTGCCGCTGGTGGCCAGGGCGACATTGGCCGCCTTCATCGCGTCGTACTTGTCGGCTTCCTGCACCAGATGGGCGCGGAAGGGCCAGGCGGCGACGCGGCCCGCCACATCGGCGGCGACCGTGCCGGCGGCGATCACGGCGATCTCCAGCGACGGGGTCGCCGCCTTCAGACGCTTCACCGTCGCCTCGAAGACAGGCGTCATGCGGGTGATCTCGCTGGGCCTGCTGCCCGGCAGGACCAGCAGCAGAGGCGTATCAGCGGCGATGCCGCGCGCGGCGCGGAACCGGGCGCCGTCGGCGCTGGCCATGTCGACGTGCAGGGCCTGTGACCCCACGACCGTCGTCGGCAGGCCCTCGCGCTCGAACCATGGGGCATCGAAGCTGTAGAGCGACAGCAGGTGATCGACGCTGGCGGCCAGGGTCTTGGCCCGCCCCGGACGCGAGGCCCAGACCTGGGGTCCGACATACTTGATCAGCGGCACGCCCGGCAGCACCTCGCGCAGCGCCTTGGCCACGCGGATGGTGAAGCCCCAGCTGTCGATCAGCACCACGGCGTCCGGCTGCTCGGCCTTGGCCAGGGCGACCGTGTCGGCCACCCGACGCTTGACCAGACCATAGGCCTTCAGCCCCTCGATCCAGCCCAGGATGGATAGTTCGGCGATGTCGAAGGGACTGACCACGCCCTCGTCCGCCATCTTGGGCCCGCCGACGCCGACAAAGCTGACGTCCGACCCCAGACGCGTCTTCAGCGCATGAGCCAGACCGGCGCCTAGGGCGTCACCCGACGCCTCGGCGGCCACCAGCATGATCTTCAGCGGACGGCTCATCGTTCCATGCCCCAGACGAACAGGCCCAGACGGTCCGCCGCCTCAACCAGGGCTTCATGGTCAATGACGATCAGTCGCTCGGCGAACCCGCCAATGCCCGCCAGACCGGCGGCGGCGGCCAATTCGACCGTCCTCGGACCGATGACCGGCATGTCGACGCGTAGATCCTGGATCGGCTTGGGCGCCTTGCCCAGAGCGCCCTTCAGCGCGTCCGGCGCGCCATGCAGGTCGGCGGGCAGGCCCGCCACACGGCGCAGCATCTCGTCCGTGCCTTCCTGCGCCTCGACCGCCAGCACCAGTCCGTCGCAAACGACCGCGCCCTGGCCGATATCCAGTTCGCCTGATTTTTCAGCGACGTGCAGCGCCTTCTTCAGGTCGGCGAGTTGCTC
The DNA here is from genome assembly GCF_044772165.1 of Brevundimonas sp. NPDC090276. Taxonomy (NCBI): domain Bacteria; kingdom Pseudomonadati; phylum Pseudomonadota; class Alphaproteobacteria; order Caulobacterales; family Caulobacteraceae; genus Brevundimonas; species Brevundimonas sp. NPDC090276. The sequence continues at coordinate 378,939 of NZ_JBIVYK010000002.1, read as the reverse complement.
CGCCGTCGGCGTGACCGCGCCCAAGGCCCCAGCCGCCAGAGCCTCGCCGCCCAGGATATCGTCGGCGCCCTCGACCGCGTAGCCCTCGGATTCGAACACCGATAGGATCTTGCGCAAGAGGGCGTCGTCGCCCTTGGTCGCCGCCGCGACGATGCCGGGCAGCAGGGTCGCGCCTTTAAAATCAGGCTTCAAGTTTTTGAAATCAGGACGGTTCACATACCCAGCCAGACAGACGGCCTCGCAACCCTCGGCCTTCATCGTCTTCAGGATGCGGCCGATCTCGGCCATGCCGAAGTCGGCGCCGGGCCAGCGCACGAGATGCTCGTCGGCGAAGCCCGCCAGACGGATGATGAAGACCGCCCGCCCCTCGGCCTCGCACCGCGCCGCGATGCGGGCCGGCAGGTCGCCGCCCCCGGCGATCAGACCCAGCTTGGGCCCCACCTTCAGCGTCATTCCTTGCCCGGCAGGCAGAGCGGCCGCTTGGCGCCGTCGCGGATGAAGGCGACGATCTCCATGATCTCGGGCAGGTCGGCATAGGTCGTCTCGACCTGATCCAGCCGCTCGGCGAAGACGCCTTGGCCCTCGAACAGGTCGCGATAGGCGGCCAACAAACGGCGCACCGCATCCTTGCCGTAGCCCTTGCGCTTCAGCCCGATCAGGTTGAGGCCATGCAGGCTGGCGTGGTTGCCCCAGGCCGAGCCATAGGGGATGACGTCGCGCGTCACGGCGGCCAGCCCGCCGACGATGGCGCCCTGCCCCACCCGGCCGTTCTGGTGCACGGCGCACAGACCGCCGAGGAAGACCTTGTCGCCCACCCGAGCGTGACCGCCCAGGGTGGCGTTGTTGGCCATGACGACATTGTCGCCGACGACGCAGTCGTGGCCGACGTGGGCGCCGGTCATGAACAGGCCGTTCGAGCCGACGCGCGTCACGCCCGTTCCCTGCGGCGTGCCACGGTTGAAGGTGGCGTGCTCGCGGATGACGTTGTCCGCGCCGATCTCCAGCCGCACCGGCTCGCCCTTGTAGCCATTGTGCTGCGGATCGCCGCCGATGACGGCGAAGGGGTGGATCACCGTGCGCGCACCGACGCTGGTGTCCTGCTGGACCACCACATGACTGACCAGCTTGACGCCCTCGGCCAGGGTCACGCCCGGGCCGACGACGCACCAGGGGCCGATCACGACCCCGTCGGCGATCCGGGCCGAGGCGTCGACGACGGCGGTCGGGTGGATGGTCACTGGGCGGGCTCCGCCACGGTCACGACCATGGCCATGAACTCGGCCTCGGCGGCCAGCTTGCCGTCGATGAAGGTCTCGCCGCGGAACTTGTAGGCGTCGCCGCGCGCGCGGATCACCTTGACCTCCATGCGCAGTTGGTCGCCCGGACGGGCCGGCTTGCGGAAGCGCACGCCGTCGATCGACATGAACATGATGACCTTGTCGGCCACGGCCACATCCAGCGACTTGGACATCAGCAGCGCGCCCGTCTGGGCCATGGCCTCGACGATCAGGACGCCCGGCATGACCGGGTCGATCGGGAAGTGACCGGGGAAGAAGGGCTCGTTGTGGGTGACGTTCTTGATGCCGACGATCGAGGTCGCCGCCACGAAGTCCTCGGCCTTGTCGACCAGCAGGAAGGGATAGCGGTGCGGCAGGCGACGCATCACCTCGGCGTAATCGATCTTGTTGTCTTCGCTCATTCTTTCGATTCCTTCGCGCCCTTCTTCTGGGACGCCTGTTTGGACAGCCACACCGTCTCGCGCAAGAACTGGCGAAGCGGTTTGGCGGGATAGCCAGACCATATCTCTCCAGGCGGGATGTCGGCCAATACGCCGCCGCCGGCCGCGACGCGCGCGCCCTCGCCGATGCTGATATGGTCGCCCACGCCCGCCCGGCCGCCAAAGATGCAGTTGTCGCCGCTGGTGACCGAGCCCGAGATGCCGGTGTGGGCCGCCATCAGGTTGTTGCGGCCTATGACGCAGTTGTGGCCGATCATGACCAGGTTATCGATCTTGGTGTTCTCGCCGATGACGGTGTCGTCATAGGCGCCCCGGTCGATGCAAGAGTTGGCGCCGACCGTGACCCCGTCCTGCAGGATCACACGGCCCAATTGCGGGATGTCCACCGGACCGGCCTTCGACCCGGCGGCGCCGAAACCCGACTCGCCGATCCGCGCGCCCGCCAACAGCTTCACCCGGTCGCCGAGCAGGGCGAAGCCGACGGTCACGCCTGAGCTGATCAGGCAGTCGCGGCCGATCTGGACGCCAGGACCGATGACGGTGTTGGCGCCGATGCGCGTGCCGCGCCCGATGCGGACCCCCTCGCCCAGCACCACGCCCGGCTCGATCACCACGGTGTCGTCCTCGGCGGCCTCGGCGGCGTTGATGGCGCGATCCAGGCGGATCGGCCGGTGCAGCAGGGCCGAAGCCCGCGCCCAGCTCGCCTGGGCCTCGCCCGAAACGATGACGGCGGCATCAGCGGGCGCCAACTCAACAGCCGACGCCGGCACGATCACGCAGCCGGCCTTCGTCTCCGCCAAGGCAGCGGCGAACTTGCGGTCGCCCAGAAACGCAATCGCGCCCCGGTCCGCTGTGGACAGGGGCGCAACGGCCGAGATGACGACTTCGCCGCCCCGAGCCACCTCCCCACCGATGTGCTCGGCGAGGGCGGCGACCGTCAGGGGCGACAGGGTCTGAAAGAACCTCGGATCGGGCATGGCCCGCCTTACGACTGCGGCTGAGCCGGAACCGGCATGCGGTTGAAGCTGAGCGTCGGCAGGGCCGCGTTCAGGCGCTGGATGACCAGCGGCGTCACGTCCATGGCCGGGTTCATGATGAAGACGCTTTCGCGGTCGACCAGGATGCCGCAGCCCTTCTCCTGATAGACGGCGACCAGGATCGGCTCGATGGCTTCCGAGATCTTCTTGCGCTGCTCAGCCAGGGTGTAGCGCAGTTCGTTGTCGCGGGTCTGCTCCAGCTGCTGAGCTTCCTGAGCGCGCTGCTGCAGGGCTTGACGGCGCTGGTTCAGCTGGTCAGCCGGGATGGTGGCCGCGCCTTGCTGCAGGGCCTGATACTCGGTCTGCAATTGCGTGGCGTAGGGGGTGATCTCACCCTGAACTTCTTGCGCCAGTTGCTCCATACGCGTCTGAACGGCTTGACCGACGGTCGACTGGGCCAGGGCCTGCTGGTTGAAATAGACGCAGACGCCCGGGATCGCCGGACCGGGGTTGGCGGGGCCTTGCGCCTGGGCCAATGCCGACGAAGCGGCGAGCGAAGCGATGGCGAAGGCGCCGATAGCGAACAGTTTCATCTTGAACCTTTGAGCAGTCTGGAAGGCTGCGGTTAGAACTGGGTCGAGGTGGAGAAGCGGAAGGTCTCGGTCTTGTCGTAGTCTTCCTTCGACAGAACCTTGGACAGGTCGAAGCGGATCGGGCCCATGGGCGACCGCCAGTGGATGCTGACGCCGGCCGCCGCGCGCAGGGCCAGGTTGTCGACGATGTTCGGATTGGGTTGGCCCGTCACAGAGTTGACCGTGTAGCGGTCATCCAGCAGGCCCAGAGTTCCCACATCAGCGAACAGCGAAGTCTTGATGCCATACTCGTCGGGCAGATAATTCGGCACCGTCAGTTCAACCGTGCCAATGGCGTAGAAGTTTCCGCCCAACGCGTCGGTCGTGGTCAGGTCGCGTGCGCCCATACCGGCCGTTTCGAAGCCGCGGAAGCTGTTTCCGCCCTTGAAGAAGCGGTCATTGATGCGAATGGGATCGCCGTTCCAGCCCGACACATAGCCCGTCGAGCCTTGAACACTGACAATCCAGGCCGGGCTGATGCCCCAGTACCAGGAGGCGTCGGCCTCGGTCTTCAGGTAGTTGACGTCCCCGCCGATGCCGGCGAAGTCCTGACGAACAGACGCCGTCCAACCGCGAGTAGGACGCACCGGATCGTTACGACGATCGACCATTAGCGTATAGCCGGCCGACGAATTGAGGAACGCCCCGGCCTGATCGCACAGCGCCGACGAGCCGGTCCCGTTGCAATAGCCCGACGGAATGATGACTTCGTCGCTCTTGAGGAAATATCGCAGGCTGAACAGCGAATAGCCGTTCAGAGGATAGCTGAGCCGCAGACCGCCGCCGGTCGAGCGATAGTCGTACGACGAGTACTCGCTCAGGTCGTAGCGGGTGTGGAACAGGTCGAAGCCGGCCCGCAGATCACGGCCCATGAACTTGGGCTCGGTGAAGCGGAAGTCGATCTGCTGGCGCAGAGAACCCCACTCGGCCCGCGCCACGACATTCTGACCTCGACCACGGAAGTTGCGCTGCGTGACGCCGAGGTTCAGCACGAAGGAGTCGACCGAGCTGAAACCAGCCCCAACCGACAGTTCGCCGGTCGGCTGCTCTTCCACGGTGACGTTCACGACCGTGCGGTCGGGCGCGCTGCCGCGCGTTTCCTCGATCTTGACGTCCTTGAAGAAGCCCAGTGCGCGGAGATTGTTGCGCGAGCGTTCCACCAGGCTGCGGTTGAAGGCGTCGCCTTCGCCCACCATCAGCTCGCGACGAATGACCGAGTCCAGAGTCTGCGTATTGCCGACCACGTTAATGCGGTCGATGTAGACGCGCTGACCTTCCCTCAGGTTGAAGGTCACATCGACCGTGTCCGTCTCGGGGTTGGCCCGATAGGTCGGATTGATCTCAACGAAGGCGTAACCCGCCGAGCCCGCCGCGAAGGTCAAGGCGTCGACGGCGCTTTCGATCCGATCGCTTTCGTACAGGTCGCCAGAACGGATTGGCAGAAGACGCTGCAGGAATTCCGCGTTCAGACGGTCGTTCTCGGTGACAACCTTGACCTCGCCGAAGTTGTAGCGATCGCCCTCTTCCAGCGTGATCGTCATGCCGAAGGCGCTGTTGTCGGGCTTCAGTTCCGCCACAGACGACAGGATGCGGAAATCATAATAGCCGCGGTTGGTATAGAATTTCCGCAGTTGCTCCCGGTCGTAATCCAGTCGGTTCGGGTCGTAGTTGTCGTTCGAGCTGAACAGGCGCCACCAGCTGGACTGCTTGGTGACCATGACGTCGCGCAAATCGCTGTCCGAGAAGGCCGTGTTGCCGAGGAATGTGATGGCGGCGACGCCGGTCTCGGGGCCCTCGTCGATCTCGAACACCACGTCGACGCGGTTCTGTTCCAGTTGGACCAGCTTGGGCGTCACTGTAGCCGAGATGCGGCCCGACAGGCGGTACAGCTCGATGATCTTGCCGACGTCCTCCTGGACGCGCGCGCGGGTGTAGATGCCGCGCGGCTTGATCGTGACCTCGTCCGTCAGCTTCTTCTGGGTGAGCGCCTTGTTACCCTCGAAGGTCACCTGGTTGATGATCGGGTTTTCCACGATCTCGACCACCAGGTCGCCGTTCGGCTGAAGGCCCAGCTGCACGTTAGCGAACAGGCCGGTGCGCGACAGGGTCCGCACGGCCACGTCGATCGTCGCCGCGTCGATGGTGTCGCCCGGCTGGATCGGCAGATAGGACAGGACGGTCGTTTGGTCGATGCGCTGGTTGCCACGCACGACGATGCGATTGACCACGGCGCGATCCTCCGCCGGCGCCGTCACCACCACCTGGGGGTCCTGCTGAGCGGCCGCCGGAGCGGCGGCAGGCGCGGTCTGCGCCAGGGCCGGACCAGCCAGGCCGGCGGCGACGGCCAACGCCAGGGCGCTGGGTCCAAGGATACGGCCACGGGTTCGGATCATGAGGCGACTGTCGTTCTGAATCATTCGGGGAACCATCGGGGGCTGGCGTCGGCTCACGAGACGAGCCCGCCGAGGAATTTGAAGAGATTGAGTTTCTGCAGGTCGTTCCAGGTCGCGAACAACATTAAACTGGCCAGCAAAGCAAGACCGACACGATATCCCGCCTCCTGAACCCTGGCCGCCACCGGCCGGCGTGCCACCGCCTCATAGGCGTAAAACATCAGATGCCCCCCATCCAGAACCGGAACGGGCATGAGATTTAGAAAACCGATTCCGACCGAAAGTATGGCGGCGAAGCTGGTCAGCGTCAGCAGGAGATTTCCCGCCATGGCCAGAGGATCGGGATTGGCCGACACGGCTGCATTGGTCAGGGCGCCCGAAGCCTTGGCGATTCCCAGAGGACCGCTGAACTGGTCACCCGATTCGCGCCCGGTGAAGATGCGGCCGATATAGGTGAAGGTGGTGCTCAGGATATTGCGGGTTTCCTTGAAACCACGGCCCACAGCGGCGATCGGTCCATAACGAACGTGACGCACCTCATCGCGGCTGGAGCCCAGGGCCAGGCCGATACGGCCGACCGAGACCCGCCCGGCGATGGGGTTCTCTTCGATCTTGCGTTCGGGCGTGGCGGTCAGCTGCACCTCGGCGCCCGCGCGCTCGACGGTGAACCGGACCGGATCGCCGCTGCTCAGGGCTACGACCTGGGTCACCTCGCCCCCGTCTGCGATCAGCTTGCCATTGACGCGGGTGATCAGGTCGCCCGGCAGGAAGCCAGCGGCGGCGGCCGGGGATTCCGCTTGCACCTGCATGACGCGGGCCGGGCGAAGCTCAACTCCGACCAGGCTGAACAGCAGGGTGAAGATGAAGATGGCCAGCACGAAGTTGGCGAAGGGACCGCCCGCGACAACCAGGGCGCGCTGCCACAGAGGCTTGAAATACAGGTAATCTTTTTCAGCGCCCGGCCCATGGGCAGCGACAAGTTCCTGCTTCAGCGCGTCCAGACCGGCGCGATCCGGCACGCCCGTCGCGTCCAGATCGCCGGCGAATTTGACGTAGCCGCCCAGCGGCAGCCAGCCCAGCCGCCACTCGACGCCCTGCTTGTCCGTGCGCTGAAAGACGGCGCGGCCGAAGCCGATGGAGAAACGCTCCATCTTCACGCCGAAGGCACGCGCCGTCAGGAAGTGACCCAGTTCGTGAATGGTGACGACCAAGGTCAGCACCAGCAAAAACGGCACGACATAGATCAGGGCCTGCCCAAGAACACCTAGCATCCCAGTCATGTCTCCTGTCGCCCTCAGGCAGCAATCGCGAGCGAGGCGATGATGTCGTTCGCGATCCGCCGGGCCATGGCGTCCACGGCCAGGGCCGCGTCACAGGCGTCGTCGGAACCGGAACCCACCCCCGCGTTCGTCGCACGCTCCAAGGTGTCGGCGACGACTGCGGCAATATTGAGAAAGCCCAGCCGACGGTCAAGGAAGGCCAAGGCCGCGACCTCGTTGGCCGCATTGAAAACGATGGGCGCAACGCCGCCCGCCGCCAGGGCCTCGCGCGCCAGCCGCAACGCCGGGAAGCGCGCCATGTCGGGCGCCTCAAAGGTCAGACGGCCCAGGGCGGCCAGATCCAGCCTGGGCGCGGGCCAGACCATACGGTCGGGCCAGGCCAGGGCGCAGGCGATCGGCGTCTTCATGTCCGGCGGCCCCATCTGGGCCAGGGTCGAACCATCCACATATTCCACAAGGCTGTGGATGATTGATTCGGGATGAACCACCACGTCGATCCGGTCACCAGTCATGGCGAACAGATAGGCCGCCTCGATCAGCTCCAGACCCTTGTTGGCCATGGTGGCGCTGTCGACCGATATCTTGGCGCCCATGCTCCAGTTGGGATGGGCGACCGCCTGCTCTGGCGTGATCCGGCCCATGGCCTCGCGCGGCAGGGTGCGGAACGGTCCGCCCGAAGCAGTCAGAACCAGCTTCGACACCTGCTCGGGCGCCTCGGCGGGAAAGACCTGGAAGATGGCGGAATGTTCGGAGTCGACCGGTATCAGCTTGCCCCCGCTGCGCTTGACCCGCTCAATCAGCGCCGGGCCGCAGCAGACGAGGCTTTCCTTGTTAGCCAGGGCCAGGGTCGCGCCGGTACCGGCCGCGGCCCAGGCCGAGCGCAGCCCTGCCGAGCCGACAATGGAGGCCATGACCCAATCCACGGGCCGGGTCGCGGCCTCGACGATGGCTTCGGGTCCAGCGGCGACCTCGACGTCCGTTCCCGTCAGGGCGTCGCGCAGTTCCGACAGACGGGCCGGATCGGCCGTTACGGCCAGCTTCGGCCGCCAGCGCCGGGCCTGTTCGGCCAAACGGGTGATATTGTTTCCGCCGGTCAGGACCTCGACCTGGAACGCGCCTGACCCTGCCGCCTCGGCCTGATCCATCAGGTCCAGCGTCGAGGTGCCGACCGAGCCGGTTGAGCCCAGCACGCTGACCTTGCGGGTGATCACGACCCCTGCCCCAGCATCAGAACGATCACACGCCCCGCCGCCACGACCACGACCGCGAACATCAGGCCGTCGACCCGGTCCAGCAGTCCGCCATGACCAGGAATGATGTTGCCCGCGTCCTTGACACCGAACCGACGCTTCAGGGCCGACTCCCACAGGTCGCCCGCCATGGTAGCCAGCGCGGCCGCAAGACCGAGAATCCCGCCCCAGAAGGCGTTCAGGCGACCCATCTCGAGCCATCCCGCCATGGCGGCGCCGGCGACCATCCCGGCGATCAGGCCGCCGATGAAGCCGGACCAGGTCTTGTTGGGCGAAAAGCGCGGCCACAGCTTGGGTCCGCCCACGGCGCTGCCGACCAGATAGGCCAGAATGTCCGAAGCCCAGGCCACGGCAAAGACCAGCACGGTCCAGTAAAGACCCTGAGCGTCGTTCAGATCGCGCAGCCAGATCAGAAGGACGCAGGGCCAACCAAGGTAGAGCACGCCATAGGCCGCATCCAGCGCTTCAGCCCCGCGCGACCGCGCAAACAATCCCGCCGCCAGAGCGCCGAAAACCAGCAGGACCAGCGCCAGCGACATCTGCCCGATATGCGCGGCAACCACAGCGATGATCAGAGCCAGAGCCACGGCAGCGCCGACCGAACGCCAGAAGCGCGGCGCACTCATCCGCGCCCATTCAAACGCCAGCAGGCCACAGGCGGCCACCACCAGGGCGCAGAACCAGCCGCCGCCGGCCCAGGTGGCCAGGACGGCCGCCGGCGCGAGCACAACGGCCGAGGCCGCTCTCAGGCCGATGTCACCGATCTTCAACGCCATCAGCCTACCGCCGTCTTCACGGCTGCGTCCGGCAAGGCGTCGCGCCCGCCATATCGCCGCTCGCGATTACCATAGAGGGACACCGCCTCGCCCAGCGCCTCGGCGCCATAGTCCGGCCAGAGAATGTCCTGGAACACCAGTTCGGCGTAGGCAGCTTCCCACAACAGGAAGTTGGACAGCCGCTGCTCGCCCGAGGTCCGCACGATCAGATCGACCGGCGGCGCGCCCGCCGTGGACAGGCCGGCGCCGAGGTCGTCCTCGGTCACGTCGCCGCTGAACTGCCCCGCGCGGGCCTGCTCGACCAGCCGCTGCGCCGCATCGACCAAGTCGGCCCGACCGCCGTAATTGAACGCCACCTGCAACAGGAAGCCAGTATTGTGTGCGGTCTGGGCTTCGGCGCGATCGACGATGGCGGCTATGTCGCTGGGCAACCCCTTGCGGCGGCCCAGGATGCGGATGCGCACTCCTGCGGCTTCCAGCCGCTTCAGATCACTGCCGACGAAGGCCCGCACCAGGCCCATCAGGTCCGACACCTCGTCCGCCGGACGGCTCCAGTTCTCGGTTGAGAAGCCGAACACGGTCAGGCAGCGGATGCCGAAGTCCGGCGCCGCCTTGATCGTGCGGCGCAGCGCCTGGACTCCCTCGCGGTGGCCCATGACGCGCGGCAGACCACGACGCTCGGCCCAGCGACCGTTGCCGTCCATGATCAGGGCGACGTGACGTGGCCCCTTTTCAGGCGCCGTGGCGACGGTCTCGGCCGACATTGTAAAGATCCCTCCCGACGCAGACCTGCGTCAGACCTGCATGATCTCGACTTCCTTGGCCTTCAAGGCCTCGTCAATGCGCTTGATGGCCGCGTCGGTGTCCTTCTGGACCTCAGCTTCCATCTTCTTCTGTTCGTCCTGACTGATCTCCGTGGCCTTTTCGGCCTTTTTCAGGTCGTCATTGGCGTCACGACGCACATTGCGCACGGCGATCTTCTGCTGTTCGGCGTACTTGCCTGCCAGCTTGACCAGGTCCTTGCGGCGCTCTTCGGTCAGCGGCGGAACCGGAATACGCAGGGTCTGACCGTCCACGATCGGGTTCAGGCCCAGACCGGCGGCGCGAACGGCCTTCTCGACCGGACCGACCATGCCCTTGTCCCAGACGTTGACCGAAATCATGCGCGGCTCAGGCACGCTGATGGCGGCCACGGCGTTCAGCGGCGAGGTCGAGCCATAGGCTTCGACCTGGACCGGATCCAGCAGACCCGCATTGGCCCGCCCCGTCCGCAGCCCGGCGTAGTCTTCCTTCAGCGAGGCGACGGACTTGTCCATCCGGTCCCGGTAGGTCTTGAGGTCGGGCTTGGCCATGGCGGTTTCCTTGGTCTGGTCGTTCGGGTCGAGGGCTGCTTACGCGGCCTTGTTGTTGGTGATGACGGTGAAGGTGCCTTCGCCGCGCAGGGTCTTGCGAAGCGAATCTTCCTCACGGATCGAGAAGACGACGATCGGAATGTCGCTGTCGCGCATCAGGGCGATGGCCGAGGCGTCCATGACGCGCAGGTCCTTGGCCAGAACTTCCTGATAGCTGAGGGTTTCATAGCGGGTCGCCGTCGCGTCCTTCTTGGGATCGGCGGTATAGACGCCGTCCACGCTGGTGCCCTTCAGCAGGGCGTCGCAGCCCATTTCAGCCGCGCGCAGCGCGGCGCCCGAATCAGTCGTGAAGAAGGGGGCGCCCACGCCGGCGGCGAAGATCACCACCCGCCCCTTCTCGAGGTGCCGCATGGCGCGACGGCGGATGTAGGGCTCGGCGATAGCGGCCATGGGAATGGCGCTCTGGACCCGCGTGTCAACGCCGATCTTCTCGAGCGCGCCCTGCATGGCCAGGGCGTTCATGATGGTGGCCAGCATGCCCATGTAGTCGGCGTTGGCGCGGTCCATGCCCTCAGCGGCCTTGGACAGGCCGCGGAAGATGTTGCCGCCGCCGATGACCAGGCAGATTTCGACGCCCTGGCGCGCCACGGCGGCGACCGCCGCCGCCACGACATCGACGGTCTTCATGTCGATGCCATAGGACTGCTCGCCCATCAGGACCTCGCCAGAGACCTTCAGCAGGACGCGCTTGTAACGAAACTCGGAAGGGGCGTCGGGCATGGGTCAGGGTCCGTGGATACTGGGGTTAGGCATCCGCGCGAGGTGAATCGGCGGCTCATCATAGACGAAGGGCGCGCCGGCCATCAAAGCCGAACGCGCCCTTTTGAAAATTCTTCCCTTTCAGGAAGAAACTTCGGTGTTAGTTGCCGCCCGTCATCGAGGCGACTTCAGAGGCGAAGTCCGGCGACTCGACCTTCTCGACGCCCTCGCCCAGAGCCAGACGGACGAAGCCGGCCAGGCGCAGGTTCGAGGAGCCCAGTTCCTTGCCCGAGTTGGCGACCAGCTGCTCGATGGTCACGTCCGGGTCCATGACGAACGGTTGCTTCGACAGCACCACGTCCTTCTGGAACTTGTTGATCTGGCCTTCCACGATCTTCTCGATCATGTTTTCCGGGCGGCCTTCTTCCTTGGCCTTTTCGATCAGAACCGAGCGTTCCTTCTCGATGGCGGCCGGGTCCAGGTCGTCGGTGTTCAGCGACAGCGGCGCCGTGGCGGCGACGTGCATGGCGATCTTGCGGCCCAGTTCGCGGAGGGCTTCCTGGTCGCCTTCGCCTTCCAGAGCCACCAGCACGCCGATGCGGCCGACGCCCGGCGACACAGCGTTGTGGACGTAGGTCGAAACCACGCCTTCATCGACCGACAGGCGGGCGGCGCGGCGCAGTTGCATGTTCTCGCCGATGGTGGCGATCAGTTGGGTCACTTCGTCCTGAACCGTGCGGCCGTTCTCCAGGGTCGCGCCCTGAATGGCTTCGACGCCGTCGTGGTGCAGGCCCAGTTGGGCGAACGACTTGGCTGCGGTCTGGAACAGGTCGTTGCGGGCGACGAAGTCGGTTTCGGCGTTGAACTCGATGGCGGCGGCGACTTCGCCTTTGCCTTCCGAGCGAACAGCCACGGCGACCAGGCCTTCAGCGGCGACGCGGTCAGCCTTCTTGGCGGCCTTGGACAGGCCCTTGGCGCGCAGCCAGTCGATAGCTGCGTCGATGTCGCCGTTGTTCTCAACCAGCGCCTTCTTGCAGTCCATCATGCCGACGCCCGAACGCTCGCGAAGTTCCTTCACGAGGGCGGCAGTGATCTCGGCCATGTTCTTCTCCTGAAAATTCAAATGAGCGGCCGGGCTTGAATAGCCCGGCCGCATGTCAGTTTGGCGTAGGTCCAATCACCGATCGGACCCCGAGGGCGTCTTAGCCCTCGACCTTTTCTTCAGTCGTCGCGAGCAGCTCTTCAGCAGCGCCTTCCGTGCCGGCCGGAGCGGCTTCAGCAGCGGCCGGAGCAGCAGCTTCACGCAGCATCGGCTCGACCGGAGCTTCCGAAGCGCCCAGGTCGATGCCCGAGGCCGAAGCGCCGGCGGCCAGGCCGTCCAGGACGGCGTCGGCGATCAGGTCGCAGTAGGTCTGGATGGCGCGGGCGGCGTCGTCGTTGCCCGGGACCGGGTAGGTGATGCCGTCGGGATCCGAGTTGGTGTCCAGGATGGCGATGATCGGGATGTTCAGCTTGCGAGCTTCCTGGATCGCGATCGACTCCTTGTTGGTGTCGATGACGAACATGATGTCCGGGATCGAACCCATGTCCTTGATGCCGCCCAGCGACAGCTCAAGCTTGTCCTTCTCGCGCTGCAGGGTCAGCAGCTCTTTCTTGACGCGGCCCTCGCCGCCGTTGGCCAGAACAGCTTCCAGCTCGCGCAGGCGGGCGATCGAGCCCGAGACGGTGCGCCAGTTGGTCAGCGTGCCGCCGAGCCAGCGGTTGTTCATGTAGTACTGGGCGCAGCGCGTGGCAGCTTCAGCCACCGGGCCAGCAGCCTGGCGCTTGGTGCCGACGAACAGAACGCGGCCGCCCTTTGCGGCGACGTCGCGCACAGCCACCAGAGCCTGGTGGAACAGCGGCATCGTCTGCGACAGGTCGATGATGTGGATGTTCGAGCGCGAGCCGAAGATGTAGCGGTCCATCTTCGGGTTCCAGCGGTGCGTCTGGTGGCCGAAGTGAGCGCCGGCTTCCAGCAGCGTACGCATCGAGAATTCAGGCAGAGCCATGATCGTTGTATCCTTTTTCCGATCAAACCTAGCGTGAGCGAGTAAAAGGACCGGACGGTCCCTCGGAACGGTGCAGGCCGGGATGTCTCCCCGGACCGCGCCACGCCCACGTGCGAAGTGCGCGCGCTCTCTAGGCGCATCGCCGGAAAAAGGCAAGTACGTGAACATGATCGGGATTTAACTTGTCCGCCGCTTCGAAGCCCGACCTCATGACGCCATGCGGATTTCCCACGTCCTCCTCACTGCCCCTTTCGTCGCCCTGACGCTTGCAACCATGGCGACCGCGCAAACGACAAGCGCGCCGGCCGCCGAGGACTATCGCCAGGACGCCCTGGCCCTGCCTTCGCTGATCGACGAACAATACGCCTATGCCGAGCGGCTGCCGGGCGGCGCCTTTCCCGATAGCGAGGCGCTCAGGGCTGAGGCTCGGGCAGTCCATGATCAAGCCAGCCTGCTACGATATGCGGAGCACGCCTTGACCGCTCTGGCTGACCATCACGCCATTACCGGCGCTTCCTTCGCCGACAGCTGGGCCGTGACGCCCAGCTACTCCGATCTCTGGGTCGAACCTCAAGGCCAGGCCTGGGTCATCACGGCCGTCCGCACAGGTTCTCCGGCTCACAACGCCGGGGTGCAGCCAGGCGACAGGCTGACGGCCGTGGGAGGCGGGACGACGACCGAGGCCGTCGTCGCCTTCTGGCGTGAAATCGGCCTGTCCGCCGACGGCGATCGTGCCGGATACGCCGCTCGCGTCCTGGCCGCCGGGCGACGGGATCGCTCCCGTGATCTGACGATCACCGCCGCCAATGGGACTGTTCGACGCCTGAATCTGCCTAGCCTTTATGCGGCGCGGCGCGACCACCCGCTGGTGGAAAGCCGCAGGGAAGACGACGCTCTCGTCATCCGCATCAACGACGCCTTGGGCGATCAGGCGACCATCGCCGCCTTCGACGCCGCCATGGCGACGGCTCAAGACGATCAGCCCATCGTCATCGACCTGACCGAAACGCCCAGCGGCGGCAACACCGTGGTCGCCCGTGCGATCATGGGCTGGTTCGTCGACGCCCCGGCCGCCTATCAGATCCACACCCTTCCGGCTGAGGCGCGCCAGACGGGGATCGAACGCCGCTGGCTCGAGCAGGTCCTGCCGCGCCCCGGCAAGCGCCACCATGGTCCCCTCGAGGTCCGCGTAGGACGCTGGACCGGCAGCATGGGCGAGGGCCTGGCCATCGGTCTGCACGCTCAAGGGGCGCACGTCGTCGGCCAGCCGATGGCGGGCCTGCTGGGGGCCATCTATGATCTGCGCCTGCCGCGCACCGGCCTTCTCATCAAAATCCCGGTCGAGCGACTATACGCCGTAGACGGCACCCCACGAGAACAGTTCCGCCCCGAGCCGAATTGATCAGAAGCTGCGCCCGTCCACTCGCTTGGCCGTCCAGGCCCATGGCTCGACGTCGGTCAGGGTCCGCACATTGATCGCCGCCACCTCGGCCCCGTCGGGCGCCACGCCGTAGCCGAAGGGCTGAACCCCGCAGGTCTTGCAGAAGCGATGGTCGATCTTGTGGTGGTTGAAGAAGTAGGAGGTCGTCGCCTCCTCACCCGCCGTCAGCCGAAACGCCGAGCGCGGCGCGAAGGCCAGGACGAAGCCCTTTCGATAGCAGTGCGAACAGTTGCACTCGATCAGGCCCTCCAACCCGACCTCGACCTCATAGGCCACCGCGCCGCAGTGGCAGGAACCCTTATGCACGGCCATGATCCATCCCTCCCTCAAGGTGTCGGCAAGCTGTATTCCAGATCATAGTGATGAACGCCGTCGGCGATGGTCAGGTGAAACACCCCTGCGATCCCGGCCAGTTCCCCTGCCCCCGATCCCGGCACGATGGTGATCAGCAGTTCCTGCGCGCCCCGGTCCATCAGCCCACGATGCACCAGGGCGAAGGCTCCCTCGCGCCCGTCGATGACGCCATGCACCCGATCCAGGGCGACATAGGCGCCTGACCGCTCGGGGCTCATGACCGCCAGCATCTCGCCGGAGGCGGTTCCGGTCAGATCGCCATGAAAGGTCTTGGCCAGAAGCATGCGTCCCGGCGCGTCCGACGCGGCGCCCTCCGCCGGCTGGACCGGAGTGATGACGACCTCAAAAATCCCGCGCGCACTCTTCATGAGCAGCCCCTCGTTCATCAGGCGTCCTCCAGCATCACCACGCCCGGCGCCGATTTCAACGCCCCGCGCAAGGCCGCGTCCAGTCGGTAGCGCCCGGGGAGCTTGATCTCGATCTCCGTCCGTCCGCCCAGCGTGGCCTGCAGCCAGACCTCGCCGCCCTTGCCCTGGGCCCTGGCCCGATCCAGCCGCGCCTTCAGCGCCTCGGCGTCGGCCGATTGGGCCGACAGGACGACCCGCAAGCCGATCTGGGTGTCGTCCAGCAGGGTCTCCATCCGACTGGCGTCGTCGCCGAAGAAGCGCACCTCGCCGTCCGCCGACTTGGCCCGCACCTTGACCAGCACCGAGGCCCCGACCTCAAGGATATCCCGGCAGCGCCGCAGCTGTTCCGGCGGAAACAGGCATTCGAACTCGCCCGTCGGGTCCGAGAAGGTGACGAAGGCGAACTTCTCGCCGCTCTTGGCGCTGGCCCGCTCCTGACGCCGACGCACGACGCCCGCCATCAGGAAGGCTTCGTGGCCCGCCTCGGCCAGACCCTGAGCCTCAGCCACGAAGGTCACGCGCTTGCGCTTCAAGGCGGGGGTCAGGTCTTCCAGCGGGTGCCCTGACAGGTAGAAGCCGACGGCCGCCAGTTCCTGATCCAGCTTGTCGGGGCCGGCCCAAGGCTCGACGCTCTTCAGGCGCGGTCGCGCGGCCCCCGCCTGATCCGCCCCGAACAGGCTGACCTGCGACGACGCACGCTCAGCGGCGACGCTCTGGCAATAGGCGATCAGGGTGTCGGCCTGCTCGAACAGCTGGCGGCGGTTGGAGTTCAGGCTGTCGAAAGCGCCCGCCTTGGCCAGGCCTTCCAGCGCCCGCTTGTTGACCGCCTTGGGGTCGACCCGCTCCAGGAAGTCAAAGATGTCGGCGAACGGCCCGCCCGCCTCACGCACCTCGACGACGTGCTTCATCGCCTCCAGACCCACGTTGCGGATGGCGCCCAGGGCATAAAGCACGCTGCCCTGCCCGTCCTTCCACGCCACGTCGAAGTCGGCGGAGGAGCGATTGATGTCGGGGGCCAGAACCGGGATCTCGAACCGCCGACAGTCCTGATAGAAGACCGCCAGCTTGTCGGTGTTCGACAGGTCGAGGCTCATCGAGGCGGCGAAGAACTCGACCGGGTGGTTGGCCTTCAGCCAGCCCGTCTGGAACGAGATCAGGGCATAGGCGGCGGCGTGGGACTTGTTGAAGCCATAGCCCGCGAACTTGGCCACCAGGTCGAAGATGGAGCCCGACTGGGCCTCTGGCACGGACTTCTCGGATGCGCCCTTGACGAAGCGGAGGCGCTGGAAATCCATCTCCTCCTTCTTCTTCTTGCCCATGGCGCGGCGCAGAAGGTCGGCTTCACCCAGACTGTAGCCCGCCAGGATCTGGGCGATCTTCATCACCTGTTCCTGGTAGATGATGACGCCGTAGGTCTCGGTCAGCACCTCCTTCAGGCTGGGGTGCAGATAGTCCACCTCGGCCCGCCCGAATTTCCGGTCGATATAGGTGTCGATCATCTCCATCGGCCCCGGCCGATAGAGAGAGATCAGAGCGGTGATTTCCTCGATGGACCCGCAGCGCATCTTGCGCAGGGTGTCGCGCATGCCCTGGGATTCCAGCTGGAACACCCCGACCGTCTGGCCCGAGGCCATCAGCTCATAGGTCTTGGGATCGTCCAGCGGCAGCAGGTTCCATTCCGGCGCCGCGCCGCGCCGTTCCAGATACTCGCGCGCCCGGTCCAGCACCGTCAGGGTCTTCAGGCCCAGGAAGTCGAACTTCACCAGACCGGCCGGCTCGACCCACTTCATGTTGAACTGGCTGGCCGGGATGGTCGAACGCGGGTCCTGATACAGCGGCACCAGCTCGGTCAGCGGCCGGTCGCCGATGACGATGCCTGCCGCGTGGGTCGAGGCGTTGCGGTACAGCCCCTCCAGCTCCAGCGCCGTTTCCAGAAGGGTCCGCACCGCCGGCTCGGCGTCGCGCGCCTCCTTCAGGCGCGGCTCCAGGTCGATGGCCTGGGCCAGGGTCACCGGGTTGGCCGGGTTGTTCGGCACCATCTTGCAGAGCCGGTCCACCTGGCCCAGCGGCATCTGCAGCACCCGGCCGACGTCGCGCAGCACGGCCCGCGCCTGCAGCGTGCCGAAGGTGATGATCTGGGCCACCCGGTCCTTGCCGTAGTGATCCTGCACATAGTCGATCACCTCTTCCCGCCGCTCCTGGCAGAAGTCGATGTCGAAGTCGGGCATGGAGACCCGTTCGGGGTTCAAGAAGCGCTCGAACAGCAGGCCGAACCGCAGCGGGTCCAGATCGGTGATGGTCAACGACCAGGCCACCAGCGAACCGGCGCCGGAGCCCCGGCCCGGCCCCACCGGGATGCCGTGCACCTTGGCCCACTTGATGAAGTCCGAAACGATCAGGAAGTAGCCGGGGAACCCCATCTGCTGGATGATCCCCACCTCCCATTCGAGGCGGGCCCAGTAGTCTTCCTCAGGCGCATAAGCCTTGTTCTTCTCCAGCCGGAGCTTCAGCCCCTCGCGCGCCTGGTGCGCCAGTTCGTCAGCCTCAGAGCGTCCGGCCCCGGTGTCGAAGCGCGGCAGAATCGGCGCGCGGGTCTGAACCAGGAAGGCGCAGCGGCGGGCGATGTCGATGGTGTTGTCGCAGGCTTCGGGCAGGTCCGCGAACAGGGTCCGCATGGCCTCGGCGGTCTTGAACCAGTGCTCCCCGGTGATGCGGCGCCGATCCTCCTGACCGGTGAAGGCGCCGTCGGAGATGCACAGCAGCGCGTCGTGCGACTTCGCCTGAGCCGCCTTGGCGTAATAGACGTCATTGGTGGCGACCAGAGGCACGTCGTTAGCGTAGGCCCATTCGACCAGGCCCTTCTCCGCCGCAGGCTCCTGCGGCAGACCGTGGCGTTGCAATTCGACATAGAAACGGTCACCGAAAACGCGTTTCATCTCTGCAAGAGAAGATAGCGCATCTTCGCGCTTGTTCTGGACGAACAGGGGGTCGATCGGGCCGTCGGGACCGCCCGACAGCAGAATCAGCCCCTCGGACTTATCCACAACCTGCGCCCAGGGGACGCCGGGCTCCGACATCTCGCCCGCGTCGAGGTAAGCGGCGGACGACAGGGCGCACAGGTTGAGCCAGCCCTGCTCGTTCTGGACCAGCAGCACCACGGTCGGGGTCTTGGCCCAGCGTTCGGCGACCTGGCCGCCGATGCCGAGCACCGGCAGGGCGCAGGCGACGATGGGCTGAACGCCCGCGTCCTTGGTGTTCTGACTGAACTCCAGCGCGCCGAACAGGTTGGCGCGGTCAGCGACGGCGACGGCGGGCATTCCCGCGTCCGCAGCCATCTTGCCGATCTTGCCGGCCTTGATCGCCCCTTCCAGCAAGGAATAGGCGCTGCGGACCCGCAGATGGACAAAGCCCTGACTGTTCGTCGTTTCCGCCAACACAAACTCCGCTGATCCCGCCCGTCGGGACCTCTCATATCCGACCGCCGCGCGGCCGGATTGTGATCATGCAGGGAGTCGATGCGGCGATCACGCCACCAGGAAAGACGCCTGCCAGATCATCCAGACGAAGCCGCCGCACGACGCAAGCGACAGCATATCCCTCACCCAACGCGACATCGGTTTATCCCCAGCTCCGTTGTTCCTGAAATGTTCTATATTCCTGCTTTGTTCTCATTGCAAGCGCGGAACACAACTGCCGCGCTCGCGCGTCGTCCTCGCCTTCCCCACCTTGGTGAAGCATTGAACGGGAGAGCCTCCCATGTCGTCGCGTGTCGTCCTGCTGATCGCCATAGCCCTGACGGCGGCCTGCTCGCCCGCGGAAACGCCGGTTGAGGCCGCGTCGCCGGAGCGGCCGCCGCCCGGCTTTCAGACAGCGATCTTCGCGGGCGGCTGCTTCTGGACCGAGGAAAAGGCCTTCGACGGCCTGCCCGGCGTACGCTCCGCAGTGTCGGGCTTCGTCGGCGGCACGGCGCCCAATCCGACCTATGAACAGGTCGTGCGCGGCGGCACCGGCTATCGCGAGGCTGTGCTGGTGACATTTGACCCGGCCGTGGTCAGCTACCGCACTCTGGTCGACCGCTTCTGGCGCACCATCGACCCGACTGATCAGACTGGACAGGTCTGTGATCAGGGTCCGTCCTACGTCACGGCGGTCTATGCGACCGACGCCCAGACGGCCACGGCTCAGGCCTCCCGCACGGCCGCGCGGACCGCGCTAGGCGCCAAGGGGGCCGGTTTCCTTACTCCCGTCTATCCCGCCATGCGGTTCTGGCCCGCCGCCCCCGAGCATCAGGACTTCGCCCGTCGGCACCCGGCACAATACGAAGCCTACCGCATCGGCTGCGGCCGCAGCGCGAGGCTGCGCACCCTGTGGGGCGCCGCCGCCGCTGGCTGAACTGCCCCGCCGGCCCAGAGCCCGCTCGCCACAGCCTGTGTCTGGCGGCGAAAGGCAAAGCTCGTCATGGTTGGGCCATGACTGCTGATCGCCCCGGCCTGAGTCCCCTGCCCGTTCCGCCGAAAGAACCGCCGGCCTATCGTGTCTTCGCGACGGCGGTTGCCTGCGGCTTGGTCTATGCCTTGGGCATCTATGGATGGACCCGGCTGAATGCGCCCGATTCAGGAATGTTGCTGATCGGCTTCTTGCTGGGCGCGCCAATCGCGGCCTGCATCCTCGCCGTCGCGGTGTCGGACCCCAACGGGATCAAGGGTAGCGGCTCTCACGCCAGCATTTCAGCCCTGACCGTCACGGTCATGCTGGTCTGCGCCGGCGTAGTTCTTCGCGAGGGCTCGGTCTGTCTGGTGATGGCGGCGCCCATCTTTTACGGTTCGGGCATTCTGGGCGGGGTGATTGCCGGAGGCGTCATGAAGAGCCGTCCGGGTCGCGTGGCCTGCCTCGCTCTGCTGGCCGTGCCGCTGATCGGCGTCCCGGTCGAAGCTGATCGCCCGCCACAAGCCCAGACTCGTGAGGTCGTCAGTCGCATCCATATCGACGCCGCGCCTCAGGTCGTCTGGAACAACCTGACCGACATCCGCGCCATCAAGGACCGCGAGCACCGCTGGAACTTCAGCCACGACCTGGTCGGCATTCCTAGACCGCAGGACGCGCGGATGGCCGGCGTCGGCGTCGGCGCGGTGCGGCATCTGCAATGGGCGCGGGGCGTTCGCTTCGAGGAACACATCACCGAATGGACGCCTGAGCGCGCCCTGGCCTGGACCTTCCACGTCGGCCCTGACGCCTCGCGCCTCATCCTCGATGAACACCTGACCGTCGACAGCGACTATCTGCGACTGGAGGAAGGCCGCTATCGCATCGAGGCCACGGCGGGCGGCGGTTCAGACCTGATCCTGACCACCCGTTACTGGATCCGCACGCCGATGAACGACTATGCGGCATGGTGGGGCGGCGTCTTCCTCGGCGACTTCCATCGCAACGTCCTCGGCGTGATCAAGAACCGCGCCGAGGCTGTCGCCTGACCTCAGTAGGTCTGGGCCTCGGCCGCACGCTCTTCCAGATGACCGTCTTTCAGGGCGAAGACGCGGTCCATGTGACCGGCCAGCTCCATGTTGTGGGTGGCGATCAGGGCGGCGACGCCCGTGGTCTTGGCCAGTTCGCGCAGGGCCTCGAACACGGCATGGCTGTTTGCGGGGTCGAGGTTGCCGGTCGGTTCGTCGGCCAGCAGCAGGCGCGGGTTGTTGGCCAGAGAACGGGCGATGGCGACGCGCTGCTGCTCGCCGCCCGACAACTGGGCCGGCTGATGGGTGAAACGCTCGCCCAGACCCAGGCTGGTCAACAGGGCCTCGGCCCGGCGGCGCGCCTCGGCCTCGGAATGGCCGGCGATGCGCATTGGCAGGGCGACATTATCCCGCGCATCAAATTCCGGCAGCAGATGGTGGAATTGATAGACGAATCCAATCCGCGACAGGCGCAGACGCGTGCGCGCCCGCTCGTCCAGACCGCCGACGTCCTCGCCGTCGATCATGACCTGACCGCTGGTCGGCCGCTCCAGCAGACCGGCGGCATGAAGCAGCGACGACTTGCCCGAGCCGGACGGCCCGATCAGGCCGACGACCTCGCCCGGCATGATGTCCAGATCAACGCCCTTCAGCACCGTCAGCCCGCCGGAAGCGGTCGGATAGGTGCGGATGATGCCGCGCAGGCTGAGCGTCGGCGTCTTGTTCAGCGGACTATTCAAAGCGCAGTGCCTCCACCGGGTCGATCCGCGACGCGTTCCACGACGGCGGCAGGCTGGCGAGGCAGCTCATGAAGAAGGAGAAGAGCGCCACCCAGGTCACGTCCCACGGATCGACCAGGGCCGGGATGGCGTCCAACATATAGACGTCGGCGTTGAACAGCTGGACCCCGGTGATGCCTTCGATGAAGTGCTGGATCGCGCCGATGTTCAGGCAGAACAGCAGGCCCAACACCAGACCGGCGATGGTCCCGCCGATGCCGATGGCCGCGCCCGACACGAAGAAGATGCGCAGGATCGAGGACGGGCTGGCCCCCACAGTGCGCAGGATGGCGATGTCGCGGGTCTTGTTCTTCACCAGCATGACGATGCCGCTGATGATGTTCATGGCGGCGATGGCGACGACCAAACCCAGGATGATGCTCATGGCCACGCGCTCGACCTTCAGCGCGCCCCAGAAGGCGGCCAGACGGACACGCCAATCGGTGACGATGCTGCCGGGCCCGGCGGCCTGCTGCACCGGGTTCAACAGGGTTTCGACCTGATCGGGTTCAGCGACCTTCATCTCGATCACGTCCCAGACCCCCTCCTTGCCGAAGAAGAGCTGGGCCTGTTCCAGAGGCATGAAGATGAAGGCGCGGTCGTAGTCGGCCGTGCCGGAACTGAAGATGCCGCCGACGCGGTAGGTCTTTTCCAGACCACCGAGGTTGCCGAAGGCGCTGTCGGCGCCGGTCGGCGAATAGATGGAGAGGGCGCTGCCGACGCTCAGCCCCATCTGGTCAGCCAGGGCCTTGCCGATCAGGATGTTGTCGCCGCCGTATTCGCCGCGCCCGAAGGAGTCCCGCATCTCGGGCGTCAGGCTGTCATAGACGAACTTGGTCGAGGCCAGGTCCTGGGGCCGAACGCCGCGTACGACGCCGCCGGTCATCTGGCCGCCAGCCCGGAACATGGCGGGAGATTCCGTCAGAGGCGTCACCGAGACCACGCCCGGCACGTCGCTGATGCGCTTCAGCGCCGCCTCGCGGTCGGGCGAGGTCAGGACCGGCCCCTGCACATACATGTGCCCGTTGAACGACAGCATCCGCCCCAGCAGTTCGCTGCGGAAGCCGGCCATGATGCTCATCACGCTGATCAGGACAGCCACGGCCAGCATGATGCCGACGAAGCTGATGATGGCGATCAGGGCGACCCCGCCCTCCTTGCGCTTGGCGCGAAGGTAGCGAAGCGCCAGTCCGATCTCCCAGGCGGAGAAGGGACCGGCCGGTTTCACGGCGGGCGGCGTGGATGCCGTCGCGACGTCGGTCATTTCGTCAGCAGCTCCAGGGCGGCGTCCAGCGACAGGGTTTGCTTCTCGCCGGTGGCGCGGCGCTTCAGTTCGACCACACCGTCGGCCAGGCCCTTGGGACCGATGGTCAGCTGCCACGGCACGCCGATCAGATCGGCGGTGGCGAACTTGCCGCCCGGACGCTCGTCGGTATCGTCGTAGAGGACGTCCTTGCCGAAGGCCTCCAGCTTGGCCACGGCATTTTCACAGGCGGCCGAGACGGCCTCGTCGCTGGCGCGTAGATTGATCACCACCACATCGAACGGGGCGACCGAGTCCGGCCAGATGATGCCGCCGGCGTCGTGGCTGGCCTCGATGATGGCGCCCAGCAGGCGCGACACGCCGACGCCGTAGCTGCCCATGTGGACCTCGGTGTCCTGACCGTCCGGCCCGGCAACCTTGGCCTTCATCGGCGTCGAGTATTTGGTGCCGAAGTAGAAGATGTGGCCGACCTCGATGCCGCGCGCCGACAGACGGTCGCCCTCGGCGGTCTCGGCCTCAAAGCGGCCCGCGTCGTGCATTTCCTCAGTCGCGGCGTAGAGGGCCGTGCGCTCGTTGAACACGCCTTCCAGTTGCTCGACGCTGAGGTTGTGGCCCGGCGCGTCCATCTCGACCAGCTTGCGGTCGCAGAAGACCTCGCTCTCGCCGGTCTCGGCCAGAACGATGAACTCGTGGCTCAGGTCGCCGCCGATCGGGCCGGTGTCGGCGCGCATCGGCACCGCCTTCAGGCCCAGGCGCGAGAAGGTGTTCAGATAGGCGGCGAACATGCGCTTGTAGGCGATGCGGGCCGAGGCCTCGTCCAGATCGAAGGAATAGGCGTCCTTCATCAGGAACTCGCGGCCGCGCATGACGCCGAAGCGCGGACGGCGCTCATCGCGGAACTTCCACTGGATGTGGAAGAGGTTCAGCGGCAGGGCCTTGTACGACTTCACATAGGCCCGGAAGATATCCGTGACCATTTCCTCGTTGGTCGGTCCGTACAGCAGCTCGCGCTCATGACGGTCGGTGATGCGCAGCATCTCCGGGCCGTAGGCGTCGTAGCGGCCGCTCTCGCGCCACAGGTCGGCCAGTTGCAGCGTCGGCATCAGCAGCTCGACAGCGCCGGCCTTGACCTGCTCCTCGCGCACGATGTTCTCGATCTTGCGCAGCACCCGCAGGCCCAGCGGCAGCCAGGCGTAGATGCCGGCGGCCTCCTGTTTGATCATGCCTGCGCGCAGCATCAGCTGGTGCGACACGATCTGGGCGTCGGAAGGGGCTTCTTTCAGGGTCGGCAGGAAATAGCGCGACAGGCGCATGGCGGGAATCTCTGCAAAATCAGTCAGGCCCGAGTTTTAAACGGGCGAATGGGGCGAAAGCTAGAGCGCAGGACCGCGCGTGAAGTCCGGCAGCGGCATCCATCCGGTCCAGACGATGAAGACAATGCCGACCCAGACGATGGCCGACACCCAGGTCGTGGTGATGAATTTCTTCTTCAACTGCGGATTGGCGGGCGCGCCCCACTGGCTGCCGTCGGTCGGCGGCGTCTCGACCTGCTTCGACGAGCCCAGCGGCAGGATCATGAACAACACGATCCACCACGTGGTCAGATACAGCGCCACCAGAGTGAAGGGGCCAAGAGGCATGGGCGATCATCCATCGGTTCGGGCGCCTGCCGCATTCCGCCCGCGTGATCAGCAGGCTAAGGAAAGGCGCGAAACAAGGACGCCCTCATGCCACAGATCACCCTGGAACACTCCCCCCATTTCGACGGGACCGATTGGCGCGCCCTGGCGCTGGAGATCCATCAGCTGTGCGTGGACCTGGTCGGCGCGACGACGCTGGCCTGCAAGACCCGCATCGTGCGCTGCGACGACCTGATCATCGCCGACGGCGACCCGGCCCAGGCCATGGTCCATTGCGACCTGCGTATCCTTACAGGCCGGACGCAGGAGCAGAAGACGGCGCTGGGCGAAGCGGTCCAGGCGGCATTGCTGGCGGGCGTGAAGCCCTACGACGGTTCAGCCCAGATTTCGGTCGAGATCGGAAATCTGGACAAGGACAACTATCGAAAGGTCACGCTGGGAGGCTGATTTGACCGAGACCGCGACCAGAGCCGGCGGCTGTCACTGCGGGACGGTCCGCTTTCGCGTCCGTCTCAACGACGGCCTGAATACGGCGCGCCGCTGCACCTGCTCCCTGTGTCGGATGCGGGGCGCGGTGGCGGTCTCTTCCGCCCTCGACGGATTCGAGATCACACAGGGCGAAGACGCCCTGTCCCTCTATCGCTTCAACACGGGCTCGGCGAAGCACTGGTTCTGCTCGCGCTGCGGCATCTACACCCATCACCAGCGCCGCTCGAACCAGCAGCAGTATGGGATCAACGTCGCCTGCCTCGACGGTGTCAGCCCGTTCGACTTCGCCGAGGTTCCCGTAATGGACGGTCAGGCCCACCCCAGCGACACCGGCGTCTCGCGGATCGCCGGGGTGCTGAGGTTTGAGCCGAACGACTGACCCTTACGGGTGTGGACGGCCGATGCCGTAGCGGGCCGCCCAATAGGGCAGGATGTCGTCGTCCTGCAGGAAACGGGCGCCGGTCTCCGCGCTGACCTGAGCGTCGGGCCAGTCGAACTCGCCGTCCAGCACCAGTATCGGGCAGCTCTGGTTGGCCTCCCCCACCTCGGCCACCACGGCGGCGCGCGGACGGGGGTGATCCAGATGCGTAACCTGAACCTGCTCACGCAGACGCGGATAGAGGCCGAGCACGCCTTCGATGCGGGCGCCGGGCGGGCAGTACCAAGGCCCGCCCTGATCGTCGAACCAGTCGGCGTTCAGCAGATAAAGCCGATCCGTCATTACAGACGCAGGATCACGGTTTCGACGATGGGTCGGCGATCCCAGACCTGCTGGCTGGCCTTCTTCAGAGCGCGGCTGACGGCCTGCTCGACCACCAACTCATCCTCCAGAGCCTCGCCCTTCAGCTTGCGAACCGCCTGTTCGGCGCGCTCGGCCAGATCGTCGAGGATATCGCCCAGCGGACGGTCCTCGTCGCCCGGCAGGCCGATGCCGCGCACGTCGATGTCGCTGACGATCTTGCCGCGTTTATCCATGGCGAAGCTGACGACCAGCACGCCGTTAGAGGCCGCGTGCCGGCGCTCGCGCAGGGCCTCGCCCGCCTCCTCGACCAGCATGCCGCCGTCGACGAACAGACGGCCCGAGGGCACTTCGTCGATGATGGCCGCGGGTCCGGGCGCCAGACGCACCATGTCGCCATTGCGCGGCGTCACGGTTTCCGGGACCTGCATGTCCTTGGCCAGATTGGCGTGTTCCATCAGGTGGCGGCGCATGCCGTGGGTCGGCACCGCGATCCGCGGACGGGCCCAGCTGTACATCTCGCGCAGTTCATCCCGGCACGGGTGGCCCGAGACGTGGATGCCCGGATGGTCCTTCTCGGTGTAGAGGCGCACGCCCCGGTCGGCCATCTTGTCCTGCAGACGGCCGATCGACAGCTCATTGCCCGGGATGACCCGCGACGAGAAGATGCAGTGGTCGCCCTTACCCAGCTTGATGAAGGGGTGAGTACCCTCGGCCACGCGCGACAGGGCCGCGCGGACCTCGCCTTGGCTGCCCGTGCAGAGATACAGGATCTCGTCCTCGGGCCAGACGCGCGCTTCCTGTTCGCTCAGGAAGGGTTTGACGTCGCTCAGCATGCCGACCGACTTGGCGGCGGCGGTGATGCGGTGCATCGAGCGCCCGGCCAGGGCCACACGGCGACCGGCGGACTCGGCGGCGCGGATGACGCTGTCCATGCGCGCGACATTGGAGGCGAAGCAGCCCACGGCGACGCGGCCCTTCAGGTCCTTGATCAGGGCGGCCAGGGCCACCTTCACGTCGCCCTCGGAACCGGCCACGCCGTCGACGAAAACGTTGGTGCTGTCGCAGACCATCGCCAGCACGCCCTCGTCGCCGAGACGCTTGATCGTCTCCACGTCGGTGCGCTCGCCCACGACCGGATCATTGTCGATCTTCCAGTCGCCGGTGTGCAGGACGGTGCCCAGCGGGGTCTTGATGGCCAGACCATTCGGCTCGGCGATCGAGTGGGTGATGGTGACGAAGGTCACGTCGAACGGACCCAGGTTCAGGTCGCCGCCCAGCGGAATCTCGTTCAGCTCGACATCGTCCAGGATGTTGGCGTCGCGCAGCTTCTCGCGGATCAGATAGGCGGTGAAGGGCGTCGCATAGAGCGGCGCCTTGATGCGCGGCCACAGCCAGCCCAGGGCGCCGATATGATCTTCGTGGGCGTGCGTCAGCACGATGCCCAGAATGTTCTCGCCTTCCAGGAAGGTGGGATCGGGCACGATCACGTCCACGCCGGGCGTGGAGGGGTCGCCGAAGGTCACGCCGACGTCGACGATGATCCACTTGCGATCATGCGCCGGGCCGAAACCATAGGCGTTCAGGTTCATGCCGACCTCGTTCGAGCCGCCCAGCGGCAGGAAGACGAGTTCGTCGTTTTGAGTTTTCTTTGTCATACGTCCCTAGAGATGGGTGTTCCGCCGCCAGATTTCGAGTAGGCCGCGGATGGTCAGGTCCGGATCAAACCGGTCGATTGAATTTGTGGAGCCCTCGAACAGCGAGGCGATGCCGCCGGTGCCGATGACCGTCATGGGCTTGCCCCACTCGGCCTTGATACGGTCCACCAGCCCTTCGATCAGGCCGATATAGCCCCAGAAGACGCCCGATTGCATGGAGGTGACGGTGTCGCGCCCGATGACGACATCAGGGCGTTGAATGGCGATGCGCGGCAGCTTGGCCGCCGCTTCGTGCAGGGCCTGCAGCGACAGGTTGATGCCCGGCGCGATCAGCCCGCCCTCGAAGGCCCCCTGCCCCCGCTCGGCGCCGCCGGACACCACGTCGAAGGTCGTGGCCGTGCCGCTGTCGATCAGCAGCAGATCGCCCTCATAGACCTGAAGCGCGCCTATGGCGTTGACCAGACGGTCGGCCCCGGCCTCGCTCGGCTTGGGAATGCGCACCTCGATACCGAGATTGACGTTCTCGCCGATCACCAGAGGCTCAACGGCGATATAGCGCCGCGCCAGGTTGCGCAGGTTGAAGATCGACTGCGGCACCACGCTGGAGATGATGCAGCCGTCGAGGTCCCTCATGGTCAGGCCCTTGCCGCGCATCTCGAACAACTGATGCAGCCAGACCGCATACTCGTCGGCCGTCCGCATGGCGTCGGTGGCCGTGCGCCATTGGGCGATCCAGTCGTTGCCGTCGTGAACGGCGAACAGGGTGTTGGTATTGCCTTGCTCGATCGCCAGCAACATCAGGCGGCCTCTCCGAAAAAGACGTCGCCGGCAGAGATCACCCGCAGCGACCCGTCCGGCAGTTTCAGACGCAGCGAGCCGTCCGCCTCGACCCCGTCGGCCGTGCCGGTCAGAGTTTCGCGGGTCAGCCGCGCCGTGCAGGGACCGTACAGACCAGGCGTCCGCGCGATCCAGGCGTCAAGAATGGGTTGAAAGCCGAACGTCATCCAACGGTCCAGCCAGACACCGAAGGTCTCGGCCAGAGCCTTGGCGGCCTCATCAACGCTCGGCGCTGCGACGACGCCCTGGCTCAGGTGTTCGGCGATGCAGGTGGCGGGGCGTTCGGTGTCGCCGGGCGTCTGGCTCAGGTTCACCCCAATGCCGACCGCCAGCCACAGACCGCCCGCAGTCATCCCGAACGCCGGCGCGGGCCCGGACTCGATCAGGATGCCGGAAGTCTTGCGGCCGTCCAGCAACACGTCATTGGGCCATTTGATCGTGACCAGGGCCGGCGGAACATAGCGGTCCAGCAGGTCAGCCACGGCCAGGGATGCGGCGAAGGTCAGCTGCGCGGCCTCGGCGGGGGATTTCCGCGTCAGCAGCAGCAAGCTGGATGCGAGATTGCCGCTCTCGCTCTCCCATTTGCGTCCGCGACGGCCGCGACCAGCCGTTTGCCGCCGGGCCGTGATCCACAGCGGCCCGCCCTCGCCCGCCTCGGCGCGGCGTCGCGCCTCGGCGTTGGTGGAGTCGGTTTCGTCGAGGATCAGGACCGGGGCGGCCAAGCGCCCTTATCCGACGCCGACGCCCGAGGCGGCGGCGCGGGTCAGCGGCTCCAGCCAGGTCAGGGCCACGATCACCAGCGGGAAGCAGAAGGCGGCGGCCGCGAGGGCGATCCACTTGGCTTCCAGCGGCGACTTGTCGGTCGTCACGTCGAACTCCGGCGTATCGAACCACATCACCTTGATGATGCGCAGGTAGTAGAAGCCGGCCACGACCGAGGCGACCAGACCGGCGGCGCCGGCCATCCAGTAGCCCGCGTCGGCGGCGGCGCCGAAGACGAAGAACTTGCCCCAGAAGCCCGACATCGGCGGGATGCCGACGGCCGACAGCGACAGGATGGTCAGGGCCACCGCCGTCAGCGGACGATCCTTCTTCAGACCGGCCAGATCGGCGATCTTGCGGATCGGACGACCGTTGCGGCTCAGCGACAGCAGGACGGCGAAGAAGCCGAACTGGTCGATGACATAGAGGGTCATGAACATCAGGGTGGCCTGGACGCCTGCCTGGGTGCCCGCCGCCACGCCCAACAGGGCGTAGCCGATGTTGATGATCGAGGAATAGGCCAGCAGGCGCTGGACATCCTTCTGCATCAGACCGCCGAACGAACCGACGGCGAAGCTGATCAGAGAGATCAGGATGATGACCTGGGCCCACTGACCGTGCGCCACGCCGAAGCCTTCGACCAGGACGCGGATGATCAGCACCATGGCGGCGATCTTCGGCGCCGTGGCGAACAGGGCCACGACCGGGGTCGGGGCGCCTTCATAGACGTCGGGCGTCCACATGTGGAAGGGCGCGGCCGAAACCTTGAACGCCAGACCGCAGATCAGGAAGACCAGGCCAAAGATCAGGCCCGGGCCGGGATTGGCGGTGGCGAAGGCGGCGATGTCGACGAAGCGCATCGAACCGGCGAAGCCGTAGATCAGGCTGGCGCCGTAGAGCAGCAGACCCGACGACAGGGCGCCCAGGACGAAATACTTCAGGCCTGCTTCCGAGGCCTTCAGGTTGTCGCGGTGATAGGCGGCCAGCACATAGAGGGCCAGCGAGTGCATCTCGATGCCGATGTAGAGCGAGATCAGGTCGCCCGAGGACGCCATCATCGACATGCCGACCGAGGCCAGCACGATCAGGACCGGATACTCGAACTTGGCCATGCCGTTTCGGTGGATCCAGCCGTCGCCGAGGACGATGGCGACCGCCGCCGACAGGAAGATGGCGACCTTGCCGTAGACGGCCAGAGGATCGGCCACATAGGCGCCGTTGAAGGCCGTGCCCAGCGGGCCGACCGCGGCCAGCACCGAGGCGACGGCCAGCAGCAGGATCGACAGACCCGAGATCAGGCGCGTCGACTTCTCGCCGGTGAAGGCGCCGAGCATGAGCAGCACCAGCCCGCCGACCGCAAGGGTCAGCTCCGGGGCGGCGAGTTGAAGGGCGGAAGACAGATCAGTCATTATGCTCTCACCCGCCGATGGCTGCGCGATAGGCGGTCGTCAGGGCTTCAACAGTCGGCCCGGTGTAGTCGAGGACGGCGTTGGGATAGAGGCCCAGCCAAATGGTGCCGACGATCAGCGGCACGAAGATCAGCAGCTCGCGCTTGTCGATGTCCGTGATGGTCTGCAGCGCCGGGTTCTTGATCTCGCCGTACATGACGTTGCGGAACAGCGTCAGGGCGTAGACCGCCGAGAAGATAACGCCCGAAGCCGCGATCAGGGCCGTCCAGGTCGAGACCTGATAGGCGCCCGTCATGGTCAGCACTTCGCCGATGAAGCCCGAGGTGCCCGGCAGGCCGACGTTGGCCATGGTGAACATCAGGAAGATGGCGGCATACCAGGGCATCCGCGCCGTCAGGCCACCGTAGAAGGCGATCTCACGCGTGTGCATCCGGTCATAGACCACGCCGACGCAGAGGAAGAGCGCGCCCGAGATCAGGCCGTGGCTCAGCATCTGGAAGACCGCGCCCTGAACCCCCGTGTCGTTGCCGGCGAAGATGCCCATGGTCACGAAGCCCATGTGGGCGACCGACGAATAGGCGATCAGCTTCTTGATGTCGGTCTGACGGAAGGCGACCAGCGAGGTGTAGACCACGGCGATCACCGACAGGGTGAAGACCAGGGGCGTGAACATCTGTGACGCCTGCGGGAACATCGGCAGGTTGAACAGGATGAAGCCGTAACCGCCCAGCTTCAGCAGGATGCCGGCCAGGATGACCGAACCGGCCGTCGGCGCCTGAACGTGGGCGTCGGGCAGCCAGGTGTGGACCGGCCACATCGGCATCTTGACCGCGAACGACGCGAAGAAGGCCAGCCACAGGATGGGCTGAACGGCCGGGTCGAAGGCGTACTTCTTGAGCTCGGGGATGCTGGTGGTGCCCGTCTCATGGGCCATCCACAGCATGGCCAGCAGCATCAGCACCGACCCCAGCAGGGTGTAGAGGAAGAACTTGTAGGAGGCGTAGATCCGGTTCGCCCCGCCCCAAATGCCGATGATCAGGAACATCGGCACCAGGGTGCCTTCGAAGAAGATGTAGAAGAGGAACAGGTCCAGCGACGTGAAGACGCCGATGACCAGTGTCTCCAGCACCAGGAAGGCGACCATGTATTCGACGACGCGCGTCTCGATCGACTTCCAGCTGGCCACGATGCAGATCGGCATCAGGAAGGCCGTCAGCAGGACGAACAGGATCGAGATCCCGTCCACGCCCAGATGGTACCCCGCGCCGGCGAACCAGGCGTAGTTTTCAACGAACTGATAGGCCGGGTTCGACGGATCGAACTGGGCCACCAGCAGGACGGACACGGCCAGCACCACCAGGGTGGTGCCCAGGGCGATCCAGCGCGCGGCCGGAGCCGCGGCGTCCTGGCCGCCCTTGTTCATCATGCCGGCCAGAAGCAGCAGGCCGGCGCCGACCAGCGGCAGGAAGGTGACGATGCTCAGAATGTGAGGCACGAGGCTCAGGCTCCCCACGTGAAGATGGCGAAGGCAAGGAACGCAGCCACGCCGATCAGCATCACGAATGCATAGAAGTAGACGAAACCGGACTGGAAGCGCGACAGCCAGCCGCCCGATTTCAGCGAAGCCCAGGCCGCGCCATTGGGGCCGAGACCGTCGATGATCTTCACGTCGCCGATCTTCCAGAAGAAGTCGCCGAGCGCCTTGGCGCCCTTCACGAAGACGGCGTCATACAGCTCATCGAAGAACCACTTGTTGTAGAGGAAGGTCCACAGCGGTCCCTTGCGGTCAGCCCACTGCTTGGCGACGCCCTCCTTGAGGACGTAGATCCAGAAGGCGGCGAAGGTGCCCAGCAGGGTCACGACCAGCGGCGACCACTTCACCCAGGTCGGGACATTGTGGCTCTCGTGCAGGACGTGGTTATGGCTGCCGACGAAAATGGCGCCGCGCCAGAACTCGGCCTCATGGTGACCGATGAAGTGCGGGGCGAAGATCATGCCCGCGAAGACGGCGCCGATCGATAGCACCAGAAGCGGCAGGACCATGGGCGCCGGGCTCTCATGCGGCGACAGCGGACCATGGTGGTGGTCGTCGTGCGCATGGTCATCACCGTCCAGCGGCTCGGAGTGGGTCTCCAGCTGGGCGTGCGAGGCGTGGTCGTCGGCGGCGTGATGACCGTCGTCTTTCCACTTGGCCGTGCCGTGGAAGGTCATGAAGACCAGGCGCCACGAATAGTAAGCCGTCAGCAGGGCCGCCGAGATGCCGATGACGAAGGCGAACATACCCGCAGCCGAGTGGCCCGACGTCGCCGCCGCATAGGCGCTCTCGATGATGGAGTCCTTGGAGTAGAAGCCGGCGAAGCCGCCGACGCCGGGCAGACCCAGGCCGGTGATGGCGATGGTGCCGATCATCATGACCGCATAGGTGATGGGCAGCAGCTTCCACAGGCCGCCCATGTTCCGCATGTCCTGCTCGTGGTGCATGCCGTGGATCACCGAACCGGCGCCCAGGAACAGCAGGGCCTTGAAGAAGGCGTGCGTGAACAGGTGGAACATGGCGGGCTGATAGGCGCCGACGCCAGCGGCGAAGAACATGTAGCCCAGTTGCGAGCAGGTCGAGTAGGCGATCACGCGCTTGATGTCGTTCTGCATCATGCCGACGGTCGCGGCGAAGATGGCCGTGATGCCGCCGATGATGGCGATGAACAGCGACGCCGTCGGGGCGTGCTCATACAGCGGCGACAGCAGGCAGACCATGTAGACGCCGGCGGTGACCATGGTCGCCGCGTGGATCAGAGCCGACACAGGCGTCGGGCCTTCCATGGCGTCCGGCAGCCAGGTGTGCAGGAAGAACTGCGCCGACTTGCCCATGGCGCCGATGAAGAGCAGCAGACCCGCCAGATCCAGAGCAGACCAGGTGTAGCCCAGGAATTCCCATCCCGTACCGGCCTTGCCGGCGATCTGCGGGAACAGCTCGGCGAACTGGATCGTGCCGAACATCCAGAAGACGGTCATCATGCCGAGCAGGAAGCCGAAGTCGCCGACGCGGTTGACCACGAAGGCCTTGATGGCGGCGGCCGAGGCGGTGTCCTTCTTGTACCAGAAGCCGATCAGCAGATAGGACGCCAGACCCACGCCTTCCCAGCCGAAGAACATCTGCAGGAAGTCGGCGGCCGTCACCAGCGCCAGCATCATGAAGGTGAACAGCGACAGGTAGGCGAAGAAGCGAGGACGGCTGTCGTCCTCAGCCATGTAGCCCCAGGAATAGAGGTGAACCAGCGACGAAACCGTCGTCACCACGATGAGCATGGTGGCCGACATGGCGTCCACGCGGATCGACCAGTTCGACTGGAAGTCGCCGACGTGGATGAAGGGCGCGATGTGGACGGTGAAGGCTTCGAGCCCGCCCCATGTCCACTGGCTGAACACGATCCACGAAACCGCGCACGAGAAGAACAGCAGGCCGGTCGTGACCGACTGCGAGGCGATGTTCCCGATCCTGCGACCGAAGAAGCCAGCGATCATCGCCCCCAGAAGGGGGGCGAAGACGCCGAGAGTGACGAGAGTCTGGATAGTCACGGTTCCGATCAGCCCTTCATCACGGAGGCGTCGTCAACCGCGATATCGCCGCGGTTACGGAAGAAGGTCACCAGGATCGCCAGGCCGACGGCGGCTTCAGCCGCGGCGACGGTCAGGACGAACATGGCCATCAGCTGACCCGACACATCGTTGAGATAGGTCGAGAAGGCGACGAAGTTGATGTTCACCGCGAGCAGGATCATCTCGACCGACATCAGGATGATGATGACGTTCTTGCGGTTCACGAAGATGCCGAACACGCCGATGGTGAACAGCATGGCGGCGACCGCCAGATAGTGCTGGAGCGAGATGTCCATCACAGAAGCTCCTCGGGGGTGACGCCCTGGCCGGTGGCGACCGACTTGACCTCGACGGCCTTGGCGCGTTCGCGGTTGGCCTGTGAAGCCAGGTCCTGACGGCGAACGCCGGGGCGGTGACGCAGGGTCAGAACGATGGCGCCGATCATGGCGATCAGCAGCACGATGCCCGCAGCCTGGAAGAAGTAGACGTAGTCCGTGTAGAGCACGCGGCCGATCACCTCGACGTTCGAGGCATCAGGCCCCGCGACGACCGGCGCGACCGCGGCCTTTGCCGCCCCGCCCTGCACCACGGTGATCGACACCATGATCATCTCGGCCAGCAGGACCGCAGCGACGATCCCCGCCAACGGCAGGTAGCGGGCGTAGCCTTCGCGGAGGCGGACGAAGTCGACGTCCAGCATCATGACCACGAACAGGAACAGCACCGCCACGGCGCCGACGTAGACGACCACCAGCAGCATGGCCAGGAACTCAGCGCCCAGCAGGACAAACAGGCCGGCCGCCGAGAAGAAGGTCAGGATCAGCCAGAGGACGGAGTGCACGGGGTTGCGCGCGGTCACGACCAGAAGGCCCGAGACCACGGCGACCGTCGCCAGAAGATAAAACGCTATGCCTTGCAGCATGGGTGGGACAAAGCCCCCTTCAAAATCTTGCGCTGCGATCCCATGGCGGAATCGCGCCTCGGTTTAGCGATACGGAGCGTCGAGTTCCAGATTCTTCGCGATCAGCCGTTCCCAGCGGTCGCCGTTGTCCAGCAGTCGGGCCTTGTCATAGAGCAGTTCTTCGCGCGTCTCGGTGGCGAACTCGCTGTTCGGTCCCTCGACGATGGCGTCAACCGGGCAGGCCTCCTGGCACAGGCCGCAGTAGATGCACTTGACCATGTCGATGTCGTAGCGGGTCGTGCGGCGGCTGCCGTCAGCCCGCGGCTCGGCCTCGATGGTGATGGCCTGGGCAGGGCAGATGGCCTCGCACAGCTTGCAGGCGATGCAGCGTTCTTCACCGTTCGGATAGCGACGCAGCGCGTGTTCGCCGCGGAAGCGCGGCGACTGCGGGTTCCGCTCGAACGGATAGTTCACCGTCGCCTTCGGCTTCATCATGTACTTCATCGACAGGCCGACGGCGCCGAACACGTCGGTCAGCATCGCGCCCTTGGCCGCCTGAACGATACGGGTCAGCATTACGATTTCACTCCGGCGCACTCGCGTTCATAGCGTGCGCTTTCCTTGTCGAGGGTTCCGCAGATGCGCAGACGTTCAGCGTCTTCACGCTGAATTCGCTCCACCTTGCGCTCCCATTGATAGACCGACACCGGCTCAGCCTCATACGAGACGCAGCCGCCGGCCGCGCCCATGAGAACCAGGCCGATCAGGGCTGAGGCGCGAACGCCCATCACGCACCCACCGCGAACACGCGCCAGGCCGCCACGACCACCACGGCGATCAACGACGTCGGCAGGAAGATCTTCCAGCCCAGACGCATCAGCTGGTCGTAGCGGTAGCGCGGCACGAAGGCCTTCGTCAGCGCGATCATGAAGAACCAGAAGACGATCTTGGTCGCCAGAACCAGGAAGTAGAACAGGTTGGCCAGGAAGGTCGGCCAGCTGTCGAGGAAGTCTGTCGGGAAGCCCGGGTTCCAGCCGCCGCAGAACAGCAGGCTGATCATGGCGCACATGAAGACGATGTTGGCGTATTCGCCGATCATGAACAGCAGGTAGGGCGTCGAGGAATATTCGACCTGATAACCAGCCACCAGCTCCGACTCCGCTTCGGGAAGGTCGAAGGGCGGGCGGTTGGTCTCGGCCAGGGCCGAGATGAAGAAGACGATCGTCATCGGGATCATGACCACGATGGTCGGCAGGGTCTCGAGGCCGCCGCCGAACATGTTCCAGTTCCAGATCCACCCGTTTTGCTGGGTGACGATCTCGGTCAGGTTCATCGTCCCGGCCAGCAGGATGACGTTGATGATGACCAGGCCCATCGAGACCTCATAGGACACCATCTGCGCCGCCGAACGCAGCGAACCCAGGAACGGATACTTCGAGTTCGAAGCCCAGCCGCCCATGATGATGCCGTACACGCCCAGCGAGCTGATCGCGAGGATGTAGAGGATGCCGACGTTCAGGTCCGAGATCACCCAGCCAGGCGCGAACGGGATCACAGCCCAGGCGATGAAGGCCAGGATGAAGGTGATCAGCGGCGCGGCCAGGAAGACGACCTTGTCGGAACCCGACGGGACGACGATTTCCTTGAGCACGAACTTGAAGAAGTCGGCGAAGGACTGCAGCAGGCCGAAGGGGCCGACCACGTTGGGGCCTTTGCGCATCTGCACGCCGGCCCAGATCTTGCGGTCCGCCAGCAGCAGGAAGGCGAGCGAGATCAGGATCCCGACCGTGACGATCAGGATCCCGCCGATGGTGATCAGGGTCCAGCCGATGGGGGTGGCCCAGAAGGAGGTCGCAGCGTCCATGATTTACTCCGCCGCCAGAACGACCGGGGCAGTCCGCGCGGCGGACAGCTCGGCCATGGTTTCGCTGGCGCGCGCGATCGGGTTGGTCAGGTAGGGATCGACGATGGTCGAGACGAAGGCGACGTCGCCCAGATCGCCCTTGGCGCCCAGGGCCGCCACGTCGAACGACGCGGCCGGGGCCAGATAGTCGATGCGGCCGAAGGTCGGATGGTCGCCCATCAGCTTGGTGCGCAGTTGCTCCAGGGTGTCGAAGGGCAGCTTCTGGCCGACGCGTTCCGACAGGGCGCGGATGACGGCCCAGTCTTCCTTGGCCTCGCCCTTCGGGAAGACGACGCGTTCAGCCATCTGCACCCGGCCCTCGGTGTTCACGTACAGGCCCGACTTCTCGGTGTAGGCGGCGCCCGGCAGAATGACGTCGGCGCCGTGTGCGCCGCGGTCGCCGTGCGAACCCAGATAGACGCGGAAGGCGCCCGAAGCATCAGCATTGACCTCGTCGGCGCCCAACAGGAAGAGCACGTCCAGAGCGCCCGGCTTCAGCATGCCGGCCACGTCCAGACCGCCCTCGGCGGGGACGAAGCCCATGTCCAGACCGCCGACGCGCGCGGCGGCGGTGTGCAGGACGTTGAAGCCGTTCCAGCCGTCCTTGACCACGCCGACCTTCCTGGCCAGCGCGCCCAGGGCGTTCAGCACAGCCGCGCCGGTGTCGCCGATCAGGGCGCCCGCGCCGATGATGATCGCCGGGCGTTCAGCCTTGCTCAGGAAGTCGACGGCGGCCTTGGGCAGCTTGCCGACGGTCTTCGAGCCAGCGCCCAGGTAGTTGTAGTCATAGGTCAGGTCGACCTGTTCACCGATGACGCCGATCTCGGCGGCGCCCTTCAGCCAGGTCTTGCGGATGCGGGCGTTGAGCAGCGGCGCCTCGACGCGCGGGTTGGCGCCCACGATCAGGATGGCGTCAGCATTTTCAATGCCTTGCAGGCCGGAGTTGAACAGCCAGCCCTCGCGAGCCCCCTGCCCGATCGCGGCGCCGTCCTGGCGGCAGTCGGTGTTGGCCGAGCCCAGGGCGCGGAACAGGTCCAGCGTCGCTTTCATCGACTCGGCGTCCTGCAGGTCGCCGGCGATGACGCCGATGCGGTCGGCCGAGGCCGCCTTGATCTTCGACGCGACGGCGCTCAGTGCTTCGTCCCACGAGGCGACGCGCAGCTTGCCGTTCTCACGCACCCACGGACGGTCCAGACGACGGGCCTGCAGGCCGTCGACGGCGTAGCGCGAACGGTCCGACAGCCACTCTTCGTTGATGCCCTCGTTCACGCGCGGCAGCACGCGCATGACCTCGGCGCCGCGCGCGTCGGCGCGGATGTTCGAGCCCAGGGCGTCCATGACGTCGATGGTCTCGGTCTTCTTCAGCTCCCACGGACGATAGTGATACTGCCACGGGCGGTGCGTCAGGGCGCCCACCGGGCACAGGTCGTTGACGTTGCCTGACAGCTCACTGTCGATATTCTTTTCCAGATAGGTCGTGATCTCGGCGCTTTCGCCGCGCGAGATCATGCCGATGTCCGGCACGCCGGCCACTTCGGTGATGAAGCGAACGCAACGCGTGCACTGGATGCAGCGCGTCATGAACGTCTTGACCGTCGGGCCCATGTTCTTTTCTTCGACCGCGCGCTTGTTCTCGCCGTAGCGCGAACCGTCACGGCCGTATCCGACCGCCTGGTCCTGCAGGTCGCACTCGCCGCCCTGGTCGCAGATCGGGCAATCCAGCGGGTGGTTGATGAGCAGGAACTCCATCACCCCTTCGCGGGCCTTCTTGACCATCGGCGTGTCGGTGAAGATCTCCTGGCCGTCCATGGCGGGAAGCGCGCACGAAGCCTGCGGCTTCGGCGGTCCAGGCTTCACCTCGACCAGGCACATCCGGCAGTTGCCGGCGATGGACAGGCGCTCGTGGTAGCAGAAACGCGGGATCTCCTGGCCGGCGCGCTCTGCGACCTGCAGAACCGTCATGCCGGGTTCGAACTCGGTTTCGACGCCGTTGACCTTGGCGATAGGCATTACGATTACTCCGCCGCGATCGCGTGGCCGGCGAAGTTCGCGCGGCGGCTGCGGTAGGTGTTGATGCGGTCTTCGATCTCGTGGCGGAAGTGCCGGATCAGGCCCTGAACGGGCCAGGCGGCGGCGTCGCCGAGGGCGCAGA
This sequence comes from Brevundimonas sp. NPDC090276, assembly GCF_044772165.1. NCBI lineage: Bacteria > Pseudomonadati > Pseudomonadota > Alphaproteobacteria > Caulobacterales > Caulobacteraceae > Brevundimonas > Brevundimonas sp. NPDC090276. The sequence goes on along the minus strand of NZ_JBIVYK010000002.1, from coordinate 339,952 downwards.
TGGTATGGCCTTCGACCTGACCGGCCACGTCAAGCAACAGGTCGATTTCCGAAGGATCAGCGTCGCCGACGGCCATGCGTTCCAGCACGCGCCACATCCAGCCCGTGCCTTCGCGGCACGGCGTGCACTGGCCACAGCTCTCGTGCTTGAAGAAGTAGCTGATGCGGGCGATCGCCTTAACGATGTCGGTGGACTGGTCCATGACCGTCACGCCAGCGGTGCCGAGCGACGAACGCATTTCGCGCATGGAGTCGAAGTCCATCAGGACGGTTTCGGCCTGCTCGCGCGTGATCACCGGGCAGGATGCGCCGCCCGGGATGATGGCTTTCAGGTTGCTCCAGCCGCCACGAACGCCGCCGCCGTGATCCTCGATCAGCTGGCGCAGCGGGATCGACATGGCTTCTTCGATCACGCACGGCGTGTTCACGTGACCCGACAGGGACATCAGCTTGGTGCCGGTGTTGTTCGGGCGACCGAAGCTGGCGAACCAGTCCGCGCCGCGACGCAGGATGGTGCCGACCACGGCGATCGATTCCACGTTGTTCACGGTCGTCGGGCAGCCATAGAGACCGGCGCCGGCCGGGAACGGCGGCTTCAGGCGCGGCTGGCCCTTCTTGCCTTCCAGCGATTCCAGCAGGGCCGTCTCTTCGCCGCAGATATAGGCGCCGGCGCCGTGGTGGATATAGACGTCGAAGTCCCAGCCATGGACGTTGTTCTTGCCGATCAGCTTGGCCTCATAGGCCTGCTTGACGGCGGCTTCCATGCGCTCGCGCTCCAGCACGTACTCGCCGCGCAGGTAGATGTAGCAAGCATGGGCCTTCATGGCGAAAGAGGCGATCAGCGCCCCTTCGATCAGCAGGTGCGGATCATGACGCATGATCTCGCGGTCCTTGCAGGTCGCGGGCTCGGATTCATCGGCGTTGATGACCAGGTAGTGAGGACGGTCCTTCACTTCCTTGGGCATGAAGGACCACTTCAGGCCGGTCGAGAAACCGGCGCCGCCGCGTCCGCGCAGGCCCGAGTTCTTGACGTTGGTGATGATCCATTCGCCGCCAAGGTCCAGCATGTCCTTGGTGGCGTTCCACGCGCCGCGCTGCTTCGCCCCCTCCAGACCCCAGTCATGGAAGCCGTACAGGTTGGTGAAGATGCGATCCTTGTCTTCGAGGATTCCGACCATGAGCCCTTAAAGTCCTTCCGCCAGACGGCGCTTGTGGTGGCGGGTGCGCATGAAAATGGCCGTAACGACCAACGCCCAGCCGGCGGCCAGCAGGCCGTACGCGACGATCAACAGGTCTTCCGACAGCCACTTGCCGTCCTTGACCGCCAGCACCATGCCCGCGGCGACGAGGATCAACGCCAGCCCGCCCCAACGCAGGGGCCAGCCGACGCGCCGCAGTTCGGCCCGGTAAGCCGCCCTGCCCTCATCGCTGTCGAGGTTCGGTCTAGTCATCAGGCCGGAGCCTTCTCAGCCGCCGGCTTGGAGTTCGGCAACGACTTGATCTTCTTGGCGCGCGAGCCGTCGTACAGCGTTGGGTCCGTCAGGACCTTGGCGCCGCCTTCGGGCTCGGAGGTGTGACGACCGACACGCGAACCCGGCTTCGGCGACTTGCCGGCGGCGAAGTCGTCGATGATCTGGGCCATCGTCTCGGGCGTCAGGTCTTCGTAGTAGTAGTCGTTGATCTGGGCCATCGGCGCATTCGAGCAGGCGCCCAGGCACTCGACTTCCTGCCAGGTGAAGCGACCGTCGGCGGACAGAACGTCCTTGTCGCCGATCTTCTCCTTGCAGACGCGCATCACCTCATTGGCGCCGCGCAGCATGCAGGGCGTGGTGCCGCAGACCTGAATCAGGGCGACCTTACCGACCGGCTCCAGCTGGAACATGGTGTAGAAGGTCGCGACCTCGAGCACCCGAATGAAGGCCATGCCCAGCAGTTCGCCGATGGCGCGGATAGCGGGTTCCGAGACCCAGCCTTCCTGCTTCTGGACCAGCCACAGGATCGGGATCACCGCCGACTGGCGACGTGATTCCGGGTACTTCTTGATCCACCACTCGGCCTTGGCCTTCGTGTCCTTCGAAAAGGCGAAGGATTCAGGCTGTTCCTTGGCGAGGCGACGAACGCTCATCGGTCCACTTCTCCGAACACCATGTCGAGCGAGCCGAGGATGGCCGACACGTCCGCCAGCATGTGGCCCGTGTTCATCCAGTCCATCGCCTGCAGGTGACGGAAGCCGGGGGCCGACAGCTTGACGCGGTAGGGTTTGTTGGTGCCGTCCGACACCAGGTAGACGCCGAACTCGCCCTTGGGCGCTTCGACGGCCGCATAGACCTCGCCTTCCGGCGTCTTGAAGCCCTCGGTGTAGAGCTTGAAGTGGTGGATCAGCGCTTCCATCGAACGCTTCATCTCACCGCGGCGCGGCGGGGTGATCTTGTGGTCTTCAGCCAGGACCGGCTCGCCGGGGCAGTTGCGCAGCTTGTGGATGCACTGCTCCATGATGCGGATCGACTGCTTCATCTCTTCGACGCGGCAGAGGTAGCGGTCCCAGCAGTCGCCGTTCTTGCCGACGGCGATGTCGAACTCGAGGTCGGCGTAGCAGTCGTAAGGCGTGGCCTTGCGCAGGTCCCAGGCGATGTCCGAGCCGCGCAGCATGACGCCCGAGAAGCCCCAGGCCAGGGCCTCTTCCTTGGACACCACGCCGATGTCGACGTTGCGCTGCTTGAAGATGCGGTTCTCGGTGACCAGGCTCTCGATGTCCGCCAGCTTGGCCGGGAACTCGGCGCACCAGCGGCCGATGTCGTCGACCAGCTCCGGCGTCAGGTCCTGATGGACGCCGCCGGGACGGAAGTAGTTGGCGTGCAGACGGGCGCCGCAGGCGCGCTCGTAGAAGACCATCAGCTTCTCGCGCTCTTCGTGGCCCCACAGCGGCGGGGTCAGGGCGCCCACGTCCATGGCTTGCATGGTCGTGTTCAGCAGGTGGTTCAGGATGCGACCCATTTCCGAGTACAGGACCCGGATCAGTTGGCCGCGATACGGCACGTCGACTTCCAGCAGGCGCTCGATGGCCAGGCAGAAGGCGTGCTCCTGGTTCATCGGCGAGACGTAGTCCAGCCGGTCCAGGTAGGGGATGTTCTGCAGATAGGTGCGCGACTCCATCAGCTTCTCGGTGCCGCGGTGCAGCAGGCCGATGTGCGGATCGACGCGGGTCACCAGCTCGCCGTCCAGTTCCAGCACCAGACGCAGCACGCCGTGCGCGGCCGGGTGTTGCGGGCCGAAGTTGATGGTGAACTTGCGGTCGTCCATCGCCCGCGCGTGCGGGGTCAGGCCGTCTTCATAGTCCTCGAACGGGTCGATCGCCTTGGGGGCGGCCGTCGCGGGGGTGTTGTTTCCGTCAGCCATTACTTGGCTCCCGCCTTCTCGTCGCCCGGCAGGACGGTCGGATATTCAGCGCCTTCCCACGGAGAGAGGAAGTCGAAATTGCGATATTCTTGGGCCAGCTTGACCGGCTCATAGACCACGCGCTTCTGCTCTTCGTCGTAGCGGACCTCGACATAGCCCGTCATCGGGAAGTCCTTGCGCAACGGGTGCCCCTGGAAACCGTAATCGGTCAGGATGCGGCGCATGTCGGGGTGATCCGAGAAGATCATGCCGTACATGTCGAAGGCTTCGCGCTCGAACCAGCCAGCCGACGGATAGACCGACGTCACGCTGGGAACCGGCTTCACTTCGTCGGTCGAGACCTTGACGCGCACACGCGCGGCGCGGGTCAGCGACAGCAGGTGATAGACCACCTCGAACCGCTCGACACGGTCGGGGTAGTCGGCCCCGCAGGCGTCCATCAGCAACTGGAAGCCGAATTGGTCGCGCAGAGCCGTCATGACAGCGACGATATTCTCGCGCGGGGCGATCAGGGTCAGCTCGCCATAGGCGACGACGGCCTCGACACCGAGAGCCGCCACCATTTCGGTCCCCAGCGGGGTCAGGGCGGATTCGCGCTCCGCGACGCGCACCAGTTCGCTCATCGCTCGATCGTCCCCGTGCGGCGGATCTTCTTCTGCAACTGCAGGATGCCGTACAGCAGGGCCTCGGCCGTCGGCGGGCAGCCCGGGACGTAGACGTCCACCGGCACCACGCGATCGCAGCCGCGCACGACGCTGTAGCTGTAGTGGTAGTAGCCGCCGCCGTTGGCGCAGCTGCCCATCGAGATGACGTAGCGCGGGTCCGGCATCTGGTCGTAGACCTTGCGCAGGGCCGGAGCCATCTTGTTGGTCAGGGTGCCGGCGACGATCATCAGGTCCGACTGGCGCGGCGAACCGCGCGGGGCGGTGCCGAAGCGCTCCAGGTCAAAGCGAGGCATCGACAGGTGGATCATCTCCACGGCGCAGCAGGCCAGGCCAAACGACATCCACATCAGCGAACCCGTGCGGGCCCAGTTGATGACGTCGTCCAGCGAGGTTGTCAGGAAGCCCTGCTCGCCGAGCTCGGTGTTCACCGCCTCGAAGAACTTGTCGTGAATCTTGGGATCGTAGCCCTCAACGGTCGAGCGCGCAGCCGAGCCGGCGGGGACCAAGGGCGACGAAGGCGCGATTATTGCCATTCCAGCGCTCCCTTCTTCCATTCGTAGATAAAGCCGACGGTCAGGACGCCGAGGAAGACCATCATCGACCAGAAGGCGAAGACCATGCCGCCGTGCGACAGGTCGAACATCGACACCGCCCACGGGAACAGGAAGGCCACCTCCAGGTCGAAGATGATGAAGAGGATCGACACCAGATAGAACCGGACGTCGAACTTCATGCGTGCGTCGTCAAAGGCGTTGAAGCCGCACTCATAGGCCGACAGCTTCTCAGTGTCGGGGTTTTTCGGCGCCAATGCCCAGGCGGCCAGCATGAAGCCGAGCCCCAGGACGGCGGCGATCGCCAGGAAAACGACGATCGGGAGGTATTCCAGAAGAAATGCGTTCATTCGAGCTGCCTCGCCCGCCGAGGGAGGGGGCGGATTCGGGGCTTCTTAGACCCAACCTTCGGCAGGTTCAAACCCATGTCGGCAAAGGTTTTTTGTTGCGAACGGTTCGCAAGCCCGTGCGCGTTTTGCCGCAGGCCGCGCCGTTGCCAGTTGCACCGCCGATACGCGTAAATGGCGACTTTCCCATACCTCTGTAATCAAGGTCGCAGCATGAGCCTGGCAGCCCGCTTGCTGAACACCATCGAGCGCGTCGGCAATCGCCTGCCCGATCCCGTATTTCTCTTTCTGTGGCTGATCCTGGGCCTGATCGCGCTCAGCCTGGTCGGGGCCGGCCTGGGCTGGTCGGCTGTCAACCCTGTAACCGGCGACGTGCTGCAGGCGGAGAGCCTGTTGTCGCCCGCCAATCTGGAGCGGCTCTTCATCGGCATGCCGCGCACCCTGGCCGATTTCCCGCCCCTGGGGATCGTGATCACAATTATTTACGGGGCCTCGGTCGCCGAGAGAACCGGGATGTTCTCGACCGCCATTCGCGGCGCCCTGCTGAACGCGCCGCGATTCATCCTGACGCCTATCGTCGTCGTGACGGGCATGGTGTCGCACCACGCCTCTGACGCCTCCTACGTCGTGGTGATCCCCTTGGCCGCCGTCATCTTCGCCGCTGCAGGTCGTCACCCTCTGGCTGGTCTGGCCGCAGGTTTCGCCGCCGTCTCGGGCGGATATGCAGGCAACCTATTCCCCGGCGCCAGCGACGCCCTGATCCTGGGCATCACCGAACCGGCCGCCCACCTGATCGACCCCTCCTACGCCGTCAGCATCGCCGGCAACTGGTTCTTCATCGTCGGCGTCGTCTTTGTCTTCACCCCCATCGTCTGGTTCCTGACCGACCGGGTGATCGAGCCCCGCCTCGGGCCCTGGGCCCCCTCCTCCGCCGCGCCGGCCACCGCCGAGGAAAAGACGCCGCTGTCCGGCGCCGAGAAGCGCGGCCTGCTGTTCGCCGGCCTGACCATCCTGGGCATGATCGCCATCTGGACCCTGATCACCCTCCTGCCCGGCTCGCCCTTCATCGACACCGACGCCGAGCCCGAGCAGCGCTTCAACCCGCTGTATCGTTCGCTGGTCGCCTTCTTCGCCCTGACCTTCTTCGGCTCTGGTGCGGCCTTCGGCGTCGGATCCGGCTCGATCAAGTCGCACCACGACCTGGTGCGCATGATGCGCGAGGGCATCAGCCAGTTGGCCCCCTATATCGTCCTGGCCTTCTTCGCCGCCCACTTCGTGGCCATGTTCAACTGGTCGGGCCTGGGTCCGATTCTGGCGGTCAACGCCGCAGCCTCCCTGCGCGAACTGGCCTTGCCGACGCCCCTGCTGCTGATCGTCGTGGTGCTGGTGTCCTGCGTCTTCGACCTCTTCATCGGCTCGGCATCGGCCAAGTGGTCGGCCCTGGCGCCCATCGTCGTGCCCATGTTCATGCTGCTGGGCATCAGCCCCGAGATGACGACCGCCGCCTATCGCATGGGCGACAGCGTCACCAACATCGCCACCCCGCTGATGAGCTACTTCCCCCTGATCCTGACCTTCGCCCAGCGCTGGGACCCGCGCTTCGGCCTGGGCTCCCTGATGGCCACCATGCTTCCCTACGCCGGGGCCTTCCTGGTCGCGGGCCTGATCATGGTGGCGACCTGGGTGGCGCTGGACCTGCCGCTGGGGCCGGGCGTGGGCGTCCACTACGAGCCGCCCCCGCCTGCCGTGGCCTCCCACCTGCCGACAGACGGCGGAATCGCCGGTCCCGTGGCCCCGCCTCAGGCCGCCGCTGCGGCCAAGTAACGGAGGTCTCGCGGTATTTTCACTTATCCACAGGCGAGCCGCTTGACGTGCGCAGCGGCCCCGCCTAAACGACGCCCCTCGCCGCGGCGCACAGCGCTTCGGTTCGGGAAACGCGGGTGTAGCTCAGTTGGTTAGAGTGCCGGCCTGTCACGCCGGAGGTCGCGGGTTCGAGCCCCGTCACTCGCGCCATTCCTTTCAGCGAAAGGAATGGCGCACACCGCCCCCCTCTTCATTTCTATAGCTCTTTAGACGTAGCGCCTCTGCGCATGCCGACGCCGCGCCATCAGTTCAGCGGCGCGACATCCTGCGGCATGACGAACTCGGCCCGGCCGCTCAGCTCGCCATAGAGCATCGACAGGTCCTCGAAGACCCGGTTCCAGGCGAACTGCTCGACCATCTTGACCCGCGCCGCCTGGCCCAGAGCCTCGATGTCCCGCGCGAACAGGGCCTCCACGGCCTCGGCGTAATCCGCCGGGTCCGCCGAAGCGGCCAGTTGTCCTACGCTCATATCGACCGTCTCGGCCACGCCGCCGGCATTGACGCCCACGACCGGTCGCCCACAGGCCATGGCCTCCAGCACGATCAGTCCGAACGGCTCCTTGTCGTTGGCGTGGACGAAGGCGTCGCAACTGGCGATGATCCGCGCCACGGCCCTGGGGTCCTTCTCATAGGGCAAAGAGATGACGCGATCTTCCGGCGGCATCCCGGCCCCGGCGCCAACCAGCACCAGATGATAGGGCGCGCCAAGGCGCTGCACCGCGTCGATCAGAACGTCGACGTTCTTCTCCTTGGCCGGGCGACCGGCGAAGCACAGCAGGCGGGCGTCGGCGCCCAGACCCAGCTTCTTCAGCAGCCAGTCGCGATCCCGGCGATCCGGGCGGAAGGTGTCGACTTCGACGCCCAGCGGACGAATCACGATGCCGCCGACGCCGGCCTCTTCCAGGCGCCGAGCGATGAAGCGACTGGGCGAGACCACCCGGTCGAACTGCGAGAACAGCCTGGCCCAGCGCTTCTCGACCGGCTTCTTCGCCCATTCGCCGAAATGCAGCGCCGCCAGACCCGCCGGGTCCGAGTGGCAGAAGCCGACGACCGGACAGCCGGCCCTCTGGCCCGCCTCCAGCGCGCCCTGCCCCGGCGTATAGGGGTCGCCCGCCTCGATCACGGCCGGGTTCATCGACGCCACCCAGGCGCCCCAGCGCCGCACCGAACTGGGCCAGCGATAGCCGTCGCCGAAAGGCAGCTTGGCGGCATGAAGCTGGACGATGCCATCCGTCCCCGCCTTGTGCTTGGTGCCCGGCACCACCAGCGAATGCGCCACCGAGGGGCGGTTCGCCTCCAGCCAGGCCTTCTTGGAAAGCAGGTAGCGCTTCACCCCGCCTGAACGCGGCGCATACAGCATGGTGGTGTCCACCAGACGCGGGCGGGGATCAGCGGTTGAAGCCTTCAGCACCCGCAGGGTTTCGGCGACTTCCTCGTCCAGCCCGGGGAACAGCCGAAGCTCGCTCTCCTGAACGTCGATATCGTTCATGCTCATGAAGTCCGCCTCCCCGGGTGCCCCTGCGGCAACGCGACGGGCTCTGCTTTGGATGCGACGCGTACGTTTCGAACTCACCATGAATCGCCCCTAGACCCGGAGGCTACAGCGCTCAAGCTTCTTTATCGGCAAGCCGCTACTTCGGGCAAAAATGCCGATATTCAGGCGCCGTTCACTTTGGCGCTCCTACGCAGGGCCTTGCAATCGCCTCAAATTCGAGAAACTTGGGGCATGATCGCGCTGGGCCTGTTAGACGGGCGACTGGCGTCCTTGCGCGTGTGTCCACGAGGGGTTTCTAACTAATGCGTATTCTGCTCGCGACCGCCGTAGCGATCGCCCCCTTGATGGTCGCCGCCGGCGCTCACGCCGAGGAAGTGATTTCTACGGCGCGCACGACGCCGATCTCGACCTCGACCGCCAAGGCTGGCGCGCCCGACAGCATTCTTGTCGCGAACGGCGGCTCAATCGCGGTCACCAGCGGCGCAGCAATCACCATCGACTCCAGCCATGGGGTGGATCTCGATTCGGGCTCCTCCATCTCCATGGCGAAGTCGGCCAGCGGATCTACAGCGATCCTGGCCCTGGGCGACACGACCGGGCCGATCACGATCGGCGGCTCGATCTCCCTTTCGGATGACATTGACGAGTATGTCGACACGGACAAGGACGGCGACCTCGACGGTCCGTTCGCATCTGGATCGGATCGCTATGGCCTGCGCGTCACCGGCCCGGGAGCCAAAACCGGCAACATCCTGATTGAGAACACGGGTTCGATCCTTGTTGAAGGCAACAACTCTTCCGCGGTTTCGGTCGAAGCCCCCCTCGTCGGCAATCTGACCAACTTCGGCACCATCGGCGTCACTGGCACCAACAGCTACGGCATACGGACCACGGGCCCGGTGACCGGGAACGTCAACATCCTGGGATCGGTTACAGCGCGTGGCGAGGGCGCAGTAGGCGTCGCTGTAGATGGCGCTGTCGATGGACGTGTGGCCATCCAGGGCACAGTAACGTCGACCGGTTATCGCTACACGACGCGCCCGAACAACAAGCCGACCAGCGGCACTGTTCCGGAAGGCGTCACCTACCTCGAAAATCTTGACGCCGACGACCTGCTTCAGGGCGGCCCGGCCGTCCGCATCGCCGCAGACGTCTCGAAAGGCGTGCTGTTCGACGCAGCCCCCACCTACGGCGCATCCGGCGTTGACGGCGACAGTGACGGCGACGGCGTCAAAAACGGCGACGAGGACGACGACGGCGACGGCATCAAGAACCGCGACGACACCGATCGTGACGGCGACGGCCTGCTCGATGCGTCCGAGACTGCGGCCAAAATCACCAGCTATGGCGCCGCCCCCGCCGTTGTCGTCGGTTCGACCACGAACTCGGTCACCCTCGGGGTCGCAGGGACCGGCGACAACGCCTACGGCTTCATCAACCGAGGCGAAATCATCGGTCAGGGCGTCTATGACAATATCGCCCCGACCGCGTTGCAATTCGGCGTTGACGGCGGTCAGGCCGTCACGATCGCCGGCGGAGTTCGCAACGAGGGCTCGATCGCCGTTCTGGCCACCAACGCCGATGCGACCGCCATCCGCTTCGCCGCTGGCGCCACGACACCGACCTTCATCAATACCGGTATCGTCAGCGCCGCTGCGGCTTCGGAAGGCGTAAACCAGGTCTCGGGCATCAAGATCGAAGCCGGCGCCAATGTTGCGTCCATCAACAACGACGGCACGATCGCAGCGACCACCGGAGGCGGAAAGGCCAATACTGCGGCGATCTCCGACCTGAGCGGCAGCCTGACATCGATCACCAACACGCGCTCGATCCAGGCCAACGTCACCGCGAATGCAAACGGCGACCCGATCACAGGCACGGCCACGGCGATCGACGTCAGCGCCAATACGACCGGCGTCACTTTCACCCAGAAAGGCATTCCGAGCGAATCGTCCGCGACCGCGCCGGACACCGATGGAGACGGTGTCATTGACGCCCGCGAACCGTCGACCTTCGGCGCGATCCGATTGGGATCGGGCGCTGATTTCGTCGACATTCAGAACGGACTGGTCCAGGGCGATATCGATTTCGGCGCCGGAGCCGACCGCCTGTCCATCACGGGCGGCGCCGTGGTGCGCGGTGCGATCAAGAACGCGGATGGTCTGCTGGATATCGACGTGTCCAAGGGCACCCTGGACGCTCGGCAGAGCCAGGCAGTCACCGTCAGCAGCCTCAACGTCGGGTCTGAAGGCACTCTGATCGTGACCATTGACCCGGCGAATAACACCGCCGGCGGCTTCAAGGTCGATGGCGCGGCGAACATTGCAAACGGCGCGGAGCTTGGCGTCCGCTTCAATTCCCTGATCCAGGATGAGACGCGCTTCACCATCATTGACGCCGACACCCTGAACGTCGGAACGATCGATCCTGACGCTCTGCAGTCGAACTCGCCCTATGCATTCGTGGTCAAGACCGGCACGGATGTGGCCGCTGGCGACGTCTATGTCGACGCTCGCCGTCGCACGGCGGAAGAAGCCGGCATGATCGGCGTAGAATCCGCCGCCTATGACTCGATCTACGGCGCGCTCGGCCAGAACGAAGCCATCCGCAACGCCATCCTCGATCAAACAAGCCGCGACGGCTTCTTCGAGATTTACGAGCAAATGCTCCCCGATCACTCGGGCGGCCCCCTGCTCTCCCTGGCCAGCGGCGTCGACGCCGTCACCCGCGCCCTGACCGGCCGCAACGCCTCGGCCGCGCCGGGCGAGACCAGCGCATGGGTTCAGGAAATCAACTTCTACGCCGACAAGGACAAGACCGACTCCTACGGCTTCCGCTCCGAGGGCTTTGGCGTCGCCGGCGGCGTCGAGCGCGGCACCAACATGGGCGCCATCGGCCTGTCGGCCGCCTTCACCTCGTCCGACCTGGAAGATCCCGAAGCCGCGGCTGAGGAAGTCCTGTCGGCCAATCTTCTGGAGTTGGGCCTCTACTGGCGCGCCCAAGGCCAGTATTGGACGACCTGGGCGCGGGCTGCAGGCGGCTACGCCTCGTTCAACGCCACCCGCAAGCTGGTCGCCGACGGCATCAACCTGAAGAACGAGTCCGACTGGCACGGCTTCACCCTGGCCGCCGCTGGGGGCGCTTCCTACGAACGCCACTTCGGCCGCGTGAACGTCCGCCCTGAAATCTACGGCGAATACTTCTCGCTGAGCGAAGACGCCCGCACAGAACAGGGCGGCGGCGACGGCTTTGATCTCGAAATCGACGACCGTGACGGCCACATCTTCTCCGGCGTCGCCGCAGTGAACATCGGCTACGGCTTCGGTCAGAATGGCTGGATCCGCCCCGAAGTCCGCCTCGGCTGGCGCCAGAACTTCTCGGTCGACGCTGGGACCACCATCGCCCGCTTCGCCTCGGGCGGCGACGCCTTTACGCTGGACCCCGCCAGCATCGAGGGCGGCGGCCCCATTCTCGGCTTCCGCCTGAACGTCGGCAACGACCTCGGCATGCTGGCCATCACCGGGGATGCCGAACTGCTTGAGGACTACGTCCGCTACACCCTGCTGCTGCGGGCCAGCTTCAAGTTCTAATCGGGCTAGTCCCTGCTACAACTAAGAGGCCGCAGGGTTAGCCCTGCGGCCTCTTTTATGTCGACGAGGGCCTCAACCAATCTGCCCGTCAGGCCGTTGAGAGCCACGACGGTCGACACGCCGGATCGTCCGCTCTATTTGCCGAGGCGGGGTCATAGCGACAGCGACTGGACATCCCTGCCGATTTTGCGTCAGGAACACGCACCCTTTCGCTTTTGCTCGCGTTAGGTGATCGAATACGGGGGCCAGGGTGCGGACACTCGCCAAGACAATCGATCTGGTCGCTGCGTTCGACGCCTCGCCCAATCCCTACATGTTGCTGGACGCCCAACTGCGCTACGCAGGCATGAACCAGGCCTATCTGGACGTGACGCACAGGCGCCGCGAGGACCTGCTGGGCCAGCCGGTGATGCAGGAATTCAACGCCGGGCCGGGGCAGGAAGCGCCGGAAAACGCCCGCCAGCTTCTGGCTTCCTTTGAGAAGGTGCTGGCGGCAGGTCAGCCTGATCACCTCGCCGTCCTTCACTATCCCATCCCCGTACCGCAGCCCGACGGGACAACCATCTACGACGATCGCTACTGGAGTTGCACCCACACGCCGATCAAGGACGGCGAAGGGCGCGTCACCCACATCTTGCAGCACACCAGCGACATCACTGAACTGGAGCGCCTGCGCCGTCAGGTCGGCCGCCTGAGGCCCGAGGAACCGAGCTCCGCGCTGGACAGCCTGATCGGCGGCGGCATGTTCCGTCGCGCCATGAGCGTTCAGGCGGATAATCGACGCCTGGAGACCGAGCGACGCCAGTTGCTGGACATGTTCATGCAGACGCCGGGTTTCGTGGCGGTTCTGAATAGCCCCGAGCATGTGATCCAGTTGCACAACGGCGCCTATGGCCAGTTGATCGGCCATCGCGACGTGGTCGGAAAACCCATTCGCGAGGCCCTGCCTGAACTGGCCGGTCAGGGTTATTACGACTTCCTCGACGAGGTGCTGGCGACCGGCGAGCCGTTTCACGGCCGGCAAAGCCCGGTTCAACTGCAGCAGGCGCCGAACGGGCTGCTGGCGACCCGCTACCTCAACTTCATCTATCAGCCGATCCGCAACGACGCCGGCGTGATCGTGGGCGTCTTCGTTCAGGGGCACGACGTCACCGACACCGTCCTTGCCGCCGAGCGTCAGAAGCTGATGATCGACGAACTGAACCACCGGGTTAAGAACACCCTGGCCACCGTCCAGTCGATCGCCATGCAGACGGCGCGCTCGCACGAGGACCCGCGCTCCTTCGCCGAGACCTTCCAGTCGCGCATCCTGTCGCTGTCGCACACCCACGACCTGCTGACGCGCAGCCATTGGGAAGGCGCCGACCTGCGCGAGGTGTTGGAGCACGAGACCACGGCGCACGGCCTGCATCGCCTGACCCTGAATGGCCCGAACGTGGCGCTGGACCCGGCAATGGCGGTGTCCCTGGGCATGATCTTCCACGAACTCGCGACCAACGCCGCCAAGTACGGCGCCCTCTCCCCTGGCGAGGGGCGGGTGCTGGTCGACTGGTCGGTGGCGGACCAGACCAATCCGCACCTGGGCATCGTCTGGCGCGAGACCGGCGGGCCGTCCGTAGCGCTGCCGGAACGTCGAGGGTTCGGCAGCCGGCTGATCGAACGCAATGTCCGGCACGATCTGGCGGGCACGGTTCAGATGCATTATCGCGACGACGGCTTCACCGCCGAGATCACTATCCCGCTGAGTAAGGAAGCCGCATGACCAACGCGTTGCAGGGCCGTCGTGTGCTGGTGATCGAAGACGAGTCCCTGGTGGCCATGCTGCTGGAAACCATTCTGGACGACATGGGCTGCAGCGTCGTCGGGCCGGAATCCAACATCGACGACGGCTTGCGGGCCGCCACTACCGAAAGCGCTCTGGACGCCGCCCTTCTGGACGTCAACGTGGCGGGTCGCGAGGTCTTTCCTGTGGCCGAGGCGCTGAAGGCGCGCGGCGTGCCCTTCGTCTTCTCGACCGGCTATGGCGAGGCGGGCTTGCCGGAACACTGGCGTGGAAACCCGACCATACAGAAGCCCTTCACCGAGGCCGCCATCCGCGACGCCCTGATGAAGGCCATGAACATCAGCCTGGGCTGATGTCCTTCAAGACGGCGCGGGCGGCATTATGCCCCGGCGCGCCTGTCACACCGCCGCCCGGGTGGGCCCCCGAACCGCACAGGTAGAGGCCCGGAACCGGCATCCGGTGATCGGCGTGGCCCAGCACCGGCCGGGCGCTGAACAGCTGATCCAGCGTCAGCTTGCCATGGAAGATGTCGCCGCCGATCAGGCCGAAGCGCCGCTCCAGATCGCGCGGGCCTAGCGCTAGCCGCCCGACCACCGAGGCCTTGAAGCCCGGCGCATGGGCCTCGACCGTCTCAATCATCAGGTCGGCCACAGTATCGCGATGCTCGTCCGCCAGATCCGGCGAGACGTGCTGACAGAACAGGCTGGCGACGTGCCGGCCATGCGGCGCCAGGCTGTCGTCCAGGGTCGAGGGGATCAGCATCTCAACGATGGGCTTTGACGACCAGCCGTTCAGGCGCGCCTCGGCATGGGCGCGGTCCATATAGGCCAGGGTCGGCGCGATGATGATGCCCGCAGTCAGGTGATCGCCCGCGCCCGGCAGGGCGGTGAAGCGCGGCAGTTCGGACAGGGCGACGTTCATGCGGAAAGTGCCCGAACCCGAAGCGTAGCGGCTCATCCTTTCGGTGAAGTCCGCCGGGACCACCGCGGGATCGACCAGGCGGTCAAACAACAGGCGCGGGTGCAGGTTGGAAACCACAGCGCGGGCGCGGACCACATCGCCCGCCTCGGTCACAGCGCCGACCGCCCTGCCACGCTCGGTCAGCACCTCGGAGACAGGGGTATCGAGGCGGATGTCGACGCCCTGTTCGACGCAGGCGGCGGCCATGGCCTGGGTGATGGCCCCCATGCCGCCGATGGCGTGGCCCCAGGCCCCCTTCTTGCCGTTCACCTCTCCGAAGACGTGGTGCAGCAGGACATAGGCCGAGCCGGGGGTATAGGGGCTGGCGTAGTTGCCGACGACGCTGTCGAAGCCGAACAGGGCCTTGATCGGATCGCTCTCGAACCAGCCGTCCAGCCAGTCGCCCGCCGATTTGGCGAACAGGTCCAACACGTCGCGTTGCGCCGCCAGACCCAGCCCCAAGACCCGCCGCCCCAGCGACGCCGCCTTCAGCATCTCCGGCAGGGCCGCCAGCCAGCCACCCTCGACCGCGTTCGGCGGCGTGGTCAGGATCAGGTCGCGCAGGATGGCTGCGACCGTCTCCAGCCGCGCCTCATACTCGGGCAGGCGATCAGCGTCGCGGGTCGAGAACTTGGCCACCTCGGCCTGGGTCCGGCCCTCGCCGGTCAGCAGGTAGCGCCCGTCGTCGAAGGGCAGGAAGTTGGCCGCGCGGCGCTCGACCACCCGCAGGCCGTGACGGGCCAGCTCCATGTCGGCGATGACGCGCGGGTTCAGCAGGCTGACAGTGTAGCTGGCGGTCGAATTGCGGAACCCGGGATGGAACTCCTCCGTCACCGCCGCGCCGCCGACAACGCCGCGCCGCTCCAGCACCGTCACCTTCAGCCCGGCGCGCGCCAGATAGAAGGCGCAGACCAGCCCGTTATGCCCGCCGCCCAGGATGACGATGTCCGTATTCGATTGCGCCATGCCGCCCCTCCGCAGAGCGAGGCTAGCACCGGAAATCCGCGGCGTCAGGCCGCCGAGAACAGCCCCATGACACCTCTGACGATCAGATAGAGGTGGCCGGCCGCAGCGGCGGCGCTCAGCAGGGTCAGGGCGAGGATCATGCCCCGGGGCGTGGACTGTTCAGGGCTACGCAGCATCACCGGGGTCTCCGCCTTGGATCACCCGGTAATACAACCGTTGAAATCGTTAACGCAACCTTAAGTTATCAAGCTGCCCGACCCGCCAGATAGCGCCGATGCAGCAGGGGCGCGCCCAGCCAGTAGCAGAGCTCGGCCGGGCGGGCGATGTCCCAGACGGCGAGGTCGGCGGCCTTGCCGGGCTCGATCGTGCCGACCTCGTCCTGCAACCCCAGGGCGCTAGCGGCGTCGCGGGTGGCGCCGGCGATGGCTTCTTCCGGGGTCAGGCGGAACTGGACGCAGGCCAGGTTCAGCGCCGCCGTCATCGAGGCGACGGGCGAGGTGCCGGGGTTGCAGTCGGTGGCCACCGCCATGCGGACGCCGTGCTGGCGCAGCAGATCGACGGGCGGCGCCTTGGTCTCGCGCAGCATCAGGAAGGCGCCGGGCAGCAGGACCGCGACCACGCCCGCCTCGGCCATGGCCTGCACGCCCGGCTCGGTCGTGTGCTCGATGTGGTCGGCGGACAGGGCGTGATAACGGGCGGCCAGGGCCGCGCCGCCGCCGTCCGACAACTGGTCGGCGTGCAGCTTGACCGGCAGGCCCAGAGCCTCGGCCTTGTCGAACAGGCGGGCGACCTCGTCCGTGGTGAAGGCGATGGGCTCGCAATAGGCGTCCACGGCGTCGACCAGACCCTCGGCATGGGCGGCGGGCAGGATTTGATCCACAGCATTGTCCACATAGGCGGCGCGGTCGGCTTTGTGTTCCAGCGGAACGGCGTGCAGGCCAAGATAGGAGGTGCGGACCCGCATCCCGGCCTCACGGCCGATGCGGCGGGCGACGCGCAGCATCTTCAGCTCGCTATCGTGGTCCAGGCCATAGCCAGACTTGATCTCAAGCGTGGTCACGCCGGTGGCCTTCAGCCCCTCCAGACGCTTGCAGGCCGAGGCGTAGAGCTCGTCCTCGCTGGCCTCGCGCGTCGCCTTGACCGAGGAGACGATGCCGCCCCCGGCGCGGGCAATCTCTTCATAGGTCGCGCCCTCCAGCCGCCGCTCAAACTCGCCCGAGCGGTCGCCGCCGAAGACCAGATGGGTGTGGCAGTCGATCAGACCCGGCGTGACCCAGCGGCTCTCCAGACGGTCAGTTTCCACAGCCTTGTGCACAGGCAGGTCGGCGCGCGGCCCGACCCAGGCGATGCGCCCGTCCTTGATCAGGATGGCGGCGTCCTCAATCGCGCCATAGGGGGCGCCGCCCTCGGTCATGGCGGCGACGTGGCAGTCGGTGATGAGACGGTCAGCGAGGATCATCAGTTTTCTCCGCTCATCCCCGCGGAGGCGGGGACCCAGTTCTGTCCAGCGAGTCGCAGAGGTTTCAGGATAGTCGAACGCACAATCTCAATGGCTGCGCCTGCAAGCCAAAGCACTGGGTCCCCGCCTCCGCGGGGATGAGCGGAAAGGGAGATCATCGCGCGGCGACTCCGCTGAGGATTTCGCAGAACCAGCGCCCGGCGGTCAGGGAGCCGAGGTCGCCGATTTCCAGCGACGGGTCGTATTCGGTCAGGTCGACGGCGCGGACCTTGGGGCAGGCGCCGATGGCTCGGGCGGCGTCGAAGAAGTCGTGGACCGAGACCCCGCCGGGGCGGGCGCCGGGGCTGGCGGGCCACTGGCTGCGGTCGATGACGTCGATGTCGAAGTCGACGTAGATGACCTCGCACAGGGACGACAGGCGCTCCAGTTCCTCGACCACCACGGTGGCCAGACCCCGCTGGCGGCACTCGCGGGCGGTGCGGACGCTGATGCCGGCGGCCTCAGCCTTTTCATGGGCGCGGCGGGTGTTGGCGAAGGGGGCGAGACCCACCTGGCTGATGCGACGGCCGTCCATGCCGTCATCCAGCAGGGCCTGAATCGGATTGCCGTTGGTCAGGCCCTGATCCGTGTCGCGCAGGTCGAAATGGGCGTCCAGCGTCAGGACGCCGACGCGGTCGAGGCCCAGGGCGTGAACGCCGGGCCGGGTGATGGCGTTGTTGCCGCCGACAAGGATTGTCAGGGCGCGGTGGGCCTGAGCCGCCACAGCGTCGCGCACGGGCTCAAAGGCGTCAAAGGGCGAGACGGCCTTCAGCGCCACGTCGCCAGCGTCATGGACCTTGATCTCCAGTTCCAGCCCCGTCTCGACGTCATAGGTGGACAGGCGCGGCAGGACGGCGCGCAGGGTCCTGGGGCCGAGGTCGCAGCGGCCCGGCGTCAGCGACCGCTCGTTCAGCGGCGCGCCGATCAGGGCGACGGGGGCATCGGGATGGTTCCCCACCAGATCGCCGACAGAGCGCCATCCCAGGGCTTCAGACGGTTGGCTCATCGAGGTCATCCTTTGGTCGGGGAAAAGCGTGCGACCAGATCATAGGCCGCGCCGGGGAAGGTCTGCCACGCCCAGGTGACGCCCTGACCGTCGCGCCAGGTGCGGCGCTCCAGCCGCAGGCAAGCCGCGCCGTCGGCCAGACCCAGATGGGTCGCGGTCTCGGGGTCGGCGCCGACGGCGGAGATGCGGTGCTCGGCCTCAGTCCAGGGCATGTGGGCCAGCAGCCAGCCGCCGGGCGGCTGGGCGTTGAAGTCAGCGGCCTCGGCCTCGGGCGCGGCGCTCAGCGAGATCAGGCGGCGCTCGAAGACGAAGGGCAGGTCGTCGGCCAGATGCAGGGTCTCCAACTCGATCACCCGCTCGCCCAGGCCCTCGTCGGCGCGCGCCGGGCGGACGATGCGGCCCAGCAGGCGGTGAGCATAGGCCAGCCCTCTGCCCTCAACCTCGGACTGGATGTCGGGGATGGCGACAAGCGCGGAAGAGTGCACTGGCGGATGCGCCACCACGGTCCCGGCGCGACGACGGCGCACCACCAGAGCCCGCGCCGACAGGTCGGTCATGGCGCGCGACACGGTCATGCGGGCGCAGCCGTATTCGGCCGTCAACTCGGCCTCGGTCGGGATACGGAAGCCCGGCCGCCACTCGCCCGAGGCGATGCGGCGCTCGATGTCGCCGGCGATCCGTCGATGAAGCGGCTCTTGATCCATGAATCGAAACTGCCCCTTGCGCGCAATAATGTCTAGACATAACACTGAGCCCAACACACGACGGCGGCCGACGCCGCATGGAGGATTCGATGGCCACGCCTAACACCCGCATCATCCGCAGCCCGCGCGGGTCTGAAAAGACCGCCAAGACCTGGGCGGCCGAAGCCGCCATGCGGATGCTGATGAACAACCTCGATCCCGAGGTGGCCGAGCGCCCCGAGGACCTGGTCGTCTATGGCGGCATCGGCAAGGCGGCCCGCAACTGGCAGGCCTTCGACACCATCGTCGAGCAACTGCAAAAGCTGGAAGCCGACGAGACCCTGATGGTCCAGTCGGGCAAGCCGGTCGGCGTCTTCCGCACCCACGAAGACGCCCCGCGCGTGCTGATCGCCAACTCCAACCTGGTGCCCAAGTGGGCGACCTGGGAGCATTTCAACGAGCTCGATAAGAAGGGTCTGGCCATGTACGGCCAGATGACCGCCGGGTCGTGGATCTACATCGGCACGCAGGGCATCGTTCAGGGCACCTATGAGACCTTCATGGAGGCGGGTCGCCAGCACTATGACGGCGACTGGTCGGGCAAGTGGATTCTGACGGCGGGCCTCGGCGGTATGGGCGGCGCCCAGCCTCTGGCCGCGACCATGGCCGGCGCGTCGTGCATCACCATCGAGTGCCAGCGCAGCCGCATCGAGTTCCGCCTGCGCACCCGCTACGTCGACGTCATGGCCGAAACCCTGGACGAAGCCCTGGCCCTGCTGGAGCAGTCGTTCAAGGACAAGAAACCCCTGTCGATCGGCCTCTTGGGCAATGCAGCTGATCTTTTGCCTGAAATGGTCAAGCGCGGCGTCCGCCCCGATCTGGTGACGGATCAGACCAGCGCCCACGACCCGGTCAACGGCTACCTGCCCTCGGGTTGGACCGTCGCCGAGTGGGAGGAAAAGCGCGTCAGCGACCCCGCCGCCGTCGAGGCCGCCGCGCGTCAGTCCATGGCTGTTCACGTTCAGGCCATGCTGGACTTCCACGCCCAGGGCATCCCCACCACCGACTATGGCAACAACATCCGTCAGGTCGCATTCGATCAGGGCGTGAGCAACGCCTTCGACTTCCCCGGCTTCGTGCCCGCCTATATCCGCCCGCTGTTCTGCCGCGGCATTGGACCGTTCCGCTGGGCCGCCCTGTCGGGCGATCCCGAGGACATCCGCAAAACGGATAAGGCGATGAAGAAGCTCTTCCCCGACAACGCCGGCCTGCACCGCTGGCTGGACATGGCGGGCGAGCGCATCGCCTTCCAGGGCCTGCCAGCGCGCATCTGCTGGATCGGCCTGGGCGACCGCCACCGCGCCGGTCTGATGTTCAACGAGATGGTGGCCTCGGGCGAGCTTTCCGCCCCCATCGTCATCGGCCGCGACCATCTGGACAGCGGCTCCGTCGCCAGTCCGAACCGCGAGACCGAGGCCATGATGGACGGCTCGGACGCCGTCAGCGACTGGCCCCTGCTGAACGCCCTGTTGAACACGGCGTCGGGCGCCAGTTGGGTGTCGCTGCACCACGGCGGCGGGGTCGGCATGGGCTATTCGCAGCACTCGGGCGTCGTCATCGTCGCCGACGGCACGCCGGAAGCGGCCAAGCGGCTGGAGCGCGTCCTGTGGAATGACCCGGCCACGGGCGTCATGCGCCACGCCGACGCCGGATATGAAATCGCCAAGGACGCCGCGCGCGAACACGGCCTGAACCTGCCCTCGCTGGACCTGTAAGCCTATGACCACCACCATCGAAATCGGCGCCGCGCCGCTCACCCTCGCCCAGCTTCGCGCCGCCCTGAACGGCCCGGTCGCCGTCAGCCTGACCGACGCCGCCTGGGCCAATGTCGAAAAGGGGGCCGCGGTCGTCGCCGCCATCCTGGCCGAGGGGCGCACGGTCTATGGCATCAACACCGGCTTCGGCCTGCTGGCCAACACCAGCATTGCGGCGGAAGACCTTGAAACCCTTCAGAAGAACCTGGTGCTCAGCCACGCCTGCGGCGTCGGCGCGCCGCTGGACGAAAACGTCACCCGCCTGCTGATGGTGCTGAAGATCGCCAGCCTGTCGAAGGGCGCCTCGGGCGTTCGCCGTCACACGCTGGAGACCCTGATCGGCATGGTCAACGCCGGGATCCTACCGCTGATCCCGTCCAAGGGGTCGGTCGGCGCCTCGGGCGATCTGGCCCCGCTGGCCCATATGAGCTGCGTCCTGATCGGCGTCGGCGAGGCCCGCTATCAGGGTCAGACGCTGGACGCGGTTTCGGCTCTGGCCAAGGCCGGTCTGAAGCCGGTCGTCCTGGGCCCCAAGGAAGGTCTGGCCCTGCTGAACGGCACCCAGTGCTCGACGGCCCTGGCCCTGACCGGCCTGTTCGCCGCCGAGGACGTCTTCGCCGCCGCCGTCGCCGCCGGCGGCCTGTCGGTCGACGCCCTGCTGGGCTCGGACGCGCCGTTCGACCATCGCATCCACGCCCTGCGCGGTCAGCCGGGTCAGATCGACGTGGCCCGTCGCCTGCGTGAACTGCTGACCGGCAGCGCCATCCGCGACAGCCACCGCCACGACTGCGCCAAGGTGCAGGACCCCTACTCGCTGCGCTGCCAGCCGCAGGTCATGGGCGCAACGCTGGACGTGCTGCGCAACGCCGCCGCCATGCTGGAGCGTGAAGCCAACGCCGTGACCGACAATCCGCTGGTCTTTATCGAGGACGGCGACGTCATCTCGGGCGGCAACTTCCACGCGGAACCCGTGGCCTACGCCGCCGACCAGATTGCCATGGTCCTGTGCGAGATCGGCAACATCTCCGAGCGTCGCACCTCGATCCTGGTGGACCCCAAGATGACCGATCTGCCCGCCTTCCTGGTCAAGGACAGCGGCGTGAACTCGGGCTTCATGATCGCCCAGGTGACGGCGGCGGCCCTGGTGGCCGAGAACCGCATGGTCGCCCACCCCTGCGTCATCGACACCGTGCCGACCAGCGCCAATCAGGAAGACCACGTGTCGATGGCCACCCACGGCGCGCGTCGCCTGCTGGACATGGCCGCCAATACCGCGACCGTGGTTGGCATCGAACTGCTGGCCGCAGCCCAAGGCATCGACTTCCGTCGTCCGCTGACCTCGTCGCCGGAGTTGGAGCAGACCTACGCCATCGTGCGCGAGGCGGCCCCTGCCTATGACCAGGACCGTTACTTCGCGCCCGACATCGCCCGCGCAACGGACGGGGTGCGGGCCGGTCGCTACCGCGCCTTCGCCGGCGACCTGCTGCCCTCAGCGTAAATCCGGGCTAAAACCCCGCACATGGACACCATCAAGCACTGGTCGAAGGTGGAGTATCTCCACCAGAGCGTGACCAACCCGAACATCCATGTGCGGGGTCAGCACTCCTATTACAGCGACGCCTGGACCGGCGATTTCCAGTCCAGCGTCGTGCGCTACCTCTATGGCGACGCCTACAGCCTGGCCGCCTGGGAATCCCAGTGGCCGGTCGATCAGTTGCACATCGGCGACTATGTCTGCATCGGCGCCGAGGCCGTCATCCTGATGGGCGGCAACCACACCCACCGCACCGACTGGTTCAGCCTCTATCCCTTCCTTGAGGTCATCGGCGACGCCTATGTCGGCAAGGGCGACACGCGGATTGAGGACGGCGCCTGGATCGGCATGCGGGCCATGATCATGCCGGGCGTCACCATCGGCGAAGGCGCCGTAGTGGCCTCAGGGGCCATCGTCACGCGAGACGTCGAGCCCTACGCCATCGTCGCCGGCAACCCGGCCAAGCCGGTTCGCAGCCGGTTCGACGCCAACACGACGGCGATGCTGCTAGGCTTGCGCATCTACGACTGGCCGCAGGAGAAGTTCGAGGTCCTGCGCCCGCTGCTGACGGCCTCCGACCCGCAGGCGCTGCGCGAAGCGGTCGCGGCCTACGACGCGGATCGCTGAAGCCTTCGGCGTGAACCTCCTCAGGCTCTGATCGTTTCAGGATGTGCGCGGCGTTTTCCTCGCGTGCGATCGGAGCCATCCGCATGAAGGGCGTTCTTGCCAGCGGACTGGCGCTCGGCCTCACAGCTTTCACGGCCGGGGGTTGGGCGGCGTGGAACTCCACCGCCATCGCCCATCGCGATGTGGTCGGCGGCGTCATGCATATCGAGGTGGTCGCGCCGAGAGAACCCGACCTTCCGGCCCCTTCCATCATCGCGGTCGGCGAATTGCGGGACGGCTACATCCACGACCCGCAGCAGTTGCAGCCGCCCGCTATCCTCGATGCGGAATACGCCTATCTCGACGACGCCTGGGCGGACCCCGAGCCCTCGTTTGAGCCGCCGCCACCAGTCGAGGGCGGTCTGGTGTGGACAAGCTTGCGACCGACCGCCCCGCCACGGCTGGAGCCGCACGACTACAGCTACGGCTTCGATCAGCCCCTGGCCGACGCGGCTGCAGGGGATGCGGGCGCATCGTCGCCGAACGCGCCCGCCAATACGTCCCCCTGGGACGAAAGTGGCCTCGACTAGAGCCGTCGAGGCCGCCGCATCATCAACGACGCGAGGTGACGCTCAGGGTGTAATCGCCCTCTTCCGACGAGCTGAGCGTGTTGGCGCGGATCGAATAGGTGCCAGGGCGCAGGTTCTGCACGATCTGGGCGCTGGTGCCGCCGCCACTGTCGTCGTCGGTCGCCAGGGAGTCTCCGTCGCACTGCGGACCTTCATAGAGGCCCAGATAGGCGTCGAAGTCGCCCGAATCCAGACGGACGGCGACGCTGCCCGCGCGCGCGATGGTCAGGGCGTAGCAGTCGTAGAAGGAGCCGTCGTCGGCGCGACGGTCGCTGAACTCCAGACGGCCCGAACGGCTTTCACCGACCGAAATCGGCAGGACCTGAGTGGTCGGACGGATGCGCTCGCCGGCCGAGACGCGCAGCTCATAGCGGCCGGTCTCGCCCTCGCTCAGGGTGTTGGCCTTGATGATCCACAGGCCGCCGCTGGAGGCGAAACGGACCTGCGAGTTGGTGCCCATGTCGGGACCGTCATCGTTGGACACCGAGGTGTCGTCGCAGTCGGCGCCAGCGCCGGCCGAGAGATAGGTGTCGAAGTCCGAAGAGCTGAGCGTGACCGTATAGGCCTCGTTCGGGTTGGTCTGGATGACGTAGCAACGGTAGTGCGAGCCGTCGCCCATGCGGGCGTCCTTGGCGCTGAAGTTGCCCTGGATCGTCTGGCCGGGGCGGATGCTGCTCTGGGCCGAGGCCGCGCCGGCGACGGCCAGAGCCGAAGCCAGAACCGTCGTCATCAGAAGAGTGCGCATAGAGGGGGAGTCTCCGTGGATGTTCCGAAACAGCGCCTTAATCTGAGCGCCTAAACAGTTGATTTATTTTACACATAGCAAGGGCACGCGTTTCAGCGCCGCCACGCTGGCGGCGTTGGTGCAAAAGCAGACCGTACGCAGTTGCCGGATCACGGTCTGGAAGTGGGCGACCACCGCCTCGGTGGAGACGGTCGCCGCCTGAATGACGCCCGAGGCCATGCCTATCACGTCGGCGCCCAGGCGGACGGCCTTGGCCACATCGACGCCGTCGCGGACGCCGCCTGAGCCGATGATCAGGGCGTCGGGCAAGGCGTTGCGGGCCTCGGCGATGGCGCGGGCGCTGGGGATGCCCCAGGCGGCGAAGGCGGCGGCGTGGGCCTTGTCCACCGCCTCGGTCGCGCGCTCGCCCTCGATCAGACCCCAGTTGGCGCCGCCGGCCCCGGCCACATCGACGCCCGCCGCGCCCATGGCGATCAGGCGCTGGGCGGTGACGGCGGATATGCCCGCTCCGGTCTCCTTGACGATGACCGGCGCGTCCAGATCGCGGATCAGGGCCTGAAGCGCCGCGCCGACGCCCCACCAGTCGCGGTCGCCCTCAGGCTGACAGGCCTCTTGCAAGGGGTTCAGATGCACCACCAGGGCGTCGGCCCCGATCATGTCCATCGCCCGCTGGGCCTGATCGACGCCGAAACCGCGCGTCAACTGGGCCGCGCCGATATTGGCCAGGATCGGCGTATCGGGTGCCCGGTCGCGCAAGGAGCGATCCAGCCCGCCGGTCGCCCCGCCCTCGATGGCCGCGCGCTGCGAGCCGACGGCCAGGGCGATGCCCAGATGCTGCGCCGCCTCGGCCAGACGGGCGTTGATGGCCTCGGCCCGCGCAGGTCCGCCGGTCATGGCGCTGATCAGCAGGGGGGCCTGAAGCCGCCGCGCCAGGAAGTCTGCGCCGAGGTCGATCTTGGCGTGGTCCAGATCCGGCAAGG
Source organism: Brevundimonas sp. NPDC090276 (assembly GCF_044772165.1). Taxonomy (NCBI): domain Bacteria; kingdom Pseudomonadati; phylum Pseudomonadota; class Alphaproteobacteria; order Caulobacterales; family Caulobacteraceae; genus Brevundimonas; species Brevundimonas sp. NPDC090276. Next base: position 314,842 of record NZ_JBIVYK010000002.1, on the reverse strand, counting down.
CCTCGTGGACGAAGCGCCAGTCATCAAAGCCCGACGCCAGGGCGTGCCGCCCGCCGCCAGACAGCACCACGTCGAGGTGCTGGTCCTTGCGGCCCAGAATCAGGTCGTCGCTCATCTGCGCAACCTCAGGGCTGGCGCTCGACCATAAGGACATAGTCGCCGGTCGATCCGGCGGCGAAGCTGCGGGCGCGCACGACATAGGTCCCGTCGCGCGGCGCGGTCCAGTCGAGACGGGCGTGGGTGTCCGACAGGCTGTCGTCGTCCTCGGCCAGGCTGCGGAAGTCGCCCTCCTTGTCCTCGCCCACTTCGACGAAGGCGTCGAAGGCAGGGGAGATCATGGTGAAGCGCAGCTTCTCGTCGGCCTTGGCCTTGAAGGTGTAGGCGTCGAACGAGACGCCTTCGTCGTTCATGGCGTCATTGTCGCTCAGGCTGCCGCGCGCCGTCGAACCGACCAGCAGGCTGCCCGGACCGGGCTCCGGCCCCCGATCTGCAAACTCGAGCGAATACAGCCCCTTACCGCTGCTGGAATAAGGCAGGGCACGAAGGATGTAGTCGCCGTCTTCAGGCAGGGTGAAGGTCAGGCGGGCGTCTGTGCCCTGACGCAGACCATCATCGTCGCTGGCCAGCTCCTCGAACTCCTCGCCCGCCTTGCCGACCTGCAACAGGGCGTCGAAATCGCCGGAGCGCATGATGGCCTGAACGCGCTGCCCCTCGGTCCCGCTGAAGGCGTAGCCGTCGAACAGGCGCCCGGCGTCGTCGGTCGCGCCACCTTCCTTCAGGTCGCCCTGAATCGTCTGGCCAAAGCTGATGGCGGTCGGCGGCGGCGGCGGGGCCACCTCTTCCAGTTTCAGGTCGTAGCTGCCCGTAGCGTCCGAGAAGCCGCGCGCCTCGATCAGATAGTCGCCGTCGTCGGGCAGGACGAATGTCAGGCGAGCGTTCAGTTCGCCGCCGCTGTCATCGTCGGTCGCCAGGCTGTTGTGGTTGGCGTCGAACAGTTCGAGGTAGCTGTCGAAATCATCGGCCTTCAGGCTGATAGCCACGCGCTGCCCGGCGCGGCCGGTGAAGCGATAGAGATCGGCGGGGGCGCCGGCATCGCTCTGGGCGCTGTCCTCGTCCAGACGGCCGCTGACCTCGTCGCCTATGGCGATGGGCCGGGTTGCGGGGGCCGGGGGCCCCTGCTCCAGCGACAGGCGATAGTCGCCCTCGGCGCCGGTGCTGATCGAGGCGGCCTGGATCACATATTCACCGGCCTGGGGCGCCGTGAAGACCAGATAGGAGTTCAGGCCCTTGCCCGCGCCGTCATCGTTCTGGGCCGACTGCACGAAGGCGCCGTTGACCACACGGCCCACGCGAACCACCGGGTCGAAGTCGTCGGATTCCAGCAACACCGCCACGCGATCACCGGCGTTGGCGCGGAAGGCGTAGGCGTCGAAGACGTTGCCATCCTCATCCTCTGCGTCGCCGCTGGTCAGGCGGCCCGACACGTCGCCGCCGACGGAAATCCGTCCCGGACGCGGTTGGCGCGGCGCCACCCGCTCGCTGAGCGCTAGGGTATAGGCGCCGCTTGCCAGACCCGAATAGGGCCGCGCGCGGACGATATAGACGCCGTCGGTCTCGGGCGTGAAGCGCAGGCGGGCGTTCATGCCGCTGCCGGCGCCGTCGTCGTCGGTCGCGAGCGGCTCGCCCGAGGTGCGGCCTTCGGCGTAGATGGCCAGGAAGGAATCGAAGTCGCTGCTGCGCAGTTCGGCCTGCAAGCGCTGACCGGCGCTCAGTTGCACCCGATAGTCGTCATAGCGGTAGGCGTCGCCGCCGCGGGTCCGCGCGTCCCCCTCTTCCAGCCGTCCGCGAACCTCGGCGCCGATACGGATGTCGGTCGCGGTCTGGGCCAAGACGGAGCCGGACGACAGCAGGGCGATGGCGCTGACCGCCCCGAACAGGGCCGCGAACTGAGAATGACGCATGAAAACCTCTTTGCTGGCGCTATCATAGACGCCGAACCGCAGCGGCTGTAAATCGCGGCCACGCTTTCCAGTTCCCAAGCCCTTGGAGCCGATCATGGCTGACGAACCCGCCCGCGCCTCGCTCATCGACGGCAAGGCCTTCTCGCAGACCCTGGTGTCGCGCGTGGCCGCAGCCGCGGCCCGGCTGGAAACCGCCCATCGCGTCAAGCCAGGCCTGGCCGTGGTCATCGTCGGCGAAGACCCCGCCAGCCAGCTCTATGTCCGCAACAAGGGCGAGACGACGCTGAAGGCCGGTATGCGCTCGGACACCCACCGCCTGCCCGACACGACCACGCAGGAGGAACTGCTGGCCCTGATCGCGCAGTTGAACGGCGACGCGGGCATCCACGGCATTCTGGTGCAACTGCCCCTGCCGAAGCATATCGATTCGGCGTCGGTCCTCGGCGCCATCGACCCGGACAAGGACGTGGACGGCTTTCACGTGGTCAACGTCGGGCGCCTGGCGGTCGGCCTGCCTGGGATGATCCCCTGCACCCCCCTGGGCAGCCTGATGATGCTCAAGGACCAACTCGGCGACCTGTCAGGTCTGAACGCCGTCATCGTCGGGCGCTCCAACATCGTCGGCAAGCCCATGGCGCAGCTGCTGCTGGGTGAAAGCTGCACCGTCACCATCGCCCACTCGCGCACGCGCGACCTACCCGCCCTGTGCCGCACCGCCGACATTCTGGTGGCCGCCGTGGGTCGCCCGGAAATGATCAAGGGCGACTGGATCAAGCCGGGCGCCACCGTCATCGACGTGGGCATCAACCGTGTCCCCTCCAAGGACCCGGTCAAGGCCGCCGAGGGCAAGACCCGCGTGGTCGGCGATGTGGACTTCGCCGAGGCGGTCGAGGTCGCCGGGCGCATCACCCCGGTCCCCGGCGGCGTCGGCCCCATGACCATCGCCTGCCTGTTGGCCAATACCTATACCGCCGCCTGCCGCGCCGCGGGCGTGACGCCGGAAGACCTGAACAGCTGAGCCTTTTACGAAAAATCCGGCCTTGAAGCGGAGCCTTTCGGCTCCGATAGTCTTTAGCGGATCAGCGGTCCTGCCGACCGCCCCAGAGGACATATCTCATGGCTGGATTCTCGCCCCGTCTCGCGGCCGTCGCCGCCGTCGTCGTCCTGACCCCCGCCGTGGCGGGTTGCGGCTACAACACCATTCCGACCAAGCAGGAACGGGCCGAGGCGGCCTGGGCCGACGTGCAGAGCCAGTATCAGCGCCGGGCCGATCTGGTGCCGAACCTGGTCGCCACCGTCCAGGGCGCGGCCATTCAGGAACGCACCACCCTGACCCAGGTGATCGAGGCGCGCGCCAAGGCCACCAGCGTCAACATCGACGCCTCCAAGTTGGACGACCCTGCCGCCTTCCAGCAGTACCAGCAGGCGCAAGGTGAACTGTCGTCCGCCCTGTCGCGGTTGCTGGTGACGGTCGAGGCCTATCCCCAGCTTCAGGCCAACCAGAACTTCCTGACCCTGCAGTCGCAGTTGGAAGGCACCGAGAACCGCATCGCCGTGGCGCGTCGCGACTACAACGAGGCCGTGCGCGACTACAACACGAGCCTGCGCACCTTCCCGACGGTGATCTGGGCCAAGACCTTGCATGGCGGCTCCAAGCCGATGCAGCTGTTCACCGCCACCGCCGAGGCCCAGAGCGCCCCGAGCGTGAACTTCAACCTCGGCGTTCCCGGCGCCCAACCCGGTGGCGGCGCGCCCGCCAGCACGCCCGGGGCCGCACCCGGCTCGCCGCCGCCTGCGGCGGCTCCGGCGGCCGCTCCGGCGGCCTGACCCGTCTGACATGACCCCTTCCGCCCTCGCCGTGAGGGACCGGCCAGCGTCGGGTCTGATCCCGGCCCTGCTGCTCGGCCTCGTCCTGTGGCTAACGGCCCTGCCCGCCCTGGCCGCCGAGATTCAGTTCCCGGCCCTGACAGGGCGTGTGGTCGACGACGCCCAGCTGCTGACGCCGGAACAGGAACAGGCCCTGACCGGCAAGCTGGCCACGCTGGAACAGCAGACCGGCGATCAACTGGTCGTCGTCACCCTGCCCTCGCTTCAGGATCAGGAGATCGAGGACTTCGGCTATCAACTGGGCCGACACTGGGGCATCGGTCAGAAGGAAAACGACGGCGGCGCCCTGCTGATCGTCGCCCCGACCGAGCGCAAGGTGCGGATCGAGGTCGGCTATGGCCTGGAGGGGGTGCTGACCGACGCCTACTCCTCGCTGATCATCCGCAACGACATCCTGCCGGCCTTCCGCACGGGCGACTACGCCGCCGGCATCATTGCCGGGACCGACGCCATCATCGCCCAGCTGACCGCCGATCCGGCCGAGGCCCAGGCCCGCGCGGCCGAGGCGAAAAGCGCGGCCAGCGAGCGCGAGAAGCCGATCCTGCCCGCCCTGATCATCTTCCTGATCTTCTTCTTCCTGTTCATCAGCCTGGTCGGGGCGGCAGCGGGCGGCCGCAGACGTCGCGGAAAAGGCGACGGCCTGACCCCCATTCTGATCTGGGCCGCCAGCGAAGCGCTGAAGAACCAGGGCCGCGGCGGTCGCGGAGGCGGCGGCTGGGGCGGCGGAGGCGGTTTCGGCGGCGGTGGATTTGGCGGAGGCGGCGGCGGCTTCGGCGGCGGCGGCGCCTCGGGGGGATGGTGATGCAGTTCACGACCGACGACCACGCCCGCGTAGCCGAGGCCATCGCCCGCGCCGAGGCGAACACCTCGGGCGAGATCTTCTGCGTCGTGGCGCGGCAGGTGTCGTCCTATCGCGACGTCAGCCTGGCCTGGGCTGCGGCGGCGGCCTTGCTGCTGCCGCTGGGCCTGATCCCCCTGGGCTTCGGCGCCCAGTGGCTGCCCAATCTGGCGGGTCTGGGCAGCGCCGACTGGCAGGCGGCCCATGCCGCTGCGCGCGAGGTCGAGATCGGACAGGCCCTGGCCGCCTACGCCCTGGTGCAGGCGGCGGTCTTCCTCAGCGTCTTCCTGCTGAGCCTGATCCCCGCCGTGCGGCGGCTGCTCACCCCCGTCGCCTTGCGTCGCACCCGCGTCCGCCGCGCCGCCATGCAGCAGTTCCTGGCGCACGGTCTGCACGTCACCGAGGCGCGGACCGGGGTGCTGATCTTCGCCGCCCTGGCCGATCATCAGGTCGAGGTCATCGCCGACGAAGGCATCCACGCCTGCGTCAGTCCCGAGGTCTGGGCCGACACCGTCGCGGCCCTGACCGCCGGCCTGCGCCGCGATCAGCCGGTCGAAGGCATGCAGCAGGCCATCGCCCTGTGTGGTCAGGTTCTGGCGGAACAGTTTCCGCCGCGAGCCGCTGATATCAACGAGGTCCCCGACCGTCTGGTTGTCATCTAAACCGGATAAACCGGCGGCGGGATCGACCGCGCCGACAAGGACCCATGCCCAGACTCGTCACCTATAATGTGCACCGCTGCGTCGGCGTCGACCGCAAGCTGGACGTAGCGCGCATAGCCGCCGTCATCGCCGAGCTGGAGCCGGACATCGTCTGCCTGCAGGAACTGGACGTCGGGCGCGCCCGCACCAATGGCGTCGATCAGGCCCACGCCATCGCCGAGCGCCTGTCGATGGGTTTCCACTTCCATCCGGCCATGACCATCGAGGCCGAGCTCTATGGCGACGCCATCCTGACGGCGCGGCCTGAACGCCTGATCCGCGCCGCCGCCCTGCCGACCTTGCCCAATCTGCGGGGTCTGGAGCCGCGCGGCGCCCTGTGGTCGGCCATCGATTTCGACGGGACCATCCTGAACGTCTTCAACACCCATTTCGGTCTGGTGCCGCGCGAGCAGCGGATGCAGGCGGCGGCCCTGGTGGGGCCGGACTGGCTGGGCGATTCGCGCTGCATGGGGCCGACCCTGCTGACCGGGGACTTTAACGCCACCTCGATCACCCGGCCCTATCATGCCCTGACGCGGCGGCTGGCCGACGCTCAGCGCCAACTGGGGCTGAAACCCTCCGTGAAGACCTTCCCCTCCAGCTTTCCCGCCATCCGCATCGACCACTGTTTCGTCAGCCCCGAAATTCGGGTGACAGGCGCCATGACCCCGCTGCACCCGTTGGCGCGCACGGCCTCGGACCACCTGCCGCTCGCGATCGACTTCGAGTTTCAGTCGCCTGCCTGAGGCCCTTTAAGTCGGGGCCGATGCGAGCGGTTCAACCGCTTCCACGGCCGCCAGGCGTCCATCGACGAGCCGGGATCGCCCAACTGCCATTCAGCGATCATGCGCTGGGCGGCGCTGGGCGGGTCCGACCCCAGCACCGTCATCCGGTCCGCGCCGAAGGTCTGGACCGCCTGTCCGACCGAGCCCATCACCGCCTCAGCCTGGGCGAAGTCCTCGCCTGAGACGCCAAGGAAGTGGCCGATCGAGCGCTGGCGGAAACGCCTCACCGCCTCGCGCCCCTCTTCCGTCGTCGGCTCGGCGGCCACGTCACATTCAGTATCGAGCCCCTGCGAGCGGTTGTTCAGATTGGTCGAGCCGATCCGCAGTAGACGGTCGTCGATCACCGACATCTTGGCGTGGACGATGATCCGGTCGCCGCCGATCGTGCGGGGGCTGAAGGCGAAGAAGCGATTGTAGCGATCGGCCTGCTCCAGCCGGTACAGGACCTCGGCGCGAGCCGTATCCATGGTCAGACTGTCGAACCAGCTGGGACTGCGTCCCGTCGAAACCAGCACCACTTCCGGCCCGTCCGGCTCGGCCAGCCGTTCAGCCAGAGCGGCGGCGATGACCGGCGAGGTGAAGTACTGGTTCTCCAGATAGATCAGCCGTCTGGCCCGGCGGATGGAGTCCAGGTGAAGCGCCTCGTTTTCGCGCACCTCGGGCCGGCCGCGCACGCGCGGTTCGGTGCGGGCGATGCCGACCGGCACGTCGATCAGGCTCGGCTCGACCCCGTCGGGCCAGGGATCGCTCTCAACCTGATCCGGCAAGGTCCGCTCCCAGGTGGCCCGGTACCAGCGCTCGCGCGCCAGGTCGCCCAGAGCCAAGGCCGCCGGTCCGTCCATCACGCACATGACCTCATGCCGAGGGGCGCTGAACAGGCCCGTGGGCTGGCAGCGGCGTGGATCGTTGTCCAAATGCTCGGCGGTGTCCCAGCGGTCCGTGGCGATGTCGCCGCCGCCGCAGAAGGCCACCTTATCGTCGATGACAATCACCTTCTGATGGTGGCAGGCGCCCAGAATGCCGGGCTTGTCGAGGCGGAACTCGACCGTGCGCTTGCGGAACCAGCGCTGCGCCTTGTGCGGATAAAAACCCTGCGAGGCGGCAATCAGCAGCGGCGATTTCCAGATCAGCAGCCGCACGTCCAGCTCGGGCTTCTCGCGCACCAGCATCCGCAGTTGATGGCCGATCTCGCCGCGTCGGTCGGTCAGCGGAGATTCAGGATCGAGCCTCGTCCTTGGGTCGAACTGCCAACCCAGGATGACGATCGAAGTGGTCGCCTTCTGCAAGGCCGAGGCCAGGGCGTCGAAATAGGCGTTGTTCTCCATCAGCGGCGTGAAACGGTTCGCCGTCGCCACGCGCCAGCAGTCGCGCCCGGGATCGAGCAGGCTGCCTTCATAGGTGTCGCCCTGGTCGTGCATGCGGCCCTAGCTGCCTGATTCGCGTGACGATCCGCCCAGCGTCCGTTGTTACAGTGACGCTGCCATGATTTTCGTTCCACGCCCCTCGATCAATGGCCCCGCTTCATATTGCCGCCTCATTGTAAAACCAGCCCGCGTCTGCCATAACGCGGCCATGCAAATGCTGCTGGAAATGCTGGCTGGCCTGATTGCGATGCTCGCTGCGGCGGCGTTGTCGCAGTTTGGCGTCGATCTGCATGCGCCACAGCACGCTGATCGCGAGATTCAGCGCGTACAGGACTGCAAGGACAAGCCCGCCGCCACCATCACGGTCGCTGCGCCCAGCGACTGCTGATACGGCCTTTTCAGCGGCGATCATCCCCGATCTTCCCACTGAATCCCTGCGTCCGAGCCTTTGCGCGACCGGATCGAGCCGCTAGGGTCCAATCCCTCCGCGCGCCCTCGCCGCGTTTCCGGCGAATAGTGATCGAGATCGACGCCCCATGAAGTCCAGCCATCGGCCGCCGCTCAACCTTTCCGACCCGGAACCGGGCGACGGCCCCGACGAATCCGTCCACGTCGTCCCCGCCGACGATACGCCCGAGTTCGCGCAAGAAGAGGCGCTGGAGCTTGAACGCGCGCCCGAGCCGGAGCGCCCCATGTCCGAGCGCCGTCGTCGCCGCCTGCTGGAGGAACAGCGACTGGCCGATGAGCGCGCCGCCGCCCTGCACGCCCAGCCCGCGTCCGACCTGCCCCCGTTTGCGGTTTCGGCCGATGCGCCGCCCGCCGTCGTCGACGAAGCGCCGCCGCCCGCCCCCATCGCCGCCCCGACTTCAAGCCGCCGCGCCCCCGCCGCGCGCCCCGGCGGCAACCCCTATATGATCGCCGGCCTGGCTTCGGCCCTGTGGATCGGCGGCGTCGCCTCCTGGTTCGCTTATGAGTTCGGGTCAGGCGCAGTCGAGCTGGAGCCCCTGCGGCTCGCCGTCTACGCCCTGATCGCCCTGGCCCCTGCCGGTCTGGCCATCATGCTGGCCCACGCGGTGCGTCAGGGCGCCAATCTGGCCTCCGAGACGCGCCGCGCCCGCGACATGGCCGAGGCCCTGGTCGGGCCGACCGCTTTGGCCGCCCATCAGACGGGTCAGGTGCTGACCTCCCTGCGCGGCGACATCGATCAGGCCGCCCTGGCCGCCGAGCGCGCGCGCAACGACATGGCCCTGTTGCGCGAGGTCCTGGCCCAGGAAACCGTCCGCCTGAACGAGGCCGCTGAGAGCGCCGGTCGCACCGCCCGCCGCCTGACGGATCAGTTGGGCCGCGAACGCGAGCAACTCGGTGCCCTCGGCGTGCAACTGGACAGCCAGGCGACCGGCGTCGTCGACGCCGTCGAGCGCCAGTCGCGCATGGTGGTGGACGCCTCCGACCTGGCCCAGACCCAACTGCGTGAAGCCGAGGCCGCTCTGGCCGCCCGCGCCGCCGACCTGGCCGCCGCCGCCAACGAGGCCCAGGACGCCGCCCGCGCCGCCGCCGATGACCTGGCCCGCCAGACGCTGCGTCTGGAGACCGCCGGAACCGGCGTCGCCGAACAGATCCAGTCGGTCGAGGAAGGCCTGAGCCAGCAACGCGCTTCGCTGGTCACCGCCGCCTATGCCCTACGCACCGACCAAGAGGACTTCTCGGCACAGATCGAGAGCCAGCGCGCCCAGTTCACCGAGCAACTGTCCCTGACACGCAGCGCCGCCAGCGAACTGAACCAAACCAGCGGCGACGTCAGCGACGCCCTGAAGGCCCAGGTCGAGGCGGTCACCGATCAGTTCCGCGCCCTTGTGGATCTATCGCAGCGCGAGGCCGACGGCTTCGACCACGCCACCAAGCTGGCGCTGGACCGCTTCGAGGCCTTGGCCGCCGAGGCCCGCGACCTGCTGGTCGAGGAGACTCGACGCGCCCTCTCGGCCCTGCAGGCCACCGCCGAGGAGCAGCGCGCGGCCGCCACCGCCGCCATCGAACAGGCCCAGATCCGTGCTGATCGCCTGGGCGAATCCCTGTTCGACGCCGCCCATAAGGCCGACGAAGCCGCCGAGGCCCGCATCGACGGCGCCCGCAAGATCGTCAACCAGACGGCCGACATGGTCGATCTGACCGGCGAGAAGGTCATCGAACGTCTGGAGGGCACGCTGGAGCGGATGACCGCCGCCCTGGCCCAGGTCGAGACGGCCGTCGCCGACATGGACGACCGCGCCAGCCGCCTCCCGGAAGAAGCCGCCGCCCGCGTCAACGCCGTGCGCGCCTCGGTCGAAAGCGGCCTCTCCGCCCTGTCCGCCGCCTCACGCAAGGCCGCCGAGGACACCGAGGCCCTCGAATCCGGCTTCCAGGACCGTGTGCGTCGCAACTACGAGATGCTGACCGAGGCCGTCCGCGTCATGGGCGTGGTGTCGGGCGACACCCCGGCCAGCCGCCGCCGCGAGCCCCTGCTGTCCACGCCCGCGCCGGAAACGCCGCGTTACAAGCCGCGCCCCGTCGAGCCGAAGCCCGAGCCCAAGCCGGAGCCCAAGGAGCGCGGGTTCGGCCTGCGTGGGCGCCTGCGGCTGGAGCCGACCAGCGACGAAAGCCCAGTCGCGTCACCCGCGCCGACGCCTGGCAAGGACGAGGCCCTGGACTGGAACGATCTGGCCAACGATCACGATCAGGAGGCCTATGAAGCGCCTCTTGAGCTGGACGCGCCTGTCGCGGCGCCGGTCGACGCCGCCGCCCTGGCTGACCGCATCACCGCCGCCATCCGTCGCATGGGGGTCGATCCCAACGCCCTGCTGCCGCGCGCCCGCATTGAGGAAGCCGCCCGCGCCCTGGCCGGACAGGACCCCGACCGGGCCCGCCAGATCGTGCGCCGCGTCGCCCCGGCCGCCGTGCGCAGCGTCTCGCGCCGCATTCTGGCCGACGCTGAACTGCGCGCCGACGCCGATGCCTATGTCCGCGCTTTCGGGTTGGAGATGCAGGATCACGCGCACCGCGGCGACGCCCACGACGTGCAGGCGCGTCTGGCGACCGACGAGGGCCGCGCCTTCATGCTGCTCGACGCCGCCATCGGCGACCTCGGCTAGGCCCCGCCGCAAAGCTGTCACATTTTATCCCGGCGGGCTTGACCTCTCGCCGGGTTTGACCGCACCGTTCCGGTCGCTGTCGCGTTAGTGTCACACAGGGTGGACTCCTTGCTGGATATGGACAACGGGCTTCGCCCTGATCGACGTCCCGCCATCGCCATCTGCGCCTGGGATCCCGGCTTTACCGCCTGGGACCCGGTTGAAGACCTGTCGGGTGATCCCTGGAGCCCGGTCGGGGCCCGCACCCTGCCGGTATCCGGCGACGTCTCCGCCGAAGCCCTCGCCGCCCGCCTGAGCGCCCTGATCGCCAGCGGCGAATGCGGCGCCCTGCTGCTGGTCGGCCGCACCGCCCATCCCGGCACCTTCCGCTTGCAGACCCGCGCCGAAAACAAGAGCCTGACCGGGGCTGAGCGGCTGGACCACACCGGCCCCGGTGTGGTTCGCGCCACCGCCCCCGCCGCCGAGATCGTCCGCGATCTGAGCGCTGCAGGCCTGACAGCCCTGGCCGCCTCGGACGCCGAGGAGGATGCGGGCAGCTATATCCTGTATCGCATTCTGAACGATCTGCCGGACGGCGCGGCCTCGCCCGCCATCGGCCTTATCCGCGCGCCGTCCAATGTCCCGGACGCCAAGGTGCAAGTGGCGGTCAAGGCAGCGGCCTCGGTCATCGCCCGCCACCTGGCGCCCCTGCCCCGCTCCAGCGCCGCCTAACGCCTCGCCAGCCGCGACTGCAGGAGCACTCCGGCCAGCCCACCGATCGCCGCCAGCGCCGCCATGGCCAGATAGCCCTTGAGGCCGACAGCGTCGTACAACGGCCCTGACGCCGCCGTGGCGAGCCCGATCAGCACCCCCGCCGACAGCACGGAACTGAGCGTCTGCGCAGCGGTATGGCTGTCCGCCGGCGCCAACCGTTCGACGATCTGCACCCCGGCGAGATAGGTGGCGGCGAAACTAAGCGCGTGCAGGGCCTGCAAGGGCCACAACGCCCACAGCGGCGGGGCGAAGGCCATCAGGCTCCAGCGCACAACCGCCGCGCTGGCCCCGATCGACAGCATCAGCCAAGGTCCGACGCCGGCGCGCCGCCGCCACGGCTCGACCACCCACATGAAGCCGATCTCGACCAGGACGGAGAAGGCCCACAACAGACCGGTCACGCTCTCGGGAATACCCTGCCCCTTCCAGGCGATAGCCGAAAAACCGTAGTGAAAGGCGTGTGCCGCCTGCACCGCCCCGACGGCGAAGATGGCGGACATGAAGACCGGATCGACGACCAGCCGCCCGAGACCCTTGAACCGCTCCAGCCCCGGCACGCGCGGACCGTCAGTGACCGGTTCAGCGGGCAGAACGCGCCACGCCGTCACCGCGATCAGCACAGCCGCCGTGCCGATCCAGATGATGACCGCGTCGGGCGAGGCCCGCGTCAGCAGCACCCCCATGCCGATGTTGGCGACCACGAAGGCCGCCGAGCCGCAACCGCGCGGCAGGGAAAAATCGAAGCCGTCCCGTTTGGCGACGCGCAGGGTCATGACGTCGCTGAGCGGGATCAGGGCCGCCGCCGCCGTGGCCCCGACGAACCAGCAGGCGGCCCAGGCGGCGAAGCCCTGCACCAGCCCGGCCCCGCCGTAGCCCAGGGCCATGGCCAACCCCAGAAGAGCGATCGGCGTGCGCCTGTATTTGAAGCCGTCGGCCCAGACCGCCAGCAGCGGGCCGGTCACCATCCGCCCCAGCATGGGAATGGCCAGCAGGGCGCCGATCTCGGCGCCGCTCAGCCCCTGCTCGCGAAACCACAGGCCGGCGAACGGCAAGGTCACGCCGCTGGCGGCGAACAGCAGGACGTATTGCAGGGCCATGCGCGGCGCGGACTTCATCGCCGGTGCGATAGCAGACTCCGGCGAAGTTGTGGTCTAGACATTAGGCCATGAGCCATGATCGCAACCTGCTTGTCTTCGCCGCCTTCAACGGGGCCATGGCAGTGGCGCTTGGCGCCTTCGCCGCCCACGGCGCAGGGCCGGCAGTCAAGAGTCTGCTGACCACGGGTGCCCAGTATCAGATGGTCCACGCCGTCTTGGCCGTGGCCTGCGCCGTCTGGGCGGTGGGCGGCAAGACGGCGCGCATCGCGGGATGGCTGGCGGCGAGCGGCGGGCTGATCTTCAGCCTGGCCCTTGCCATGATCGGCCTGCTCAGCCTGCCCGTCATGGGCATGATCGCCCCCATCGGCGGGACCTTGTTGATCGCCGGATGGATCGTGCTGGCCGTCGCGGCGTTCCGCTCACACATCGTCAACGCCTGACCGGCCAATCTGAAAATCCTCATTCCTGACATGGCGTTTCCCGTGACCGACATCCCCCGCCGCGACCTCTATCCCGAGTTGGAAGCCTATGCCTCGGGCTGGATGCAGACCGACAGCGTCCACGATATCTATTACGAGGAAAGCGGCAACCCGCACGGCGTGCCGGTCATCGTCCTGCACGGCGGCCCCGGCGGGGCGGTCAATCCGGGGATGCGGCGCTACTTCGACCCGGCCAAGTACCGCATCGTCATGTTCGACCAGCGCGGCTGCGGCCTGTCGCGACCCAACGCCTCGCTGGAAGACAACACCACCTGGGATCTGGTCGCCGACATCGAGCGCCTGCGCGAAATGCTGGGCATCGACAAATGGGTGGTCTTCGGCGGGTCGTGGGGTTCCACCCTGTCGATGACCTACGCCATCAAGCACCCGGATCGCTGCCGGGCGCTGATCCTGCGCGGCATCTTCCTGCTGACCAGGAAGGAGTTGCACTGGTTCTACCAGGACGGCGCTTCGATGATCTTCCCCGACGCCTGGGAACGCTTCGTCGCCCCCATCCCCGAGGCCGAGCGCGGGGACCTGATGGGCGCCTACAACAAGCGCCTGATGGGCGACGATGTGGCCGAACGCAACCGCTGCGCCGTGGCCTGGTCCAGTTGGGAAGGCGAGACGGTCAGCGTCCAGGGCCCCTCGGGCAAGCCCGACAAGTTCGCCGAGCCGGAGTTCGCCGTGGCCTTCGCCCGGATCGAGAACTGGTACTTCACCAATGGCGGCTTCTTCGACAGCGAGCACTGGATCCTCGAGAACATCGAAACCATCCGCCACATCCCCTGCTGGATCGCGCAAGGTCGCTTTGACGTGGTTACGCCGATCTCGGGCGCCTGGGCCCTGCACCGCGCCTGGCCCGAGGCCAAGCTGGACATCGTCGGTGACGCCGGCCACGCGTCGAGCGAGCCCGGCATCATCGACAGCCTGATCAAGGGCACGGACTGGGCAGCCAGCCTCTAACGCACATCGCCCGCGCCGGCCGTCGGAGCGACGGCCGGCTGCGGGTTGGTCTTCATCACCATTTCATTGAGCTGGAAGCCGATGCGGCGCGCCTCGCGCTCCTCGGGCTTCTTGATCGCGGCCAGCACGACGTTGAGCTGGGTGTAGTGCTGGATCAGCCGCACTGGCTTGCCGTCCGCGTTGCGGCCGAAAAAGATGATCAGGTCCGGCCCCCAGAAACCGACATCGACGATCTGCATTGTGCCCTCGCCCGGCAGGCCGACGACACGGGCCCCGATCTCCTCGTCCTTGTCCAGCTTGGCCTCGAACTCCTCGATCAGCTTGGACAGGCGGACGAAGGCCCATTCGGCGGGGTTGTTGCGCATCCGCACGCCCTCGGCCAGGACCGCTGCCTCGTTCTTGGGATCGGCCATGACCGGCTGCGGACAGGGCGTGTCGCCACAATCCGAGAACATAGAAGGGTCGGCCTTGGGAATGGCGTCGGGTTCGGGCGCTTTGTCGGTCATGGTCTCAGCCTAACGCCTGAAACCGAAATCAGAACAGCCCCTGCCCCTTCGGCAACTCGACATAGCGGTGGACGTGGGTCGACAGGATCAGGCCGAAGCCGATCATCACCGTCATCATGGTCGAGCCGCCATAGGACAGCAGCGGCATGGGCACGCCGACAACCGGCGCCAGGCCCATCACCATCGCCCCGTTGATCAAGACGAACAAGGCCAGGAAGGCGGTCATGCCCGCCGCGCTGATGCGGCCGAAATGACTGTGCGACAGGGCCGCGATCCGCAGCGAAATCAGGATCAGCGCCAGATAGCAGGCCAGAACGGTAAAGGAGCCGAGGAAGCCGAACTCCTCCGACACGGTCGAGAAGATGAAGTCGGTGTGGCGTTCCGGCAGGAACTCCAGCTGGCTCTGACTGCCCAGGCCATAGCCCTTGCCCAGCAGGCCGCCGGAACCCAGGGCGATCTTGGACTGGATGATGTTGTAGCCGGTGCCGGACGGGTCGGCCTCGGGGTTCAGGAAGGTCAGGACGCGGTTGCGCTGATAGTCGTGCATGACGAACATGACGAAGGGCGGAATGACGGCCACCGCGGCGGCGGCGGCGGCGGCGATCACACGCCAACTCAGCCCCGCCATAAACATGACGGCGGCGCCGGTCAGGCCGATGACCATGGCCGAGCCCAGGTCAGGCTGCTTGGCCACCAGCAAGAAGGGCACGCCAATCATGCCCAAGGGAATCAACAGCTTCCATGACCAGCGGGCGTCCTGGGCCGAGTGGCCGTGATACCAACGCGCTAGCGCCAGAACGAGACCGATCTTGACGAACTCCGCGGGCTGGATGCGGATAAAGCCCAGGTTCAACCAGTTCTTGGCGCCCCCGGCCACATAGCCCATGGGCGTGAACTCGATCAGCAGCACCATGAACAGCAGCAGACCGTACAGCGGATAGGCCGCATGGAACCACCACTTGGGGTGGACCATGGCCAGACCGATCATGGCGATCAGCAGAAGGCCGAAGCGCAGCAGATGCTTCCACGCCCACGGCGACCAATTACCGCCCGCGATCGAATAGAGCATGGCCGTACCGATGCCCGCCAGAACGCACAGCAGGCCGATGACGCGCCAGTCCAGTTCGGCGAGCTTGCTTGAAATCCGGTCGCGTTCGCCGGGGCGGGTCAGGGCGGAAGCGGTCACTGGGCGGGCTCCGGCGGAGGCGCGGCGATGTCGGTGGGCAGCGTGTCAACGGGCTCGCCGCGAGCCTCGGCCTCGCGGGCGCCGGCGTCCTCCGGCGCCTCAAAACCAGCCTGTTCGATGCGGGCGCGGATTTCCGGATCCTTGAGCAGAGCGACCTTCATCACTTCGCGCGCACGCGGGGCGCCGGCCGTGCCGCCGCCCAGACCGCCGTGCTGAACAATCACCGACACGGCGTAGCGCGGGTTGTCGATCGGGGCGTAGGCGATGAAGAGGTTGTGGTCCTTCTGGGCCCAGGGACGACCCGCGCCCTTGCGCGATCCCGCCCCATAGTTCTGGGCCTGGGCCGTGCCGGTCTTGCCCGCCATGCGAACGGCGCCGAGGCCCAGTTGGCTGTTGCGGAAGCCTGTGCCGCCGACGTCAGTCACGGCCTCCATGCCGTCGCGCAGCACCTTCAGCATGGAGGCGTCAAAGGGTAGATCTGCGAAGTCCGTGCCGGATGTCTGCTCGACCCCGCCGATTGACTTGATAAGGCGCGGCGTCACCGCCTTCTGCCCATTGGCGATGCGGGCCGTATAGACGGCCAGTTGCAGCGCATTGACGTTCAGGGCGCCCTGCCCGATGCCGTAGCTGGGCGTCTCGCCCGGATACCATTTGCCGTCGCCTCGCACCGGGTTCCGACGGCGCCATTCGCGGTCTGGCACCAGGCCCGCCTTCTGGCCGGTCAAACCGATGTCGAAGGTTTGCCCAAAACCCATTTCGCGCGCCGTCTCAGCGATCGCATCGGGCCCGAACTCGGTCGCCACCGTCATGAAGTAGACGTTGCACGAAGCCTTGATGGCGCCGCGCATGTCCAGCGCGCCGTGCCGTCCCAGACAGGCGAAGCGGCGGCCCAGGAAGAAGCTGCCGTTGCAGACGACGCGGCGGTTAGGGTCCCAGCCCCGCTTCATGGCCGCCAAGCCCACGATCGGCTTGAAGGTCGAGCCCGGCGCGAAGGTGCCGCCCAGGGCCTTGTCCAGCAACGGGCGCCGCTCATAGTCGGCCAGGGCGCGATAGACCTTGGACGGCACCCCCGACACGAACAGATTCGGATCGAACGACGGCGACGAAACCATCGCCAGGATGTCGCCGTTGCGCACGTCCATGACGACGCAGCTGCCGGCTTCCTCGCCGAAGACCTCCAGGGCGCGGTTCTGGACGTCGTTGTCCAGCGTCAGCTTGACTTCAGCGCCCTGAACGGCCGCCTTGGACCCTGCCGCATCCTCGGCGACCACCCGGCCGCGGGCGTCGACCTCGACCCGCTTGCCGCCGGCGACGCCGCGCAGATCAGTGTCCAGCGCCTTTTCGATACCCTGACGCCCGATACGGAAGCCCGGGTTGAACAGGATGGACGGCGGCTGCTCGCCCTTGTCGCGGATCGCCTTGACGTCGCGGTCCGACACCTTGGCCACATAGCCGATCACATGGGCATAGGCCCCGCCGAACGGATAGTAGCGGGCCTCGTTCATGTCGGCCATGACGCCCGGCAGTTCGGCGGCGTGCAGGTTGACCTTGGAGAATTCCTCCCAGGTCAGATCACTCTTGACCGGCACCGGCGAGAAGCGGGGCGCAGCGTTGACCTCGCGGATGATAGTTCGGCGACGCTCCAGCGTGTCGGGCAACAACTGGCCCAAAAGATCCAAAGTCTGATCCAGATCCTTGGTCTCGTCGCGCACGACCAGAACGCGGAAGCTGGGCCGGTTGCCGGCGATAACGACACCGTTGCGGTCCTTGATCAGACCGCGCGGCGGCGGGACCAGACGGAAGTTGAACTGGTTATTCGTGGCGAGGGTGGCATATTCCTCGGACTTGACGATCTGCAGTTGAGCCAGCCGCGCGACCAGAGCCGTGGTGCCAAGCGCCATCCCCCCGCCCAGCAGAAAGGTGCGCCGCAGGAAGGACCCCTGCCGCTCGTTGACGTCCGAGAAGAAGATGTGAGGTTCGCTGCTCATCGGAAGCGCACGTCGGCGTCGTCAAATCTCTGGATCAGCCAGTCGGCCAGGGGGAAGAGCAAGAGCGTCGGGACGACCTGCCCCATGACGGCCAGGATGCTCGGCGCATTGCCCAAGCTCAGCGTAGTGATCATGTAGGCCAGGAAGAAGGCCATACCCGTCGAAGCGACATAGAGCGCGAACAGGACGATAGTCGCCTGTCCCGCCATGAAGTTCGAAGCCAGCAGGACGCCGCCATAGACGGCCATCAGGCTCAACGGCCACAGACCCAGCGGGCCACCCCAGAACAGATCCAGGAACAGCCCCAGGCCAAACAGGACGGCGGGCGCCAGCATCGACGGGCGGATGAGCGGCCAGGCGAAGGCCAGCACCATCGGCAGCACCGGCTCGGGCAAGTTCAGGCCGAACAGCCGAAACGGGATCGCCAGCAGGATGGTGACGGCGATCGCGGACAGGGCCGGATAAATGATCCATTGCAGCGGGCCGACGACGCGGACCGTGATCGCCCGTCTCACTCTGCAGCTCCCGCAGGCGTGGGCGCGGCATCAGGCGTGGCGGCAGGTTGAACGGTTGCAGGCGCCGCAGGCCGAGGCGCGGCGGGGCGCGGTTGAGACGTCGCCGGCCGCGTCGCTGCGGGACGCGCGGTCGTCGGCGCGGCCGTAACCGGGGCCTGAGCGACGGGCGCCGTCGCCAAGGCAGGCGGCGGGGCTGCGTTGGCGGCGCGCACACGTTCGGCGGTGGCGGCGGCGGCGGCGGCGCGGCGCGTGGCCACGTCCTGAATGGCGGCGGCCTGGGCCGGCGTCGGCGGCGGGGCGGCGGCCAGGCTGGCCAGAGGCGGCGCGTTCAGGGCGTTCTGATCGGCCAGTTGGCCAAAGTCCTGGAACAGCAGGACGCGAACATAGTCGATGGCGGTGCGGTCGCTGAACAGCTTCACACGCCAGCTGCCGTCGACGCCCTTGGCGGCCACGCCGATGGGCAGACCGCGCGGGAAGCCGCCGCCGTCGCCCGAAGTCATGATGCGGTCGCCCTCCTGAATGGAGCCAGCCCCGCGCACATAGTCCATACGCGGACTGCCGCTGCCGTCGCCGGTCAGCATGGCGCGAGCATCTGTGCGTTCGACCAGAACCGGCGTGCGCGAGGCCACGTCGGTCAGCAGCAGCATCCGGCTGTTTCCTGAAGACGCCCCAATAATGCGGCCTACCAGGCCATGCTCGCTCAGCACCGGGTTGCCGACGCGGATGCCCTTGGCGGCGCCGATGTTCAACAGGCGAGACCGGGCGAACGGCCCGCGTGCGTCGGTGATCGCCAGGCCGGTGACCATGGGCACCGGCGGCTCGGTCTTGACGCCCAGCATCTGTTCGTAGCGGCCGTTGATGTTCTTCAGCGCCAGGGCGTCATCCCGCCATGCGCTCAGTTCAACGACCTGCTGACGCAGACGCCGGTTCTCCGACACCGCGAAGAAGTAACCCTTGACGTAGTCTACGGCGTTGCCGGTCCAGCGGACAGGCGCAGACAAGGCGCCGCCGACGGGAGCTGCGCCGGTCTCGAATCCGGCCCGTGCAGGGCCATAGCCGTCAGGAGTCGGCTGTCCCCGGCTGTCACCGAGCAGAAGCATGACCGCGCCGACCAGGCCGACGACGACCACGACCGCCGCCGTCCAGGCCAGCGGCACCTTGATGTTCTCGAACGGTCCGTCGCGAAACGCCACGGCCAGCCTTCCTACCTAGAGATCCGGGACCGGCGGCGCTGCCGCCGGCTGCGAGAGCCTATCGCAAAAACCGATTCCCGAAGAAGGCGGTCGTCACGACAGGCTGTTCAGCCTCAGAGCGAGGACTCGAGGACGCCCTTCATCCACGACGGGTGCTCCAGCACCTTGCCGCAGCCGATGGCGACGCACGACAGCGGATCGTCAGCGACCTGAACCGGCAGGCCGGTGTGATCGCGGATCTCGACGTCCAGGCCGCGCAGCAGAGCGCCGCCGCCCGTCAGCATGATGCCCTTGTCGGCGATGTCGGCGGCCAGTTCTGGCGGCGTGGCTTCCAGGGCGACCTTGACGGCTTCGACGATCTGCGAAACCGGCTCAGCCAGGGCTTCAGCAGCCTGACGCTCGCTCATCTTCACTTCGCGCGGCACGCCCTGCATCAGGTCGCGGCCCTTGACCTCGATCGACAGGCCTTCGCCGTCGGCCGGGATACGGGCGGTGCCGATGTCCTTCTTGATGCGCTCGGCGGTCGTTTCGCCGATCAGCAGGTTATGGTTGCGGCGCATGTAGCTGATGATGGCGTCGTCCATCATGTCGCCGCCGACGCGGACCGAACGCGAATAGACGATGCCCGACAGCGACAGGACGGCGACCTCGGTCGTACCGCCGCCGATGTCGACGACCATCGAGCCGGTCGGCTCGTGGATCGGCAGACCGGCGCCGATCGCAGCGGCCATGGGCTCGTCGATCAGGCCGACGCGGCGGGCCGAGGCGTTCAGGCAGGAATCATTGATGGCGCGGCGTTCGACGGCCGTGGCGCCCGACGGGACGCAGACGATCATCTTGGGGTTCACGAAGCCCTTGCGGTTATGAACCTTGCGGATGAAGTGCTTGATCATCTCTTCGGCGACTTCGAAGTCAGCGATGACCCCGTCACGCATCGGACGGATAGCTTCCATGTGGCCGGGCGTACGGCCCAGCATCTGCTTGGCTTCCAGGCCGACGGCGTGGACGATCTTGCGACCGCCGACGTTGCGCAGGGCGACGACCGAAGGCTCGTTCAGAACGATGCCCTTGCCGCGCATGTAGATCAGGGTGTTGGCGGTCCCCAGGTCCATTGCGATGTCGTTGGAAAACATGCCGAAGAGAGGTGAAAGCATGGGCGTCGGTTACCGCTTGTTCGGGCCTGCTAGGGCGTGAGTCTTGTTTGTCCGCTCTGGCGACGCCCCCGCTCCACGCACCCATGTGCGCCGAACCGTCCTGTTCGTCCTCGCCTGGCCGACTACAGGCCCGTTTGCCCTCATGCCGCGTCGATTGCAAGCGCCTATGACTCGCCGATCACAGCCTTGTCACAGCAAGGCTTGAAAGCCCGTCCGCTCAAGCTTTCCAGCCCCGCTTGCCCCCTTTGGTCCGAGCCGACGGGCAACCTCTGCACGTCGCGCATTCGTTGAACGGCGGCGGACGGCGAAACGCCTCAATCCGCGCGTGCAGCCTCACGCCGTTTCACAACCTCGCGCACGCCCAGCATCAACCCCAGCCAGACCACCGCGACCCCAGCCAGGATCAGCGAGGTCCAAACCCCGTCGCCCGACACCGCCGCCATGAAGGAGCCGCCGAAGAAGGCGACCAGGGCCGTCTTGGGCAGGACGCCCAGCGCACACCCGGCCAGAAACCCTGGGAACGAGGCCCGCACCGCGCCGAAGGCCATGTTGACGACGATGAAGGGCGCGCTTGGCACGTTGCGAATGATGAAGCTGGCCGAAAAGGCGTTACGCCCGACGAACCGCTGCAGCCGCTCTGCCGCGCCGCCGCCGAAGCGCTCCAGCGCCCGCGCCGTGGGGCCGCGCCCCAGCCAATAGGTGACCGCCGCCGACACCACCGTGGCGACCCAGCTGTAAAGGAAGCCGAACCACGGCCCGAAGGCCACCACGCAGGCCGCGATCAGGATGAACTGCGGCACCCCCAGGAAGGCCGAGAGGGTGAAGACGACGATGGCCGCGACCAGCCCCCAGGGACCGACGCGATAGCCGGCCAGCCAGGCCTCCAGCTTTTCCTCGGCGCCGAGGGTGAAATGGCTTTTGCCAAAGGCGAACAGGGCGATGATTCCGCCCAGCAGCAACAGGCTGACCAGCAGGGTTCGCCACCGCTGGGCCTCCATGTTCAGCAGAAAATCGACGATCCGCCGCATAAATTTCGCCCAAATCGCCTTTTAATCGTCCGCAGGACGCACAAACGTTGTGCGCCTGCGCGGGGTTGCGTATCAAGCCTCGCCTCCCCGGCTCTCACCACATCCACCAGACGGGATAGATATGTCCAGCCTTCAGTCCACCGCCCTCGCTCGCGTCAAGCCTTCGGCCACCCTGGCCGTGACCGCCCGGGCCCGGGAACTGAAACGCGAAGGCCGCGACGTCATCGGTCTGGGCGCCGGCGAGCCGGACTTCGACACCCCCGACAACATCAAGGCGGCGGCCATCGAGGCCATCCATCGCGGCGAGACCAAGTACACCGACGCCGACGGCATGCCGGAACTGAAGGCCGCCATCGCGGCCAAGTTCGCGCGCGAGAACGGTCTGAAGTACGAAACCAACCAGATCCACGTCGCCTCGGGCGGCAAGCCGGTGATCTTCAACGCCTTCGTGGCCACGCTGAACCCCGGCGACGAAGTCATCGTGCCCGCGCCCTATTGGGTCTCCTACCCCGACATGGTGTTGCTGGCCGGCGGCGAGCCCGTGACTGTGATCGGCGAGGAAGCCGACGGCTTCAAGCTGCGCCCCGAGGTTCTGGACGCCGCCATCACGCCCAAGACCAAGTGGTTGATCCTCAACTCGCCGTCGAACCCGACCGGCGCCGCCTATACCCGCGCCGAGCTGGAAGCCCTGGCCGTGGTGCTGCGCAAGCATCCGCAGGTCTGGATCCTGACCGACGACATGTATGAGCACCTCGTCTATGGCGACTTCGAGTACGTCACCATCGCCCAGGTAGCGCCCGACCTCTATGACCGCACCCTGACGTGCAACGGCGTGTCCAAGGCCTATGCCATGACCGGCTGGCGCATCGGCTATGCGGGCGGCCCCAAGGCGCTGATCGACCTGATGCGCAAGGTCGCCAGCCAGACGACGTCCAACCCGTCCTCGATCAGCCAGTGGGCCGCCGTCGAGGCTCTGAACGGGCCTCAGGACTTCCTGGCCGAGCGCTCCGCCGCTTTCGAGAAGCGCCGCGATCTGGTCGTTTCGATGCTGAACCAGGCCGAGGGCATCCGCTGCCCCACCCCGGAAGGCGCCTTCTACGTCTATCCCTCGATCGAGGGCGTGATCGGCAAGACGACGCCGTCGGGCGTGGTCATCACCGACGACGAGATCTTCACGGCCGAACTGCTGGATCAGGAAGGCGTGGCTGTGGTCCAGGGCGCCGCCTTCGGCCTCAGCCCCTATTTCCGCATCAGCTACGCCACCTCGGAAGCTGTGCTGGAAGAAGGCTGCCGCCGCATCCAGAAGTTCTGCGCTTCGCTGAAGTAGTAACCGCCTAGAGCGGCGCCGGCGGAATGTTCAACGTCGGCGCCGTCTTCAGGATGAAGGACAGGCACCATTCGGTGGCGCGGCGCGAGTTGTCGTGGTCGCCGTCGGGGTTGCGCGTCAGCAGGCAGGCGGCGTCTGGCCTGTGGTCGCTCTCAGACGCCGCATAGAGCACCAGACCGCCGCCCGGCCCGGTCTCGCGCCGGTAGATCATCTTCAAGGCGCCGGATTTCTTGAGGTTGAAGGCCTCCGCCTCGCCGCCGCCCAGCAGATCACGGACCTGAACGTCAGGGTCGCCGGGCGTCAGTCGGAACAGCTCAGCCTTCAGGGCGTCGCCCGCTTCCGCCGTCATGGTGAATCGCGGCGCGTCCTGCGGGGCGCCTGCCAGCAACCCCGCCATGACGACCGCGAGCAGCATCAGGCCGCGCGGCTGACCGCGAAGTCGGCCAGATCTTCCAGCGCCGAGCGCCAGTCGCTGGCCGGCAGGACCGACAGCGCCGCCTTGGCCCGGTCGGCATAGTCGCCGGCGGCGTCCAGCGTCGCCTCGACCGCGCCCGTGCCCAGGATCAGTTCACGGGCGCGGGTGAAGTCTTCGGGCGTGCGTTCGCCCTTGGTGATGACGCGGTCCCAGAACAGGTCTTCCTTGCCCTTGGTGCGCTGGACGGCCAGCAGCAGCGGCAGGGTGGCCTTGCCCTCGTTGAAGTCGTCGCCCGCGTTCTTGCCGAGCGTCGCGGTGTCGCTGCCGTAGTCGAGCGCGTCGTCGGCCAACTGGAAGGCGATGCCCAGGGCCATGCCGTAGTCGCGCAGCGCCTTGACCTGTTCCTCGGTCGCGCCCGCGCCCACAGCGCCCGACTCGGCGGCGGCGGCGAAAAGTTCAGCGGTCTTGGCGCGGATGATCTGCAGATAGGTGGCCTGATCCAGGTTCAGGTCATGGGCGCGCGTCAGTTGCAGCACCTCGCCCTCAGCGATGACGCTGGAGGCCGTGGCCAGGATGCCGAGCGCCCGCAGCGAATCCGTCTCGACCATCAGTTCAAAGGCGCGCGCGAACAGGAAGTCGCCGACCAGCACCGACGAGGCCGCGCCCCAGATCAGGTGCGCCGCCACCTTGCCGCGCCGCATCTCCGAGCCGTCGACGATGTCGTCGTGCAGCAGGGTGGCGGTGTGGATGAATTCGACCGAGGCGGCCAGCTTTGTGGCGGCGGCGATGTCGCCCTGAGCCCCGATGGCGCGAGCGGCGGCGACGGTCAGCAAGGGACGCAGGCGCTTGCCGCCCGCCGAGATCAAATGCTCGGCCAGCATGGGGATCACCGGCACGTCGGACTGCATCCGCGCGATGATCAAGGCGTCAACCGCCGCCATGTCGTCCTTTGCCAGACGAACAAGAGCGTCCACATCGCCCTTGGGGCGGGGAGCGGCGACGAGAGCTGCGTCCACGAAAATCTCTTTCAACTCAGGGGCGAAGGGGGAGATTCGCCCGGAAATCACACGCATCCGCTTGCCCGAACGCGATGGCGCGCACAATGGTGGCCGCGTCATGATGGGTCAAGCCGGGTCAACCCTTACTGTCGCCGCCGAAGTTGCGGAATCCGCCCTGCTGGGCGGCCGCGTCCGGCTGCGCCAGCCGGTGAAGGGCTATCGCGCCGGCATGGACGCAGCCCTGCTGGCCGCGGCCGTGGACGCCAAACCGGGCGAGCGGCTGATCGAGGCGGGCTGCGGCGCGGGCGCCGTGCTGATGCAGGTCGCCGCCCGTCGCCCCGGCGTGGCTCTCGCCGGACTGGAGCGCGATGTGACCGCCGCCGGACTGGCGCGCGAGAACGCCGCGCTGAACGGCGTCGAGGACCGCACCACCATTGTCAGCGGCGATGTGGCGCAGGGGTTTCGCGCGCTGAACCTGCCGACCTTCGACTGGGCCGTCAGCAATCCGCCCTTCTTCGACGACCCCGGCGCGCTGCGGGCCCCCGGCCCCGGAAAGATGGGGGCCTGGATGGCCGACGACGGCTTAAAGGCCTGGACCGGCTTCCTGCTGAAGGCCGTGCGCGAGGGCGGCAGGATCGTGGTCATCCACCGCGCCGACCGCCTGGCCGACCTGCTGGCCCTGCTAGGCGACAAGGCCGGCTCCTTCGCCATCCGTCCCATCCACCCCTACGCCGACCAGCCCGCCAAGCGGGTGCTGGTCCAGGCCATCAAGACCGGCAAGGCGCCGCTGCGCCTGCTGCCGCCGTTGGTCCTGCACGACCGCACCGACGCCAAGCACAGCCCCGAGGCCGAGGCCATCCTGCGCGGCGAGGCGGGGCTGGGCTTCTAATCCTTCCCTTCTCCCCTTGCAGGAGAAGGGCTATTGCAACCGCCATGTCCCTGCGCCCCCTCTTCCCGACCCAAGTCTATGAAGCCTCGCTGGCCGAGACCGCCGCCTGGCCCGAACTGCACGAGGAAATCCTCGACCTCTGCCTGGTCATGGCCGAGGAGGACGAGGCCGGGATCGAATGGTGCAAGACCAATCACTATCCGGGCTACACCTCCTACGGCTCGATCAATGACCTGCCGCACCGCTTCCCCGAGTTCGCCGAGCTGAAGAAGCAGCTGGACAAGCACGCCGCCGCCTACGCCAAGGCCCTGCACTTCGATCTGGCCAAGAAGCCCCGGCTGGACAATCTGTGGGTCAATGTCCTGATGCCCGGCGGCGGTCACACCGGCCACATCCATCCCCACGCCATCATTTCCGGCACCATCTATATCCACGTGCCCGACGGCGCCTCGTCGCTGAAGATCGAGGACCCGCGCCTGGTCATGATGATGGCCCGCCCCGGCCTGACCGCCGAGGCGACCGAGGCCGAGAAGCCCTTCGTCTATCTGAAGCCGGCCTCAGGCACGATCCTGATGTGGGAAAGCTGGCTGCGCCACGAGGTCCCGGCCAACCGCGCCGAGGAACAGCGTATCTCGATCAGCTTCAACTACGCCTGATCGCCCTTTCAGCGCCGCATTTACCCTGAAGTCTGCCCTTCTGGTGAAGCTTGAGGGGGGCTCCATGCGGGCATTGGGACTGGCGACGATTCTGGTGGCATCGAGCCTCGCCGCGGGCTGCGGCGAGCGGGCGGACGCTCAAACCGCCGCCAAATCCATAGTCGAGGGCGCGCCCTATGTGCTGGCGGGCACCCAGGTCTGGTCCGTGCCAGATCCGGTTTCAGGCCGCGACTATGAGGTCTTCGTCAGCCTGCCCGCCAGCTATGAGGCCCAGCCGAACCGGCGCTATCCGGTCCTCTATGTCACCGACGCCGACTACGCCTTCCCGATCATCCGCCAGATCGCCAGGCGGGTGAATCTGGAGGGGCCGGTGATCGAGGAGTTCATCCTGGTCGGCCTGTCCTACGCCAAGGGCGACGGCGGCGCCGACAGCCGTCGTCGCGACTATACGCCGACGCCCAACGGCCCGCGCAACTCATCCGGGTCGGTGCACGGCGGCGGGGCAGCCTATCAGACCTATCTGAAGACTCAGGCCCTGCCCTTTGTGGAGCAGAAGTTCCGGGCCGATCCGGCGCGCCGCGTCCTGCTGGGCCATTCCTACGGCGGTCTGCTGGGGGCCCGGATCATGTTCACCGATCCGACGATGTTCAGCGGCTATGTCCTGGGCAGCCCCTCCTTCTGGTACGACAAGCGCCACATGATGAAGATGGAGGCCGACTATGCCCGCACCCATCGCGACCTGCCCGCTGAGGTCTTCATGTATGTCGGCGGCTTCGAAGGCCCCGGCCCTACCGCCCGACACAGCAGCGACGCCGACATGGTCGGTGACATGCGCACGATGGAACGGACGCTGAAATCACGCGCCTATCCGGGCCTGCGCATCCAGTCGACCGTGCTGGAAAACGAAGACCACCTGACGGTCGCCCCCGTCGGCTTCACCCGCGCCCTGATGGCGGTCCTGCCTGCCCTCTAGGCGGCGCCTTCTCCTTAACGGTCCGTAGCCTCCACGTTGTCGATCCGGGCGCGCACCCGGTCGAACAGGGACCGGTCGGTCAGGGCCTCGTCCAGCCGGTTCAGATATCGGGCGATGTCGCCGACCTCCCGATTCAGCGTCTCGGCCTCCCGGTTCAGCTCCAGCCAGAACGGCGTCAGGGTCTGGACCAGGGCCTCTCCCTTCGCCGTCAGCGAAAGCGGGCGTCGACGCCCGTCTTTTGGATCCGGCGCGGAACGGACATAGTCGGCGGCTTCCAGCGACCGCACCGACTGGCTGACCGAGACGTGGGTGATCCGCAGCGCGGCGGCGAGATCCCCCACCGTCATCGCGCCGTTTTGGACGATCTGATTCAACACCCCGAACCACCGCTGTTCAAAGGCTACCCCCAGATGGCCGTAAAGCAGGCCCACGTCCCGGTCGATCCGCTCCGACAACCGCCGCAACTGCGCGCCGATGGTCGCGCCATGACCGCCCTGCAGCATCTCCTTCGTCATGCCTCAACCATCGCTCCGACTTCCAGGATGCGCAACGCAGCGTCTGGCCGCCCGCGATGCTTCGCCTTCGCCGCCTCGACCTCGAACACCATACGCGGCGTCATCCCTTCGGGCCGAGCCTCGAACAGGGCGCGCGCCGCCGCCACGCTGTCATCGGCCGCCGCCGTGACCATAGCCATACCCAGGCGCCAGGCGTCCGTGGCGGGGCTCTCGCCGCACAGCAGGTCCTTCACGGCGACGCTCAGTCCCCAATAGCCGTCGACCTCGCCATTGGTCATGATGGCGACCGACCAGCCCGTATCTTGATGCAGCCAGACCTCGCTGGCGATGCCAAAATGCCCTCCGGTCTGGCCCACGATGTTCAGGTCGTTGACCCGATCCACGATGAACCCCAGCCCGTATCGCGACCGACCCATGTCGAACAGGCCGGTCGTCGCCGCCGTACGGGTCGCCTCCGAGAACAGCCGCCCGTCCCTCAGCGCGCCGATGAAGGTCAGCAAATCGCTCACGGTCGAATATCCGCCGCCCGCCGAATTGCCGCGATACTGGTTCACGAACATATTGCTGCGCCACGCACCCGGCGTGGTCTCGTCTCGCGTATAACCGTCCGCCCGCCCCTCGATGACCAGATCCAGCGGCCAGTCGCCGCTGCGGCTCATGCCCAGCGGATCGAACAGCGTCCGTTGGATGTGATCGGCATAGGCCTCGCCAGTCACCGCCTCGATCACAAGGCCCAGAATGACATAGCCGGAGTTGGAATAGCCGAACGTCGTCCCCGGCTCGGCCTCCAGGGGCTGGCCGGCGATCAAAGGCAAGAAGTCCTTGGTCTCGATGAACCTCTGCGGCGGCTTCTCGGCGATGGCCTCCCAGTAGTTACCTATGCCCGAGCTGTGCGACAGCAGCTGGCGCGGGGTGATCCGTCCAGCGATGTCCCGATCCGGGTAGTCCGGCAGGTAACGAAGGATCGGCGCATCCAGATCGACCCGCCCCTGGTCCACCAGTTGCAGGATAGCCGTAGCGGTGAACGCCTTGCCGATCGAGGCGACGTTGAACTTGGTGTCGATCGTGTTGAGCACGCCATGCCCCCGATCCGCCAGCCCGACAGCCGTCTGATAGACGACACGGTCGCCGCGCTTCAGCATGACGGCGCCGGAGAAGTCGGCGGTCCTGACCGCCTCCGCCACGGCCGCTTCCAGCCGCCGCACAATAGCCGCCTCGCCATCGTCCGCCCGGCCCGTTCCCGCCCAACCCAGAACGCCCAGACCTGCCGCGGCCCCCAGCGCCCCACGTCGCGCCACCCCCAATGCCATCATCACTCTCCCACTTAAGTTATGTAGGTACCTACATATATTGATGGCGATGGGCAAGGCCGACGCGCCTTCAAACCGCCCCGCGTTACGTCTAGAGATTTGCCCAAAGGGTCTGCGACGGCTACATCCCGCGCCAACCTCCCCATCAGATCAGACGACAGGGCGAAACCGCACCTCATGGCGCAGCAATATATTTTCCAGATGCAGGGTCTGACCAAGACCTTCCCCGGCGGCAAGAAGATCTTCGAGAACATCTGGCTGAGCTTCTACAACGACGCCAAGATCGGCGTCGTCGGCGTCAACGGCTCGGGTAAGTCCACCCTGCTCAAGATCATGGCCGGCCTGGACAGCGAGTTCCAGGGCGAGGCCCGCGCCGCCGACGGCATCAAGCGCGGCTATCTGGAACAGGAGCCCCAGCTGGATCCCGCCCTGAACGTTCGTCAGAACGTCGAGGCCTGGTGCGAAGAGAAGCAGTGGGTCAACCGCTTCAATGAAGTCGCCAACGAGCTGGGCGAGAACTACACCGACGAGCTGATGGAGGAGATGACCGCCCTCCAGGAGAAGATCGACGCCGGAGACGTCTGGGACATCGACAGCCGCATCGACCAGGCCATGGGCGCCCTGCGCTGCCCGCCGGACGACTGGGAAGTCACCAACCTGTCGGGCGGTGAAAAGCGCCGCGTGGCCCTGGCCCGCCTGCTGCTCAGCAAGCCTGACATGCTGCTGATGGACGAACCGACCAACCACCTGGACGCCGAATCCGTCGCCTGGCTGCAGCACCACCTGGAGAACTTCCCGGGCTGCGTCATCCTGGTGACCCACGACCGCTACTTCCTGGATCAGGTGACGAAGTGGACCCTGGAGCTGGACCGCGGCAAGGGCCACCCGCACGAAGGCAACTACTCCTCGTGGCTGGAAGCCAAGACCAAGCGCGTCGTGCAGGAGCAGTCGGAATCGGAAGCCCGCCAGCGCGCCCTCACCCGCGAACTGGAATGGGTCCGCTCGGGCGCCAAGGCCCGCCAGGCCAAGTCCAAGGCCCGTCTGGCCGCCTACGAGAAGATGGTCGCCGAGCAGGAAAGCAGCCGTCAGGCCCAGTCCTTCGCCGTCATCCAGATCCCGCCCGGCCCGCGTCTGGGCAATGTGGTTCTGGAAGTCGAAGGCCTGAAGAAGTCCTATGGCGACAAGACCCTGTTCGACAACCTGACCTTCAAGCTGCCGCCCAACGGCATCGTCGGCGTCATCGGCCCCAACGGCGCCGGCAAGTCGACCATGTTCAAGCTGATCACCGGCCAGGAAACGCCCGACGGCGGCACCATCAAGGTCGGCGAAACCGTCAAGCTGGCCTATGTTGACCAGTCGCGCGACGACCTGAAGCCGGACGACACCATCTGGCAGGCCATCTCGGGCGGCACCGACATCATGATGGTCGGCAAGCGCGAGATTAACAGCCGCGCCTATGTCGGCAGCTTCAACTTCAAGGGCGGCGACCAGCAGAAGAAGGTCGGCCAACTGTCCGGCGGTGAGCGCAACCGCGTGCACCTGGCCAAGACCCTGGCCTCGGGCGGCAACCTGATCCTGCTTGACGAACCGACCAACGACCTGGACATCGAAACCCTGCAGAACCTCGAAGAGGCTCTGGAAGAGTTCGCCGGCTGCGCCGTGGTCATCTCCCACGACCGCTGGTTCCTTGACCGTCTGGCCACCCACATCCTCGCCTTCGAAGGCGACGGCCACGTGGAATGGTTCGAGGGCAACTTCGAAGCCTACGAACAGGACAAGATGCGCCGCCTGGGTGCGGACAGCATCATTCCCAAGCGCATCCAGCACCAGAAGTTCGGTCGCTGATCCAACTGACAGAATGACAAGCGGCCCTCCGAGCAATCGGGGGGCCGTTTTTCTTTGGCCGCTGGCGATCTGGCGGAACCGGGTTAGTCTGAGGCCCATGACCCAGCGCCCCGCCATCCTGATCATGCAGCGGCACCTCGGCCCGCTCAGCGCCTTTCTCGAAGGCGCCTACGACGTCTATCGCTTCTGGGAGGGGCCGCCGATCGAGGCTGCAGCCGACGTGCGCGTCCTGGTCGTGGCGGGCGAGTTCGAACTGGACAAGGATCTGATCGAGCGCCTGCCCAACCTGTCGCTGATCGCCTGCTTCACCTCGGGCTATGATGGGATCGACGTGGAATGGTGCCGCGCGCGCGGCCTGCCAGTCACCCACGCCCCGGCCATCAATCACGAAGACGTCGCCGATCACGCCATCGGCCTGATACTGGCCGCGCGGCGTCAGATCGCCGAGGGCGACCGTCAGTTGCGCGCGGGCGGCTGGACCCCGGCGTCCAAGACCATCACCCCCTCGATGGGCGGACAGACGCTCGGGATCGTCGGCCTGGGCGCCATCGGCGAGGCCGTCGCCCGCCGCGCCGAGGTCATGCGGATGAACGTCCAGTGGTGGGCGCCGCGCGCGAAAGAAGCCGCTTGGCCCCGCGCCGACAGCCTACTCGACCTGGCCCGCGCCTCGGATGTTCTGGTGGTCGCCTGCCGCGCGGACGAAACCAATCGCGGCCTGATCTCGGCCGAGGTGATCGAGGCGCTGGGCCCGTCCGGCCTGCTGGTCAATGTCGCGCGCGGCCAACTGGTGGACGAAGACGCCGTCATCGCCGCCCTGCGCGACGGACGCCTCGGCGGGGCCGCGCTCGACGTCTTCGAGACCGAGCCGACCGACGCCGCACGGTGGGCCAGCGTGCCCAACACCGTCCTCACGCCCCACACCGCCGGGGCCACAACTGAGGCGGTTCAGGGGATGCTGATGCTGCTGTTGCAGAACCTGTCGGCCCATTTCGCAGGCGAGCCGCTGAAAACGCCCGTCGTGACCTGAGCCGCCGCGATTTCGCGGGTCTCCGAATGATCCATGCGGCTTAACCGCAGTATCTCCAACACTTACGGTCAGATTTTGCTTGCATAATCGTATAAGGATATCTTTATACGACCTCATGACGTTGACTGCTGACCAGACTGTCGAGGCCCTGCGCGCCGCCGGCGAACCGACCCGTTTGCGGGTGCTGTCGCTGCTGGCCGCCGAGGAGTTGTCCGTCATGGAGCTGTCGCGGGTTCTGGATCAGAGCCAGCCGCGCGTGTCGCGTCACCTGAAGCTGATGGCCGACGCCGGGCTTATCGAACGATTCCCCGACGGCGCGCGCGTCTTCTACCGCCTGTCGCACGACGCCCTGTCGCGTCGCCTGATCGACACGGTGCTGGACCTGCTGGACGACGCCGAGGGCGAGGCCGACCACCGGCGTCTGGACGAGGTGCGCAAGGAGCGCGCCGTCGACGCCGCCCGCTATTTCGAACAGGTCGCGCCCCAGTGGGACCAGATGCGCAGTCTCTATGTCTGCGAGAGCGCGGTCGAGACCGCCGTCGAACAGGCCGCCGGTCCTGGCCCGTTCGAGCGCGTCGTCGATCTGGGCACCGGCTCGGGCCGGATGCTGACCCTGTTCGGCAAGAAGGCGAAGATGTCGGTCGGGCTCGACCTGAGCCAGAACATGCTGAACATCGCCCGCGCCAACGTCGCCAAGGCCGGGCTGGACAAGGTCGAGCTGCGCCACGGCGACATCTTCTCGACCCGCCTGCCGCACGGCAGCGCAGATCTGGTGATCGTGCATCAGGTCCTGCACTACCTGGCCGATCCTGCCGCCGCCGTGGCCGAGGCCGCGCGTCTGGTCATGCCGGGCGGCAAGCTGCTGATCGTCGACTTCGCCCCTCACCAGTTGGAGCAACTTCGCGAAGAGCACCAGCACCGCCGCCTCGGCTTCGCCGACGAGGAAATCCAGGAATGGCTGGAAAGCGCAGGCCTGACCGCCGACGCCCCGGTCGCCCTGCCGCCCGACACCGAGGGCCTGACCGTCCACATCTGGGCCGCCGAACGCCCCGCCGCCTCTGCACGAAAGACCGCCTGATGGCCCCCTCTTCTCTCGCCGAAGCCCGCGCCCTGCTGCTGTCGCCGCTCGGCCCTGTGGCGCGCGCCGGTTCCAACCAGAACGCGGTCAACGTCTCCTTCGAGTTCTTCCCGCCCAAGTCCGACGAGGCCGAGGCCAACCTGTGGTCCGCCATTCGCCGGCTAGAGCCGCTGAACCCGGCCTTCGTCTCGGTCACCTATGGTGCGGGCGGCTCGACGCGCGAGCGCACCCACCGCACCGTGCAACGCATCATCAGCGAGACCAGCCTGCGTCCCGCCGCCCACCTGACCTGCGTCGAGGCCAGCAGGGATGAAGTCGATGAGGTCATAGAGGGCTACAAGGCCATCGGCGTCGATCACATCGTCGCCCTTCGCGGCGACCCGCCCGGCGGAGACGGGATCGGCGGCGCCTATGTCCCGCGCGCCGACGGCTACGCCAACGCCACTGAACTAACATCCGCCATCAACAGCGTCGGCGGCTTCGACATCACCGTCGGCGCCTATCCCGAGCGCCACCCGGAAAGCCCGTCGATCGACCACGACATCGACGTGCTGAAGGCTAAGATCGACGCCGGCGCCACGCGCGCGGTGACCCAGTTCTTCTTCGACATCGAGGCCTTCCTGCGCTTCCGCGACCGCGTCCGCGCGGCGGGCGTGACCATCCCCCTGATCCCCGGCATCATGCCGGTGTCCAACTTCAAGGGCCTGAGCCGCATGGGCGCGGCCTGCGGTGCCTCTATACCCGACTGGCTGGCGGCCCACTTCGACGGGCTGGACGACGATCCCGAGACCCGCAAGCTGCTGGCCGCCTCCATCGCCGCCGAGACCTGCGCGCGACTGCAGGAAGAGGGCTTCTCGGACTTCCACTTCTACACTCTGAACCGCGCCGAGCTGGTCTATGCCATCTGCCGGGTGCTGGGCGTGCGTGAAACCAAGGCTGTTGCGTAAATGACCTCTCCCCTGTCTCGTCCCGAACGGATCGCAGCGCTTCATGCAGCGGCCAAGGAACGCGTCCTGGTCCTCGACGGGTCGTGGGGCGTCATGATCCAGCGGCGCGGGCTGGAAGAAGCCGACTTCCGCGGCGACCGCTTCGTCGCGGCCAACGGCTATGACGAAAAGCACCAGATGAAGGGGAACAACGACATCCTCTGCATCACCCGCCCCGACATCATTGCCGACCTGCACGACCAGTATTACGGCGCGGGCGCGGACATCAGCGAGACCAACACCTTCTCCGGCACGGTGCTGGCCCAGGACGACTATCACCTGGACGCCCAGGCCGTCTGGGACATCAATCTGGAAGGGGCCAAACTGGCGCGCGCCGCCGCCGACCGCTGGACGGAGAAAGAGCCGCACAAGCCGCGCTTCGCCGCCGGCTCCATCGGCCCGCTGACCAAGATGCTGTCCATGTCCTCGGACGTGAACGACCCCGGCGCCCGCAGCGTCACCTTCGATCAGGTCTATGAGGCCTATCGCCATCAGGTGAAGGCCCTGAACGAGGGCGGCGTCGACCTCTATCTGATCGAAACCATCACCGACACGCTGAACTGCAAGGCCTGCATCAAGGCCATCAAGGACCTTGAGGACGAGGGCCTGCCCGCCCTGCCCATCTGGATTTCCGGCACCATCACCGACCGTTCGGGCCGCACCCTGTCAGGCCAGACCGCCGAGGCCTTCTGGAACAGCGTGCGCCACGCCAAGCCCTTTGCCGTGGGCTTCAACTGCGCTCTCGGCGCCGACCTGATGCGCCCCTTCATCGCCGAACTGAGCCGCGTGGCCGACACCCTGGTCGCCGCCTACCCCAACGCCGGCCTGCCCAACGCCATGGGCCAGTACGATGAACAGCCGCACGAAACCGCCCACTTCATCGAGGAATGGGCCGCCTCGGGCCTGGTCAACATCGTCGGCGGCTGCTGCGGCACCACCCCCGACCACATCAAGCACGTCGCCGAAGAAGTCGCCCCGCTTAAGCCGCGTGAAATCCCCGAGCGCCCTGTGGCCATGCGGCTGGCCGGGCTGGAACCGTTCGAGCTGGTGGCGTGACCCGTTCGACGCTGCAGAAGCAAGCTTACGACGCGGATTGTGGAGGTCGTTTCGTTGAAGCTGGGAGCCTCTATTGGCAATCGTTCGACGCTGGCGAGCCTTTTGATTTGCCGACGACGCTCCGTGCGCTCTTCATCTTCTTCGATAGCACCGACCCAGGCGTAGGGCCGGGCAATGGGTTGTCGAATGAGGAGATGGATACCGCACGACAGCGGTTCCACGTCATGCTCGATCACTTGCGAGCGTTGGGGCACGAAGATGACGCCGAGGTCTGGCGCAACTGGATCGGCCAACTTGGCATGGATTGGGAATACGAGCTTCCGCCTGGCGCCATGAAACAGTTCGCCCGCAACGGCAGCCGCGAGGCTGCGTGGCGTCTAGCCGCGAACGGTGATCGGAGCGGGGCCGTTGTGGATCTGGCTTCGAGCCTAAGGGCCGAGTTAGCCGGCGAGACAACTTTCCGAGCCGCCTACATTCTTCATATGCTTCGCGAATTGCCAGTAAACTGATGCGCCCAATCTTCATCAACGTCGGCGAGCGGACCAATGTCACCGGCTCGGCCAAGTTCCGTAAGCTGGTGGTGGACGGCGACTACACCGCCGCTCTCGACGTCGCGCGCCAGCAGGTCGAGGCCGGCGCCGCCATTATCGACATCAACATGGACGAAGGCCTGCTGGACGGCGCCGTCGCCATGCGCACCTTCCTCAACCTGATCGCCGCCGAGCCCGATATCGCGCGCGTCCCGGTCATGATCGACAGCTCCAAGTGGGAGGTGATCGAGGCGGGTCTGAAGTGTGTTCAGGGTAAGCCGATCGTCAACTCGATCTCGATGAAGGAGGGCGAGGCCGCCTTCCGCGAGCACGCAATCAAGTGCCTGCGCTACGGCGCCGCCGTCGTGGTCATGGCCTTCGATGAAGTGGGCCAGGCCGACACCGCCGCGCGCAAGATCGAGATCTGCACCCGCGCCTACAACATCCTGGTCAACGAGGTCGGTTTCCCGCCCGAGGACATCATCTTCGACCCCAATATCTTCGCCGTGGCGACGGGGATCGAGGAGCACGACAACTACGCCGTCGATTTCATCGAGGCGACGCGCGAGATCAAGCGCACCCTGCCCTACGCCCGCGTCTCGGGCGGGGTGTCGAACGTCTCGTTCAGCTTCCGCGGCAACGAGCCGGTGCGCCGGGCCATCCACAGCGTCTTCCTGTACCACGCCATCAACGCCGGCATGGACATGGGCATCGTCAACGCCGGCGACCTGCCCGTCTATGACGACATCGACGCCGAACTGCGCGAAGCCGTCGAGGACGTGATCCTGAACCGGCCGCAGCGGACCAATGTGTCCAACACCGAGCGATTGGTGGACATGGCCCCGTCCTACAAGGGCGAAAAGGGTGCGGCCCGTGTCGTCGATCTGAAGTGGCGTGAGCAGCCCGTCGCGGCCCGCATCGCCCACGCCCTGGTCCACGGCATCACCGAGTTCATCGAGGCCGACACCGAGGAGGCCCGCCTGTCGGTCGAGCGCCCCCTGCACGTCATCGAAGGTCCGCTGATGGACGGGATGAACGTGGTCGGCGACCTGTTCGGCTCGGGCAAGATGTTCCTGCCGCAGGTGGTGAAGTCCGCCCGCGTGATGAAGCAGGCCGTGGCCTGGCTGGAACCCTTCATGGAGGCCGAAAAGGCCGGCAAGCCGCGCGAGCAGGCCGGCCGCATCCTGATGGCCACGGTCAAGGGCGACGTCCACGACATCGGCAAGAACATCGTCGGCGTCGTGCTTCAGTGCAACAACTACGAGGTCATCGACCTGGGCGTCATGGTCCCGGCCGACCGCATCCTGGACGCCGCCATCGAGCACAAGGTCGACATCATCGGCCTGTCCGGCCTGATCACCCCGTCGCTGGACGAGATGGTCTATGTCGCCCGCGAGATGGAGCGGCGCGGCTTCGACATTCCCCTGCTGATCGGCGGTGCCACCACCAGCCGCACCCATACGGCGGTCAAGATCGAGCCCGGCTATCGCAAGGGTTCGACCACCTATGTCATCGACGCCAGCCGCGCCGTAGGCGTGGTGTCGGGCCTGTTGTCGCCCACCGAAAAGGCCAACAATGAGGCGGCCACCCGCGACGAATACATCCGCATCCGCGAGCAGTACGCGCGGGGGCAAGAGGTGAAGGCCCGCGCCACGCTGCAGCAGGCGCGCGAGAACCGCTTCAACGCCGATCCCGCCGCCCCCATGCCGGGCAAGCCGTCCTTTATCGGTGTGCGGGCGTTCGACGCCTGGGATCTGGCCGATCTGGCCGACCACATCGACTGGACGCCCTTCTTCGCCAGTTGGGAACTGATCGGCCGCTACCCGCTGATCCTCGAAGACGAGATCGTCGGCGAGGCGGCGCAGGACCTGTTCAGAGACGCCCAAGCCATGCTGAAGCGGATCATCGACGAGAAGTGGTTCACGGCGAAGGGCGTTGTCGGCTTCTGGCCGGCCCAGGCCGTGGGCGACGACATCGCCGTCTATGCCAATGAGGACCGCGCCGAGGAGATCGCCCGCTTCCACACCCTGCGCCAACAGATCAAGAAGTCGAACGGCAAGCCCAACCTGGCTCTGTCCGACTTCATCGCCGAGGAAGGCCAAGACTACATCGGCGCCTTCGCCGTCACGGCAGGTCACGGCGAACTGGAAATCGCCAAGCGCTTCAAGGACGCCGGCGACGACTACTCCTCGATCATGGCCACGGCCCTGGCCGACCGCCTGGCCGAAGCCTTCGCCGAGGCCCTGCACAAGAAGGTGCGGACCGAGCTCTGGGGTTATGCGCCCGACGAAGCGACCTCGGTGCAGGACCTGATTGAGGAGAAGTATCAGGGCATTCGCCCCGCCCCCGGCTATCCGGCCCAGCCCGACCACACGGAAAAGGCCACCCTGTTCCGTCTGCTGGACGCCGGAAACAACGCCGGCATGGCCCTGACCGAAAGCTACGCCATGACGCCCCCGGCCTCGGTCAGCGGCCTCTATTTCGGCCATCCCGGCAGCCACTATTTCGGCGTCGGCAAGATCGACCGCGATCAGATCGAGGACTACGCGGCCCGCAAGGGCTGGGACTTGGAGACTGCCGAACGCTGGCTGGCGCCCATCCTCAACTACGATCCCGGCGCCGCGGCCCGCGACACGGCCGCCTAGGACCAGAGCAACTGCGCCAGACGGCGGGCGTCACGCGCCCGTCGTCGGCCCTCGCCCCATTCTGACCTGAGCGGAAGCGGCCGACTTCAAGTCCGCCCAAACAGATGATGCCGAGGCCCGCCGCCGCTGATCCGGCCATGCGATCAGTCACGTCGTGCGCTTCGACCACCTGCACCAGCATAGCTGGCCGTCTGGCGGCATGAAGACTTCCGCAACCAGAGCCTCCCCACATCCCGCGACGCATGTCGAAAAGAAAAGGCGGCGGATCCGAAGATCCGCCGCCCCAAGTCCAAATCCTCTGACGAGGTTTAGAAGTTCGCCGTGACGCCGAAGAAGAAGTAACGGCCCATGGCGTTGTACAGTTGCGGGTAGGTGTTGTTGTTACCCGTCGTGCCAACCGAGTACGACAGCGGCGGATCAGTGTCGAAGACGTTGTTCACGCCCGCACGCACCGACACGTTGTCCCGGGCCTGCCAGGTGGCGGCCAGGTCGAAGTAGTTGATGGCGTCGAACTCACGGTCGATACGGGCCGCCGGCGCGTTGCCGAGGCTGCCGTCGGCGCCCAGGACGGCGATTTCAGCGCCGCCATAGTAACGCCACGTACCGTTGACGTTCAGGCCCTCGATCGGAGTGCCCCAGTCAACACGGAAGCGGTGACGCCATTCCGGGTTCGGAACGCCGCACTGGTTACCGTAGAAGCCGGCGCAGTCATACTTCGAGTTGGCGAAGCCGAGACCCGTGTCCGTCTCCAGCGACTGCAGCCAGGTGCCGACCATGGCGAAGCCCAGGGTGCCGGCGCGGTCCCAGCCGAAGTCGGCCAGATCCAGGTTGTAGTTGACGGCGACGTCCACACCCGAGGTCGAGAGACCGCCGATGTTGGTGTTCAGGTCGACGACGTTGCCGGTACCGACCCAGAGCTGGCCGTTGGCGTTACGCTGGATGTTGGCGCAAGCCGCAGCCAGACCAGCGCTATAGCAGGCGTCCAGCGAGTTCTGCGCGCCGATCGTCGACACCAGGTTGTCGATCTGGATGTCGAAGTAGTCCAGCGTCAGGTTGAAGCCCGGCAGGAACTCCGGCGTGAAGACGACACCAAAGGTCATGGTGTCGGATTCTTCCGGCGTCAGCGCCTGGTTGCCGCCCTGCAGGAAGCTATACTGACCAGCGGGGCTGGAAACGCTGCCGCCGGTCGATTGAGCAGCGGTGACCTGCCACGGATTGTTGCCGATGCAGGAGGCCGGAACCGGTCCGTCCGCAGCCGGACGATTGGCGGCGTCGCAAGGATCGTAGTCCATGTCGAACAGGTTGAAGCCCTGGCCGGTGAACAGCTCGATCACGTTCGGGGCGCGAACAGCGCGCTGGGCGCTGGCGCGGAAGCGAACCGACGGAACCGGAGCCCAGTCACCGCCGATCTTCCACGAGTCCGTTCCGCCGCCCAGGTCGTATTCCGAGTGGCGATAAGCCAGATCGATCGACAGCTGGTCGGCGAAGGCCATGCCCTCAGCGATCGGAATCTGGGCTTCGGCGAAGACGTCGTAGACCTGGTTGGCGCCGTTGAGGCCCAGGGTCGCGCCGCCTTGACCGGCGCCGTCACCGCTGGTGAACGACACGTCGGGCGTCAGATCCAGTGCGTCACGGCGATACTCGGCGCCGAAGGCGGCTTGAACGGAGCGCGTCGCCCACGGCGACTTGACGCCGTATGCGCCGAGGTCCGTCGTCAGCGAAGCCGACACGACCTGCTGGGTCGTCCAGCCCGTCGCGATCAGCGGCACCTGCAGATAGTTCAGCGCCGCCTGGCTCACGCCGCCGGCCGAGAAGATGTTGTACGGCACGCAGTCCGCGTCGATGCCAGCCAGAACGGCCGAGCACACGGGCTGACCCGACACCGGATCGGTCACGACATCCAGGGCACGCGCCAGGCGCGTGTTGGAGAACTCGTTGCGATAGATGTTGGTGTACTGCGAGCGCG
The DNA here is from genome assembly GCF_044772165.1 of Brevundimonas sp. NPDC090276. Taxonomy (NCBI): domain Bacteria; kingdom Pseudomonadati; phylum Pseudomonadota; class Alphaproteobacteria; order Caulobacterales; family Caulobacteraceae; genus Brevundimonas; species Brevundimonas sp. NPDC090276. The sequence continues at coordinate 275,100 of NZ_JBIVYK010000002.1, read as the reverse complement.
AGTACTGGATCGACAGATCGTAGCTCCAGGCGTCGTTCAGGTCGCCGCGGGCGCCGAACACGCCGCGGTAAGCCTGGAAGCGCAGGTCGGACTGACGACCACCGCCCTCGACGTTACGACGACCGATATACATCGGCACCAGGTTGGGATCGTCCAGCAGACGGAAGGCCTGATTGCCGCCCGGCGTGGTGCCGCCCGGCGACGACAAGGCGAAGGTATCGTCGTCGTTCTGGATGACCCAGGTGTTGTAAGCAGCCAGAGCCTGGGCGCCGCAACCGATCGCCGTCGCTTGTTGGGCGCTCAGCAGCGGGTTGTCGCAGTTGATGAACGATGAGCCGTCCGTGGTGCGGAAGCCGTTCTTGAACTCGCCGAAGAAGTTACCCGACGGCGCGATCTGAGCGATCGTCGAATAGTCGCTGAACATCAGCTGGGTGTAGAGCTCGATCTTGTCGGTCACGTCATAGTGGCCGAAGGCTCCGAGCGTGTAGCGCTCATCGGGACGCTGATAGTAGTTCAGAGGCCCGAAGTTGTAGGCATCCGTAGCGCCCGAATAGTTCCGGAAGCCCGGACCGCCAACCGTATAGGTGAAGCCCGGCATCGGGTTCACATCAACGCCGCCGATCACGAACGAGTTCGAACCGAAATCGGCGAACTGCCCCGGGAACGACGTGCCGGAACCGGCGCACGCGAAATCGTTCGGAGTCGCGGCGGCAGGTGCGCCGAGCGAGCACGACGCATAGTCGTAATCGCGGCCCAGAACCTTGTTGTTCTTCCGGTAGCCGGCGTACAGAGTGATGTTGCCGCGGTCGTCGGGGGCGTTGACGCCCATCAGGATGTTCACTTCGCGGCTGAAGCCGGTCGTGACGTTATCGTCGGGCAGCTTGAACTGCGAGGGGTTGGTGGCGGCGCGGCCCGCGAGGACGTTACGCAGGTTGCCCACGCCGTCGTAGTCGTTGTTGTGTTGGTTGAAGCCGTACTGGGCGTCGATTTCGATGCCTTCGAAATCGCGGCGCATGATGAAGTTCACCACGCCGGCGATGGCGTCCGAACCGTAAACGGCCGAGGCGCCGCCCGTCAGAACTTCAACGCGTTCGACCATCTGGCCAGGGATCTGGTTCAGGTCGGCGGCGTCGTCCTGCGGCGAGCCATAGCCCATGCGCTTGCCGTCGATCAGGACGAGCGTGCGCGACGAACCCAGGTTGCGCAGCGACACGGTCGCGGTGCCCGAGGCGCCGTTCGAGACGGTCGAGTTCTGCGCGGCGAAGGCCTGCGGCAGCTGGCTGACCAGGTCTTCGACGCGGGTCACGCCCTGGACGTCGATGTCCTCGCCCGTGACCTGGGTCACCGGGCTGGTCGTGGTCAGGTTCGGCTGGCGAATGCGCGAACCGGTGACCACGACGTCTTCGACCTGGCTGGCCTGCTCAGGTTGAGCCGGCGGGGTCGTTTGAGCCATGGCGGGAGCCGCGAGACCGACGAGCGCAAAGCCCGCGATCATCGTGGACGCCAACAGCCGCTCACGTTTGGTTTGAAACTTCAAGTGTCACCCTCCTGATGTTGTGGGAAGCAACGGCCAAGCTTGTGCTGAATCCTGCCCCCACAGCCAAAGTCGACAGCACCTCAAAAAGCACTCGACTCGATAGCTACCGCCGAGGTTAGCCGGGCAGCATCTATATCGGACAGGCAAATTACGGCTTTGCAATAAAGTCGCCTCTCATATGTCGCAAAATCGCCACGCCCAGCCTATGCTAGATTTCCGCCTGCAAAGGCGAATTCACTGCGATTGCTAAAAACGAGTCCACCCGAAAATCATGACCACGCGCAAAACAATCGCCTTCGTATCCGCGATTTCCGCCGCATTGCTGCTGCCGGGAGCCGTATCGGCACAAAACACCACCTCCGAGCGATCAGCCCTTCTGAGCGAGCTCGGTCGATGCCGGACGCTGGCGGTCGACACGGAGCGATTGGCCTGCTTCGATCATGCGGCGGGGGCATTGGAGGTCGCCGAACGTCAAGGCGACGTGGTCGTGGTCGATCGCGGCCAGATTCGCGAAGCCCGACGTCAGCTTTTCGGCTTCGAAATGCCCGCCCTGACTTCGATGTTCAGCCGCGATGAAGCGGAGGAAAAGATCGACGCGGTTGAAACGAGCCTCGTGAGCGCAGGCCAGGGCCTGGACGGCAAGTGGCTATTCCGACTGGCGGATGGATCCGAATGGCGCCAGATCGACTCTGCTCCGGTGCGTTTCCAGAACCGCGCGGGCATGGATGTCAGGGTGCGCCGGGCCGCCCTGGGCAGCTATCAACTCACCGCCGGCCGCAGCCGCGCGGTGCGTGTCAGGAGACAGTAGGAAAATGGCGACCCCCATCGCACTGAACGATCACATCTGGCTCGCCGGTCAGGTCGCGCCGGATGAGTTGGCCGCGCTCGCCGCCACGCTGGGGCTACGCCGGGTCATCAACAACCGCCCAGATCACGAGGAGCCAGGCCAGCCGACCGGCGCCGAAGTGCGCGCCGCCGCCGAAGCCGCAGGTCTGGACTATCTGGAAGCCCCGATACGGGGCATGCCCGACCCCGACACGGTGGCCCGCGTCGGCGAATGGCTGGACAAGTCCACGCCCACCCTGATGTTCTGCCGTTCCGGCATGCGATCGGCAGCAACCTGGGCCATGGCCGAGCGCCTGCGCGGCGTCGACGCCGAGGAACTACGGACGGCGGCGCTGGCGGCCGGCTACGATCTGAGCCGTCTGCCTCTCTAGAACCGACTGCGGCCCACGCGACGCGGGCGTGAAAACATCGGTTCAGGATCGCGGCGTCGGCGCCGGATCGGGTTACAAGCGTTGGTCGTACAGGTCGGCGCCGCGCCGCCCGCCATCGTCTTCTGAGGACGCCCGCCCGTGATCCCCTATGTCCGCCAGTTCGATTTCACCTATGGCCATCGCGATCAGGTCTCGCCGCTGATCCAGCGGGTGATCGCCGACAATCCGGGGCCGTTCACCTTTACAGGGACCGGGACCTATATCGTTGGGCGCAACATGCCGGGCGCGAGCGTGGCGGTGATCGATCCCGGCCCCGACGACGAGGCCCACCTGCACGCTCTGCTGCGGGCGGTTAAGGGCCGCACGGTAAGCCATATTCTGGTGACCCACACCCACCGCGATCACGCGCCTCTGTCGCACGCCCTGGCCGAGGCGGTCGGCGGGGCGGCCATTCTGGCGGCGGCGCCGCACGGCGCGACGGTCCATGCCTCGGATCAGATGGATGCGGCCGCGATGGACGAGGATGACGACGCCGACTTCCGGGCGGACGTCATCCTCGGCGACGGCGACAGGGTCGAGGGCGACGGCTGGACCCTGGAAGCCATGGCCACGCCCGGTCATGCGTCGAACCACATGGCCTTCGTCCTGCGCGAGGAGAACGCCCTGTTCAGCGGCGATCATGTCATGGGCTGGTCCACCACGGTCGTCGCCCCGCCCGACGGCGACATGACGGCCTATATGGCCAGCCTGGACCGGGTGCTGGCGCGCGGCTTCTCGACCATCTGGCCGACACATGGCCCGGCCATCACCCAGGTCGCCCCCTTCCTGAAAGCCTATCGCCATCACCGACTGGAGCGCGAGGCGCAGATTCTGGCGCGGCTGGCGGCGGGCGACGAAACTATCGCCCAGATGGTCCCGGCCCTGTATGCCGCCGTCGATCAGCGGCTGTGGCCAGCGGCCAGCCTGTCAGTCCTGGCGCACCTGATCGCCCTGGTCGACCGGGGCCTTGTCGCCGCGACGCCGCAGCCGGTCCTTGAGGCGCGTTACCGGATCCTTTGAGCCCGCGCCGCAACTGGTGCGAACGGCGGCCCACTCAGAGGGCGACAGGGCCGCAGCCCCCGGCCTGGCGCCGTCCCGAGCCCGCTGGGCGCGCCGCCCCGAATCCGGATGTGTCGAAACGAACTCGGCCGCCGTGGCCAGACGCTCGTCTTCACCTTCGCCGTGCATCCGCTCGAAGAAGGGCGCCATGCCCTGCGACGACAGGCCCGCGCCGACCAGCAAGGCCTGCCCCCGCGCATCCGCCTCCAGTTCGGCCTCGCGGCCATAGCGCAGGTCAGTCGCCTGCCCCGCCAGCAAGACAGCCTGCTGGCCCGCCCCGGTGCCGCCGCCGACCACGGCGTCCAGCAGGAGGCCCACGCCCAGACTGCGCCAGACCGCCTGCATGACATGGCGCTGCTCGATATGGGCGACCTCATGGGCCACGACTGCGGCCAGTTCGTCGGGCGTCTCGGCCTCGCGGATCAGGTCGTCCGTGACCAGCACCGCCCCGCCCGGCAGGGCGAAGGCGTTGACGAAGGGCGCCTGAACCGCCCGCACCCGCACAATAAACGGCGTGTCGGACTGGCCCGCCAGCCGCACGCCAAGTTCGTAAAGCGCGCCCTGCCCCGCCTCGCCTTCGCAGCGGCGGAACATGGCTCCCATCTGGGCGTCGAAGCTGTCGCCCATCTTCTGTTCCATCTCGATCGGCGTGGCCCGCGCCAGAGGCCCGGCGAAGACCGGCACGCCCCAGAAGACGAAGGCCGTGACCGACAGGCCGACCGCCGCCAAACCCGCCACCAGCCGAAACTCCCGGGCCCGGCCGCGCTTCTCGACGCAGAACGATCCGCCCAGCATCGTCCAGTCGGCGTCGGACAGCACCAGCCGCGCGTCAGGCTCGGACGGATGCGACAGTCGCGCCTGATCGCCTTCGCGTACGACCTTCAACCCGTCCCGGGGCCAGAATCGGGCCTCGTCTGCTTCGAAGCGCAGCCCGTCGTCCGCCCACTCGACCTCGACCGTCAAGGGGCGGGCGCTCAGCCCATCGTAAAACCGTCCCTGCATGGTCAGATGGCGGAGAAGCCGAAGGCGTCAGCCAGGCCTTCGCCCGAACCGGGCCCCCTGCCCGCCTGTCGCGCCAGCTCCAGATGCGCCAGTCCCGCCGAAGTCAGCCGCGACACCATGAAGTGGGCGGTGCGCGCCTGCACCCAGGGCGTCAGGAAGCCGAGCGAGAGCAGCAGCGCCCCCATGTTCGACACCGTCAGCCACCACAGCTCCAGCGGCTTGACCTCCAGATGGAAGCCCGCCCCGTCCAGCGTCACGCCCGCGCTGATCGAGCGCATCATGGCTGCGTGATAGGGCGACCAGAGCAGCAGGAAGACCGGCGCCAGCACCAGCATCATCGCGTAAAGGCCAATGGTGAAGGCCAGTCCAGGCGGCTGACCTGCGGGCGCATCCATCATCCCCAAAGCCGCGAACAGGACGCCGATCCCGATAACGAAGGCGATATAGCCGACCGCCGTGCCGACCCAGCCCAGGGCGTACCAGCCATAGACGCTGACCTTTTCCGCCCGGCTCATGCGGAAGCGGATGCGACGGTCGCCAAAGCGCAGTTCATCCCACAGCTTTTCAGCCAGGCCGCGATGCGCCACCGGCCAGAACCAGCCCATCGTCAGGCCGCTGAGGAAGATGGCGCCCAGATACTTGAAGCCATAGCTGCGCGCCGATCCGCCCAATCGAAAGCGCACCCCGCGCCAGGTCGTCCGACTGGCCATGTAGCGAAACGCCGTAAAGATCCCGAAGCCCCAAAGCCAGAACATGCCGAAGTAGAGGATAGGATACAGGAGCGCGATCGCCGCCGGTCCGCCGAACTGGACGGCGAACACCGCCAGCAACATGGGCAGGCCCAGAACCAGCAGCGCCAGCAGGAAGCCGATGAACAGCTCCTTACCCCGGCCGGTGTATTCAAAGGCGTCGCCGTTCAGCCGGACGCCCTGCCAGACCCGGCGCCGCACCTCGGTCTTTCCCCAGAACCGATAGAGGGTCAGGGTGACGATGTTCAGCAGGCCGTTTCGCAGGCTGAGACCGAGGAACTGCTTCGGCTGCAGCGTCGACTGGAAGCGCAGCACTTCGCCCGCCTCCTCGCCCTGAGGATAGACCCCGTGAAGAGGCCCCAGACCGTCATTGATCGGTCCGCCGTCCAGCGTTGCGTCTGTCATCTAACCCCCCGGTTTTCCTGATCTTACCGGGGCATCAAAGAACAATGCAATCCTAAGCTTGCGGCTGCAGCCCGTCTGTGATGGCGCGCGCCAGACGGCAGGCCTCGTCGCCGACCGCCACGCCCTCGCGCTGGGCCACGCGCACGTCGGTGCGGCCGGGGCGGATGCGGATGGCGGCGTCATAGGTGAGGCCGAACCAGAAGCCCTCCTTGGCGCCGTCCGCCCGGAAGGGCGCCGCGCCACGCACAGTGAAGCCCGCCGCCGCAAGCGCCGCCGCCGCTGTCTCCGGCGCCACCTGACGCGGAACGGAAACCAGATCGGGACAGGCGACAGAGGCCCCGCCCTCTCCTGCGCCCTGACCGCCGCGCATGGCGACCACCGCACGCGAGAAGGCTGGAGCCTCGGCGGCGTCGGTCGTCACGTCGTTGTCGGCTGGAACCGCGAAACGCTGCGCCTGGATCAGGAACAGGGCCACGGTCGCACCCGCCACGACCAGTGACACGACCGCATACAAGCCCCGCCCCCGCACGTCCTTCAGCGCGATGATGACCGCAAGGAAAGCCGCCGCCAGACCGGCGAAGGCGAGTATGCGGCCGATCTTCAACGTCAGGACGTCCAGCCCGACCCCCGCGCTCCACAGACCCAACCGAGTCCCGAAGACGGCGATCAGCACCAGCAAGGGGGCCGCGCACGCCGCCAGCGTCAGCCAGCGCAGACGGATTTGGGCCGTGCGCGCCTGGGTCCGGGTCGGTTCAGCCATGCGGCCCTCCTGAAAGATCAGCCTGCGGTCGGCAGACGGTAATCCTTCATCTGCTCGCGCAGCAGCTTCTTGTCGATCTTGCCCGTGGCGCCCAGCGGAATGTCGGCCAGGAAGACCACGTCGTCCGGCATCCACCACTTGGCGATCTTGCCGATCAGGAAGTCGAGATGCTCCTGCTTGTCCTCGCTCTCGCCTTCCTTGAGCTTGATGAGCAGAACCGGACGCTCATCCCATTTCGGGTGGGCCGAGCCGATGACGGCGGCCAGGGCGACCTTGGGATGGCCAATGGCCAGGTTCTCGATCTCGATGGAACTGATCCACTCGCCGCCGGACTTGATGACGTCCTTGGCCCGGTCGGTGATCTGCATGAAGCCGTGGTCGTCGATGGTCGAGACGTCGCCGGTGTCGAAGAAGCCTTCGTTGTCCAGGATCTCGCCGCCCTCGTCGCGGAAATAGGCGCGGGCGATGGTTGGGCCCTTGATCATCAAGCGACCGTAGGTCGAGCCGTCATGCGGCATGTCCTGACCGGCGTAGTTCTTCAGCTTCAGCTCGACGCCCAGCGGCGGCGTGCCCTGCTTGACCCGCCACTTCAGCTGTTCCTCGAACGGCAAGGCGGCCAGTTCGGGCGTCATGTTCGACAGGGTGCCGATGGGCGAGGTCTCGGTCATGCCCCAGCCCTGCAGAACCTCGACGCCGAACTCGTCATGGAAGGCGCGGATCATGCTTTCCGGCACGGCGGCGCCGCCGATCAGCACGCGCTTGACGGTCGAGAGCTTGAGGTTGTTCTCGCGCAGGTGGTTCAGCAGCCCCTGCCAGACGGTCGGCACGGCGGCCGAGAAGGTGACGCCCTCGGTCTCCAGCAACTCATAGATGGCCGGGCCGTCCATGCGCGCGCCAGGCATGACCAGCTTGGAACCCGCCGCCGGCCCGCCGAAGGCGATGCCCCAGGCGTTGGCGTGGAACATGGGCACCACCGGCAGGATGACTTCCTTGGGCGTGGCGCCCAGGACCGTCGACTGCAGGCCCAGCAGGGTATGGATGAAGTTCGAACGGTGCGAGTAGAGGACGCCCTTGGGGTTCCCCGTCGTGCCCGAGGTGTAGCAGAGGCCGCAGGCGGTGTTTTCCTCGAACCCGCCCCAGACCACGTCTTCCGACGACTGCTCCAGCACGGTCTCATAGCAGTCGACCACCGGCAGCTTGGTCTGCGGCATGTGGTCGGGGTCGGTCATGACGACGACGCGCTCCACCGACGGGCAGTGCGGAAGGATCGCGTCCAGCAACGGCACGAAGGTCAGATCGACAAAGATGATCCGGTCGGCGGCGTGGTTGATGATGTAAACCAGCTGTTCGGGGAACAGGCGTGGGTTCAGGGTGTGGCACACCGCACCGATGCCCATGATGCCGTACCATGCCTCAATGTGGTCGGCAGTGTTCCAGGCCAGGGTGGCGATCCGGTCACCGGGCTGCACGCCCCAGGCCTTCAGCGCATTGGAAACCCGCTTGGCGCGTCCGTGGATAGCTCCATAGGTAGTGCGCTCGATCGGCCCTTCGACGGATCGCGTCACGACCTCGCGATTCGGGTGCCAATTCTTGGCGTGATCGAGAATCTTGTCGACCGTCAGCGGCCAGTCCTGCATCAAACCCAGCATCGCATTTCCTCGTCCTGCACCCTCTAAACGTGGTGCTTTGCACCGACGCTATCTAGGTGAACACCGATAAGCAACGGTGCCGCAAGGGAAACAAATCCTCCGCCCGGACCTTTTGCGACACCCTGCCGCGCAAGACGCCCGCGCCGAAACGCCGCCTGACGCAACCCTTTGGCGCAGAGACGCCAAGGCGAGAGCCGCGCATCGCGCGCGTCGCCTGATCGCGCGCATGGTCAATCCTCTGCGAGCCGCCTAGAAAGCCGCCGGAACGCACGGAGACCACCCATGACCATCCTCATCGCCATCACCGGAGGCTCCGGCTCCGGCAAGAGCACCCTGGCCGAGGCCCTGGTAAACTCCCTGCCCGCCGGCGTGGCCGTGCTGATGCGCGAGGATTCCTATTATCTCGACGCGGCCAGCGTGCCGGGCTTCGACGCAGACACCCACGACTTCGACGATGTCGCCGCCCGCGACCACGACCTGCTGATCGAACACCTTTCAGAGCTGAAAGCCGGTCGCCCCGTCGTCGCTCCGCTCTATTCCTTCATCCACCATGGCCGGGATCCTGGCGGCGAGCCGATCCCGGCCGCCGAGGTGGTGATTTTGGAGGGCACCCATGTCCTGTGCACCCCGGCACTGACGGCCCTGTTCGACATCAAGGTCTTCGTCGACACCCCTGCGGACATCCGCTTCATCCGCCGCCTGCTACGTGACCAGAGCGAGCGCGGCCGGACGGCCCAATCCGTCATTCATCAGTACCTGCTCACGGTTCGCCCCGGCCATGAGCGGCTGACCGAGCCGTCGCGCACCCACGCCGACTTCATTGTCGCCGACGCCACGGCGGCGGTACGGCTGGAAGATCCGCAGGCGGTCATTCGTCTGGCCGCGCCCGTTCTGGCCCATCCGCTCCTAGCGGCTTGGCATCACTAGATGATTTTGATTCGCAAAACATCGTTACTTGTTGCAATCAAGGCGGAATAAAGGCACGTTAGCCATACTCTTTCCGGGTATGCACCGATGACCGCACTGGTCCACGATCTCGACGACCCTCGACGCGCCGCCATTGTGCGGCAGGCGCGACTGCACTTCATTTCTGAAGGCTACGCCGGCACGCGGATGGAGCCCATCGCGCGAGAAGCCGGCGTCTCGACCGCCACCCTCTACGCCTTCTTCGACAGCAAGGCGGTCCTGTTCGAAGCGGTCATCGACAACGCTTCTGAAGACTTCGCCCGCCACATGGCGGCGGTGCACACGACGTCCGGCACGCCGCGCGAACGTCTGACCGAATTCATCGGCGGCTACGCCGAGTTCATGAGCAACAGCTTCGTCCGCTCGGTGTTCCGGCTGGTGCTGGCCGAACGCCCTCGATTCGAGGCCATCGCCATGCGCTTCTTCGAGCGCGGCCGCACAGATTTCGGCGCCATCCTGATGGGCATGCTGGCCGAGATGACCCAGGCGGGTCAGTTGAAGGTCGAAAAGCCCTCCTGGGCCGCCGGACAGCTTATGGGCATGATCGAGCACCCGGTCTTTTTCGTCCCCCTGGTGACGGGAGACGACGTCATTTGCGAACGGACGCCGCGCGCCATCGCCGAGGACGCTGTCGAGACCTTCCTGGCCCGCTACGCCGCCTAGTCCCGCTTACGGCCAGAGACGGGTGCGCTTCCAGCCGTCACCGTCGCGCTCGAACCGCAGCCGATCATGCAGACGGAAGGCCCGGTCGCGCCAGAACTCGATCTGCTGCGGCACGACCCGCCAGCCGGTCCAGCGATCCGGCCGAGCCACCTCCTGCCCGTCAAAGCTGGCTGTCTTCTCGGCCACACGCGCCTCCAGCGTCGCCCGGCTGTCCAGCGGACGCGACTGATCCGAAGCCCAGGCGCCGATGCGGCTCTCGCGCGCCCGGCTGGCGAAATAGGCGTCGGCCTCCGCGGAAGTGACCTGCTCAACGACCCCGCGCACCCGCACCTGACGGCGCAGGCTCTTCCAGTGGAAGACGAGGGCCGCCGACGGATGAGCCCACAGTTGTTCGCCCTTGGCGCTCTCCTGGTTGGAGAAGAAGGTGAAACCGCGCCCGTCCACATCCTTCAGCAGGACGATGCGCGCGTCCGGCATGCCCTCGGCGTCGATCGTCGCCAGGGTCATGGCGTTGGCGTCGTTCGGCTCGGCCGCCTTGGCCGCCTCCAGCCACTCGGCGAACAGGCCATAGGGCTCCGAACGCTCGAACATGGTCTCATCCGCATTAGCCGCCAGTTGCGCGGCGTAGTCCTGAGCAGACGGGCTGGGCGGGATCAGAGGTTGGGTCATGGGCGATTCTCTACACCCGCATTTCCCCTACGTCATCAGCCGTGGACTAGGATGCGACACCAAGCTTCACCATAAACTGAAATTGCCGTTTCAATCGGCAAGGTTAACCCGGCCTTGACCATATTGCCCTGAGGCTGCCGCCTATGTGCGCGGATGCTCTCACTCTCGAAAACGCCCGGTCGCTGCTGGGCCTAGCCGGCCCGGTCGGCGCCGAGGGCCTGACGGCGGCGTTTCGCGCGGCGGTCAAGGCCGCCCGCCCCGACGCGCCCGGCGGCGACGCCGAGACCTTCCGCCGCGTCATTGCCGCCTACCGCCTGTTGCAGGCCCAAACCCTGGCCCTGCCCGCGCCCCCCGGCCACGCGAAGCCGACACCCTTTACGCCGCCCCCAGCGCCCGCGCCCCTTCTGACCCTGACGCCGATGCAGGCGATCAGCGGCGGCTGCGTCCGCGTGGTGGTCGGCGACCGCACCCTGCTGGTCCACGCTCCGCCCGGCGTGCGCACAGGCGACAAGATCCGGCTGAGACGCGGCGATGCGAACGGCCGCGACCTGCTGCTGCCCGTCCTGATCCGGCCCGCTGACGGCCTCTCGGTGCTGGGCGGCGACCTGTTCATGACCTGGGCCGTGCCGCAGCGCATGATGGACGACGGCGGCCGCATCGAAATCATGACCCACGCGGGTCTGCGCTCATCCTGGCTGGTGCCTGACATGGTCGAGCCGGTGCGTCTGCGCCTCAAGGGCCTGGGCCTGCCCGCGCGAGGCAGCCGCCCCGCCGGCGACCTGTTCGTCAGGCTGGAGGCTTCGGCCGACCTGCCCTCGGCCGCCGAAGACCTGCTGCTTCGCTTCACGCGGGTCTGGACGCCGGAGCGCATCGCGGCCTAAGCCGTATTTCATGTCGCACAACTCCTTCGGTCATCTGTTCCGCGTCACCACCTGGGGCGAAAGCCACGGCCCGGCCATCGGCTGCGTCGTCGACGGCTGCCCGCCTCTGATCCCCCTGACCGAGACCGACATCCAGCCCCTGCTCGACCTGAGGAAGCCCGGCGGCAGCCGCTTCGTCACCCAGCGGCAGGAGGCCGATCAGGTCCGCATCCTCTCCGGCGTCTTCGACGACGGAAACGGCCCGGTCACCACCGGCACGCCGATCAGTCTGATGATCGAGAACACCGACCAGCGCTCCAAGGATTACGGCGAGATCGCCCGCGCCTTCCGCCCCGGCCACGCCGACTACCCCTATCAGGCCAAGTACGGCGTGCGCGACCACCGCGGCGGCGGGCGCTCGTCGGCGCGCGAAACGGCCAGCCGCGTCGCGGCGGGCGCCGTAGCCCGCAAGGTCCTGGGCGAGACCATCCGCATCCGCGCCGGCGTGGTCCAGCTCGGCCCGCACCGCATCGCCGACGAGGCCATCGACTTCGACGCCGTCTATGACAACGCCTTGTTCGCCGCCTCGGCGGACGTGGTCCCGGCGTGGGAAGCCTATCTGGACGGCGTGCGCAAGGCCGGCTCCTCCATCGGCGCCGTCGTGGCGCTGGAGGTCACGGGCGTTCCCGCCGGGTGGGGCGCGCCCCTCTACGCCAAGCTGGACGCCGAACTGGCCTCGGGCCTGATGTCCATCAACGCGGTCAAGGGGGTCGAGATCGGCGCGGGCTTCGGCGCCGCCGAACTGACGGGCGAGGACAACGCCGACGAAATGCGTCTGGGCGACGACGGCCTGCCAGTCTTCCTGTCAAACAAGGCGGGCGGGGTTCTGGGCGGCATCTCCACCGGGCAGCCGCTGACGGCGCGCGTTGCGTTCAAGCCCACCTCCTCCATCCTGACCCTGCGCCAGACCATCAACCGCGACGGCGCCGAGGTCGATCTGCGCACCAAGGGCCGCCACGACCCCTGCGTCGCCCTGCGCGGCGTCCCCGTCGTCGAGGCCATGGCTGCCATCGTCCTGGCCGACGCCATGCTGCGCCACCGAGCGCAGGTGGGTTGAGATCAATCTGAAACTAAGACAGTTGCAAATAGGATCTGGCGATCCTATCTAGGTCTCAAGCATTCCTCGGATGGGAGACCGCACCATGATCGACGTCAGACCTTTCAACACACTCGGCGGCGCCAACCACGGCTGGCTGAACGCCAGGCACCACTTCTCATTCGCCAACTACTATGATCCCAACCGCATGGGCTGGGGCCGTCTGCGCGTCTGGAACGACGACGAGATCGGCGCCCGGTCGGGCTTCCCGCCCCACCCCCACGCCGACATGGAGATCATCACCTACGTCCGCACCGGCGCCATCACCCATGAGGACTCGATGGGCAACAAGGGCCGCACTGGCGCGGGCGACGTTCAGGTGATGAGCGCCGGCACGGGCGTGCGTCACTCCGAGTTCAACCTCGAGAACGAGACGACCACGCTGTTCCAGATCTGGATCGAGACGGACAAGCCGGGTGCCCAGCCGTCCTGGGGCCAGCGCGAGTTCCCCAAGAACGACCGCTCGGGCCGCTTCACCGTCGTCGCCTCCGGCGACCCGGCGGACGAGGCCCTGTCGATCAACGCCGACGCCAGGATTCTGGCCGCGACGCTGAAGGCGGGCGAGAGCCTGACCTATGATCTGACCGCCGGTCGCCGCGCCTATCTGGTCCCCGCCGTGGGCCGGGTGGACGTCAACGGCGTGACGCTGAACGCCAGAGACGGCGCAGGCATCGTCGACGAGGCCGTCATCACCATCACGGCCAGCGAAGACGCCGAACTGGTCATGGTCGACAGTTTGTAGGCCGATAATCCTCCCCTGCGCAGCGGGGGAGGGGGACCATGCGCAGCATGGTGAAGGGGCGGCAACGAGCGGCGCCGCTTGATCTCGCCCCCTCCACCGCTTCGCGGTCCCCCTCCCCCGTTCCGCTACGCGGAACAAGGGAGGATCGCCCCAATGCCGCCCCGCCCTCAGCCTCTGTTCACTTCCGTCGCGCAGAATGGGCGCTTCGGGAGATTCTCATGACCCAATCCTTCGCGCGGGCGACCGCCCTTCTGGCCATCGTCGGCGGTTCGCTGCTGCTACAAGGCTGTGTCGTCGGCGCTGTAGCGGGCGCAGGCGCCGCCGTCGTCGGCGGCACGGTCAAAGCCACCGGCGCCGTGATCGGCGCGGGCTTCGACGCAGTCACCACCTCGGACGAGGAAACCAAGGCCAAGCGCGAGCGCGAGCAACGCGAATGGGAACGCGAGCAGCGCCGCTGCGAACAACGCCAGCGCCAGGGCAAGGACTGCTAAGGCCGCTCACGCGCCAACCGGCTCTGTCGCGCTGCGCCATCCTGCCCCTAGGGTGAGCCTCCCTCCCCTAGCGAGCCGACCATGCAGATCGCCATCCTGACCCTCGACGGCTTCAACGAGCTGGACAGCTTCATCGTCGCGGGCATCCTGAACCGGATGAAGCCACAGGGCTGGGCGGCGCACATCACCTGCCCCACACCCGAAGTCACTTCGATGGCCGGCGTCACCATCCAGCGCCAGAAGCCGCTGGAGTTCCTGACCGAGGCCGACGCCGTCCTGATCGGCAGCGGGATCAAGACCCGCGACTACGCCGCCGATCCCGCCTTCCTGGCGCGCCTGAAACTGGACCCGTCGCGCCAGTTGATCGGCGCCCAGTGCTCAGGAACCCTGCTGCTGGCCAAGCTGGGCCTGATCGGCGACCTGCCCGCCTGCACCGACCTGACCACCAGGCCCTGGGTCATCGAGGCCGGCGTCAATGTCGTGGACGCCCCCTTCGTCGCCCATGGCAATGTCGCGACCGCAGGCGGCTGCCTCGCCTCGCAATACCTCGCCGCCTGGATGATCGCCCGGCTGGCGACGCTTCAGGACGCCGAGGAGGCCATCCACTACGTCGCCCCGGTCGGCGAGAAGGCCGAATACGTCACGCGGGCGATGGCGACGATGAGGCCGTATCTGGCCAGCGCCTGACGACGGCTGACGGCGCTTGCCGCCGCCTTTCGCCGGTCTATGATCATTGGAAGTTCCGAGGGGGAGCCTCCAAATGTCGAAGTCTGTCTGGGCCTGCTGCGCCCTGATCCTGATGGCCACGCCCGCGCTGGCCCAACCTGTCCCGCCGACGCCAGAATCCAGCCGATTCCAGCCGCAGGACCTGTTCGGCCTCGAGGTTGCCTCGGACCCGCAGATCAGTCCGGACGGGACGCGCATCGCCTATGTGCGCCAGACCGCTGACATCATGACCGACCGGATGCGGCCGACGATCTGGCTGATCGACGCGCGCACAGGTCAGCAGACGCCCCTGGTCGCCACCGCCGGATCACACAGCCAGCCGCGCTGGTCGCCCGACGGAACCCGCGTCGCCTACATCTCGACCGCCGAGGGCGGCGGTGCCCAGTTGTTCGTGCGCTGGATCGGCTCGGGCCAGTCGGTGCGCGTCACCAGCCTGCCCAGCACCCCGACCGGGATCAGTTGGTCGCCGGACGGGACCAAGCTGGCCTACTCCGTCCTGGTCGCCGGACAGGCGCCGAAGCTAGGCACGCCGCTCGCCAAGCCCGAAGGAGCGCAGTGGGCGCCGCCGATCGAGGTCATCGACACCGTCACCTATCGCGCCGACGGCCAGGGCTATCTGAAGCCCGGCTATCGTCAGGTCTTCGTCGCCCCGGCGGACGGCGGCGGCGCGCGCCAGTTGACCCAGGGCGATTTCAACCATGGCGGCGACCTGTCCTGGTCGCCCGATTCCACCACCCTTTTCCTCAGCGCCAATCGCGGCCCCGACTGGCAGCGCGAGGCCGCCAACAGCGAAGTCTACGCCCTTGATGTCCGCTCGGGCGTCCTGACGGCCCTGACCGACCGCCAAGGGCCGGACCAGTCGCCGGTCGCCTCGCCCGACGGCCGTCGCATCGCCTATGTCGGCTATGATGATCAGCGGATGGGCTATCACAACAGCCACCTCTATGTGATGGACCGCGACGGTGCGAACCGTCGCCTGCTGACGGGCGGACTGGATCGCTCGGTCCAGTCGCCGACCTGGAGCAAGGACGGGCGATCGATCCTCTTCTCCTACGACGACCACGGCTCGACCACGGTCGCCCGCGTCTCGCTGGACGGCGCCGTTTCGACCGTGGTTCAGGGCCTCAGCGGCGACGACATCGGCCGCCCCTACACCGGCGGCGACTTCTCCCTGGCTGACGATGGCGCCGTCGCCTTCACGCGCGGCGACGCCCTGCGTCCCGCCGACGTCCACATCCTGCGTCAAGGCCGTCAGACCCAGTTGACCCGACTGAACGCCGACTACCTGGCCGGCAAGACTCTAGGCGCGGTTCAACGGCTGGAGGTCGCCTCATCCCACGATGGGCGCGCGGTGGAGTCCTGGCTGACCCTGCCCGCAGGCTATGTCGAAGGTCAGAAATACCCGCTGATCCTGGAAATCCACGGCGGCCCCTTCGCCGCCTATGGTCCGCATTTCGCCACCGACAACCAGCTGTTCGCGGCCGCCGGTTATGCGGTTCTGTCGGTCAATCCGCGCGGTTCGACCTCCTACGGCGACGAGTTCGCCAACCTGATCCACCACAACTATCCCGGCAACGACTACGACGACCTGATCAGCAGCGTCGACGCCGTCATCGCCAAGGGGGTTGCCGATCCCAACCGTCTGTTCGTCACCGGCGGCTCGGGCGGCGGGGTCCTGACCAGCTGGATTGTGGGCAAGACCGACCGCTTCAAGGCCGCCGCGGTCCAGAAGCCGGTCATCGACTGGGCCAGCTTCGTCCTGACCGCCGACAACCCGGCCTTCTTCGCCCGCTACTGGTTCGGCGAATATCCGTGGGAGAACCCCGAGGCCTACTGGCGCCGGTCGCCGTTGTCGCTGGTCGGCAACGTCAAGACGCCGACCCTGGTGGTCGTCGGCGACGAGGACTATCGCACCCCGGTCAGCGAATCCGAGCAGTACTACAGCGCCCTGCAACTGCGCGGCGTGCCCACCGCCCTGGTGAAAATCCCCGGCGTCGGCCACAGCCTGGCGGTCCGTCCGTCCCAGAACGCCGCCCGCATGAGCGCCATCCTGGCCTGGTTCGACCGCTACAAGGACGGCGCGCCGACGCCCGTCGCCACGTCGTCGCAACCTTAGAAAGACGCTCGCCGCGCCATGGACCCGACAACGCCATGGCGCGGCAAGTGCTGCAATGAGCTTATGTCCGCGTTCGACCCGTTGCGGACTTTCATTCCCGCCCTAAGCTGGGCGAATGCACGTCATTACGTCGGAGAACTATGGAGAGGCACTGGATGCAGTCCGGGACATCCTTGTGACGTATGTCACAATGGTGGACGACTATTGCGGCTTCGGCCACGCATCTGACTTTGGCGTCCGCTTCGACCCCTTGCGTTTCCTCGACGCAGAGACTGACGCCAAGGCTTACTACGTTGATCTCGACCTCCTACGGACGGGCGCCGCCATCGCCATCCTCTGCACTTTCTATGACCTCTGGTGCGAAGAGCAGAATCTTCGTGAGCACCCGCGAAGCGAGCGCTATGAAGCCGCGCTGAATGGCGGGAGGCTGCAACGCTTTCCGGATATCGAGGCCGTCGTTCGCGAGGCGATTAAGCGCAACTCCATGCCGCTTGATGATCCCTGGTTTGAGGACGCTGTGAAGCCGATCTATCGAAAGTATGTGCTCGGCTACTTCCAGAGGCTCATAGCCTCTGATCTCAAACGTTGATCGCTTGTCCGCTTTCCACCCATTGCGGAAGTTGGGAACTTCCGCTGCCGGGCTGTTCGTCCAAGGTCCGGTTTCGGGCCAGATGCCAACGTCGCAAAACGACCCTTAAGAGACCTTGGCAGCGTCCGCTGCTTCGACGATCCGTCGCCGCCATTGAAGATCGCTTTCTATGTCCTCGAACAGGTCTTCTATCTGCTCGGCGGATAGGCGATGGGGAGCGACGATGACATTCTCGATGAAGGCAACCTGCTCATCACGAGATTTTTGCCACCAACCTGAACGCCAGCTTTCCCTTACGATCAGTCCCGCTATCGACTGAAGGGCAACCCGATCAAACGGACCTTCTGTTTCGGAAATTTGGACGCCCCGTGCTCGAAGGGCGATCATGATGGCGGCCAAGTCCGGGTGAAACAGCACTTCTGGATCAAGAGCTTCGCCAAACTTGGCTTTGAGCAAGAACGCCAGCATCACTGATGCGCCGCCTTTGCCGTGGAGTTGGATGATGCCTGCGTCGGCATCGTATTGAACAGGGAAGTCGCTCATCGTCCGCCTCGCTTTTCTGCAGCGTAGCAGAGCGCACAGTCGAACCAAGTTCCGCTAACCACCCATTGCTGAAGTTCGGCGCGTCCGCTTCCGCCCTACCTTACCCCGATATACTTGTGCGTCTGGACGCTGAGCCGCCATTGGGGGTGGGTCAGGCAGTATTCGATGGCGGCGGCGGTGTTGGCGGCCTGG
Source organism: Brevundimonas sp. NPDC090276 (assembly GCF_044772165.1). Lineage (NCBI taxonomy): Bacteria > Pseudomonadati > Pseudomonadota > Alphaproteobacteria > Caulobacterales > Caulobacteraceae > Brevundimonas > Brevundimonas sp. NPDC090276. Next base: position 256,970 of record NZ_JBIVYK010000002.1, on the reverse strand, counting down.
TCGGGGCCGTCCATGGGCTGCAGCCAGAAACGTTCGAAATCCAGGTCCTCGAACCGTTCAGGCATGGCCAGAAGCTGAGGGAAGACCAGCTTCAGTTCCTGACCCGAGGTCTGGACCACCGGCGCGTCGGCCTTGGGGCTGATGCAGATCCAGTCGATCCCCTCGGGCGCGGGCAGCGTGCCATTGCTCTCGATGGCGACCTCGAACCCGCGCGCGTGCAGGGCCTCGATCAGGGGCGCGTCCAGTTGCATCAGCGGCTCGCCCCCGGTGCAGACCACCAGCTTGGGATCGCCCTCGCGGCCCCGCCACATGCCCGCGACGTGGTCGGCCATCAGGTCGGCGGTCTTGAACTTGCCGCCGCCGTCGCCGTTCACGCCGACGAAGTCCGTGTCGCAGAAGCTGCAGACGGCGGTGGCGCGGTCCCGCTCCAGCCCGCTCCACAGGTTGCAACCGGCGAAGCGCAGGAAGACGGCGGGCCGTCCGGCCTGACCGCCCTCCCCCTGCACCGTCAGAAAGACTTCCTTGGCCGAATAGGTCATGCGCGCGCCGCCCATTCGCCATAGCCCGCCGCCCGCAGCTCGCAAGCCGGGCAGGTTCCACAACCATAGCCCCAGTCATGGCGATGCGTCCGATCGCCCAGATAGCAGGTATGGCTGGCCTCGACGATCATGTCGACCAGAGCCGCCCCGCCGATCCGCTCGGCCAGGGCCCAGGTCTCGGCCTTGGTCAGGAACATCAGCGGCGTCTCGATCGGCGACGGCTTGGCCAGCCCCAGGGTCAGGGCCTGAGCCATGGCCTGGATCGTGTCATTGCGGCAGTCGGGATAGCCCGAGAAGTCGGTCTCGCACATGCCGCCGACCAGGACGTCCAGCCCCCGGCGATCCGCCAGCGCCGCCGCCGCGACCAGAAAGATCAGGTTGCGCCCCGGAACGAAGGTGTTGGGCAGGCCGCGCGCGTCGGCTTCGATGGCGCGATCTGTGGTCATGGCCGTCTCGCCGATGGCCCCGAAACCCGTCAGGTCGACGACGTGATCCGGCCCCAGACGGTCGGCCCATTGCGGCAGGACGTTCACCATCTGCTCGCGCACCGTCTGTCGCGCCTGCATCTCGACCGCGTGACGCTGGCCATAGTCGAAGCCGATGGTCTCGACCCGCTCATACCGCTCCAACGCCCAGGCCAGGCAGGTGGCGCTGTCCTGCCCACCCGAAAACAGGACAAGGGCAGAGGTTTCAGAGGCTTGCGACGTAACGCTCATGACGAACCTGCGGTCGGCCAGCGGCCGCGCGCATCCAAAAGGAACAGGGGAAGATCGGATCAGAGCCCCCTATACGCCAGACGACGCCGCGCCGCAAAACACGACCGCTCGACCCTTTTTGTCAGGTTGAGCAAATTCGGGTCGCCCTTAACCCTTTCGCAAAGCGTTCTCATCAAATGTAAAACTCCATATTGGAGTGCCGGCCGTATGCCGACGATCGAAGTGCTGACTGAGCGCGTAGAGCCGGTGACTGCCGTCACCATGGCGAGCGAGGTCTTTGCGCGCTTCGAGCGCGAGCCCGACACCCTGGTCATCCCCGTTGTGGACGGCGAACGTCCGCTGGGCCTGATCGAACGCAGCGACTTCCTGATGAAGCTGGCCGGTCCCCTGGGCCAGAGCCTGTATGGCGCGCGCGAAATCAGCCACGTAATGGACAACGAACCGGCCGTCGTCGAGGCTGGCGTCCGCATCGACGCCTTTTCCGACATCATCCTGAAGAGCGGCCCCGGCGCCCTGATGCGCGGCTTCATCGTCACCCGCAACGGCGCCTATCGCGGTGTCGGCACGGCGGTGGCCCTGCTGCGCGCCGTCAACGAGATTCAGCGCCAGCAGAACCGCGACCTGACTGACCAGGTGCGCACACTCAGCGACGCCGAGGTCCAGGCCGCCGCCGCCGCCCGCGCCAAGAGCCAGTTCATGGGCCAGATGAGCCGCGAACTGCGCACGCCGTTGAACGGCGTGCTGGCTGTGGCCGAACTGCTGCGTCGCCAACCGCTGAACGAGGCCGCCCTCGCGCACGTTCAGACCATCATTGATTCCTCCGGGACCGTGCTGGACACATTGCAGGACGCGCTTGATCTGGCCCGCGCCCAGGCCGGCGAACTGGAGTTGAAACCAGCCCCGACGCCGCTGCGCGCCGTGATGGACGAGATCCAGACCCTGTGGACGCCGCGCGCCGCGCAGGACGGCGTCACCCTGATGGTTGGCTATGAAGGCGACACCGAACTGGCCGGCGTGCTGGACGGCGCCCGCCTGACGCAGGTCTTCAATAACCTGATCGGCCACGCCCTGAGATTCGCCCGCAACGGCATGGTGGAAGCCAGCCTGAAGGCCGTCGTCATCGGCGACCAGGTCCGCCTGGAGGCCCGCGTCCGCGACGATGGCCCCGGAGTCGACCCCGCTCGCATTGACCAGATCTTCGACCACGCGGCTGGCCCCGACGGCGCGGGCCTGGGCCTGGCGATCAGCCGCCACATGGTCGAACAGATGGACGGCCGCATCTGGGCCGAAAACAACGTCGGCCGCGGCGCCACCTTCGCCTTCGACCTGTCAGCGCCGCGTGCGGTCATCGAGCAGGAAGAGCCGTCGAACGTCTCCAACCTGGACGAGCTTGACCTTCAGGCTCGCCCCCATGTCCTGATCGCCGACGACAACGCCACCAACCGCGTCGTGGCTCAGGCCCTGTGCGAGATGTTCGGCTGCACCTCGGAAACGGTGGAAGACGGCCGCGAGGCGCTGGAAGCCGTGCAATCGCGCCCGTTCGACCTGATCCTGATGGACATCAAGATGCCCCGGATGGACGGCGTTCAGGCAACGCAGGCCATCCGCGCCCTGCCCGGCGACAGCCGCAACATTCCCATCGTCGCCCTGACCGCCAACGCCGACCCCGACGACGCCAAACACTATCTGGCCGTCGGCATGGCCGCCGTGGTCGAGAAGCCGATCAAGCCCGAGCGGCTGCGCATGGCCATGAACGCCGCGCTGGCCCACCAGCCCGCGGCCGCGGCCGAAACCCTCCCCGCTCGCAAGCGCCCCGCCGCCTGACCCGAAGACAGCCTGCGCTGTTCAAAGCCGCCCCGCTGGATCGGGCGGCTTTTGCGCTATGGACAGCCCCGACGCCGCACGCCACCAATTCGGACGCTGCGGCGACCTGAACGACCGCAGACGGCCCTTAGCCAGAAGGACGTCTTGATGACGGATCTGTTCCTGACCACCCTCTTGCCCCAGCTCGCCTCGGGCGCGGCCCACACCCATGCTCTGGGCTTTCAGTACGAAGGCCTTGACGGTGATCGCGTGCGTTTACGCGTGCCCTATCGCGACGATCTGGTCGGCGATCCCGAGACCGGCGTCCTGGCCGGCGGTCTGGTCACGACTTTGCTCGACCATGTCGGCGGACTGGCGGTCTGGGTGGGCCTCAAAGCCTATCAGCCCATCGCCACCCTGGACCTGCGCGTCGACTACATGCGCGCCGCTGTTCCCGGTCGGGATCTGATCGCTGAGGCCCGCTGCTATCGGCTGACGCGCAGCATCGGCTTCGTGCGCGCCTGGGCCTTCGAGGACGATCCCGCCGATCCCGTCGCCGCCGCCCAGGCCGCCTATGTCATCAGCGCCGAGGGCGACCACCGCACCGGCGCCAATCTGCGCGCCAGCGCCAGTCGCGCCGCCGGAGACGCAGCATGACCGCCCCCCTGCTGGACAGCCTGCCCTATGCCCGCTTCCTGGGCCTGAAGACGCAGTTGAACGGAGACGAGCTGACTGTGGTCATGCCCTTCGCCGATCATCTGATCGGCAACCCCATGCTGCCGGCCCTGCACGGCGGATCGACCGCCGCCCTGCTGGAAATGACGGCGGTGGCCCAGGTCTCGCTCACATATCCGCGCCTGCGCCTGCCCCGACCGATCAACGTCACCGTGGCCTATCTGCGCTCGGGACGTCCGACCGACGTCTTCGCCCAGGCGCGGATCAACAAGGCTGGCCGGCGTGTCGCCCACGTCACCGCCGAAGCCTGGCAGCAAGGCCGTGACCAACCCATCGCCGCCCTGACCGCCCACTTCCTGCTCAGCAGCGACGATGAAGCAGATGATGCTTAAAGCTGCACCCTACAACTATAAGTTGTAATATAACCCTTGGTAAATAAAAGGCTACCAAACACCCTTAATACGCGTTAAGAAATGACCGTATTTCTTTATTGAGGGGTAAAGTCATGGACCGCACTGAAGTGATCGCCGGCGTCGCCAGCGAGCTGTACGCCACCGAAAAGGCGGTGGATGACGCCATCACCCACGCCACCAGCCTGGTTCAGGCCATGATCGGCGCTCGCACCGCCCTGTCGCTCTCGCCGGTTTCCGCCGCCGGATCGCAGGCCAAGGCCATTGAGGCCATCATGGCCCTCGGCGCCGCGCGCGAAGCCGTCGTGGCCTGCCACGCCGAGATGCAAAAGGACCACCGTCGTCTCGGCTACGGCACCTACGCCGTTGGCCCGCTGAACAAGCCCGACGAGTGGGATGACCGCCCGATGATCCGCAAGGACGCCCACCTGCGCGTCGCGTGAATTTCACGTAACCTAGAGGATCGGCTCTCCGGTTCTCACTGACTTTGCTATATGATCGCCCCCATTGTCGGAATGACAGTGGGGGCGTTTGTTGTTCGAGACCATTGCAGCATACGTCGGCGCAGCCTTTATGGTGCTGGTCGGCCTTTTCGCCCTACTCAAGGGGGGAGAGCCCGAACGTATCGGCGCCGGCGCCTATATGATGGGCTGGTTCGCGTCCCTGCTGTTTCAGGGCGAAGGCGGCCTGTTCGGGGTCCAGTGGGGCGTTTTCGCCCTCGACGTCATCATGCTGATCATCTTCGCCGCCATGGTCTGGAAGGCGCCGCGTTCCTGGCCGGTCTGGGCCTGCGCTCTGCAGTTGCTGGCCGTCACCAGCCACGTGATGTTGATGATGAAGCTGCCCACTCCAGTGTCGGCCTTCTATACCGTCGTCAACATGACCGGGTACGGCATCATGCTGGCCATCGCCATCGGCACCTTCTGGGCCTGGCAGGAGCGACGCGCGATCGGCGCTGAAGCCGACTAGGTGGATATTCCTATCGCCTCACATTAGACTGCGGACTTCGCCGTTTCGGGAACCTCCGTGCCCCTCTCCCATGCCAAGCTCTGGAAGGCCCTCGACGCCCTGGCGCATCGCGAAGGGACGTCGCCCTCCGGGCTGGCGCGGCGCGCGGGTCTGGACGCCACCAGCTTCAATCCGTCCAAACGCTTCGGTCCCGGTGAACCGCCCCGCCCGCGCTGGCCCTCGACCGAAAGCCTGACCCGGGTGCTGGAGGCCACCGGCGTTTCACTCGGCGCGTTTGCGGCCCTCGCAGACGACGCCCCGCCCGCATCCGCCTCCATTCCCTTGCTTGGCCTCGCCCAGGCTGGCGCCGACGGCTTTTTCGACGACGCCGGGCTGCCGCTGGCGGAGGGCTGGGAACAGACCCACCTGCCGCGCGTCAAGGACAGCCTGCTGAGCCTGCAGATCGCCGGCGACTCGATGACGCCCCTCTATCGCGAGGGCGACAAGGTCATCGTCGACCGTGAGGCGACCGATGTGCGCAAGGGCGACCGGGTCGTGGTCCGCACCACCGACGGCGAGACCCTGGCCAAGGAGGTGGCGGCCATGACCGCCCGCGAGGTGACGCTCGCCTCGATCAACCCCGCCTATCCGCCGCGCGCCCTGTCCCGCCGCGACATCCTGTGGATGGCCCGCATCCTGTGGGTCAGCCAGTAGCGCGCCCTGCGCTCAAGTAGGGCAAAGCCCGATAGCGCACCAAGAATGCCGCTCAAGCAGGCCGACTGGCCGATAGCGCGCCAAAAGAAAAAGCCGCCCCAACCGGGACGGCTCTCTCCACTCAAACTGTCAGACGCCTAGTTGCGCGAAACGTAGTGGGCGTTCACCCAACCGCCGCCGGCGATCTGCACCCACTCGCCCTGCGAACCGATGGCGGTGAAGGGCTGGCCGGCCGACAGGCTGCCGGTCTGGCGATAGTTGGCGCCCGGACCCGTGCGGATGCGCAGGTTGGAGGTGGCGCGGTAGGAGTTGGCGGCCGCCTGGTTGGCCGAACGCGCACGCTGCTGGTTGCAGCCGATGTAGGAACCGGCGGCGGCGCCGGCGCCGGCGCCGACCACGGCGCCGAGGGCGCGCTCATTCTTGGACACCTGGCTGCCGGCCAGGCCGCCCAGCACGGCGCCGATGGCGGCGCCCGCCTGCTGACGGCCGCCCGGAGCGTCACAGTTGGTGATGCCGTTGGCTTGCGGCATGGCGCTGGCGGTCATCGGCACGGCGGCCGAACCCAAAGCAGCGAACATAGCGGTGGCGGCCAGACCCGCCTTGAAGAACTTCGACATGTCTCTCTCCTGTCATCGAGTGTCGTGAGGAAGACAATGCCCCGGCGAAGCTGAAGGCTCCCCCGGCCTCGCCGTTATTTTCGGTTCATGTTTCTTAGGGGGCCTACCGCGCTTCGCGCTACTTGAGGCCACGAGGCGAAGAGGCCGAAAGAAGAAGAGCCGCCGCAGTTCCCTGCGGCGGCTCCATTATTGATCAGGCCTTGGCCAGTTCGCCGTTCGCCCCGGCTTCGATCAGAGCGATGGTCTGGGGCAGACCATAGATGGCCGCGAACGACCCGAAGCGCGGCCCCTGCGAGGCGCCCAGCAGCACCTCGTAGAGCGCCTGGAACCAGGCCCGCAGCGGCTCGAACTCATGCGCCTTGCCCACGGCGTAGACCTCGCCCTGGATGATCTCGCCGTCTGTCGTGTCGGCCGGCAGGGCCTTCAAGCGTTCGGCCAGATCCAGCAGCGCCGCCTTCTCCTTGTCGTCGGGCAGACGATAGGTCTTCGAGGGCTTCACGAAGTCCTCGTAGTAGTTCAGCGCATAGCCCATCAGCCGGTCCAGCACGGGCTCGCTCACAGGCGTGGCGTCCGGCAGGTATTTGGCGAAATAGGCCCACAGCTGGTCCTTGCTGGAGGCGTTGGCCACGCCCACCAGGTTCAGCAGCAGGGCGAAGGATACCGGCGAGGCGCTTTCGGGCGGCTGGCCCGAATGGATGTGCCAGACGGCGTTGTCGATCTGCTTGGCCGGCTCCTGCGTCTTGTACTGCTCGATGAAGGACAGGTAGTCGTCCGTCGCGCGCGGAATGACGTTGAAGTGCAGGCTCTTGGCCGACTTCGGCGACTGGAACATGTACCAGCTCAGGCTCTCGGGCGTGCCGTAACGCAGCCACTCGTCCATCGTCAGGCCGTTGCCCTTGGACTTGGAGATCTTCTTGCCCTCGACATCGAGGAAGAGCTCGTAGTTGAAGCCTTCCGGCGGCGTGCCGCCCAGGGCGCGACAGATCTTGCCGCTCTCGCGCACGCTCTCGATCAGGTCCTTGCCCGACATCTCGTAGTCGACGTCCAACGCGGTCCAGCGCATGGCCCAGTCGGGCTTCCACTGCAGCTTCACATGGCCGCCGGTGACGGGCAGTTCGGTGCGGCCGCCGGCGGGGTCGTCAAAGACGATGGTGCCGCGCTCGACATTGCGCTCCAGCGTCGGCACCTGCAGCACGTGGCCGGTGATCGGGCTGATCGGCAGGAAGGGCGAATAGGTGGCGCGTCGCTCCTCGCCCAGGGTCGGCAGCATGATGCCCATGACCTTGTCGAAGCGTTCCAGCAGGGTCAGCAGGGTCGCGTCGAACCGACCCGAGCGATAGGTCTCGGTCGAGGACATGAACTCGTAGTCGAAGCCGAAGCTGTCGAGGAAGGCGCGCAGGCGGGCGTTGTTGTGCGCGCCGAAGCTGTCATGCGTGCCGAACGGATCGCGCACCTTGGTCAGCGGCAGATGCAGGTCTTCGCGCAGCATCTCGGGGTTCGGCACGCCCTCCGGCACCTTGCGCAGGCCGTCCATGTCGTCGCTGAAGGCGATCAGGCGCGTGCGCCAGTGATCGCCGGTCAGGGCGCGAAACGCATTGCGCACCATGGTGGTGCGGGCGACTTCGCCAAAGGTACCCATGTGCGGCAGACCCGACGGGCCGTAACCCGTCTCCAGGATCACCGGCCGGTTCAGCGCCTCAAAGGTCGCCAGAGCCTCATCCGCCTTGCCCGCGTCGATCAGCAGTTTCGCCGCATCGCGCTCCGCATCCGACAGCCGTTTTTTGAGCACGTGGGCCAGCAGATTGCGCGCTTGCTCAAACGGCCACGAACGGGCCTCACGGGACAGGGTTTCAAGGTTCTGAAGCATCCACGGGCTTTGAAGCCTTGAACGCCCGCGGTCAACCGCAGCGGGCGGATCAGAGCCGGACCGAGGCGTCCTTGGGGAACTGCATCAGGTTCTCGAAGGTCATGACCAGATCGCCGTCCTGATTGCGGACCCAGGTCCTGGTCTTGACCGTGCCCCGGTCGGGACGGCTCTGCGACGGGGTGACGGCCAGGATTTCGCGGCGGACGGTCAGGGCGTCGCCCGGCCGCACCGGGCGCAGCCAGCGCAGGTCGTCGATGCTGATGCCCAGCATGGGCGTGGCGCCGAAATGGGCGGCGTCGACATATTCCCGCATCACCCGGGAGGCGACGTGCCAGCCGCTGGCGATCAGGCCCCCGAACCGGCCCTCGGCGGCGGCGGCGGCGTCGATGTGCATGGGCTGGGGGTCGAACTGCTCGGCGAAGGCGATCACCTCGGCCTCGGTGATGGTGAAGGGCGCGCCTTCCCAACTCTCGCCGACCGTCAGGTCATCCAGATAGCGATCGGCCATGTCGTCTTCCTCATGCGAACTGCGGGTCAGATAGTCGCTTCGCGCGGCGCGGCCAACCGCCCTGCGCCTTGACCCGGCGGCGCGGGCATGGCCTTTGCCCCACCTCATGCTGACCTCAGATTTCGACTTCGACCTGCCCGATGACTGCATCGCGCTGCGCCCTGCCGAGCCGCGCGATTCCGCGCGCCTGCTGGTGGTCAGGGACGGCGCGCTGGACGACCGGATCGTCCGCGACCTGCCGGACTTCCTGCAGCCCGGCGACGCCCTGGTGTTCAACGACACGCGGGTCATCCCCGCCCGCCTGTCGGGCGTGCGCCAGCGGGTCGGGCCGGAAGGCGAAACCCTGACCGTCGAGGTCGAGGCCACCTTGCACCACCGCGACGCCCCCGACGTCTGGTCCGCCTTCATGAAGCCGGGCAAGCGCATCAAGCCGGGCGACCGCATCCATTTCGGCCGCAACAGCGACGCCGCCTGCGAACTGGGCCGCCTCGACGCCACGGTCGAGGAAAAGAACGAAGACGGCCTGATCACCCTGCGCTTCGACCTGGCCGGCCCCGCGCTGGACGACGCCATCCGCGACGTCGGGGTCATGCCCCTGCCCCCCTATATCGCGGCCAAGCGGCCCGAGGACGACCGCGACCTGCAGGACTATCAGACGGTGTTCGCCACCTATGACGGCTCGGTCGCCGCGCCGACGGCGGGCCTGCACTTCACCCCCGCCCTACTGGAGGCCATCCGCGCGCGCGGCGTCAGCACCCACGCCGTGACCCTGCACGTCGGCGCCGGCACCTTCCTGCCGGTCAAGGCCGACGACACCGCCGACCACAAGATGCATTCCGAGTGGGGCGAGGTCTCGCCCGAGACCGCCGCCGCCCTGAACGCCGTGCGCGCGTCGGGCGGCCGCATCGTCTGTGTCGGCACCACCTCGCTGCGTCTGCTGGAAAGCGCCACGACCGAGGACGGCGTGGTCCAGCCCTTCCACGGCGACACCGCCATCTTCATCACGCCCGGCTACCGTTTCCGCGCCTGCGACGTGCTGATGACCAACTTCCACCTGCCGAAGTCGACCCTCTTCATGCTGGTCAGCGCCTTCGCCGGGCTGGAAACCATGCGCGCCGCCTACGCCCACGCCATCGACAGCGGCTATCGTTTCTATTCCTATGGCGACGGGAGCCTGCTGTTCAGGAAGGACGCATGACCGACGATCTGCCCGACGATTTCGCCGCCTCGCTGGATATCCTCGCCTCGGCGGCGAGCGAGCTTCAGGACCCATGGTGGATCTTCGGCGGCGCCGCCCTCGTGCTGTGGGGCCTGCGCGACTGGCGGGCGCCGGACATCGACATCCTGTGCAGCCCGCGTGACGCGCGCCGCCTGATCGAGGGCCTGCACGGCCAGGTCACGCCCGATCCCGGCGAGGGCCTGTTCCGCTCGCAGGTCTTCGGCCAGATCCTGACCACGCCTGTGCCGCTGGACGTCATGGCCAACATGGACGTGCGCGCAGGCGGCGACTGGGTTCCAGTGACCTTCTCGACCCGCATCCCGGTCGCGCTGGAGGACTTCACGGTCTTCACCCCCTCGGTCGAGGAGCAGATCGAAACCTTCCGCCTGTTCGGTCGCCCCAAGGACCTGCAACGCGCCGAAATGCTGGAAAGCCTGCGCTAGCTTCCTTCTCCCGCTCATCCCGACGGAAACCGGGACCCAGTTCTTTGGGTGACAGGGCGGGCCGTTCCGTGGTTGAGCAATCTCGAAATCACGCCGCCCGTCTGCGGCTCACTGGACTTCCGGCGTCCGCCGGAATGAGCGGAGTCTCTGTTGCCCTTTCCGTTTGAAATTTCCGCCACCGAAGGCCGCGCCCGCACCGGGGTGCTGAAGACCCCGCGCGGCGACATCCGCACCCCCGCCTTCATGCCCGTCGGCACCGCCGCCACGGTCAAGGCGATGACTGTGGATCAGGTCAAGCAGACCGGCGCGGACATCCTGCTGGGCAACACCTATCACCTGATGCTGCGTCCCGGCCCGGAGCGGATGGAGCGCCTCGGCGGCCTTCACAACTTCATGCGCTGGGACAAGCCGATCCTGACCGACTCGGGCGGCTTCCAGGTCATGTCCCTGTCGGGGATTGCCAAGCTGACCGAAGAGGCCGTGACCTTCTCCAGCCATATCGACGGGTCGAAACACGTCCTGACGCCGGAACGCTCGATCCAGATTCAGGCCGACCGTCTGGGCTCCGACATCGTCATGCAACTGGACGAATGCGTCGCCTGGCCCGCCGAGGAAAAGCGCGCCCGTCAGGGCATGGAGTTGTCGGCCCGCTGGGCGCAGCGCTCGAAGAACGCCTTCGGCACGCGCGACACTCAGGCCCTGTTCGGCATCCAGCAGGGCTCGACCTATGAGAACCTGCGCCGGGAATCCTCGGAACGCCTGCAAGAGATCGGCTTCGACGGCTACGCCATCGGCGGTCTGGCCGTCGGCGAAGGCCATGAGGCCATGTGCGAGGTGCTCGACTTCGCTCCCGAGTTCCTGCCCAAGGACCGTCCCCGCTACCTGATGGGCGTCGGAAAACCGATCGATCTGGTCGAGGCGGTTTATCGCGGCGTCGACATGTTCGACTGCGTCCTGCCGACCCGCGCCGGTCGCCACGGTCAGGCCTGGACCTGGGACGGGCCGATCAACATCAAGAACGCCCGCTTCGCCGAGGATCAGGACCCGCTGGACATGGACGTGCCCTGCCCCGCCTCCAACGACTATTCAAAGGCCTACCTGCACCACCTGATCCGCGCCGATGAGATTCTCGGCAAGATCCTGCTGAGCTGGCACAACATCGCCTTCTTCCAGGCCCTGACCGCAGCCATGCGCGACGCCATCAGCGAAGGTCGTTTCGAGCAGTTTCGCCGCGACTTCCGTGCCCGTCACCTGAAGGCCTAGCTGCGGGTCCGACGGGGCACGAAACCGGCCGGGGCGGCCGGCGGGGCGCAGTTGCGCTGCATCCCCACGCCCTTGAGGAAGGATCGACGACGCAGGCCCGCCTGAATGGCCGACTGCACGTGCTTGCTGTGCGCGTCGGCGCCGGTCAGGCGGCGCACCCAACTGCGCGCGGGAATGAAGTCGGTCACCGCGCCGCGCACCGCGTCCAGCGTGGCCGAGGCCGCCGCGTCGGCGGCGCGCTCGCTCAAATAGGAGCCGTCCTGGGACGGCGGCGCATCCGCATCCGGCCCCAGGGCCTCGTCCAGCCGCGCGATCTCGGCGGCGATGGTGCGGCAGTGGTTCAGATTGCGCAGATCATAGGGGCTGGATTCCGCCTGCAGCAGAACCGTCGGGATTTCCTGCCGACGCAGGTTGAAGTCGTCCAGCGGCGCCGTGACGGCGTTTCCAAGCCCTGCCCCGACCTGTTCCGCTCCGCCGCGCGCCGAGGCTCCGGCGTTGCACCCGGTCAGGACCAGCGAAATGGAAACGGCGGCGATGGCGAGGGGAAGATGACGCATCCCGCCTTAGACCACGCCGCGTCCGTACGGTGAAGGCTAATGCGGCCCGCGGGTGTTGAACCGTTCGTGGTTGGCCTGACGCGTCTTCTTGCCCTGGCCCTTGTGCGCCTCGGTGCGGATCGGGCGCGTGTTGTGATTGCGGCCCTGTTGCTGGCCCGCCATCCCCATGGCCTCGCCTTCGTCGGCGTAGTCGGCCACCTCGCCCGCCGCCGGTCCCGCCAGGGTCGAATCGGCGACGTCGTGGGCGGCATAGGAACGCGGCTCGGGGTGAACCGACCGATTCTGCTCGCGCGCCTGATCGTTCGGAGCGATCGGATCGTTCACCGCATTCTGCGACGTGGCTTTGGAAGACGTGGTGTTCTGATGCGGCATGGCCGATCTCCCTTGGATTCCTGAACAGAACCACAGGGCGCAGACGGACGTTCCGTCGTCGGCTCGGGAGATCAGAAAAAAGGGGAGATGGTACGCCCCCTCGGGCTCGAACCGAGGACCCTCTGATTAAAAGTCAGATGCTCTAACCAACTGAGCTAGGGGCGCACACTCTTTGAAATCAACCACTTGGGTTGCTTCCCGCCAACAAGCGCAGCGCCTGTTTGCGGAGGCGGTTTCTGGTTCATTCGCGACGGCAGGTCAAGAGCTTCAACGTCAGAAGACGCGTATTTTGTGAGGAAAATACTCGGAAGCCCCCGCCCCGCGTCGCACGCCAAGGTTATCCGTATTCGGTGCGGAAGGCCCGGCCCTGCGGCCCCATCAGGTTCCAGCCTGCATTGGTCGGACGCAGCTTGCCCGACTTGCCGAACCGCTCCGCCAGCCCAAACACCACAAGCTGGGCGCTGACGCCCGCGTCCTGGGTTCTGTCCACGTCGACGATGTCGAGCAGGGCGGCGATTCGTTCAGCTTCGGTCACGATGGTTCCGGTCGTCCGTTAATCCTGCACACCCCGTGCAGGGTCGCCGCCATTGGGGCAAGCAATCTTAGCGGCACAGCTCCAAAACCGGCCGCTTTCTGGCAGACGCTCGCTTTTCCAGCCCTGTTCAGCGCGCGTCGTTCCAGTCTAGCTTTGCGCCATGGGACCTCTCGCCGGACTACGCATCCTTGAAATCGACGGCCTGGGGCCCGTCACCTTCGCCGGAATGGTGCTGGCCGACATGGGGGCCGAGGTCCTGCGGTTGACGCGCGGCGGAGCTGCCCCCGCCGCCGTCTTTGACGAGGTCGGCGGCGAGGTGCTGCATCGCGGCCGCGCCGCCGTGCCGGTCAATTTGAAATCGCCCGATGATCGAGGCAAGGTTCTGGCCCTCATCAAGAGCGCTGACGCCCTGATCGAAGGTTTCCGCCCTGGCGTCATGGAGCGGCTGGGTCTGGGGCCTGACGCCTGCCACGTCGTCAATCCGCGCCTCGTCTACGGCCGCGTCACCGGCTGGGGTCAGACCGGGCCGATGGCGGATCAGGTCGGCCACGACATCAACTACATCGCCCTGTCCGGCGCCCTGCACCCCATGGGCGCGGGCGATCAGCCACCCTGCCCGCCGCTCAACCTGGTCGGGGACTACGGCGGCGGCGCCATGATGCTGGTCAGCGGCCTTCTGGCGGCCCTGCTCGAGGCGAAGACCACCGGACGCGGGCGCATCGTGGACGCCGCCATGACCGACGGCTCGGCCCTGCTGACCAGCCTGTTCCACGCCCTGAAGGCGCGCGGTCTGTGGAGCGACGCGCGCGAAGCCAACCTGCTGGACGGCGGCACGCCCTTCTATCGCTGCTACGCCTGTCGCGACGGCGGTTTCGTCGCCGTCGGGGCGCTGGAGCCGCGCTTCTATGCCGCCCTCATCAAGGGTCTGGGCATGACGCCCGACGAGGCGCCGCAGTTCAATCGCGAGCACTGGCCCGCGCTGCAGGCCCGCTTCGCCGGCCTGTTCGCCACGCGCGACCGCGACGACTGGGCGGCGCATTTCGCCGGAACCGAGGCCTGCGTCACCCCGGTCCTGACCATGAGCGAGGCGGCGGAGCATCCCCACAATCAGGCGCGCGGGACCTTTGTGGGCGCCGGGATCGTCCAGCCCGCGCCCGCGCCGCGTTTCGCCGCCGCAGCCGCGCCGGTCAGCGCGGACCGCCCTCTCCTGCCGCTGGATCAGGCCCTGGCCGGCTGGACGAACAAAAACGCCTGAAACCGTGACGAAAAGGGTTCAGTTGCGGTTCATTCTCGTTCGGTAGACAAGCCGAGGGAACCCAGCCGGGCAGACGACGTTTGCCACCCCACAGGGGGAAGAAAACCAGATGAACCGATTGATTGTAAAACGTTTGCTCCTGGCCGCCGGCCTGGCCGCCACCGCCGCCCTGGCGGCCTGCAGCGATCCGCGCTCGGAGGAGGACTACGAGGCCGTCGAGATCCAGACCGAAGAGCCCGCCGCGCCCGCCGCCGAGGATTCGGCCGCCCCCGCCGTGGCCGAGGCGCCGGTCCCGACCGAGGCCCCGCCGCCGGTCGACACCCTGCCGCCCGAAAACCGCACCTCGGAACAGACGGTGCAGCCGGAAAGCGATACGCTGTTCTACTGATTCCGCCTGAACGACGTTCGTTCCCGGTTGTCTCGCTCTGAACCCAAGGCTCCAGTTTGACGTCGAGGTCTCATCTCCTTCTCGCCAGCGTGGCGCTCTGGGCCGTGTGCGGCCACGCGGCGCTCGCCGCCGAGCCCAAGGCAGAGATTCGCGGCGACATCGACAGCGAACTGCGCCGACAACTGGAGCGGGCGGTCGGACAGGTGGACAGCGCCCCCGCCAATCGCTTCGAGGCCCGCCGCCGGGCGCGTTCCGCCATGGAGTCCGCCGAGGCCCTGCTGCGCTCAGAAGGCTATTATCAGCCGACGCTTCAGGACGACGTCGAGGGCGAGGAAAAGCCGGTCGCCGTCGTCACCGTCACGCCCGGGCGTCGCTTTGAACTCAGCGAGACCAAGGTCAACTGGGTCGCCCCCGTCCCCGATCCCGTGACCACCGAGGTGGTGACCAAGGACATCGGTCTGAAGCCCGGAGAGCCGGGTCGCGCCGCCGACATTCTGGACGCCGAAGGCCGGATCGTCGCCAATCTGACGCGCGAGGGCTACGCCGACGCCAAGGCCGAACCGCGCCGGGTCGTCGTGGATCACGCCACCTTCACCGTGCAGCCCAACTTTAACATCGCCTCGGGCGAGCTGGTGCGGCTGGACGGCATCCTGGTCCGCACCCAGGGGCCGACCAATCCCGACTGGGTCGTCAACCTGGCGCCATGGAACGCCGGCGACCGCTACGATCCCGAAGATGTGGCCGAGTTGGAGCGCCGGTTGCTGGACACCGGCGTCTATGACGGCGTCAGCGTCTCCCTTGCGCCGCTGGATCAGGTCACGCCCGAGGGCCTGCGCCCGGTCGTGGTCGGCCTGTCTGACCGTCCGCGCAGCCTGCTGGAGGCGGGCGCCACCTATTCGACCGCCGAGGGCGTCGGCGTGGACGTCTTCCGCACGCGCTACAACCGCTTCGGTCGCGCCGCGACGCTGAAATACGGGCTCCGTTTCGCCAGCATCGACAGCCGACTGGGCGGCGAGGCCAGCTTCCCGCACTGGCGCAAGGCCGGCCGGACGCTGAAGCTGTCCTCCTACCTCGTCAACGAACAGACCGACGCCTACGACCGCAGCGCCCTGACCGTGAACGCCGACCTGTCGCAGCGCATCGGCAAGACCTCCTTCTTCACCTACGGGCTGGGGATCGACGCGGGCCGCTATACGGAAAATCGTTTCGACCCGATCACCCAGGCCCCGATCACCTTCGATCGCGACCTGGCCATCCTGACCGGGCGCGGCATCGCCTTCATGGACCGCTCCAACGATCCGCTGAACCCGACCACCGGCTATCGCCTCTATGTCTCGGCCCAGCCGACCGCAGTGACCGGCGAGGACACGGTGCTGTTCCTGCGCAGCGAGGCCCAGGCGACCGGCTATCTGCCCCTGCAGGACGGCGCCAAAACCGTCCTGGCCGGACGCGTCCGGCTAGGCTCGATCATCGGCGGTCAGGAGCTGACGGTGCCGTCGGACCGCCTCTTCTATTCCGGCGGCGGCGGCTCGGTGCGCGGCTACTCCTACCAGAGCATCAATCCGCGCCTGCCCGACAACACGCCGCGCGGCGGCCTGTCGCTGTTCGAGACCTCGATCGAGGTGCGACACGACATCGGCCAGAAGTTCCAGGCCGTCGCCTTCATCGACGCCGGCGCGGTCGGCTTCCAGGAGACGCCGAACTTCAACAACATGCGCTACGGTGCCGGCGTCGGGGTGCGCTACAAGCTGCCCTTCGGCCCGGTGCGCGCCGACATCGCCATTCCGCTGGACAAGCGTGAGGGCGACTCCGAATTCCAACTCTATATCAGCATCGGCCAGGCGTTTTGACCGACATCCCTCCGCCTCACGAACCCGAAGCGGAAACGCCGGCCAAGGCCGAAAAGCGCAAACGCACGCGCCTGCAACTGATCGCCTTCGTCGCGGGCGTCGTTGTCGCGGCCCTTGTGGCCCTGACCATCGTCCTGATGGTCGGCGGACGGATGTATCTGGTCTCGGACCCAGGCCGCGAACTGGTCACCAGCTTCGTCGCCGGCAAGAAGATCAGCCGCTATGGCCGCATCAACGTCGAGGGCCTGAAGGGCGACCTGTTCGACGACTTCACCCTGGACCGGGTGACCATCACCGACGCAAACGGCGTCTGGCTGGAAGCCACTAACATCCACGTCGACTGGTCCTACTGGCCGCTGCTGATGCGCCGCTTCCATGCCACCGAGATCAGCGCCGATCAGATCCGTCTGCTCCGCCGTCCCCAGTTCGAACCCCGGACAGAGCCCAGCGGCCCGCAAGCCCTGAGCGTCGACATCGACAAGTTCAGCGCCAATGTCGAACTGATGGAGGGCTTCTCCAAGGAATACGGCCGCTGGACCCTGAGCGGCGACGCCGAAGTCCCGCGTCGCGGCGACAAGAAAGTCAACGTCAACGCCTTCAGCCTGAACCGCAAGGGCGACCACCTGCTGCTCAAGGCGATCATCGGCAAGAAGCCCGAGGATCTGCGCGTCAACCTGCGCGCGGGCGAAGCCGAGGGCGGCCCGATCGCAGGTTCGCTGGGCTATTCCCCGGACAAGCCCTTCTCGGCCGTCGCCGTCATCAATGGCGAACTGGTCGACATCGAGGTCAAGACCGGCGACTTCATCCCCCTGACGGTCAAGGGCCGCTACGGCAAGACCGGCGCCCGGATCGGCGGCGCCGCCGACTTCTCGGGCTCGGACCTGCTGGAGCCCTTCGCTCGCCGCATCGGCCAGACGGCGCGCTTCGGTTTCGCCAGCCTGCCGGTGCGGGACGCCGAAGACGTCCAGGCCATGAGTTGGACTCTGACCGCCGAGAACATCACCACCCGCGCCTCGGGCCTGATCAACCTCAAGCAGCGCGCCGCCCCGGACGGGATCAAGCTGACGGTCACCACGCCGTCGCTCACCCGTCTGGCCGGCCCGACCCTGGCCGGAGCGACCACCTATACCGGCGTGTTCAAGGGCGACGCCAAGACGTGGGGCGTACAGGGCTCGGCCAGTCTTCAGGACGCCGACCTGGCCAGCTACCGCGCCGCCCGCGTCTCGGGGCCGCTCGCCCTCAGCTACAGCAAGGGCCAGTTCGACGTCGTCACCGACGCGCGCGCGGTCGGCGGCTCGACCGCCGGCATCATCGGCGCCCTGCTGGGGGCCACCCCGCATGTGAAGCTGGAAGGCTCGCGCACCAGCGACGGCGCCTACCTGCTGAAGAAGATCGACGGGCGGGGTCAGGCCCTGACCCTGACCGGATCGGGCGGCCGCAACCTCACCGGCGGCCTCAGCTTCCGCGGCGACGCCGACATCACCGACATCTCGCGCATCCGCCCCGGCGCCAAGGGCTCGTTCAAGGGCCCGATCCAGGCCGGCAAGGCCCGAAACGGCCCCTGGACCATCAGCTTTGACGGCCGCGCCTCGCGCCTCAGCGTCGGCATGGACGAACTGGATCGCCTTCTGGGTCAGACGCCGCGTCTGGCCATGGCGGGGTCCTACAACAGGGGCGTCCTGTCCATCGACCGCGGCGAACTGACCGGCGCCGCCGGACGGATGGGCGCCAAGGGCCTGATCGAGGGCGGCAAGATGCGTCTGGCTCTGGACTGGGACGCGCACGGCCCGTTCGGCGTCGGCCCCGTGGCCATCGACGGCGCCATGAGCGGCGACGGCGCCCTGACCGGCACCCTGGCCCAGCCCCGCGCCGACCTTCGCGCCGCGTTCGACAAGGTGTCGGCCAGCGGCCTGATCCTGACCAACGCCGACCTGATCCTCAGCTTCCGCAAGGGCGCCGACGCGTCCGACGGACGGCTCGTGCTCAACTCCGGCTCCAACTACGGCCCGGCGCGCGCCTCCGGGAACTTTTTCCTCGGCGGCAAGAGCCTTCGCCTGACCGAGGTGGACGTCAACGCCGGCGGCGTGACCGCCCAGGGCGCTATCGCCCTGTCCAACAACTATCCTTCCAGCGCCGACCTGACCTTCACCGCACGTCAGGGAGCCTTCCTGGCCTCCGGCGAGGCCAACGGCCGGGTGCGCCTGACCGACGGCGGCGATCAGAGCGCCGTTCTGGACGTGACCGGCCGCAATGTGCGTCTGGCCGGCTCGACCTGGGTGATCCGCAGCCTGTCGCTCAAGGGCCAGGGCACGCTGGAGCGCCTGCCGTTCTCCCTGTCCGCCGACGTCGGCGGCGCCAACCCGGTCCAGTTCAACGGCACGGGCGAGTACTCACGGCAGGGGCCGGCACAGAGCATCACCCTTCGCGGCGGCGGCCGAGTGCGCGAAGTCGCCTTCACCACCCGCGCGCCCGCCATCATCGCCCTGAACGGCGACGGCCGGGTCGTGCGTGTCGATCTGGGCCTCGGCGGCGGCGTCCTTGCTGGCGAACTGCGTCAGGACAAGGTCGGCAGCGTCATCCAGGCTGAACTGACCAATGTCGAGATGGGATCTCTGGCCCCCGACCTGCGCGGCCAGATCACCGGCCGGGTCTCGCTGCAAGGCTCGGGCGACACGCTCAACGGCTCGGCCAATGTCGACCTGAAGCAACTGCGGAGCATCGACGCCCCCCGCGGCCTGGCCGTGGACGGCACGCTGAACGCCGACCTGAGCGACAACGTCCTGCGCATCCGCGCCCAGGGCAATGACGGCACTGCGGTTCAGGCCTCCGCCGACATCAGCCTGCCGGTCGTGGCCTCAGCCGCCCCCCTGCGTCTGGCCATCGAGCGCACCCGCGACATGTCGGGGCAAATCGCTATCAACGGCCAGATCCAGCCTATCTGGGACCTCTTCCTCGGCGGCGCCCAGTCCCTGTCCGGCCAGATCGCCAGCCGCGCCACCCTCAGCGGCACGCTGAACGACCCGCGCCTGAACGGTCGCCTGGACCTGACCCAGGGGGCCTTCCGGGACAGCATCACCGGCCTGCGCCTCGAGGGCGTCAGCCTGGCCAGCCGGTTCGACGACAACCAGGCCGTGATCGAACGCTTCGAGGCCGCCGACGGCGTCAAGGGCACGGTGACCGGCAATGGCAACCTGGGCCTGCGCCAGGGTTCAGGCTCGACCCTGCGGCTGGAACTGACCCGCTTCCGCGTCATCGACAACGACATCGCCGAGGCCCGCGCCAACGGGGTGCTGACCGCCGTCCGCGGCGCGGACGGCAACATCCAGCTGAGCGGCGACCTCAATATCGACGAGGCCAACATCTCGCCGACCCTGCCCGGCTCGAACGGCGTAGTGAAAATGGACGTAGTCGAGATCAACCGCCCCGGCGGCGATCCGGTCGAGGTCGAGACCAAGGGGCGCGGCCCGCAGATCGGCCTGAACCTTAATCTGACCGGGCGTGAAATCCACGTGCGTGGGCGCGGCCTGAATGTCGAACTGACGGCCAACGCCCGCGTACGCGGCACCATCACGCGCCCGGTGCTGACGGGCACCGCCAATGTCGTGCGCGGTGACTATGAGTTCGCCGGCAAGCGCTTCGTCTTCGACGACAGCGGCTCGGTCATCCTGTCCACCGATCCGGCGCGCATCCGCCTGAATCTGGCGGCGGTTCGCGAGGACCCCGCCCTGACGGCCACCATCAAGGTCACCGGCACGGCGGCCCAGCCCAGAATCGAGCTGACCTCGACCCCCTCCCTGCCTCAGGACGAAATCCTGTCGCAGGTCCTGTTCGGACGTTCGGCCTCGCAGCTGTCAGGCTTCGAGGCGGCGCAGTTGGCCTCGGCCGTGGCCTCGCTGGCGGGCGGCGGCGGCTTCGACGTGATCGGCAACCTGCGCGAACTGGCCGGTCTGGACCGCCTGTCCTTCGGCGGCGAGGCCTCCAGCCTGACGGTCGCCGGCGGGCGCTACATCACCGACGACGTCTATCTGGAGATCATCGGCGGCGGCGAAGGCGGGGCGGCGGTCAATGTCGAGTGGCAGGTGCGCCGCAACCTGGCCGTCAGCTCCAAGTTCGGCGGCGAAGGCGACGCCAGCATCTCGGTGCGCTGGCGCCGCGAAAGCGACCGCCCCGGCGGCGGCGCGTCTGCCGATCGACGACGCAACCGCAGCCGCTAAGCCCTAGAGGATTTCCAGAATGCTCTCGAGGGGGCGTCCGATGCGGGTGCCCTTGTCGCTCTGGACGATGGGTCGCTCCACCAGCACCGGCTCGGCGATCATCGCCGCGCGGATCACGTCGTCCGAAGCGCCCTCAGCCAGCAGTTCGCCCGTCTTCGCCTCGCGCTTGCGCAGCATCCCCGACAGACCGACCCCGGTTTCCTTAGCCAGACGGTCCAGCGTCGCCGCGTCCCAGCCGGTCTTCAGATATTCGACCACCACCGGCTCAACACCCTTCTCCTGCAGCAACTCCAGCGCCTTGCGCGAGGTCGAGCATTTCGGATTGTGGAAGATCGTGACGGTCATCAGTAGGTCCGTTTCAGTTTTTCAAACATGCGTCCGCCTCGGAAGGCGGCGACATACATGGCTATTGTCGCGAGATTGACGAGCCACATCAGCGCACTGACGAAGGCGAACTCAAACTCGATCGACGAGCCGATCTTCAACAGGGCGCCGAAGCCGCCCAAAACGCCATAGGCCATGAAGGCAAGCATGATCGTCGGGATCACCCAGGTCGTGCGCCGCCACTGCACCACCGCCAGAACGACATAGACGACAGAGGCTACCAAAGTGATGGCAAGAGTGAACATAGGCATCATGCCCACGATGGCGTCCTGAATGGCGACTTGCTGAGCCGTCATGACCTGCCCCTTCTGCTGAGCAGCCAACACCTGAGCCAGCGCCTCGGTCTTCGGCATAGACAGCAGGCCGACGAACAACTGCAGGACGCCGATCCCCAGCGCCACAGCCCCGACCCGGGCCGCCCTCTGCGCCTCGACCATGCCGCGCGGCGGCGTGAGGGGATTGGCCGCGCGCAGCCATAGTTTCGCATTCTGGTTCACCGTCGCCCCCGACTGGAAAGCTCTACCTCTTAGAAGCAACCGGCGTTGTGGCAAGCCGCGTGATCGCCGCCGAGCCGCGCAATCCCCCCACATGCAGCACCACGCATAACAGCATGGCCGTCGCCGCGATCATTCCGCCCCAGGCCGGCACGCCCGCCACGCCCAGCGGCGCCCCGACCACCAGGCTGACGCCGGTCGAACTCAGTTCATACAGGGCCCAGGCCAGGCCGAAGACCGGCAGGATGCGGTTGGGCCGACGCCACTGCGCCCAGCCCAGAACCCCGGCGATCAAGGCGAAGAAGACCGCGAACCCCGTCGTCGCACCGCGAAACTCGGCATAGGCGGCGTCCGAGGCGTACCAGACCAGTCCTGCCTGCATCAGCCCAACCGCGCCCCACAGCCAGAAGGCGCGGGCGCTGAGGCGGGCCATCACCTGCGCCGTCGCCCCCGAATCGACGGGGCCGAACGGGTTGGGGAAGCTGAAACGACGGTTCATGCGCGACTCCTCGACTGCAGCGGCAAACCTATCCTGCACGCCCCCGTTTTCCCAAGGACAAGAGCGAGAAACCGCCCCGCCTTCACCTTTGCCCGGCCCCCGTCTAGTGTCGCCGTTATGCGGATCGAACCTCACGACCAGGCCGTTCTCGACCACGTCGCGGCCCAGGGCGACGCGATCGTCGCGCGGACCATCGACTGGGCCAATATCAATTCCGGCAGCCGAAACGCCGCCGGGCTGGCGCGCATGCTGGACGTGCTGGAGGCCGAGGCGCGTCGCCTGCCCGCCGCGGTCGTGCGTGTGCCCACGAAAGCCTCGACCACCGTGGCCGACAGCGGCGCCGTGATCCCCGAAACCTACGCCGACTGCCTGACCATCACCGCCCGGCCCGAGGCCCCGATCCAGGTCGTCCTGACCGGCCACTACGACACCGTCTTCCCCGCAGACAGCGCCTTCCAGACCATCGTCACGCGCGCCGACGGCGCCCTGAACGGTCCCGGCGTGGCCGACATGAAGGGCGGCATCAGCGTCATGCTGGCCGCGCTGGCAGCCTTCGAGACCTACCCCGACAAGACCCGCGTCGGCTGGACCGTGCTGCTCAGCCCCGACGAGGAGATCGGCTCGCCCGCTTCCGCCCCTCTGCTGGCGGCCCTGGGCGCGCGTGGACACGTCGGCCTGACCTATGAGCCGGCTTTGTCGGACGGCACCCTGGCGGGCGAGCGCAAGGGCAGCGGCAACTTCCATCTGATCGTCACGGGCAAGGCCGCCCACGCGGGCCGCGCCTTCCACGAGGGCGCCAATGCGGTAGCCGGCGCGGCCATGATCGCCGCCCGCCTGCACGGCCTGAACGGCCAGCGCGAGGGCGTCACCGTCAATGTCGCCAAGATCGCCGGCGGCGGCGCGCTGAACGTCGTGGCCGACAACGCCGTGGTCCGCTTCAACGTCCGCGTGCCGGATGCGCAAGCCGCCGCCTGGATCGACCAGACGGTGCGCTCCATCGCCGCCGAGCCGCCCTTCCCCGGCCTGACGCTGGACCTGCACGGCGGCATGACCCGCGCGCCCAAGCCGATGGACGCGTCGCAAACCGCTCTGTTCCACGCCGTCCGCGACGCGGGCGAACTGCTGGGTCAGACCATCGCCTGGAAGCCCTCCGGCGGTGTCTGCGAAGGGAACAACCTGCACGCCGCGGGACTGCCCAATGTCGACACCCTCGGCGTCGTCGGCGGCGAGATCCATTCGGATCAGGAGTTCGCCTGGCCCGCCAGCTTCGTCGAACGCGCCCAACTGTCCGCCCTGATCCTGTGCAAGATCGCCTCGGGCGAGATTGACGCGTTGAAACTGAAACAGCTCCGACTGGAGACCATGTAACCGCATGCTCGTTGTTCGTCCCGCCGGCCCCGCCGACCTTCATCACCTGCTCGAACTGGCCATCCTGTCCGGCCCCGGCTTCACCAGCCTGCCCGAAGACGCCGACGTCCTGAGCGAGCGCCTGGAACTCAGCCAGGCCAGCTTCGAGGGCAGGATCGCGCCGGAAGAGGCCTGGTACACCCTGATGCTGGAAGACGGCGACACGGGCGACATCGACGGCATCGGCTCGGTCAAGGCGACGGTGGGGCTGAAGCGGCCCTTCTTCAGCTTCCGCGTGGTCAACAACACCGTCCAGTCGCCCTCGCTGGGCGTGAAGCTGAACCATCAGACCCTGGTGCTGGTCAACGAGTGCACCGGTTGGACCGAGGTCGGCTCCCTGTTCCTCAAGGCCGACCGCCGCAAGGGCGGCGCCGGGCGCCTGCTGAGCCAGTCGCGCTACATGCTGATCGGCGCCCAGCCCGATCTGTTCGCCGACAATGTGCTGGCCGAGTTGCGCGGCGTCTTCACACCCGACGGCTACTGCCCCTTCTGGGACCATGTGGCGCACAAGTTCTTCCCGATGGATTTCGACGACGCCGACCGCATGACCGGCTCGACCGACAAGCAGTTCATCCTCGACCTGGCCCCACGTCACCCCATCTACATCGACCTGCTGCCCGAACCCGCCCGCGCCGTGATCGGCAAGGTCCACCCACAGGGCGTGCCGGCCATGGCCCTGCTGGAAAGCGAGGGCTTCCGCCCCAACGGCCTGGTCGACATCTTCGACGCCGGCCCCACCGTGGCCTGCGGCCGCGACAACATCCGCACCGTCCGCGACGCCCGCGTCCTGACCGCCCGCATCGAGAAGGAGGTTGAGGTCGAACTGCCCAGCCTCGTCTCGACCGACAGCGTCTCAGCTTTCCGCGCCGTCCGCGCCCGCGTTCTGGTCGACGGCGATCTGGCCCGCATGACGCCCGACATTGCCGCCGCCCTGAAGATCAAGGACGGCGCTGTCGTCCGCGTGAAATCCTGAATCGAGTAGCCGCCATGACCCGTTTCACCTCCACCAACCCCGCCACCGGCGAAACCGTCTGGGAAGGCGAAGCCGCCTCCGTCGAACAGGTCGGCGCCGCCGTCGAGGCCGCCCGCAATGCCTTTCCCGACTGGGCCGACCGCCCGCGTCAGGACCGCATCGACGCGGTGAAACGCTATCAGGCGGTGCTTAAGGAACGCGCGCCTGAAATGGCCGAGGCCATCAGCCGCGAAACCGGCAAGGCCCTGTGGGAGACCAAGACCGAACTGTCCTCGATGGCGGGCAAGGTCGACATCTCGATCCGCGCCTATGACGAGCGCACCGGCGAGCGCACCACCGACACCGCCTTCGGCCGCGCCACCCTGCGCCACCGCCCGCACGGCGTCTCGGCGGTGCTTGGCCCTTTCAACTTCCCCGGCCACCTGCCCAACGGCCACATCGTCCCGGCCCTGCTGGCGGGCGACACGGTCGTGTTCAAGCCGTCCGAGGAAACGCCCCTGACCGGTCAGCTGATGGCCGAATGCCTGGACGCCGCCGACCTGCCCAAGGGCGTGTTCAACATGGTGCAGGGCGGACGCGACACCGGCGCGGCCCTGCTGGACCAGCCCATCGACGCCCTGATGTTCACCGGCTCGGGCGCGGCGGGCGCGCATTTCCGGCGCAAGTTCGCCGACGATCCCCACGTCATCCTGGCGCTGGAGCTTGGCGGCAATAATCCGCTGGTCGTCTGGGACGCCGCCGACGCCGAGGCTGTCGCCGGCATCGTGGTCCAGTCCGCCTTCGTCACCACCGGCCAGCGCTGTTCATGCGCCCGCCGCCTGATCCTGCCGGAAGGCGCCGCGGGCGACGCCATCGTCGAGGCCGTGGCGGCCATGTCCGACCGCCTGAACTTCGCCCCCTGGGACAGTGATCCCGAGCCCTACGCCGGGCCGCTGATTTCGGAAAAGGCCGCTCAGGCCGCACTACAGGCCCTGCAACAGCGCATCGACCTGGGCGCCAAGGTCATCCGCGCCTCCGGCCCGGTAGACAACCTGCCCGGCGCCTTCGTGAAGCCCGCCATCATCGACGTGACCGGCCTGAACGTCGCAGACGAAGAGATGTTCGCCCCCTTCCTCCAGGTCATCCGTGTGCCGTCCTTCGACGCCGCCATCGCCGCCGCCAACGCCACCAAATACGGCCTGTCCGCCGGTCTGGTCAGCGACGATGCGAAGAACTGGGACCGCTTCATCAACCGCATCCGCGCGGGCGTGGTGAACTTCAACCGCCCGACCACGGGGGCGGCCGGCGACATGCCCTTCGGCGGCCTCGGCGCCTCCGGCAACCACCGCCCCAGCGCCTACTACGCCGCCGACTACTGCGCCTACCCCGTCGCCAGCTTCGAAGCCGGCGCGGTCAAGAACATCGAAAGCGAGATCAAGGGGCTGCGGGGGTGAGGCGAAGGATTGGGCCGGAGACTCTTCGCGACAGGATCGCCGCCTGCTGGAAGCCGTTGCTGATTTCAATCGCGGCCGCCACGGCGATCACGGCGCTTGTTCGCGGAATCGAATTTCTGATCCCAACCGGTCAGTACAGGGATCTAGTGATCGTATGGGCTGCCATTTTCCTCGCCCTCATCATTCCAGCTTGCCTCCACCTCTGGCCAAGGAACCGGCCCGCCACCCTATTTCTCCTGACCCTCGCTGCGATAATCCTGCTGATCGAAGTCCGGTTCGGAAACAGCTTTCTACTGTCCACCGGTCTCATTGAACCCGTCATCATCCCGCTGCCTCAGTAACGTCATGACCCAAGCCATCGAAGCCAACGCTGACGGTCTGATCGGGCCGACCCACTCCTATGCGGGCCTGTCGCCGGGCAACCTCGCCTCCAGCCTGAACAAGGGCGAGGCGTCGAACCCGCGCGCGGCGGTGCTGCAGGGTCTCGACAAGATGAAACGGCTGGCCGACCTGGGCCTGCCCCAGTTCGTCCTGCCGCCGCACGAACGGCCCAACATCCCCTTCCTCCGCTCGCTCGGCTTCTCGGGCAATGACAAAACGGTGCTGGCCAAGGCCTGGCGCGACGCCCCGGCCTTCGCCGCCGCTGCCTGTTCGGCCTCGCCCATGTGGGCCGCCAACGCCGCGACGGTGACGCCCAGTGCTGACGCCGCCGACGGCCGGGTCCACTTCACCCCCGCCAACCTGCACACCAACCTGCACCGCTCGCTGGAGCATCAACAGACCAAGCGGGCGCTGGACGCCCTCTTCCCCGACGCGAGCAAGTTCGCCGTCCATGACGCCCTGCCCGCCGTCGCCCATCTGGCCGACGAGGGCGCCGCCAACCACGTCCGCCTGTGCGCCACGCACGGCGGTCGCGGCGTCAATCTGCTGGTCTGGGGCCGGGAGGCCTTCGAGCCCTGGGAGGGCCGCTTCCCCGCCCGCCAGACGCGCGAAGCCAGCGAGGCCGTCGTACGCCGTCACGAGGCGGGTCGTCCGGTCCTGGCCCAGCAGTCGCGCGCGGCCATCGACGGCGGGACCTTCCACAATGACGTGGTCTGCGTCGGCGCCCTGGACACCCTCTTCTTCCACGAGATGGCCTTCGAGGACACGGACGCGACCAAGGCCGCCATCCGCCGCGCCGCCGACGGCCTGTTCGAGCCGCAGTTCGTCGAGGTCTCCGCCGCCGACCTGCCGCTGGCCGACGCGATCAGCAGCTATCTGTTCAACTCCATGCTGATCCAGATCCCGGGCGAGGACCGCCTGACCCTGATCTGCCCGACCGAGACCCGCGACAACGCTCGCAGCCATGCGGTCGCGCAAACGCTCGCCGCCTCCAACGGCCCCATCGGCCGGGTCGAATATGTCGATGTGCGCCAGTCGATGAGGAACGGCGGCGGCCCCGCCTGTCTGCGTCTGCGCGTCGTCCTGACCGACGACGAACTGGCCGCGACCAACCCCGCCATGCGCATGACCGACGAACTGCACGGCGCCCTCAGCATCTGGGCCCTGCGCTGGTATCGCGACAGCCTGACCGCCCAGGACCTGGCCGACCCCGCTCTGCTGGACGAAACGCGCGGCGCCCTGGACGAACTGACTGGCATCCTGGGGCTGGGAACGGACTTCTACCCTTTCCAGCGGGACTGACGCTGTTCAGGGCCAGGCGTCGCAATCCGACGCCTCAATCCCGAAGAATCAAAGGGTTTGCGCGCAGCCGACACGCATTTCCTCGCCATCCTGGCTCCCCGCGCCATCATGCCCTCTCAGGCAGCAGCGCGGAGATTTCAGACGATTCAGACGAATTGGACTCTGTCTTTCGGCGCGCCCGTCAGGCCGCGAACCGTCCGCCCTTGGCCGCATAGGCCTGGGTCCCGCGCGTAAAGACCTGATCGCTGGGCAGGATGGTCTCGATCGGCAAATCCTCCGCCCCCTTCAGCCGCTCGTACAGCGGACCGAAGTCCTGCAAGGTCACCGCCTTCAGCTCCTCGATGCTGTCGATGACGAAATAGACCTGCTGGAAGTCGTCGATCCGGTAGAGGGTCTTCATCACCCGCTCCAGATCGAAGCCCAGACGGTTGGGCGAGGCGTCTTCCAGGCTGAAGACGCTCTCGGTCGCCGACGAGACGATGCCCGCGCCATAGATGCGCAGCCCGTCGGCCTCCTTCATCAGGCCGAACTCGACCGTGTACCAATACAGACGCGCCAGCTTGTCCAGCATCCCCAGCGACGCCGCCCGCTGCCCGCCCTTGCCGTAGGCCTCCATATAGGCGGCGAAGTCGGGGTCGGTCAGCATCGGCACATGGCCGAAGACGTCGTGGAAGATGTCCGGCTCCTGGAGGTAATCCAGCTGATCCGGCTTGCGGATGAACTGGCCGGAGACGAAGCGGCGGTTGGCCAGGTGGTCGAAGAAGACGTCCTCGGGCACCAGTCCGGGCACGCAGACCACGGTCCAGCCGGTCAAAGCCTGCAGCTTGGGGTTCATCACCTCGAAGTCGGGAATACCGCCGGTGTTGAGGTCCAGGGCGTCCAGCCCGCGCATATAGGCCTCGCAGGCGCGACCGGGCAGGATCTTCATCTGCCGGGTGTAGAGAGTGTTCCAGGTCTCGTGTTCGACGTCGGTATAGGCCGCCCAGTTCTGGGGGATGGTCCAGTCGGCGGCGGCGCCTTCGGGCGGGGCTTCAAAGACGTGCTCGAAATCGGACATGGGAACGCTCCTCGCGGCTCTGACGGCCGTTGGGGGCAGATTAGCGCGCCCTCAAGCCGTCGTCACGCACGTCTATTGCAGCCTTTGCGAGCGCGGCGCGTGACGGCCGTGCGAGTCGACGGTGAACCACTCCCGCTCGTCCTCCGGCGACAGGGGCTCAATCTCCGGCGAGGCCACCAGGGCGTCCTCGGCGGCGTAGGCGATCACCCCGCCATCGGCGTCGGCGATAAGGATGCGATAGAAGGGCTGATCGCTGGCGACCACGCCCGTCTCTGCGGCTGGGCCTGCGTAGGTGGCGTCCACATCCATGACCAGGCCGTGGAAGGCGTGGTCGCGATGCCGGACGATCTGTCCGAGGCCGAACCGGGCTGTGTGAACCTGGGTCATGCTGCAACCAATACGCCTGACAGGCTGAAGCGGATGCATCCGGGCCGTTCATCTGTGCGACAGAATGTCTTGGCTTCGCCACATAGGCCGGTTTAACCTGATCAGGACGGGCGCCGCTTCGGACCGCCCACATGAAAGCTCGGCCCATGCCGGAGACCCCTGGCGCGCCCGCACGGCGCGACGCGCGGTCCCAGCCCACGAAGTCCCGCAATTCCGGGGCTTCCGGTCGCGATGCGCCCCTCTATGGCGCGCTCGACCTGGGGACCAATAATTGCCGCCTGCTGATCGCGCGCCCGTCGCGCGACGGGTTCCGGGTGGTCGACAGCTTCAGCCGGATCGTCCGGCTAGGCGAAGGCCTGTCCCAGACGGGTCGGCTGGACGACCGCGCCATGGACCGGGCCTACGACGCCTTGGCCCTGTGCGCCGAACGGGTGGCCCGCAAGGGGCTGGACGCCAGCCGCCTGACTGCCGTCGCCACCCAGGCCTGCCGCGCCGCCGACAACGGCCAGGCCTTCGTCGAGCGCGTGCGGCGCGGCACCGGCCTGAAGCTCAAGATCATCGACCCGGCGGAGGAGGCCAGCCTGTCGGTCGCCGGCTGTCTGAACCTGTTCGATCCCAAGGCCGAGGCGGTTCTGGTCATCGACGTGGGCGGCGGCTCGACCGAGCTGTCATGGATGACGCGCAGCGCGCGCGGGTTCGAGAACAAGGGCTGGATGTCGGCGCCACTGGGCGTCGTCACCCTGGCCGAACGTCACCCGGAACCGGCGGGCGACACCGAAGCCTGGTTCGAGGCCATGGTCGCCGACGTGGGCGAGCATCTGGCCGCGGGCGGTCCTAACGACGCCTCGGTGCGCCCCCTGTTCGAGAGCGGACGGGTGCACATGGTCGGCACTTCGGGGGCCATCACCAGCCTGGCGGGCATCCATCTGGGCCTGCGCCGCTATCAGCGCGACCTGGTCGACGGCCTGTGGATGACGCGCGCCGACTGCGAGGCAGCGGCCTTGCGGCTCAAGCGGCTAGGGCCAGCGGGCCGGGCGGCGGAAAGCTGCATCGGCCCCGACCGCGCCGATCTGGTGCTTGCGGGCGCAGCGATCCTGGAAGCAGTGCAGCGCGCCTGGCCCTGCGAGCGCGTGCGTGTCGCCGACCGTGGCCTGCGCGAGGGCCTGCTGCTGCAAAGGATGCGCGAGGACCGCCAGAAGCCCCGCCGACGCCGTCGTCGGGGCCGCTCCAACACTCAGGCGGCCGGCGCTCCGGCCACCTGAACCGGCAGTTCGACGTCGCAGACTGAGAAGTCCGCGCCCCTGGCCTGACGCGACGCCTCGGCCAAGGCGCGGAACCGGGCTGAGCTCGTGTCCAGCACCTGCACCGAGGGTCGTTCAGCCTGCGGCAGATCCGAAGCCACACGCACCCGCGTCATCTGATCGGGGCCAGTGACGATGCCGTCCGGGTTAGGGCTGGCCTTCAGCGACCGCACCACATCCAGGCCCGACACGACGCGGCCCCAGATGGTGTAGCGCTTGTCCAGCGACGGATAGGGCTGACGCATCAGGAAGAACTGGCTGTTGGCGCTGTCGGGCGCATCGTCGCGCGCCATGCCCGCGACGCCGGGGCAGTACAGACCCCAGGCGTGGACCTTGTGATCCGCCGTCGTGGCCATATAGGCGTCCGGCTGGGTCTGAACCGGCACGGAATGCAGGAAGCCCAGGACGGCCCCGGCGGGCGCGGCCACGGGCGTGAACGGGGTCTGGGCGTCGCGGCGGAAGGTGAATTCGGCCTTCAGGTCAGGATAGGGGCTCTGCCCCTCGCCCGTGCCCAAGGGATCGCCGGTCTGGGCCATGAACTGATCGATCACCCGGTGCCAGACGACCCCGTCGTAGAAGCCGCGGCCCGCCAGCAGGCGGATACGCTCAACATGGCCGGGCGCCAGTTCGGGTGTCAGTTCGACCAGGACGCGCCCCTTGTTGGTGTCAATCACCAGCAGGTTCTCAGGCGCAACCGCCCGCCACTCGCTCGCAACGACGGCGGGAGCCGCAGCGGTCGGCGGCGCCGTCTCCTGCGCCCAAGCCGCCCCGGCCAGCGTGAGGGCCAACGTCGCCGCCAAACCCGTTGAAAAGCGCATCCTCGTCCCCTCCCCCAATTGAAACTCAGCCGCCCGCGACCTCGACCACCGGCTGCACGTCACAAATGCCGAACTGGGCGCCGCGGGCGGTGCGAGCAGCCTCAACGGCGGCGTTGAAGGCTGCCGAGCCGGGCACGGCCACGCGCACGTTCGGGCGCTGGGCTTCGGGCAGGGCCGAGGCCAATTGCACCTTGGTCATGACGTCCGGGTCCGTGACCTTGCCGTCCTCGGCATCGCTGCCCGCCTTCAGGGCCTTGACCACGTCAAGACCTTGAAGCACCCGACCAAAGGTCGTGTAGCCGCCGTTCAGATTATCGTTCTGGCCCGTCATCAGGAAGAACTGGCTATTGGCGCTGTCCGGCGATCCCGCCCGCGCCATACCCGCCACGCCGGGACAAAACAGGCCGCCAGCCCCTACCTTGAAATCGGCGGTGACGAACATCTGGGCGTCCGGCTGGGTCGCAATCGGCAGACTGCCCATGATGCCGCGCACGCCCGGGCCGCTGTTCTCTACGGCGACAAAACCACTGTCGCGTCCGCGACGGAAGCTGAACTCGCCCTTCACGTCCGGCAGATCGCTGCCGCCCGCGCCGGTGCCCTGCGGGTCGCCGGTCTGGGCCATGAAGTTCGGGATGACGCGATGGAATTTCAGGCCGTCATAAAAGCCGCGGTTAGTCAGGGTGCGGATGCGCTCGATGTGGTTCGGCGCGGCGCGCGGTTCCAGTTCGACCAGAACTCGACCTTTAGAGGTGTCGATCACCATCAGGTTGTCGGGCGCGACTATGCGCCACTCCGCCGCCTGGGCCGCCGCGGTGCCCGCAATCATCGAGACCGCAGTAGCGGCCAGAAGCATCTTGAGGTTCATTACCTATCCTGAATCTAGCGCAGCACCTTGGCGCGCACCTGGGCGGCGACCGCCGGGCTGACAAAGCTCTCGATCGCGCCGTCCAGACGGGCGATCTCCTTCACCAGCCGCGAGGCGATGGCCTGATGGCGCGGATCGGCCATCAGGAACACGGTCTCTATGTCGCTGTTGAGGCGCTGGTTCATGGCCGTCATCTGGAACTCGTACTCGAAGTCCGCGACCGCACGCAGGCCGCGCACGATGACGTTGGCGTTCACCTCTTCGGCGAAATGCATCAACAGGCTGCTGAAGGGTCTCACCTCGATATCGGCGTTGAAGCGCGCGACCTCCGCCTTCAGCATCTCGACGCGCTCGGCCGTCGAGAACAAAGGCCCCTTCTCGTCATTCTGGGCCACGCCGATGACCAGGCGGTCAACCAACTTGATCGCCCGCCCGATGATGTCCATGTGGCCGTTCGTGACCGGGTCGAAAGTCCCCGGATACAGTCCGATGCGCATGGCCTTCGCCTCCCCGCGTTTCGACCCGTTTAGCAGGTGCGAAATCAACGGCCTAGATCGTCTGACATGGGTTTGATCGCCAGGCGTCGATCAGCCGCGCGATCAGGGCCTCCGCCGGGCCGAACCGATGACCGTCGATCGCCGCGACGGCGCAGGCGGGCGTGGCGCTGTTGCAGATGAAGGCGGCGTCGAAGCGCGCCAGATCGGACAGATGCACTGAGCGGATGACGCTGCTCAGGCCGAAATCCACCATCCCGCGTTGCAGCAAGGCCTGCCCCGTTCCGCCCAGCATGGGCGCTTCGGGCCAGACCACCGTCTCGCCCTGAAGAAAGCCGATGTTCCAGATGGAGCCTTCGGAAACGCGTCCGTCGCCATCGACGAACAGGGCGTCGTCGAACCCGGCCAGAACCGCCTGCCGCCGTGCGCGGGTCAGGCCGAACGTGGCGGCGTGCTTCAGGTGCGGGACTTCGCGGGCATAGACCTGTGTCTGGAGACGCAGCGGCGTCGTCAGCGGCGTGGCAGGCGGCGACAGAGTCGTCAGGACGCGCGGCTGAACCACCGCCTGCGGCGCGCGCAGGCTGATGGCGTCGGAGAAGAGATTGACCCGCAGACTGAACCGGCCCGCGCGCCCGTCCAGCGCCTGTCGCATCCGTTCACGCAACAGGGCTTCGGGCACGGCGAGGCCGAACAGGTCAAGGGCTTCAGCCTCCAGTCGGACCAGATGCAGGTCCAGACCCCGCACCGCGCCGTCCTCGACCTGCATCGAGGTGAAGGCGCCGTAGTTGGACAGGACGAAATGGCCCAGATCGTCGGCGCCGGCGGGCCGGCCGTCGATCTGCATCAGAACGTCAGCCATGCCCGCCGTCATGCTCGCCTGAGAGCCGATCAGCCCTCGCCGCCCTCTTCGATCACAGCCTCGTCCGCGCCGTCATCGTCGCCGCCCGAATCGGGCAGGCGCTCGACCGAGACGACCTTCTCGTCCTTGCCGGTGCGGAAGATGGTCACGCCCTGGCTGGAACGGCCCACGATGCGGACCTGGCCGACCGGGGTGCGGATCATCTGGCCGCCATCGGTGACCAGCATCAGATCGTCGCTTTCCTCGACCGGGAAGGCGGCGGCCAGACGCGTGCCGGCACGACCGCCCAGGCCGTGGGCCGTCAGCCCCTGCCCGCCGCGACCCGTGCGGCGATACTCATAGGCCGAGGACCGCTTGCCGAAGCCAGTTTCCGTAACCGTCAGGATGAACTGCTCAGCCGCGCCCAACTCGGCGATGCGTTCGACCGACAGGGCGGCGTCGCCCGCATCCTCATCGTCGGCCTCGACCGTGACGGCTTCGTCTTCCGCATCCGCGCCGGCCAGGGCCTTGCGCATGGCGTTGGCGTGCTTGACGTAGGCGGCGCGTTCTTCCGGCGAAGCATCCACGCGGCCGAGGATGGCCATTGAGATGACCTCGTCGCCATCCTGCAGTCGGATGCCGCGCACGCCGGTCGAGTCCCGGCCCTTGAACACGCGCACGTCGTCGGCCTTGAAGCGGATCGCACGGCCCAGGGCCGTGGTCAGCAGGGCGTCGTCCTCGGCGTTGCAGATGGCCACACCGACCATGCGGTCGCCGTCTTCCAGCTTCATGGCGATCTTGCCCGCACGGTTCACCGTGGCGAAGTCGCTGAGCTTGTTACGCCGCACGTCGCCCGACTTGGTGGCGAACATGATGTCGTAGTTGTCCCACTCGGACTCGTTTTCCGGCAGCGGCAGCACGTTCATGATGCTGTCGCCCGGCTCGATGGGTAGCAGGTTGACGAAGGCCTTGCCGCGCGACTGCGGATTGCCTAGCGGCAGACGCCAGGTCTTCAGCTTGTAGGCCTTGCCGTTGGTGGCGAAGAACAGAACCGGGGTGTGGGTCGAGGCCGAGAAGACGCCGGTGATGGCGTCCTCGTCCTTCATGGTCATGCCCGACTTGCCCTTGCCGCCG
Source organism: Brevundimonas sp. NPDC090276 (assembly GCF_044772165.1). Taxonomy (NCBI): domain Bacteria; kingdom Pseudomonadati; phylum Pseudomonadota; class Alphaproteobacteria; order Caulobacterales; family Caulobacteraceae; genus Brevundimonas; species Brevundimonas sp. NPDC090276. The sequence goes on along the minus strand of NZ_JBIVYK010000002.1, from coordinate 222,310 downwards.
CGATGCTGGGTCCGATAGGCGTTGAGGGCCACACGCTTGACGTAGCCGCCGTGGGTGACGGTGACGACCATGTCCTCACGCGGGATCAGGTCCTCGTCCTCCATCTCGGCGTCGCCTTCCCCGATCAGGGTGCGACGCGGCACGGCGAACTGATCCTTCACCAGAAGCAGGTCTTCGCGGATGATGGCCAGGACGTTGGCGCGGTCCGACAGGATGGTCAGGTGGCCCTGAATGGTGTCGGCCAGGCCGCGCGCCTCGCCGAAGATGTCGTCACGGCCCAGGCCGGTCAGACGCGACAGGGTCAGGGCCAGGATGGCGCGGGCCTGTTCGTCAGTCAGGCGGATCTTGTCGCCGTCGACCAGAACCGTGCGCGGGTCGGCGATCAGCTCGACCAGGGCCATCATGTCGCCGACAGGCCAGGCCTTGGCCTGCAGCCGCTCGCGCGCCTCGGCCGGGTCAGCCGAGCTGCGGATGATGTGGATGACTTCGTCGATATTGGCGACGGCCACGGCCAGACCGACCAGGACGTGGCCCCGGTCGCGGGCCTTGGCCAGCTCGAACTTGACGCGGCGGACGACCACTTCCTCGCGGAACTCGAGGAAGAGCTCCAGCAGCTTGCGCAGCCCCATCTGCTCGGGACGGCCGTGGTTCAGCGCCAGCATGTTGACGCCGAACGAGCTTTGCAGCGCCGTATAGCGGAACAGCTGGTTCAGGATGACGTCGCCCGAAGCGTCGCGCTTCAGCTCGATGACGATCCGCATGCCCTGACGGTCGGACTCGTCACGGACGTCGGAAATGCCTTCCAGACGCTTCTCGCGCACCATTTCGGCGATGCGTTCGATCAGGGTCTGCTTGTTCACCTGATAGGGCAGTTCGGTGATGACGATGGCATCGCGATCCTTGCGGATCTCCTCGACCGAAGCCTTGCCGCGCACGATGACCGAGCCACGTCCGTCGCGCAGCGCATTGCGCGGCGCGGTGCGGCCCATGATCTCGCCGCCCGTCGGGAAGTCGGGCCCGGGCACGATGTCCAACAGGGCCTCGTCGCCCATGTCGGGGTTGTCCAGCAGCGCCACGGCCGCATCGACGACTTCGCCCAGGTTATGCGGCGGGATGTTGGTCGCCATGCCGACGGCGATGCCGCCCGCGCCGTTGACCAGCAGGTTGGGAATCCGCGCCGGCAGGACGACGGGCTCCAGTTCCTTCTCGTCGTAGTTGGGCTGGAAATCGACCGTGTCTTTTTCGATATCGGTCAGCAGGGCCACCGCGGCCGGGGCCATCTTGGCCTCGGTGTAACGCATGGAGGCTGGCATATCGCCGTCGACCGAGCCGAAGTTGCCCTGACCGTCGACCAGCATCAGCCCCATCGAGAAGGGCTGCGCCATCCGCACCAGGGCCATGTAGACCGAGGCGTCGCCATGCGGGTGGAAGCGACCCAGCACGTCACCGACGACGCGCGCGCACTTCGAATACGACCGCTCGGGCGTCATGTTCAGGTCGTGCATCGAATAGAGGATGCGGCGGTGAACAGGCTTCAGACCGTCGCGCGCGTCCGGCAGGGCGCGGCTGACGATGACGCTCATGGCGTAGTCGAGGTAGGAGCGTTTCAGCTCGTCCTCGATCGTGATGATGGAGATGTCGCCGGGCGCCGAAGGTGCGGCGTTGTCGTAGCTGTCGTCGGTCAAGGAAATCAGGCTTTAAATGGCCGGAATCGGAACGTGATCCGCTGTTCCGGTTTCTAGCATCCGGGGGGCGTTGTGGCAAAGAAACGCCGCTGATATCCCCATGCCCAAAAGGACAGGAAAACCATGCGTCTGACTGCTGCCGCCCTCACCGCCTTCGCCGCGACTTCGCTGCTCGCCGCCAGCGCCTCTGCTCAGAGCCATGATCATGCCGCCATGGGCCACGGCGCTCACGGTCAGGCCACCGCCATGGATCACTCCGCCATGATCCCGCGCGCCACGCCGGGCCAGACGGGACAGGCCGCGATCATCAACGGTCAGGGCGCGGAAATCGGCAAGGCGACGCTGACGCAGGGCGCCACCGGCCTGCTGATCAAGGTCGAGGTTGCGGGCCTGACGCCTGGCTGGCACGGCATCCACATCCACGCCACGGGCCAGTGCGCCGCCCCCTTCACCTCGGCGGGCGCCCACATCAACCACACCGATCCCAAGACGCCGCACGGTCTGCTGAACGCTCAAGGCCCTGACGACGGCGACCTGCCCAACCTATACGCCGCCGCCGATGGCAGCGCCCACGGCGAGTTCTTCACCACCCGCGCCCGCATCACCCAGGACGGCCCCGGCCAGTGGCTGTGGGACGCCGACGGCTCGGCCCTGGTGATCCACGCCAACCCCGACGACCACAACAGCCAGCCCATCGGCGGCGCGGGCGACCGCGTGGCCTGCGCCGTTCTCAGCGCCAACTAAGCTCCGATCAGACCTTGGCGGGGGCGCCGGCGCGCAGGCCGCGCTCCCCCAGGGCGACCGTGACCACGCCGATCAGGGCGATGGCCACCCCGGTCAGGATCTGCGGCGTCAGCACGTCGCCCATCCACAGCCAGCCGATCAGGATGGAGACCAGCGGCGAGCCCAGCAGATAGGGCGTCACCCGCCCCGCCTCGCGCCGCTGCACCAGCCAGAAGACCAGACTGGTCGCGAACACCGACGAAATCAGCCCCGCCCAGACCAGGGTGCCCCAGACGATGGGCGGCGCGATCTGAGCCGCCTCCCACTGCCCCGTCTCGAACACCAGCGATCCCATGGTCAGCGCCGGGAAGGCCATCAGGGCCAGCAGCCCCTGCATCTTCAGCGGCGGGATGGAGGTGGTCCGGCGCGCGATCACCGTCGTCAGCGCCCAGGCCGAGGCGCCCAGTGCTCCCACCGCGATCGCCTTCCAGTCCTGCAGGGCGTGCGGGTCCAACGTCATCCAGGCCACCCCGACGAAGGCGATGACCAGGCCGACCGTGGCCATCCGGCTGATCCGCTCGCCCAGCAAGAGGAAGGCGAACAGTGAGGTCAGAGGGATCCACAGCTGGGTCGCCACCGTCACCGGGCTGACGTCATGGGCCAGCCAATAGGCCAGGTAGATCAGCCCATAGTGGATCGGACCGCCTACCACGGCGATGATCAGCAGGCTCTTCCAGTTCGGGAAGGGCGGCCGCACGAACCAGATCAGGCAGGCGCCGGCGATGGCGAAGCGCAGGGCCCCGACCATCAGCGGCGGCATGACCTCGGTGGCGATCTTGGCGGCGGCGTTGTTGATGCCCCAGATCAACATCACCGCGATGATGGCGGCGATCTCGAGCAGACTCAGCGGGGAGTGGCGATGGCTGGACACCGTGACCTGATGCCACAGGCCGCCGTGAAAGGCCCGTCACGTTCGATGACCGCTCTTTTCCGTCATCCTCGCCCTAGTCTTCGCCCGACAGGATGCTATGCCCCGCCCCTTCGCGAAACCGAGGCAGACTGATGAACCGCACGCTGGCCGCCCTGATGATGACCGTCGCCGCCTTCAGCGCCGCGCCCGCACTGGCGCAGACCGCCAAGGGACCCAGCAACGTGGTCTCGCCCCAGCCCCTGCCCATCGACGACAGCCGCCCGCGCGTCTTCCTGGGCGGCAGCATCGACATGGGTGGCGCGCCGGACTGGCAGGCGGCGATGACCTCGGCCCTGGCCGACATGGACGTGGTGATCCTTAACCCCCGCCGCCCAGACTGGAACCCCGAGTGGCGTCCCGAGGCTGACGAACCCGAGTTCCGCCGTCAGGTCGAGTGGGAGCTGGCCGCGCTGGAATCCGCCGACGTCATCGTCATGTATTTCGCGCCCGGCACCCAGAGCCCCATCAGCCTGCTGGAAATGGGCCTGCACGCGCGCGGCGGAAAGCTGATCGTGCTGGCTCCGCAGGGCTTCTGGCGCAAGGGCAATGTCGACATCACGGCCCAGGCCTATGGCGTCAAACAGGTTCAGTCCCTGCCCGAACTGACCGCCGCCGTCCGTGAGGCGCTCAGCGACGCCGCGTCCAAAGGCCGCTTCGCGCGCTAGAAGACCGGCTTGGCGACCATCAGGGCGTAGATGCCGATCACGCCCGCAAAGGCGGGCCAGCCCAGGATAAACCAGGCCCTGAACAGGCGGTGATAGGCGGACGGCAGGGGCGTTCCCGCCGCCTCCGCGCCCTCGGCCAGTTTGACCATCCGCCACTGGAACCAGACCACCGGCAACCAGCAGGCGCCGATCAGGACATAGAGGGCGTAGGCCGCCATCAGCCAAGGCTCGGTCAGGGCGTAGCCCTGCAGATGGATCAGGGCCAGGCCGCTGAGCGGCTGAACCACCACGGCGCTGGCGGTGAAGACGAAGTCGGCCATAACCACGATCCGCCCGACCGAAGCGACGGTGCGCGGGTCCCTGGTCGCATGGGCCCTCAGCATGAAGAAGGCGATGCCCGCCCCGGTGCCGAACAGGACCGCACCCGACAGGATGTGGATCACCTTGAGGATCAGATAGGTCATCAGCGCCGCGCGTCCGTCGCCGCCACGAACAGGCACAGCGCCATCATCGGCAGGACCTTCAGCCACGCCCCCAAGGGATCGATCCAGTAGTGCGGCAGGCTGAGCGTCCCGGCGATCAGATAGCCCACGGTCGACAGACACATGAAAATGGCCACCCGCGCCGTCCACGGCCGCACGAACAGGGCCAGGCCCAGCACCACGTCCAGCAGCGCGCCCCACCAGGCGATCGGCCCCGCCCAGCGCCCGAATCCGCCCTCGTGCAGGATGGCCAGAGCCCCGTTCCAGCCGGGGCCGAAGCTGATCAGGCCCGTAATCAGCCAGAACAGGCCCAGGGTCAGGATCGACACCGGCCGCACGAACCACAGCCGCGCGTGCCATACGTCCTGAACCGAGGCCGGGGTCTCGGCCAGAAAGCGCGAGAAGCCGCGCGCGTTGATGCCGAACCGCTCGGTCCAGCCGCTGTCCCGGCCGGACACATCGTGATCCATCTGGCGGATTGCCGTGGTGCGGATCGGCGAGGACCAGCCCAGTCGGCCCAGCAGGTCGCCGATCATCAGGGCCGGCGCCGCCAGCGCGCGCGGAACCCGGATCACCGGCGCGGACAGCAGGCCCAGCCAGCCGCGATAGAGCCGCACCGTCTCGGCCATGGTCACGGCCTCCGGCCCCGGCATGTCGAAGGTTTCGCGGCTCGGCGCGCCCGGCTTCAGCGCGGCGACGACGGCCGCGCTGAAGTCGCCCAGGGCGATGGGCCGGAAGGTCTGATCGCCGCAGACGACAGGGCTGAACAGGGGAAAGGCCGCCAGCGCCCGGATCAGGCCAGTGCCGCCGAAGGCTGCGCGGTCCACCACCAGCGACGGGCGTAGGATCAGCCAGTCCAGAGCGCTGGCCTCGACCAGACGCTCGGTCTGGGCCTTGGTGCGGGCATAGGCTGTGCCTGCCGCATCGTCGGCGCCGACGGCGGAGATGTGGATCAGACGCCGGACCCCGGCGCGCTCGCAGGCCGCGATCAGGGCGCGCGGTCCCTCGACATGGGCCAGACGTGTGCTGTCCCCTGCCCCGTCCTGCAAGACGCCGACGCAGTTGATGACGGCCTCGACGCCGTCCAGCAGCGGCGCCCAGGCCTCGACCGTGGTCAGCCTGGCGAAATCGGCGCAGACCCAGTCGAACGTCGGCGCCCGCCGCACGGCCTCAGCGGGACGCCGGGCGCCCGCGCGCACCGACCAGCCTTCACGCGACAGCGAGGCGGCCAGATGCGAGCCGATAAAACCGTTGGCTCCCAGAACGAGAACCCGCCCCCCGTCGCTCATCCGTCTATCCCAGAATTCGGTCGTTGAGATCCGCCCCCGAAGGCGGCAGGGCGCACCAGGCCTGACCCGGAAACCGCCGCCGATATCGCGCGACCAGGCCATAGGCGAAGTCGCGGATCGGTCGGGGAATCAGCCGGGCCGCCACGGCGGCGCGATAGGGAAACGGCAGGGAGGCCGCCAGATGCAGCACCCCGTCCGAGCGACTGATGGCGCGCCCGTCCTCGATCACCAGCATGGTGGAAGGATCGTCGGGCGACAGACCGTAGTGGGCCAGCAGGGCCCGGCCCAGCACCGACTGCGTCGGCGCCAAACGAAAACGCGGACCATGCTTCAGCAGGGTCCGCGCGGAATGGGAACAGAGGGCGCAATCGCCGTCGAACAGGACCAGCGGCCGGTCGTCCGGGAAGGACGGCACGGCCGGGTCGTCGCGGTAACTGTAAGCCCCCCGGCCCACGTCAGTTTTCAGACCTTAGAACGGGATGTCGTCGTTCAGGTCGTAGCTTTCCTTGGGACCCGAGGGCTTGTTGGCGCCGCCGGTCGAGAAGCCCGAGGAGTAGTCGTCGTCGTTGCGACCGCCGCCGTAACCGCCACGATCACCGCCGCCCATGCCGCCGCCCTGGCTGTCGTTACGACCGCCCAGCATGGTCAGCTGGCCGTTGAAGCGTTGCAGCACGATCTCGGTCGAGTATTTCTCGACGCCTTGCGCGTCCGTGTATTTGCGGGTCTGCAGCGAGCCCTCGATGTAAACGGTCGAGCCCTTCTTCAGATAGTTCTCGGCCACCTTGACGATGTTCTCGTTGAAGATGACCACCGCATGCCACTCGGTCTTTTCCTTGCGCTCGCCGGTGGCCTTGTCGCGCCATTGTTCCGAGGTGGCGATGCGCAGGTTGGCGACGCGGTCGCCGCTGTTCAGCGTGCGGATTTCCGGATCGCGGCCCAGATTGCCGATGAGGATGACCTTGTTGACGCTGCCCGCCATGACCGATGTCCTTTTATATTCTTGCCGTCGATCCCTAGCGGATTGCGACGGAATGTTCCAGTTTTGTTCACGCCCGAGCGGGCGGGAATTTTAGGGGGCGACAGCGACGGGGCGACCGTCGATCTCGCGCTGGATGGCGCCCGGGATGGCCAGGCGACCATCGCCGGTCCGCGTCAGGGCGAAGAAGCGCTGCCCCGTCAGAGTCCTGCCGAACTTCACGCCGCCCCGATCAATGAAGATAAACTGTCCCTGATAGGCGCCGATCATGTCGCGGTTGTTGCCGCCCATGCTGAGGAAGCGCAGGCGCATTTCCTCAAGCCGCGCGGCGCAGAACTCGATCTGCGGCTGGTCGCGGGCGACGACGTTGACCTGGGGCGCGGACTTGCCGTCCTCGGCCAGGACCACGTGATAGCAGACACCTGGCTCGGTGGGAGCCTCGACGCCCTTCTGGGCGCAGGCGGCGGCGGCCAGTCCGAGCGTGCTCAGCGCGGCGACGGAAACGATCTTGCGGTTCATCAGCCCAGCTCCGGGAACTGACAGCTCCGATCCTGTTGGGCCAGGGTGCGGAAGCGGGTGTTGTCGGTCGACTGCTCGACGCGACGCGGGACCAGACGCAGGGTGGTGTCGCCCCAACGGCCGTACTGGGCCTCGCCCGGACGGACGCAGGTGCCGGCGTACAGGGCCTGCACACAGGCGCCCAGGCTCATGCCGTTGCCGATCGAGCGCCATTCCGAGCCGGTGTGACGCAGGCAGGCCGTGGCCGAAACGGTAGCCGGCGCCTGACGATTAGGCTCGGCAGGCGATGCGCCCTCGTCGGGCGTCACCGTGACAGTCGGCTCAGCCGGAAGCTCAGGCGGCGGAGCGAAAGCGGCGGTCGGCGCGGCGGCCAGGGCGCCGGTGGCGTCCAGTCCGACGTCCAGGGCGCTGGTGGCCACGCCGTTGCGCTTGGCGCAGTCGGCCAGGGTGGCCTGACCGACAAACTGTCCGTCGACGAAACAGCGCAGTTCACGCGCGGGCTCCAGCGTCGGGGCCTCGGCCAGATCGATGGTCAGCCCCCCCTGCGACGCGGGCGGCGCCTCGGTCGGCTTGTCCCGTCCGGCGCTGAACACCAGGGCCGCCGCAACGGCGGCGACGACGGCCAAGCCGCCCCCGACGATCAGAACGGTACGATTATCTTTTGGAAGGGCCATGCGGGACTCGACGCCAATGATGGCCCCAATAACCCCGCCGACGCCGCGCGCGTCAACCTAAAGCGGGGGTGCGCGCTTCCTGAGACGGATCGGCTGGGGAGGAATCGCCTCTCAACCGCGTCTCACCGGCGATCAACCCGTCAGGCGGGCAAGCGCGGCCTGATAATTGGCCAGCTGGGCCTTGAGATAGGGCGGCGCCGAGCCGGTGACCTTGGGCTTGCTGCTGTCGGGGTCCAGGGCCTTGTATGCGTCGCGCAGAGCCTTGATCGCCAGTTGAATGGTGCTGGTCGCCGCCTTGGCCGCCTCGGCGTCCTTCAGGCTCAGGGTCTTGGGCAGGTCCAGGCCAAAGGTCTTCAGGTCGCTCTTGCTCGGACCGATATAGCCCGGCGTCAGACCCAGGCCCGCCAGGGCGTCGCGCCCCGCCTCGCCGGCCCGCAACACCGCGCCGTCGCGCCCGTCGGCAAAGGTGATGGAAAGGCGCTGCACGCCGCCCGCCGTGATCTTGGTGTCGCCGTCCAGTCCGGTGACATGATCCTTGTCGGTCTTGATCGTGACCTTCAGCGTGCGGCCAGACGCGGTCTCGATCTTGCGCGCCAAGGTCTGCAACGTCTCCTTGGCGTCGATGGTGACGGCGACCGAACGCCCGGTCGTGCCGGAGGTGACATAGAAGCGGTCGCCTGCCCGCAACGAGGTGGCGTCCACCAGTTGCTTGGAATCCGACTGCGGGATTTCGCCCTGTGGCAGGCCCAGCTTGTCCAGGACGCTGGCCCCGCCCGTGGCCACGGCGATGGTCATCGGCGCAGCCTGACGATCAGCGCCGGTCCATGTCTGGCTCCACTCCACTGCGCCGGTCGCGGGATCAAGACGCGCCAGATAGCCCGAAGTCGGATCCTCGGCCTTGGCCCCCACGGTGCGGTCGGAAATCCCGGTCAGCCAGACCTTGCCGTCGACGATCTTCACATCGGCGGCGGTGTCGTCGCCGGCCCCGCCGTAATAGGTCAACCGGTCGCTGGCCGAGGCGCTCAGATCGCTGTTGATCACCGCGACGAAGGCGTCCGTGCCGCCGGAATGGGCCGCGTTGATCTGGCCGATGTCCAGGGCGCCGTTGCGCGTCGCGCCCGCCAGGATCACCTGACCGTTGACCACTGAGATGCCGGCGACCTCGCCGCTGGCGTGGCCCAGGTCGCGCGACGACAGCAGCGTCGGCGATCCGGTGGCGTCGATCTGGAACTGACGCACCACCATGCGGCCGTTCTCGACCCCGGCGGTGTATAGCTTGTCGCCGTCCGTGGTCATGGCCTGGACATTGTCGTCCCCGGCCGTGCCGAACTGGCTGATCCCGGTGGCGGTCGCGGTGATCGGCGCCAGGCTGTGAATCCGGCTTTCGCTGAAGGCCTGGACATAGCCGTCCCAGCCGCCCGACCCAAGCGCGCCCGGCATGGAGGACTGCGAGCGCCCGGCGACATAGACCCGGCCGTCGGCGCCGAACGACACCGCCGTGGCCTCGTCCGCCGCCTTGGCGCCGCGACGCTGGGTCCACTGTTCCACGCCCTTGGCGTCAAAGACGGTGACGAAGCTGTCGGCCAGATTGGCGTCGGCGCCCGACGCACCCGGCACCAGCGCCCCGACCACGGAACCGGCCACGGCCACGCGGCCGTCGGCGTCCACGGCGATGGCGTAACCGCTGGCGGTGGAGGCGGCGCCCAAGGCGCGGCTGAGCACGACCTTGCCCGCCGAATCCAGCTTCATCAGAACGACGTCGCCCTGCCCCTTGATCGGCTGGGTCGAGGTTCCGGCGCTGACGTCGGCGACGATCCACATGGAGCCGTCCGGCCCCGTAGCGCTGGCGCGCACCGTCTCGACGCCCTCCGGCAGGCCCGATTGGCCGACCTGACCATCGACCCAGAAGGCTTCGCCGCTGGTCTGGCCGGCGCCTTCCTGAAATTTCAGGACCTCATGGCCGCCGCTCTTGCCGACGCCCTGCACCACATAGACGGCGTCGGACGAGGTCACCGGCGTGAAGCTGACCTTCTCATAGGACACGCCCTGCAGGTTCAGCGCCCATTTGTCGGGGCCCGCCGGCAGGGTGATCGTCTTGTCGCCGCTCTTGATGACGCGCGGCTCGGACGGCAGTTGCTCGCGCCCCATGCGGGTCTCGACGCCCGCCGCCTCCAGCTTGCTGTTGATGTGGGTCACCACCGACTGCATCGTACGCGGGTCCGAGCCCATCTCGGCCAGGTCGATGGCGATGACCTGATCGCCGCCGGCCTTCTTGATGGTGATGTTGAACTTCACATCGCCCTGGAAGGCGGCGACCTCGTCGCCCAGAGCGCCCGTATGCACCGCGCCGGTGACGTATTTGGCCGAGTCACGCGGCACGGCGGCGCCGGTCTGAGCCTTGGTTTCGGACTTGCCCTGGACCATGCGCACGCCGTCGAACTTGGCCTCGCCCAGATAGGCGGACAACTCGGCCAAACCGGCGTCCATGCGCTTGGTCAGTTGCGCGCGCTCCAGCGCCGTCAGGTTCTTCTGCCCCGCCCGGTCCGAAATGGCCTCCAGCATGGTGAGGCCCTGATACATGGCGAAAATCTTGCGGTAGTCGCCGGAAGAGGCGTTCTTCACGTCCAGCGTGGCGGCGTCTTCGTTGATCAGACGACGACCGCTGAGCGCGGCGCGCAGCAGGTCCGACTGGCTCTGCGGCTTGACCGAGGTCGACCAGGGCGCGGTCGGCTGCTTCTTCACCGCGACCGAAGTCGAGCCGAGTCCCCCCGAGAATGTCGAGGTTCCGCCGTACAGGCCCAGAAGATAGCTGTTGTTGATCACAGTCCGACGCTCCTGCGTCCAGTCTGCCGCCAAGCTGGTAACGAAGTGTTTAAGATTGAGCCTGGAACAGCCCCGACAGCTTCACGTTTGTCCACGGTCAAGCTCCCGTCACCGGTCAGGGATTCGCCCTATGGCTTACGTGCGTTGGTTGCTCATGAAGTTGGCCAGCCTCTACGGGCTGACGCCCCGCCCAACGAGGCGCAAGCCGCCGCCGATTTCACTCGGCCACGGCGCGCCCCGCTACTTCAGATAGATCAGCCCTTGAACAGGGACAGGATGATCTGCGGCGCCTGGTTGGCGATCGACAGGGCTTGCGCGCCCAGCTGCTGCTGGACCTGAAGCGCCTGCAGGCGGGCGCTTTCCTTGGCCATGTCCGCATCCACCAGGTTGCCGATGCCGACTTCCAGCGAGTCCATCAACTTGCCGACAAAGAGATTATGCTTTTCGATCTGCTTGGACTGGGCGCCCAGAGCGGCGAGCTTGGCGTTGGCGTCATCCAGAGCCGCCTTGACCTGGGTCAGGGCGCTCTCCGCATTGTCCTTGCTCAGCAGGTCGAACGCCGTCGCGGGCGCCGTGAAGTCCGTCGTGCTCAGGGCCAGACCGACCAATGACATGTCCTGACGATCCATGGCGATGGTTTCGGTCGCGCCGACGTTGGCCAGGAAGTCGAGCGTCGTCGTGCTGGTTCCGTTCAGAATGTTCTCGCCGTCGAAGGTGGCGTTCTTGGCGAAGGAGTCCAGCGACTTGAGCAGCGACTGGAACTCGTCGTTGTAAGCCTTGCGCGACGCCGCTGTGGACGAAGGGTCGGCGGCAGCCGTCGCCTTCTCACGCAGTTCGATCAGCAGGTCCGAGATCTGCGCGCCCGCGGCTAGGGACACGTCGGCCAGCGAGGTGGCGCGGTTCATGCTGGTTTTGACGGCTTCCAAAGCCCCCGTATCCGCCCGCTGGTTCTGGGCGATGGCCCAGGTGGCGGCGTTGTCCTTGGCGCCCTGCACCTTCAGGCCAGTGTTCACCCGGCTCTGGGTCGCGGCCAGCTTGTTGTTCGTCGAATTGAGGTTCTGGAGCGCTATGAGCGCGGACGCATTGGTGAGAACGCTGTTGGTCATGGCTTCTAGCCCCAGTTCAAATTCTGACCTGCAGAATGCGACTGATTCCTGAGCGTATGGTTAACGACGTGGAAACGAACGCGGCGCCGTCCGGCAAGCCGGCGGCGCTGCGGTTCCAAGCTACTGTCGAGGATCAGACCTTGGTCTTGATCACTCCGCCTGCCCCGTAGGCCGGACTGGCGCTCATCTTCATCACCTCTTCGCGCGGCAACTGGCGGATGACTTCGCCGGTGACGCGATCCAAGGTCTTGTAAACAAAGCCGTTCGGCCCTTCCTCGATGGTCAGCCGATAGCGGCCGGCATCGGGTTCGTCCCGCACCGGTTTCGGCTGCGCCTCGACGCCCTGACCATAGGCGTCCGGCTGAACGAGGGTCACGCTCGGCAGTCTTGCGACATTATCTGCCATTTCCCCTTAACGCGGCGACGCCGCGCCTCCTGTCTCCTGACGTGCGAACGGGGGCGGGTCCAAAGACCCGCCCCCGGCCACTTGTTAACGGAACAGGCCGAGCAGAACCGAGCTCGACTGGTTCGCGATCGACAGCGCCTGCACGCCCAGCTGTTGCTTGGTTTGCAGGGCGGTCAGCTTGGCGCTTTCCTTGGCCAGGTCGGCGTCAACCAGGTTGCCCACGCCCACTTCGAGCGCGTCCTGGATCTTGCTGGTGAAGGTCAGCGAACGTTCCAGCGACTTCGACTTGGTGCCGAAATCACCTAGGACGGCCGTGAAGGCCTTCAGAGCGGTGTCCACGGCCGCAGCCGTGGCGCCGGCGCGAGCGACCGCACCACCGGCCGTCGCTACCGCGGTAGCGGCGCCCGAGGCTGCCTTCAGGGTGAAGGTGTCGCCGGCGGCCGTCCCGGTCTTGACCGCGATGGCGTCCGTCGTCGTCGCCGAGAACAGGTTGACGCCGTCGAAGGTGGCGCCGCCCAGGGCCTTGGTGATTTCATTGCCCAGGGCGTTGAAGTCAGCCAGGTAGGCCGTCTCAGCCGCCGAACCGGCGACCGAGGATTCAATCGCCACCGCCAGGCTCTTCTGCTCTTCAAGCGCCTTGGTGATGGTTTCGCCGGCGGCCAGGGCCACGTCGACGATCGATTGGCCGCGCTGCATCGACTGCTTGACGGCGTCCAGGGCGCCCATCTCGGCGCGCTGGTTGGTGGCGATGGCGAAGATGGCGCCGTTGTCCTTGGCGGACGACACCTTCTGGCCGGTGTTCACACGGTTCTGCGTGATCGACAGATCACGGCTCGTGTTGTTCAGGTTTTGCAGGGCAACGAGGGCGCCCGCGTTGGTGTTGATGCTGTTAGCCATTTTAGCTCTTCCTTCTTTGTCTTCGACATTTCCGACGCCGTTTTGGCGGTCGGGAGCGTTCTGCTCGGGGTAGTCTCATCAAGCCCGGGGCCGGAGCCCCGGCCTCAATTCGGTTAGCGGAACAGGCCGAGCAGAACCGAGCTCGACTGGTTCGCGATCGACAGCGCCTGCACGCCCAGCTGTTGCTTGGTCTGCAGGGCGGTCAGGCGAGCGCTTTCCTTGGCCAGGTCGGCGTCCACCAGGTTGCCCACGCCCACTTCGAGCGCGTCCTGGATCTTGCCGGTGAAGGTCAGCGAGCGTTCCAGCGACTTGGACTTCGTGCCCAGCGAGCCGAGCACGGCCGTGAAGGCCTTGATCTCGGTTTCAACCGCTGCGGCCGTGGCGTCGGCGCGAACCTTGCCGCCGCCGGCGGTGGCGACGGTCGTGGCCGCGCCGGTGGCCTTCAGGACGAACTTGTCCGTCGCGCCGGTGCCGGTCTTGACCTCGATGTCCGCGGCCGCGACCGAGAACAGGTTGACGCCGTCGAAGTTGGCGCCGCCCAGAGCCTTGGTGATTTCATTGCCCAGGGCGTTGAAGTCAGCCAGGTAGGCCGTCTCAGCCGCCGAACCGGCGACCGAGGATTCAATCGCCACCGCCAGGCTCTTCTGCTCTTCAAGCGCCTTGGTGATGGTCTCGCCCGCGGCCAGGGCCACGTCGACGATCGATTGGCCGCGCTGCATCGACTGCTTGACGGCGTCCAGGGCGCCCATCTCGGCGCGCTGGTTGGTGGCGATGGCGAAGATGGCGCCATTGTCCTTGGCCGAAGAAACCTTCTGACCGGTATTCACACGATTTTGCGTAACCGAAAGATCGCGGCTCGTGTTGTTGAGGTTCTGCAGGGCAATCAGAGCGCCCGCATTGGTGTTGATGCTGTTGGCCATTTTGGCTTTCCTTTGTCTTTGACATTTTCAACGTCATTTTGACGTCGTGAGCGTTCTGCTCGGGGTAGTCTCCTTCATCAAAAACGGGCCCGCAGGCCCGCTTTCAATCTTGTTTATCGGAACAGGCCCAGCAGGACGGAGCTGGACTGGTTCGCGATGCCCAGCGCCTGAACGCCGAGTTGTTGTTTGGTCTGCAGCGCCGTCAGCTTGGCGCTTTCCTTGGCCAGATCCGCATCGACCAGATTGCCGATGCCGACTTCGATCGAGTCCTGGATCTTGCCGGTGAAGGTCAGCGAGCGTTCCAGCGACTTGGACTTGGTGCCCAGGGCGCCCAGCTCGGCCGTGAAGGCCTTCAGCGCCGTATCCACAGCCGTGGCCGTGGCGCCGGCGCGGACGATCGCGCCGCCGGCCGTGGCGACGGCCGTGGCCGCGCCGGTGGCTTTCAGGACAAACTTGTCCGTCGCGCCGGTGCCGGTCTTGACCTCGATGTCCGCGGCGGCCGCCGAGTACAGGTTGACGCCGTCGAAGGTGGCGCCAGCCAGGGCCTTGGTGATTTCATTGCCCAGGGCGTTGAAGTCGGCCAGGTAGGCCGTCTCAGCCGCCGAACCGGCGACCGAAGATTCAATCGCCACCGCCAGGCTCTTCTGCTCTTCAAGCGCCTTGGTGATGGTCTCGCCCGCGGCCAGGGCCACGTCGACGATCGATTGGCCGCGCTGCATCGACTGCTTGACGGCGTCCAGGGCGCCCATCTCGGCGCGCTGGTTGGTGGCGATGGCGAAGATGGCGCCATTGTCCTTGGCCGAAGAAACCTTCATGCCGGTGTTCACGCGGTTCTGCGTAATCGACAGATCACGGCTCGTGTTGTTCAGGTTTTGCAGGGCAACGAGGGCGCCGGCGTTCGTGTTGATGCTGTTAGCCATACTGGTAGTCCTTACTTTTTATATGGACGACGCCGTTCTGGCGCCGCGAGCGTTCTGCTCAGGGGAGTGCTTATCGAGAGGCGAGCCTCTGGAAACCCGCCCCCAATTCTTAGCCGCGGAACAGGCCGAGCAGGATCGAGCTCGACTGGTTCGCGATGCCCAGCGCCTGGACGCCGAGTTGTTGTTTGGTCTGCAGCGCCGTCAGCTTGGCGCTTTCCTTGGCCAGATCGGCGTCGACCAGGTTGCCGATGCCGACTTCGACCGCGTCCTGGATCTTGCCGGTGAAGATCAGCGAGCGTTCGAGCGACTTCGACTTGGTGCCCATGGCGCCCAGTTCGCTGGTGAAGGAGGTGATCGAGCCGGTGACGACGGTCGTCAGACCCTGCATGGCCGTGATGTCGGCGGCGCTGGGCGTGGTGTAGTTCGAGATGACCAGGGCGGTGGCGCTGGCCGGAGCCGTGGCGGTGGTGGCGGCCGCGCCGCCCTTCAGCACGAAGTTGTCGGTCGTACCCGTGCCGGTCTTCACGGCGATGGTGGCGCCGGCGGCAGTGGTGTCGGTCCACAGGTTCACGCCGTCGAAGGTCGCGCCGGCCAGGGCCTTGGTGATTTCGGCGCCCAGAGCGTTGTAGTCGGTGACGTAGGCCTTCAGCGCGTCCCCGGTGGCGTTCGAGATGGCGACCGCCAGGCTCTTCTGCTCTTCCAGAGCCTTGACCACGGTCTCGCCGGCGGCCAGGGCCACATCGACGATCGACTGGCCGCGCTGCATGGAATTCTTGACGGCGTCCAGAGCGCCCATCTCGGCGCGCTGATTGGTGGCGATAGCGAAGATCGCGCCGTTGTCCTTGGCCGAGGAAACCTTCAGGCCAGTGTTCACGCGGTTTTGCGTGACGTTGAGGTCACGGCTGGTCTGATTCAGATTCTGCAGGGCGACAAGAGCCCCTGCATTCGTATTGATGCTGTTAGCCATTTTGGCTGTCCTTGTGTCTTCGACATGTCCGACGCCATTTTGGCTGCCGGGAGCTTTCTGCTCGTCGAGACACTCAGCAAGGACAGGGCCAGAGACGGCGACACCCCTGCGTTCTTCAACTCACTGATTTTTATACGTTAGGTTTGATTAAGCACGTTTTTCACGCGGCATTTTTTGCCGAGCCAAAGCCAAGACCGGCATTTTTTGCCGAGTGACCCGGCAAAAAGCGCGCCGTCACTCGGGCGTGGCCCGCTTGCCCCGCCCCTGCCCCGCCCCGGCCCACCGGTCCTGCATCGCCCGCTCGGCGGTCAGGGTCTCGACCGCTAGCCGTCGCGCCCCGTCGCAGGCCACGATCTGAGCCCCGCGCAACAGATAGGTCTCCTCCAGATCAGCCAGACTGGCGGCCTCCGGCATGGTCGCCAGGGCGCAGGGGTGCGTCGCCGCCTCAGGCAGGACCAGGCGAGGCGGCGCAACCGTCGAGATCGGGCTCGAGCCGGCACAGTTCGCGGTCGTGAGCCCGCAGACGATCAGCCCGCACAGGGTCCAGTAGTTCGTTCGCATCCTCGGCGCTCCTCGCCTGAGTGACAGCCGCGACGGTCGCCCGTTCGACGGCCAAGGTCTGTTGGTGATGGATTTCGGCGCGGGCGGCCTGCTGCGCCCGCCCCGCCGTCTCGATCCGGCGTGCCTCGGCGTCGTACTCAGCCTGCGTCGCGCGCGCCTGAACTGTTTCCAGCTGCTTCTGCTGCAGGCTGAACGGATCCCATCTCAGGCCCAGCCCGCGCCCGGCGATCGCCAGCAGCACGACCGCCGCCCCGACCAGAGCCAGCCACCCCAACGGCGTCAGCGTCCGTATCAGCCCCCTCATGGATAAGCCCTCCGATCCAGTTCGAAATGCGGGCCGTCTCTCAGCCGGGTCCAGTCGCCACCCCAGGTCAGGGGGATTCGCAGGTCGCGCGCCGCCGCCTTGAAGGCCTCTGCGATGCGGCCATACAGCGGCCAGTCCCAGCGCACTTCGCCCTCGATCAGGGCCGTGACATCGACCGCATGGCCGGTCAGATGGCGCGAGTTCAACGTCCGGCTGGCCCCCGCCTTCACAAGCGCAGCCTGACGGGCGGGATCACGCAGCCCCTCCGTCACCATGAAGTCCACCTCGGTCCGGTTGATCGCCGCCTCGACCACGGCGATCAGGTCGGGATGGATCCCTTGAAGCCGAGTGCGCGAACGTTGCGACAGACGAAAGCTCACGCCCGGCCTCCCGCCGCCAGACGCAGGCGCAGATTGGCCAGCATGGCGACCATCTGCTGGGCCGTCGGCGCCACCAGATAGAGGACCAGCATCAGGGCGATCAGCCCCATCAGCCCCTCGGCCACGCGCGGCAGGTCGGCGGGCGCCGTCCGCCCCACCGCCCGCGCCAGCAGGACCCACAGCCCCGCGCTGGCGACGAACACATAGAGCCTGCGCCACAGCCAGCGCCCCTCGGCCAAGCCGATGTCGCCCTTGCCAATCTCGCTCATCCTTCATCCTCCGGGTCGCAGGGCGCGGCGGGTCTTCGCCAGTCGCTGCCCAGTTCATCGAAACAGTCATCGGGGGTCAGCCGCTCGGGCGCGGCCCAGGCCTCCTCGTCCAGCAGTTCGGGTTCGAGGATGCGGTCGAAGTATCGGCTCATGACGCTCACCCGATCGCCGTCAGCCAGACGACGCCCGCAGCGCCCGCGCCGCCTGCGCCCGCTCCCGTCACGCCCGCGCCCCCGCCGCCGCCGCCCGCGCCATGCAGGCCGCCCGTCGCGCCGGGGTGGCCCGCGCCCGAGAGCACGCCACCGCCCCCGCCGCCGCCGCCGCCCACGCAGGACAGAGCCGACAGCGGCGAAGCCTGGCCGCCTAGGCCGGAGCTCATGCGCCCCAGACCGCCCGCCGCCCGCACATGCAGAACCGCGCCGTCGCCGCCCGCCCCGCCGCTGAAGGCGACATTGGCCGCGCTGACCCCGCCGCCCGCACCGCCGCCGCCGGGACCGTCGGGGCGACCTTGCGCCTGCCCTGCGCCCGCGACGGCGGACGCCGACGAGTCGCCGCCGGCGTTAGCGCGGATCAAGCCGCCCCCGCCCACGCCGCCGACGCCCGACGATGTGGTTCCTGCCGCCCCGCCCTTGCCGCCCTCGCCCGTCAGCAGCAGATTTCCGCCTGCCGAGACCGTCGAGTTCCCACCGACGCCGCCGCTGCCCCCGCCCGCACCGACCGCCACGGTCAGCGCGCCGGAGAAACCGTTGACCGGCCACACCCCCGACACGACGCCGCCTGCGCCGCCACCGCCGCCGCCAAAACGCACGGTCCCGGCCGCTCCGATCGCACCGTTCCCTCCGCCGCCCCCGCCGCCGACACACACCGCCTCGACCCAGCGCGCCCAGACGGGCGGGGTCCAGTCGCCGTCAGCCGTCAGCACCGTGGTCTCGCGCCGCGTCGCGCCCTGTGCGAACCACAGACGCCCGCTCATGCGATCCACCGTAAAGGCGTCGCGCCAGGTTCCGCCGTCGGCGCTGACCTTGAGCCTCAGATCATCGTCGCCGATCAGGCCCAACTCGGCCCGCCCGCCCCAGCCGCTCTGAAACAGCAGAGACAGGACGTCGCCCGCCCCCTGCTTGTTGAAGGTGAAGCGCAGGTCGCCGTCCCCGCCGCTCTCGCTCTCCAGCGCGGTCCACAGCGCCTTGTTGAGCCGCGCCGCCACGACGTTGGCGGCGTCCGCTTCGGTGTTCACACCCAAACGGGTCAGGTTTTGCAGGGCCGTAACCGGCTCGACCGCCTCCACCAATGGCGCCCAGACGCCCGCCCGACGAACCACCACCTCTTCGCTGTCCAGCACCACCGCCAGCAGACCGTCGGGCGCGGCGACCACGAGCCAGCCGCCGGCCTCGGCCCGCATCAGGCTGCCCGCCGGACGCCCGCCCCAGTCCGCGCCGGTCGCCCCGGTCGGCAGGATGTAGAGGGCGCCGTCGGCAGGCGCGGAAGGCTGGGCCGCCGTCGTGCGGCTGACCACCGCCATCTGGGTCAGGACGTCCAGACGCGTCAGCGCCTCGTTCAGGGTCACGTGTTTCTGCAGTTGTCCCACCGCCAGATAGGGCAGGCCCAGCCGCGCGCTGGCGTCGTCGCTCATCGAATGATCTCCAAAGGTTGGAGGATCAGTCTGCTCAGGCCCGCCGCTCGGGCGTGCTGAAGGGACGCGGCACGTCGCAAACCCGGAAAATCACAGGGATTGGCCCGCCCGAATGCGCGCGAGGTTCCGTCTCGAACACGCAGCCCTCGACACGCGCCGCCCCGGTCGGATAGGCCAAGGCAGCGGTCCGCCGCGTCAGTCCGCGAGGAAGTCCGCTTGATCTCACCGTTTAAGGCCGTGATCCATCTGGCGGCGCTGGGCCTGTTGACCGCGCCCGCCGCCGTCGCCCTGTCCGCCCTCACGCGGATCGGCCATCGCTGGACCGACCTGCTGGCCCAGTTCACTGCCCCGGCTCTGGCCGCGACACTGGTCCTGACCCTGCTCTACGCCGTTCCGAGACTGCGCCCCGCGGTGATCGCGGGCCTGGGCGTCACCGCCCTCTTGATCCTGGCCGTCTGGCCGCAGTGGTTGCCACGCGGCGGCGCCCTGCCCCGTGAAGGCGGGCCGACGCTGACCCTCTATTCCGCCAACCTCTGGGCCTGGAACACCGACGTGGAGGCCATCACCCGCTCCGTCCACGAGGCGAACCCCGATATCGTGGTTCTGGTCGAACTGGGCGACGCGCCCGCGGCTCAACTGGATCGCGTGCTGGCGGGCTATCCACATCGCGTACTGACCGCCCGCGTGGACCGGCCCAGCGGCGCGGCGCGGGCCGCCATCGCCTCGCGCTATCCGCTGACCGCCATCGCCGACCGGCCCGACGGCCTGGTCTCGGTCGCCGCAACCGCCCAGACCCCGCTCGGCCCCGTCAACATCATCGGCGCCCACCTGACCCGGCCTTGGCCCTTCCAGTATCAGTGGGGTCAGATCACCCAGGCCACGGCCTTGGCGGCGATCCGACAAGATATGACCGGCCCGGTTATCGCGGCGGGCGACTTCAACAGCGTGTCCAGCGCCCGCATCGGGCGCCAGATCCAGTCTGAAACGGGGATGATCCCCGCCCCCGGCTGGCCCGGCACCTGGCCCTCGGCTGCTCCGTCCGGGGTCGGCATGACCATTGATCAGGTCTGGCGTTCACCCGATCTGGCCCTGCTGGAACGCAGGCTGGGCCGCAAGACCGGCTCGGACCACCGCCCGGTCATCACCCGCTTCACGCTGGCGGCAGAAGCGCCCTGAGCCGTTCCTCGTGGCCGTGATCGGGGAAGTCGTCCGCGATCCAGCCAGCCTCAAAGGCCTTGAGCACCCGCCCCGTCTCCGGCCCCGGCTTCAGCCCCAGCCGCGCCAGATCGCGTCCGCCGACAGGCAAGGTCGGTTGTGACCAGTCTTTCGCCAGCACCAACAGACGATGCGCGTCCTCGGACTCGCCACCCGCCGCCCAGGCCCGCATGACGCGGTCCTCGAACGCCTGTCGCCCGTCGCGATAGATCACTGCGCGTCCCTCAGGGGCGGTCTGCGTCGTGGTCGCCTCAGCCGCCACCGCCTCAACCAGCCTGAAACGCTGGGCGTTGGACAAGCGCAGACGCCGCGCGACCTCGGCCGCTTTGGCCGGATCGGCAGGCAGAAGGGCCGACAGGCGCAAGACCGGATCAGGGCTGATCTCCGTCATCGCCTCGAACAGCGCCAGGTCGGTGGGCGGCAGGACCCGCCCCAACACGCCGGCCTCGGCCATCAGCCGCACCGCCGGGCGCGGGTCAGGCGCGGCCAGCAGCTTCAGCAGTTCCTTGGACACCCGCTCCGCCGACAACTGCGTCACACCCTCGGCCAGAGCCGCGCAAGCCGCCACCGCCGCCACATCGGGCGCGCCCCGCCCGTACCAGGCGTAAAAGCGATAGAAGCGCAGGATGCGCAGGTAGTCCTCGCGGATGCGGCCCTCGGCCTCGCCGACGAAGACAATCCGTCCCGCCAGGGCGTCGTCGTAGCCCTGCCCCGTCGGGTCCAGAATGACGCCGTCCGCATCGGCGTAGAGGGCGTTCAGGCGGAAATCGCGCCGCCCCGCGTCCTCGGCCCAGTCGGTCGTGAAGGCCACGGTGGCGCGCCGCCCGTCGGTGGAGACGTCACGGCGCAGGGTCGTGATCTCAAACGGCTGATGCTCCGAGATCGCCGTCACCGTCCCGTGCTCGATGCCGGTCGGCACCGAGCGCAGCCGGGCCACCCTCAGCGCCGCAACGACCGCGTCCGGCGTAAGGGTCGTGGCGATGTCGATGTCGTCGATGGGCGCGCCGATCAGGGCGTTGCGCACGCAGCCGCCGACAAACCGTGCGCAGTCCGCCCCGCCCGCCGCCGTCAGCGCCGCCATGACCGCCCGCGTCGCCGAAGCTGTCAGCCAGTCCTGCCCTTGCAGCCGATGGCTCACGCGGCGTCCTCGGCCGCCGCCGACAGGGGCTCGGCCTCGTCGCCATACAGCCGCCCGAACAGCCCCTTCAGAATGCCCGCCGTCGCGCCCCAGATGTAGCGTTCCTCGAACGGCATGGCCCAGAACCAGCGCCGCGCGCCGCCCTCGGGGTCATAATAGTCGCGGCGGTGATTGACCGGGTCCATCAGAAAGTCCCACGGCACCTCGAACACCTCGGCCACCTCGTCCGGCGAGGGCGTGACCTCTGGCGGCGCCGTCAGCCAGCCGACCACCGGCGTGACCAGAAACCCGGTCCCCGTCTCATAGGGATCGCCCAGGCCCAGCAGCTCGACCACGCCGGGATCCAGGGCCACCTCTTCAAACGCCTCGCGCAGCGCCGCCTGCCCCGCCGTCTCGCCGGGGTCCAGCCTGCCGCCGGGGAAGGCGATCTGACCGGTGTGGCTGGCCAGGCTGTCCGAGCGCCGCGTCATCAGCACCGTCGGTCCGTCGTCATGCATAATGATCGGCACCAGAACGGCGGCAGGTCTGAGTTCGCGCTGTAAGCGCTCCGCGCCGGGGTTCAGATCATAGTCCGACCGACCCGCCGTTCGCTCGGGCGTCCAGGTCTCGACCGGGTCCAGATGCGCCAGCAGCCGCTTCTTCAAACTCTCGCAGCTCATTCCACGCCTCCCAGTGCGAAAGCTTCGCCGCCGGACCGCACCACCAACTGCCCGTCCACGGCCTCGGCCCGCTCGACCATCTCATAAAAGACCGACCGCGCGATCCGCGCCCATAGGTCGGCCCGCACATGGAGGCGCGGCGACGGCTCGCCGGTTTCGGCGTCCGTCTCGACCACGATGGGATGGTCCGCCCCCGCCTGGACCACATCGCCGACGTCAGTCGTGAAGGTCAGAACCCCGTCATCCGCCTGCACGGCCACGGCCCGGAACGGCAGGTCCTCGACCCGGATCTTCAGCTTCTCGGCAGGCGTGACCAAGTGATAGCCGTCGGGGTCTTTCCTCAGCACCGTCGAGAACAGCCGCACCAGTTCAGGCCGCCCGATGGGCGAGCCTTCGTGCATCCAGGCGCCATCGGCGCGGATCAGGATGTCGATGTCGCCGCAATGCGCCGGATGCCACAGATGCACCGGCGGCAAGCCGGGCGCTTGCCGCGCCGCCTCGGCCACGCCCGACAGACCGGACGATGTCGCTGGGTTCGTCATATCCGAACTATGGGGCGCGCCGCCCGGCAAAGGAAGGTCGAACGGTCCTCAGGCGACCGGATGGACCGCGCCGACCGGCACTGTGTCCGTAATCGGCAGCCACATGATCCGGCGCCGATCTACCGGCCCGGCGAAGACAGCGTCGGGCGCGGCCACGAAGCCGAAGCGCGAGAAATAGGGCGGATCGCCGATCAGCAGCACGCCGTCCAGCTTCATCGCCTTCGCCTCGTCGATACAGGCCTGCACCAGTTCGGCGCCCAGCCCGCCGCGACGGCTGGCGGCGTCCACCGCGATGGGGCCCAGAAAGACCGAGCGGGCCGCGCCGACCGTGATCGACCACAGCCGCACCGAGCCGATCAGCCGGTCGCCCTCGAAGGCCGAAAAGCCGACCGCCAGAGCCGCGGCTTCGCGCAGCCGCTCCGCCGTCTTGGCGAACCGGCCGGGCCCAAAGGCCGCCAGCACCAAGGCGTCGATCGCCGCCGCATCGCCCGATCGTTCTCGCAGGATGCGGACCGGGGTTGCGGATTCAACAGGCACAGGGGCGGCGACGGCGTTCATGCGCGGCGCCTAGACCCCCAGCCCCCTCGAATCAATCGCGTTTATGGGAAATCAGCCCGCTTTCGAGAAATCAGGCGCCCGTTTCTGGCTGAAAGCCATGAAGGCCTCCATGGCCTCGGGGCTGCGCATCTGCGAGCCGAAGGCCTCGGCCTCACGCTGCATCAGGCCCCACAGAGCCTCGGCGTCGCGCATCAGGGCCTTGGTCTTGCGGATCGAGTTGGGCGCCCGCTGGGCCAGCTTGTCGGCCAGTTGGCGCGCCGCGGCGTCAACCTGATCAGCCGGGACCGCGCGGTTGGCGATGCCCCAGGCCAGGGCCGTCTTGCCGTCGATGGCCTCGCCCAGAGCGAAGATCTCGAAGGCGCGCTGATGGCCGATCACCGCCGGCAGCAGCAGGGTCGAGGCGGCTTCCGGCGCCAGGGCCAGGTTGATGAAGGGCGCCGACAGCAGGGCGTCCTCGGCCACCACCACCATGTCGCAATGCAGCAGCAGGGTCAGGCCAATGCCCACGGCCCGCCCACGCACGGCGGCCACGGCGGGCTTGTCCAGATCGGCCAGCGACTTCAGGAAGCGGAACACGCCCATCTCGACCAGATCCCCGCTGCTTTGCGAGCCCAGGGCGATAAAGTCGGCGATGTCGTTCCCCGCAGAAAACGAGTCGCCCTCGCTGCGGAACAGGACCACGCGCACCGAGTCGTCCACCTTGGCCCGCTCAGTCGCCTCGGCCAGGGCCGTGTACATGGCCTGGGTGATGGCGTTCTTCTTGTCCGCTCGGTCGAAGACGACCGTCAGAACGCCGCCGTCCAGATTCGTCTTGATGTGTTCGCTCATTGCGCCGCCTCCGTCAGTGTCCACCAGTCGACGCCCGCCTCATCACGGTCGCGTCGGGCCCGCCCCTCGCGGGCCAGATAGTTCAGATGAGCGATCGCCTCGCCCGTCGCCATGCTCAGCACCTCATCGCCCACCGGGCGCGCAAACAGGGCCGAGAAGACATCGACGGCGCGGCACGGCGTCTTCAACGTCCGCTCCAGTCGTTTCAGCGCCACCTCATGACCACGGATCAGCGCCTCGAGCCGGGTGGTGACGCCGTAGAATGGCTCGCCGTGCGACGGCAGGATGAAGAGGTCGCTGGGCAGCCGCGCCTTCAGCGCCGCCAGAGACCGCAGCCATTCGCCCAGAGGATCGCCCTCGGGCTCGGTCGGCCAGACCGACACGTTCGAGGAAATGCGCGGCAGAATCTGATCGCCCGACAACATGACCCCGTCACGCTCGCGCCACAGACAGACATGCTCGGGGCTGTGGCCTTCGCCGATCACCACCCGCCAGTCGTCGTCGCCGATGCGCAACACATCGTTTTCGCTGAGCCGCAGATAGGCCGAGGGCATGGCCGCCACCGCCTTGCCGAATCCGCCGTAACCGGTGCGCCAACGCGCGATCTGTTCATCGTTCCAGCCGGCGGCGCGATAGAAGATCGCCCCCTCGTCCGGAGCCGGCCGGCCCTCGTCGGCGATCAGCATCCGCGCCGTCACATATTCCAGCCGCGACATCAGCAGCGGCGCCTTGAAGCGCTCGCACAGCCAGCCCGCCAGTCCGATATGGTCGGGGTGCATATGGGTGCAGATGACGCGCTTGATCGGTTTGCCGCCCATCGGCCCAGCAAACGCAGCCTCCCAGGCATCGCGAGAGGCGCTGGTTTTCAAACCCGTATCCACCAGGGTCCAACCATCGCCGTCCGCCAGGGCGTAGACATTGATATGATTCAGCGTCATCGGCAGAGGCAGACGCAGCCACAGCACGCTGGGCGCGACCTCGACCGCTTGCCCGACCTCCGGCGGCGGCCCCGACGGATAGGTCAGGCCGCGCAGGGTCGTCGCCGCCTCATCACTCATCACGCCGTCCGCCAAGTCAGTCTCCAATCGCAACGCTCAGCAACTTAAAGCTGATCGAGAGGATCGGGTCCAGAGCCGATGCACGCAGCTGCGCTTGACCAGAACGAAAGACCCCGCCAAGGCTTCGCGCTTCAAGCAGAGGCCGAGGGAGCCCTTTCAGTGACCATCAAACGTTTCAGCCGCGCCTTGGGGATCGCCGTCGGCCTGACCCTCATGACCTTTAGCCCGACTCTCGCGGTTGCCCAGGATTCCGGCACGTCGACCCAACCCGGGAATGAACGCGCACGCGGCGAGCGCGTGCTGCCTGGCCGCATCGGCGGCGACCGCAACGAACGCCGTCAGCAGCAGCGGCAGCGTCAACAGGCGCCGGCGCCCGCCGATCCGGCTGTGATCAAGGCCGAGGTCGAAGCTATTTTCGCCTCGGCTTCGACGCCCTGCCAGGTGACGGAAGCCAAGATGCTCGGCGTCAGCGCCGAACAGGTCAAAATCTACGAAGCCTCCTGTGCGGGCGCGGCGGGCTACATCGTTGTCGCCTCGACCCCTCCGCAGCTTGCCGACTGCATTGTCCTGGCGAACCAGGCCGCCGATGCCCGCGCCGCCAACCCTGAAGCGCCGCCGAGCCAGACCTGCTCTCTGGCGGGCAACCAGGACGTCATGGGCGTCCTCAAGTCCTACGCGACCCAGGCGGGCATCGCCTGCACAGTCGACGAAGCCAAGGTTCGCGGCCAGACCGGCGGCGGCGCAGTAGTCTATGAAATCGGCTGCGCAGGCGCGGATGGCTACTGGATCGAAAAGAATGCATCCGGCTGGGAAAAAACCGAGTGCCTGCAGGTCGTTAGCCAGAACTCCACCTGCCTGTTCACTACGCCGGCTGAACAAGCCGCGACGGTCAAGTCCTGGCTGCCCGGCTCTGACGCCGCCGCTTGCGACGTTCAGCAGGTCCGCCTGATGGGTCAGAACGCCAATGGCCGCTTCATCGAGATGACCTGTGCTGGCGCTGATGGCTTCATCATCCGCCAGAACGCTGAGCATGCCGTCCAGCAGGTCTACCCCTGCGCCACGGCCCAGCAGATCGGCGGCGGCTGCAAGCTGACGACCACGCCCCCGGCCGCAACGCCGCAAGCCTAAGCACTGCCGATCCCTGATCAACCGAAGCGCCGCCGGAGCCATCCGGCGGCGTCTTTGTTTTCAGCAACCCCTTCACGGTGAACGCGGCTCGCCTTAGCCTTGGCCTTATGCGCATCGCCACCTGGAACGTGAACTCGGTCAACGCCCGCCTGCCCACCGTGCTGGCCTGGCTGGAATCGGCCAATCCCGACGTCGTCTGCTTCCAGGAAATCAAATGCGTGGACGAGAAATTCCCGCGCGAGGCCTTCGAGAGCCTGGGCTACAACGTCGAGACCCACGGTCAGAAGACCTATAACGGCGTCGCCATCCTGTCGAAGTTCCCGCTGTCAGACGTCCGGCGCGGCCTGCCCGGCGACGACGGCGACGAACAGGCCCGCTATCTGGAGGCCGTGGTCGAGGCCCCGGTTCCGGTGCGCGTGGCCTCCATCTATCTGCCCAACGGCAATCCGCTCGGCACCGAGAAGTTTCCCTACAAGCTGGCCTGGTTCCAGCGCCTGCACGACCACGCCAAGGCCCTGCTGGCCTATGAAGAACCGCTGGCCCTGTGCGGCGACTACAACTGCATCCTGACCCCCGACGATGCAGCCAAGCCCGAGGACTGGGTCAACGACGCCCTGTTCCAGCCGGAAACGCGCGCGGCGCTGAACGCCATGAAGTGGCTGGGGTTGGCGGACGCCCACGACCTGGGCGGCGAGCCCAAGGGGACCTACACCTTCTGGGACTATCAAGCCGGCGCCTGGCAGAGGAACAACGGCATCCGCATCGACTACGCCCTGCTGTCTCCGCAGGCGACCGACCGCTTCCGCGGCGTCGAGACCCATCGCGAGGCTCGCGACATGGACAAGCCCAGCGACCACGTCCCCGTGGTGGTCGACCTCGACCTGGAGGCCTGACGCATGAGCGAGGCGTTCAGAGTCATCCTGCTGATCGCCCTGACCGCCGCCTTCCTGACGACGGGCGCCTTGATGCTGTCCTGGTGGATGGAGCCGGAACGACGGCTGAAGCGGGCCCTGATGAAGACACTGGGCGTCAAGGCCGACACCGAGGCCCTGTCCCCCGCCGAGGGCCGCGCCGCAGGGCTCGACTTCGATGGCGGTCAGGTGGTGGTGCTGTGGAAGCGCGGCTCGCAGGGGCTGGTCTATGCCTTCGATGAGGTCGAAGGCGGCGAGATCATCGTCGACGGCCATGTCGTGGCCCGCGCCCGACGCGGCGCCCTGCGCAAGGATCTGGACGTCGTCGTGCCCGAAGCCGAGCAGGTGGTGCTGCGCCTGATGTTCGACGACACGCGCAGCCCCGAGTTCGAACTGGCCCTGTGGAACGCCGACGCCCCCGCCTCGACCGGGTCGCCGACCGAAGCCCTGCGGCTGGGGCGCCGCTGGTTGTCGCACGTCGAAGCCCTGATGAAGCGCTGATCGCCCTTCCCGGCCTCGTCGCGGAAGGCTAGAAGCCGCCCCTACTGTTTACTGTGTTTCAGGAGCCCGCCGTGGCCCGTCTCTTCGACGCCTACATCATCGCCGACTGGACTGCCGCCGAAGGCAAGAAGCTGGGCGAGCAGACCCTGTGGGTCGGCGTCGCCAAGCGCGATGTGCGCTTCCGCCTCTATACCGAGACCCACAACGTCGCCACGCGCGCCGAGGGCGAAGCCCTGATCGCCGACCTGCTGGCCGAGCACCGCAAGCGCGGCGACCGCGTTCTGGTTGGCTTCGACTTCGACTTCGGCTTCCCCGCCGGCACGGCTGCACGGCTGAAGCTGGACGGCCGTCCGTGGGAAGCCATGGGCAAGTTCCTGGCCGCCAACATCGTCGACAAGGCCGACAACACCAACAACCGCTATCAGGTCGCGGCCAAGATGAACCGCCTGATGACGGACCAGCCCTGGCCCTTCTGGGGCGCGCCCGCCAGTCAGGCCCAGCGCTGGCTGACCACGACCAAGCCGCCCGAAGGCGCCGGCGCCGACATCCCCGAGTTCCGCGCCACCGAAGTCGCCGCGCGCAAGGACAAGCTGCCGCCCAAGAGCGTCTGGCAGATGCATGGCGCGGGCGCCGTCGGCGGCCTGACCCTGCTGGGCGTGCCCATGCTGCGCCGCCTGCTGGACAAGCTGGGCGCCTCCGCCGCCGTCTGGCCCTTCAACACCGGCTGGCGTGAACTGACCGAGACGGACGTCGAGCCCCTGTCGACCGTCGTCGTCGAAGTCTGGCCCGCCCTGTTCGACGCCAAACGTCAGGTTAACGCGGAGGGCGTCAAGGAATACAAGACCCAGGCCCAGGTCCGCACCGCCGCCGAAGCCTTCGCCCAGATGGACGACGCCGGTACGCTGCAGAAGGCCTTTGCACCGCCGAAGACGGCAGACGAAGCCCTGATCGCCCAGGTCGAGAACGAAGAAGGCTGGATCCTGGGGGTGTAAGCCTTCCGTCTCCCCTTGAGGGAGAAGGTGGGCGCCGCAGGCGCTCGGATGTGGGATGTGAGCGCATCGACTACGATGACGCCCCAGCCTCTCAAATCGGCAAAATTCCAAAGGCGGCGCCGACACCCTCATCCATCATGCGCCGCATGACACCTTCTCCCTCAAGGGGAGAAGGACAACCTCAACCGATCAGCACCCGCGCCGCTGCCCGCGCCTCGTCCGTGATCTCGGCGCCGGACAGCATGCGGGCGATCTCTTCCTGACGGGGATGCGGTTCCAGGACGTCAATGGAGGTGCGGGTGTGGCCGTCCACGTCGCCCTTGCGGACCTTCCAGTGGGCGTGACCGCGCGAGGCGACCTGGGGGCTGTGGGTGACGACCAGGACCTGAGCCCCGTTCGACAGGCGTTGCAGGCGCCCGCCCACGGCCTCGGCTACGGCGCCGCCGACGCCCTGATCGACCTCGTCAAAGATCATGACCGGCTGTCGCTGGTCCTCGCGACTGGCCAGAGCCGCCTTCATGGCCAGAGCAAAGCGCGCCAGTTCGCCGCCTGAGGCCACCGTGTCCAGCGGACCGAAGGCCGTGCCGGCGTTGGTAGCGACCTCGAAACGGACCGTCTCGACGCCCAGAGGCCCGCGACGGTTCTCAATCGGATCCAGCGTCACGCGGAAGCGGGCGCGGTCCAGCTTGAGCGGGCCCAGCTCGGCCATGACGGCGGCGACCAGACGATCGCCGGCCGCCTCGCGCGCCGAGGTCAGCAGCATGGCGGCGACGTCATAGGCCTCGACCGCCACGGCCACATCCCTACGGGCATTGGTCAGGGCCTCGGCCCCGTCCTCGATCAGGCGCAGTTGCTCGCGCAGGCGCACCCGCAGCGCCGGCAGGGCGTCGACCGTAGTGTTCAGCTTGCGCGCGGCGGCGCGCAGGGCGAACAGCCGCTCCTCGGCCTTGTCCAGACGGCCCGGCTCAAAGTCGAAAGCGTCGGCGGCGGCGTCCACGGCGGCGACCGCCTCGGTCGCCTCGACCAGGGCGCGGTCCACCGCCTCGGCGGCCAGGGCCAGCTTGACGATGATGGGATTGTCGCCCTCGGCCCCCGCCTGAACGGCGCGCTGGCGGGCGTGTTCGACGGCGCGCAGGGCCGAGGCCAGGCGCTGGCTCAGCTTGTCGCCGCCCAGCAGGTTGCGAGCGTCGGCCAGATCCGCGACGGCCTTTTCCGAGGCGCCCAGAATGGCGCGCTCACCGGCCAGTTCAGTCTCTTCGTCGGGCTGAGGATCCAAGGCGTCAAGGTCAGCCAGGTTGAGCGCGATCTCCTCGGCCCTGGCGGCGGCTTCGGCGGCGGAGGCCTCAAGCTCGTCCAGTCGGCCCTGCACGGCCTTCAGCCGTTCAGCGGCGGCGGCGACGCCCGACAGCTGGGGCTGCAGGCCGCCGTAGTTGTCCAGAAGGGCGCGGTGGGTCTTCCAGTCCAGCAAACCGACAGTCTCGTGCTGACCGTGCACCTCGACCAGCAGTGCGCCGATCTCTCGCAAGGCTGTAACGCCCGCCGGCTGATCATTGACGTAGGCCCTGCTGCGGCCGTCGGCCGAGACAACGCGGCGCAGAATCAACTCCTCGCCCGGCGCCACCTCGAAGCCGCGCTCGGCCAGCAGGTCGATCAGGGCCTCGTCGTCGGGGGCGGTGAAGACGGCGGTGGCGACCGCCTGCTTGGCGCCGGAGCGCACCAGCCCGGCGTCGCCGCGCGCGCCCAGGGCAAGACCCAAAGCATCAAGAATGATGGACTTGCCGGCCCCGGTCTCGCCGGTCAGCACGGTCAGCCCCTCCCCGACCTCCAGGTCGAGGGCGTCGACGAGGACGACGTCACGGATCGAGAGTGTGGTCAGCATGGGCCAGCTTGATTCGACTTTACGGCCCACTGTAGCCGGAAACAGAAAGGGAACGCAGCGTCTTTCCGCATGCGCTCCCCTAAAGCATCAGGCCCCGCCAGGGATGATCCGCTGCAGCCAGCTTTCGCGCTTGGCCTCGGGCTGGACGTCCGGACGTTGGCCACGCTCGGTCAACAGAGCGTAGGCCTCGGCGTACCAGGGGCTGCCCGGGTAGTTGTGGCCCAGGACGGCCGCGTTACGGGTCGCCTCTTCGGTCAGACCCAGGCCCACATTGACCTCGACCAGACGGTACAGGGCCTCCGGCGTATGCGAGCTGCGCTGGAAGGCTTCGTTGTTGATCACGGCCTTGTAGCGGTTCAGGGCCGCCAGCGGCTGGTTGGCGCGCTGATAGAAGCGGCCCACGGCCATTTCCTTGCCGGCCAGTTGGTCGTTGACCATGTCGATCTTGACGCGGGCATCGGTGGCGTAGGCGGTGTTGGGATATCGGCGCACCACATCGCGCAGACCGACCAGGGCGGCCTCGGCGTAGGCCTGGTCGCGACCGACGTCGACAATCTGCTCGAAGTTGCAGATGGCGCGCATGTAGAAGGCATAGGCCGCCGACGGGTTGCCTGGGAACAGGGCGATGAAGCGGTCAGCCGCCGCGATCGCGTCCTGATAGTTGTTGTTCTGATAATAGGCGTAGACCTGCATCAGGATCGCGCGGCGCGACCATTCCGAATAGGGGTGCTGACGCTCCACTTCCTGGAAGTAGTCGATGGCGTCGATCCAGCGCTTGGACTGCAGGCGCTGATAGCCGGTGTTGTAGAGCGCTTCCACCGGGCGCTCTTCATAGGCCAGCTTCTGACGCGGCTTGGTTCCGGAACAGGCGGAAACCGTCAGAGCGGCGACGGCGACCGTCATCAGGGTCAGGCCGGAACGGAACTTCGAAGCGGGCAAGGGCGACCTCTTAAGATGCCTTGGCTGCAGCGCACCCCCGGTGCGCCGCTGTCGTTACGGCGATCTCTATAGCAGCGACAGCGACCATGCCAATGCAGCGAAATCCGTCATGACGGGTTGATGCGAGGCGATCCGCTGCTAAAGAGCGCGTCCAGAAACGTCTGCGCTCATTGGCGCAGCGATGACGGCAAAAGGATGACCGGTCATGAAGCTGCTCTCTGGCAATTCGAACCGGACTCTGTCCCAGGCCATTGGCTCCCATCTGGATATGCCGCTGACCAAGGCTCAGGTGAAACGATTCGCCGACAACGAGGTTTTCGCCGTCATCGAAGAGAACGTCCGCGGCGAGGACGTCTTCATCATCCAGTCGACCTCCTATCCGGCCAACGACAACCTGATGGAGCTGCTGATCATGACGGACGCCCTGGTGCGGGCGTCGGCGCGGCGCATCACGGCGGTCATGCCCTACTTCGGCTATGCGCGTCAGGACCGGAAGACCGGCGGGCGCACGCCCATCTCAGCCAAGCTGGTCGCCAACCTCATCACCCGCGCCGGCGCCGACCGCGTCCTGACGATGGATCTGCACGCCGGTCAGATCCAGGGCTTCTTCGACATTCCGACCGACAACCTGGTGGCCACGCCCGTCCTGGCCCAGGACATCAAGGACCACTATCCGCGCGGCGACGACTTGATGATCGTCTCGCCAGATGTCGGCGGCGTGGTGCGCGCCCGCTCGCTGGCCAAGCGGCTGGACGCCGATCTGGCCATCGTCGACAAGCGCCGCCCCAAGGCGGGCGAGAGCGAGGTCATGAACATCATCGGCGACGTCGAAGGCCGCCGCTGCATCCTGTTCGACGACATCGTCGATTCGGGCGGCACCCTGGTGAACGCCGCCCAGGCCCTGATCGACCGCGGCGCGACCGAGGTTTCGGCCTATATCAGCCATGGCGTCCTCTCGGGCCCAGCGGTCCAGCGCGTCACCAATGGCCCGCTGAAGGAACTGGTGATCACCGATTCCATCGAACAGCCTGACGAAGTTTTGAAGTGCGGAAAGATTCGCACGGTTTCCGTGGCCCCTCTGATCGGCGAAGCTATCCGCCGCATCGCCAACGAGGAATCGGTTTCGAAGCTGTTCGATTAACCTTCGAATAACCATTCCCTCAGCGATATAAGACGCTTCAGTTTCATGGGCGCACCCTGCCTTGGCTTCATGGGTGCGCCACGCGTTCGATTTGAGGGAAGTTCGCCGATGTCCCAGGCCTTCTTGCGCCGCGGCCTGTCCGTCGCGGCCATCGCCGCCGCCGCCATTCTGGCCAGTTGCTCGACGCCTGAGCCGGTAGCGCCTCCGCCCCCGCCCCCGCCGCCCCTGCCGGCAGTGAGCCTGAACGAGAGCGTGGCCCAGGCGGCCTCGGTCTATGTTTCGTTTGTGCGCGAGGTGGGCAGCATCCAGGCCGGCTTCCCGGACGCCGAATCCATTCAGGCCGCCATCCGCAAGGGCGCCGCCTCTGAGCCCGGCCAGCTGTCGCGCGGCATGATCGCCTATGGCTCCATCCTGGCCCTGCAGTCGCCCGAGTATGTCGCTGGCGTGCGCCAGTTCGCTTCGACGCCCGCCCTGCGGCAGGAAATGATCGCACGCATCATCGCCGACCCGGCCTATGCCGCCACCCTGCCCGGCGCCGATGCTGCGGCGGGCCTCATCTCCTCGACCATGGGCAAGGACATCGCCGCCCTGACCGCCATCGCTGAAGCGGTCGAAGGCGACGCCTATACGATCCAGGAACGACGCGATCCGCGTCGTCGCTGGGCGGTCCAGCCTGTGGCCGACCGCACGGGCCGCCTGGAAGGCGCCAAGACCCTGTCGGTGGCGCGTCTCCCCTCGGCTGAAGAAAGCGCCCGCCTGTTCGCCGCCGCCAACAGCGGCGCCGGCCTGAACCTGACCCCGGCGCAGCGCGGCGCACCGTTTACGCCCGCCATGGTCAACTCGCTGGCCCTGGCTGCCCTGGCCGCCCTGGGCGCCGCGGGCGACGACGCCAAGGCCAATACGGACGCACTGACGACCGAATCGAACAACGAGTTCTGCACGAACATGTCCAAGCTGATGCTGTTCCAGTGCCTGGCGGCGTCGCGCCCCAGCTATGAGGACATGTTCTGCACCGGGCGCCATATCGTGCGTGATCTGGCCACCTGCACGGCCCAGTACACAGGGCCGGCGCCGGTTCAAACGACGCCGACGGTGACCATCGCCGAGACCGCCCCCTCGCCGGGAAGCGGCATGAACTGACATACTGGCGGGCTGAAACCGACCGGGGCGGTTGCGTCCCCCCCCTGATCCGTGTAATAGCCCGCCCTCTTGAATTCGAGGGTTCATGACCCCGCCGCGCGGGCCCTTAAGTTGGCGCGGCGTTACTGTTGTTGTTGAGGCGAGCCCGATGGCCGAGATCATTCTGAACGTTGACGTCCGTGAAGGCGTGGGTACCGGCAGCGCACGTGCTGTCCGTCGCTCGGGCGCCGTGCCCGGCATCCTGTACGGCGGCGACAAGGCCCCCGTCGCCATCTCGGTGAACGAGAAGGACTTCCGCAAGTCGCTCTACACCGGCAAGCTGCTGGGCCACCTCGTGACCCTGAAGTACGGCGAAGAGACCCAGCCGGTCATCGCCAAGACCGTTGACTTCGACCCGGTCACCGACCGTCCGCTGCACTTCGACCTGATGCGCGTTGACGAAACCGCCCCGGTCAAGATCGAAATCCCGGTCCACTTCAAGAACGCCGACGAAGCGCCCTTCACCCGCGCCGGCGGCATGCTGGAAGTCGTCCGTCACACGGTCGAAATCCTGGTTCGCGCCGACCGCATCCCGGAAGAGCTGGTCGTCGATCTGAAGGGTCGCGAAATCGGCGACAACATCCGCATGTCGGACATCGCCCTGCCGGAAGGCGCCACGGCGACCATCACCGACCGCGACTTCATGATCGCCGCCATCAAGAACTCGGCTGCCTCGCAGTCCGACGCCGGCGACACGACGGCCGAGGCTGAATAAGCCTTCTTCCCCGTTGAAGATTTCAGCCCCGCCCGGTTCGCCGGCGCGGGGCTTTTCTTTGCCCGGAGCACAGGGCATGAGGTCCGCATGATCATCATCGCAGGGCTCGGCAATCCGGGCGCCAAATACGAGAAGAACCGCCACAACATCGGCTTCATGGCCGTGGACGAGATCGCGCGTCGCTGGCGCTTCGGCCCCGAGCGGGCGAAGTATCAGTCCATCATCAGCGAGGGCGAGATCGAGGGGACCAAGGTCCTCCTGATGAAGCCTCAGACCTATATGAACGAGAGCGGCCGGGCGGTCGGCGAGGCGGCGCGCTTCTACAAGATCAAGCCTAGCGAGATCATCGTCTTTCACGACGAGATCGACCTGGCACCCGGTCGCTTCCGTAT
This sequence comes from Brevundimonas sp. NPDC090276, assembly GCF_044772165.1. Classification (NCBI taxonomy): domain Bacteria; kingdom Pseudomonadati; phylum Pseudomonadota; class Alphaproteobacteria; order Caulobacterales; family Caulobacteraceae; genus Brevundimonas; species Brevundimonas sp. NPDC090276. The sequence goes on along the minus strand of NZ_JBIVYK010000002.1, from coordinate 187,369 downwards.
GAAGACCGGCGGCGGCGCGGCGGGTCAGAACGGCGTTCGCAGCCTGATCAGCCACCTGGGCGCCGACTTCCGCCGCGCCCGCATGGGTATCGGCCACCCCGGCGAGCCCCAGTTGGTCCACGCCCACGTCCTGGGCGACTTCCACAAGGCCGACAAGCCCTGGCTGGACCCCATGTTGCAGGCCTGCGCCGACGCCCTGCCCTTCGCGGTGAAGGGCGACGACGAGCGCTATCAGGGTGAGGTCATGCGCCTGGCCCCCGCGCCCAAGTTCAGCCCCCGGCAGGCGGCGCGCGGGGAGTAGCGGCCTCCTTCTCTCATCAAGAGAGGGGGCCGCCGATCAATCCGTCGTCGTCCAGACCGCCTTCAAGGTCGCGGCGCCGTTGGCGGGCACGGTCAGGGTCCAGACCGGATAGCCGGTATCGTCGATACGACTGCGCACCGACTGGCTGCGGATACGGAAACCACGCGACATCGCCGCATCGGCGACCAGTTCGACCGTCACCGCCTCTGACCGCGCATTGGTGACAGTCGTCTCGACCTCGGAACGTTCCGTCGTCACCGCGCCGCGGGTGGAACGGCTCGACTTCACCAGCCGCGTCTGTACCCGCACGTCGGGAGCTTCGCCAAAGGTCAGCCGCACCGGCAGGCCCACGCCCTTGTCCTCGAAACGGTCCTGTCCGGCCAGCAGGACGCCGCCCGCCCCATCCGGCTGCATCACCGCCACCGAGCCGCCCGGCAGGGCCACGCCAAGACCTGCGGCTTCCTCATTCTTCAGTTTCAGGATGATCTCGGACGACCGCGATTCGTCGTCAGCGCTCAGTATGTTGACGCGATAGACGCGTTCATAGGCCACGCCCTCGCGCTCCAGGAAACGCACCTGCTTGGTCTGCCGCGCGGCCACCGTGGTCGGCTCCGGCAGGGTGTAGATCTTGTAGTCGCCCAGTTCGCCCTGACGAGCGATACGACTGCCAGTGACGACGACCTCCTCCATCACGGCCCGGGCCATGGCGGGCGGCGGCGGAGGTGCCGGCGGCGGCGGCGGCGGCACGACCGGAGGGCCGCTATACTCGGCGAACTCGCCCGAACCGAAGGTCGTTGTCCCCTGCGGCCAACACTGGTTCTGCTGATAGCGAACCATCGGCTCAACCGGCACGGTCCCCGCATCCTTCCGCAGCGTCCCGGCCACGACCTGCACCGGCGCGTCGGGGAAACCCGTGCCGCCGAAATTGGCCAGGGTCACCCAGCCGGTCAGGTCCAGCGTCCCGTCCGTCGGGTCCAGACGCGCCACATAGTCCGCCGACCACTGCAGTCCCGTCGCCAGATAGGCCAGGCTCACGGTATGGCGCCCGGCCCGCTCGGCCCGCGTCCGCACCGACAGCACCGGCTGGTCGCCCAGCCCCTCGGGCACGCGGTCGAAGATGACGCGCTCGGTCTGGCCCGAGCAGTCCAGGGCCTCGAAGCGGCCGTCGATCTCCAGCACCGTCCCTTGCGCGCCCGCGCGGATCACAGCGGCCTTTTCCACCTGTTCGCCGGTGGCGGGATTGGTGCGGACGACGCGCACAACCTCGCCCACCGACTTCTCCATCAGGCTGGCGGGCGACAGCAGGTCGAAGTCGGCGTTGCGCTCGACCACATGGGCGGGCAGCCCCTCCAGCACCGCGCTCTGCGGCACGACGCCGGTGGCCAGCCCCCGGAAGCGGATGATCCCCTCGCCCGCCGGCAGGTCGACCGTGCGCGTCTCGACGATCAGGGCCAGGCCCTCGCGGTCCAGCCGTCGCCACGGCTGGCGCGACTGCTCCATCAGTTGAACCGTATCGACCGGCTGGTCGCGATAGATGACCACGGTGGCCGTGTCCGGGCGCGCAGACACGCTTTCCGTCTGGGCCCAGGCGGCGGGCCCCAGAACGGTCAAGGCCGTGGTGATCGCCAGCAGGCGGCGCATGGGATCAGCCGCCCGTGGTGATGGTCGCGGTCAGCTTGGTCTCGCCGTTGGCCGGCACGGGCACGCGCCAGACCACGGTGCGGGCGTCGCGCATCTCGCCCTCGATGCTCTGATCCGTCAGCTCCGTGTCGCGGCCGAGACCACGCTGGCGCACCTCGACCGTCACCGGCTCGGGCCGGGCGTTGCGGACCGTGTATTCCATCGCGTAGCGGGTGCGGAAATAGTCGACCAGGCGCTTGGACGTGCGCTCCGACGAGACCAGACGCGGCTGCACCGTCACGTCAAAGGCATCGCCCGTCGTGACCACGATCTCGGACCCGGCGGGCGAGTGATCGACCTGATCCTCGCCGATGAAGCGCGGCTCGCCCGCCGCGTCCTTCACATAGACGCGCATGACCCCCGCCGGCAGGGCACGGGCGGCGCCGCCCGAACCGTTCGAAAAGATGACCCCGACCTCGGCCGCCACCGGCGCCTCGGCCGTGTAGAAACCGTCGAGGACGTTCAGATAGCGCTTGGTCGCCGGCACGCCCGCCGCGTCGATCAGGCCAACCTGCTTGGTCTGGTTGTTGGCGACGGTGACGGCTTCGGGCAGCGGGTAGACATAGACGTCGGCCAGCGCCCCCTGCCCGCCCGTCTGCGTGCCATTGCCGCGCTGGCCGGGCCGCACCACGCCGCGCGGATTGTAGCCTCCCTGATTAATCAGATTGACGTCGCCCGCCACCACCCGCGTCTGGGCGTTGGAGAACGTCGCGCCCGAGTTGTTGGTGATGGTGACCCAGCCGGTCAGGTCCAGCTTGCCCGCCTTCTCGTCGAAGCGGGCCACATAGTCCGCTTTCCACGACAGGCCGGTGGTCAGATAGCTGAGGGTGGTCTCGCGTCGGCCAGCCCCCTCGGCGTCCAGGGTGACGCTCAGGGTCGGACGCGGACGCAGATTTTCCGGCACCCGGTCAAAGATGACCCGCGTTGGCACGCCATCGTCGCGCAGCACCTCGATGCGGTTGCCGATCTGCAAGACCACGCCCTGATTCGCCGCCAGGACGCGGGCGCGCTCGGTCTCTTGCGCGCCTGAGCCGGGATTAGTGCGGACGATGCCGATGTCGCCGCCCACGGCGCTTTCCATCAACTTCCCGGGCGTCAGCAGGTCATAGTCGAAGTTCTGCTCGACCACCGACAGGCCGCGCCCCGACAGGCCGACCGTCTCGGGCCGGATGCTGGCGGATACGCCCGGAAACTCCTGACGCGAGCGCCCGGCGGGCACGTTCAGGTTCCGCACGTCCTCCACCAGGGCGATGTTCTGATTGTAGACGGTCAGGGAGACGCGGTCGGGACCGCCCGGCCCCTCCTCCACCTGTTGTGCGGCTGCGGGCGCGGCTAGCAGCATGGCGACGGCGAAGGGTCCGAGTGCGCGGATCATGGGTTCCCCCTGAGCTTGTCCGACAGCCACGCTGACACGGTGAAACCGCTGTTGTCGAGGGCGCGCGGCGTCGCGTCGCTATAGCTTCACATTACGGGAAGGTCTAAGCCCCGCCATGTGACCCGGTCCCAGAGTGAAAACTGGTCGATTGCGCGCTCGCTGGCCTTCCTGGCCGCGACGTTCGCCATCGTGATCGGAACCCTGCTGCCGTTCGCGGCTCTGGCGGCCTCGACGCCCGGCCAGCCCATCGTCATCTGCTCGGCGGAAGGGCCGCAGACGATCCAGATCGGCGGCGTCGACGGCCCGATCAGCAAGCACGTCGGGGCCAAGTGCGCGGCCTGCGTAATGCCCCTGCTGGCGGCTCTACCCGAACCGCCCGCGCCGACGCCCGCCCCGGCTGTCCGCATGGTCGAGCCGGTCGCCTATTCCGCCTTCCGCGTCAGCCCCCCGCCGCCGGCCCGCGCGCCCCCGCGCCCGCCGTCCACCGCGCCTCCACACGCCTGAAAACCAGAACCTCTGCCGCCTCGCGCGCGTCCGATGACGACGCCCGCGACCGCATCTCTGTATTCAGGATTTGACCTTCCATGTCTTTCAAGACCACCGCGGCGCCGTGCGCGCTGCTCATCGGCGCCTGCCTGGCGCCCGCCTTTGCTCATGCCTCCGAGGCTGACGGCCCCACCACCGTCGTCGACAGCATCATCGTCACCGGCCGCCGCAACGCCGAAGACCCCGTCGTCGTGGCCGAGGCGCGCGACCGCCTCAGCCGCACCCCCGGCGCCGTGGCCGTCGTCTCGGCCGAAAGCTACGCCGACCGCTTCGCCCAGGGCTTTTCCGACACCCTGAGGAACGTCCCCGGCGTCCTGGTCCAGAAACGCTATGGCGAGGAGAGCCGCCTCTCCATTCGCGGCTCGGGCATAGCCCAGGGCTTCCACCAGCGCGGCGTCCTGCTGGCCCAGGACGGCGTGCCCTTCGCCGACGCCGACGGCTTTTCCGACTTTCAGGGCGTGGACGCCCTGAGCGCCCGCTACATCGAGGTGTGGAAGGGCGCGAACACCCTGCGCTTCGGCGGGGCGCAACTGGGCGGGGCGATCAATCTGGTCACGCCGACCGGCCGCACGGCCCGGCGGGAGAACCTGTGGCAGCTGGAGGGCGGCAGTTTCGGCTCCGTGCGCGGCCACGCCGCCGTGGCCCGCACGCATGGCGACTGGGACGTCTACGCCGCCGTCACCGGGATGCAGAGCGACGGCTGGCGCGATCACAGCCAGCAGGCGCAGGGTCGCCTGACCGTCAACGCCGGGCGCTCCTTCGGCGAGGACCGCGAGGTTCGCCTGATCGCCCAGGCGGCGGACATCAAACAGGACATCCCCGGCGCCCTGACCCTGGATCAGGCGCTGAAGACCCCGCGCATGGCCTCGACATCGGCTCTGTCCGGCGATCAGGCCCGTGACCTGACGGTCAAGCGCCTGACCTTGCAGACCCGCTGGCGCTTCAACGAGGCCACCCTTTTCGAGGGCGCGCTCTGGGGCTGGGAGAAGTCCCTCTATCACCCGATCTTCCAGGTCATGGATCAGGACAGCGCCACGCGCGGCGCTTTCGGCCGCATCGACTGGACGGGTCAGGTGGCGGGCCTGCGCGCCGACGCCTTCTACGGCTTTTCGTGGCGCGACGGCGAGGTCGAGGCCCTGCGCTACGTCAACCTGAGCGGCCTGCGCGGCGCCAAGACGGCGGACGCCAGGCAGCAGGCCTCGGGTCTGGATGTCTTCGCCGAGGGGCGGCTGTTCGTCACCGACCGGTTGGCGCTGGTCGCGGGCGGGTCCTGGGGGCGGGCCACGCGCGACTATCAGGACCATCTGGCCCCGGCCAATGACGACAGCATCGACTACGACTGGTTCTCGCCGCGTCTGGGCCTGCTGTGGGAAGCCGAGAGCGGGGCTCAGGTCTTCGCCAACGTCACCCGCTCGGTCGAGCCTCCGACCTATGGCGCCCTGGTGCAGGCCCCGCTGACCGGCTTTACGCCTGTACAGGTTCAGGACGCCTGGACCGCCGAGATCGGCACGCGCGGACGGCACGGCGCCTTGGCCTGGGACGTGACGGCCTATCGCAGCGAAGTCGACGGCGAGATGCTGAACTTCATCGTCGGGCCTGACATTCCGGCCGCCACCTTCAACGCCGACAGTACCATCCACCAAGGCATCGAGGCCGGTCTGGACTGGCGCCTGCCCGTCGAACTGGCGGACGGCTCCCTGCTGCTGCGCCAGACCTACACCTGGAGCGACTTCCGCTTCGACGGCGACGCGCGCTGGGGCGACAACCGCCTGCCGGTCGTGCCCGAGCATCAATACCGGGCCGAGTTGAGCTGGCGGCATCCGTCGGGCGTCTTCGTCACCCCCTCGGTCGAGTGGCGGATCAGCCAGCCCTATGTCGACTACGCCAACACCATGAAGGCTCCCGACTACGCCCTGCTGGGCCTGACGGCGGGCTTCGACGTGCGTGACGGCCTCTCCGTCTATGTCGATGCGCGAAACCTGACCGACGAGCGTTACGTCGGCGAGTTCTCGGCCGTGACCGACGCCCGTACGGCGTCCACCGCCGTCTTCTTCCCCGGCGAAGGGCGATCCGTTTTCGTCGGCCTCCGACTGGCCTATTAAGGAACCCATGATGACCAGACACACCCTGATCCTGAGCGCCCTCGGCGTCCTGTCCCTCGCCGCCTGCGGCCAGCCCGCCGACAAGGCCGCTGAAACCGCCGCCGCGCCCGGAACCGTCACGGTCGCCGACGCCTGGTGCCGCCCGACGCCGAACGGCGCCAAGGTCGGCGGCTGCTACGTCACCCTGACCGCCGGCTCCGACGACCGCCTGCTCAGCGTCTCGACCGCCCTGGCCGAGAGCGCCCAGATCCATGAGATGAAGATGGAGAACGGCGTCATGAGCATGGGCGAGTTGAAGGACGGTCTGCCCCTGCCCGCCGGTCAGAAGGTCGAGCTGAAGCCGGGTTCGACCCACGTCATGCTGATGGGCCTGCGTGATCCTCTGGTCGATGGCGGCGTGGCGTCGTTCACCCTGACCTTCGAGAAGGCCCCGGCCATCGGGGTGCATGCGGCGATCAAGCAGCCGCCGGTGGTCGATTCCGAGGAGTAGTCGGACACGCATTCTTCCTCCCCGCGTCGTGGGGAGGAAGGACCGTTGCGTCCCCGCACCTGACAAACAGACCCGAACCCGCTAAAGGCTCGCGCTCACGAGGAATCCCATGGCTCTTAAAGTCGCGATCGTCGGCCTGCCCAACGTCGGCAAGTCCACCCTGTTCAACGCCCTGACCAAGACGGCGGCGGCCCAGGCCGCCAACTATCCGTTCTGCACCATCGAGCCGAACACCGGCGACGTGGCCGTGCCGGAAGCCCGTCTGAACACCCTGGCGGAGATCGCCGGATCGAAGGAAATCATCCCCGCGCGGATCACCTTCGTCGACGTGGCCGGTCTGGTGCGCGGCGCGTCCAAGGGCGAGGGCCTGGGCAACCAGTTCCTGGCCAATATCCGCGACTGCGACGCCGTAGCCTTCGTCGCCCGCTGCTTCGTCGATGACGACATCACCCACGTCGAGAACCGCATCGACCCTATTTCGGACCTCGAGATCATCGAGACCGAGCTGATGCTGGCCGACCTCGAGAGCCTGGAGCGCCGTCGCGTTCAGGTCGAGAAGCGCGCCAAGGGCGGCGACAAGGAATCCCAGCTGACGCTGAAACTGATCGACGCTGCGCTGGAGAAGCTGCGCGACGGCAAGCCCGCGCGCCTGGCCGAGGTGTCCAAGGAGGACAAGAAGGCCTGGGACATGCTGCAGTTGCTGACCGCCCTGCCCGCCCTCTATGTCGCCAACGTGGAAGAAGGCTCGGCCGACAAGGGCAATGAGCTGTCGGACCTGGTGGCCAAGCGCGCCGCCGAGGACAACGCCAACTCGGTGGTCATCTCGGCCCAGATCGAGTCGGAAATCGCCGTCCTGGACGACGAGGAGCAGAAGGAGTTCCTCGAGACCCTGGGTCTGGAAGAACCCGGCCTGAACCGCCTGATCCGCGAAGCCTACAAGCTGCTGGGCCTGCAGACCTACTTCACCGTCGGCCCCAAGGAAGCCCGCGCCTGGACCATCCCGGTCGGCGCCACCGCCCCGCAGGCCGCCGGCGTCATCCACACAGACTTCGAAAAGGGCTTCATCCGCGGCGAAACCATCGCCTTCGACGACTACGTCGCGCTGAAGGGCGAAGCGGGCGCCAAGGAAGCCGGCAAGATGCGGGCCGAAGGCAAGGCCTACGTCGTCAAGGACGGCGACGTGATGCACTTCCTGTTCAACAACTGATCCTGACGCGGCAGCCGGTTAGAAAATCTGACCGGCTCCGCAGAAAATCTGAAATCCCATTGCTGTTTTGGGTTTGCTAGCCTCGGGGAATGAAGGCGCGGTTCACGCGTCAAACTCCCCGGGGAAACGCATGAAGTTCGACACCCTCGCCGTCCACGCCGGCTATTCACCTGATCCGACGACCAAGTCCGTCGCGGTGCCCATCTATCAGACCACCAGCTACGCCTTCGACGACACCCAGCACGGGGCCGACCTGTTCGACCTGAAGGTGGCGGGCAATATCTACACCCGCATCATGAACCCCACGTCCGACGTGCTGGAGCAGCGTCTGGCGGCGCTGGAGGGCGGCATCGCGGCCCTGACCGTGGCCTCGGGCATGGCGGCCATCACCTACGCCATCCTGACCATCGCCGAGGCCGGCGACAACATCATCGCCACCGGCGCCCTCTATGGCGGCACCTACAACCTGTTCGCCCACACCCTGCCCCAGTACGGCATCGAGGTGCGCTTCATCGACGCCGACGACATCGCCGCCGTGGCGACCAACACGGATGAGCGGACCAAGGCGGTCTTCTGCGAGTCCATCGGCAATCCGCTGGGCAATGTGGTGGACTTCGCCGCCCTGGCCGACGCGGCGCACGCCCAAGGCCTGCCGCTGATCGTCGACAACACCGTGCCGACCCCCTACCTGACGCGTCCCATCGAGCACGGCGCCGACATCGTCGTCCACGCCCTGACCAAGTATATCGGCGGCCACGGCACCAGCATCGGCGGCGCCATCATCGACAGCGGCAAATTCCCCTGGGCCGAGCACAAGGCGCGCTTCCGCCGCCTCAACGAGCCCGAGGTCAGCTACCACGGCGTCGTCTATACCGAGGCGCTTGGCCCCGCGGCCTATATCGGTCGGGTGCGCACCGTACTGCTGCGCAACACCGGCGCGGCCATCTCGCCCTTCAACAGCTTCCTGATCCTGCAAGGGCTGGAGACCCTGGCCCTGCGCATGGACCGGCACGTCGAGAACGCGGTCGCCGTGGCGAACTATCTGAAGAGCCACCCCAAGGTGAAGTGGGTCAACTACGCCGGCCTGCCCGACCATCCCTCCAACCCGCTGATCCAGAAATATTTCGGCGGCAAGGCGTCGGGCCTGCTGACCTTCGGCGTCAATTCTACCGAAGAGGGGGGCGGCCGCGAGGCCGGCGGGCGCTTCCAGGACGCCGTCAAACTGTTCACCCGTCTGGTCAATATCGGCGACGCCAAGTCCCTGGTCTGCCACCCCGCCTCGACCACCCACCGGCAGCTGTCGCCGGACGAGCTGAAGAAGGCCGGCGTGACCGAGGACACGGTGCGACTGTCGGTCGGCATCGAGCATATCGATGACCTGATCGCGGACCTGGAACAGGCCTTGGCGGCGGTCTGACCGTCAGCCTGCCGGGGTCATGCACCGCAGCAGCCGCACCGGGCGGTCGCTGCGGTCCATCCAGGTGATGGCCAGGGTCTGGGCCGTGGCCGTCATCCGCACCCGCTCGTAGCGCGCCTCGCCCTCGGCGTCGCATTTCAGCGCGGCCTCATAGCCGTCGCTGAGCTCGGTGATGCGCTGGATCTCGCAGCGGTTCTCATAGCCGCGCAGCTCGGTCGTAGTGATCTCGATCGGCACGCGGTCGCCGCGCGGATTGAAGCACCAGTCCGCCTCGGCCGCCCAGCGGCCGACGAAACTGACCGGCGGGCTCTCCGCGCGTCTGGCATCGGCGCCGGACGGGCGCGAGGACGGCGCGGCGGCCGCCGCCGGTTCCGTGGGCGGATTGACGCCGGGCTGGCGATCACAGGCGGCGAGGCCTGCAATCGCCAGAAGCAGGATGACCAAGCCTCTCATGCCGTTGAAAACGAACGAGGGATGGCCTGGTTCACCCCGACCGGAACGGTCGCTTTAACGGCGGGCCGCGTCGCTGGCCGCGCGGACTTGACCAAACTCGGAGGTCGGCTTCCAGGTCGGCCATTCATCGCTGTTGGCCAGTTGCAGGCCCAGGCGGTACAACAGGGTCAGGTTCTCGACCGCCGAACGCAGGTCCCAGTCGGCCGACCATTCATCGCTGGGCTTGTGATAGTCGGCTCCGAACTTGGCCTTCCATGCGGCCAGACCGGCCTCCTTGCCGCCGTCGACCCAGTCAACGCCGTGCCAGGGCATCAGGGCCGGCACGCCGGCGCGAGCGAAGGGGAAGTGGTCGGAGCGGTAGTAGAAACCCTGCTCTGGCTGACCGTCGTCGGAGACGTAGCGGCCCTCCTTGGCGGCTAGAGCCTGAAGGTCGTCCTCAAGGCTGTTCTGACCCTTGCCGAAGATCGGCACGTCGCGCGTCGGGCCCGACAGGGGCAGCATGTCGATGTTGATGTCGGCCACCGTCGTCTCCAGCGGATAGACCGGGTCGGCAGCATAGGCGTAGGCGCCCAGCAGGCCCATTTCCTCGGCGGCCATGTGGGCGAAGACGATGGTGCGGTCCGGCGCAGGCGCCGCCTTCAGCTGACGCGCCATCTCGACCACGCCGATGGTGCCGGAGGCGTTGTCCCAGGCGCCGTTGAAGATCTTGTCGTCGCCGCCAGCGTGCTCGTTGACTCCGACATGGTCCCAGTGAGCCGAGTAGATGATGGTCTCGTTGGGGCGCTTGGTCCCGGGGATCTTGGCCAGCAGGTTGTGCGTACGAAGGGTGTCGGTGGTTTCGGCCGTCTCGACGGACAGGGTCACGCCCGGCAAGGCGAAGGCGCGAAAGTCGCCGCTGGCCGCCCGCGGCGCCAGGTCGGCGATGTCGATCCCCAGAGCCTTGGCTGTATCGGCGTTGATCGCGCCCGAGAATTCGAGGTCGGCGGCGCCCGGCGTCAGGGTGCGGGTGCGGCTGTTACCCTGCGCCATGCGGGTCCAGCCGGCGTCGCTCGCACCGACCTTGGACACGGTGATGACGCCCAGCGCCCCCCGACGCTTGGCCTCGTCCGCCTTGTATGCGGCGGACTGATAGTTGGTGGCGTAGGGTCCGTTGAACAGGTCGCCGTCCGGCTCTCCGCCGACGACCAGGACGATCTTGCCCGTCACGTCGAGGCTGCCGTAGTCGTCCCAGCCACGCTCGGGCGCGTGGATGCCGTAGCCGGCGAAGACGAGGCCCGCACTGGCGATCGACGCCTGACCGTCGTTGCTGACCGCCCGTAGGGTGATGTCGGTTCCCGGCGTCAGGGCGTGGACCTGACCATCAGGGCCGGTCCAACTGGCCTTGGTGCTGTCTGCAACGGGGGTGTAGCGCTTCAGATCGATGACCTGCAGCCACTGACCGTTCGGGCCGCCCGGCACCAGGCCCATGGCCTCGTACTGGGCCTGAAGCCAGTCCAGGGTCTTCTTCTCGCCGTCCGTGCCGGGATAGCGGCCCTGGAAGTCGTCGGCGCTGATGGTGCGGATTTCGTCCGACAGGCGCTGGGCCGAAAAGTCCTGAGACGCAGCCGAGCCAGCGGCGAATAGAAGAGCGGTTGCGGCGACGCCGCAGATGAACCGACGATGCATGGAAACTCCCTCGCCCTCCCCACGGGGCTTTCACGCCAAGTAATAGGGCGGCCTCGCAGGAGGCCGCCCCTTACATTTTTGTCATGTTCCGCGAAGCCGGATCAGACCGGCCTATCTGCGCTGCGCGTCGCTCACGGTTCGGGCCGGACCGAACTCTGAACCGGCCTTCCACTGCGGCCAGTCGCGGCTGTTGGCCAGGGCCTGACCGGCGTCGTAGACGACCGACAGATCCTGGATCATGCCGCGATAGTCCCAAGTCGGCTCCCACTCGTCTGCGGCCTGGTGATAGCGGTTGGCGCGGTACTCAGCGGCAGCGGCCAGACGCGGAGCGATCGGCTCGTCCACGTAGTCGCCGGTCGAGGACAGATAGCCCATCGGCACGCCGCGCTTGGCCAGGGGGAAGTGGTCCGAACGGAAGTAGATGCCCGCGCCCGCGCCCGCATCGCCCTCAAAGCCGCGCCCCTGCGCTGCCGCCAAAGCAATGACGCGTTCGTCCAGATCGGACTGCCCATAGCCGGTCACGCCCAGCTTGCTCATCCGGCCCAGAACGCTCGCGGCGTCCAGATTGAAGCCCGCCACCGTCGTTTCCAGTGGATAGAGCGGATTGGCGGCGTAGAATTCCGAACCCAGCAGGCCGCTTTCCTCACCCGTGAAGCTGATCATGACGATGGTGCGCTCTGGCTTCGGCCCCTTAGCCCACTGACGCGCCAGTTCTAGCAGGCCCGCCGTACCCGAGGCGTTGTCGACGGCGCCATTGAAGATGCGGTCGCCGTTGGCGTCCGGCTCGCCCATGCCGATGTGGTCCCAATGGCCGGTGTAGAGGATGGTCTCGTTCGGATGGGTCGTGCCTTCGAGCTTGGCCAAAACGTTATGAGTGGTGATCTGGTCGGTCTTCACATCGAACTTGGCATCGATGGTCGCGCCCTTCAGCTCGACCGGCTGGAAGTCGCGGCTGCGGGCCTTGATCTTCTCCTGCTCGAAATCGAGACCGGCCTGCCGGAACATTTCGATGGCCACGTCACGCTGGATCCAGGCCTCCATCGGCACACGCTCTGCCGAGGGGTTCTGACGCACGATATCGAACTGCGGCACGGACCAGGAGTTGGCCACCGTGGTCCAGCCATAGGAGGCGGGCTTGGTCTCGTGGACGATCAGCACGCCCGCCGCGCCCTGACGCGCGGCCTCTTCGTACTTGTAGGTCCAGCGGCCGTAGTAGGTCATGGCCTCGCCGCCGAAAGTGTTCAGCGATGGGTCTTCAAAGTCGGCGTCGTTGACGAGAACGACGATGACCTTGCCGCGCACGTCGGTCTTGAAGTCGTTCCAGCCGCGCTCGGGCGCGTTCGTGCCATAGCCAACGAAGACCAGGGGCTTGCCGCGCAGGTCGACGCCGTCGCTGGGCAGGCGCGTGGTGATGGTGGCCTGCTGGCCCTGGGCCAGAGACTGGGTCCAGTCGCCGACCTTGATCTGGCCGCTGACGTTGGAGACGGTGAAACGGTTGAGGCCGACCGCCTGGGTCCAACCGCCGTTCTCGCCACCGGGCGCGAAGCCCGCCGCCGCATACTGCTGGCTCAGGTAGTCGATGACCTTCTGCTCCGCGGGGGTGGCGATGCCGCGCCCCTCGAAGCTGTCGTCGGACAGGACCTTGATGTCGTTGGAAATGCGCGCGGCGTCGAAGTCAGGCGTCTGGGCGACAGCGCCTGAGGCCAGAGCGGCGGCGAACAACAGGACAGCGGCGGACGACATCAAACGCATGGAAACAGACCCCTCGACGAAAACAGAGGCCCGGACCCTATCGGTCGAAATCCCCAGAGTCGATGCGCCCGCGTCCAGCCGCAGACACGAAAAAACCCGCCGGATCGCTCCGGCGGGTCATCTCGTCTCGAAAGCGCTTCGCCTTAGTGGGCGACGCCCTTCCAGATGCGGCGGTAGCTCGCGTAGGTGATCCCTGCGAACAGCAGCAGGAAAATGATCACGCCAAAGCCCATCTGCTTGCGCTCGGTCGCCTTGGGCTCGGAAGTCCAGGCTATGAAGGCGGCGACGTCCTTGGCCATCTGGTCGACGGTGGCCTTGGTGCCGTCGTCATAGGTGACCTGACCGTCTTGCAGCGGTGCGGGCATGGCGATGAAGCCGCCCGGAGGAACGTGTCCCTCGCCTTCCCAGAACGGGGTCAGATCGCCCGCCATATAGGGGTTGTAGTGCTGGGCCGAGGTCATCTTCAAACCCTTGGGCGGAGCGCCGTAACCCGACAGCAGCGAGTAGATGTAGTTGGCGCCGTCATGACGGGCCTTGGCCATGACCGACAGGTCGGGCGGAGCCGCGCCGCCGTTGGCCGCAGCAGCCGCCGTGGCGTTCGGATAGGGCGACGGGAACTTGTCGGCGGTGGTGGCGTCGCGCATCAGCGCCTCGCCCGTCTCGCTGTCGATGTCCGGGACCTGAACTTCCTTGGCCAGAGCCTTCACGACAGGGTTGTCGTTCGGGTTCGGGTACTCGGGGTTCCAGAACGGCCCGTGCTTGTCGCCCAGGTTGCGGAAATGCATCAGGTTCATGCCGTGGCACGAAGCGCAGACTTCCTTGTAGACCTTGTAGCCGCGCTGCAGCTGGCCCTGGTCGTAGGTGCCGAACGGCCCCTCGAAGCTGAAGCCGCCGCTGCGCGGATGCTTGGCGCCCCCGGCGGCCATCGCCGGAGCGGCGATAGCGACGAGGCCCAGAGCGGCCGTCAGAACGACCAAGGTCTTGCGGAAGGACACGGTTTTCTTCTCGTTCGAAATCATCGCGCTCAGCCCTTCTGCTCGGCTTCGCCCGACAGGACCGGCTCGGAAATCGTCGCCGGGACCGGCAGCGGCTTCTCGCGCAGGCCGAGGATCGGCATCAGCACCAGGAAGAAGACAAAGTAGTAGGCCGTGAACAGACGCGTCAGCCACAGGTAGGAGTTCAACTGACCGTCAAACAGGTTGAAGCTCGGCATGCCCGGAACCACAGGGGCGTCCGGCAACTGACCACCGCACCAGCCGAGGCCGAAGCAGACGAACAGGAAGATGATGAAGAAGGTCTTCATCGTCGGACGGTAGCGCATCGAGCGCACCTTGGACGTGTCCAGCCAGGGCAGGACGAACAGAACGCCGATGGCGGCGAACATGGCCACCACGCCGCCGAACTTGTCGGGGATGGCGCGCAGGATCGCGTAGAAGGGCAGCATGTACCACTCAGGCACGATGTGCGCCGGGGTCTGCAGCGGGTTGGCCGGGATGTAGTTGTCGGCGTGGCCCAGGGCGTTCGGCTGATAGAAGACGAAGACCGAGAACAGGATCAGGAAGAGGATGATCGCGAAGCCGTCCTTGACCGTGAAGTACGGGTGGAAGGGCAGCATGTCCTTCTTCTGGCGGTCCTTCGGGATCAGGATGCCGACCGGGTTGTTCTGACCGGCGGCGTGCAGGGCCCACAGGTGCAGCACCACGCAACCGGCGATGACGAACGGCAGCAGGTAGTGCAGCGAGAAGAAGCGGTTCAGGGTGGCGTTGTCGATCGCCGGACCGCCGCGCAGCCAGATCAGGATCGGCTCGCCGACCACCGGAATGGCGCCGATCAGGTTGGTGATGACCTCAGCGCCCCAGAAGGACATCTGGCCCCAGGGCAGGACATAGCCGAGGAAGGCGGTGGCGATCATCAGGAAGAAGATGACGCAGCCGACGATCCAGATCATCTCGCGCGGCGCCTTGTAGGAACCGTAGTAGAGACCGCGCAGCATGTGCAGATAGACGGCGATGAAGAACATCGACGCGCCGTTGGCGTGCACGTAGCGGATCAGCCAGCCGCCGTTGACGTCGCGCATGATGCGCTCGACCGAGGCGAAGGCCAGGTCGACGTGCGGGGTATAGTGCATGGCCAGAACGATGCCGGTGATGATCTGCGTCATCAGGCACAGGGCCAGGATGCCGCCGAAGGTCCACCAGTAGTTCAGGTTACGGGGGGTCGGCAGGTTGGCGTAGTCCATGCCGAAACGGATGATCGGCAGGCGGGTGTCCATCCACCGCTCAATCGCGGTTTTGGGGACGTAGGTGGATTCGTGATCGCTCATGGTTCCTCTGTCCGTCCTCAGCCGATCTTCACGCGGGTGTCGGACACGTATTCGTAGTTCGGCACGATCAGGTTCAGCGGCGCCGGGCCCTTACGAATACGGCCCGAGGCGTCGTAGTGCGAACCGTGGCAGGGGCAGAACCAGCCGCCGTAGTCGCCCGTACCGAAGGTCGGAACGCAGCCCAGGTGGGTGCAGGAACCGATAACCACCAGATACTTCTCGTGGCCAGGCTTGGTGCGCTCGGCGTCGGTCTGCGGTTGCTTCAGGTCCGGGGCATGGTCATCGGCGATGACGCGCTTCAGCTCGGCCGGCGTGCGGTAACGCACGAAGACCGGCTTGCCCTGCCACTTGATGACGACCTGCTGGCCTTCCTGAACCTTGGTCAGATCGAATTCGATCGACGCCAGGGCCAGGGTGTCGGCGGCGGGGTTCATCTGGTTGATCAGCGGCCAGGCCACCATCACGCCAGCACCGACCGCGGCGGCGCCGGCGGCGATGTGGATGAAATCGCGGCGGGTGGCGTCGCCGCCCCCGTGTTGGCCCTCAGGCCCTTCAGCATTCACGACCGATTCGGCCACGCTCTCACCTCTGCACTCCCGATCGCCCGCCCCGGAAGGAGTTGGTCGTCGGCATGGATCGTCCCTGCGGAACGGCAGAAGATGCCTGCGGCCCTTGTATTACAACGATAGTCGCAAGCTGCTGATGCAACTTGCGAAACGGTCGCAATAAAGACCGCGACAAGACCCCGCCCCGCGCGTATGACGGCCTTAGAATGCGTCTCGCCCTTTTTCAACCTGACATCCCGCAGAATGTGGGCGCCTGCATCCGTCAGAGCGCCTGTTTCGGTGTAGAATTACACGTCATTGAGCCGACCGGCTTTCGTTTCGACGACCGCGCCATGAAGCGCGCGGCCCTCGACTATGGCCCGCTGTCGCACATGACCCGCCACGCCGACTGGGAGGCCTTCCAGCGCGACCGCGCGCCGGGGCGGCTGGTCCTGTTCACCACCAGGGGCGCCACGCCCCTGCCCGAGTTCGAATTCCGGCCCGACGATGTCCTGCTGTTCGGCAAGGAAAGCGCCGGCGCGCCCGACTATGTCCACGCGGCCGCCGACGCCCGCGTCTTCATCCCCATCCGACCGGAAACGCGTTCGCTGAACCTGTCGGTCAGCGCAGGCATCGCCCTGTGGGAAGGGTTGAGGCAGTTGGGCGAGTTGCCGGTGCGGCCTTGAAAAGCCTGAAACTTAACCACGCCGATTCACCGAACGCCAAATGGTGAAAGGCAAACTACTCCGCTCACACGAGCGGAACCATGACTTTACAAGCCTTCCTGCAGGAACTGACATCAGCCGATAACCTGCCGCTGTTGATGGCCTTGATCGCACTCCTGGGCTTTCTGGCAGGATTGAAGGTGGGCGCTCGAAGCCGTTGGACTAGGCGCTCCTCAAGCAGGGGACGATGGCGCGCGGGAATGAAGCTCGTGAATCCTGAAACCTCAACAGCGCGTAGCGACCGACCCGATCCCGCGGCGCAACTCACCACCGTCATGAACGCAGAGTTTCGTCCCAAGCGACTGATGTCCAGGAACGAGGCTCGCGCTTTTCTGCAGATTGAACGTCTGCTGCGGGGTCATCGCATGGGCTGGCGCGTGATGGCTCAGGTGTCTCTGGGCGAGGTCCTGACTTCCACTGACGCCAAGGCCTTTGCCGCCGTGAACAGCAAACGCGTCGATATGCTGGTCATCGCCAATGACGGACACCCGCTGGCGGCAGTCGAGTTCCAGGGCTCTGGACACTATCTCGGCACGGCCGCCGCGCGCGACGCGGTCAAGCGAGAGGCGCTGCGACGCGCCGGAGTCGATTTCATCGAGGTGAAACCAGATCACTCGGACGAGGACCTCGCGTTCGAGATCGCTCGTCTGGTTCGCCTGAAGACGCCGTCGTCGCCGCAGCCTGCCTGACCCCCCTACTCCGGCGCGCCGTCATTCGGCAGTTGCGCCAGGTTGGGGCGTTCGCCGCGCTGGGCCGTGGCGGCGCGTTCGACCGCGCGCATGGTGCGCAGCAGGTTCTCGCCGGAAATCTTGCGGATGTCGGCCTCGGTCCAGCCGCGACGCATCAGCTCGGCCAGAATGCGCGGATAGGCTTCCACGCTCTCGACGCCCTCCGGCAGGCTGTCGACGCCGTCGAAGTCGCCGCCCAGGCCGACATGATCGATACCCGCCACGTCGCGGACGTGCTGAATGTGCGCCACAACATCGTCCAGCGTGGCCTTGGGCGCCGGGTTGGCGGCGTTCCAGGCCTCCATGCCCGCCTTGACCGCCTCGGGATCGCCCGGGTTCAGGGCTGTCAGCCGCGAGACCTCGGCCGAACGGGCGGCGCCCGAGGCGCGCACGGCCTCGCTGATGAAGCCCGGCACGAAGGTGACCATGACGATGCCGCCGTTGGCCGGCATCATCCGCAGGACCGCGTCGGGCACGTTGCGCGGATGGCCCGTCACCGCCCGCGCAGACGAGTGCGAGAAGATGACCGGCGCCGTCGAGACGCGGATGGCGTCGGTCATCGTCTCTTCGGAGACGTGGCTCAGGTCCACCATCATGCCGATGCGATTCATCTCCTTGACCACCTGCTCGCCGAAGGGCGACAGGCCGCCCCACTTCGGCGCGTCCGTGGCGCTGTCGGCCCAGGTCGTGGTCTTGGAGTGGGTCAGCGTCATGTAGCGCGAACCCGAATCGTAGAACTCACGCAGCAGGCCCAGGGAATCGTCGATCGAATAGCCGCCCTCCATGCCGATCAGGCTGGCGATGCGACCCGCCTTGTGGATGCGGGCGATGTCGTCGGCGGTGGTGGCGATCTCGAACACCGAGGGATAGGCGGCGGCGATGCGCTTGACCGTGTCGATCTGCTCGAAGGTGGCCTTGGCGGCCTCGACCGGCTCCAGACTGGCGGGGACATAGACCGACCAGAACTGAGCTCCGACGCCGCCTGCGCGCAGACGCGGGATGTCGGTGTGGAGGCGTGTCGTCGCCGCCAGGTTGGTCGCCAGATCAACACGATAGGGGTCGTTCCCGAAGCCCTGGCGCAAGGCCCAGGGCAGGTCGTTGTGGCCGTCGATCAGGGGCGTGCGACGCAGGATCTGCATCACTCGCTCCTGCCCTGCTGCATTTTGGCCGGCCTGGGATTGCGCCAGGGCTGGGCCAGCCAGAACGGCGAGCGAAACGGCGGCGAGCAAGGCGGTGCGGATCATGGGGGTCCCCTCAATACTGACACGGCCACGCTGGCACAGGAGGGGCGGCATGGAAACCGGGTCTGATCTGGATCAAGGCCCTCTTTTGGGTCGGAGCGCATGAAGTGCGCACCGCACACTGTTCACAAAGGCCGTCCGTCATGGTTGAAGCCCTCATGATCCAAGAGACCCCCACCCTGATGGTCGAGCATCGCGAGCGCGCCCGCGTCTGGTTCGAGACCCTGCGTGATCAGATCCACGCCGGTTTCGAGGCCCTTGAGGACGCCGCCCCCGCCGACCTCTTCCCCGGCGACGCCGGCCGCTTCGTGCGCACGCCCTGGGACCGCAAGGAAGGCGGCGGCGGCGTCATGGGCATGATGCACGGGCGTTTGTTCGAGAAGGTCGGCGTCCACTGCTCGACCGTCCACGGCACCTTCCCCGCCGATTATGCGAAAAACGTCCCGGGGGCCGAGGAAGACCCGCGTTTCTACGCCACCGGCATCAGCCTGATCTGCCACCCGGTCAGCCCGCGCGTCCCGGCGGTGCATATGAACACCCGGCTGATCTCGACCACCAGGACCTGGTTCGGCGGCGGCGGCGACCTGACCCCCGTGCTGGACGTGGATCGTCGCGATGATCACCCCGACACCCTCGCCTTCCACGCCGCGATGCAGGGCGCCTGCGATGCCTATGATCCGTCATGGCACGCCAAGTACAAGCAGTGGTGCGACGATTACTTCTTCCTGCCGCACCGCAACGAACCGCGCGGCACGGGCGGCATATTCTATGACCACCACGACAGCGGCGACTGGGAGAAGGACTTCGCCTTCACCCAGGACGTCGGTAAGGCCTTCCTCGACGCCTACTCGAAGATTGTCGCCGGCCGGATGACCGAGGCCTGGACGCCCGAGGAACGCGAGGAACAGCTGATCCGTCGCGGCCGCTACGTCGAGTTCAACCTGCTGTACGACCGCGGCACCATGTTCGGGCTGAAGACCGGCGGCAACGTCGAGTCGATCCTCAGCTCCATGCCGCCCGTGGTGAAGTGGCCCTAGAATGGCAGGTCTGACGCCGCCCTAGGCGGCGCGCTCGCATCGCATCATCACCTGATCGATCCCTTCAAACAGGGCGGCCAGGGTCAGCGGTTTGGTCAGATGGCCGTCCGCGCCCGCCGCCCGACCTGCCTCGACGTGCTCGGTCATGGCGTTGGCGGTCAACATCAGGATCGGCGTCCGGACGCGCCCATGCTGGGTCTCGAAGGCCCGGATGGCTTTGGTGGCGGTCAGTCCGTCCATCACCGGCATCTGCATGTCCATCAGGACCAGATCGAAGGCTTCGCGCTGGAAGGCCTCCAGCGCCTGAGCCCCGTCCTCGACCGCGACAAGCTCCATCGCCGTGGCCGACAACATGACCTCGATGACCTTGCGGTTGGCCGGATGGTCGTCGGCCAGCAGCACTCGCAACGGCTGGGCGCGCACATCGCCAGTGGACGACGCAGGCTCTTCGATCTCGCTCCCGGCCTCGGCCGACGGCAGCGGAATCTCGAACCAGAAGCGCGAGCCGACGCCCGGCGTGCTGTCGCATTCCAGCCAACCGCCCATCAGCTCGACCAGCTCGCGCGAAATGGCCAGACCCAGGCCGGTGCCGCCGAAGCGCCGGGTGATCGAACCGTCGGCCTGCTGGAAGCGGCCGAAGATGCGGGCCTTCTGCTCCTCGTCAAAGCCAACGCCGGTGTCGGTGACGATGAAGCGCACATCCCCCTCCAGGCCCGGTTCAACCGTCAGACTGACCTCGCCTTCCGATGTGAACTTCAGGGCGTTGCTGACCAGATTGGTCAGCACCTGGCGCACGCGCACGGCGTCGCCCTCGACCAGTCGATCCAGGGCGGGATCGACATGGGCGACTACCGCCACGCCCTTGGCTTCCGCCGGAATACGCCACAGGGCCGCCACGTCCTGCACCGCCCGCCCCAGATGGAAGGGGGCCGGCTCGATCGTGACCTGGCCGGACTCGATGCGGGCGCTGTCCAGAATGTCGGACAGCAAGCGCTCCAGCATGGCGCCTGACGAACGGATGACCTCGACCATGTCGTGCTCGTCGGGGTTCAGGTCGCGCTGGGCCAGGGCGTCGGCCATGGCCACCACTCCATTTAGCGGGGTGCGGATTTCGTGGCTCATATTGGCCAGGAACTCGCTCTTGGCGCGGCTAGCCTCTTCGGCGTGGCGACGGGCGCGGCGCAGCTCCCCCGCCTGACGCCATTGCCACAACAGGGTCAGAAGGGCCGACAGCATGAAGACCACGCCGATGCCGACGATCCAGTTCTGCCAGCGGATGACGGTACGCTGCAGTTCGGTGTTGGCGCGGGCGGTCTCCAGTTGCTGACGCCGGCGGTCCAGCTGTTCCTGAATGTCGCCGGTGACCTGGCGGATACCCGCGCTGAAGCGCTGGGCGGTCTGGACTTCCCGTTCGCGCTGGTAGGTCCGCAGTACGGCATAGGCTTCGGCTGCCTGACCCGAGGCGAACAGCAGCTCGGCCTCGACCAGGGCCACGTGGGAATCCACGCCCCCTTGCCGATCAAGAATGCGCAGCTGCGCCAGATCCCGTCGCGCCCCGTCCAGATCACCGGTCCGCGCCCGCGCCACAGCCCGCAACGGCAGCAGGTCCAGCTTGAGGAAGGCCGCCGAGCCCATGTCCTCGCCATAGCGGGCGACGCAGGCCAGCACCTCCAGTGGTTCGTCGCGCGCGTCCGCCACCTGGGCGCACAGGCTGGCGTCATAGACCAGCAGATTTTCCAGCCCGGTCCGTAGGCTGAGGCGGCGGTGGGCGGCGTAATAGTCCTGCGCCCGGGTCAGATCACCGACCTGCACCGCCATCTTGGTCAGGTTGTAGAGACTGTCGAAGTCGGGGCGCGGATAGGCCGAGTTTGCGTAGTCGATCTCGAAGCGGCGAAAGGCGATCGTCGCCCCCACCACGTCGTTCAGCTTCATCAGTCCCATGCCGGTCACTTCCCACAGACCCGCATGGGCGGTGGCGGCGAAGGGAGCCTCATCAGGGATTTCGGTCTCGGCCTGATTGAGCAGCTTCAACCCCTCGCCGACCCGGTCCTGATCCATCAGGGTCAGGGCCGTCAGGCGCGCAGCGTGGGCACGCACGAACCAGTCGAATCCCGTCGTGGTCATACGGGACATCTCTGCATCGACGGTCAGATCCCCCTGGTCATAACGGGCGGTCAATTCGTTCAACCGGGCGATTTCGATGTAGCGGCGATCGCCTTGCGCGCGAGCCTTCTCCGCCAGCCGCTGGTTCCAGAAGCCCGCGCGCTCGAACTCACCCTGGTTCTGGATGATCCAGACGACGTGATAGAGGCGGTTCAACCCCTCGCGGTCATGCCGCCTGTAGGCGGCCTCGCCAAAAGCCTCGAGCTCGGCGAAGCTGGTCTGCGAGGCCCGCTGCTCGACCGCGCGCAACAGGTCGTCACGCGGCGCGGGCGCCTGCGCTTGGGCCAGGCCCGGCGACAGCAGAATGGCGGTCGCGAGGACCGCAGCTTTGATTGGCGACATATCACTTCCGGACTAACGCCTCAGATTGGCACACCAGAAGTTGAGCAAGGTTTAGCGTTCGTCGAACGCATCTGCGTCAGATGCCGCTGCCATCGGCCTCGACCGGCGGCGGGGTCAGCATCAGATAAGCCCGGATCCAGGCCGTCAGCACCGCCCGGTCGTTAACCCCCTCCAGGCTCAGCAGGGCCTCGTCCGCCAGATCATGCGGAATGCGATGCCCCCTGCGCCCCTCGATCAGGGCGGCGGCGTAGGCGGGCTGGAACTCGGGGTGGCACTGGAAGCTGACGGCGTCTTCGCCCCAGGCCAGACCGGCGTAGGGGGTGAAGGCGCTGGAGGCGATCACGCGCGTGTCGGGCGCGACCGCCACCACCTGATCCTGATGCGACACCGGAATGGCGATGGAGGGCGCGCGCGGATACATCCACGGCTCCTGGCTAAGCACGTCGTAGCGGTGCAGGCCGACGCCCCAGCCCTTGTGCGACTTTTCGACCTTGCCGCCGAAGGCGTGGGCGATGACCTGATGGCCGAAGCAGATACCGAGCAGGCGCGTCTTGCCCCGCGCCGCCCTCAGCCAGTC
The DNA here is from genome assembly GCF_044772165.1 of Brevundimonas sp. NPDC090276. Lineage (NCBI taxonomy): Bacteria > Pseudomonadati > Pseudomonadota > Alphaproteobacteria > Caulobacterales > Caulobacteraceae > Brevundimonas > Brevundimonas sp. NPDC090276. The sequence goes on along the minus strand of NZ_JBIVYK010000002.1, from coordinate 164,700 downwards.
GACCAAAGGCGCAATCCACGGCAGGTCATCATAGACCCCCGCAGCCGAGCCGGTCACGATGGCCCCCGTGAAGATCGACGGGTCCTCCGGCAGGTGCCCCGACTGGACGTCGAACCGCACGGTCGGCACGTTCTCGCCCAGCAGGGCGCGGAAGCGGGCGGGATAGTCGTCGAAGGCGTCCCGCAGGTTCTCGGGCGGGTGGCCGGTTTCCAGAATGGCGATACGGGTCATTTCGGCGTTTTCCAGCGGGGAGAAGGAAGCGTCTCTCTCTGGATTGGGGTAGAAGTCAGGCGATTGCAACGAGGCCGCCCTTCATGACCGCCGACGCGTCCGCCGATTCCCCGGTCGTTCTGATCAATATCTTCAAGTGCGACGCGCGTCGTCAGGACGAGCTGATCGAGCATCTGACGGCCCTGGCCCAGGTGCAGCGCGCCCTGCCTGGCTTTGTCTCGGCCACCCTGCATCGCGGCGTAAACGGTCGCGTCGTGGCCAATCACGCGGTCTGGGGCAGCGCCACACACTGGAAGGTCATGACCCGCCACCCCCAGGTCGTGGCGGCCATGGGGCCGATCCTGGCCCTCGCCACCTTCGAGCCTCACCTGTATGAGCCCGGCGAGGTCGTGGAAGCCTAGCCGGCGGTCCAGATCTCGGCCTTGGCGCCCGTCTCGCCAAGGGTCGTCGCAACCCAGCCGCAGATTTCCAACGCCGCCGCTTCGGCGCCCGGTGGCGGATTGACCACGGTCATGGTGCAGCCGTTCATCTTCATCGGATTGTTCAGCGGGCGCAGACGCGCCTCGGCGACAAGAACATGGCCCACCCTGGCCTCCTCCAGTCGACGGATGAAGCCGTCGAAGGTCTCCATGTCCTTAAGCGGGGTCCAGATCGCGACGGTCGCCGTGCGGTCATGGCGCAGGATGGCGGCGGCGGTCTCGGCCGAACGGACATAGTCGTCGGGCCGCTCGAACGGCGGATCGATCAGGACCAGCGGTCCCTTGGTCGCCCTGGCCGCCTTCAAGGCCTCGATATAGCCGTCGCCCTGATGGCCCTCGGCGGCTGGCCAACCACCCAGGGCCTCGGCCAGCATGTCCTGCACCGGCGGATGGAACTCGAAGCCCAGATAGCGGTCGCCTTCACGCAAGGCGCGCGCAATCAACAGCGGCGACCCTGGATAGAAGCGCGCCCCGCCATCCGGGTTCAGCGCCGCCACCTCGGCCGCCAGCGCCTCGATCAGCGACGGCCGGTCCTCGGCGGTCATCAGGCGCGCGACGCCCGCCTCGGCCTCTCGCGACCGCGCGCCGTCGCCCGACAGGTCATAGAGTCCCGCGCCCGCATGGGTGTCGATGACGGTGACCGGCCCCTTGGCCTGGCGCTCCTTCAGCAGCCAGAGCACGAGGGCGTGCTTGACCAGATCGGCGAAGTTTCCGGCGTGAAAGCTGTGGCGATAGTTCATGCCGCTCCGTCCCCTGCCCTGCGCTCCCGGTCAAGAGGAACCCGCCGGGCGCGCGGCCCGTTGGTCGTCGCATCTTCAGGATTCCAAGCCATGCCCGACGGCGCCGCCCGCCTTTCGTCTGTTCTGGAAATCCCCGACGGCCTCAGTTGGTGCAACGATGACAACCTGGGCCTCAGCCGCCGCCGCTCAGGCAAGGGCTTCGCCTATCGCGGACCCGACGGCCAGCCGATCCGAGACGCCAGGACGCTGGACCGCATCCGCGCCCTGGCCATCCCGCCCGCCTGGACCGAGGTCTGGATCTGCCCGCGCGCGAACGGCCATATCCAGGCGACGGGCCGCGATCTCAGGGGACGCAAACAGTACCGCTATCATCCCGACTGGACCCTCTACGCCGCCGCCCACAAGTTCGATCGGCTGTCCGACTTCGCCCGCGCCTTGCCGAAACTGCGCGAACGCGTCGAGCACGACCTGTCACGACGCGGCCCCGGACGGGACAAGGTGCTGGCCACCGCCGTCCGCCTGCTGGAGATCACCCTGATCCGCGTCGGCAACGCCGAATACGCGCGCCTGAACCGCAGCTTCGGCCTGACCACCCTGCACAAGCGGCACATGGAGGTGGACGGGGCGGCCCTGACCTTCGAGTTCCGCGGCAAGAGCGGCAAGGACCACCGGGTCAGCGTGCGCGATCAACGCCTGGCGCGGGCCATGCGCACGCTGGAGGGCCTGCCGGGCCAGCATCTGTTCAAGTACCGCGATGCGCACGGCGACCTGCACCCCGTCACTTCGGACGATGTGAACACCTATATCCGCGAGGCCATGGGCGAGCAGTTCTCGGCCAAGGATTTCCGCACCTGGGCCGGAACCGTGTCGGCGGCGCGGGCACTACGGGAGATGGAGCCGCCGACCTCGACGGTAGACGCCCGGCGCAAGATCACGGCCTGCGTCAAGGCCGTCGCGGGTCTGCTGGGCAACACCCCCGCCGTCTGCCGCGCCGCCTACGTCCATCCGCGCGTGCTGGAGAGCTTCACCAACGGGACCCTGGCGGGAGCCCTTCCCGGGTCAGAGACCAAGGCGTTCGAGCCCGCCCTGATCCGGCTGCTGGCCCGCACATGAAATGACGGTTGTTTCATTTGAGCGATCACCGTTCGCTCCACTACAGCGCATCCACCCACCGCCAGAGGACACGCCGATGGACCACCGCCTTTCCAACCGCTTTCTCCGACTGGCGGTACTGTTCGCCCTGATCGGCATGGGGCTGGGCTACTGGATGGGGGCGACCGAACAGTTCACCGCCTCGCCGGTGCACGCCCACATCAACCTGCTGGGCTGGGTGTCGATGGCGCTCTACGGCCTCTTCTATCGGGTCCAGCCGAGCGCGGCGTTGGGCTGGCTGCCCCAGACGCATTTCTGGGTGGCGTTGATCGGCCTGCTGATCTTCATGCCGGCGCTGGCGGCCAAGCTGCTGGGCGGCGCGGGCATGCAGGCGGCGGCCAACCTGGGCCTGATGGTCGGGCCGACCCTGACCCTGCTGTCGATGATCCTGTTCGTGGTCATCGTCTTCCGCGCCACCGGGTCTCGCGCGGCGCTGGCCTGATACGAAAAAGCCCCCTGCCTTGCGGTCAGGGGGCCTTAAGTCGCGAGTCCGGGACGATCAGTCGGCCCAGTTCAGGACGACCTTGCCGGACTGGCCGGACTTCATGGCCTCGAAGCCGGCTTCGAAGTCCTGATAGGGCATCTGGTGGGTGATCAGCGGCGTCAGGTCCAGACCCGCCTTCAGCAGGCCCAGCATCTTGCGCCAGGTGGTGAACATCTCACGTCCATAGACGCCTTTGATGGTGAGCGCCTTCAGGATGATCGTGCCCCAGTCCGTCTCCATCGGCTTGGAAGGAATGCCCAGCATGGCCATGCCGCCGCCCATGATCAGGGTGTCGACGCACTGCTTGAAGGCGATGGGCGACCCCGACATCTCCAGCGCCACGTCGAAGCCGACCTTCAGGCCCAGCTCGTGCATGACGTCGCGCAGGTCTTCCTTGGTGGTGTTCACCGTGCGCACGCCCGGCGCAACCTTTTGCGCAAGTTCCAGACGGAAGTCGTTGATATCCGTCAGAACCACCGTGCGGGCGCCCGCGTGGCGCGCCACGGCGGCGGCCATCATGCCGATGGGTCCAGCGCCGGTGACCAGCACGTCCTCGCCCAGCAGGTCGAACTGCTGCGCCGTGTGCACGGCGTTGCCGAAGGGGTCCAGGATCGAGCCGATCTCATAGGGAACGTCGTCGGGCAGCTCGATGACGTTGAAGGCCGGGGCCACGACGTATTCGGCGAAGGCGCCCTGACGGTTCACGCCGATACCGCGCGTGTCGGGGTCCAGGTGGAAATGACCGGCGCGGGCCGCTTCGGAGTTCAGATCGATGACGTGGCCTTCGGCCGAGACGCGCTGACCGACCTTGAGGCGGCGATCCACATCCTTGCCGATGGCGACGATCTCGCCGGCGAACTCATGGCCCGTGATCATCGGCACCGGGACATTCTTCTGGGACCACTCGTCCCAGTTCCAGATGTGGATGTCGGTGCCGCAGACGGCGGTGCGGTGGACCCGGATCAACACATCCTCGTCGCCCGCGACGGGGATCGGGGCGTCAATCATCTCAAGGCCTACGCCCGGCTTGGTCTTGGCCAGGGCCTTCATCATGTCAGCCATGTCGTTTCCTCAAACGCTTTTTATTTCCACCACGGCCGGTCGCGTCCGGCCCTGGCGATACAGGTGAACGCCTATTTGATGACGCCCAGTTCCTTGCCCGCCTGGATGAAGGCGGCGACGGCGGCGTCGATCTGTTCAAAGGTATGCGCCGCCGACATCTGGGTGCGGATGCGGGCCTGACCGCGCGGCACGACGGGGAACGAAAAGCCGATGACATAGACGCCCAGTTCCAGCATCCGCGCCGCCATGTCCTGCGCCAGTTTGGCATCGCCCAACATGACCGGGATGATGGGGTGCTCGCCCGGTTGCAGGGTGAAGCCCGCCTCGGTCATGGCCGAGCGGAAGCGCGCGGCGTTGGCGAACAGCTGGGCGCGCAGGGCATCGCCCTCTTCGCCTGCGGCGATGCGGATGGCTTCCAGCGACGAGCCGCAGACGGCGGGGGCCAGGGCGTTGGAGAAGAGGTAGGGGCGCGCGCGCTGCTTCAGCAGGGCCACGACATTGGCCTTGGCGCAGATGAAACCGCCCATGGCGCCGCCCAGAGCCTTGCCGAAGGTGCCGGTGACGAAGTCCACCTCGACCTCGTTCCAGGCGTAGGAGCCGCGCCCCTTGTCGCCCAGGAAGCCGGTGGCGTGGCAGTCGTCGACCATGATCAGGGCGCCGTACTGGTCGGCCAGGGCCCGGATGTCCTTCAGCTTGGCGATATAGCCGTCCATCGAGAAGGCGCCGTCGGTGGCGATGATGATCTCGCGCGCGCCGTCGGCCCGAGCCTGCTTCAGTTGGGCCTCCAGATCAGCCATGTCCGAGGTGGCGAAGCGATACCGCTTGGCCTTGCACAGACGCACGCCGTCAATGATCGAGGCGTGGTTCAGGCTATCCGAGACGATGGCGTCGGCCTCGGTGAACAGGGGCTCGAAGATGCCACCATTCGCGTCGAAGGCGGCGGCGAACAGGATGGTGTCCTCAAAGCCGAGGTAGTCGGCGATGGCGCGTTCCAGCTCCTTGTGGATTTCCAGCGTGCCGCAGATGAAGCGAACCGAGGCCGTGCCCGCGCCCCACTTCTCCATCGCCTTTATGCCGGCTTGCGTGACGCGCTCGTCGCCCGCCAGGCCAAGGTAGTTATTGGCGCAGAAGTTCAGAACCTCACGGCCATTGACCGAGATCACCGGCCCCTGACGCGAGGCGATGACGCGTTCGGGCTTGGTCAGGCCCTGGGCGTCGATGTCAGCCAGTTCGGCGGAGATGCGGTCGTAGAAGGCCATATTGGTGCTCTGGGTCATGATTTCTCCGCTACGCTGAATCCAGGCAGGTTTGAACCCCTGATTTCAGGGCGTAGGGGCAGGTCCGGCCGAGGCGTCGCTCACCGGACGAAACGGACCGACACGAATTTGCCGCCCGCACGGGCTCAGGGCCAGCGTCAGGCTGACCACGGACATGTCGCCGGGCGTGGTCAGGCGCAGGGTCTTGGCCTCGGGACAGGTCGTTTCCCCCTCGGATTCATGCGGGACGACGTTCCAGGCCAGATCGAAATAGGCCTTGGCCAGGGGCTTCAGCGAGACCGCAGACGGCGCCGCCCCTTTCGCAAAATAATCGCCCGGCTCCTGCACCGTCTTGACCGTGCTCAGGACGCGGTCGCCCGCATCGACCAGTGTCACGGTTGGATAGCCGGTCAGGCTGCAGGCCTGCATCCCCACATTCTGGAGCGCCAGGGTGGTGACGCGATTGCCCATGCCCGCGTCGCCTCCTTCGACCGACAGCCTCAGGTTGGTTCCGTTGCAGGGCGCCTCAGGCGACGGGGCCAGGGCCGGGACCGGGCGGCTGCAACGCTCGATGATCGTGCCGCCCGTCGTATCGTTGGGCCCCAGTCGGCTGAGCGTCCCGCTCTCCTGCCCGTTGCGGCTGGCGGTCCACCATTCCAGCCCCTGCCCGACGTAGCGTGCCCCGCTGGCCGAGACCGCGCTGGTCAGGACATAGTCTCGCCCGTCGTAGGACACCTGCGCCGTCTGCGTGTCCGGATAGGTCGCGGTGATGACCTTGCCGCTTTCGCAGGCATAGCCGACGGCTGCGGCGGGCGGGCCGGCCTCGATCGGGGGCGCGGGCGCGGGGGTCGGCTCTTGTGAGCAGGCGGCGGCGGTCAGGCCAAGACAGGACAGCAGCGCAACGGCGGAACGGGTCATCGACGGCCTCTCTGTGAGCGTCCCGTCCGAACGCCGCTCTGCGCCAAAGGCTCCGCTTGCAAGGAAATGCAGCGAGGCGGTTGCGCAGTGATACACTATAACATATCAAGCTCGCGACATTGTAACGGGGATGCGTGCCTTGCGACTTCAAACCTTCCTGCTGACCGCCGCCGGGGCCGCCGCCCTCTCGACTTCCGCCTTCGCGGCTGATGACATCATCCAGACAGCGCATCAGGACGAGCCGACCGAGATCGCCGACGTCGTGGTCCGCGCCTTGCCGCTGGGCCGAGCCGGCGATGATGTCGGCTCGCACGTCGCCCTGCTGAGCGGCGACGAACTGGTTCACCGTCGCCAGTCGACCCTCGGCGACACCCTCAGCGGCATTCCCGGCGTCAACTCCGACACCTTCGGCGGCGGCGCCAGCCGTCCGGTGGTGCGCGGTCAGGCCGCCCCGCGGGTCAAGGTTCTGAGCGAAGGCGCGGGCCTCATGGACGCCTCGGAAGTCTCGCCTGACCACGCCATCTCCGGCGAGCCCCTGCTGCTGGAAGGCATCGAGATCCTGCGCGGCCCCTCGGCCCTGCTCTATGGCGGCGGCGCCATCGGCGGGGCGGTCAACCTGCTGGACAAGAAGATTCCCACCCGCGTGCCGGCCAACGGCGGCGAGGCCGTGGTCGAATACCGTCGCGGTTCGGTCGACAACGAGGAAGCCGGCGTGGTCGGCGCCACGGTCGGCGCCGGCAACTTCGCCGTCCGCCTTGAAGCGGCCGCGCGCAAGGCCGACGACTACAAGGTCCCCGACTGGAACGAACCGCGCCTGGACGGCTCCTACAATGAGACCTCGACCGCGACGCTGGGCGCCTCATATATAGGTTCGCGCGGCTATCTGGGCGCGGCCTATACCGAACAGACCAGCCGCTATGGTCTGGCGGGTCACACCCATGAATACGAAGGCTGCCACCCCCACGGCGACCACCTGCATTGCGGTGGTCACGACGATCATGACCATGACGGGCACGATCATGAGGAAGGCGAGGAGCACGATCACGACCACGGCGTGCCCGAGGTCCGGCTGAAGAGCCGCCGCGTCGACCTGCGCGGCGAACTGAGCGATCCCCTGCCCGGCATCGAGAACGTGCGTCTGCGCGCCGGCTACACCGACTATCAGCATCAGGAACTGGAGGAAGGTGTCGTTTCGACCACCTTCACCAACGAGGGCTACGACGGTCGCATCGAAGCCCAGCACCGCGAGATCGCCGGCTTCAAGGGCGTGGTCGGCCTGCAGTTAAGCAAGAGCGATTTCGCCGCCGTCGGCGAGGAGAGCTTCCTGGCCCCCAGCACGACCAAGAACACCGGCCTGTTCGTGATGGAGGAGTACGAGCTGGGCGACTGGCACCTGGAAGGCGCCCTGCGTCAGGAGTGGCAGGAGGCCTCGGCCCTCGGCCTGCCCGACGCCGAGCACAAGCCCTTCTCGATCTCGGGATCGGCGGTCTGGCACTTCATGCCCGGCTGGTCGGGCGCGGTGTCGCTGTCGCGTTCGCAACGCGCCCCCTCGGCACAGGAGCTTTATGCCGACGGCGTCCACCTGGCCACCAACACCTATGAGATGGGCGACAGCGGCCTGGATGTCGAAACCGCCAACGCCCTGGAGCTGACCCTGCGCAAGACGGCGGGTTCCACCACCGCCTCGGTCAGCGCCTATCACTACGTCTATGACGACTACATCTTCGCCCGGACCCTGGATCAGTTCGAGGACTTCCGCCTGATCCAGTACAGCCAGGCCGACGCGACCTTCACCGGTCTGGAAGGCGAGGTGCGTCAGCAGTTGACCCCTTGGCTGTCGGCCACGGTGTTCGGCGACTATGTGCGCGGCGAGCTGAAGGGCGACGGCGGCAACCTGCCCCGCATCCCCGCCGCCCGCGTCGGCGTCCGCGCCGAGGCCTTCGCCGGGCCCTGGTCGGGCGACGTCGAATACAGCCGCACCTTCAAGCAGAATGACATCGCCGCCTTCGAAAGCGAGACGCCGGGCTACAACATGGTCAACGCCACCGTGGCCTATGACGTGGAACTGGACGGGGTGAAGTCGCAGGTCTTCCTGCGCGGGACCAACCTGCTGGACGAACTGGCGCTGAACCACGCCTCCTTCCTGGCCGAGACCGCGCCGCAACGGGGCCGCAACCTGGTCGTGGGCGTCCGCGCCCGCTTCTGATTTCATCGAAGTCGAAAAAAGAAGGGGCGGCGTGCGACGGACGCCGCCCCTTCGTTCGTTAGATAGCTGTCGAGCCCGCCGTGACATTTCCGCGTCATTACAGGCTGTTAATCTGACAGAGCCCATGTCGCCATTATTCGGCGCACATCGGTCTTCAAGCAGATCGACACCCAAGCTTTCGGTCTAGCCAGGACTCTTCATGTCGCCCGTCGTTCTGCTTCTCGCTCTCGCCTCGCTCGATCCCAATGCGGAGACGACGCCCGCGGTCGCGCCGCAGACCCAGACGCCCGCCACCCCCGCCATCAACGATCAGGAAGCCTATGATCTGGGCGAGATCCAGGCCGTCTCGACCAAACGCCGAGGCGCGGCCCTGGGCGACTATGAACCGGAACTGGTGCTGGATGAGGAACAGCTGAAGGCCTACGGCGCCAGCAGCATCCAGGAGCTGATGACCCTGCTGGAGCCGGTGACGCGCAGTTCGCGTGGCGGCTCGCCGGTCTTCCTGGTCAACGGCCGACGCATCTCGGGCTTCCAGGAGATACGCGGCATCCCGCCTGAGGCCATCGAACGCACCGAGATCCTGCCCGAGGAAACCGCCCTCTCCTACGGTTACAGCGCCGACCAGCGGGTGGTGAACTTCGTGCTGAAGGCCAACTTCCGCTCGCTGACCATGCAGGCCAGCGTCCGCCGCCCGGACGAGGGCGGGCGCACGGTCAGCGATCTGGAAAGCAACATCCTGCGCATCGCCGGCAAGCAGCGCACGACGCTGGACCTCGAGTACGAAAACGACACCGCCCTGTTCGAGACCGAGCGCGACATTCAGCGCAGCGACGGCGCCCCGACCGCCTACCGGACCATCCTGCCCAGGCAGGAGCAGGCGTCCGTCGCCGGGTCGCTGGTGCGCGACCTGAACGACACCACCGCCCTGACGCTGAGCGCCAGCCTGGAGGACACGTCGCGACTGGCCTGGCAGGGCCTGCCGGGCGTCAGCCTGATCGTGCCGCCGTCCGCCGTCGCGCAACAACTCTATCTGAACGCGCCCGACGCCCTGTCGCGCACCACCGACACCCTGGCAGGCAAGGTCGGGGCCCTGGTGGACGGCTACCTGGGCGACTGGCGCTGGACGCTGACCGGCGGCTATGACCGCACCGAGACCAAGACCCGCACCGGGCGCGGGCTGGACAAGGACGCGCTGCAGGACGGGGTGACGGCGGGCCTGATCGACCCGTTCGGCGATGTGGACCTGTTGCCGCGCCTGCCCTTCGACACCGCCCGGTCCGTGTCCAGCAGCGGCAACCTCGAAGGCGTCATCAACGGCACCGCCTGGGAGGCGCCCGCGGGCGCCCTGACCTCAACCTTCAAGGTCGGCTTCGACACCCAGACGCTGGATTCTGAGAGCCTGCGTTATGATGCGGATCAACAGACCAGCGTCTTCTCCGAGCGTTCCCTGTCGCGAGACCGGACCAGCGCCTCGGGCAACTTCAACCTGCCGATCGCCAGCCGCGACCGCGAGGTCCTGGGCGGACTGGGCGACCTGTCGGCCAACCTGAACCTGGCCTATCAGGACCTGTCCGACTTCGGCGGCCTGAGCGCCTATACCCTGGGCCTGAACTGGTCGCCCTGGAGCCCGATCAACTTCAACGTCAGTTGGAGCGACGAGCAGAACGCCCCGTCGATGTCGCAACTGAACGACCCGACTATCTCGACCGCGAACGTGCCGGTCTATGACTTCCTGAAGGGGGAGTCGGTCAACATCACCCGCGTCGAAGGCGGCAACCCCGGCCTGTCCGAGGAAACCAAGCGCATCCTGAAGCTGGGCTTCAACCTGACGCCGCTGAAGGACAAGGATTTGCGGCTGACGGCCAACTACAGCCGCACCGAGGTCGAGGGCTCCATCGCCGCCTTCCCGACCATCACCCCGGAACTGGAAGCGGCCCTGCCTGAGCGCTTCGAGCGCGACCTGGACGGCAATCTGCTGTCGATCGACGCCCGTCCGCTGAATTTCCAGAAGGCCGAGCAGCAGGAAATCCGCTGGGGCCTCAACTTCTCGACCCCGTTCGGCAAGCCCGATCCGGCGGCGGCGGCGCGGATGGGCCAGCGTGGCCCTGGCGGCGGCGGTCAAGCCACCATGCGCGTCGAAGGCGGCCCGCCCCCCGGCGGCGGCGCGGGCGGTCCTCCGCCCGGCGGCGGGATGCGGATGCAGATGGGCGGCGGCGGTCGCGGCGGACGCGGCCCGGCCATGCAACCCGGCCAGGGCCGCTTCAACGTCTCGCTGTATCACACCTATCGCATCCAGGATGAGATCACGATCCGCGACGGCCTGCCGGTGCTGGACCTGTTGGACGGCGCCGCCATCGGGGCGCGCGGCGGCCAATCGCGCAACGAGGTCCAGTTCCAGATGGGCCTGTTCAAGAGCGGCATGGGCGGCTTTCTGAACGCCAACTGGAAGGAGTCCACGCGGATCAACGGCAGCGACGACGCCAGCGACCTGACCTTCTCGGACCTGACGACGGTGAACCTGAATCTGTTCGCCGACCTGTCGTCGCGTCAGACCTGGGTGGCCAAGTATCCGTGGCTGAAGGGCGCGCGCGTCAGCGTCGGCATCGACAATATCTTCGATCAGAAGCTGGACGTGCGAAACGGCCTAGGCGTGACGCCTGACGCCTATCAGCCCGACTATCTGGACCCGCTGGGCCGGACCTTCCGCATCAGCCTGCGCAAGATCCTGTTCTGACGAAATGAAAAAGGCCCGGTCATCGACCGGGCCTTTTGACTGTCAGTGCGCCTCTTTCGGCGTTTCCATCAGCTCGATCAGGACTCCGCCCATCTCCTTGGGATGCAGGAAGACGACCGGGGTGCCGTGGGCGCCAATGCGGGGTTCGCCGGTGCCCAGGATGGTCACGCCCTTGGCGCGCATCTCGGCGATGGCGTCGTGGATGTCGGCCACCTCGAAGCAGACGTGGTGCTGGCCGCCCTTGGGGTTCTTGGCCAGGAAGCCGGTGATGGGGCTGGTCTCGTCATAGGGCTCGATCAGTTCGATCTGGGCCGTGGGCGTATCGATGAAGCAGACCTTCACCCCCTGGGCCGGCAGGTCGAACGGCTCGCCGATCTTCGTCGCGCCCAGGATGTCGCGATACAGCTTGATCGAGTCCGCGATCGAGGGCGTAGCGACGCCGACGTGGTTCAGATTGCCGATCATCACTTGGTCTCCGCGGGCGCCGGTTGGGCATAGCCCAGACGCTGGTTCAGTTTCTCGATCAGGTCCGCCGCCGTGTCGGCGATCACCGATCCGGGCGGATAGACCGCCGCCGCGCCCATATCGAGCAGGGGCTGTACGTCCGACGGCGGAATGACGCCGCCGACCACCACCATGATGTCCGGTCGGCCCAGCTTGGCCAGTTCGGCGATCAGTTCGGGCGCCAGCGTCAAATGTCCCGCCGCCAGCGACGACGCGCCGACCGCGTGGACGTTCTTCTCGACCGCATCCTTGGCGGCCTCGGCGGGCGTCTGGAACAGCGAACCGGCGGTGACGTCGAAGCCGATATCGCCATAGCCGGTGGCGACGACCTTCTGGCCCCTGTCGTGGCCGTCCTGGCCCAGTTTGGCGATCAGGATGCGCGGCGGACCGCCGTCGTTTTCCACAAAGGTCGCGACCATGTCGCGGGCGCGGGCAACCTTGGGATCATTGCCCGCCTCCTTGCCATAGACGCCCGAGACGGTCTTCACCGTGGCGATGTGGCGGCCGAAGGCGGCCTCCAGCGCGTCGGAGATCTCACCCACCGTCGCCTTGGCGCGGGCGGCCTGAACCGCCAGCTCCAGCAGGTTGGCGTTCCCACGCGCGCCTGCGGTCAGAGCTTCCAGCGCGGCGTCGGTCGCGGCCTGATCGCGCTCGGCGCGCAGCTTCTTCAGCTTGTCGATCTGGGCGGCCAGAACGGCGGCGTTGTCGACCTTCAGCATCGGAATGTCGTCGGGCGTGTCGTTCAGATAGCGGTTCACCCCGACCACGGTCTGCTGACCGGTGTCGATGCGGGCCTGGGTCTTAGCCGCCGCTTCTTCGATGCGGAGCTTGGGAATGCCTGCCTCGATGGCCTTGGCCATGCCGCCCGCCGTCTCGACCTCGTCCATCAGGGCGCGGGCGCGGTTGGCCAGATCATGCGTCAGGCGCTCGACGTAGAAGCTGCCGCCCCAGGGGTCGATGGTGCGGGTCAGGCCCGTCTCCATCTGCAGCAGGATCTGGGTGTTGCGCGCGATCCGGGCCGAGAAGTCGGTCGGCAGGGCCAGGGCTTCGTCCAGGGCGTTGGTGTGCAGGCTCTGGGTCTGACCGCCCGCCGCCGCCATGGCCTCGACCATGGTGCGCGACACGTTGTTGAACACGTCCTGCGCGGCGAGGCTCCAGCCCGAGGTCTGGCAGTGGGTGCGCAGCGACAGGGAGCGCTGGTCCCGGGGCGAGAACTTCTCGGCGACCTTTTCGGCCCACAACAGGCGGCCGGCCCGCATCTTGGCCACCTCCATGAAGTAGTTCATGCCGATAGCCCAGAAGAAGGACAGGCGCGGCGCGAACCGGTCCACGTCCATCCCGGCGTCGACGCCCGCCTTGATGTATTCCAGCCCGTCCGACAGCGTATAGGCCAGCTCGATCTCGGCCGAGGCCCCGGCCTCCTGCATGTGATAGCCGGAGATGGAGATGGAGTTGAACTTCGGCGTCTCCTGCGCGGTCCAGGCGAAGATGTCCGAGATGATCCGCATCGAGGGCTCGGGCGGATAGATGTAGGTGTTGCGGACCATGAACTCCTTCAGAATGTCGTTCTGAATGGTTCCGGTCAGGGCGGCGTGCGGCACGCCCTGCTCTTCGGCGGCGACGACATAGAGGGCCAGGATCGGCAGGACGGCGCCGTTCATGGTCATGGACACTGACATCTGATCCAGCGGGATGCCGTCGAACAGGGTCCGCATGTCCAGAATGCTATCGATGGCCACGCCGGCCATGCCGACGTCGCCCTTTACCCTGGGATGGTCGCTGTCATAGCCACGGTGGGTGGCCAGATCGAAGGCGATCGACAGCCCCTTCTGACCAGCCGCCAGGTTGCGACGATAGAAGGCGTTGGACTCCTCGGCGGTCGAGAAGCCCGCGTACTGGCGGATGGTCCACGGATTGCCCGCGTACATGGTCGGATAGGGACCGCGCATATAGGGGGCGAAACCCGGCAGGCCGTGGATGGCGTCCAGACCGTCCAGCGCCTCGGGACCATAGGCGGTTTCGACCGTCAGGCCTTCGGGCGTCAGCCAGGGATCGCGGCTCGGGCCTTCACCCGTCGCGGTCAGGTCGAGGTTCACCTTGGAGAAGTCGGGGAAGCTCATTGGGCGGCCTCCTCGGACGCGATCTCAAAGGGCGCGGCGAAGCGCACCGGGGTCAGGGCGCCGTGGCGCACCGGGACGAAGGCGGGATCGGCAACCTCGACCGGGGCCGGGCGCGGATCGGGATCGACATATTTAGTGACGCCGACCATGTGGCGGGCGCCGTCCTTCAGCGCAGCCTCCAGCTGACCGCGCGCGCGTTCGACGCGCGGCTGGATCAGGTGGTGCTTCAAGGCGTCGACCACGCCGCCTTCGGCTTCGATGGACTGGAACTCCTTCCAGCCCGCCTCGGCCAGATCGCGGGTGCGGCTGTCCAGGAACCAGGACCCGGCTGCGGGATCATCGACCCGGCCCAGATTGGCTTCTTCCATCAGCACCAGCTGGGTGTTGCGGGCCTGACGCCGGGCAAAGGCGTCGGGACGGCCCTCGGCGCGGGTGAAGGCGTCCAGCACCACCACGTCGGCGCCGCCCACGGCCCCCGCGAAACCGGCGGCGGTCAGACGCAACAGGTTGGGCCAGGGATCGCGCGCGGACAGCATCCGCCGCGACGAGCGGGCCTCGATGACAGCCGGCACCTCATGGCCAAAGGCTTTGCTGACGCTGGCCCAGATCAGGCGCATGGCCCGCACCTTGGCCAGGGCGTCGAAATATTCAGCATCGACCGAGACGCCAAGGACCACGCCCTTCAGCGCCTGCTCGGTGCCCAGGCCCGCCAGGACGGCGGCCTTGACATAGGCGACGGCGCTGGCGGCGGCGAAGGCCAGTTCCTGTCCCGCCGATCCGCCGGCCTCATGCACCACGCGGCCCGAGGCGAGGAAGAGTTTGGCGTCAGGATAGGTCCCGGCCAGACGCGCGGCGGCCTCAGCCGCCTCGGTCACAGCGGCGTCGATGTCGCCTTCAGCGGCCTCGGCATAGGCCGAGATCGGGTCGAGGTGAAATTGCAGCTGGGCGCGGGGCGAACCCTTGGCCACAGCCGCCAGAGCCTCGGCGGCCTTCACGCCGTCAAAGCCCGCGTCCAGCGCCACCGGCGCCAGTTCCAGAGCCACGCCGTCCAGCGCAGCAGCCAGCGTCGTCTCGTCCGTCGTGAAAGCCCCCTTCAGCACCACCGAGGCGGCGCCGTTTTCAAGGTCGGTCAGGACAGCGGCGTTGATCGCCGCCGCCTCGTCGCCCTCGACCAGGGTGCGCAGGTCCCACGCCCGCCCCTCGGCGTCCGTGGTGCGCGGCGCGCGAAGCGCCTGCACCCCGGTTGCGTCGGCATAGAGCGGCCGGATGATCAGGCCGTCGGCGTCGAGGTGAAGCAGGCTTTCGATCGCCCGCCCCTTCAGCGCCTTCTCGGCCTGTTCCCGCCATTCCAGCGGGCTCGGCGTGGGAAAGGTCGTCATTTACGCAAACTCCACCAGCACGTCGTCGGCGGCGACCGGATCGCCGGCCTTGGCGCCGACCGCCTTCACCACGCCGTCACGCTCGGCCTTGAGGATGTTCTGCATCTTCATGGCTTCGATGATGGCGACGGTCTCGCCCGACTTGACCTCCTGGCCGACCGTCACGGGGATGTCGACGACCAGACCCGGCATGGGCGACAGCACCAGTTTCGAGGTGTCGGCGGCGACCTTTTCAGGCAGGCGCTGATACATGTCGGCGGCGCGCGGCGTCAGGACGCGCACACGCGCCTTGGCCGCCCGGTGGCGAATGTCGAAGCCGTCCGGTGCGCGCTTCACCTCGACGGTGAAGGGCTCGTCGTCGAGCACGGCGCGGAACTGGGCCATGCCCGGACGCCAGTCGATTTCCGACAGGGTCAGGTCGCGCTCCTCCAGCGAGATGACCAGATCCTCGGCCTCGTCATAGGACAGCGACACGTCGTGGGCCTCGCGGTCGATCAGCACGGTCCAGTCGGTGCGCTCCGACGGATCGCCCGCCTGCTCGGCCAGGACCTCGTTCATCGCCGCGGCCACGGTGATGAAGATGTCCTTCTGCGCCTCGCTGGGTTCCAGACCGCGGAAGCCGTCGGGGAACTCGTCCTTGATGTAGCTGGTCGACAGCTGGCCCGACTTGAAGCGCTCCTGATCCATCACCGCCGACAGGAAGGGCACGTTGTGGCCCAGACCCGACAGGTGGGTGTCTTCCAGCGCGCGGGCCATGCCCTCGACGGCGGCGTCGCGGGTCTCGCCCCAGGCGCACAGCTTGGCGATCATGGGGTCGTAGAACATGCTGATCTCGTCGCCCTCGCGGACGCCGGAATCGTTGCGGACGGTGTAGTCGCCCTGATCACCTTCTTCCGGCTGCTCATAGCGCACCAGACGACCGATAGACGGCAGGAAGCCGCGATAGGGGTCCTCGGCGTAGATGCGGCTTTCGATGGCCCAGCCGTTGATCGACAGGTCTTCCTGCTTGAAGCCCATGGTCTCGCCCGCCGCCGAACGGATCATCTGTTCGACCAGATCGACGCCGGTGATCAACTCCGTCACCGGATGCTCGACCTGCAGACGGGTGTTCATTTCCAGGAAGTAGAAGCTGCGGTCCTGACCGGCCACGAACTCGACCGTGCCCGCCGAGTCATAGTTCACGGCCCGCGCCAGGGCCACGGCCTGATCGCCCATGGCCTTGCGCGTCGCGTCGTCCAGCAGGGGCGACGGCGCCTCTTCGATGACCTTCTGGTTGCGGCGCTGGATCGAGCATTCGCGGTCGAACAGCGAGACGATGTTGCCGTGCTTGTCGCCCAGCACCTGAATCTCGATGTGGCGCGGATTGACGATGAACTTCTCGAGGAAGACCCGGTCGTCGCCGAAGGCGGTCAGGGCCTCGGCCTTCACCGCGGCGAAGCCCTCGGCCATGTCGGCGTCGGAATGGGCGACACGAATGCCCTTGCCGCCGCCGCCGGCGCTGGCCTTGATCATGACCGGATAGCCGATCTCATTGGCGATCTTCACCGCCTCTTCGGTCGATTCAATCAGGCCCATGTGACCCGGCACGGTCGAGACGCCCGCTTCAGCCGCGAACTTCTTGGACGTGATCTTGTCGCCCATAGCCTCGATGGCGTGCGGGTTCGGGCCGATGAAGGTGATGCCCTCGGCCTCCAGACGACGCGCAAAGACCGGGTTTTCCGACAGGAAGCCAAAGCCCGGGTGAACCGCCTCGGCGCCCGACTGACGGACCGCGTCCACGATCTTGTCCTGGATCAGATAGGATTGGGCGGCGGGCGACGGCCCGATGTGGATGGTCTCGTCGGCCATCTCGCAGGCCAGCGAACCAGCGTCGGCGTCCGAATAGACCAGCACCGTCTTGATGCCCATCTTGCGGCAGGTCTTGATGATGCGAACCGCGATCTCGCCCCGGTTGGCGATCAGAATTTTCTTGAACATTTCTGGGCCTTACAGGGGAATGTTGTCGTGCTTCTTCCAGGGATTTTCCTGGGTCTTGTTCTTCAGTGTGCGCAGGGCCTTGATCAGGCGGCGGCGCGTGCCGTGGGGCATGATGACGTCGTCGATGTAGCCCAGACCGGCCGCCACGAAGGGGTTGGCGAAGCGTTCCTTGTACTCGGCCTCGCGCGCCGCCAGGGCCTCGGGGTCGCCGGCCTCCTTGCGGAAGATGATCTCGACCGCCCCCTTGGCGCCCATGACCGCGATCTCGGCGGTGGGCCAGGCGTAGTTGACGTCGCCGCGCAGGTGCTTGGAGCTCATGACGTCATAGGCGCCGCCGTAGGCCTTGCGCGTGATGACCGTCAGCTTGGGCACGGTGGCCTCGGCATAGGCGAACAGCAGCTTGGCGCCGTGCTTGATCAGGGCACCGTACTCCTGCTTGGTGCCCGGCATGAAACCCGGCACGTCCACCAGCGTCACCAGCGGGATGTGGAAGGCGTCACAGAAGCGGACGAAGCGCGCGGCCTTGCGGCTGCTGTCGATATCCAGCACGCCCGCCAGAACCTGAGGCTGGTTGGCGACGATGCCGACGCTCTGGCCGTCCAGACGACCGAAGCCGCAGATGATGTTCTTGGCGAAGTCAGCGCCGATCTCGAAGAAGTCGGCCTCGTCGACCGTCTTCAGGATCAGCTCCTTCATGTCGTAGGGCTGGTTCGGATTGGTCGGGACCAGGGTGTCCAGCGACGCCTCGTCGCGATCCGCCTCGTCATAGCTGTCGCGGACCGGCGGCTTTTCGCGGTTCGACAGGGGCAGGAAGCCGATCAGGCGGCGAACCTCGGACAGGGCCTCCAGATCATTCTCGAAGGCGCCGTCGGCGACCCCCGACTTGCCGGCGTGAACGCGGGCGCCGCCCAGGTCCTCGTGGCTGACGACCTCGTTGGTGACGGTCTTCACCACGTCCGGGCCGGTCACGTACATGTAGGACGTGTCCTTCACCATGAAGATGAAGTCGGTGATGGCGGGCGAATAGACGTCGCCGCCCGCGCACGGGCCCATGATGACCGAGATCTGCGGGATGACGCCGCTGGCGAGCGTGTTCTGCAGGAAGATGTCGGCGTAACCGGCGAGGCTCTCCACCCCTTCCTGAATACGGGCGCCGCCGGCGTCGAACAGGCCGATGATCGGCGCGCCGGCCGTCAGGGCCATCTTCTGAATCTTGACGATCTTGGCCGCGTGGGCGCCCGACAGCGAGCCGCCGAAGACGGTGAAGTCCTTGGAGAAGACATAGACCAGACGACCGCCGATGGTGCCGCGTCCGGTGACGACGCCGTCGCCCGGAATGCGCTGCTGGTCCATGCCGAAGTCGTGGCTGCGGTGCTCCACGAACATGTCGGTCTCTTCGAAGCTGCCTTCGTCCAGCAGGACTTCGATCCGTTCGCGCGCGGTCAGCTTGCCCTTGGCGTGCTGGCTCTCGATGCGCTTCAGACCACCGCCCATTTTGGCGGCGGCGCGACGGCGCTCGAGTTCCTCGAGGATGGCCTGGCTCATGGTTTGGGCGACTCCCTGAAATCTTTCGTGATCACCAAGCCGCTTCGTTGCAAAAAGGCAATCGCAACTTTGCAAAAGGGGCGTAAGTGCGTAAGCCTGCCAAGGTCGATGGGCTGTTTTGCAAAGTTGCGATGGCGGAAAAACTCTATCTCGGGGCCAAGGTGCGCAAGCTGCGCGAGGCGCGCGGCTGGACGCTGGAAGCCTGCGCCGGGCGGCTGGCCCTGTCGCCCAGCTACCTGTCGCAGATCGAGACCAATCAACGCCCGGCGACGGCGCGGGTTCTGATCGCCCTGACGCGCGCCTTCGACGTGGACGCCAGCCTGTTCGATCTGGACGGCGACGCCCGCCTGATCGCCGACCTGCGCGAGGCGGTCACCGACGTCGCCGGTCACGCCGAGGCGCCTTCCGCCGTCGAACTGAAGCAGGCGGTGACAACCACCCCCCGGCTGGCGCGACAGTTCCTGGCCCTGCATCAGGACTATCGCCGACTGGACGAGCGGCTGAAGACGCTGAACGAGACCCTGGGTCGCGATGAGCGGGCGCAAGCAGCCCCCGCCCTGCCCTATGAAGCCGTGCGCGACTTCTTCCACTATCGCGACAACTACATCGACGTTCTGGATCAGGCGGCGGAGGCGCTGGCGGAGCAGTTGGGCCTCGGCGTCGGCGGCCACCCCGAGCGCGATCTGGAGGCGGCGTTGAACGACCTGTGCGGCGTGCGGCTGGCCACCGGCGAAGGGCGCGGGGCCATGCGGCGCTTCGATCCGGCGGCGCGCATCCTCTATGTCGACGCCAGCCTGCCCGGCGCGACGCGGTCCTTCCTGATGGCGCACCAGCTGGTGCTTCTGCGCTTCCACGACCTGATCGACCACGAACTGGACCGCGCCGCCTTCGACATTCCCGCCGCCCGCGATGTCTGCCGGGTCGGTCTGGCCAACTATGCGGCGGGGGCCCTGCTGCTGCCCTATCGCCGCTTCCTCGAGGTGGCGCGCGAACTGCGTCACGACGTCGACCGGTTGAGGAACCGCTTCCACGTCAGCTTCGAACAGGTCTGCCACCGGCTTTCGACACTGCAGAGGCCCGGCTGGCGCGGCGTGCCCTTCTATTTCGCGCGGGTGGATATGGCCGGGAACATCACCAAGCGGCACAGCGCCACGCGCTTCCAGTTCGCCCGCTTCGGCGGCGCCTGCCCCCTTTGGAACGTGCACGAGGCCTTCGGCGCGCCGGACCGCATCCTGGTCAACCTGTCGGAGATGCCGGACGGCTCGCGCTACATCTGCATCGCCAAGAGCGTGTCCAAGCCGGGCGGGTCCTATCTGGAGCCCGATCGTCGCTATGCGCTCGGCCTCGGCTGCGAGATCGAGCATGCGGATCAGCTGGTCTATGCGGCGGGCCTCGACCTGAACGGCCCGCCCACCCGCATGGGCGTCAGCTGCCGCATCTGCGAGCGCACCGACTGCGCCCAGCGGGCCTTCCCGCCCATCGACCGAACCCTGCGCGTGCCGGACAATGTGCGCGGCGTCATCCCCTACACCCTCAGCTAGCGGCCAAAGAAAACCCCGCCGGGCGGACCGGCGGGGCTTCAGTTTTTCCGGGGCTGGAAACCCTAGAAGTTGGCGGTCACGCTCAGCGTCACGGTGCGCGGTGCACCGTAGAAGCCAATGACGGAATCGCCGGTGATGGCGCCCGGGAAGTTGTACCCGCCGGCGCGATAGCGCTCGTCGCCCAGGTTCCGACCGGCCAAGCTGACGCGGTAGCGAGCGTCCGGCGCGGTCCACATCAGGGTCGCGTCGTACAGCCAGTACGATCCTTGATCGAGCAACGGGATCGGCGTCTCGAACATCTGGGTCGCGCCGCGATAGGACGCCATCGGGGTGAAGATGAGCGAGCCGCGATCGCCCAGATCGACACTGTATGGCAGCGCGATATTGGCGGTCCAATCGGGCGTGTTCTGGAAGTGACGCTGGTCGGCCATGTTCTCCCGCTTGCCGGTCAGCGGGTTGAAGGTGACGAACTCATTGAACTTGGCGTCCAGGTAGCCGAGCGTCAGACGCGGGATGAAGCTGTCAGTGACCCGCGCGCTGGCCTCCAGCTCCCAGCCCCAGATCTCGCTGGAGCCCGCATTGTCGACAAAGCTGACAACCGAGGCGGGCGGGATGAAGAACTGCGAGGTGATCTGCTGGTCGGTATATTCCGACTTGAACAGGGCCGTGGCGAAGTTGATCCGACGGTCCAGCAGCGAACCCTTCAGCCCGATTTCGTAGGTGTCGACCAGTTCCGGCTGATAGCCGTCAATCGTCTCGGGGTAGAGGGAGGCGTCGCCGCGCATGTCGAACCCGCCCGACTTGAAGCCCCGCCCGTAAGAAGCGTAGCCCGTCAGTTCCGGCGTGAACTTGTAGCTGGCGCTGATCCGGGGCGTGAACTCCGAATAGGTGTCCGAGTTGGTGTAGTCGGTCGAGGGGCGTCCCGCCGGGATGGCCGCGCTGTTGCCGAAGAAGGGGCTCTTGATGCCCAGATAGTTCTGGCGGAGCTGGTCGACGCTCTTCTTGTCCTGGGTCCAGCGGCCGCCGACTGACAGCGACAGCTGGTCCGTCAGATCGTAGCTGAAGTCGGCGAAGACGGCGAAGCTCTCGGTGTCCACCTTGCCGCCGGTGAAGGTCGTCAGACCGGCAGGCAGGCCCGGGCCCATGCTGGGGTAGAGCCCGATGACAGTGTCGAACGCGCCCTCGGCCGAGGCGTCCATGTAGAAGAGGCCCGCCACGCCCTGCCAGCGCTCGCCTTCGAACAGCAGCTGGAACTCCTGGGTGAACTGGCTGTCGGCGTAGTAGCCCGGAATGTCGAGGATGGGCTGCGGCAGACCGTCGAAGTCGATGCCATCGCCCTTGGTGTCGCCGTCGCGCCAGGCCGTGACCGATTTGAAGGTCAGGGCGTCGTTGACATTCCACTCGCCGGTAAAGGACAGGCCGCGCGTGCGGACATAGCCGTCGTCGCCGATGCCAGCCCAGGTGTCATAGACGCTGCTCGGGCTGGGGGCCTTCAGGCGATAGCCGTGACGGGCGTTGGAATCGTCCTGGGTGATGTCGCCCGCCAGACGGAAGAAGAGGTCGTCGGTCGGCGTCCATTCGACGCTCAGACGCCCCGCCGTGACGTCCTTGTTGTAGTGTTCGGCGCCTGTGGTCAGGTTCGTTCCATAACCGTCGCGGGTGTAGCGGGCGACCGCGCCGCCGATGCGCAGGGTGTCGGTCAGCGGGGTCGAGCCCGAGGCGATCAGGTCGACCTGGTTGTAGCTGCCGTAGGCGCCCTTGAGCGTCAGTTCCGGGTCCTGACCCAAACGCTTGGTCACGTATTTTATCGCGCCGCCGATGGTATTGCGGCCGTACAGCGTACCCTGCGGTCCGCGCAGGACTTCCAGGCGTTCGATGTCGAAGATGTCGAGCACCGCGCCCTGCGGACGGGCCACATAGACGTCATCGACATAGAGGCCGACGCCCGGCTCAAAGCCCCACAGCGGGTCTTGCTGGCCGACGCCGCGGATGAAGCTGGTCAGGGTCGAGTTGGTGCCGCGCGCGATCTGGACCGTGGCGTTCGGGGTCTGCTGCTGCAGGGTGGTAATGTCAGCGGCGCCGGTCTGTTCCAGGCGCTCGCTGCTGACGGCGGTGACGGCGACCGGCACGTCCTTCAGGCTTTCCTCGCGGCGGCGGGCGGTGACGACGATGTCGTCGACGCTTGAGGCCTGCTCTGTCTCTGTCGCCTGCTGGGCAAGGGTCGGCGCCGCGCAGAGCGAGGCCGTGATGAAGACGCTGGTCATCAGCGCCAGACGCAACTGTCCTGTCGTTCGCATTTTCGTTTCCTCATCCACGCGCGGTCGTTGGTCGCCGCTGATCTGTGTTGGCCCGACGGTGGTCCGCGAACAGGCCCGCTGTCAACATCATTCATTCTTGCATGAATGAAACTTCATCGAACGGCTCGACAGTCGGGCGAGCGTTGTTCATTCTCAAATGAACGAGCGCGGCGAAGATCGCGCCTCAAGGGACGGAATTATGGATCAGATCAATCTGGCCGCGACGTCGCCCGTCGTGCGCACCCCGTCTGGCGACCTGCGCGGTCGTCGCGAAGGCCCCGCGAACGTGTTTCGGGGCGTACCCTATGCTGCGGCACCAGTGGGCGAGCTGCGCTGGAAGGCGCCGCAGTCGGTTCCGACGTGGGAGAGCGTACGCGAGGCGACGGAGTTCGGCCCCTCCGCCCCTCAGGCCGGTCCCGCCGACGTGGCCGACATCGTCGCCATCGGCGGCGCGCCGGAACCCACCGGCGAAGACTGCCTGACCCTGAATGTCTGGGCGCCCACCGAAGCCGCCGCGCCCGCGCCGGTCATGGTCTGGCTGCATGGCGGATCGAACCGGATGGGGGCCGGCTCCCTACCCTTCTATGACGGCGCCGCCTTCGCCCGCGACGGCGTGGTGCTGGTCAGCGTCAACTATCGCCTGGGCCAGCTCGGCTTCTTCGCCCACCCCGCTTTGACGGCGGAGGCCGCGCCCGACGCCCCCCTGGGCAATCAGGCTCTGCAGGATCAGATCGCGGCGCTGGAATGGGTGCGCGATCACATCAGCGCCTTCGGCGGCGACCCGTCCAACGTCACCCTGTTCGGAGAATCCGCCGGGGGCCTCAACATCCTGGCCCTGATGACGGCCAGGCGAGCGCGCGGCCTGTTCCACAAGGGCATCGTCCAGTCCGGCGGCGGCTGGCTGCCCGCCACGCCCCTGAAAACAGCCCGGGAACGCGGCGCGGCGGCGGCGACTGCTCTTGGCCTGACCAACCCCGACGCCACCGCCCTGCGCGCCGTCGCGCCCGAGCATCTGACAGCGATCGAGGGCGCCTTTGGTCCGGTCATCGACGGGCGGCTGCTGGATTACGACCCCATCAGCGCCTTCGCACGCGGCGACTTCGCCGACGTGCCGCTGATGATCGGGGTCAACAGCGGCGAGGATTCCCTGCTCAACTACGGCGGCGGACTGAAACGCTTCGGCCAGTTGATCAAGCCGAACGCCAGGCTGGCCGCCCTCTATCCGCAGGCCAATGGCGACGAGGAGCAGTTGATCCGCCTCGGCTTTCGCGACTTCGCCTTCGCCGCCCCGGCGCGGTGGGTGGCGTCGCGTCCGCGCAAGTCGAAGGCCTGGCTTTACGCCTTTGACTATGTCGAGGAAGCCCGGCGCGAGACCATGCTGCGCGCCGCCCACGCCGCCGAGATTTTCCACGTCTTCGAGACCCTTGACCACCGCCCCGACGGCGCCCCGCCGGCGACCGAGGCCGACCGCGCCGTCAGCGCCGCCATGCACAAGCGCTGGATCGACTTCGCCAGGACGGGCGCTCCGGGCGCCGACTGGCCCGCCTACGTCCCCGCCGACGACGCATGGATGGTGTTCAACGACACGCCCGGCGGCGAAGTTCGCCGAGGCTGGTGGAAGGCGGCGCTGGACCACCATGGACGCAAGGGGAAGCTGCTGATCCTGCTGCTGCGGGCGCGGGATCGCCTGCGAACCCTGTTCTCGGCTAAAGTCGCGCGATGACCGCCACCGAGACCAGGGCACGCCCCAGGGCTACGCCGAAAGCCAAAGCCCCGCCCAAGCCCAAGGCCCAGCGCCGCGAGGAGACGACGACCCGCATCCTCGACGTGGCCGAGGCCCTGTTCGCGCGCGACGGCCTGCACGGCGTCACCCTGAAGGCCGTGGCCAAGGAGGCCGGCGTCGATACGGCCCTGCTGCACTATTATTTCGACGACAAGAACCGGCTGTTCTCGACCGTCTTCGGTCGCCGCGCCGAGGTGGTGAACCAGCTGCGCCTCGACAGTCTGGACCGCTATGAGGCCGAGCACGGCGACGCCATGACCGTGCGCGGCGCCATCGACGCCTTCCTGCGTCCGCTGTTCATCCTGTTCGATAACGGCGACAAGGCCTGGCTGAATTACGCCGCGCTCGTGGCCCAGGTGAACAACACACCGGCCTGGGGCGGCGACACCATGCACCAGCATTTCGACCCGGTGATCGACCGCTTCATCGGCGTGCTGAAGCGCATCGCGCCGGAGACGCCGCCGCGCCAGATCTACTGGTTCTATCACCTGCTGTCAGGGTCCCTGACTCTGTCGCTGGCCCAGACCGGCCGTATCGACGTCCTGTCCGGCGGCCTGTGCAAATCCTCGGAAATGGCCGCCATCTGCGACGCCATGGAGGCCGTCTTCACCGGCGGCTTCGAGGCCATCCGGCGCTAGAGCAAAGAAAAACCCGACCTCAGGATCTGAGGTCGGGTTCCGGTCTCATCAGCCCATCGTCGGAATGACGAAGGAGCTGTCGGCGTGTTCCAGCTCGCTGTCAGGCCAGCGGGCCGTGACGGTCTTGGTCTTGGTCCAGAAGCGCAGACCTTCCATGCCGTGCTGGTTGATGTCGCCGAAGGCCGAACGCTTCCAGCCGCCGAACGAGTGATAGGCCACCGGCACCGGGATCGGCACGTTGATGCCGACCATGCCGACGTTGACGCGGGCGGCGAAGTCGCGGGCCGCGCGGCCGTTCTGGGTGAAGATGGCGACGCCGTTGCCGTATTGATGCTTCGACGGCAGGCTCAGCGCCTCCTCGAAGCTGGCGGCGCGCATGATCTGCAGCACCGGGCCGAAGATCTCTTCCTTGTAGGATTCCATCTCGGGCTTGACGTGGTCGAACAGCGACGGGCCGATAAAGAAGCCCTTCTCGTGGCCCTGCAGGCTGAACTCGCGACCATCGACGACCAGTTCGGCGCCTTCTTCCACGCCCTTGTTGATCCAGCCCAGGACCTTGTCCTTGTGGGTCTGGGTGACGACCGGGCCGTAGTGGGCCTCGGCGTCGGTCGAGACGCCGACGCGCAGGTTGGGGATTTCCGAGACCAGACGCTCGCGCAGTTCATCGGCGGTGCGCTGACCCACCGGCACCACCACCGGCAGGGCCATGCAGCGTTCGCCGGCCGAGCCGTAGGCCGCGCCGGTCAGGTCCTTGATCACCTGATCCATGTCGGCGTCGGGCAGGACGATGCCGTGGTTCTTGGCGCCGCCCATGGCCTGGACGCGTTTCCCGTGCTGGGCGCCCATCTGATAGACATAGTGAGCAATGTCGGACGAGCCGACGAAGCTGACGGCGTGGATGTCGGGGTGGGTCAGGATGGCGTCGACAGCGACCTTGTCGCCGTGCACGACGTTCAGCACGCCCTTGGGCGCCCCGGCTTCCATCATCAGTTCGCCCAGACGAACCGGCAGCGACGGATCGCGCTCCGACGGCTTGAGGATGAAGGTGTTGCCGGCGGCGATCGCCATGCCGAACATCCACATCGGGATCATGCCGGGGAAGTTGAACGGGGTGATGCCCGCCACGACGCCCAGCGGCTGGCGCATGGAATAGACGTCGATGCCGGGGCCCGCGCCTTGCGTGTATTCGCCCTTCAGCGCGTGCGGGATGCCGCAAGCGAATTCAATAACTTCCAGGCCGCGCTGAATATCGCCTTTGGAGTCGGCGATGACCTTGCCGTGTTCCGAGGACAGCAGCTCGGCCAGCTCGTTCATGTTGGCCTCAACCAGGCGCTTGAACTCGAACATGACGCGGGCGCGGCGCTGCGGGTTGGTCGAGGACCAGCCTTCAAAGGCGGCCTGGGCGGCCTGAACCGCGCGATCCATCTCGCTGACGGTCGCCAGCTGGACGCGGGCCTGAACCTCGCCGGTGTTGGGGTTGAACACGTCGCCGAAACG
Source organism: Brevundimonas sp. NPDC090276 (assembly GCF_044772165.1). NCBI lineage: Bacteria > Pseudomonadati > Pseudomonadota > Alphaproteobacteria > Caulobacterales > Caulobacteraceae > Brevundimonas > Brevundimonas sp. NPDC090276. Next base: position 138,157 of record NZ_JBIVYK010000002.1, on the reverse strand, counting down.
GCCCGATGCGCCGTCGAAAGCCGCACCGTCGATGAAGTGGCGAATGTCGCGCATGGAGGCGTTTCCCTGTGATGTCGTTGTTCGTTTCATCATGGCCTAGCAGACGGACGCCGAACCACCCATTGCAATCTTGCATCCTATGCTGTGCATTCCTGCAATGTTCGACTGGGACGACGTCCGCATCTTCATCGCCGCCGCTCGCGCCGGCTCGCTGGCCACGGCGGCGCAGCGGCTGGGCATCGACGCGGCCACGGTCGGGCGGCGCGTGGCGCGGCTGGAGACGGCGCTGAAATCGACCCTAGTAGTGCGCTCGGCGTCCGGCCTGCTGCTGACGGCGGCGGGGGCGCAACTGCTGGAGACGGCGCTGGACGCCGAAAGCGCCATGGAGGCCGCCGAACGCGTGACGCGGCCCGACCTGATCGCCGGCACCGTGCGCATCAGCGCCTCGGAAGGCTTCGGCGGCGCCGTCCTGGCCCCCGCCTTGCCCGACCTGCTGGCGGCGCATCCGGGGCTGAATATCGAACTGGCGGCCAGTTCCGGCTTCCTGTCGCCCAGCCGCCGCGAGGTGGACATGGCCATCACCCTGAGCCCCGCCGCCAGTCCGCGCCTGATCGTCGAACCGCTGACACCCTATCAGTTGGCGCTCTACGCCGCGCCGGAGCATCTGGCCCGGCATGGCGCGCCGGACAGGGTGGACGACCTGCCGAACTTCGACATCGTCGGCTACGTCGACGACCTGATCTATGCACCGGAGCTGCATTATCTGGACGAGATCCGCCCCAACCTGAGGCCGCGCCTGGCCTCATCCTCGATCCGGGCCCAGCGGGACATGATCGCGGCGGGAGGAGGCATCGGCGTTCTGCCCTGCTTCCTGGCCGAGGGGCTGACGCGTGTCCTGCCCGACGCCGTGCTCATCGAGCGTCGCTTCTGGCTCAGCACCCACCGCGAGGTCCACGGCACGGCCCGACTGAAGGCGGCGCGGCGGTGGATCAAGACCCTGTGCCGCGCCGCCGCCGAACAGCTTTCCCCTTATTAGGCGCCCTGTTAGACGCCCAGCAGGTCCGACCAGCGCCACTGGCCGGTCCCCAGCGCCAGCTTGGGCGCGCCGGGGTCGTCGCTGAGGGTCACCACCACATAGCCGCGCACCGTCTGCGACTTGCACTCGCGCGGGGAAAAGCCGACCACCACGGCCACGGCCTGACGCACGCCGGCCAGACCCTTGCCGTCCTGACCGGGGCTCAACACCCAGTCGCCGTTCCAGATGACGATGGCCCGGCCTCGCGCGCCGGACGACTGATAGGCCTCGGTCAGACGCGCCCGGATGCGCGGGTCGTCGCGCAGGGCGTTCTGCAGCCGCTCGACCATGTTGCAGACCCCGCCCGACCCCGAGCCGGACCCCGACCCGGAACCGCTGCCGGAGCCTGTGCCCGTCCCGGTCCCGGCGCCACTGCCCACGCTGCCGCCGCCGCCCGCTGTCATCGCTCCGGCCAGGGCGCTGTCGCCGAGAAAAACGTAGGAGACGCTGGGCGCCGGCGCGGAGATGGGCACAGGCTCGACCGTCGGCGAGCGCGGCGCCGGACGGCTGGGACGCGGCGTCGGCCGGGCGGCCGGCGCGGGCGCGGCCTTGGCGGGCGTCTTCACCGGCGTGGGCGCAGGCGACGGCTTCGGCTCGGGCGTCGGAGCGGCGGCGGCCTTGCCGCCCCCGGCCTCTTGCTCCGCCGGTTCCGGCGCGGGCGGCGGCGGCAGGGGCTCGACCAGTTCGACCTCCACCGCCTTCCACTCGGGCGGGAAAACCGGCGTCTTGACCGGCGCCAGCAGAATGACGGCCAGAACCAGAAGGTGGGCGGCGATGCTGATCACGATCGTCATCGCCCGCGCGCCGCGACGCCTGCGCGCGCGCGCGGCTGCATCCGGCCGCGTCATTCAGGCTCGACCCGCCGCTTCAGAATCTCAACCAGAGATCGCATCGCCATATGTATTCCGCAGTCGATCTCGTCGCTCGAGACCAGCATTTCAAAGGATCAGCCACTCGCGTCAGGATCATGGCGCTCGGGATACAACGCACGAGAACAGCGAAAAACGCAGATATTTGAACTTTTTCTATGGTTAAGCTGGCACCTTTTCTTCCGCTACGCGTCTCTACCGCGCTGTTCCTGTTCCGGCAGGTTCTGCGTGCGCACATCCGGGATTAGCGCCCCGGCACGAAGGAGACTTACCTTGATCAAATTGACATCTCGAGCGGTGGCCGTGACCAGCGTTGTGCTGATCGGCGGCCTGGCCGCCAGCGGGTGCGCCAGCCATCGCTTCGTGCGCGACAACGTGGCCGTGGTCGACGAACGCGTCACCCAGGTCGACAATCACCTGACCCAGGTCGAAGGCACCGCCGGCGAGGCCCTGGCCCGCGCCAACGCCGCCCACAAGCTGGCCGAAGGCAAGTTCCTGTACGAGGTCGTGCTGTCGGATGACTCGGTGAAGTTCCCGGTCAACCGCGACGCCCTGTCGCCCGAAGCCGAACAGCGCCTGACCGAACTGGTCCAGCGCCTGAAGGCCGAAAACCGCAACGTCTATCTGGAAATCCAAGGCTATACGGACTCCTCCGGCGACGCCCGCTACAATGAGCAACTGGGTCAGGCTCGCGCCGAGGCGGTTCGTCGCTTCCTCAGCGACCAGGGTATCGCCCTGAACCGCATGGCCACCATCTCCTACGGCGAGGCCAAGCCGATCGCGCCGAACAACACCGCCGAAGGCCGGGCGCAAAATCGTCGCGTCACGATCGTCGTCCTGACCTGATCTGCGGGCGGCGGCTCGCAGCGGGGCCGCCGCCGTAATGCCCGCCGCCGGGACGTCCCCGGCTCCCTGCCCTGTCTCGCCGGATCAAACCGCCGGACGCTCAGGTCAGCCCTGCGATACGCCCCAGCGCCGTAATGTCGAAGTGCGTTTCCAGAACCGCAGCGATCCGGTCCAACGCCTGATCGACGCGCGATGCCTGATCAACGCCGTCGCTGACCGCGCCCAGCTCCGCCAGCAGGGCTGTGCGCGCCTCGGCCCGGTCGAAAATGCCGTGGACATAGGCGCCGCTGATCCGCCCGTCCGCCGACACCGCGCCGTGCGATCGCCCGTCGATCCGGGCGAACGGTCGCACCGTATCCACCCCCTCGGTTACGCCGATGTGGATTTCATAGCCTTCGACCAAGGCCCTGGACGCCGTCAGCTCTCCTTCGACGCGCCGCAACACCTTGTCACCCGCCAGCACCGTGTCGACGTCCAGCAGGCCCAGGCCCGAAGCCGATCCGGGCGCGCCTTCGGCCCCATCGGGATCGCTGATGCGGCGGCCCAGCATCTGATAGCCGCCGCAGATCCCCAGCACGCGACCGCCGCGCCGCACGTGGGCGGCGATATCCACGTCCCAGCCCTGCGCCCGCAGGAAGGCCAGGTCCGCCAGAGTCGCCTTGGTTCCCGGCAGGATGATCAGGTCCGCATCGCCTGGCAGGGCCTGCCCCGGCGGCACGAAGCCGAAGTCCACGCCGGGCTCGTGCCGCAACGGATCAAAGTCGTCGAAATTGGCGATGCGCGACAGCATGGGCACGGCGATCCGCACCCGTCGCCCGAGCCCGCCCAGTGATGCCCGCTCCAGCACCACGGCGTCCTCAGCCGGCAGACTGCGCGCATCGACCAGCCAAGGCGCCATGCCCAGATCGGACCAGCCGGTGCGCCGTTCGATCTCGGCCCGACCTTCATCGAACAGAGCTGGATCGCCCCGGAACTTGTTGATCAGAAAGCCCTTGATCACGGCCCGATCCGCCGCGTCCAGCACGGCGTGAGCGCCGACCAGGGCGGCGATGACATGGCCACGGTCGATATCGCCCACCAGGGCCACCGGCACGTCAGCCGCCCGGGCGAAGCCCATGTTGGCGATGTCGCCGGCGCGCAGATTGGTCTCGGCCGGACTGCCCGCGCCTTCGACGATCACCAGATCAGCCTCGGCCCGCAGGCGACGAAAGCTGTCCAACACTGTGTCGAGCAAGGCCGCCTTGCGGTCCTGATAGCCCGCTGCCTGCCAGACCCCTTCGACCCGACCGCGCACGACCAGCTGGGCGCCCGTGTCGCTCTGCGGCTTCAACAGGACCGGGTTCATGTCCACGGTCGGCGGCGTGCGGCAGGCGACGGCCTGCAGCGCCTGGGCGCGTCCGATCTCGCCCGCCCGCCCCTCGGCGTCGGGCGCCGTGACGGCGGCGTTGTTGGACATGTTCTGCGGCTTGAACGGCCGCACCGTCAGACCACGATTGGCGAAGACCCGACACAGCCCCGCCACCAGCACCGACTTGCCCACGTCCGAGCCGCAGCCCTGGATCATCAACGCCGCCATAGGCCCGGCTCCCACGCCACGACCGGTCATCTCACTGGAAACGACGCTCCGCCCGGCGCGGGACCATGTTCAAAAAACGAGCGCCGGAGCAACCGTTGACCGCCGCGAAAACAAGCTACGAGTCAGCTCACTCGACCTGATTGAGCCAAGCGTCGATCTGGGACTGATCAAGACCTTGGCCCGGATGGGCCGGTCCATTTTCTAGCCCGCCCCCGACCGGGGCCGAACGCGAAGAAGGATCCGCCGTCCGAGCCCAGATCGATTCCAGCTGCGTCAGCCTTTGGCCGATCACATCCTCGACAGCACAGGCCTGCAACACCTTCAGGAAAGCCTCTTCCACGCGGGGAATAGCCTCGCCGCCGCCCGCCCGAACCAGGTCGATATCGCGCAACCCGGCTTCTGATGCGGACAGCAGCGCCTCGGTCGCCGTCAACAGATCCTGCCGGATGGCGGCGACGACGGCATCGAACGTCTGCGCCTCGGCCATGGTCAGAACTCTCCCAGCACAGCGGTCAGCTTCTGCTTCAACACCGCATGGTTGAAGGGCTTGATGATATAGCTGTTCACCCCCGCCTGGCGCGCCGCGATGACGTTCTCGACCTTGGCTTCAGCCGTGACCAGAACGAAGGGCAGCGTCTTGGTCTTGGGATCGGCGCGCACCGCCTTGAGCAGTTCAAACCCCGTCATCGGCGCCATGTTCCAGTCCGACAGAACCAGGCCGTAGCCGTTAGCGCCGATCATCGTCAGGGCGGTCGGCCCGTCCGTCGCCTCGTCCACGTTCATGAAGCCAAGCTGGTTCAGCAGCCCTCTCACGATCCGCACCATCGTCTTGTAGTCGTCGACGACCAGGATCTTCATCGATTTATCGACAGCCATTATTGCCCTCCATCACCCTCCGTGACCAGGACAGATGAACGGCGATATCGTCAATAAATTCTGGACATTGATGCAGATCAATTTTCAATAACAACAGAATAATAGAGCACATAAATACCCCCTAGGGATAAATACATCACGAAATACCGCAATTTGTTACGCCGTTAGCGCACTTAAGAAACCAATCTCATTGTATATTTTGTAAAAATATTACGGATCACAACGCGTTTATTTATAGCATAAGGATCGAATCTATAGATAACAGCGCCATTCCACGCGTTCACGCGTTTGGCGCCAGCCCTCCGTCGGAACTGCCGCCGCAGAGATCAGGGAGAGGCTGTGGACGAGGTTCTGGGCGACTTCATCGCAGAAACGCGCGAGGGCCTCGAGGCGCTGGACAGCGAACTGGTGCGCTTCGAGCGCAATCCGCACGACCCCGAGCCCCTGGCCAGCGTCTTCCGCCTGATGCACACCATCAAGGGTGCGTGTGGCTTCATCGGCTTGGTGCGCCTGCAACGCGTCGCCCATGCGGCTGAAGAGGTGCTGGGCGGATTCCGCGACGGTTCCCTGACCGTCAGCGCCGCCGCCGTCACCACCATCCTGGAGGCCGTGGACGTGATCCGGGGCCTGATCGACGCCCTGGACGCCACCGGCGAGGAGCCTGCAGGCGAAGACGCCGCCCTGATCGCCCGGCTGGAAGCCGCCTGCGTGCCCGGCGCCCCGGCCACCACACCCGCGCAAGACGACGCATCTCTTCCATTGATCGAACGCTTGGGCGGCGACGCCACGCTGGACGCCGCCGCAGAGGCGGCCACGCCGGCCCTGATGCAGTTGGCCGCGCTCGCGCCCTGCCTTGATGGCGCCGATCCCATCCTGTTGCAGGCCGCCCTGCTGCAGGGCCTGCTGGGCGTCGCGCGCCACGGCGACGCCGGCGCCCTGGTCCGGGCGCTGCATGAGATCGCCGACGTCCGTCTGGACGACGGCATGCCGCAAGCGCTGTTCAACCTGGTCGCCGTCGCCCTGGAAGCCCTGGGCGCCGCAGCCGAGGACGTGGCGGAACTGGGCGTCCGCATCCTGGGCGATCCAAACGCCGCGTCCGAGGCGACGCCCCAGCCCGCGCCCCAATTCGCCCCGCCGCCCACAGCCGACGACGCCCCGCAGGCGCCTGGCAAGTCCGCCGCCACCATCCGCATCAATGTCGAGGTGCTGGAACAGCTGATGCGCTCGGTCAGCGAGCTTGTGCTGATCCGCAACCAGATGATCCAGACCCTGCGGCTGGAGCCGGAAAGCCCCTTCAAGGCCCCGCTGCATCGCCTCAATCAGGTGACCAGCGAGATCCAGGAAAAGGTCATGGTTGCGCGGATGCAGCCGATCGGCGGCGCCTGGTCCAAGCTGCCGCGTCTGGTGCGCGACCTCGAGAACGAACTGGGCAAGCGCATCGAACTGCACATGTCCGGCCAGGAGACCGAGCTGGACCGGCAGGTCATGGAGCTGATCCGCGACCCGCTGACCCACATGATCCGAAACGCGGCCGATCACGGGCTGGAGACGCCGGACCAGCGCCGCGCCGCCGGCAAGGCCGAGGCCGGGCGGATCACCCTGTCGGCGCGCCACGAAGGCGGGGCCATCGTCATCGAAGTGGCCGACGACGGGCGCGGCCTGGCGGTGTCGCGCCTGCGGGCCAAGGCCGTCGCCCTGGACCTGATGTCGCCCGCCGAAGCCGAACAGATGAGCGACGCCGAGGCGATGCAACTGATCTTCCGCGCCGGCTTCTCGACGGCGTCGCAGGTAACCAGCGTCTCGGGCCGAGGCGTCGGCATGGACGTGGTGCGCGCCAACATCGAACAGATCGGCGGAACGATCGAGCTGAACTCCGTCGAGGGGCGCGGCGCCTGCTTCACCGTACGCATCCCGCTGACCCTGGCCATCGTCTCGGCCCTGATCGTCGAGGCGGGCGGCGAGCGGTTCGCCCTGCCCCAGTCCTCGGTCATCGAACTGGTCAGCGCCAGCGGCGCCTCGGGCCGCAACATCGAGACGATCGAGAACGCGCCCGTTTTGCGCCTGCGCGAACGGCTGCTGCCGCTGGTGTCGCTGCAACGTCTGCTGAAGCTGGACGACGAAACTCCGCCTCAGGGCCAGGGCAAGGCGGCGAACGAGACCTGCATCGTCGTCACCCACTTCGGGGCCAGCACCTTCGGCGTCATCGTCGACCGCGTCTTCGACATCGAGGAGATCGTGGTCAAGCCGACCGCCGGGGTGCTGCGCCACCTCAACCTCTATTCCGGGGCGACCATTCTGGGCGACGGGGCCGTCATCATGATCCTGGACCCCAAGGGCGCCGCGCGCACCGCCGGGGTCGACCAGTTGGCCGGGCAGCTATCCACTCCGAGCAGCCACGCCGCCCAGAACGAGACCGCCGCCGCGCCCGAGGAAGAAGCCCTGCTGCTATTCCGCGCCAGCGACGCGACCCTGCGCGCGGCCCCTCTGGCCGCCGTCTCCCGCATTGAGGAGATCGAGGCCCGCCAGATCGAACGCGTCGAGGGCCGCGCGGTCATGCAGTATCGCGGGCGCCTGATGCCGGTCCTGGGCGCCGACGGCGGATCGCCCGAGTGGTTCGGGCCGGGCCGTCGCCCCCTGTTGGTGCTGGCGCGCGAGGAACAGGCCCTGGGCCTGCTGATCGAGGAGATCGTCGACATCGTCGAAACCGCCGCGCGCCCAGACATCAGCGGCGCGGGCGGGCTGACGCTGGGCGGCCTGATCGTCCTGGACCAGGCCGCGGACCTGATCGACGTCGACGCCTATTGGCGACGGGCCTTTGCGGCCAAGCCCACCTCCGCCGGCCCCGCCCCCGGTCTGGACCTGCCCGCCGGCCTGAAGCGCCTGCTGGTGATCGACCCCAGCGCCTTTTCCCAGCTTCTGCTGCGCCCCCTGCTGGCGCAGGCCGGCTATGACGTGACCGTCACACCCGACGCCGAGGGGGCCTTGGCCCGGCACGACGCCGACGAGGCCTACGACCTGATCCTGGCCGACCTGCAGCCCAGCCGTGCGCGCGAGTTCGCCCGCATCCTGGCCCGCGCCGATCAGTGGCACGCCACTCCGCTGCTGAGCCTCAGCCTGCTGAACGGCGGCGGTCCGGCCCTGGACGCCGGCCTGCTGCTCGACGCGGTGTCCAACGCCCTGACGCCCGAAAGCACGGCGGCATGAACGCGCTGAATCCGACGACGGAGGCCGGCCTCGTCTCCATTCAGATCGGCGATCAAACCTTCGGCGTGCCGGTGCTGGAGGTGCAGGACGTCATCACCCGGACGGCGATCAACCGCGTGCCCCTGGCCCCGCCCGAGATCGCCGGTTCGCTGAACCTGCGCGGCCGGATCGTCACCGCCATCGACATGCGCCGTCGGCTGGGCCTGCCGCCGCGGACCGACGATCCCGACGGGGGCGTCTCGGTCATCGTCGAACAGGCCTCGGGCGAGCTGTACGCCCTGATGGTCGATGATGTCGGCGATGTCCTTTGGCTGCCGCCCTCGGCGCACGAGCCGACGCCGCCGACCCTGTCGCCCGCCTGGCGCGACCTGTGCGACGGCCTCTACCGGCTGGAGGCCGACCTCATGCTGGTGCTGCGGACCGAGGCGGTCCTGACCCTGGCGCCGCCTGTCGGCGACACCCCCGATTCACCCCGCCGCACGGCGGACCAGGCCCTTCACGGAGATCGATCATGACCAGCGCAGCCACGGCGCGCAGCGCCCGCGCCCTCGACCAGAGCGTTCAGCCGGTCGAATGGACGCCTGACTTCCAGCAACTGCTGGACGACGCCCCGGTCAACATCATGATCTGCGACCTGATCGACTTCCAGATCACCTACGCCAACAAGGCCACGCTGACGACGCTGCGGTCGATCGAACACGTCCTGCCGATCCGGGCGGACGATCTGGTCGGCGCCTCGATCGACGTCTTCCACAAGACGCCCGCCCATCAGCGCCGGATGCTGGCTGATCCGCGCAACCTGCCGCATCGCGCCAGCATCGAGATCGGCGGCGAGCATCTGGACCTGCTGGTCAGCGCCGTGCTGGACGATCAGGGCCGCTATGTCGCCGCCATGACGACCTGGTCGCTGCAGACCGAGAAGGTCAGGGCGGAGCGCGACAACCAGCGCCTGCTGCAGATGCTGGACGACATGCCGCTGAACGTCATGATGTGCGAGCCGGATGAGCTGCGCCTGACCTATGTGAACCGCCGCTCCATCGAGACCCTGCGCCCGCTGCAGCACCTGCTGGCCGTGCCGGTCGACAAGATGCTGGGCCAGTCCATCGACATCTTCCACAAGCACCCCGAGCACCAGCGCCGGATGCTGGCCGATCACAGCCGTCTGCCGCACCGCGCCTTGATCCAACTTGGCGATCACAAACTGGACCTCAACATCGCCGCCGTGCGCACGCCTCAAGGGCAGGTGTCCGGCCTGATGCTGACCTGGGCCGTCGTCACCGAGCAGACGCGCTTCATCGACCGCGTCAACGACTTCAGCCGGGACGTCGCCGGGGCCGCCGCCGCCCTCAGCAGCATGGCCCAGGGCATGGCCGCCAGCGCCGAGGAGACCAACAGCCAGGCCTCAGCCGTGGCCGTCGCCTCCGACGAGGCCTCCTCCAACGTCCAGACGGTCGCCGCCGCCGCCGAGGAGCTGTCCGCCTCGATCCAGGAGATCACCCGTCAGGTCGAGCAGTCCAGCAGCATCTCACGCCACGCCGTCGAGGAAGCCCTGTCCACCGACGAGACCATGCGCGGCCTGGCGGACTCGGCCGAGCGCGTCGGCGAGGTCGTCGGCCTGATCCAGGAAATCGCGGCCCAGACCAAGCTGCTGGCCCTGAACGCCACCATCGAATCCGCCCGCGCGGGCGAGGCCGGCAAGGGCTTCGCCGTCGTCGCCTCGGAGGTGAAGAACCTGGCCGATCAGACGGCGCGCGCGACCAAGCAGATCGCGGATCAGGTCAACTCGATCCAGAAGGCCAGCCACGCCGCCGTCAGCGCCATCGAGAGCATCCGCCGCACCATCGAACGCGCCAGCGAGGCCTCCTCCGCCATCGCCAGCGCGGTCGAGGAACAGGGCGCGGCCACGCAGGAGATCACCCGCAACGTGCAGGAAGCCGCCATGGGCACGCGCGAGGTCTCGGCCAACATCGTCGCCGTCACCGCCACCGCCTCGGACAACGCCCAGGCCGCCACCGACATGCTGGCGGCGACGGCGGGCCTGACGGAAAAGGCGCGCGAACTCGACGCCCTGCGCGCCGAGATCGAGGCCTTCATGCGCGGCTGACGGCGCTCCGACCGGGGACGGCGCGCCGGAACAGGCCCGCCGCTCCCGGCGTCAGCTCAAAGGCGTCGGTCACGCCCAGCACCGTCTCGGCGCTGCCCAGAAACAGACCGCCGTCCTCGGCCAGGGTCCGGGCCATGCGCTGCAGCACCGCCCGCTTCTGATCCACGTCGAAATAGATCAGGACGTTGCGGCAGAAGACCACGTCGAACGTCCCCGGCAGACTGTCGCTCAGCAGGTTGTGCGGCCGGAAGCTGACCAGAGCGCGCAGTTCCGGGCTGACGCGCCAGCCGTGACCGTCGCGCACGAACCAGCGGTCGCGGCGCGCGTCGGTCAGGCCGCGCCGAACCTCGAAGTCGCTGTAGAGCCCCTCCTCCGCCTTCTGCAGGATCGGCCGCGACATGTCGGTGGCCACGATCTCCAGCCGCCAGCCCGTCAGGCGCGCGCCCATCTCCTTCAGCAGGATGGCGATGGAGTATGGCTCCTGCCCGCTGGAACAGGCGGCGCACCAGATCCTCAGCGTGCGCGTCGCTGCTCGCGCCTCGACCAGTTGCGGCAGGACCCTCCCGGCCAGCAGGTTGAACGGCGTGCCGTCGCGGAAGAAGAAGGACTCATGCGTTGCCATGGCCTCGACGCAGCGCACCACCAAGGGCTCGGCCGACGGCCCGACCGCGCGCAGACGCTCCAGCAGCTGCGGCACGCTCGGCAGCCCCTCGGCCCTGGCCACCGGCCCTAGCCGGCTCTCGACCAGATAGGCCTTGTGCGGCGCGAGGACGAGGCCCGAACGGTCCTTCACCAGACGGCAGAAATGCTCGAAATCCGGCCCGGTCACGCGGCGTTCTCCGTCGCGCGCCGCAGCCAAGGCCCGATGTCGTCCAGCGGCAGGACCGCCTCGGCCAGACCCGTCGCCGCCGCCGCGCCCGGCATGCCCCAGACCGCGCTGGTCGCCTGATCCTGAGCGATGAACCGTCCCCCGGCGCGCGCCACAGCCTCGCAGCCCAGCGCCCCATCGGCGCCCATGCCAGTCAGGATCGCCGCCACCGCCCCGTCGCCGTAGACGGCGGCCATACTGCGCAGCATGGGGTCCACCGCGGGCCGACAGAAGTGCTCGGGCGCGCCCTGATCCAGCCGGATGATCGGCGAGGTCGGGCCGTTCTCGACCGTCATGTGCCAGCCCCCCGGCGCCACATAGATACGCCCCGGCACGACCGGCTCGCCGTCCTTGCCCTCGGCGCAGGGCCGCCCCGCCGCTCGCTCGATCTGTTCGGCCAGCAGGGCGGTGAAGGTCGCGGGCATGTGCTGGGTCAGCAGGATGGACTGGCGCATCGCCGCCCCCTGCAGGTCGCGGAACAGCTTCAGCAGGGCCGGCGGGCCGCCGGTCGAGGCGCCAATGCCCAGCGCCCGCACCACGCGGCGGCGCGTCATCGCCGGACGCGGCGCCCATCTGACCGGCGGCGCGACATCGACTCGAGCCGACCGGTTCGTCAGCCCCAAGGCGTTGATCCGGGCGATCAGATCCCGGCCGAATTCAGCCGCCGTGGCGATCCCGGCCTCGGGCTTGGTCACATAGTCGGCGGCGCCGATCTTCAGGGCTTCCAGACTGATCTCGGCGTTGCGGCGCGTCAGGGTCGACACCATGACCACCTTGACCGAGGGATGCTCGACGACGATCCGCTTTAACGCCGTCAAACCGTCCATGACCGGCATCTCGATGTCCATCAGGACCACGTCCACCGCCTGCTGACTCAGCTCCTTCAGCGCCAGCTCGCCGTTCGACGCCGCCGCCGTCACTTCGACCTGGGGCTCCACCTCCAGAAGGCGCCGGACGACGCCGCGCACGACGGCGGAATCGTCGACGATCATCACTTTGATCGCCTGTGAGGCGTTCACCATTGCCTTCCTCCCCCAACAGCGTCACTGCAACCGCGCCGGACAATCAGTTCAAATGCAGGGCCAAATACGAAGCCCGTCAAGATGAATAGAAGATCGAAAGTTACGATGAAATTCGTAACGAAATGAGATACATCAAGGAAGGGAAGCGCAGGAAAACTTACACTAAAGGCAGTAACAACATAAGAAATGCAAATTTCTTTGCCGCAGGAATATTGTGTTACCCCCCAAGTGCAATCCCATTGCTTCAAATACAAAATGACATTCAACATCCTGATGCTGACCGGCGAGCAAATTCGGGCCGCTCGCGCGCTTTCACGAACCGAGCAAAGCGAACTGGCACGACTTTCCGGGCTCAGCCTGGAGACCATCAAGCGACTGGAGCGCATTCGCGGGCCGGTGAACGCCAATGCTCGCACCCTGCGTGCGATTCAGGACGCCTTCGAAGGCCTTGGCGTGCAATTCGACGGCGACGACGCGGGCAACATCGGGGTGCTGCGCCGCTTCTCCGAAGCGCGCCTGACCGAGGCCTCGGCTCGCCCGCCCGACACGGCGCCCCCGCTACGCCTGCACCGCCTCGTCTATCAGAGCCGCATCGCCCATAGCGGCGCGGAAAGCCTGCGGCCAACCCTGGCCTACATCAACGCCGAAGCCGGAATCCTGCACGCCAGTCTCGGCCTCACCGGCATCATCTACGTCAACGAAGGTCGGATGCTGCAAGCGCTCGAAGGCGACAGGGACGCGGTACATCAGGCCTACCACGCTATCAGTTGCTACCCGCAGCATCGCGACCTGCGCCTGATTGAGGATCGCCCCACGTCCCAGCGCCAGTTCAGCGGATTCAGCTTCTGCTGCGGCGTGTTCCCCGAGGATTTCGCACGTATGGAGGGGGGCAAGACCTTGCAGGGCGGCTTCAACGTCGCGGACCTGACGCCGGGCGCAGCCTCGGACCTGTTGGGGGTTGCGCGCGACCTGCAGCAGACCCCGCCGCGGCAAACGCGCGGGAACCCCGGCGCCTGCACCCTCGCCTCGACCTGTCTGGACAGCACCTGCGGCCGCGCCCGCATGGCGCCCGGCTACCATGATGCCCCTCAGGCGCACTAAAACGCCCAGGCAGCCAGAGGCGCGCCACCTGCGGCGCAACACAATGTATTTGCTGAATTAAATTTCACAAAATACGGAGAACGTCGCTCTAAGTTTTGCAATTTCCCTTATGGTCAGGCGCGTGAAAGAGAGACCTGCCGGGGAGCCCCCATTTATGAAGAGCGCCAATCGCGGCGGACAGGCCGGCCCTCATGACCCTCGTTCGCGCTGGCGTGACGCCAGAAGCGCCCTGAAGAAGACGCTGGCGGTTCAGGCGGGTCTGCCGGAAACCCTGGAAGACATACTCAACAGCATCCTCAACATCTCGTCCGAGGGCATCATCGTCGCCGATCAGGACCTGCGGATCCTGCTGTTCAGCAAGGGCGCCGAGGTCATCTTCGGCTATTCGGCGCCCGAGGTCCTGGGACGGCATATAGAGCTGCTCATCCCGCCGGACCGTCGCGCAGCCCACCAGCAGCGGGTTCAAGGCTTCGCCGCCGGGGCCATCCTCAGCCGCCGAATGAGCAATCGCCAGGACGTCACCGGCCTGACCAAGGACGGCCGCCTGGCGCCGATCGAAGTCGGCCTGTCAAAGCTGACGACGCGCACCGGCATGGTCTACACCGCCATCATCCGCGATATCTCGGAAAGCCTTCAGGCCGAGGCCGAGCTGAACCAGGCGGTCAGCGAGGCCACCGCCGCCAACGCGGCCAAGTCAGCTTTCCTGGCCGCCATGAGCCATGAGGTGCGCACACCGTTGAACGGCGTCCTCGGCATGGCCCAGGCCATGGCTCGCGACACCCTGCCCCCGAAACAGGCCGAACGGCTGGAGGTCATTCGCCAGTCCGGCGAAAGCCTGCTGGGCATCCTCAACGACATGCTCGACCTGTCCAAGATCGAGGCCGGCAAGCTGGAGATGGAAACGCTGGAGTTCGACCTCGGCGAGTTGATCGCCGGGACGCACAACACCTTTTCGGCCCTCGCCGCCCAGAAGGGACTGCAGTTCGATCTGCACGTGGCCCGCCGCGCCGAGGGCGCCTATCTGGGCGACCCGCTGCGCCTGCGCCAGGTGCTGAACAACCTGATCTCGAACGCCGTCAAATTCACCGAAAAGGGCTTGGTCGAGGTCGATGTCGATCGCCAGGGCGGCCTGCTGGTCATCGCCGTCCGGGACACCGGGATGGGCATTTCGCCCGGCGCTTTGACGCGGCTGTTCGAGAAATTCGAACAGGGCGACCTGTCGACGACGCGGCGGTTCGGCGGCACAGGTCTGGGATTGGCCATCTGTCGGGACCTTGTGCGACTGATGGGCGGGGACATATCCGCCGTCAGCACCGTCCACAAAGGCGCGACCTTCACGGTGCGCCTGCCGCTGGAACATATCGGTCACGTCCCGGCCCTGCCCGATGTTCTGGGGCCTCACCCGTCGGCCGATCACCGCCCCCAGGTCCGCTTGCTGGTCGCCGAAGACAACCGCGCCAACCAACTCGTCATCGACACCCTGCTGCGACAGGTCGGCATCGCTCCGGTCATCGTCCCGGACGGCAGGGCCGCCGTCGCGGCCTGGGAAGAAAAGCCCTGGGACCTGATCCTTATGGACGTGCAGATGCCCGAAATGGACGGACCGACCGCCACCTCCATCATCCGCCGACGCGAGCTGGACAGCGGCCAGGCCCGGACACCGATCCTGGCCCTTACCGCCAACGCCATGGACCATCAGCTAGCGGAGTACCGGCAAGCGGGCATGGACGGCCTGGTCGCCAAACCCATCGAGATCGAAAAGCTCTTTGCCGCCATCACGGGCGCCATCCGCCCGCCCTCCTCGGCCTAGACCCGTCCCCGAACTCGACAGGGCGCAACTTCAAAGCGAACACTGAATGACGTCCAGCCATGGACATCTCCAAGCGTGACGGCATCGTGGAGGAATCGGCGCCGCCGCAACGTCATGTATCGAGCGCCTCGCAGTAGCTTTGACAGGAACGCAATGATCAGACCGTCCTCACCCGCCACGCCCCAGCACAGAAGCTTGCGCCGCCGCCCTCTGCGGACCCTGGCCTGGACCGTCGGTTTCGCCGCCTTCGCCCTGACCAGCACCAGCGCCCTGGCCTATGAGGCGGCGCTGGCGGAACAGCCAGCGGCGGTCTCGACGACCGCGACGGCCTCACGCATCACCTCGCCGCAGGAAGCGTTCGGCCATGAGGTCGGGGCAGACTATCACCTGGTCAACTACACCCAGTGGGAAGCCTATCTGAAGACCCTGGCCAGCCAGTCAGACCGGATGAAGCTGGTCGAGATCGGCAAGTCCTCGGAAGGACGCACGCAATATATCGCCATCGTCTCGACGCCCGAAAATCTGGCCCATCTGGACCGCTATCAGGAGATCGCGCGTCGTCTGGCCAAGGCCGAGGGCGTGACCGAGGAGCAGGCCCGCGCCATGTCCGCCGAAGGCAAGGCCGTGGTCTGGATCGACGGCGGCCTGCACTCGACCGAGACCGTCCCGCCCCAGGCCCTGATCGCCGCCGTGCACGAATGGCTGACGGCGGAAGACCCCGAGGCTCTGCGCGTTCTGAACGACACCATCATCCTGTTCGCGCCGCTGAACCCGGACGGGATGGAGCTGGTCTCCAACTGGTACATGCGCAACGAGGACCCGCTGAAGCGCGAGTTCGCCTCGATCCCGGTGCTGTACCAGAAGTACGTCGGCCACGATAACAACCGCGACTACTACCTGTCGGCCATGGCCGAGACGACCAACGTCAACCGCCAGTTCTTCCGCGAGTGGTTCCCGCAGATCATCTACAACCACCACCAGACGGCGCCGGCCGGGACTGTGGTCTTCATGCCGCCGTTCCGCGACCCGTTTAACTACAACTACGACCCCCTGGTCATGGGCACGTTGTCGGAAGTCGGCGCGGCCATGCACAGCCGCCTGATCGAAGAGGGCAAGCCCGGCTCGACCATGCGCAGCGGCGCCAGCTACTCGACCTGGAACAACGGGATGGAACGCTCCATCACCTACTTCCACAATGCGGTCGGCTTGCTAACCGAGATCACCGGCCACCCGACCCCGAGCCAGATCAGCCTGATCCCGCAGAACCAGCTGGCCCGCAACGACCTGCCCATGCCGGTCGCGCCCCAGACCTGGCATTTCGCCCAGTCGATCGAATACTCGCAGTCGATCAACCGCGCCGTCCTGAACTACGCCTCGCGCAACAAGGACCGGCTGCTGTTCAACATCTGGCGCATGGGCCAGAACGCCATCGACAAGGGCAACACCGACACCTGGCGCATCACGCCGACCGGGGTCGAGGCTCTGGTCGAGGCCGCTCAGGAACAGGGCGCCGTCGCCGGCCGTCGCGGCGTCGATCCGGCCCTCTATGAAAAGGTGCTGCGAGATCCCGCCCGTCGCGATCCGCGCGGCTATGTCATCCCGGCGGATCAGGCCGACCTGCCCAACGCGGTGGCCTTCCTCAACAGCCTGATCAAGACGGGCGTTGACGTGGACCGCGCCACACGCGCCTTCACCATCGGCGGCACGACCTATCCGGCCGGTTCCTATGTGGTGAAGACGGCCCAGGCCTATCGCCCGCACGTGCTGGACATGTTCGAGCCGCAGGACCACCCCCACGACCTGCAGTATCCGGGCGGCCCGCCCGCCCTGCCCTATGACGCCACCGGCTATACCCTGGCGCTGCAGATGGGCGTGAAGTTCGACCGCATCCTCGACGGCTTCGAGGCCCCGACCGAGCGTGTCGCCGACGTCATGGCCCCGCCGCCCGGCAGGATCGACGGTTCGGGCCGCGCCGGCTGGCTGATCGATCACGCGCCGGTCAACGGCTACATCCTGACCAACCGTCTGCTGAAGGCAGGCGTGCCGGTCTTCTGGCAGGAAGGCGAGACCCGCGCGGGCCGCCAGACCCTGGCCCCCGGCGCCCTGTGGATCCCGGCCAGTGATGCGGCTCGTCCGATCGTCGAGGCCGCCGTGCGCGATCTGGGCCTGAACGCCCACGCCGCCGCGCGTGCTCCGAGCGGCGACAAGATCGTACTGAAGCCGGTGCGCGTCGGTCTGGTCGACCGCTACGGCGGCTCGATGGCCTCTGGCTGGACCCGCTTCATGCTGGAGCAGTTCGAGTATCCGTTCGAGGTCGTCTATCCGCAGCGTCTGGACGCGGGCGATCTGGCCAAGGACTTCGACGTCCTGGTCTTCGCCTCGGACATGATCCCGACGGACCTCTCGGCGGCCGCGCAGCGCGACCAGCCCGAAGCCGAAGCCATCCCCGCCGAGTACCGCGGCTGGCTGGGCCACATCACGGCTGAAAAGACCGTGCCGCAGCTCGACGCCTTCGTGCGCGGCGGCGGCAGCGTCGTCACCATCGGCTCGTCGCACCGCCTGGCCACGGCCATGGGCGCACCGGTTCAGGACGTGCTGCTTGGCGCGGACGGCAAGGCCCCGGCCTCGACCGACTTCTTCATCCCCGGCGCCGTCCTGAAGACCGAGGTCGACAATCGTCAGCCGCTGGCCTTCGGCGCCCCGGCCCAGATGAACGTCTTCTTCAACCGCAACTCGGGCTTCCGCCACACCGCAGAAACCGGCTCCATCGTCCGCTACCCGGAACAGGTCGCGGTCGCCAGCGGCTGGGCCATCGGTCCGCAGAAGCTGTCGGGTTCGGACGCCGTTCTGGACCTGCCGCACGGCGAAGGCCGGGTGATCGTGCTCGGCCCCGACGTGGTCAACCGCGCCCAGGCCCGGTCGTCGGTGCGCCTGCTGTTCAACGCCCTCCTGTACGGGCCCGCGGTCAGCGCCGAGGAGTAACACTGGCACGGCGGCGGCCTTCGGGTCGCCGCCAGCCTGACCAGTGCCGCATAGCAAAACGGCCGCCCCATCGCTGGGGCGGCCGTTTCATTTTCAGCGCCTGGAAGGCTTAGGCGGCGACGGGCTTGGGCCCCTCCGCTCCCTCTTCCGGGATGTCATCGAGTTCGCCTTCCCACTTGGCGACCACGGCGGCGGCGACGGAGTTGCCGACCACGTTGGTGGCCGAACGGCCCATGTCGAGCAGGTGGTCGACGCCAAGCACGATGGCGATCCAGGCTTCCGGCAGACCGAAGTAGGTCAGGGTCGCCATGATGACCACCAGCGAGGCCCGCGGGATGCCGGCGATGCCCTTGGACGTCACCATCAGCAGCAGCAGCATGAAGACCTGCTGCGAGACGCTGAGGTGCACGCCATGCGCCTGCATGATGAACATGGTGGCGAAGGTGCAGTAGAGCATCGAACCGTCGAGGTTGAACGAGTAACCCAGCGGCAGGACGAAGCTGACGATGCGGCGACGCACGCCCACCGTCGGCAGCGCGTCCAGGATGCGCGGATAGGCGGCTTCCGAGCTGGCGGTCGAGAAGGCCAGCAGGGCCGGGGTGCGGATCACCTTGAACAGGGGGATGACGCGACGACCCAGCACGACGGCGGCGGCCAGGAACAGCAGGCCCCACAGGATGCCCATCGAACCGTAGAAGCCGAGGACGAACTTGGCGTAGACCGCCAGCATCTCCAGCCCTTGGGTGGCGATGGTCGAGGCCAGGGCGGCGAAGATGGCCAAGGGGGCCAGCTTCATCACGAACTCGGTGACCTTCAGCATGATGCTGGCGGCCTGTTCGACCAGGTTCAGCACCGCCGGCGCCTTGTCGTCGAGGGCGGCGACCGCCGTGCCGACGAACAGGGAGAAGACCACGATCTGCAGGATCTCGTTCTTGGCCATGGCGTCGAAGATCGAGGTCGGCACCAGGTGGGTGACGAAGCCGTGCAGAGAGAAGGCGTCGGTCGAGGCGGCCGGAGCCGTCGCCAGCGCCGCCTGCGGCAGGTGCATGCCCGCCCCCGGCTGCAGCAGTTGCACCATCACCAGACCCAGCAGCAGCGACACCACCGAGGCGCCGATGAACCAGGTCATGGTCTTGACGCCGATACGCCCGACCGAGGCCGCGTCTTCCATGTGGGCGATGCCCGCGACCAGGGTCGTAAAGACCAGCGGCGCGATGATCATCTTGATCAGACGCAAGAAGACGTCGGTGATCAGAGACAGATTCGTCGCAGCCGCCGCCGCCTGATCCGCGCTCAGGTACTGGTTGACGCCCCAGCCGACCAGCACGCCGAGGATCATGGCGCCGATGATGAGGTAGGCGAATATTCGGTTCATTTTCAATGTTCCAACTGCACTCGGCTCACCCCGTCGGAACACTTCCCCCCGACCGTACGAGCCTTGTCCGTCCATACAAAAGCGGGGCAGCAGACGTTCAAAATGTCCGCTGCCCCGCCTCGTTCAGGTCTTAGCTAAAGCCAATCGGCCTTCGCGACTAGATCAGAATTCCTTCCGGATGGTCGCATACCACCAGCGACCACGGTTCGAGTGGACGCTGCCGTCGTAGCCGTAACGTTCGTTGGCCAGCGGCGGATCTTCGTTCGTTATATTGCGGGCGCCGACGCGAAGACGCGTGCCGTCCATGCGACCGCCCTCGAACTCATACTGGACGTAGAGGTTATGGGTCAGCCAATCCTCGACGACCCAGTAGTCGCCGCTGCCGACCAGGTTGGCCGAGGTGTCGTAGTAATCGCTGACGTAGCTGGAATAGAAGCCCGTGCTCCACGGACCGTTATCCCAGGTAAGGCTGGATGAGGCCTTCCACTGGGGACGACCGTTGCGACGGACCAGTTCCTCGACGCCCGAGACAGTGACGCCCGAGATGACGCCATCCTTGAGGCCGTCCAGCAGCATCTGGTGGTTCTCGTTGGCGTCCTGATACAGCTTCAGCCACTGACTGACGTTGACGCTCCAGGTGAAGGAGCCGACCGGCGTGTCGCGCAGGCTGTAGTGCATCCGGTAGTCCACGCCTTCAGATTCGCGCGGCTGCAGGTTCAGATAGTCGTCCTTGATCGACAGGATGGTGCCGACCGGGGCCAGGCCCGCGGCCTGACCATCAGCGATCTGCTGGGCGTCCGGATCGGCGCGCACCACGTTCTCGTTGAAGCTGCCGATCTGACGCAGATAGTAGTCCATGATCAGCTGGTTGGTCGCGCCGAAGATGCCGACCAGATCGGTCTGGTTGATTTTCCAGTAGTCCACCGCGAAGGTCAGCACGCCATAGTCGGCGGACCAGAGCTTGGGCTCGAACACCAGGCCGGCGCTGAGGTTTTCCGAACGCTCGGGCTTCAGGTCCGGATTGCCGGCGCGGTTCTCGATCCGCGATTCCGACGCGCAGTAGTCATTGTTCGTCGTCATGTTCGGAATGGCGCCGATCGCCACCTGAACGGCGCAGGCGGCGTAGTCGCGGCGCGAGTTCGAGCGCTGGAAGTCCGGCTGGTGCAGTTGCGTCAGGTTCGGCGCGCGGAAGCCCTTGGACCAGGCGGTGCGGAACATCAGCCAGTCATTCGGGCGATAGGCGACCGCCACCTTGGGCGCCCCGACCAGACCGAACAGGGAGTAGTCCTCCAGACGGCCGGCCACCTGCATGTCGATCGACTTGACGAAGGGGATGTTCATCTCGGGCGAAACGACCGGGATCGCCAGTTCAGCGAAGGCCGAATAGACGTTGCGCGCGCCCGAGCTGTCGGGGGTGTAGGTCACACCCATGATGTCCGACTGGCTGGTGGATCCGGCCAAATCAGTGAAGGTGATCGTGCCGTCCAGGCGGTCGTCGCGGTCCTCGGCGAAGCTTTCACGACGCGCCTCAATGCCGGCCGCCAGGCCGACGTCGCCAGCCGGAAGCGTGTAGATGTCGGGACGCGAGACGTGGAAGTCCCACTGCATCAGCTCGGTTTCCGCCGTGCGGCCGACCCGAACCATGAAGCTGTCGATGGTGTCCTGATTGTTGACGCCGAAAACGGCGTTGCGCGGATTGTTCAGGTCCCCGCCGACGAAGGGGTTGTAGGCGTCTGGAGTCGTCTTGTTGATGGCCGCCTGCAGGCCGGTCATGCTGACGCCGTCCATCTCGTCCACGGTGCGCGCCTTGGAGTAGAGCAGCGCGCTTTCCCAGTCGAAGCCGCGGAACTGACCGCGCAGGCCGCCGACGAAGCGGGTCGTGACGTTTTCAACGTCGACGGCACGATAGCCGAGGTCGGCGAAACGATAATCCTTGATCTCGACCGGCGCGCCTTCCAGCGGAACAGCGCCTGCGCCCGAGACCCCGATGCCCGGAAGACGCGCGGTCACACCCAGGGCGCCCAACGGGTTCCAGTAGGCCGTAGGCGACATCAGAACACGCTGGAAGTCCAGCGGCGTGTCCTGCTGACGTTGCGACCAGGTGCTGGCCTGATAGTAGCCGATCTCGCCAAAGGCCTCGATGCCGTTGTCGAACTCATGGTTGATGAAGGTGAACAGATTGGCGCGATCGACCGCAGAGCTGATGGTCCGCATCGTGTCGAGGTCGTAGCGCAGGTTCTGATCTTCGTTGTTCGTCGCCGTCGTCAAGGACAGCACCGAATTGTCGAAGCAGGTGCCAGCCACGAAACCCGCCGCCACGCAGCCGGGGTTGGTGCCCGGCTGGATGTGGAAGGAACCAGCGCTGGCGGTCAGCGGCTTCCCGCCAACGGTGGTCGTCGCCTTGCCCGGCGCGTAGGTGCCCGGTTGCAGACGATAGCCTTCGGCCCAGGCCGTGATCGAGCTGTAAGTCACGTAGTCCAGGCCCGTAGCCCGGTCGCCGAAGCGGTTGATGCGGCCCTCGACGGTGGCGTAGTCGCGTTCCCAGATAAACAGGGCGTCGCGGGTCAGATAGTCGCCCATCACCGAGATGTTGGTGCGACCGTCGTTGAAGTCCCGACCGGCCTGGAAGTTGAAGGAATACTCCTCCATCCCGCCCTCGTCGCGGCCCATGCCCGATTGAACGGTGAAGCCGTTAAAGTTGCCGCGCAGGACGGTGTTGACCACCCCCGCGACCGCATCCGTGCCGAACAGGGCGGCGGCGCCGTCAGCCAGGACCTCGACGCGCTGGACGCCCATGACCGGGATCGAGTTGGTGTTGACGGTCGTGACCGGCACATAGTTTTCAATCTGGGTGCCAGGGTGGGCCACCAGGCGGCGGCCGTTCAGCAGCGCCAGGGTGTTGCCCGTGCCAAGCGCCCGCAGGTCGATCGAGGCCACGTCGCCGCGCGCGCTATTAATGCCGCCGTTGTCGGTGTCGGCGTCGTTGAAGTTGACGTCGCCCGCCTGCGAGATCGCGCGATACAGGTCGTCGCCGTCGACGGCGCCGATGGCGTCGATGTCCTGAGCGCCGATGACCGTGACCGGCAGGGCTTCGTTGATGCGCGTGCCCTTAATGCGGCTGCCGACCACCACGACCTCGTCGACCTGGGCGGCCTCCTCCGTCTTTGGGCGCTGACGCAGGACGAAGGTCGATCCCTGATGGCTGACGATCTCGAGATCCGTGCCCTGGATCAGCAGGTTCACCGCCGCCTCGACGTCCATGACGCCGGTGACGGCGCGGGTGCGAACGCCCGCCAGATGCGCCGTCGGCGCCGAAATCTGCACGCCAGCCTGACGCGCCAGCTCCGTGATGGCCTGGCTGATCGGCTGGGCCGGGACGTCGAACGTCCGGTCCTGCGCCATACCGCCATTTGCTGCAAACAGCAGCGCCAGACCTGCGGCGCTGCCCGCCAGGCCCTGCTTCCAAGACGCTTTCATAAACCCCGACCCTTGTACTTTTTGGACGTCCGCCGTGCGACGGATCTGTTCCAAGACGCGGGGCGCGCCAGAACCCTCCAAAAAAAAGCAATTCGTGGTCGGAATTTAGACCAGACGGCGGCTCAGCCGGATTTCCTCGGCGTTCACGGCCACGTCCAGGTCCAGACTTCCGGCCGCCGCGCGGGCGAAGCTGACCGGATCGTTGGCCACGAACAGGCCGGTGATCCGCAGGCTCGCCACCAGGGGATCCGCGGGCACGATGCGGGTGGGATTGTAGCGCGCGAACTCCCGCGCGGCGCGCATCAGGGTCTCGTCTTCCAGCTGGATTCGGCCGTGTCGCCAAGCCAGTTCACGGTCGGCGTCGATCTCTCCCAGATGGACCGGCGGCTTCCCGTCGGACAGGAAGGCGCGAGTGTTGGCCGCCAATTCCAGTCCCTCGCCATTTGCCCCGTTCAGTTCGACCTCGCCGCCGAAGGAGACGACCTGCAACGGGGACTGCCCCAGACGCCGCATCAGGAAGCTGGCGCCGTTGGCGATCACCGCCGCCTCGCCCGAGCGCACCACGAAGGGGCGGCTGGCGTCGGCGACCACGTTGAACAGGGCCTCGCCCGTGTTCAACACGATCTCGCGGGCCTTGCGGTTATAGCGCACATCGCCGTCGGACAGGGTGTTCAGCGTCATCACCGACCCGTCGTCCAGAGGCACCACGCGGGTCTCGCCCATGCGGGTCTCGAACGGCTGAGCGCGGCGATGCAAGGCGGCCAGCGCGCCTGCGCCGCCGACGGCGACCACCGACACCGAAGCAGCGATCAGGCCGCGCCGGCTGATGATGGGTTGGGGCGTTGCGCGCGTGAACGGAATAGCCCCGCCAGCCAACGCCGCCGCCCGGCGGCTGTGCACCGCCACGGCCCGCGCCCGCGCAAAGGCGCCCAGACGCCGCACGTCACCCTCCAGCCAGGCGTCCAGTTCCGCCTGATCCGCCGGAGACAGCGGTCCGTCGTCAAGCCTGGCCGCCCAGAGGCAAGCGACGCGCTCAACCTCCTGGCTTGTCTGCCTGA
Organism: Brevundimonas sp. NPDC090276; assembly: GCF_044772165.1. NCBI lineage: Bacteria > Pseudomonadati > Pseudomonadota > Alphaproteobacteria > Caulobacterales > Caulobacteraceae > Brevundimonas > Brevundimonas sp. NPDC090276. Next base: position 113,914 of record NZ_JBIVYK010000002.1, on the reverse strand, counting down.
CCATTAACCCGTCCGCGTTGTTTCTTCTCAGACCTAGACGCGACCACCGCGCCAAATCCGCCATTGGCATAGGCGGCCATCAACAGACCCAGTCCCTTGGCGATGTGCTTTTCGACCGTGCTTTCCGCAATCCCGGTCCGACGCGAAACTTCCTTCTGAGAAAGGCCCGAGACTCGGCTCAAAAGGAATATCTTTCGCGTTTTTTCCGGCAGCCGGGAAATCATCTCGGCCAGGACCTGAAGCTCGTTCCGGGCCATGACCGTGTCTTCCGGCGTCAGTTCGTCCACCGCCAGTTGCAGGCTCTCGACCTCGGCCAGAGAACGGATCGACACCACGCTCTTGCGGCGCACCCGGCTGACGACCACCGAATAGGCGGTGCGGAAGAAGTAGGCCCGCACGTTGCGGATCTCCGACACGTCGGCGACCGTCACCAGCTTGGCGTAGGCTTCCTGAATGATGTCGTCGACGTCGCACTCAGCCTGACGCCCACGACGCAGCCAGCCGCGCACCGCCGGCTCATGCGGCATCACATGCGTGGCAAGCCACAGCGCCCGTTCATCAGAAACCCCCATGCGCCGCTTCTGCATGAGGGGAGCGGTGGGATTCAACTGCTATTTTGCGGCCGCAGTTGCGACTCGTCGGTGCAGCAACCCGTAAAAAGCCCCGCCGGCGAACCTGCGGGGCTTTTCCGTTTATGAAATCCGGGAGGCCTAGTGGGTCCTGGCCTCCAGACTAGTGATCTCTTCCTTGAGCCTGAGCTTTCGCTGCTTGAGTTCCCTGATCTGGATCGGGTCCGCGGTGGGTCTCCTGGCCTCCTGCTGGATCGTCTCATCCAGCGAACGGTGCCGATTTCCCAGTTCGCGAATACGAGCCTCGATGGTCATGGCTTGCGCCTCCATGTCTAAGGGACCACTACACTGAGCGCCCGGAACGACGGCCTGTGGAATCACATTGCGGTGACCCCTCGTCGCTCCGAACACGGAGACTGTGGAAGTCAAAATGGCCGATGATGTGAACTCGACCATACGGAACCCGAAACCTTCGCGGTTGGTCGTTGGAATCTCAGGCGCTTCCGGCGTCGTCTATGGCGCACGGCTGCTGGACGCCCTGCGCGAACTGGGCGTGGAGAGCCATCTGGTGGTCACGAAAGCCGCTCTGCTCACATTGTCGCAGGAGACGGATCTGAGCCCCGACGACCTGATGTCGAAGGCCGATGTGACCTACAAGCTGGCCGACGTCGGCGCCGCCATCGCCTCGGGCTCGTTCCGCAGCATGGGCATGATCGTGGCTCCCTGCTCGGTACGGACCATGAGCGAGATCGCCACGGGCGTGACCTCGACCCTGCTGACCCGCGCCGCCGACGTGGTGCTGAAAGAGCGCCGCCCTCTAGTGCTGATGGTGCGCGAGACGCCGCTGCACCTGGGTCACCTGCGCACCATGACGTCGCTGGCCGAGATGGGCGCGACCATCGCCCCGCCCCTGCCCGCCTTCTACGCCAAACCCGCCTCCATCGCCGAGATGGTCGATCAGTCGGTCGGGCGGGCGCTGGACCTGTTCGGTCTGGACTGGGCCGCGGTGCGACGCTGGGAAGGCCTGAACGCCGGAACACAGGCATGAGCGACTTCTGGACCTGGGCCGTCGCGGCCTATGAGGCCCCGGGCGTGGCCGAGGCCTGCCTCAGCCTGCAGGACCACAACGAGCAGAACGTGCCCCTGCTTTTGTGGGCCGCCTGGGTCGCCGTCACCGGCCGTCGCCCGGACGAGGAGACGATCGAGGCCGCCTGCGACGCCGCCCGCGCCTATGACACCGTCGTCACCGCCCCGCTGCGCGCCGTTCGTCGCACGCTGAAAGCCCCCATTCCCGACGTCGAGAATGACCATCGCGAGGCCCTGCGCCAGCAGGTCAAGGCGCTGGAACTGGACGCCGAGCGCCGCCTGATGATGGAACTTGAGGCGCTGGCCCCGGCCCCGTCCGGCCCTCCACGTCGCGCCATCGACGGTCTGGCCGAAACGGCGAAGCTATGGGCCCGCGTGGTGCCGCGCCCGGCGCTGACGACCCTGGCGGATCGCCTTCCCGCCTGACGGTCGGTCGGTTATAAGAGGGGGCTTCCGGGGCGAGCCATGAACGACGACCAACCTTTCCTGTCCGACGAGGACCAGCAGCTTCGCGATACGCTGAAGGCGCTCCTGCAGGAGCACGCCGACCTCGACGCCTCGATCGAGGCGCTCGGCCACATGCCGATCCCCGATCAGCTGCGGATCGCCCGCCTCAAACGCAAGAAGCTGGCCCTGCGCGACGAGATCGTGAAGATCGAAGACCGCATCCTGCCCGACATCATCGCCTAGGCAGGCGAAGGCTTAACGGGCCTTCTTCCGTAGCCACATGGCGGCGTCGGCTTCAGACAGCCAGACCTCGGGATCGGTCTGACCGGCATAGGCTCGTACGCCGAATGATCCGCCCAAAGCCACGGTCGCGCCGTCCCAGACGAAGCCTTCGCTCTGCATGGCGGCGACCAGACGCTTGGCCTTCTCGCGTCCCTCGTCCGCACCGGCGTTCATCAGCAGCAGGGCGAACTCGTCGCCGCCCAGGCGCCCGACGGCGTCGGACTCGCGCACATTGGCCAGCAGCAGGTCCGCGACCGCCATCAGGGCCGCGTCGCCCGCGGCGTGACCCAAGCTGTCGTTGACGCCCTTGAAGCCGTCCATGTCCAGATAAAGCAGCGCCGCCTCGACCCCGTGACGGCGGCAATAGGCCATGCTGCGGTTCAGCACGGTCATGAAGCCGCGCCGGTTCAGGGCGGGGGTCAGGACGTCGTGGTCCGCCAGGGCCTCGGCCGTCTCGGCGCGCGCGGTCAGGGCGGCGACTTCGGCGCGCAGCCGTTCGATCTCGGCGTGCAGATCAATGTCTGCAGTCGGTTCGGCCACGTCGGTCAAGTCAGGCTCCGGCGTCGCGAATCACGGGCGACTCAAGCCCTCGCGACAACAGGGATTCTAGCGTCCTTGGTTGCGGGCGCAACGCGCGTGCTGTAACGGGCCGCTTTCCGTGTGGGAGCCTTCGCATGACCGCCTCGACGCCGCCCGTCGCCATCATCATGGGCAGCCGGTCCGACTGGCCGACGATGAAGCTGGCCGCCGAACGCCTGGATCAGCTGGGCGTCGCCTGGGAAGCCAAGGTCGTCAGCGCCCACCGCACCCCCCAACGCCTCTATGATTTCGCCACCAATGCAAAAGCGATGGGCCACAAGGTCATCATCGCCGGCGCCGGCGGCGCGGCCCACCTGCCCGGCATGGCCGCCTCGATGACCGACCTGCCCGTCCTGGGCGTGCCGGTTCAGTCCAAGGCGCTGAAGGGCATGGATAGCCTGCTCTCCATCGTCCAGATGCCCGGCGGCGTGCCGGTCGCCACCCTGGCCATCGGCGAGGCGGGCGCCGCCAACGCCGGCATCCTGGCGGCGCAGATCCTGGCCCTGTCGGATCCCGAACTGGCCACGCGCCTGAGCGCCTTCCGCGCCGCCCAGACCGAATCCGTCGCCGAAACCGTCGAGGACTGACTTGCCCCAGCTGCCCCTGAGCCCCGGATCGACCCTCGGCATTCTCGGCGGGGGCCAGTTGGGCCGGATGCTGAGCCAGGCCGCCTCGCGCCTCGGCTTCGACGTGGTGATCCTCGACCCGCAGCCGGACTGCCCGGCCGCCCGCGTCTCGCGCGCCCAGATCACCGCCCCCTATGACGACCCCGACGCGCTTCAGGCCCTTGGCCGCCTGTGCGACGTCGTCACCTTCGAGTTTGAGAACGTCCCCGCCTCCTCGGTCGAGACCCTGGCCGAGGCCGGCGCCCTGGTCGCGCCGGGACCGACCGCTCTGGCGGTGGCGCAGGACCGGGTAGACGAGAAGACCTATCTGAACGCCGTCGGCGCCGTGACTGCCGACTTCGCCACCGTCACGACCCTGAACGACCTGACAGCCGCCATCGCCAAGCTCGGCCTGCCCGCCGTGCTGAAGACCCGCCGCGAAGGCTATGACGGCAAGGGTCAGGTCTGGATCAGGGACGCCGCCGACGCCGAAGTCGCCTTCGACACCATCGGCCGACGCCCCGCCGTTCTGGAAGCCGCCGCCGTCTTCCAGCGCGAACTGTCGGTGATCGCGGCCCGCGGTCGTGACGGCGTCGTGGCAGTCTATCCTCTGGGCGAAAACATCCACGCCAATGGCGTGCTGAAGACCACCCTGGCCCCCGCCGCCGTCGATGCGAAAACGCAGGCCCGCGCCGTGGAGATCGCCTCGGCGGTGCTCGACGGACTCGACTACGTCGGCGTCATGGGCATCGAACTGTTTGACATGGGTAACGGCGTCTTGCTGGTGAACGAGGTCGCTCCGCGCGTCCACAACACCGGCCACTGGACCCAGGACGGATGTGTCTGCGACCAGTTCGAACAACACATCCGCGCCATCGTCGGCTGGCCGCTGGGCCCCACCGAGGCCCACGCCCGCATCGAGATGACCAACCTGCTGGGCGACGAGGTCGATCAGTGGCGCGACTTGGCCGCAGAATCGAACGCTCGCCTGCACCTCTACGGCAAGCACGAGGCCCGCGCCGGTCGCAAGATGGCGCACGTCAATCGGGTGCTGGCCTCTCTCTAAAGCCGTTCTCGATGGACGCGGCTAGGCTTCCTTCGCGCCATAGCGCAACCGCCCCAGGGCGTCCGTGACGGCCTTCAGCGGGGCGTCGAAATCCTTGCCTGCCTTCCACTTCTCGAAGGCCATGACGTTCTCGATGCGGCGTGCGACGAAGGCCTCCGCCGCCTCGCGGCCTTCGAACCAGCGCATGGTCAGGGCAGGGATCAGGATGCCGCCCAGGATGGCGCGCTTGGAATAGTGGTTCTGGTCCGTCGCCGTGTCCCCGGCCCAGCGCCACAGGTGGTCGGCGCTTTCCCAGGCCAGCTTGAAGCCCAGGTCGATGTTGGTCGGCAGGCTTAGGAAGCCGGCGCAGCGCTTGGCCGCCTCGATGTCCTGCGCCCCCGCCTCCATCCGCGCCGAGACGGCGGCGGCGATTCGCTCGCGAATCTTCATCATGGCGGCGGGCGTGGCCTCCAGCGCTTTCAGAGCGCGCGAATCGTGACGTCGCGACAGCAGGACGGCCAGATCACGCGCGCCGTTCGGCAGCAGCAGCTCCTCGTCCCCCAGCGATAGCCCATTCGCCTCGCAGGCCGCGCGCACCAGTCGGCTGTTCCAGCCCAGCGCGGGCGCGCGTTCTATAGCGGCGTCCAGAACGGCCTGCTCCATGCGGGAGGCCCAGTCTGTCTTGGGAGCGTCGTCGGCGGTCTGGGTCATATCCCCAGAATAGTCTGCTCCTGCGGGCATTTCGAGCCATCACGATTGCCTGTGTCGATCTGGACAGCCCCCCCTGTGTCGTGTATCAGCGCGCCTTCATCCGAGAGCCCTGACTTTCGGGAGAGATTTTATTTTGTCTGCCCGTCTCCCTTGGAAAGGACGCGGCGGGCGGCCAAAGGAGAGATAACCCTGGTTCAGATTTTCGTCCGCGACAACAATGTCGATCAGGCGCTCAAAGCCCTGAAGAAGAAGATGCAACGCGAAGGCAGCTTCCGTGAAATGAAGCGCCACGTGCACTTCGAGAAGCCCTCGGAAAAGCGCGCTCGCCAAAAGGCTGAAGCCGTTCGCCGCGCTCGCAAGCTGGCTCGCAAGCGCGCCCAGCGCGAAGGCCTGCTGCCGGCTCCGAAGCCCCGCACGCCGGGCGGCCGTTAATACGGCCCCAGCCACAGGCTGAAAGATCAAGGCCCGCCCCGGAAACCGGAGCGGGCCTTTTCTTTGTCCGACAGGTCGCCTGAGACGCCTAGAAGACGCCGACCGCGGCGTCAGCCCAGATCAGCAGCACCGCGAAGATCAGCGCGCCGCCGATCCCCAGCCGCCAGGCCAGCTTCCTGGTCCGCCAAGCCGCCAGCTCGAAGATCAGTCCTGCACCGACCAGCAATAGGCCCGCAAAAGCGAAGTCCGCGGCGTCCCACGCCACCTCATGGGTGAACTGCATGGCGATCAGCGGCAGAAGCAGCAGGGCGACGATCAGCCCCCACATCGCCAGTCGCCACTGGCCGCCCGTCCTGAACATCGTCGTCATCATGATCCGCCTGGATGAATAGGTTCCTGTCGCGATGAACGGACGACGGCGCGCTCAGTTTCACGCCGTCGCCCTGTTCTCAGGCGCCGCCGCGCACCGCGCCGACGAAGCTCTTCCAGTTCAGCTTCACGTCTGACAGCGCCCCGGCACGGAAGGCGCGGCCCGCGACCCAGACCATCAGGGCGGCGAACAGGAACATCCCGATCAGGGCGCCGATGATCTCGACCAGGGGCGGACCGCTGGGTGCGCGCGCCGCCATGACGAAGGGGGTGAAGGGCGGGATCAGGCTCATGATCTTCACGATCGGCGCGTCTGGCGTGCGGATGGCCATCTGCATGACGATCAAGGGCACGAACAGCACCATCATGATCGGCCCCATCAGAGTCTGGGCGTCGCGCGGCGTCTCGCAGAAGGCGCCGATGGCGGCGAACAGGACCGCATACATCAGGTAGCCGCCAACCATGAAGAGCAGGAAATAGATCAGCAGGCCATTGCTCATCAGCACTGAGCCGATATCACGCGCCACGTCGGGAGCGGCCATCAGCACGCCGATCCCGCCCAGACCGCCCCAGGCGACCAGCACAGTCAGCGTCAGCAGGGCCACGCCGAGTACCTTGCCCGTCAGGATTTCGGTCGCCGATGCCGAGGACAGCAGGACCTCCAGGATCTTGTTCGACTTCTCCTCCATCACGCTGTTCAGCAGGATCGAGGCGCCGGTGATGATCAGCGACCACAGGATGAAGCCTACCGCCAGACCCACCACGGTCGGCAGCTTGTCGCGGAACGACACCTCGCCGCCCGACGCCGCCTTGGGCGAGAAGACGGACAGTTCGGGGCGGAAGCGGTCGGTCTGGGCCACCACGGCCGGATCAATGCCGTTGGCGGCGAAGACCTGACGGCGGTTGACGTCCTTCAGCGCGTCGCGGACGGCGTCCTCGACCGCATCGTCGGTGGCGCGGGCGGTCCAGACGCGCGCGCCGGGTTGGCTGTTCGTCTCGGTCAGGAAGACAACGGCGCTCAGTTTCTGGCCGTCCGGCGCGTCATCGCTGAGGTAACGGCGCGCCAGGGCGTCGCGGGCCTCGCCCGGCGCAGCGGCGACGATCTCGGCAGGCGGCGCGACCAGGGTGAGGCTGGGTTTCGGCGCGGTAAAACCGGCCCCGGCGCGCGGTGCCTCGTGTTTCAGTGCCGCAACCCCGGCCTCATAGCCCTGCGTCTCGGCAATCTGGCGCACCCTGTCGCCGCCCGCCACGCCCGCTTCGGGAATGGCGGCCATGCGCAGGGCGTTGATGTCGCCCTTGGCCTGTTCGTTCTCCAGCGACTGGCGCACGGCGGCGGCCAGGCCGGAGCCGATCGGCGCCTCGTCGACCAGAGCGACCGAACGCGTCGGCTCGGCATGGCTCATCAGAATCGGAATGGCCCCGCCCAGAGCCCCGAACAGGGGGAAGGCCAGCAGCGACAACCAGAAGCCGACGGTCTTGGCGTAGGCCATGTACTCGCGGCGCGCGATCAAAAGGGTGCGGTTCATCGGGCGGCCTCCGCCTTGAGGGCATCGCGCGTCGCGTCTCTGGCGACGCTCTGGTCCTCGTCCGGGTGATCGCCGGTCAGAGCGATGAAGGCGTCGTGCAGGGTGGGCTCCTTGATCTGGAAACGCCGCACGTCCAGCCCAGTCAAGAAGGCCGACTTCAACGCCTCCTGCCCCCCCGCGCCCTGAGCCAGCCCGGCGCGCAGCGTGCGCGCCCCGTCCTGCTCAGCCAGAATTTCAACGCCGCTCACCCCCGGCAGAGCCGAAACGGCGGCGACATCCAGCGCCCCCTCCAGCTCCAGGAAGCGCGGCGAGGTCGCTCTCGCCTGATCCACCGTGCCTTCAAACGCCTTTTTGCCGCGCGCCAGCAGCACCACCTTGTCGCACAGACGCTCGGCGTGCTGCATGACGTGGGTCGAGAACAGGACGGTCGCGCCATCGGCGGCCAGGGCGCGGATCATGGCCTCCAGCCCCTGCTGGTTCATCGGGTCGAGGCCGGAAAACGGCTCGTCCAGGATCACGAACTCGGGACGATGCACCACCGAGGCGATCAGTTGAACCTTCTGTGCCATCCCCTTGGACAGCTCCTTCATCTTCTTCTTTTGCGCGTCGCCGAGGCCCATCTGCGTCAGCATCTCGCGGGCGCGCTTGCGGCCCTCGGACGCCGGCACGCCCTTCAGCCCGCCGAAGAAGGCGATGGCGTCCACCGGGGTCATCTTCTTGTAGAGGCCGCGCTCTTCGGGAAGGAAGCCGATGCGGTCGCGCACCTTGCGCCCGTCGTCAGCGCCGAGAATGTCGATCCGGCCCGAGGTGGCGGGCTGAAGCCCCAGGATCATGCGCAGAGTCGAGGTCTTCCCCGCGCCATTGGGGCCGAGGAAGCCGCAGATCGTGCCCTTCTCGACTTCGAAGCTCAGGTCGGACACGGCCTGAAAGCCGCCGTATCTCTTGCTGATTCCATCCAGCGTCAACGCTGCCGTCATGCCCATTCCCCTCGCAACCGTCAGGCATGAAGCCTAACCGCGCTGGAGGGGAAATGGAAAGGGTCGTTTACATTACGGATTGGTCACAATCCGAAACTCCCTACTTCGGCGGACTGACCTTCACGTCGAAGCTCTGACCCACGACCTTAGTGGGGTTCACCTGACCGCCGTTGCGACGCACCTCGAAATGCAGGTGCGGGCCGGTCGAATAGCCGGTCGATCCCACCAGGCCGATCCGCTCTCCCGTGGTCACCGACTGGCCGGTGTGGACATCGATGCGGCTGAGGTGGCCATAGACGCTGCTCATGCCGTTGGGGTGTTTGACCTCGATGAAGTTGCCGTAGCCGCCGGCCTGGAAGCCGGCGCGGATCACCTTGCCCTCGGCGGTCGAATAGACGCTGGTGCCCTTGGGCGCGGCGATGTCCACGCCCTTGTGGGCGCGGGCCTTGGCCTCGATGGCCAGCTTGCGCAGACCAAAGGCCGAGTTGATCCGATAGCCCTTCACCGGGGCCTCGAACACGACCTTGCGCATCAGAGGACCGGCGGGCTTGGCCACCGCCGTGACCGGCGGGGCGGCGGGAGCGGACAGGTCATCGACCTTGTCCGGGGCGGGATTGGCGCCGTTCAGAGGCGCGGCGGCCATGGCGAGAACAGCGGCGCCGGCCAGCAGGGTGATGTGACCGACATGAAGCACGAACGGCCGAGCGGCCGGGGGTAAGAAACGCATACTAAAACAACAGCTCCTGGCGCTCTTTCAAGCGGGAGGGCCGTCGTGGTCGCGCAGCGCGCGGGTGGCGGAAAAGCAGTCGCCGACGGCCGGGGTTGTCCTTTTCTGGCATCACACCGGGACCTGAATGGGGCGCCGCGGGGGCGACACGGGGTCGCACCGTGGAACCCGAACGCAAAAGGGGCCGCGCGATCCTCGACCGCGCGGCCCCCTGCGGTTCGCTTTCGCCTTATAGCAGCAGGGTCAATTGCACCCCGCCCATATGGCTGTCGGCCTGATCGCCGAAGCGGCCCTTGTAGCCGATGGAGACTTTCAGGCGGTCCATGACCGTGCCCTCGATACCCGCCGAGGCCAGGAACTGACCGCCCCAGGGTTGATCGATGTTCCGCGCCAGAATTTGCGCCGGGTTGCCGGAAATGCCGGTGCGGACGGCGTCGCTGTCGTCGCTGAGGCTGTCACGATAGCCCCCCTCTGCGAAGAAGTGGAAGCGGTCGATCCCGCCCTCGGCGCGCAGGGCGATCTCGGCGGTCGTCCCCTGAACCGAGCGGTCCTGATAGGCGTACTGGGCCGCGACGCCCTGCTCGGTGAAGCCGTCCACGTCGCTCTTGATCCAGGCCACGGCGGCGCGCGGCGACAGGGCGATTCCGCCCATGTCGAACCACATCCCGCCCTGCAGACGCGCGCCAGTCGAAACGCCCCGCGTCGAGCCGGTGTGAACGATGGGGGCCAATGAGGTCAGGCGACTGACGTCGTTGAAGTCGTCCTGGGCCACGCCCGCCGCCGCATTGACGAAGATATCGCCCGAGCGCCAGCCGCCGTAGATATCCAGACCGAAGGTGTCCAGATCGACATTCAGCGCCCCCGCATCCACGTCAGCGTTACGATAGCTGCCGGCCAGACCGAACTTCATCGTCTCGGCCCCCGACTCCAGAGCGATCCGCACGCCGTAGCCGTCCGAGGTCGCCTCGCCGATGGCGCCGCGCGCGTCGGTCTTGGTCCGATCCGCCAGAGCCGAAACCGAGATCGCGGTTCCCGCCGTCCAGGCGTCGCGACCCGACAGGCTGGCGGTCGAGCCGTCCAGCGCATCCTCGCGGTGACGCCAGGCCGTCTCGCCCAGCACGGCGGTCTGGCTGCCCAGGTCGCCGTAGTAGAGATAGTCGTTGGCCAGGTGCGCGATCAACCGGTGCCCTGCCGCCGTCGGGTGGACGCCGTCCCAGTAGAGATAGCTGTCCGGGCTGGAGCAAACGGTCACGCCATTGAAGCAGGTGTCCTTGGCGTTGGTCAGTCCGAACTGGCCCGGGTTGCCCGACAGGGTGTCGCTGATCTTGTAGAGGTCCATCAGGATGATGTTGGTGTTCGGCTTGCCCGCCGCCGTCGTCATCAGCCCCGTCTGCAGGGCCGTATTGAAGGTCGTGCCGGCGTAGTCGGCCAGAGGCTTGGCCGGCAGGCCCGGCCCCTGATTGAACTGCGGCGTCGTGCCCAGACGCGGCAGGTTGGTCACCAGAATCGTCCCCGCCCCGGCGGTGGCCACGCTGTTGACGATGAAGTTTATGTCCGCCGCCGCGCCCTGGGCCACGGGGGCGATGGCCCCCTGCGGGTTGGAGGACGCGCCCGCGGCCGGGATGGCCTGGAAGATGTTGTTGGCGCCGCCGAGGATGCTAACCAGGTCGCTTGCGCCGAACTTGCCGCCCGCGCCCGTATAGGCCAGCAGTTGGTTGCGCATTCCTGGCGGCGAGGCCGCGCTGTCGGTGCGCGCGCCGCCGAAGGCCAGGTTGATACTGCCCGTCACCGGCGCACCGGCGGCGTAGCGCCCGGCGTTGAAGCCCAGAAGTTCGGTGAACACCGGCCCGTTGGAGAATCGTCCCTGATAATAGGGCGGCGAGGTCGGCGTCGTGTTGCCGGTCGCGGCATAGAGGTTGCCATTGTCGGACAGGCTGTCGCCGAAGACGACCAGCCGATTGTAGCTCTGGGCCCCGGCGGCGCTGGCGCTCGAGACAGCCGCCAGAGTCAGGGCGGCCAGGGCCGCTCCGCGAAGAAGACGAGACATCGGTGTTCCTCCCTCGACCGTCAGTGCGCGGTCGTTATCCGGAGGATGCGCCGCTTTGCCGTAAGCGCAAGATGCCCCTAGGGAACGTGAACGTTGTTCAGTGAAGCATTCTGAAGCGCACTGTGCCCGGCAGGTCACGCAGGACCTTCAACACCTCGGGATCATAGTCGCGGTCCACGTCCGTGATGACGTAGCCGGTGCGCTCGTCCGTTTTCAGGTGCTGGCCCAGGATGTTGAGGCCGGCCGCCGACAGGGCCCGGTTCAGCTCGGCCAGGACGCCCGGCTGGTTCCTGTGGATGTGCAGCAGGCGGTGGGCGCGCGACACCTCGGCCAGCTGCACGTTCGGCAGGTTGACGCAGAAGGTGGTGTCGCCCCGGTTCAGATAGCCCAGCAGCCGCTCGGCCGCGAACTCGGCGATGGCTTCCTGGGCCTCTTCGGTCGAGCCGCCGATGTGGGGCGACAGGATGACGTTCTTCAGACCCTGCAGGGGGCTGGCGAAGGGGTCGGCGTTGGTGCGCGGCTCCTCGGGGAAGACGTCCACCGCTGCGCCGGCGACCCGGCCCGACTTCACCGCCTCGGCCAGGGCGTCGACATCGACGACGTGACCGCGCGACAGGTTCAGGAACAGGACGCCGGGCTTCATCTTGGCGAACTGGGCCGCGCCGATGATGGCCGTGTTCTCCTTGCGTCCGTCGACGTGCAGGCTGACCACGTCGGCCTCGGCCAGCAGGGCGTCCAGCGAACGCATCCGCCGGGCGTTGCCCAGGGCCAGACGTTCCGACAGGTCGTGGAAGATGACCCGCATCCCCAGGCCCTCAGCCAGAACCGACAGCTGCGAGCCGATGGCCCCGTAGCCGACGATGCCCAGGGTCTTGCCGCGCAGCTCGCGCGAGCCGGTGGCCGACTTGTTCCATTCTCCCCGATGCATGGCCGCCGACTTGTCGGCCACGTCGCGCATCAGGACGATGGTCAGGCCGATGGCCAGTTCGACCACCGAACGGGTGTTGGAATAGGGGGCGTTGAACACGGCCACGCCATGTTCGGCGGCCGCGTCCAGATCGATCTGGTTGGTGCCGATGCAGAAGGCGGCGACAGCCAGCAGACGGTCGGCGTGCTCCAGCACCCGCTTGCTGACATTGGTCTTGGAACGGATGCCCAGGACGTGCACGCCCTTGATCGCCTCGATCAGGTCGTCTTCGTCCAGCGCGCCCTTCATGGTCTCGACGGTGTAGCCCGCCTCCTCCAGCCGCTCGACGGCGGCGGGGTGGATGTTCTCCAGCAGCAGCATCTTGATGCGGTTGCGCGGATAGGACCAGCGGCCCGACACGCCCTCGGCGAACAGGACCTCGTCCAGCGAGGCGGCAACGGCGTCGGCGACCTCAATCACCTTCTGGCGGCTAACCACCTCGGTGAAGGCGTAGAAGCGGTCGGCGGCTCCGGCCAGCTTGACCTCGGCGTCGGTCCAGCCGTCGCCGACCATGACGGCAGGTCCGGTCAGGTTCAGGGCCTTGATGACCTCGGGCTTGCCGTTGTCGCGCGACAAGGGGTTGGCGTCGTCCACGCCCGTCACCCGGCCCTCGTCGTCATAGAGCAGGTCGTTGGCCAGGACGTGATCATCGGCGATGCCCAGACGCGCGGCCAGGGGCGCGATCACCTCGCGGAAGCCGCCCGACAGGATATAGACGCGCTCGGCATGACGTTCGAAGAAGTCGACGTTGCGGCGGATTGAGGCGGTGGCCTCGTCCAGAATGCGATCCGTCAGGGTCTCGACGTGGCTGCGGCGCAGGGCCAACAGGTCCAGACGGCGGCGCAGGGCCGTGCCGAAGTCCACCTGCCCCGTCATCGCCTGATCGGTCAGAGACGCGATCTCGGCCTTTTTCGCCGCCGCATCGGGGGCGTCGGACAGGGCGATGTCAGCGAGCGCTTCAAGCGTCTCGATGCGCACCAGGGTGGAGTCGAAGTCGAAGATGAAGACGGGCGAAGTCATGCCCCGCCCCTAGCTCACCTTCGCACTTGCAGCAATAAAAAGGGGCACCGAAGCACCCCTTTCCGCATGAATTTTCCAAAAACGTCACAATTTGCCGAAGCCGCTGGAGCCCCCGCTCTTGCGACGGCTTTCCAGGGCGGCGGCGCCGATGGCGGCGGCGATGGTGGCCACGGCCAGCAGGGCCCCGCCCTCTTTGGCGTGGTCGCGGGCGAAGTCGCCGGCGTCCTCGGCGTAGCGACGGGCCTGTTTGGCGTAGCGTTTCATGGGTTTACGCGACTTCTTGCCCGAGCGGTGCAGCCAGTGCTCGGCCTTCACCCGCGCGCCATGGCCCAAGTGACCGGCCCGCTCGCTGGCGTAGCCGCCCAGGTCGGCGGCCCGGTGGGTCAGGCCGTCCGCGCCGTGCCGCACGCCGCGCGCGATGTCGTCGAAGCGATGACGCAGAGCCTCAGCGTCGAACCAGCCGCGCGGATCGACCCTTTCTCGGATACGCTCATAGCGCGTCGGGCCGCTGCGCTGATTCAGCAGTAGGGCGGCGATGCCCACGCCCGCCAGGACGGCGACCACGCCGGCTGTGACGCCAGGATGTTTGCGGACCTCGTCCACGGCGTTGAACTGTCGAACCATGAGCAATCAACCTCTTCTTGTCGAAACACTATCGTCGGACAGGAGCGAACCGCGCCGCAAGAGGTTCCGCTGTAAACGGCCAAGCTGCAAGCCATGACGACCGATCACGCCCTCCCCCTTACCAAGCGCGGGCCGCCTCCCTATGTTGCGCCGCTTCCAGACAGTTTCGCCTTTTTCAGGATCTTCGCCGTGACCGATCACGCGCCCGCCGCACAGCCCATCGCCGCCCCCGCCGACGACTTCGCCGCCGCCTTCCAGATCGAAGGCTGGCCGGTGCGCGGCCGCCTGGTGCGGCTGGGGGAGGTCGTGGACAAGATCCTGTCGGCCCACGACTACCCGGAACCCGTCGCTGCCCTGCTGGGCGAGGCCTGCGTCCTGGCCGCCATTGTCGGCTCGGCGCTGAAGTTCGAAGGCCGCCTGATCGTCCAGGCCCAGGGCGACGGCCCGGTGCGCTATGTCGTGGCCGACTACGACACTGCCGGCACCCTGCGCGGCTTCTGCCGCTTTGATGCGGAAGAGGTCGCCACGGCGTCCGAAGGCTTCACCCGGCCCGGCGCGCAGACCCTGCTGGGCAAGGGCGTCTTCATCATGACCATCGACCGGGGCGAGGATTTCGAGCGCACCCAGGGCATCACCCCGATCGAGGGCGAGAGCCTGTCGCTGTGCGCCGAGCACTACTTCACCCAGTCCGAGCAGGTGCCGACCAAGGTGCGGCTGGCCGTCGGCGAGGTCACGACCGAGACTGGCACGACCTGGCGCGCCGGCGGAGCGATGATTCAGGTCATCGCCGGCGACAGCGCCCGCGGCTCGACCGAAGAGGTGTGGGAGCGCACTCGCGCCCTGTTCCACACCCTTGGCGACGACGAACTGATCGACCCGACCATTAGCGCCGAGACCCTGCTGTACCGTCTGTTCCACGAGGACGGCGTGCGGCTGGAAGGCGCCAAGGCGCTGGCCGCGGTCTGCCGCTGCTCCAAGGAGCGTCTGGTCACGGTCATGCAGTCCTTCCCGCCGGAAGACCGCGCCGAGATGATCGAGGACGACGGCATGATCCATGCGACGTGCGAGTACTGCTCGACCGTCTACAAGATCGCGCCGGAAGAGATCGCGGGCTGATCCTTCTCCGGGGACACTGAGCGAAGGCGGCGCGGCGAAGGCTTCGCCGCCTTCGTCATATCTGCAGCCACGCAGGGCGATCACGAGGCCGTCACGCTCGCCCACTACCCTCAAGGCATGATCCGTTTCATCCTGACCGCCGCCCTTCTCCTCAGCGGAACCCTGGCCATGTCTGCGCCCCTTCCTCAGGTCATCGCCCATCGCGGCGCGTCCGGCGAACGCCCCGAGCATACCGCCTCGGCCTACCGGCTGGCGGTTGAACAGGGCGCGGACGTCATCGAGCCGGATCTGGTCATGACCCGGGACGGCCAGTTCGTCGTCCGCCACGAGAACGAGATCGGCGGCACGACCGACGTGGCGGACCGGCCCGAGTTTGCGGATCGCAAGACCGCCAAAACCATCGACGGCGTCAAGACCACCGGCTGGTTCACCGAAGACTTCACCCTGAGCGAACTGAAGACCCTGCGCGCACGCGAGCGCCTGCCCCTGCTGCGGCCCGGCAGCAGTTCCTGGGACGGACAGGAGTCCATCCTGACCTTCGACGAGGTCGTGACCCTCGCTCGCGAGGAAAGCGCCCGCAGCGGCCGCATCATCGGCGTCGCGCCGGAGCTGAAGCACCCCTCCTATTTCGCCGAAATCGGACTGCCGATGGAGGACGCCCTTGTCGTCGCGCTGGAGCGCCACGACCTGACCGGCGCTGAGGCCCCGATCCTGATCCAGTGCTTCGAGGTCGGGACGCTGCAATGGCTGAAGGGACGCATCGACGCCCCGTTGTTGCAGTTGATGAGCGTGTCTGGTGGGCCGGCCGACCGTCCCGACCTGACCTACGCCGCCATGAGCACGCCCGAAGGCCTCAGCGCCGTCGCCGACTATGCCGACGCGATCGGAGTCGAAACCGGGCTGATCCTGCCGCGCGATGACATGGCCCGCAGCCTGCCCGCCACCCCGTTAATCGCTGACGCCCATGCGGCAGGGCTCAAGGTCGTGGTCTGGACCTTCCGCGCCGAGAATGTCTTCCTGCCGCTGGAACGCCGCCACGGCGACGCGCCCACCGACCACGGCGACCTGCGCGGCTATCTGAAGGCCTTCTACGCCCTCGGCGTTGACGCGGTGTTCAGCGACTTTCCGGGCGCGGCGGTCGCAGCGCGCTGACTTCAGGCGCCCTGGAACTGCAGTTCCGCCAGACGCGCATAAAGACCGCCCTTGGCCGTGAGTTCGGCATGGGTGCCTTGCTCGACCACCTTGCCGCCGTCCATGACGACGATGCGGTCAGCCCGCAGGACGGTGGCCAGACGGTGGGCGATGACCAGAGTGGTGCGCGTTTCCATGGCCTGATCCAGGGCCGCCTGCACCAGACGCTCGTTCTCTGCGTCGAGCGCGCTGGTCGCCTCGTCCAGCAGCAGGATGGGGGCTTCGCGGACCAGGGCGCGGGCGATGGCCAGGCGCTGACGCTGGCCGCCCGACAAGCTCTTGCCGCGCTCGCCCAGAGGCGTGTCGAAGGCCTGCGGCAGGGCCTCGATGAAGCCCAGCGCCTGGGCCTCGTCGGCCACGGCGCGGGCTTCGGCCAAGGTCGCGTCCTCACGGCCGAAGCGGATGTTCTCCAGCGCCGAGCCCGAAAACAGGGGCGCCTCCTGCGACACCCAGGCGAAACGTTCACGCACCTCGATCGGATCGGCGGCGCGCACATCCACGCCGTCCACCGAAACCAGACCGGACTGCGGATCATAGAAACGCAACAGCAGACGGAAGACCGTCGACTTGCCCGCGCCCGACGGCCCGACCAGGGCCACCGTCTCGCCCGGACGCACGGTCAGGCTGAAGCCCTTCAGCGCCGGCAGGTCGGGACGGCCCGGATAGGCGAAGTCCACCGCCGACATCGACACCTCGCCCAGCGGCGGCTGCGGCAGGGCCACGGGGGTCGCCGGCGGGGCGATGGCGGGCACGGCGCGCATCAGTTCGTCAATCCGCTCCATGGCCCCGGCGGCCTTCTGCACGTCGCCCCAGCTTTCGCCGAGCGCGCCGACAGCGGCGGCCGAGAAAACCGACAGCAGAACGAACTGCAGCAGGGCGCCCGGTGTCATGTTCCCCGCGATCACGTCCTGCGCCCCCAGCCACAGCACCAGGGTCACGCCGCCGAACATGACGACGATGATCATGGCGGTCATGACCGCGCGCGCCCGCATGCGGATCAGGGAAACGCCGAAGGCCTCCTCCACCGCTGCGCCGAAGCGGCCGATGGCGCTCTTTTCACGGCCAAAGGCCTGCACCGTCTCGATGGCGTCGACGCTCTCGCCCGCGAAGCCCACGGCGCCGGCGAAGGTGTCCTGCGACTTGACCGTCAGCTTGCGCACCTGACGCCCGAAGACGAACAGGGGCACGATCAGCACCGGCACGATCAGCAGCACCAGACCGGTCAGCTTGGGACTGACGAAGAAGAGCAGGATCACCCCGCCGATCAGGGTGAAGAAATTGCGCAGGGCGTAGCTGACCGAGGTGGTCAGCAGGGTGTCCACCAGTTGGATGTCCGTGCTCAGGCGCGACAGCACTTCGCCGGTCCGCATATGGGCGAAGAAGACCGGGTCCAGCGTCAGGATACGCTTGAACAGGGCGGTGCGCAGATCGGCGATGATCCGCTCGCCCGTCTTGGTGACGTAGAAATACCGCAGGGCCGTCGCCAACCCCAGAATCAGGGCGTTCGCGCCCAGAATCAGGAACCAGGTGTTGATGTCGCGGCCGCCGTTTTCGAAGCCGTTATCGATAGCGCCGCGCGCCGTCGCGGTCAGGCCCAAAGACGCCGCCGTGGACATGACCAGCCACAGGCACGCGATCCCCGCGTTCAGCCGGTGCCGCATCATGAAAGGCAGCAGACGCCCCAGGGGCCTGATGTTGCGGGTCTTGGCGCGCTTGCCGCCCGCCTCGTCCATCTGCTCGACCAGCAGGGCGCCGGCGCCGGGACGGCCCCGGGTCTCTTGAGAAGCGGAAGGCGAGGAAACTTGGGTCATGCCCGCGCTCTTGCCCCGGAACGCCCCCCGGTGTAAACGCCGCCGCTCATTCCCGCCGTTTAGCCTCGGCGGGTTTCTCTATTTACGCGCACTGACGGTCGGCATCGTCGAAGCGCAGAGACGGATCAGATCGATGAAAGCGGACACGCACCCCGACTACCACTTCATTACGGTTGTTCGCCCGGACGGCAGCAGCTTCCAGACCCGTTCGACCTACGGCAAGGAAGGCGCGACGCTGGCCCTCGACATCGACCCGACGACCCACCCGGCCTGGACCGGCGGCAACGCCCAGATGCTGGACCGCGGCGGCCGCGTTTCGCGCTTCAACAACAAGTTCGGCGGCTTCATCAAGAAGTAAGCCCTACAGGTTGCGACAAAGTCGCCACAGAAGCGCCGGTCCGATGGGCCGGCGCTTTTTGTTTGCCCGGAACGTCGATAACATGAGGGCGTTCGATCCTTCGGGGCGCAGGCGACGGGTCTGGCGCCGGACCGGCCTTTAAGAGCGTTTGCATATGAACCGACGGGAACTGGGCTTTGGCGTCGCTACGACGACCCTGACCCTTGGCGCGGCCTCGGCCGCTTTCGCGCAAAACCGGCCGATCGACCCTCAGGTCTTCATGGCGGGCTTCGAGGCCCAGGCTTCCCGCCTGCCCGCGGAACAGCAGGCCGACGTCCGCGCCGTCTATCAGCTGACCGGCGGCAAGCCGATCTGGACCGCCGACCGCCTGCGCGTGCTGCAGGAAGTCGCCGCCGGCGCCGAGCGCCACGCCCTGCCCGCCGGGGACTTCTTCGACTTCGTCGGTCTGGCCGCCGATCCCGCCTCGGCCGAGATCCGCACCACCGCCGCCGCCGTGACCTATGCCCGCGTTCTGGCCCAGGGCCGCGTCGCTCCCGAGACGGTCGAGGACCTTTGGGAGATGCAGAAGAACAGCGTCGACATCCCCGCCGGCCTGACCCAGGCGATCAGCGCCAACCGCCTGAGCCAGTGGTTCGACGGCCTGGCCCCCACCGACATCGGCTACACCAACCTGTCGGCCGGCTATGCCCGCTATCGCCGCATCACCCGCGCCGGCGGCTGGCCCGCCTTCCGCCAGGGCGGCACGATCGAGCCCGACACCAGCGACAGCCGCATCCCCGCCCTGGTGGCCCGCCTTGTCGCCGAGGGCGACCTCAGCGCCGCCGCCGGCGAACGCCTGAAGGGCAACCTGGCCTATGGCGCGGAACTGCAGCAAGCGGTCCGCAGCTTCCAGACCCGCCACGGCCTCGGCGCCGACGGCCGCATCGGCGCCGGCACCCAGCGTTCGCTCGGCGCCTCGGCCGAGGACCGCGCCCGCCAGATCGCCCTGAACCTGGAGCGTCGTCGCTGGCTGAAGCGCGAGCTGAATCCCGAGCGGATCGAGGTCAACACGGCCGCCGCGATCATGGTTTACTGGAAAGACGGCAAGCCCGTTCACTCCAACCGCGTCATCGTCGGCACCGAAGAAAACCAGACTCCCAGCCTGGAGAAACCCTTCGCCTCGGTCGTGGCCAATCCGCCCTGGACCGTGCCCATGGGCATCGCCCGTCGCGAGATCCTGCCCAAGGGGCCCGGCTATCTGGCCGCCCACGACATGTACATCAACAGCGACGGCTGGGTGGTGCAGCGCGCCGGGCCGCAATCGTCGCTGGGCTATGTGAAGTTCGAGCTGCGCGACAGCTACGCCATCTTCCTGCACGACACCCCGGGCAAGGCCGCCTTCAACCTGTCGGTCCGTCAGCGCAGTCACGGCTGCGTCCGCGTGCAGAACGCGGTCGAGTTCGCGCGCCTGCTGCTGCAGCCCGATCCGACCAAGCTGGCCCAGTTCGACGCCGCCCAGGACAATCGCCAGACCACGCGCGTCACCACCGGGCGCGAGATCGCCGTGCGCCTGCTCTATTGGACCGCCTTCGTCGACGGCCAGGGTCGCGTGGCCTTCCGCGAGGACGTCTATCGCCGGGATGAGAAGCTGGCCCAGGCGCTCGGCATCGCGGTCAACCTGCCGCGCGTCATCGCCGACGGCCCCAGCGACGCCAACGACGTCGGGCCGTAAGCATCGATTTCAATGCTTCGGGGGCTCAGCCCCCAAAGGCCGCCTGGAGGCGATCCAGCTGGCTCTGCACCGGATTGACCGGCTGCTCCTCGTCTCCGCCCAGATACATGCGCTGATCCAGGTGCAGGACCCGGTCGTACAGTTTCTCGGCGCGGACGGCGTACTCAATCAGGGCGATGGGCAGTTCACGGTGGCTGGGCTCGCTCTCGACCTTGCGGTCAGCCAGTCGATAGCGCGGCTCGCAGGCGGCGGCGGCGCTCATGTCCTCTTCGCGCACGGCGCGCTGCACCAGCAGCCAAGAGGCGATCTGCATCAGGCGCGTGGTCAGCTTCATGCTCTCGCCCGCATAGGCCAGGGCGGCGGCGCGCGACAGCAGCCGCGAATCCTGACGCCCGTCGCCATCCAGATAGGCGGCGGTTTCCTCGACCAGCTCCATGCCCTCGCGGAAGGTGCGGTCGAACAGCTCCGAGCGCGCGAAATCCAGCACTTCAGCGCTGCGCGAACGCAATCCGACCATGTCAGCGTCGATGGCAGTCAACTCGGTTCTACCCATGAAATGTCACGCGCGTCCGTCAAAACTCGCGGGTCAGAACGACGCCGCACGGACCGGAACTGCAATCGTCATGCCACGGATTACGAGAAGGCGGGAGGGGCTGGTCAGCGGAAATTGAACAGGGCGTCGGCGGCGCTGCGCTTGGAGGACTTGCCGTCAATGGCAGCTTTGGAGCGCGCGATCTCAGCCTCCAGGGCGGCGATCCGTTCGTGCAGTTCGTCCACGGCGTAGAGGTCCAGGTCCTCGCGTCCCAGCGCCTTCAGCGCCTCGCCGGCTTGGGGCCGGGGCTCCAGATCTTCGAACGTCATCACCGCCTCCGTGGCCAGAAACCACATCAACCCGTATGAAAACGCTCCAATGACGACGATTGCAAGCGGTGGAGACAAGATGCGGGTCATCGAAATCGAAGGCGGCAAGGGTCCAGCCGAGACCCTGCGCCTGGCGGAACGCCCCCAGCCGACGCCCGGCGCCGGCCAAATCCGCATCCGCGTGCACGCCGCCGGGGTCAACCGACCCGATATCGTCCAGCGCATTGGCCTCTATCCCGCCCCGCCCGGCGCCTCGGACATTCTGGGGCTTGAAGTGGCAGGCGAAGTGGACGCGGTCGGCGAAGGCGTGACGCGCTGGAAGGTGGGCGATCGGGTCTGCGCCCTGCTAGGCGGCGGGGGCTATGCGGAATACGCCTTGGTCGACGCCCGGCACGCCCTGCCCGTCCCCGACGGTCTCGATTTCATACAGGCCGCCGCCCTGCCCGAGACCGTCTTCACTGTCTTCACCAATGTCTTCGAGGGCGGCGGACTGAAGGCGGGCGAGACCCTGCTGATCCACGGCGCCACCAGCGGCATCGGCGTCATGGCGATCCAGATGGCGAAGGCGGCGGGCGCGCGCGTCATCGCCACCTCGCGCGGCGCAGCCAAGGCCGAGGCGGCGCTCGCCCTAGGCGCGGACGTCAGCCTGGACGCCACGGACGGCGACCTGCTGGCGGCGATCAAGGCGGCGGGCGGCGCTGATGTGGTGCTGGACATGGTGGGGGCGGCCTACGCCGAGCTGAACCTCAACGCGCTGAAGCCCGGCGGGCGCTGGGTGGTCATCGCCACCCTGACCGGCGGCCTGGCCCAGATCGACCTGATGCGGATCATGCTGAAACGCATCGTCCTGACCGGCTCGACCCTGCGCAGCCGCACCAACGACGAAAAGGCGCGCCTGGCCGCCGCCGTCGAGCAGGTCGTCTGGCCTTGGGTCGCGACTGGCTCGGTGCGCGCCAAGGTCGAGGCGACCTTCCCCCTGAACCAGGCTGCCGCCGCCCACCAGCGGCTGGAGGCCGGCGACCACGTCGGCAAGATCGTCCTGACGGTGTGAGCGCCAAAGAAAAACGGGAGGCCGAAGCCTCCCGTTTCATCGTACTACCAGTTGCCGCCGCGACGAGCGGGCCGCAGCGACGAGATGCGATCATTCATCCCTGTCCGGCCCAGATTGCTTACGTCGCCGTTGATGACCTGGCAGCTGCCGCGGAAGTTAGCGTCGGTGCAGACTTCCCAGCTGCCGCGCCCAAGGCGGATGGAGCTGATGGCGTCATTCATGCCGCTATTGCGCAGATTCGGGACTTCCTGGCGGAAGGTCATCGACTGACCGCGATAGTTGGCGTCGCGATAGACGGTAATCGAGCTATTGCCCCAACCGCCGCCGTTGCCGCCGCCCGGGCCGCCGGGCCAGCCAGGATTATTGCCGTTGCCGCCGCCGGGACGACCGCCGTCTTCATAATCGCCGCGGTGGCCCTGGCAAACCAGACGGCCGTTATCATTGCTGATGTCGCTGCTGGAGCAGCGCGCCAGCTCGATCGAGGTTTCGCGCATCTGGCCGCGCATATCGCGACAATCGGCGTAAAGGCGACCCTGATTGACGTAGGAGCCTGTGCAGCTCTGAGCGTAGCTGCCGCGCGGGGCGCCGCGCGCCTGAACCTGGGCTTCAGCCGAGCCTGACGGCACGGCAGCGGCGCCGCCGAAGGCCATGACTGCGCTGGCGGCGATAATCGCGAACTGTCTCATGGGAGCTGTCCTCTTTGATCCTTTGGCGCACAACGCACCACAAGCCACACTGTTCAACATTGCCGATGAACCTCTGCTGTACGCACCATTCGGACAACGTTTTCTTTTGCCGCGAAAGCGCCTATACAGAGGTCTCAGCGCCCGGCCGAAAGGTCGGGCGCCGTCGATTCAAACGCCCGATTTTCGGGCCGCAAACGCCGGGACGCACGCCCCATGACCGACATCCTGATGCCCAAGGCCACCGCGGTCTGGCTGGTGGACAACACCTCGCTCTCGTTCGAGCAGATCGCTGATTTCTGCGGCCTGCACCCGCTGGAAGTGCGCGGCATCGCCGACGGCGACGTGGCCCGCGACATCCGCGGCGTGGACCCGGTCACGGGCGGCCAGCTGACGCGCGAAGAACTGGAAAAGGCCCAGGACAACCCCGACTACCGCATGAAGGCCGTGGTCAGCCGCCACGCCGAACTGCTGAAGCCATCCAAGACCGCGCCGAAATACACGCCGGTTTCGCGTCGCCAGGACCGCCCGGACGCCATCGCCTGGTTCGTGCGCAACCACCCGGAAGTGACCGACGCCCAGATCGCCAAGCTGCTGGGCACGACCAAGTCCACCATCGAGACCGTGCGCAACCGCACCCACTGGAACTCGGCCAACATCAAGCCGGTCGATCCCGTGACCCTGGGCCTGATCGGCCAGCTGCAACTGGACGAGATCGTCAAGAAGGCCGCCGACAAGAAGGCCAAGGACGACGCCAAGAACGGCGGCGCCGCCCTGCAAACGCTCCAGGCCGAACCGGAAGAGCCCGAGTTCGTCCCGGAAGAGCGCGTGCGCCCCGGCGCCGAGCCGACCGCAGAATCGGTCTTCGGCAAGAACGACTGATCGGTCTGATCTGAACATGGAAACGGCCCCGAAGAGCGATCTTCGGGGCCGTTTTCATTTGCGCACGAGGTTCAGGCCCGGCGGGATGCCCGCCTAATACAAAAGTCCTAGTCCGAACGATCGGGTCTTGGTTCGGCACCGCGAAGGCCTAGTCCGGCTGGCCAAATCGACGGTCCTCGGCGCGGGGTCGATAGTCTCCGGATCGGGAGGCCTGCCTCCGTCCCGGCGCAACGACCGATCCTGTGATCGACCCAAGCGCGGCGTCCGGATCACGCACGGCCCTCCCCCTGGCATTTCCGCCCCGGAGGCTAAGATGGTCGCGCTCAATCAACATGATCTGGAATTCATCCTGAAGCAGATCAAGATCGCCGAGGCGCACGCCAACGGCACGCCCCTGACGGAGATCCGTCTGGACGCCAATGGCCGGGTGATCACCGACCGGGCCTGGTACACCTCGGCCAGCTTCGATCCGACCCTGCCCCTGGCCATTCCGGACGCGAAGACGCCGTACGGCCTGCGCACGGTGGACGGCAGCTACAATAACCTGATCGAAGGACGAGAGTTCTGGGGCGCGTCGGACCAGCCGATGCCGCGGCTGCTGAACCCGAACTTCATCAACGAGGGCGACGACAGCATGGTGCTGGGCGGCGGCCAGACCGTCACCAACAACAACTACGGCGTCATCGGCGCGCCAACTCCAGGCGTCAACGGCGGGCACTCGGGCAATGTCGCGGACGCCGACCCGCGCCTGATCTCGAACCTTGTCGCCGACATGAGTTTCAACAACCCGGCCGCCATCGTCGCCGCTCTGACTTTTGCCGGCTCGGCTGACGTCTACGGCGACCTTGCCGTGGTGCGCGCCGCTCATACGACCCTGATCAGCACGATTGTCGCCATCAACGCCGACGCCGGTCTCGACGAGGCCGCGAAGCAGACGGCGCGCGACGCCGCCCAGGCCGAGTTCGATCTGGTGCTTGAGGCCAAGGGGCTGGAGGCCGAGAATGGCTCTCTGATCATCCCAAACGTCGCCGCTGACGAGGGCCTGACCGCGCCCTTCAACGGCTGGATGACCTTCTTCGGCCAGTTCTTCGATCATGGCCTGGACCTGATCACCAAGACCGACAATGGCACCATCTACATCCCCCTGGCGCCCGATGATCCGCTGCGCACGCACGGGGCCGACGGCATTCCGGGCACCGGCGACGAGGTCTCAGCGCAGAACGCCTTCATGGTGTTGAGCCGGGCCACCCCGGTGGCCGGTCCCGGCGCCGATGGAATCATGGGCACCGCCGACGACACCGCGCACGAGGCGGTCAACGTCACCACCCCCTTTGTCGATCAAAACCAGACCTACACCTCGCATCCATCGCACCAGGTCTTCCTGCGCGAGTATGCGACGGTCAACGGCCGGACCGTGGCCACCGGCCGCCTGCTGGACGGCGCAAACGGAGGACTCAGCACCTGGGCCGACGTCAAGGCCCAGGCGCGGACCATGCTGGGCATCGAACTGACCGATCAGGACGTCTTCAACGTGCCGCTGCTGCGCACCGACGCCTATGGCCGCTTCATTCCCGACCCGACCACCGGCTACGCTCAGGTCATCGTCGGCATAGGCGCCGACGGCATTCCCAACACCAGCGATGACATCGTCATCTCCGGCACGGCGGCCAATCCGATCAACCTGATCGCCATGGCGACCACGCCGGTGGTGATCAACGGCGTCAGCTATTTCGGGCCGGCGCGCACGACGCACGCCTTCCTCGACGACATCGCGCACAACGCCGTGCCGGGGACGGTGTTCGACGCGGACGGCAACCCCGCCACGCCTGGAACCCTGGTCGTGCAGGCCGACACTGACGACGTCGCCGGCAATACGATCGCCACCGATTTCCGGGGCCGCAAGGTCGCCTATGACGACGAACTGCTGAACGCCCACTTCGCCACAGGCGACGGGCGCGGCAATGAGAACATCGGCCTGACCGCCGTCCACCACGTCTTCCACTCGGAACACAATCGGCAGGTCGAGGCCCAGCAGTTGACCATCCTGCGCTCGGGCGACATGGCCTTCATCAATGAATGGCTGGCGACGGATATTGCGGGCCTGCCCGCCAACTTCGCTTCCCTGTCGGCTCTGGATCAGGTCGCCTTCGCCAACACGCTGAACTGGGACGGCGAGCGCCTGTTCCAAGCGGCGCGCTTCGCCACCGAGATGCAGTACCAGCACCTGGTGTTCGAGGAATTCGCGCGCCAGGTTCAGCCCCTGATCGACCCCTTCGTTTTCAACAGCACGACCGACATCAACCCCAGCATCTTCGCTGAGTTCGCCCACACGGTTTACCGCTTCGGCCACTCCATGCTGACCGAGAACATCGGCCTGGTAGACGCCAATACGGGGGCCCAGAGCGAGATCGGACTGATCGAGGCCTTCCTCAACCCCGGCGCCATGAACGCCCTGGGCACGGCGGATGAAGCCACCGCCGCCATCGTGGCCGGCATGACGCGTATTCGCGGCAACGAGATCGACGAGTTCGTCACCGGCGCCCTGCGCAACAACCTGCTGGGTTTGCCGCTGGATCTGCCGGCCATCAACATCGCCCGCGGACGCGACGCCGGGATTCCGTCGCTGAACGACGCCCGCGCCCAGCTCTATGCGGCGACGGGCTCGACCTTCCTGGAGCCCTACAAGAACTGGGTCGACTTCGCGGCCAACCTGAAGAACCCCCTGTCGGTGGTGAACTTCATCGCCGCCTACGGCACCCATATCAGCATCACCAGCGCGGCGACTTCGGCGGCCAAGCGGGACGCCGCCTGGGCCCTGGTCTTCGGTGCGGCGGGCGAAACCACGGCTGATCGCGCCGCGCGGATCGCCTGGCTGAACGGTCCGGCGGCCCAGACCGGCGTCAACGCCATCGACCTGTGGATCGGCGGTCTGGCAGAGAAAAAGATGCCCTTCGGCGGCATGCTGGGCTCGACCTTCAACGCCATTTTCGAAGCCCAGCTGGAGAACCTGCAGGACGGCGACCGCTTCTACTACCTGACCCGCACCCAAGGGCTGAACTTCCTCAACCAGCTGGAAGAAAACGCCTTCTCCAAGCTGATCATCAAGAACTCGGCTCTGGCCGACCCCGGACCGGACGGCATTCGCGGCACCGGCGACGACATCGTCAACCGGCACCTCGGGGTCAATGTCTTCGCCGATTACGACTTCTATCTGGAGGTCAATGCGGCGATGCAGTTGGGGCTGGACCCGACCGGCAACGACCTGGTGCTCGAGGGCATGGGGCGCGGCAAGGTCCAGCGCGACGATCCCCTGACGGGCGCCGTGGAAGCCAACTTCCTGCGCTTTACCGGGGGCGAGCACGTCTCGATCGGCGGCACCAACGGCAATGACACCATCATCACCGACTTCGGCGACGACTCCATCTGGGGCGGGGCCGGCAATGACCGCATCGAGGCTGGTGCAGGCGTCGACCTGGTCAACGGCGGCGACGGCGACGACATTATCACCGACAGCGGCGACAGCGGCGACTTCCTGAAAGGCGAAGGAGGCGACGACGTCATCGCCAACTCCAACGGCCTCGACATCCTGATGGGCGGATCGGGCAAGGACGTCTTCTTCGTCGGCGTCGACGACACCGAGGTGTTCGGCGGCCAGGGCGACGACTTCATCCTGGGCGGCGACGCCGTCGACTTCCTGATGGGCAACGAAGGCGACGACTGGATCGAGGGCGGCGGCGGTTTCGACACCACCGCCGGCGACAACTCCGAGCTCTTCTTCAACTCGACCATCATCGGCCATGACGTGATGTTCGCCGGCTCGGACGAGCATGACTTCGACGCCGAGTCCGGCGACGACATCATGGTCCAGGGCGAAAGCGTCATGCGCAACGAGGGCATGTTCGGCTTCGACTGGGCGATCCACAAAGGCAGCGGCCTCGCAGCCGACTCGGACCTGACGAAGCCGATCTTCACCACCGATCAGGCCGACATCCTGCGCAACCGCTTCGACGGCGTCGAGGCCCTGTCGGGCTGGATCAAGAACGACCGGCTCTGGGGTGACGATCGCGCAGCGCCGACAGACGCCGGCAGCGTCCTGGCTGCGGCCGAGGGGACCATGGTCGGGCATGAACTGGATCAGGCCGGCATCGACCGGATCGCCGGCCTCAACCAGATCATCACCGCCAATCTGATGACGACACGTCCCTATTGGGCGGACAGCACGGGCACGGTGAAGTCGGTCTTCGTCGGCGGGAACATCCTGCTCGGCGGCGGCGGCAGCGACGTCATCGAAGGGCGCGGCGGCGATGACGTGATCGACGGCGACGCCTGGCTCAACGTGCGGATCTCGATCCGCGACGCCGCGGGCGCCGAAATCGCCACCATTAACAGCCTC
The DNA here is from genome assembly GCF_044772165.1 of Brevundimonas sp. NPDC090276. Taxonomy (NCBI): domain Bacteria; kingdom Pseudomonadati; phylum Pseudomonadota; class Alphaproteobacteria; order Caulobacterales; family Caulobacteraceae; genus Brevundimonas; species Brevundimonas sp. NPDC090276. The sequence goes on along the minus strand of NZ_JBIVYK010000002.1, from coordinate 85,844 downwards.
AAGGACAATGTGACGCTTGGGGGCGTGACCAAACCGCTTTCGGTCTGGATGCTGGATCGGGTCATCACGCCCAGCCAGCTCCACATCGTGCGCGAGATCCTGCACGACGACAGCGGCACAGACGTCGCCGTCTATTGGGACGTCCGCGCCAACTACGACATCACATCGAACCCGGACGGCAGCATCACCATCTTCCACCGCGCGCAGACCGCCGGGGCGGTCGATCCTGCAACGGGTCAGAACCGCGTGTCCGACGGGACCGACACCATCCGCAACATCGAAGTGCTGCGCTTCGCCGATGGCGACGTCAGTCTCACGCCGCCGCAGCTCTTCCTGCAGCAAGTCATTCGGCAGTACGCGGACAACTTCAACACCGCGAACTTCGGCAACTCCACGGGCAGTGCGCCGTGGAACCCAGACTGGGTTGAAACCGGAGACAACAACGTCGTCACGACCGGTCAGATCCGGATCGACGGCGGCAACAACAACGTCCTGCAGTTCACGCAAGGCGACGGCGCGCAGATCCAGCGGACCGTTGAACTGGGCGGGAAAGCGTCAGCGTCGCTGGCCTATTCGGTGGCCGAGGATGGTCTCGACGCCGGCGAGACCGTGACGGTCTTCTTCTCGCGGGACGGCACCCTGGCGGCGATGGTCCAGATCGACCTGATCACCGGCGCGACCAATAATGCGAACAGGAACATCGCGCTCACAGGCCCCTTCACCCAGAACGCCTTCATCCGTTTCGTGGCCTCGAACATTTCGGGGACGAATGAGACGGTCAACATCGACAATCTGGTCGTCACCTTCACGGAATCGGCGATCCGGGACTATGAGACCACCTTCACCGAAGACGGCGCCGATCAGAGCATCGCCTCCGCGCCGCTGATCGTCGAGGACCAGCAGATCGTTTCGGCCCGCGTGGTCCTGACCAACGCCCAGGCCGGCGACGCCTTTGACGTGCCCGTCAACCTGCCCGGGAACATCACCCGCATGATCGACACCTCGGTCCCCGGCCAGATCATTGTCACCTTGACCGGCAACGAGCCGAGCATCGCCAACTGGCAGGCCGCGCTCCAGGCCGTCGAGTTCCGCAACACGTCGCAGAACCCCGCCACGGTGGATCGGATCATCGAGGTGACCGTCAACGACGGCTTCCTGTCCAGCCAGATCGCCCGCACCACCGTCAACGTCGTGGCGGTCAATGACCAGCCGGCGGTCAACAATGACACGGTGATCACCAACGTCGCGGCCGGCTCCTTCGCCATCCCCGAGTGGGTGCTGCTGCGCAACGACGTCGACGTCGACGGCAACACCATCGCCGTCACCGGGCTCAGCAACCTCAACGGTCTCACGGCGACGCGGGCCAACGGCGTCGTGACCGTGACCGATACGGGCGGGGCCGGCGGCTCCTTCGTCTATACAGGCAACGACGGCTCGGGCGCCGCCAACGCCACGGATACGGCGACGGTGACGCTCACGCGCGACGTGACAGGCCCCATCGGCGGCACGAACGGAGCCGACATCCTGATCGGCGACAACGCCGCCAGCACATTCGACGGAGCGGGCGGCGACGACGTCATCCTCGCCGGCGGCGGTAACGACACCATCCTGTGGAATGTGGGCGGCGGCCGCGACTTCGTCGACGGCGGCGCGGGCACGGACACCTTCACGGTCAACGGCAACAACACGGCCGAGGCCTTCATTGTCTACTCCAGCGTCGCGGCGCAGACCGCCGGCATCCTGGGCCTCCGCCCCGAGACCGAGATCGTTGTGACCCGAAATGGCGTGGTGATCGCAGAACTCGACAATATCGAAGAGATCATCATCAACACAGGACCGGGCAACGACACCGTCACTACAAGCGGCAATTTCAACCCGACCAGCCTCAGCTTCTCGACCATCACGATCAATGACAGCGGCGGCAACGACACGCTCGACATTACGGGCATGCAGTCGGCGCACCGCGTCGTCCTCCGCTCCAGCGGCGGCAATGACACCATTGTCGGCGCCCTGCGACCCCAGGACGTGATCGAGTTGGCTGATGGAAAGACGTTCCGGGATTACGTGAAGACCTACAACCCGGACGGCAGCGTGAAGCTGGCGAGCGGTGCCCACTCAGTCACCTACTTCGGCACGCCCAGCCTGGCCGCCGAGGGGGTCGTCCAAGCGCCTTCCAACAGCGCCTTCGACCTGCCGATGGACGAGGAGGACTTCGAAGACCTGCTGCAGATGGTGCGCGACGGTCTGTTCCGGGACGCCTCGGGCCTGGGCAACAATGTCGCCAATCCGCATCTGGCCAACGCCGGCCAGCCCTTCATCCGCCTGACCGACCCCTATTATACGGACGGCGCTTCGGGCGTGCGGCAGACCACCCTGACGCCGCGTCAGATCTCTGATCTGGTTTCGAACCAGGACAACAACGGCGACGGCGTCGAGGAAAGCACGCCCAACGCCTTCGGCGGCACCGCCCTGCTGACCGCCTTCGGCCAGTATTTCGATCACGGGCTGGACTTCATCAACAAGGGCGCGCCGGGCAATATGCCGATCGGTTCGCCGAACTTCCCGATCTCAGCGCCGCGGGCCAACATCGTGCCCGGCACCGGCGTCGATCCCGACGGCGTGCCCAATACCGGCGACGAGATCGCGGCCCAGTATATCAACGACACCTCGCCCTTCGTCGATCAGAACCAGGCCTATGGCTCGCACGACGCCATCACCGACCTGTTGCGGCAATGGGTGGTCGGTCCCGACGGGCAGCCGCTGCAGACCGCCTATTTGCTGAAGGGCGCCCCTGACGCCACCGGCCGCGCCAACCTGCCGACGCTGGACGATATTCGCGCCAACTACCGGATCATGACCGGCGGCCAGGAACTGACGGCGGAGGACATCTCCAACTATGACGGCACCGGCCAGCCCCTGCTGATCGACTTCGTGCCCGTCTACAAGACCGACCCGGCGACGGGCCAGCCGGTCCTCGATCTGGACGCGCTGGGCCACTACTACGTGGTCGGCGACGGGCGCGGCAACGAGAACGTCATGCTGACCTCGGTCCATACGATCTGGGAACGCAACCACAACCACTGGGTCGATCGTCTGAAGGAAGCGACCAACGGAGCCTGGACCGAGGAGGAGTATTTCGAGGCCGCGCGCATCATGAACATCGCCGAGTACCAGCGGGTCGTCTTCACCGAGTTCGCCCAGGCCATGGCCGGCGGACTGGACGATGACGACGAGCATGGGTTCGAGGGCTATGACCCGACTGTGGACGCCTCCATCTCGCTGGAGTTCGCCCAGGCAGCCTATCGCTTCGGCCACTCCATGCTGAACGAGACGGTCAGCTATGTGGATGCCGACGGGACGACCAAGCAGATCTCGCTGGTGCAGGCCTTCCTCAATCCTGCGACCCTGGCCGGAATCGGCGTCGACGCCCTGCTGCTCGGCGCCGCCACGACCCCCCATCAGGCCATCGACGTCGACATCGTCAACGCCCTGCGCAACCAGTTGGTCGGACGGCCGCTGGACCTGGCCGCGCTCAACATTTTCCGCGGTCGCGACGTCGGCATCCCGCCGTTCAACGCCGTCCGTGAGCAGCTCTACGCCAAGACCGGCGACGCCAGCCTGCGCCCCTACACGGGCTGGTCAGACTTCCAGACGCGCAACGGCCTGTCGAACGAGGCCCTGCAGCAGCTCAAGACGGCCTACCCGGACGGCTTCGCCAGCATGGACCTGTGGGTCGGGGGCCTGTCCGAAAAGCCCCGCCATGGCCAGCTCGGCTCGACCTTCGGCTACATCTTCCTAGATCAGCTGAACCGGCTGCAACATGGCGACCGGCTCTATTATCTCGAGATTTTCGACGACTCCCTGTTCAACAACGGGCAGGCGCTGACCTTCTCCGAGATCATCATGCGCAACACCGGGCTGACAAACCTGCCCGAGTTCATCTTCCAGCCAAACCCGCCGCCCCCCGCCGGCGACGATGACGACGATGATGAGGATGATGAGGATGACGACGGCACGCTTCCTCCCGGCGGCGATGATGACGATGACGATGACGATACGGGCCAGCCTGGCGGCGACGATGATGATGACGACGGCGGCACGGACACCGGCCTTCCCCCGGTCGTCCCCGTCACGCCGCCCGTGGACCGGGTTCTGACCGGTGGTTCGGCTGACGATGCCCTGATCGGGGGCGACGGCGACGATACCCTGAGCGGCGGGTCGGGCGACGACACCCTGACCGGTGGCGCAGGCGACGACTTCCTCTATGGCGGCTCCGGCGACGATGTCTTGAAGGGGGGCGCAGGAGACGACCACCTGAGCGGCGGGTCGGGCGATGACCGCCTGGACGGCGGCGACGGCGACGATGTTTTGACCGGCGGTTCAGGCGACGATGTCTTCGTCTTCGGCGACGGCGACCGGATCACCGACTTCAAGGTCGGAACGGACAAGATCGATCTCAGCGGCCTTGGCGTAACCGCGGCGACCTTCGCCTCCCTGGTCGCCATCAACGGGGCGGGATCGGGCGCCAGCGTAACGATTGGAGGACAAACCCTGCTGCTGGACGGGGTCGCCAGCGGCAGCCTCACGCCCGCCGCCTTCATCCTTGGCGGTGCGTCCGGCCTGGCTCCGGCCACTCAGCCCGAAGCCTCGCTGCCTAGCGGCGAAACCGAGGTGTTGGTGACGGTGCCGAACCTGACCAATCCCGATGCGGACGACTTCCTGATACCGAACGGACGGACGTTCCGGCCCAGCTTCTGCGATGACGGGCACGACGCGTCGGGAGGAGGCTTGAAGTTCAGGAGCATGGGCGACGGACCCAACCAACAGCGCTTCCAGCTGTTCGAGGACGACGTGATCGACTGCAATCATCTCGATGATGACGGGTACATTTTCGGGTGAACCCCGCCGGGCCGCGACCCTCGGCGCGGCCCGGCGCCTTCCTCAAGGGGAGACGCGACTGTGAAGATCGTACTGGGTGACATCCCCAAGCCCTTCGACAACGCGCTGAAGGCGTGCCGAAGCTATTTCTGGCTGGCCGCCTTCTTCAGCGCCCTGGTCAACATCCTCTACCTGGCGCCGACCATCTACATGATGCAGGTCTATGATCGGGTGGTGCCCACCAGCGGGGTCCTGACCCTGCTCTGGTTGACGGTTCTGGTCTGCATCGCCCTGGCGACCCTGGCGGCGCTGGACGCCATGCGCAGCCGGATCATGACGAGGGCGGCGCTGCGCCTGGACGGTTTGCTCGCCGGAGAAATCCTCGACCGGCTGATGATCCGCAAGCGCCTCATGCCGGGCGAGCCCTCGACCGCCCAGGCCATGCGCGATTTCGATTCACTGCGCACCGCCCTGGCCGGACCAGCGGCCATCGCCCTGATGGATGTGCCCTGGACGCCGATCTATCTGCTGGTGGCCTTCATGATCCATCCCCTGCTGGGCGGGTTGATCATCGCTGGCGGCTGCGTGCTGACCGGACTGGCACTGGCCAACGCCAACAGCACGCGCAAGGGCGCGCAGGAAAGCCACCGCGCAACCGCCAACGCCCACGCCGCCCATGACGCCGCCGTGGGCATGTCCGAAGTCGTCCGGGCCCTGGGCATGCGTCGGGCCATGGTCTCACGTCAGTTGGAGACCCGAACCCAGGCCCTGGAGGGCGGGGTCGACGCCCAGCTGACTGGCAGCCGCTATAACGCCCTGGTGAAGTTCACGCGCATGGCGCTGCAGTCCCTGGCCCTCGGCGCGGCGGCCTGGCTGGCTGTCAGCGGCCAGATTTCGGTCGGCGCCATCATCGCCGGCTCAGTGCTGCTGAGCCGCGCCCTTCAGCCGATCGAACAGACCGTCGGCGTCTGGCCGACCATCGTCCAGGCCCGCCAGGCCGTCGGGGTGCTCAAGACCCTGCTGACCAACACTGAACCTCTGGTGCGCGACACGCTGATCCTGCCGCCGCCGGAAGGCTATGTCGAACTGGCCAATGTCAGCGTCCGCAACCCCGAGGGCACGACCTATCTGCTGCATTCGGTGTCGCTCTGGCTGGTCCCCGGCGACATCCTGGGCGTGATCGGCCCGTCGGGCGCGGGCAAGTCCACCCTGTCGCGCGTGGTAGCGGGCGCCCTGTCGCCGGACGGCGGCCATGTTCGAATCGACGAGGCCAGTTACGCCGATTGGGATCCCGAGGCCCTGGCCCGCCATATCGGTTATCTGCCGCAGGACAGCGGCCTGATGGCCGGTACGATCGGCGAGAACATTTCCCGTTTCGCCGCCGATCTGGATGCCGATCAGGAGACGATCGACCGGCAGGTGGTGGCGGCGGCTGAAAAGGCCGGGGCCCACCAGATGATCCTTCACCTTCCCGGCGGCTATAATGCGATGCTCGGGCCGGGGGGCAAGGGACTGTCGGGCGGCCAAGCCCAGCGCATCGCCCTGGCACGCGCCCTCTACGGCGATCCCCGCATCCTCATTCTCGACGAACCCAGCGCCGCCCTGGACGCCGAAGGCGAGCTGGCGCTGCGCAACGCCATGGACGCCGCCAAGGCCCGCGGCGCGGCCATCCTTATCGTGGCGCATCGGTCATCGGTGCTGCGCAACGTCGACCGTCTGGCCGTTCTCAACAGCGGAACGATCGAACGCCAGGGTCCACAGGCCGAGGTCCGCGCGGCCTTGGCCGCGGTCGGCGCCGGCGACAACGTCGTCAACATGAAGCCGAGGTAGAGCCATGCAGGACCTGACCCGCACCCAGCCTTCGTCGCTGGCCCTGACCCGGACCAACCTCGCGGCCCCGCACCGCGAGGCCCGGATCGGTTTCATCCTCTCAGGCGCCTTTTTTGTGGGCCTGCTGGGGTGGGCGGCCTTCGTGCCCCTGGACGCCGGGGCCATGGCCGACGGCGTCGTGGCCGTCTCGGGCAACCGGCAGGTCGTCCAGCACAGGGACGGCGGCGTCATCACCGGCCTCTATGTCACCGAAGGCCAGACCGTCCGAGCGGGCCAGCCCCTGCTGCGCGTGGCGACGCCGGAACTGGTGGCGTCAGAGCGCGCCATGACGAGCGAGGTGGTTTCACTTCTGGCGCGCCGCGCCCGCCTGGCCGCCGAGCGCGACGGGCGGAGCGAACTGACCGAGCCCATCGAGTTCACGCATCTGACCGCCGCCGACGCTGCCTTGGCGCAGGAGGCGCTGGCCGGACAGAGCCAGCTTCTCAGGGCCAGACGCGCCTCGATCCAGACCGAACGGGCGGTTCTGTCGCAACGCGTCCGTCAGCAGAGCGAACAGATCGGCGGACTGGCCCACCAGATGGACTCCAACCGCGAGCAGTCCAGACTGCTGGGCGAGGAGTTGGAAGGGATGCGCCGCCTGCTGCCCGACGGCTTCGTCGCGGTGAACCGGATACGGGCCATGGAGCGCAACGTCTCCGAACTGGACGGACAATACGGCGCGCTTCGCGCGGATTCCGCCCGAACGTCCGAAGCCATCGGCGAGACACGCCTTCAAATGGTGTCGCTGGACCGGATGCGACTTGAAGAAATCTCCACCGAACTGGGCGAGATCCAGCAGCGTCTGGACGAGGTCCAGCCCAAGCTGGATGCTATGCGCGAGCAGGTCGCGGGCTCCGTCATCCGCGCTCCGACCGGAGGCAAGGTCGTCGGCCTGACAACCTTCACCATCGGCGGCGTGGTCGCGGCCGGGGCCACCATCATGGAAATCGTGCCCCAGGATCGGACCCTGGTGGTCGAGGCCAAGGCCGCGCCGACCGACGCTGACGACCTCAAGGTCGGCATGAAGACCCAGGTCCGTTTCAGCGCGCTTCAGGAACGCAATCTGCCCATACTTGAAGGCGCCGTCACCCGCGTCTCCGCCGACAGTTTCGAGGACGAACGCACGGGCGCGCGATACTTCGAGATCGAGATCGTGGTCCCGCCCGCCGAACTGGACAAGATCCGCCAGATCCGAGGCGACACGGGCCTGCGCGCCGGGCTGCCCGCCGAAGTCCTGGTCCCCCTGCGGTCCCGCAGCGCCCTCAGCTACCTCCTGGAGCCCCTCACCCAGACCCTGTGGCGGGCGGGACGGGAGCACTGAGGCCGAGGAAGGTCCTAATGATTTTCAGTAACGACCCAATATATCAAAAGGTGTTTTTGCATCTATGTAAGTTAAATTGCCTACCATCCGACTAAATACGGCCCATCATTTGATACGGGCATTCAAATTTGCAAAACATTGGTTTTTACAGCTTGTCTGTTTTCTTGGCTCGCAGCAATACTCTTTGTTTGAGCAAGGCGGCGATCGCGATCGGGGAAGATCGACCAGACAAGGGCTGCGGGCTGAAGAATGAACAGGTTCATGGTGGCAGACGACCAGCCGCTCTATCGCGCCGGGCTGGTGGCGACGCTTCGAAACCATCTTGCCGCCGAGGAAGTCCGCGAGGAGGCCGACTACGGCGGCGTGCTCAAGGGCCTCGCCTCTGCGCCCGACACACAGCTGCTGTCTGTCGACCTTGAGCTTCCCGGCATGGGCAATCTGGACGGGATCCGGCGGCTGCGCCGCCACCACCCCGACCTGAAGGTCATTGTGGTCGCCTGGCCCCCCGCGCGACGCTCGGTCTTCAACGCCCTGTCCGCCGGCGCCCACGGCTTTGTATCCAAACGCTGCGCCCCCGCCGAAATGGCGGCCAGCTTCAAGTCCGTGCTCGAAGGCAACATCTACATCCCCTCGACCGTTTGCGATCTACAGCCCGAACCGCGCGCGGACATTCACGACGACGCCCACCTTCTGACATGCCGCCAACGTCAGGTCCTGACGCTGCTAACTGCGGGCAAATCGAACAAGGAGATCGGACGCGCCCTGATGATTTCCGAAAGCACGGTGAAGGTTCACCTCACCGCCGCCTTCCGACAACTGGGCGTCCACAGCCGCATGGCCGCAGCCGCCGCGCTGCAACAGCACACCCCCTCCTCCCAGCTTGATCTGCCCGGCCTCTCGGCGCTCGGCTAGAGACGGTCCACGTCAGCCAGCGCCTCGGCGAAGCAGCCGAAATTGCTGTCGTTGAGGCCTGCAACATTGATGCGGCCCGAGGCGTCCACATAGACGGCGTGGCGCTCGCGCAGGACGCGGACCTCTTCGCCGGACAGGGGCAGCAAGGCGAACATGCCGCGCTGCTGCGACAGACGGCTGAGATCCAGTCGCTGCAGGGGAACGCCCGACAGACGGGCGCGGACTGCGTTGACGCGCACACGCATGGCGTCCAACTCTGCTCGCCATTGGCGCGTCAGCTCGGGCGAAGACAACACGGCCTTGACCACCGCAGCGCCGTGATCCGGCGGGTTCGACCACAGCAGTCGCGCCTGACCGGCGGCGGTCTGGCCCAGGTTGGCGGCGGTTGCGGCTGAGCTGCTCAGCATCATCAGCATCCCGGCGCGATCCCGGTACAGGCCGAAGCTCTTGGAGCAGGACAAGGCCACAAGCGCAGTCTCGCAGCCATCCAGCAGGGCGCGAACACTGGCGACATCCGCCTCGACGCCGTCGCCGAGACCCGGATAGGCCAGGTCGATCAGCGGCGTCAGGCCGCGGCTCGCGGCGGCCAACGCCGCCTCGCGCCAGGCATCCAGCGGCAGATCGGCCCCGGTGGGGTTGTGGCAACAGCCGTGCAGCAGGACCACATCGCCCGGCCGCGCCTGCGCCAGAGCGGCGTTCAGCGCCTCGACGTCGGCGTCGCCGTCACCATTGAGGTGGGCATAGGTCTGCGCCTTCAGGCCCACGGCCTCGATCAGCGGCAGGTGGGCGGGCCAGGTCGGCGTACCGATCCAGACATGGGCGTCAGGGTTGGCTTGCGTGATCAGTTGCAGCGCCAGGCGCAGGGCTCCGGTGCCGCCTGGCGTCTGGATGCGCGACAGACGCCCCGCGGCGGCGGCTTCCAGTCCAGGGAAGGTCGCGTCCTGCAGCCGAAGGGCGAACTCCATGTCGCCCGCCGGGCCGACATAGCCCTTGGACGTCTGCTCGTTCAGGAGCGTCTGCTCGGCGGCCTTGACCGCCGCCATGATCGGAATGGCGCCGCGCTCATCGCGATAGGTGCCGACGCCGAGGTCGATCTTGTCCGCGCGCGGGTCGGCCTGCATCAGCAGGCCCAGTTGCATCAGGGAGTCGGTGCGCGCGGGCGGCAGGCGATCAAACATGGGCCTGATCCGGGTTGGGCACGCGGGCCGGGTCGGTCCTGTGCGTCACCATGCGATGATGCAGGGTGGTGACGACGCCGCTGCCCGTCTTGACGCAGAGGCCGGGGAAGATGGCGTGGACAAAGCAGGCCATGGCGCCGAGGAACATCGCCCCGCCGAACGAGGCCGCCACGCCCATGTGCTCGAAATAGCTCTCTCCAACCGACGCCGGGTGCTCGACGAACATACGCTTGAACATGGGATTCTCCTGAACAGGAGAGGACTCTATTCCGCGCGATAAAGAGGAATTTTCTTATTTAATCCCGTTTTCATCCCTACGGGAGAATTTCATTCTCTCTACGTCAGACGCCCTGCACCGGCACGGCGGTCGTGAATTTGATCTGCTCCATGGCGAAGCTGGACGAGACGTCGCACAGCGGCGCGATGGCGATCAGCCGTCGATAGAAGCGATCATAGGCGGCGATGTCCTTGACCAGAACCTTGAGCAGATAGTCGACCTCGCCGCTCATCCGGTAGAACTCCACCACTTCAGGCAAGGCGCTAGCCTTCTTGAAGGCCTCCAGCCAGCCTTCATCGTGCTGACTGGTCTTGATCGAGACGAAGACCACCAGCGGCAGATCCAGAGCCTCACGATCCAGCAGTGCGACGCGGGCGGTGATGACCCCAGTATCCTGCAGCCGCTTGATCCGCTTCCAGCATGGCGTCTGGGACAGGCCCACGCGTTCGGCCAGTTCCGCGATCGGCACGGTGGCGTCGTCCTGGAGGATGGCGAGCAGGCGGCGATCGACGGCGTCGAGGGGGGTGGTCATTCGCCTTCCCTCTGAAGCAGGTCGCCGATCCAGCGGCGCAGCTTGGCCACCACCGGCAGGGCTTGCAGGTCGCGATTGACCGCGAACCAGTATTTCAGCCCGGTCCTGATCGGCCGCTGGCCCAGGATGACGACCCGCCCCTCGGCGGCCATGCGGCGCGCGATATAGGTCGGGGCCAGCGCCACCCCCAGGCCGTGCTCCGCCGCCGAACAGGCCGAGGCCATGGAATCAAAGGTCAGGATCTTGGCGTTCGCAGGCAGTTCGTAGCCGAGTTCATCCGCCACCGTCGTCCAGTAACTGGTCCCCACCGTGTAGCCGATCAGAGGCACGTCCAGCACGCGCCGCGCCGCCAGACCGGCCGCCGCAGATGGCGAGGCGATCAGATGCATGTCCAGATCCATCAGTTCGTCGATCTTCCACCCGCCGCCGGGCATTTCGCCGACCCCGATGATCAGGTCGTGCGACCGTGACGTAGGGGCGTCGCCGTGCCGGACATTGGTGAACTCAAGTTCGATGTCGGGAAACCTGCGCCGGAAGGCCTCGATGTTCGGCAGGACGAAGTGATCGCCGAAGCTGGCCATGCAGCACAGCCGCAGGCCGTTGGCGTTCCGGCTGGCGGTGATCTCGTCCCAGGTGCGCATCAGCTCGGCGCGGGCCACTGCGAAAGATTTTGCCAGCAACAGGGCGTGCTCGGACGGCTCCACCCCCTGCCCCACACGGAAAAACAGGGGCGCGGCCAGCGCCTGCTCGACCGACTTGATGCGGTGGCTCACGGCCGAGGGGGTGACCAGAAGCTCGTCCGCCGCCCGCTTGAAGCTGCCGCACCGCACCACCGTCTCGACGGTCTGCAACAGGATCAGCGGCGGCATGGTCGACATGGGGGAAGCTTCCACGGCAAGCTGGGACGGCGCACCGCCTCATGAACTGGGTTCATCTGTATCGGGCGATCTTGTTTGTGTCGACCGCTGCCCGCGCCCCATGTCTGGCCCAGCCTCAACCTAGGGACCAGAGCATGCGCGAGATCCATTACCCCAGCGTCGATGCGGCCGTCGCCGACGCGCCCGAGGGCATGACCAGGTTCAGGATCGAGGTCGAGGACAGCGGCGTGGCCCTGCTGACCCTCGACCGACCGGAACGGCTGAACGCCTTTTCCATGGGCTATGCGGCGGGCGAGGTGCGGCCCGGCGGCTGGTCCCTGTTCGATCGGTACATGCGCGCCCTGACTCAGGAGCTGAAGCATGATCCAGCGATCAAGGTGGTGGTCATCACCGGCGCCGGGCGGGCTTTCTCCGCCGGCGCGGACATCAAGGACTGGGCCGAGATGGAGGCCGCCGCCGACCCGACCGCCTCGCCCTTCATCAAGGACAACCTGCTGTTCGACGAGCACACGGCCATGATGCACATCTGGTTCAAGCAGATGGTCAAGCCGACCATCGCCATGGTCAACGGCCCCGCCGTGGGCATGGGCGCCGACCTGGCCTCGGTGGCCGACATCCGCATGGTGTCGGACCGGGCCTTCTTCCAATGGGCCCATGTGCTGAACGGCCTGGTCCCGGCCGACGGCGCGCCCTGGCTGCTGCAAAAGCTGGTGGGTCAGGCCAAGACCTTCGAGTGGCTGATGACCGGCGCCCGCGTCAGCCCCCAGGAAGCCCTGGCTGCCGGATACGCCAACCATGTCGTGCCGCACGACGACCTCCACGACCGCACCATGACAATGGCGCGCCAGATCGCCGCCCTGCCCGCCCGCACGGTGCAGGCCACGCGCTTCGCCATCAACGCCTCGGCGGACCTGTCCTTCCAGGACTCGATCGGCCTGGCCTATGTCACCGGCTACGCCACCCAGGCCGACATCCGCGAGCGGATCATGCAGCGCGCCGAGGCCGTCACATCCTCCAAGGCGGAGTAGCCGCAAAAAGAAACCCTCGGGCGTTGCGGCCCGAGGGTCATGAGGTTGAGGACAGGCTGCGAGCCTGCGCGTCCCGGTCCCTCGCAAGACCGAAGCGGATAGGACCTAGTAGTTCACCGTCACGCTGAAGCCGAAGGTGCGCGGCGGGATGATCGAGGCGACGCGGGCGCCCGAGAAGATCGGCACGTTCATCACATAGCCCATGGCCCGCTCGTCGGTCAGGTTCTTGACCACCAGACCGGCGCGCCAGCGGTTGCTCTCGCTGACCACGGCCACACCGGCGTCGACCGAGGCGTAGCCGTCCTGCAGCGAGGCCTCGGCCAGGTCGGTCGCGAGGTAGTGCTTGCTGCGATAGTTGACGCCCAGATTGCTTTGCAGCGTCAGGCCGTTCGGCAGGTCGGCGACGTGCTCAAGGTTGACGTTGCTCGACCACTTGGACGAGGCGAACAGCGGGCGTCCGCTCAGGTCCTGCAGGCAGGAACCCGGTCCGGTGAAGGCGGCCTTCTGCTCGGCGGTGCAGACCGCGCCGGTGTAGTTCTGGTAGGTGGCGTCGGTATAGGCGGCCGAGCCGGTGAAATAGAGGGCCGGCGTGATCTGCCAGCGCCCGTTCACCTCGACGCCCTGCGAGCGGGCGGCGGCGGCGTTGGTCGTCAGGAAGCGCACCCCGTCGAAGGCCGAAACCTGCAGGTCCTCGAAATCGGTGCGGAAGATGGCCAGGTTCACCTCGGCGCGGTTGTCAAGGAAGCGCGACTTCCAGCCCAGCTCATAGGCGGTGGCCTCTTCGCCCTGATATTCTAGGCTGAGGCCGCTCTGGTCGGCGACGTCGAAGCCGCCGCTCTTGAAGCCCTGCGTCACCTTGAAATAGGCCATGCCGCGATCGGCGTCGCCGTATTGCAGGGCCAGCGACGGCGACAGGTTGCTTTCGCTGCGGTCCAGGTCGGCGGTGAAGTTGACGCTGCCCAGCACGGCCTTGCTGACGGCCAGAACCATGCCGCTGGTTTCCGGCGTATTGGTCCCGAACTGCAGGACCGTGTTCTGCTTGAAGGCCGACTTGTCCTCATTGGTGTAGCGCAGGCCGCCGACGACGGTGAAGGCGTCGTTCAGGTGCCACTTGCCCTCGGCGAAGGCGCTCCAGATGGTCGAGGTCTGATCAAAGGTCCGCTGCGAGCCGACCTTGACCGTGCCCAGCAGCGAGCCGTCCACGTCCAGGCGCGGATCGGTGAAATAGGTGCCGCGCTGATAGAAGGCGCCCAGGGTGTATTCGAAACGGTCACTGACCGGCGACTCCAGACGGACTTCCTGGCTGAACTGGCGGAACTCTTCGCTTTGCTTGTAGGCGATCAGCGGGATCGACGTGCCGTCGGCGTCGTTGGTCTGCTTGGTGTCGAACGACGAATAGCCGGTCACGGCGGTCAGGACGAAGTCGCCCAGCTCCTTGTGAACCTCCAGCGCGAAGTTGTCGGACTGGATCTCTTCGGCGTCATTGAGGAAGCGGCCCGACGAGCTTTGGCGATCCAGCCTGTCCTCGATCCTGGGATCAAAGGCCGTCAGCACATTCTTGTAGGCGCCGAAGCTGATCAGTTGGAAGGGCGAGCCGACGCGGTTGACGTCGCCGTGCTCATACTTGGTGTTGACCTTCAGCGTGTCGCTGGGCTCCCACTCGACCGAGGCGCGGATCAGGGCGTCTTCGCTGGTGCGCTCGTCGCGGTTGGTCAGGGTGTTGAACAGATAGCCGTCGTTGCGCGATACGCGCGCCGCCAGACGACCGCGCAGGGTCTCGGTCAGCGGGCCGCTGACATAGCCGGCCAGGACGCGCTCGTTGGCCTCGGTCTCGTATTCGGCGGTCAGACTGGCGCGCGGTTCCGTGGTCGGACCGGCCGTGGTGATGTTGACGGCGCCGGCGATGGTGTTCTTGCCGAACAGGATGCTCTGCGGCCCCTTCAGAACCTCGACGCGCGCCAGGTCGAAGAAGGGCACGGCGAACTGCTGGTCGCGACCGGCGAAGACGCCGTCGACGAACATGCCCACCGACTGCTCAAAGCCGCGATCGCCGCCCGAGCCGATGCCGCGAATGCTGATCAGGGAGGTGCTGCCCGACTTGCGGACGCTGAAGTTGGGAATTTTGCCCGAAAGCTCGTCGAAGTTGGACAGGCTGAGGCGGTCCAGGGTTTCGCCGCCGACCACGTCGACCGAGATCGGCACGTTTTGCAGGGACTCCTGCTTCTTCTGCGCGGTGACGATGATGTCGTCGAGCGTGCTGGAGGCCTCGGCTTGCGGCTCCGGGGTCGCGGTCTGGGCATAGGCCAGACCCGGCGTCAGCAGGGCGGTGGACACCAGACAGGCCAGGCGGAATCTGTTTTGCGTCTTCATGATCATTCTTCCCCGAAGGCTTCAGCACTCGGGCGAACCCCGTGCGGCCTCTTGCGACCGAGCCTTTTCAAGTCGCGATGCTAGGTTCGGCCTCGGCGCGAAAACAAACGAATTGGACGCGCCATCGATGAACTGACCTCATCAGTTCCAGACGCATTCATCCCCCGCTCCGCCTACTCGAAGGTCCCGCCGGGCTGCGAGCCCAGACGCAGGGACAGCGCCATCAGACAGAGGGAGACGACGGGCGCCGCCACGCCGACGCTCAGCAGGACCTGGATGCTGTGCGGCGTCGCGTCAGCGGTGGGGTTGAAGCCCAGCCAGGCCACCAGCGGCAGGACCAGCCCCGCCGCCATGCCGGTGCCGACCTTGTCGAACAGGGTCACGACCGAGAAGGCCATGCCACGCACGCGCCGCCCCGTCTGCGCCTCATAGGCATTGGCCTGGGCCCCCACCAGCGAGCGCACCAGATAGGGACCGGAGCCGAAGGCCAGACCCACGCTGGCCATATAGGCGAAATAGGCGGACGGCGTGCCGATCCGCCCCCACAGGAAAAGGCAGAGGAAGGCCGCCGCCGTATAGAGGCTGGCCACGATCAGGGCGCGCTTGTCGCCCAGCCAGCCCGCCAGCTTCATCCAGACGACCATGCCCAGACCGCCGGCGAGGAAGAAGACCACCTGGCCCAGGGCGTAGCGCCCGCCCATGCCGAACACCTGCTCCGCCATGAAGAAGCCGATCACCGAGGCCGAGACCCAGCCCAGGTTCAGCAGGAGGATGGCCAGACAGATGCCGACAAAGCCCCGGCTGAGCAGGAAGTCGCGGTGCCTGGACAGGGGCTCGTGGCTGTGACGCTGGGTGCGGCGTTCATCGGGCGCGAACAGGCTGGTGATCAGGGTCGAGACGAGGATGGCGACCAGGATGAAGCCGCCGGCCGCCGCTGCCTTGACGGTGATGCCCGGCCCGACGACCTGCTCGGCCACGGCGGTCGCGCCGAAGGTGCCGAAGATGCCCAGGATGACCGCGACCTCACGCCAGCCAAACAGCTTCGACAGGGTCCGGGGCTCGGTGGCGATGGCGGCGGCCCAGGCCTGGTGCGCGATCAGGGCCGTCGTATAGGCCGTCGAGGTCAGCATGGCCGCGACGAACAGATAGGGCGCGCCGACCAGGGCCTTCACCGGGAAGAAGAGCAGGCTGATCGCGGTCAGGAAGACCGGCAGGGCGATCCAGATCCACGGCTTGTGCTGCTGCTTGAAATGGCTGCGGTCGATGGCCAGGCCGATCAGCGGGTCCATGACGATGTCGATCAGACGCACCGCCAGCAGGATGGCGCCCACGGTCGCCAGCGGCAAACCCAGACCTTGCGAATAGAGCGGCGGCACGAAACTGAGCGTCGCCACGGTCACCGCCGTCAGCGGCACCGCATAGGCGCAATAGGCCGTCATGGCCACGCCGCCGACCTTGCCTTCGGTTTTCAAAATCCCGCTCCCTATCCCTGTCGACGTCCGTCCGGATTCCGCATGGTTTCATGCGGTTCGGCCTCTTTTGTTATGTGCGCGTCCCGGCGGCCCCGCCGCAGCGTCAAGACCCATCTGGGACCAAGGCGCAAGGGGCTTCAAATGAAATCCCCGGCCTGCTGATGAGCTGAGATCACCAGCAGACGGAACCACCGATGCGGCTCAGGAATAGCGGGCGATCAGTTCGCGCTTGTACAGCTTGCCGGTGGCGTGACGCGGGAAGTCCGTCTCGAACGCCACCGCCTTGGGCGTCTTGATCGGTCCCAGCCGGGCGCGCACGAAGCTGCGGATCGCGGTCTTCATCTCGTCGCTCGCCAAGGCCTGATCCACCAGTTCGACGACGGCCATGGCGACCTGACCGAACTCCTCGTCCGGCACCCCGATGACGGCGGCGTCCTTGATCGCCTCATGCTCCAGCAGGACGGACTCGATCTCCTGCGGATAGAGGTTCACCCCGCCCGAGATGATGGTGAAGTGGCGACGGTCGGTCAGGTAGAGATAGCCGTCGGCGTCGACGTAGCCGATGTCGCCAAAGGTTCTCCAGCCCTCGGCGCTGGTGGCCTGGCCAGTCTTTTGCGCGTCGCCCAGATATTCGAACACATGGGCGGATTCAAAATAGATGTCGCCGATCTCGCCCACCGGCAGTTCCGCGCCGTCGGGGCCCAGAACATGGACGGCGCAGTCATGAGGCCGCCCGACTGAACCGGGATGGGCCAGCCATTCGGCCGAGCTGATATTGGTCGAGCCGACGCCTTCGCTGCCCGAGTAGTATTCGTCGATGATCGGCCCCCACCACTGGATCATCCGCTGCTTCACATGCACCGGACAGGGCGCCGCGCCGTGAACGGCGTGACGATGCGTGGACAGGTCGTAGGCGCTCCGCACGGCATCGGGCAGTTGCAGCATCCGGTGGAACATGGTCGGCACCCAAAGGCTGTGGCTCACCCCATAGGCCTCGATGGCCTTCAGACACATCTCCGGATCGAACTGCTCGGTCAGCACGAGCATGCCCCCCGCATGCAGGGTGATGTTGGCGAAGCGGTGCGGCGCCGCGTGATAGAGGGGACAGGGAGACAGCACGACCGACGACGGCCCAAAGCCATAGGCGACGGCACCGCCGATATTGAACGGATCAGGCGCGTCAAAGGCGCCGTCCGGCAGGGCCTTCAGGATCCCCTTGGGCCGTCCGGTCGAGCCCGAACTGTAGAGCAGGTCCCGCCCTCGGGATGTCTCCGCCGGCAGGCTGGCGGGTTGGACCGCGACCAACTGGGCCCAGTCGTCAAAACCCTCGGCCTCGATGTCCAGAAGGCAAACCTTGGCCCCCAGGCAGCTCAGGACCTCGGGTGTCTCAGCGGCGAAACAGCCCCTGGAGACGATCACGACCTTGGCTTTGGAATCCCCGACCACATAGGCCAGATCATCGACCGACAGCTTGGTGGACAGCAGGACGTAGTAGAGGCCGATCCGCTGCGCCCCCAACATGGCCGACAGGAACTCCGGCCGGTTGGTGACCGAGATGCCGACACAGTCGCCGCGTTTCAGCCCCAGGGCCTGTAGGGCGTTGGCCGCCTGATTGGCCTGGGCGTCCAGCGCGCCGAAGGTGACGGTTCGACCGCTCGGAATGAAGGTCGCCGCCACCCGATCCGGCGTCGCCGCCGCAAACCGGCTGACATGATACATCGAAGCCTGCCCCCGCTCCGACATCAGGCGAAGGCCGTCGCCTGCATGCGCGCCAGGGCGGCGCGGTACTGGGCTTCCAGGCTGTCAACGATGTCGGCGGCGCTCTCCTGCTCGGTGATCGAGCCGCAGCCGTGGCCACAGCCGCGGATGTCCTTCCAGACCTTGATCTCGCCGTTGTCCGCCTTGCGGTACTTGGCGGTCTCGGGGCTGAATTTCGGCAGATTGTCGATGTCCAGACCGGCGGCCGTCAGGGTCGACTTCAGATAGTTGCCCGGAATGCCGGTGAAGATGTTGGTGTAGATGATGTCTTCGGCCCGGCTGGCGATGACCTCGCCCTTGTGCTGCTCGCTGGTCCCGGATTCCTTGGAGGCCAGGAAGCGGGTGCCCAGATAGGCGAAGTCGGCGCCCATGGCCTGGGCCGCCAGCACGTCCTGCCCCGTGCTCATCGCCCCAGCGAGGATGATGACGCCGTCGAAGAACTGACGCACCTCGTTGATCATGGCGAAGGGGCTGCGGTCGCCGCCCTGCCCGCCGGCGCCGGCGCAGACCAGGATCAGACCGTCGACGCCCATCGAGGCAGCCTTGCGCGCGTGGCGCATATTGGTGACGTCATGAAAGACCAGACCGCCGTAGCTGTGGACCTCGCTGATGATCTCGGGCGGCGGGGCGCGTAAGCTGCTGATGATCAGCGGCACCTTCTCGCGCACGATGGTGGTCAGGTCGGCCTGCCAGCGCGTGTTCAGTTCACCCATGACCTGATTGACGCCAAAGGGCGCGACCTTGGCCTCGGGGTTTTCAGCGGCGGCCGTCGCCAGACGCTCGCGGATCTCGGCGATCCAGTCGACCAGGGTTTCCTGCGGACGGGCGTTCAGAGCCGGGAAGGTGCCGATGATGCCGCTGCGGCACTGTTCAACAACCAGGTCCTTGGTCGAAGCGATGAACAGCGGCGACCCAATGATCGGGAGGCGCAACCTGCCCTGAAGACTTGCCGGTATCGTCATTTCAAACCCCACCCAACGTCGGAAACCAGGGCTTTGAAATCCGGCAGATCGACCGCTAAGACAAACGAGTTATCGGACTCATTGATGAATGACGTTCATGGCTTGCGGCTCTCACGCCGACTCCAGTCCACCGGCGTCAAGGAAGCCAAGCACGGTCTCACTGAAGACGGAGGGCGTCTCGACGTTGGACAGGTGCGCCGCGTCCAGCACGGCCAGTTCGCCTTGATGGACCGCGTCGGCCAGCCAGCGACCATCCTCGACCGAGGTCGAGGGGTCCTGAGACCCGGCTATAACCAGCGTTGACGCAGCGATCAGCGGCGCCGTGGGGCGCAGGTCCATGTCGCGGATGGCGGCGCAGCAACCCGCGTAGCCGGACGGATCACAACCAAGCAGCATTTCGCGGATCGGCGAGACGGCGTTCTGCTCGCGCATTGGGAAGCTGGACGTGAACCAGCGGGCGATGGAGGCTTCGGCCAAGGGCGCCATGCCGTCCCTCAGCACACCCTCGATACGGCCCTGCCAGCCCGACGGCGGTCCCATATAGGCCGAGGTATTGGCCAGGATCAGCTTGCCGATCCGCTCCGGCGCACGCACGCCCAGCCACTGGCCGACCATGCCGCCTTTGGACAGGCCGCAGAAGTCCGCCCGCTCCACGCCCACGGCGTCCAGCAGCAGCACGGCGTCGCGGCCCAGGCGATCCATGGAATAGGCTCCGGCGGGCGAGTCCGACTGGCCGTGCCCCCGGCTGTCGTAGCGCAGTACGCGGAAGCGCCGGGTGAAGGCCGCCATCTGGGGCGCCCACATCTCCATCGTCGTGCCCAGGGAATTGGACAGCAGCAGGACCGGCGCATCATCCGGCCCGTCGAAGCGCCAGGCGATGCGGCAGCCGTCGTCGGCGGTGAAGACCTGAACCGCCATCAGACCCGCTCCACCGCAACCGCCAGCCCCTGCCCCACCCCGACGCACAGGGTGGCCAGGCCGTAACGCCCGCCGATCTTCTCCAGTTGATGGACCAGGGTCATCAGGATGCGCGCGCCCGACATGCCGAGCGGATGGCCCAGGGCGATGGCGCCGCCGTTCGGGTTCACGCGCGGATCGTCGTCGGCCACGCCCAGGCCGCGCAGCACGGCCAGACCTTGCGAGGCGAAGGCCTCGTTCAGCTCAATGGCGTCGAACTGGTCCATGCTCAGGCCATGGCGCGCCATCAGCTTCTGCGTCGCCGGAATGGGCCCCACCCCCATGACGCGCGGGGCCACGCCCGCCGAGGCCATGCCGATGATGCGCGCGCGTGGAGTCAGGCCCTGAGCCTTGGCCGCTGCCTCGGAGGCGATGATCATGGCGGCGGCGCCGTCGTTGACACCCGAGGCGTTGCCCGCCGTCACCGTGCCCTCCGGGCGCACGATGGGCTTGAGCTTGGCGAGGGTCTCCAGCGTCGTGTCGGCGCGCGGGTGTTCATCCGTATCGACGACGGTGACCGCGCCCTTCTTGCCGACGATCTCGACCGGCGTGATCTCTTCAGCAAAGAAGCCCCAGGCCTGAGCCGCCGCCGCGCGCTGCTGGCTACGAACGGCGAAGGCGTCCTGATCGGCGCGGCTGACGCCATAGTCGTCGGCGACGTTCTCGCCGGTTTCCGGCATGGAATCGACGCCATAGGCCGCCTTCATCGCGGGATTGACGAAGCGCCAGCCTATGGTGGTGTCGTAGATCGCGGCCTGACGCGAGAAGGCGCTCTCGGCCTTGGCCATGACGAAGGGCGCGCGGCTCATGCTCTCGACCCCGCCCGCCAGCATCAGGTCAGCGTCGCCCGCGCGGATGGCCCGCGCCGCATCGCCCACGGCCTGCAGGCCCGAGGCGCACAGGCGGTTGACGGTGGCGCCGCCGACGCTCTCGGGCAGGCCCGCCAGCAGCGCGGCCATACGCGCGACGTCGCGGTTGTCCTCGCCTGCCTGATTGGCCGAGCCGAGGATCACGTCATCGATCGCCGCCGGGTCGAGGCCCGGACTGCGCGCCAGCAACGCCTTCAACGGCAGGGCCGCCAGATCGTCGGCGCGGACCGAGGCCAGGGCCCCACCATAGCGGCCGATGGGGGTGCGGATAGCGTCGCAGATGAAAGCCTGGGTCATGAGAAGGCTCCCGCGTCGAAAGCCGCGCCGGTCTTCTGGCGTACCTCACCCAGAGTCACGCCCGGCGCCAGCTCCAGCAGGGTCAGACCGCCCTGCTTCTTGTCGACGGCGAAGACGCACAGGTCGCTGATGATCAGATCGACCACGCCCTGGCCGGTCAGCGGCAGGGTACAGCGCTCCAGGATCTTGGGCTCGCCGTACTTGTTGCAGTGCTCCAGCACCGCGACCACGCGCTTGACCCCGGCCACCAGGTCCATGGCCCCGCCCATGCCCTTCAGCATCTTGCCGGGGATGGTCCAGTTGGCGATGTCGCCATTAGCGGCCACCTCCATGGCCCCCAGGACGGTCAGGTCAATGTGGCCGCCCCGGATCATGGCGAAGCTGTCGGCCGAGCTGAAGAAGCTGGAGGTCGGCAGTTCGGTGATCGTCTGCTTGCCGGCGTTGATCAGGTCGGGATCGACCTCGTCCGGGTAGGGAAAGGGCCCCATGCCCAGCATGCCGTTCTCGGACTGCAGGGTGACGTGCACGCCCTCGGGAATGTGGTTCGCCACCAGGGTCGGAATGCCGATGCCGAGGTTGACGTAGAAGCCGTCCCGCAGCTCGCGCGCCGCGCGGGCGGCCATTTCATCGCGGCTCCAGCCGATCTGGGTCTCGGACATCACGAGGCCTCCCTTTCGCGCGTGGTCAGCTTCTCGATGCGCTTCTCGTTGATGGTCGCGAGCACGATGCGGTCGACGAAGATGCCCGGCGTGTGCACTTGGTCGGGATCGAAGGTCCCGGCCTCGACGATCTCCTCGACCTCGACCACGGTGATCTTGCCCGCCGTGGCCATGTTCGGGTTGAAGTTGCGGGCGGTCTTGCGGAACTGAAGGTTGCCCTCGGGGTCTGCGCGCCAGGCCTTGATGATGGACAGGTCGGCCCGCAGCCAGCGCTCGCGCACATAGAGCTCGCCGTCGAATTCCTCGACCGGCTTGCCCTCGGCCACCACCGTGCCCACGCCCGTGCGGGTGTAGAAGGCTGGGATGCCCGCCCCGCCCGCCCGGATGCGCTCGGCCAGGGTGCCCTGGGGGTTCAGCTCCAGTTCCAGCTCGCCCGACATGAACTGGCTCTCGAACAGCTTGTTCTCGCCGACGTAGGACGAGATCATCTTCCGGATCTGGCGGCTTTCCAGCAGCATCCACAGGCCGAAGCCGTCAGCCCCGGCGTTGTTGGAGATGACGGTCAGATCCTTCACCCCGGCGGCGCGGATCTCGGGGATCAGGCTCTCGGGATTGCCCGACAGGCCGAAGCCGCCAGACATGATGGTCATGCCGTCGAACAGGACCCCCTCCAGCGCCGCCTTGGGCGATGGATAGATTTTGCTGGCCATTCGGAACTCCGGGCTCATCGGGAACAGGACGGCGAGCGCCCGCGGTCGCGGTCGCTCGCCGGGTCGCAGGGATCAGGCCGCGGCGCGGGCGCGATGCGAGGCTTCTTCTTCCGCCTCGACCGTGGTCGGCTGCATGACGAAGTCGAACGCGATGTCGGCATAGCGCCCTTCCAGACCGTATTTCTCGGCCGGCTCGCCGCCTTCACGATGGTTCACGGCGGGGATCAAGTCCTCACGCGTGGCGTAGGCGAAGTCGTCGCGCAGGTAGGGGTCGCCGTCGATGTTGATCTGGGTCGTCAGGTGACGGTGATCATCGGCCGAGGCGAAGAAGTGGATATGGGCCGGGCGATGGCCGTGCCGCCCCAGGTGCTTGAGGATGCCCTCGGTCGAGCCGCCCGGAGGACAGGCGTAGCCCGACGGCACGATCGAGCGGAAGGCGTAGCGGCCGTCGGCGTCGGTGACGATAGTGCGGCGCAGGTTGAAGTCGCTCTGGCTCTTGTCGAAGTAGGAGTAGTTGCCCAGCGTGTTGGCGTGCCAGACCTCGACCTTGGCACCGGCCAGGGCCTTGCCGTTCACGTCGCGGACCTGGCCGTGCATGAACAGGGGCTCGCCCTTGTCCGCGCCGTCGTCCAGCCGGGCGTAGCCCTGCTCGACCGGGGCGCCGGCGACATAGAGGGGGCCTTCGATGGTGCGCGGCGTGCCGCCGACCACGCCCGCGGCGGCGTCCTGCGCATCGGCGCGGATGTCGAGGAAGCGTTCCACGCCCAGACCCGCGGCCCACAGGCCGAACTCCGGCGCGCCGGCGGCGGCGTAGTTCAGCGCCTGCCAGAACTCGTCATCCGAGATGTCGAACTCTTCGATCGTGGCGAACAGATCGCCGACGACGCGTCGGACGATGGCCTTCAGGCGCGGGTCGCCGCTGACGGTGTCGGCGCCGCTCAGCTTGTCGAGCAGGGCCTGGACTTCGGCGGTGTCGATCAGGCGTTCGGTCATGTCATTTCCTCTTATATTCTTTTGAATTGTCGTGGATTTCGGGCCGCGTTCAGCGGTCGTCGTCATGGATCGAGGACGGATGCCGGCACAGCGGCGCGACCTCGATGCTCATGAAGGGGAACAGCGGCAGGGTGCTGAGGATGTCGTGCAGCTCCTGCACGTCAGCCACGTCGAAGACGCTGAAGTTCGAGTACTGGCCGGCGATGCGCCACAGATGACGCCACTTGCCCTGGCGTTGCAGGTCTTGGGCGCGCTCGCGCTCGATCCGCTTCAGTTCGGCCGCGCGGTCGGGGTCGAAGTCGACCGGGATGCGCACATCCATGCGAACGTGGAACAGCATGCTCAGGCTCCTGCGGAGAGGGTTTTGCGCGCGGCGTCGCGGCGGAAGAAGGCGACCTTGTCGGCGTCCAGGCGCACGCCCATGCCAGGACCGTCCGGCACCTTCAGGCCAAAGTCGGCGTAGGCCAGCGGCTCCTCCAGGATCTCCTCAGTCAGCAGCAGGGGGCCGAAGAGTTCGGTCTGGAATGACAGGTCGGCGAAGGTCGAAAAGGCATGGGCCGAGGCCGCCGTCCCGATCGGCCCTTCCAGCATCGTGCCGCCGTACAGGGCGACGCCCGCCGCCTCGGCGATAGCGGCCACGGCGCAGGCCGCCCGGGGCCCGCCGGACTGGGCGATCTTGACGGCGAAGACGTCGGCCGCCGCATTGGCCGCGAAGTCGAAGGCGCTGGCCGGGCCGGTCAGGGATTCATCGGCCATGATGGGGATGGTGAAGCGTTGCGACAGGCGCGCCATGGCGCCACGAAGGTGAGCGTCGACTGGCTGTTCCACCAGGTCGCAGCCGGCCGCCTCGAGCATGGCGACGCCGCGCGTGGCGCTGGCCTCGTCCCAGGCGCGGTTGACGTCGACCCGAACGCTGGCGCGTTCGCCGAGCGCGCGCTTGATCGCGGCCACGTGGGCCACGTCGTCGGCCACGGCGCGCTTGCCAATCTTCAGCTTGAAGATGTTGTGGCGACGCTCGGCCAGCATCCGCTCGGCCTCGTCGATGTCCTTGGCCGTGTCGCCGCTGGCCAGGGTCCAGGCGACCGGCAGGCGCTCGCGGCGACGACCGCCCAACAGTTCCGACACCGGCAGGCCGACCCTGTGGCCCATGGCGTCCAGCAGGGCCGTCTCGACGGCGCATTTGGAGAAGCGGTTGCCCGCAATGGCCCGGTTCAGCCGATCCATCAGTTCGGCCGGCCGCGTCGGGTCGGCGCCCAGCACCAGGGGCGCGAAATAGGTGTCGAGGGCCAGCTTCATGCCCTCGGGGCTTTCCTCGCCATAGCTGAGGCCGCCGATGGTCGTCGCCTCGCCCACCCCGGCCGTTCCGTCCGAGCAGCGAACGGTGAGCAGCACCATGGTCTGCTGCCGCATGGTCGCCACCGACAGGACGTGCGGCCGGATGGTGGGCAGGTCGACCAGACAGGTCTCAAAGGCGTCGATCGTCGTGGCCATCAGGCGGGTCCTTGGTGGGATGGAATGGCGGCGTCGCCGAGGGCCGACTGGGCCTGAGCCTGGGCTTGGGCTTGGGCTTGGGCTTGGGCTTGGGCCTTGCTGGCGGCGACGAAGGCTTTGACCTGGGTGCGGAAGCGCGCGAGCGTCGCCGAGCGGTTGTCGCGGCGATAGGACAGGCTGAGCCGGGTCATGGGGAAAGGCGCCCGCAGCGGCCGATAGGTCACGCCCAGACGCTGGGCGCCCTGGAGGCTGGCGGGCACGAGCGAAACCCCGGCGCCGGCCGCGATCAGACCGAGCGCGGTCTGAACATCCATGGTCTCCTGGGCGATGATCGGCGAAAAGCCGCTCTCGGCGCAGTGCCGCAGGATGATGTCGGCGAAGCTAGGACGGGGAAAACGCGGGTAAAGAACAAAGGCGTGACGCGCCAAGTCGCTCAGGGCGATCTCGCTCCGGGTGGCCAGAGGATCAAGGTCCGGCAAGGCCACGACCAGCGGCTCTTCCAGCAGCAGTTCATCAATCACCTCGGGATCGTCGATGCCCGGCCGGGCGAAGGCGACGTCGATGGTGCGTTCGATCAAGGCGCCCCGAAGCTCCGCCGTGTTCATGGCGTGCAGCATCAGATCGACGTCGGGGTTGTCCGTGCGAAAGGCGTTCAGCACGCGCGGCAGCAGGGAATAGGTGGCCGAGCCGACAAAGCCGACGTTGAGCACGCCGATGGTGCCCTCCGCCGCTCGTCGCGCGACGCGCGCCGCTTCGACGATGCTGTTCAGGATCTGACGGGCGCGGGGCAGCAGGGCCTCGCCGGCGACGGTCAGGCGGATCTGGTTGCGGGTGCGGTCGAACAGGGTGGCGCCGATCGCCGCCTCCAGTTCGACCATCTGGCGACTGAGCGCGGGCTGGGCGACGTTGAGGCGTTCCGAGGCGCGACCGAAATGAAGTTCTTCGGCGATGGCCACGAAGTAGCGCAGACGTCGCACGTCCACGCCGGACGCTTCGGCGAATGGATCAATCCCATTCATGAGAAGGATCTCGGCCTTCTGGCGCCACAGGGCGCGAGATCAACGACATGACGGTTCATGAAGTCGCTCCTTTCACTGCGCCCTGGCTCTGCTCGGCGCGATGAAATGTGCGCCGCATTGACCAAGGTCGTCAGGACGGGGTGGTTTTCCCAATAGCATTTCTCGAAAACCTGATGCCGAAACGGCATGAAGCCTCTCGCAGCGATGCCGTTTCTTTCACGGCCGACGGCGGGGCGCGCCGTCTCACTTCACTGCTCGCGAACGCCGTCTTGGAACGGTTCGTTCCGTAAGGCGGGAGCGTCCGGCTCAGAGACGAATTGGTTTCGCTATCGCCTCATGCCGAAGAAATATTGGTCAAACCCCCTGCCCGGCCAAAAGACTGAAAAGAAAAAAGTCGGGAGAGGAACCCATGAGATATTCGTCGTACCGCTACAGTTGCGCCCTGGCGCTGGCGCTCGCTGCGCTCTCGCTGTCATCGCTGCCCGCCCAGGCGGAAGAGGCCACGCCCGCCTCGCCAGAGACGGCCAAGGACGGCGCCGCCCCGGCAGCGCAGCCCGCACAGGCCCTCCTGCCCCCGCAGGCTGGTCTCGGCCCGCGCGTCGGCTCCTATTATCTGCTGCGTTTCAACGACACCGCGACGCCGCAAGCGCCCGCCGGCGCCCCGACGACGAGGCTCGGCGCGCTGAAATACATGCCGTTGAACGCGAACGGCGACGTGACCCTGTCGCTGAGCGGCATGGAGCGCGCCCAGTTCAACAGCTACAGCCACGAGTCCCTGGTCAGCCAGAACTACAGCGACCAGTTGTTCATGGGTTTCCGCCACATCTACGGCGCGGACCTGCATCTCGGATCGCACGTCCGGGCCTATGGCGAGCTGGCCAGCGGCCAGATGAACGGGCGCGACATCGGCCCCCAGCCGCCACGCCAGCGCAACGACCTGGCTGTTCAACAGGCCTTCGTCGAGGTCAGCGCTCCTGTCGGTGACGGCACGCTCAGCGTGCGCGGCGGGCGTCAGGGGATCTGGCTGGGCAATGGCCTGATTCTGTCGACCCAGCCCTTTGCCAACATCCCGCTGAGCTTTGACGGCGTCACGGCCCAGTATCGTTCCAAGTCGGCGCGCATCGACGTCCTGGCAGTCGAGAACGTCGCCAACACCGAGGAGGTCTTTGGCGACTCCAGCAATCCGGGGCGCAAGATCTGGGGCGTCTACGGCAGCTTCGCCCTGCCCCATCTGGCCGACGACGCCGTGGCCCTGAACCTCGATCCCTTCTACATCGGCTTCAAGTCGCGCAATCTGGCCATGGCCGGTCTGGTCGGTGACGATGAACGCCACGGCGTCGGCGCGCGCCTTTGGGGCAAGGCCGGGCCGATCCAGCTGGACACCACTGTGGTGCGCCAGGGCGGCTCCTTCGCCGGGCATGACGTGGAGGCCTGGGCCATCTATGCCGACGCCGGCTATGTGATCCAGTCCTCGCCGCTCAAGCCCCGCATCGGCGCCCGCTTTGACGCTGTCAGCGGCGGTCGCGACGACGGCAAGATCCAGACCTTCACGCCCCTCTACACCGGCCAGCAATACTACGCCGCCAGCGGCTATCTGGCGGGCAGCAACCTGGTTGAGGCCGGGCCGACCCTCGCCCTCAACCTGTCCAAGGACGTGCGCCTGTCGGCCTACAACCGTTGGTACTGGAAGCAGGATCGCGACGACGCCGTCTACGGCCGCGGCTTCGCTCCCCTGCCCGGCACCGCAGATCCGTCGATCGGCTACATCGGCATGCAGCCCGACGTGACGGTGCAGTGGACCATCAATCCGAACCTCTTCCTGACCGTGGAAGGCGCCTATTTCGACGTGTCTGACGGGATGAAACGCGCGGGCGGCCGCGACGTTTTCTACTCGCTCGTCGATCTGACTTTCATGTTCTGAGCCTCACAGAAAGAACAGACCCCGCCATGAAGATCGCGAAACGCCTGCTGCCCGCCCTTCTGGGCGGCGTCTCTATCCTCAGCCTCTCTCCGGTCGCGCTTCAGGCGCAGACCGCCTCGGCGCCGACCCCGCTGACGGCGCCGACGCCCCAGCGCGACGCCCGGCCCAACATCGTCCTGATCGTCGTCGACGACATGGGCTTTTCCGACCTGAGCGCCTTCGGCAGCGAAATCGCCACGCCCAATCTCGACGCCCTGGTGGCCAGCGGCGTGCAACTGACCAACTTCCACGCCTCGCCCGCCTGTTCGCCGACGCGCGCCATGCTGATGAGCGGCGTCGACAACCACCTGGCCGGGCTGGGCACGATGGCCGAGGTCATCGCCCCCGAACAGGTCGGAGTGCCGGGCTATGAAGGCGTGCTCAATGATCGGGTCGTGCCCTTCCCGGCCCTGCTGCAGAAGGCCGGCTATCACACCTTCATGGTGGGCAAGTGGCATTTGGGCATGAAGGACGGCCAAAGCCCGCAGGCGCGCGGCTTCGATCATTCCTTCGTGCTGCTGAACGGCGGCGCGGACCATTTCACCCAGGGCGGCACCATCTTCGCCGCGCCCAAGGCCAGCTATCGCGACGACGGCGTCATGGTCGACCTGCCCGAGACCTTCTTCTCGACCGACTATTATACAGACCGGATTCTGCAGAACATCGACGGCGTCACGGACGACAAGCCCTTCTTCGCCTACATCGCCTATACCGCGCCCCACTGGCCGCTTCAGGCGCCCGACGCCTATCTGAGCCGTTATCGCGGCGTCTATGACGTGGGCTACGAAGCCATTCTCGACCAACGGATCGAGCGCATGAAGGCCAGGGGCGTCATCGCGCAGGACGTGACGCCCGCCCCCGCCCCCGGCGTCTGGCCCGAGTGGGACGCCCTCTCAGCCGAGGAAAAGGCCAAGGAGGCTCGGCGGATGGAAATCTACGCCGCCATGATCGCCAACCTGGACGACAACGTCGGACGGCTGGTCGCCGAACTGAAGCGCACGGGTGAGTACGACAACACCCTCTTCGTCTTCTTCTCCGACAACGGGGCCGAAGGCAGCGACGCCGAGGACATCAGCGACAGGAACCGCGAGTGGATTCAGGCGAACTTCGACAACAGCCTCGACAACATGGGGCGGCGCGGCTCCTTCATCGGTTACGGTCCCAACTGGGCCCGGGTCAGCTCGGCCCCATTCCGGATGTTCAAGGCCTTCAGCTATGAAGGCGGCACCCGCACACCGGCCTTCGTCGCCGGTCCCGGCGTCCGTCCCAGCCTCAGCGACGCCTATGTCGATGTGAAGGACTGGGCGCCCACCTTCCTGCAACTGGCCCAGGCCCGGCACCCTGCGGAAGACGGGGCCGAGGTTCCGGCTTTGCAAGGCCGTTCGACCGTGTCCTTCCTGACGGGGGCGGCCGATCAGGTTCACCCTGCCGACGCCGTCCAGTGCCTCGAACTGTTCGGCCGCGTTGCAGTGCGCCAAGGCGACTACAAGCTAACCTACAGCAACGCCCCCTGGGGCAGCGGTGACTGGGAACTGTACGACATGCGTCGCGACCCGACCGAAACCAACGATCTGAGCCGGGCCGAGCCCCAGCGGCTGGCCACGATGAAGACGGCGTGGGAAGGTTGCCAGCGGGACAACAACATCCTCTGGACGCCCGCCATCGCGGGCAAGAACGCCTACGGCAACACCAGTGTCCACTTCCCCGAACGTCAGATCGATTTCCGCACCCAGGAGTGATCCGCCTGTGACCCGGCCCAAAGACCCCGTGACGATGAAGACCCTGGCTGCAGGCGACTTCGTCATGGGGTCGAACGACCACTATGCCGAGGAAAAGCCCGCGCATCGGCGCCACGTCGAGGACTTCGCCATCGACGTGGCGCCGGTGACCAACGCCCGGTTCGCGGCCTTCGTGGCCGACACCGGGCACAAGACCCTCGCGGAGACGCCGGTCAATCCGGCCGACTATCCCGGCGTCCCGCCCGAACTGCTGGCCCCCTCCTCCCTGGTCTTCACCCCACCGCCCGGCCCCGTGCCGCTGAACGATCCGCGTCAATGGTGGCGGGTCGTGGCGGGCGCCGACTGGCGTCATCCGCTGGGTCCCGGCTCGTCGATCAAGGGGCTGGAAGAGCATCCGGTCGTGCATGTCGGCTTCGCCGACGCCCTGGCCTATGCGCATTGGGCCGGGAAGACCCTGCCCACTGAAGCACAGTGGGAATATGCCGCCCGCGCCGGCTCCACGACCGAGTACGCCTGGGGCGACGTTCTGGAACCCGAAGGCCGGCAGATGGCCAACCTCTGGCAGGGCGCCTTTCCTCACCACAACAGCCTGGCTGACGGCTTTCTGCGCACATCACCCGTCGGCCATTACCCGCCGAACGCCTGGGGCCTGTCCGACATGATCGGCAATGTCTGGGAATGGACTCTCGACACCTATCAGCGAGACCACTCGGGCCCGCCCGCCAAGAGTTGCTGCGGGATAAACGCCCGGCCCTCCGCCAATGTCTTCAAGGTGTTGAAGGGCGGCTCTCACCTGTGCACTGCCGACTATTGTAGTCGTTACCGCCCGCCAGCCCGCCTGCCGCAAGCTACCGACACCAGCGCCTCTCACATCGGTTTCCGCTGCTGCGCCTAGCCCACAGTGACGTGGCGATGCTGCCCAGACGGCAGAAAAGGCCCCGCCAGCGAAGCCAGCGGGGCTCAAGAACAGGCCGCCCTGCGAGGCGGCCTGCTCCTTTCCAGGTCAGAAGCGAACGCTGAGGCCCGCGACGATCCGGCGGTCAGTCAGACCGTTGTAGCAAAGCAGTGCATCGTCATTGATGCAGTACTCGTTGGCGTCTTCCCGCGTGAGGTTGATCGCCTCGATGCCAATGGTGGTCCAGCGATTGAACTCGTAGTTGACGCTGGCGTTGAGTTGACCGCGATCATCACTGACGCGCGGCACGTCGAAGGCCGAGGTGAAGGCCTCGGTGTTGATGAAGTCGGAACGCCAAGTGTAGCGCATCCGGGCACTCAGGCCGCCCCGCTCATAGAAGAGCGTCGCGTTGTACGAGTACTTGGACAGGTTCTCCAGCTCGACGAGGTCCTGAGGCAGGGGATCAAAACCGAGGTCCCGGGTGGTGTTTCGCGTCAGGCCGATGGTCCGGTAGCTGGCGACATTTCCGCCGGTCTTCTGGTAGGTGAAGTTGCCGATAAAGCCAAAGCCGGACATCCAGCCCAGGCGGTCCTCCCACTGGGACAGATCATACTGGAACGCCGCCTCGACGCCCGTCTGGGTCGTCTCGCCATCGACGTTGAAAGTCGACGACAGCGGCACGCAGATGCCTGATTGACCCTTGTCCGGGTGGTTGACGTTGATGATGGCGATCGGATTGTAGATGCCGCCGCCCGGGCAGGACGGATCTCGGCTGCGGTTCACGACCCCGTTCACGGCGTTGTCCGGCGGGCTTTCAGTGACGCTGGCGAACAGGTTGTCCCGGACCTTATGGAAGACACCGAGGCTGATCAGGCTCGACGGGGCGAAGTAGTATTCGGCCGACAGGTCGAAGGACAGGACCGTTTCCGGCTCCAGGTTCGGGTTTCCGCGATTGACCGCAGTGTTCTCGCTGGTAGCGAAGGTCACCGAAGAGGACAGCCTGTTGAAGTCTGGCCGGCGGATATCGCGGGCGACGCCAGCGCGAATGATAACGTCCTCGCGCGGCTCGGCGACCAGATTGAAGCGCGGCAGCCAGAACTCATAGGAGGTGTCGTGCACCTCTCGCGTCGAAACTCCGCCAGTGGCGACCGTGTTGCCGACCGAGCTCAGGTCGGTGCTGACATAGCGAACGCCGGCGTTGCCGCGCACAGGCACGCCAAACGCTTCAGTGTCGAAATTGGCCTGCAGGTAGGCCGTGCTGGTGTCTTCGATGATTTCGAAGAAGGCGCTGGCCTGCGACGTCGGCGTGCCGATCAGCGGAATATTCGAACCGTTGGCGCTGTTGCTGGCTGCGATTGCGGCGTTGAGCCCCGCCAGGGTTGCGGCGGGATCGCCAAAGGCGCGAGCGCCGTCGATGATCAGGAAGTCCGAGAAATAAAGACGACGATCATCGGCCGCGTTAAAGTTGTTCGGACCGGCGATCAGCAGGTTGGAGAAGCGATCACCGCTCGGTCGGAAGAAGGACGAATTGATGTTGGTGAAGTTCGTCGTCCCGGTGACGTTGTCGTTGAGCGCGCTCGTTTCGTTCCAACGCAGACCGGCGTCGATCGAGGTGATGAAGGGCAGAATGCCGTCCGTGGCGTAAGAGGCGTCAAGGCGGAAAGCCTTCTCCTCGTTCTCGCGGACGCTGCGCCCCTGCGCCACCTGCTGCAGGCGATAGTTGGCCGGATCGAGCAGTTGAGCCGCAGTGGGCGTCGACGCCTGTCCCTGGGCGATGCCGAACTGCAGGGTCCCACCCCGCAGATCGAACTCGATCGGCACGCCATTGGCCAGGGACACGCCCTGAACCGGCTGGGGTCCGTTCGGATTCACGAATTCCAGCGTCGTATTGAAGCTCGGCAGGACCGAGTCGGAAGTCGACAGCGACGCCTGGGCGCTGAGGGACAGGCGATCATGATGCCACTCGCCGCCCAGGGCGAACACCTGGCTCTCGGTCAGGCGCGATCCCGTGTCGCTGGTGGTGCGCAAATAGGGCGCCAGGTTGCCGTTCGTCCGCGGCAGGATGATGCCCGACTGGACGGCCTGGACCGAGCCCAGGTTGATGGTGCCGTTCGGCCCCTGGACCTTGCCAAGATTGACCGTCTCGAACGAGGTGTTCGTCGTATTGTCGACCACGCCGTTGTCCGACACAGTCGAGATCTGGACTGTCGAACTCTGCTCGGCGCGCTGCTGATCGTTCAGCGTCATGTCGAAGTAGAACTTCAGATTGTCTCGCGGCTTCCACTCAGCCGTGCCCGAGAAATTCTTGGTCTCATATTCGAAATTATCCAGGTCCTGGTTGAAAAACTGGATGCGAAGGAAGGGGAAGGCCTCGGCGCTCGCGCGGCCTGAGTTCGGCGTGACGACGGCGTCGCGGTCCACGCGCGGCCGGAAGGCGGCCACGTCCTGCTCTGCGTAGCTGAAGCTGCCGACCAAGCCGAACTCGCCGAAGTCGGTGTCCCAGCGCTTGCCCATGGTGCCTGAATATCGCGGGGTCAGGGTATCGGACAGGTCGCTGTACTCCGACTGCGCGCGGAACGCGATCAGCGGTTCCTTCAGATCCAGCGGGCGGATGGTGCGCAGGTTGATGGTGCCGCCCACCGAGCCTTCGATGGTTTTGGCTTCCGGCACCTTGATGACCTGGACCGAGCTGATCATCGAGGCCGCCAGGTCGTCGAAGCTGATGCCCGAGCGGCCCGAACCGGATCCGACCGTGGAGACGCCGTTAATCTCGACCCTGTTCGCGTCCGTGCCGCGAATCTGGACGCCGCGACCGACGCCCGCCTCACGCGTGATCTGGATGCCGGTAACGTTCTCGAGCACTTCCGCCAGGTTTTGGTCCGGCAGCTTGCCGATGTCCTCGGCCTCGATGACCTCGACGAGGTTGTCGGCGTTGCGCTTCTGCGAAAGTGCGTTCTGCAGCGACGCGCGGATGCCGGTGACGACGATCTCGTCGACCTGAGTGGCCGCCTCGTCCTGCTCCGCCTCTACGCTTTGAGCGAACGCCGGAGCGGCGATCATCATCGCCGTCGTCGTCAGCAGGATGGTCGTCAGTCGCTTGCCAGACCTCGAACGAGCTCCGGCATCCCCAAATTGCCTCATTGCGTGCCTCCCAGCCGCGTTTCTTTTTGTTGGCTGAACGCTGGATTGGCCCTACCCATCTGTCAACCCATTTTCAGACCAGATACTGATCATTTTACAGACCAATCGTAAGGACCAATTGGGCAATTCACCTATACCGCCTCACTGATCCGGGCGGAGCTGAGCGTCGCGCAGCCGGGCGGCGCCGGCCGTCGCGGCCAGTCGACAGGCAGGCTTCAGCGGTTCGCTCGTGACAGGCTCGTGTCAGCGGCTGCCGCCGCGTTCGCCCCGGATCAGTGCGTTGATCTCGGCCAGGTCCGTTTCGGCGTTGTCGCCGGGCGTGGTCATGGCCAGGGCCCCATGAGCGGCCGCCAGCTCCACCGCCTGCTGGGGGCTTTCGCCGGCCATGAGCCCGTGGATGAGTCCCGAGGCGAAGGCGTCCCCGCCGCCGACGCGGTCCAGAATCTCCAGGTCAGGCCGGGCGATGGAGACGTGCCGCTCGTCCCGCTCATGGAAGACGCCTTGCCAGCCGTTGAGGCTGGCGCTCTTCGGATCGCGCAGCGTGTAGGCGACGCCCCTGAGGTGCGGGAAGGCGTCAAACGCCATCTGCGCGGCCTTCGACGGCGGCCCGGGATCGGTCGGCCAGGCCCGCCTTCCGATCTCTTCGCTGACCAGGCCCAGGCAGGCGGCCAGCCCCCGATCGTCGGCAAAGACCAGGTCGCATTCGGCCACGATCGCCCGATTGACCTCGCGCAGGGCCTCCGGATCCGGATGGCTGCGCCACAGGCTCTCGCGATAGTTGAGATCATAGGAAACGGTGACGCCGAGACGCCGCGCCGCCCGCACGGCCGCCAGGGCCGTCTCCGCCGTCTGCACCGACAGGGCCGCAAAGACGCCCCCGGTGTGCAGCCAATGCGCGCCGGTCGCGCCCAGAACCTCGTTCCAGTCGAAAGCCTGCGGCCCTAGCGCCGAGGCGGCCGAATGGGCCCGGTCGGATACGCCCTGGGGTGGACGGACGCCAAAGCCCCGCTCGGTGAAGTTAAGGCCCATGCGCGCCTCGCGCCCGACACCGTCGTAGTCGCGCCAGACGATGGCGCCGACATCCACACGCGCCTGGGCGATAAGGCTTTCGGCCAGGAAGCCCAGGGGGTTGCGCGGCAGGGCTGTCAGCACTGCGGTGCGGCGCCGGAAAGTCCGACTGAGCCCGCGCGCAACATTGTACTCGCCTCCGCCCTCCCAGACGTCGAAGTTGCGCGCGCTGCGGATTCGTCCCTCGCCCGGATCGAAACGCAGCATCACTTCGCCGAGCGCGGCCAGATCCCACCGCTTGGCGCCGCCGACGGGGATGACCCACGAATGCTTCAATCCGCTCATCGTGCGTCGCACCCGAAGAGCGACAAGTCGACCGCCTCGGCCATCAGTCGGTAGCCCTCGTCATTGGGGTGGAGCAGGTCATCGCGGGCGGCGCCTGCACGGAAGATCTCCGGATCGGCGGAATCCCGGACCGCGGCGTCGAAGTCCACAACCGCGTCGAAGGCGCCCCCGTCGCGAATGAAGGCGTTGAGGCTCCGCCGCGCCTCGGATGACGGGGCGTCATAGCGCTCCGAGCCCTTGAACGGCGTCAGGGTTCCAGCGACCGCCTTGATCCCGTGATCATGCAGGCGGGCGACCAATTGGCGATAGCCCTGGACCATGTCCGCCGCATTACGGCCCGGCTTGGCGGGATCACCGCCGTGCCGGATGTCGTTGATCCCCTCAAGCAGGATGACGTAGTCGACCTGCGGCAGCGCCAGGATGTCGCGGTCCAGACGCGCGAGGGCAGAGTGAGAGCGCCCATGGTCCAGCAGCTTGTTGCCGCTGATGCCCTGATTGAGCACGACGAACCGCCCGGGACAGGTCGCCTCGAAGCGGCGCGCCAGGACGCTGGGCCAGTCGCGCTCGGCGCCCAGGGTCGAGGTCGCGCCTTCGGTGATGGAATCACCGAAGGCCACCACCACCGTCGGCTGCGTCTCACGCTCGCCATAGACAGCGGAGATCACGTTCTGACGGTAATCCAGGGCGACCTCGTCGCCGGGCGCAGTCTCACCCTGCCCTATCCGGACGACCGTGCGGCGAACGGCGGGTCGCGTCGGCTCCGGGAAACTCAGGCTGACCGAGACCTGGGCGAAGGCTGGGGCCTCCACAGCGACCGGATCGCTGATCAGGACAGAGCCGACCGGGATCACCACCTCGCTGCGGCCATCAAACAGAACCGGCGTCGCTCCGGCGTCGCCGAGCAGGCCCAACCGCATGTCGGCCACGCGCAGCGGCGCATCGCCCAACTCGTTGCTGACCCGCAGCCGCAGCGCGCGCGCCGAGGCGCCCAGACGCATGTCCTGACGAACGGTCTGGCCCGCGAACTGCACCGGCGCCTCGGGCGTGCCGTCCTTGCGATCGGGCGCAGGCGAGGCGGTCCACACAGGGCTCCAGACCTGGGCCGAAGCCGTTCCAGCCCCGCCCCAGGCGGCGCCAGCGAGAACCAGAGCCAGGACAGCCGCGCCGCCGCGTCGTGCGCTGCGTCGGGCCGAGGGCTGAACAGGGGTCGCACAGATCATGTCAGGACCTTGAAGGAGAACAGGGAACGGAAACGAAGATGTCGGCGTCGATCACCTCGGCCATCAGGCGGTGGCCTTCGTCATTGGGGTGGTAGCTGTCTTCGCGATGCGCACCGGGACGAATGCGGCCAGGTCGGGCCGGATCGTCGAGGGCGACCTCGAAATCGATGACGCCGTCGAAGATGTCGCCCTGGCGGATCAGGGCGTTGAGCGAGCGGCGCTTGTCGTCAGTCGTGGGGCCGGGGATGGCGGGCTCGGCCACGGGCGAGGCCAGGATCGGCGTCAGCACCCCGCCCACGACCTTGATATGATGAGCCTGCAGCGTCTCGGCTGCGCGGCGATAGCCAGCGGCGACCTCGTCCACCCCTGCGCCGGCACGGTCGCGCGATGCGCCCTTCTGACGGACGTCATTGAGCCCCGCCATCAGCACCACATGGGTGACACCGGGCATGGCCAGGACGTCGCGCTCCAGCCGCGACATGAGAGCGGGCGAACGACCGTCAGAGACCACCATATTGCCTCCAATCCCGGCGTTCACCACGACAAAACCGCCGGGGCATGTCTCTTCCAGACGACGGCCGAGCTGATGCGGCCAGGCGCGGTGGGCGCCCAGGGTGGTCGATCCGCCCTCGGTGATCGAATCGCCGATAGCGACGATGACGGCGGCGGGGACCGTCGGCCGCTCCGCCAGCACGGCCGAGACCACCCCCTGCCCTCGCAGAAGCGGCGCGTCATCGGCAGGCATGTGGTCGCCTGAAGCGATGCGCACGGGGCCAAGCCGGACGGCGGGCCGCGTCTCTTCGGGCAGGTAGGCGACGACCGTCAGCTCTGCATAGGCGGGAACCGCCACCGTCAGCGGGTCGCTGAGCGTGAAGCTTCCGGGCGGAATGGCCACATGGGTTGCGCCATCGAAGCGCAAGACTTGAGCCGCCTCGCCCCTCGGCCCCGCCTCGGCGCGACCGATGACGAGCGGCGCCTCGCCCAGCTCATTGCTGAAACGAATGCGCACCGCCGACGCCGCGGACGCCATCAGCAGGTCCTGCCGCAGAGTGACGTCGGTCAGCAGCGGCGGCGCGCCGTTGGCGGCGAGCTC
This sequence comes from Brevundimonas sp. NPDC090276, assembly GCF_044772165.1. Taxonomy (NCBI): domain Bacteria; kingdom Pseudomonadati; phylum Pseudomonadota; class Alphaproteobacteria; order Caulobacterales; family Caulobacteraceae; genus Brevundimonas; species Brevundimonas sp. NPDC090276. The sequence goes on along the minus strand of NZ_JBIVYK010000002.1, from coordinate 48,013 downwards.
ATTCCGCCAGGGCATGGGCGAAGCGAGCCAGGCCGGAACCCAGACCTGGGCGGTTGCGACGGCGGGCGCGCCAAGCATCACGCACAGCCCGGCGACCAGAGCCGCCAGAGGCCGCGCCGATCTGCGTCGTGAGAAAGGGTTGCCCGCCATCGCTCGCCTCAGGTCAGGAGAAGTAGGTGCCGCCGTTCACGTCGACATTGGCGCCGGTCATGAAGCTTGCGGCGTCCGACGCCAGGAAGACGGCGACGTCGGCGGCTTCTTCCGGGCGGCCCTCACGGCGCAGCGGGGTGGCGTTGGCCACGGCCTGGCGCACCTCGGGCTTGGTGAAGTCGTCGTGGAAGCGGGTGGAGATCATGCCGCAGCACAAGGAGTTGACGCGGATGCCCTTGGGACCCAGTTCCTTGGCCATGGCGCGGGTGAAGGTCATCACCGCGGCCTTGGACGCTGCGTAAAGCGACGCACCGGGGCCGCCGCCGTCACGCCCCGCCTGGGAAGCGAAGTTCACAATGGCCGCGCCTTCCGACATGTGCGGCACGACCGCCCGCGTCGTCAGGAAGGTCGAGCGGAAGTTCACGTCCATGACCTTGTCGAAGAAGGCGTCGTCGATCTCCAGCAGAGGCTTGCGCGCCACCATGCCGCCGGCGGTGTTGATCAGGATGTCGATGTTCGCGCCAAAGGCCGCCTGGGCGGCCGACACCAGGCCGTCGACGCCCTCAGGCGTGGTGACGTCGGCGCGGTGCAGAATGGCGGTCCCGCCAGCGGCCTCGATCATGCGAAGCGTCTCTTCTGCGCTGGCGACGTCATTGGCGTAGTTGACGACGACCTTGGCGCCTTCGGCGGCCAGCTTCAGCGACACATCGCGTCCGATGTCGCGCCCGCCGCCCGTGACGATGGCCACCTTGTTGTTAAGTTTCATCTCGCTCTTGGTCCTTGAAAGCAAAGTGATGAGTGAAGGAGGGATCAACCGCGCCCCGACGGAACGTCGACCTTCTCGATGCGGCCGGTCACGAACCAGATCGCGACCAGGCAGAGCGGCACGAGCGCGGCCACGAGGATGAAGATCGGCGCGTAGGAGACCTTGGTCATGACCGGCACCAGCCAGGTGGTGATCAGGGTGCCGGCCACGGCGGCCATGCCGCCGACGCCCGCCAGGGAACCGACCGACTTGCCGTGGAAGACGTCCCCCGGCAGCGTCTGGATGTTGCCGATGGCGACCTGGAAGCCGAACAGAACGGCGGCGATGGTCAGCACGGCGACAGTGGGATCATTGGCGAGCACCGCGCCGAGCAGGGCGGGCGCCATGATCACGCAGCCCAGGGTGATGACCCATTTGCGCGCGCGATCGACCGAGCGACCCGAGGCGATCAGACGCCCCGACAGCCAGCCGCCGAACAGGCTACCCAGCATGGCCCCGACGAAAGGCACCCAGGCGAAGATGCCGATCTGCTTGATGTCGAACGAGAAGGTCTCGGCCAGGTAGATCGGCAGCCAGGAGACGAACAGCCACCAGATCGGATCAAGGAAGAAGCGAGCCAGGACGATGCCCCAGCTCTGCCGATGCGACATCATCTGTTTCAGGCTCGGCGCCTTTGCGGGCTCGGCTTCAGGATCCTCAGCCGTCTTTGCCGGGACGTCCAGGATCAGGGCGCGCTCGGCGGCGTTGACCCATGGATGCTTGTCGGGTCCGGCGCGATAGATCACCAGCCAGGGCAGCACCCAGATGAAGCCCAAGGCGCCGACCAGCAGGAAGGTGCCCTTCCAGCCCAGCGACAGGAAGAGGAAGGCGATCAGGGGCGCCGAGACGATGGCCCCGATCGAGGCACCGGCGTTGAAGATGCCCTGGGCGAAGGCGCGCTCCTTGGGCGGAAACCACTCGGCGTTGGCCTTCACGGCGCCTGGCCAGGCGCCGGCCTCGCTGACGCCCAGCATGGCGCGGAAGATGCTGAAGGAGGCGATGCTGCTGGCCGTGGCGTGCAGGGCGATCGAGATCGACCACAGGCCGATCGACCAAGCGAAGCCCAGGCGCGTGCCTATGCGGTCGAACAGGCGTCCGAAGGCGAACTGACCCGCCGCATAGAAGAGCATGAAGATGGTGACCAGAAGGGCGTAGTCCTCCTTGGTCGCGCCGATCTCGCCAGCGATCTCGGGCCACATCACCGCCAGGGCGTTGCGGTCGATGTAGTTGATCACCGTGGCCACGGCGATCATGGCGATGATGGCCCACCGGACGGCGGATCTCTTTTGCATGTCAGTCCCTCCCCTTGTCGGGCCGGTCGCGCACGGCGCCGGCCTCTCTACTGATCCAGTCGCGCCCAGGGCCCGGTCCAACGCCAGGTCTGGCCGTTCGCGGTAACGGCATGGGCCGCCCGGGGCGACGCGCTGTCGGCGACGCCCAGAACCACCGTCTTGCCCGAGGCGAGGGTCACGACGACCACCTCGGCGTCGGCTCCCCGCGCGCTGCGCAGATCGCGGATGGCGCTATCCGCGCCGACCACGGTCTCGGCACGGCCGTCGTAGCGGCCGTGCGGCTCGAGCACGCCGACGAAGGTCGCGTCCTTCTGGCCGTCGGCCCGCAAGATCAGGGCCGGCTCGCGGCGCAGGTTGAAGTCGGGATCGTTGGCGCCGCTCTCGGCCAGAATAGCCTGGGCGGGGACGCTCGAGGCGAAGCGCCAGGAATAGAACCGGCCGTCCAGCAGCCAGGTCAGGCTGCGGCTTTCCTGCGACGGTTGCGAGACAGCGTCGACCCAGAGGTGCTGATAGCCGTCGTTCGTACCCAGGACGGGGCGCTCGGCCACCGCGCGCTCGGCCTCAAAGCCCAGTTTCATGATGTGACCCTGGTAGTGCAGCGGCAGGTCGTAGCGGGCCGGTTGATCGCCGGAGACGCGCAGCAGGTCGATGACGACCGGACGCTCCAGCTCGGGGTGCTCGACCAAGGCCTGGGTGCGCGTGAACGTCACCCCGTCATAGGCTCCCGTCTGGCGCGCCGAGACGATCTGCGTCCCCTCGGCCTTGTCAAAGAACAGGACCTCTGGCGCGTGCGCCTCGCCCCGCTGCCAGTTCCCGTCGAACTGGTTGCGCTCGTTCACCACCAGGGTGTTGTGCGCGACCGTCGCCTTGGCCCAGCTGTTGTTCTCGGGAAGGTAGATGCCGCCGGCCTTGGCCTCGATGTTGAGGAAACGCGCCGCGCCGTAGTCCGTCACCACCGTCTGGCCGTTGTCGTAGAAAAGCCAGTTCAGCTTGTCGAAATGACCGTGCCCCATGCCCATGGCGGTCGCCTTCTGGACCAAGGCCTGACCGTCTTCGCCGCCGGCACGGATAATGGCCAGCGCGCCTCGCGTCCCGTCGGGGCCGTCGCGTAGCAGAACCGACCGGAAGGCGTAGGGCCGCGCCGCGCCGGAGGCGGCCGCTTCAGCTACCTTCAGGCCCTCGGGCGACAGGAGGGTCCGCCCCTGCCGCTCCGCGATGGACAGCAGGCCCGCGTCCTGGGTGCGCGCATAGACGGAGGCCACGCCGGTGACCAGTTCCTCGGTGTCCAACCCCTTGTCGAGAATGGCGTCGTTGATCGGGATGAAGTAGCCGCCATAGCTGGACTGGATCAGCGTATCGACGGCCTTGAGCAGCACCCCGTCGCGGCGTTGGAAAATGCCGCGTCCCGGCTCGTTCCGGTCGATGGCCCCAGCGAAGATGATGAAGGGTGCCAGGGCGTAGCGCTGATAATAGGGCCCCTCTTCGTAGTAGCCATCGGGCGAGAAGAGCTGGTCGATCTGGGTCAGGAAGCCGGCCGAGCCGTCCTTCTTCAGCCCGGTCAGCGCCTGGTCGGACAGGTCGCGGTCGCGCAGCACATAGCCGGTCATGCCGACGCCCGCGACGGCCCAGGTGGCGTGGTTGTGGATGCGCTCGAAATTCTCGGGCGTCTCCGCGGACAGGAAGCTGGCCATACGACGGAAAACGTCGTCGTCGATGCGGCGGCGCTCCGCGGGCGTCAGGGCATCGCGGATCGCGTCATAGCCCTGGATCGAATAAACGAGCCAGACTGAGTCGTTCAGCGTCTGCCAGAACAGACGGCCAGGGATCTGCCCGCGCCCCGCCGGATGCGCCCCCAGCGTCGGATAAAGTTTGGCGTATTCCAGCAGCAGGTCACGCGCATAGTCGGCGTAGGCCTTGTCGCCGGTCAGGCGATACAGGGCCCCGGCGTTGTAGATGGCCTGATAGTTCCGCTTGTGCTGCTCGTGAGTGAAGCCGCCGCCGGGATCGCGTGGCGTGGGCACGTTCACGCCCTGGGCCATGGCGGCGCGGACCAGACCTTCGACCCGTTCACGCTCGACGGCGAACAGCGGATAGGCAGACCCTGCCTCAGCCATCCGCCGCCACTCCTGGGACGTGGTCAGCACCGGCGCGGTCTCGGCCGAGACCGAGGTTAGCGCGACGGGGGCGGTCGCCGCCTGGGCGCTTAGGGCGCTGCCGGCGAGAAGAAGGGCGGTCAGAGACAGGGCGCGCAGCATCAGAATTCCTCCGTCGCCGCAGTGGGCGCGATGTCGGTTTGCATCTCGGGCGTGCGGACCAGGCGGTTCCCGACCACGGCCAGGACCGGCTCGCCGACACGGTGCGAGAAGCTGATAGCGCCGCTGTCGGTCAGGGTGTTGTCGCGCAGTTCGGCGTGCTGGACGCCACGCATCAGGATCGACGGCCGCTCGACCGAGCCGACACGGTCGAAGCTTGCCCCCCTGATCACCAGGCGCGGTCCGAAGGTGCTCTCGTCCGTGCCGCCGCGATAGAGGTCGACGACCGACCCGCCGATGCGGCTGAAGGCGCCGCCTTCGATCTGCACCAGTTCGGCGTTATAGGTGCCCCGATCGTCGGTCTCAGCCGCCGCAGAAATCACCGAGCCGGTGATGTTCTCCACCCGCACGTCGCGCAGCAACACGCGGTCGGCCATCACCCCCTTGCCCAGGGTGATCAGATTGAAACCGCGATTGACCGTCAGGTCGCGAACCTCGACGCCCTCCAGCACCAGGTCGAAGTTGGCGGCGCTGGAGCCCGGCGCGACGCGAATGACGGCGTTGCCGGTCTCGTCCGGCGCGTCGGCGCCCGTTATCGTCAGACCGGCCAGCTTCAGCGAACCGCCCTTGGCTACCTCGAACAGCGAAGGTCGAGAGAAGGTGATCTCGCCCCTCCCCTGATCCGACCCGCGCACCGTCAGCGGCGCTCTGATCGTCAGCGTCCGGTCGACTGAATAGCGGCCCGGCGCCAGCACCAGCACATCGCCCGGACAGGCCGCGGCGACAGCGGCCTCCAGCGCGCCCTCGGCCGGGGCAACAGCGATCTCGATGCCCTGGTCCAGGCGGACGGCCCGAACATCCTTGGGGTACCAGGCCACGCCCGTCTCGGCGCGAGGGGTCATGACGAGATCAGGCGAGGCGCCGGCGCCTTGAGGAGTCACGGGGATCAGCAAGCCGTTGACGCCGCGCACCATGGCGACATCACGCGCCTGGACGTTGTCCGTAAACGCGACGCCCGACAGGTCGCCCAGCATGCGCATCGGCTCGCGCCCGTCCGGGTTGACGATCAGGTTGCGCGCGAACCGACTGTCGATCGGCGGGGCCGAGCGCTCGGTGTCCATACCCGCGCCTAGGAAGAGGCTGCGCGCGTCGATGATGGTGTTGTTCTCGATCACCGCGCCCACGACCTGGTGGTAGCGGTTGATGGGGGAATCGGGGACGCCGTGCATCACGCTCAGCGCGGCGGTGAAGCCGTCTCCGGTGATCCCCTCCATGTAATTGTTCCGCACCGTCTGATTGCGGTTGATGACGCGGATGCCGCCGGTGTGAGGCTTGCCTCCGCCGATGAAGACATTGTTCTCGACCAGGTTTCCATCGCCATGGCGCAGAACCATCGACCCACGCGAGTGGTAGAAGACGTTGCCGCGATAGGTGTTGCCGCCCGACTTGTTCGAGACGATCTCGACCTCGCCGTCTGCCCCCTCGAACCAGTTGCTCTCGACCACGGTATTGGAGGCCGACAGGGAGTCGGCGCTGGTGCCCACGCGCAGGGTCTCGCCGCCATTGGAGCCCAGGTTGGGGCGCGGGCCGAAATAGTTGTGGTCGATACGATGGCGGTTATCGAGGCCCTGCTGCTCGTCACGCACGACGACCAGGGTGGTGCCGACATTCGCCTTTCCGCTCAGATGGTTGTGGTCGAAGCGGTTGTCGCGGCCATACAGCGCCACCCAATTGTCTGAAGTGGCCCGGTCCGGCTTGTTGTAGCCGTCGATCACAAGTCCGGTGACGCGGCTTTCGACGGCGCGATGATCCTTGGAGCGGCGGAAGGACACCACCTCCCCCGTCGGCGACCAGCCGTCGCGGAAGACCAGATTGGACACCACCAGCTGGCGCCCCGCCAGCCTGAGGCTGGATTGACCCGACAGCACCACACCACCCGGCGTTTCCGCCGTCAGGGTGATCGGCTGACCCGGTCCGCCCTCGCCCTCGAACAGGATCTGGAAGTCGCGCCACACCCCGTCCTTCAGGACGATGGTGTCGCCGGGCCTGACGTCACGCAGAGCCCGCTGATACTCCCCCGGCGTGGCCACCAGGGTCGATGTCTGGGCGGACGCCGCCCCGGCCCACAGCAAGGCGGCCGCAAGCGCCAATCTCGACAACATGATCGCCTCCCCCTCCGGTCCGCTTTGGCGCGGACTTGTTCGCGGTTTTGGACCCGCAGGGGAAAGCTATCAGGGAGACAACCAAAGGCAACCGTTTGGTCAGAAGAAAATAAAGAAATTTGCAGACCAGTTGGTCTATACTGAGTGCGTACTGATCAGGAAGCGCTCACGGCTCGCCGCCATCTGGCGCTCCAGCGCCTGGAGGGCCGAGGCCGCGCTGGCGTCCAACATGGCCGCGAGCAGGCGGTTAAAGTGGGTCCGCATGGCGCGCCGGGCCGCGGCCGGATCGCGCGCCTTCAGGGCGTTGAGGATGGCCGCGTGTTCGTCCACCCGCGAAGAATCGTCGATCTCACAGACCGCCTGGTGGGCGGCGCTGACCGCCGGCTGCTCGGTACGCATGCGCCAGAGGGTCTCAATGGTGTGTAGGACGGCAGCATTGTTGGCAGAGGCCGCAATGAGCCGATGAAACTCGCGATCAGCGGTGTCTGCATCCAGATCAGGATTCGCCCCCCCCATCGCCTCCACGAGGTATTCCAGCCGCGCCAGAGCCTCGTCCGTGATGACCGAAGCTGCCAGAGCCGCCGCTTCGGATTCAAAGAGTGAGCGCGCCTCGGTGACCTCGAAAGGGCTCACGACCGGCAGGGCGTCCGCTCTCTGTGGCGTCGAACAGACGAAGACGCCCGAGCCGGTCTTGATCGCCAGCTTGCCCTGGGCCTGAAGCGCCACCTCGGCTTCGCGCACCGTCACGCGACTGACGCCGAACCGCTCGGCCAGTTCGCGCTCGCCGGGAAGCTTGGCTCCGGGCCCAAACCCTTCGTCAGCAATGAGCTGAAGGATCTGATCGGCGACCGTATGGAAAAGGCGTTTCTGGCTCATGCAGGCAGTTTAAACGAACCGCGACGTCTGGCCAATCGGTCTGACGCACCCAGTCGACCCCCGAACACCGTCATCCGGCCCCCTCACCCCCTTTGAGGCGCGGCCAGAACGGTCCTGCAGCGAATCTCCCCGACACCCTTGAACACGCAGGTCACCTCGCTGCCCGCCCCCACCCGATGCACGCCAGTGACGGCGCCCGTAGACACCAGGCTTCCAGGGGTCAGGGGACGTCCCAACCGGGCGCGATGCTCCAGCAGGAACCGCACCGATTCCAACGCCCCGCCCGCCAGCGACAGCGAGCCCCCGCGCCCGAGGCTGACGCCATCAATGACTGTCTCAACCTCAATGCTATCCAGGCGCGTACGCCAATCCTTCAGTTCGGGCCCGATCAACAGACCGAGGTTGTTGCCGAAGTCCGAGGCTACGACCACGGGCCCCAGGTCGTTGATAGCGGCCAGGGGACTGCCGGACAGTTCCACCCCGATGAAGATCGCCTCGACCTGATCGGCCGCCGCCTCGAGCGTCCAGTCGATGCGGGCCGGATCAACGTCGGGGCCTATGCGGGCGACAAACTCAGCCTCGATCGCCGCGAAGCCGTCCTCAATGATCGGTAGCGGCGTCGGAGACTCGTCGACGGCCCACAGGCTGCTGGCCATGACCGCGCCGACCAGTCGGTGTACGCCGAGCGCCGCTTGCTGAGCGGCCGGCACGCCCCCCACTTTCCAACCGACTGGCCGATCAGGACAAAGACCGATGGCCGTCTCCTGAATCGCATAGGCGCGCGCAAGATCGTCCGGGATCGCTCCAGGATAGCTGGGCAGCGCCCGGGCGGCCCGGCGCGCAGCGACGAACGCCTCGGCGATGGCCAGTTCTGCGGGAGTGACCTCGCCGCCCCTGCCAGAGCCCCCCCGCGCCTCACTTGAGTTAATCATTCACGCCCCCGCTGAAAGGCTGGCTAATGGTCAAAGGCGCAGACCCGAGTCAATGCGAGCCCCGCCCCATCGCTACGGCGACGCCCTATGCCCAACCTTCGGAAAACCATCGCCCGGACAGGGCCGGTCACACTTTATTGGCTGCGAAAGAAGCTCGCCATGAGCCGATCCAGGTAAAAAATGTCACCGAACGAATCATTCAAAAATAAGATAAAATCCATGCACTCATTTCATTTTTCAATGCCTTATTCCTCCCGTTAGGCTGGACGGTGTTCGCCAGTCATGAGGTTGCCTTGTCTGATCTTTCAGGTTTGAGCCGTCGGTCCCTGATGGGCGTCGCCGGAATCGCGACGGTCGCGGCCGGAGGTGGTCGAGCCATGGCCCGGACTGCGACAACAGACGCCCAGAGTCTCGCAAGCGCCGTAACCCCGGCCCATTTCATCCTGACCGACATCACGCTTGAGGAAGGCTTCGTTCGCGATCAGGGCGAGATCATCGGCACGCGAACGGGCCGCTATGATCTCGAGATCAGGGACGGACGTATTCTGTCCGTGTCGCCGACCACCGCCGCCGGGTCCGCCCTGCCCCGTCTGTCGGCGAACGGTCGTCTGGCCCTGCCGACGTTCCGGGACATGCATATCCATCTGGACAAGACCTTCTACGGCGGTCCGTGGCAGGCGCCGCGTCCGCGCAAGGGCAAGACGATCATGGACATGATCGCCCTGGAGCGGACCCTTCTGCCCGAACTCCTGCCCGTTTCGCGCGAGCGGGCCGAGGGGATGATCGATCTGCTGCTGGAGCATGGAACGACCACCGCGCGCAGCCACTGCAACATCGATCCGGTCAGCGGCCTGAGGAGCCTGGAGCATCTCAATCAGGCGCTGGAGACCTATCGGGGCCGCTTCAACTGCGAGATCGTCGCCTTCCCCCAACACGGCCTGCTGCTGTCCGAGGTCGCGCCCCTGATGCGCGAATCCATGAGCATGGGCGTCGCCTTCGTCGGTGGTCTGGATCCAACCAATGTGGACGGCCGGATGGAGGCCTCGCTGGACGCCATGTTCAGCATCGCCGTTGATCACGACAAGGGCGTCGACATCCACCTGCATGAAAGCGGCCCATCCGGTGCGGCGGCCATCCGCTACATGCTCGACACGCTGGAGCGCACGCCGTCGCTCAAGGGACGCCTGACCCTCAGCCACGCCTTCGCCCTGGCCAATCTGACGCCGGCCGATCTGGATGCGACGGCCGAGCGCATGGCCGCTTCTGGCGTGTCGGTGGCTTCAACCATACCGATCGGCCGCTCCATGATGCCCTTGGCGCGCCTGCGCGAGAAGGGCGTGCGCCTGATGTCCGGCACCGACAGCGTCATCGACATGTGGTCGCCCTTCGGCTCCGGCGACATGCTGGACAAGGCCAACCTCCACGCCCAGCTCTACAGCGGCAGCGACGAGTTCGGCCTGTCTCGCGCCCTGGCCATCGCGACCGGGGACGTCCTGCCCCTGAACGACGCGGGCGAGAGGGCCTGGCCCAAGGCCGGCGACGCCGCCGATCTGGTCCTGGCGGACGCCAGCTGTTCCGCCGAAGCCGTCGCCCGCAAGTCGAAACGCACGGCGGTCTTCCACGGCGGACGCCTGGTGTTCGGCGACCTGGCCTAGCCAGACCGAGGCTTCAGCCGCTCAGGCCCGCCCCGATGGCCGACCGGTCAGTCCGGCGGGCTTGGCCCCAACCTGGGACGCCTGAAGAAAGGTGCGGACGGACGCCGTTTCAGGCGAACCGGGCGGCCAACGCCGCCTGCATCAGGCCGACAAGTTCGGATGCGGGCCCGTCACCTTCCCAGGAATAAAGGGAAACCGCGATGGCGGCCTCCGTCCCCAGAGGCATGTAGGGTCGGAGCCTGTGCTGCCGGGCCGTGCCGACCGGCAGAAGCGACACCCCCAGGCCAGCTTCCACGGCGACGAGGACGTTGCTGAGGCTGCTCCCCGAAAAGGCGACATACCAGCGACGCTGTTCACGCTCGATCCGCTCGAACATCACGTCCCGATAGAGGCCGCCAGGCGGGAAGGTCACCAGGGGGATCGGATTGGGCCATTCAGACGGCGCGTCGGCGCTTTCATACCAGGCCATGGGCTCCCGGAAGGATGCGCGGCAGTCGGCGCCGGGCTCGTAGTCCTTGACCACCGCGATGTCGAAATCACCGGCGCGATAACGTCGGTTCAGATCGCGGCTCAGCCCGCTGACCACGTCCAGACGAATGCCAGGATGCCCGGCGGCGAAGTCGCCGAACACCGCCGCCATCACCGGGTTCATGATGTCCTCAGGCACTCCGATGCGAATGGCGGCCACGCCTGCCGTGTCGCCGAGGGCGGCCAGGGCCTCCTGCTGCAGCGCCAGCAATCTGCGCGCATAGCCCAGCAGGCGCTCACCGACGGCGGTGGGCAGAACCGGGCGCGCCGATCGTTCGATCAGAATGGCCCCCGTCGCCTCTTCCAGACGCGCCAACTGCTGGCTGATCGTCGACTGGGTCGAGTTCAACCGTTCCGCGGCCAGAGTGAAGCTGCCAGCATCGACGACGGCGATGAAGGAACGGAGAAGACGGGGGTCGAACATCTGGCGCGCCTCGATCGATCCGCCTCATATACATTTGAAATCACGATATAAACAGCCAAAGGATTTATCCGCCAGATGCAGCACCGACCAAGACGGTCGTGGTCATGCTGCTGCCGGCAGCCGCCGCCGGTATGGGCTTACCATTAAGAGTAAAATCGCCGCCCTGGCAGGCCAGGGAGGCGATTTTACTCTCGTGCTAGGTGCGCGAGCCCGCACCGTCCCACCATAACTTCAGCAGAGCGATGGATATTCCCGCTCAGGCTGCTCTACACCGGTAGAGGACACCGGATCGTCACCCAAGCAGAGCCTACCGCCGGGAATGGTTTGCGGGGTGACCAGTTTCTGGAACGACAGGATCCAGTTGAACTGACAGTCGCAAGGGCTGAAGCATCCCGGAGGGAGGCCGCGCCAGGCGGCGCCCACTCACCGCGGATCGCAGCGCCGCATCCGTTTCAGCGTGGGCAAAAGGCGCAAAGTCGATCCGTGTGATGCGCCCCTGAGCATCAATCCAGAGTTTGAGGACCAATGGCGGGGTGTGCCGGTCTGCGGCTGGCCGGGTCTGATGCAGGTAATGGCGAAAGCTCGACGCCGCCTCATTATCCTCTTCCAGCCAAGCCGTGACAGCCTGGGTCGCCGCCTCGGCGTAGGCGACCCAGGCAACGGGCGCAGCCTCGGGCGACAGGCTCTGGGCCTGCACCGGCGCTGCAAATCCGAAAGCTGCGGCCAGCCCGGTCGCCAGGGCGCGCCAGGACGAAGTCATGGTACGGGATGCAACGCCGGCCATGGCTCTATCGCGCCGGTTGAGGGGCGGCCTGGGGCAGGCGTTCGCGCTCGAAGGTCATGGTGGACAGACGGCCGTCCAGCGCCTGGACCACATCGGCGGTCAGGTCGTTGGCGAAGTTGCCGCCCAGCGCCGAGTTGCGGTCCAGCAGCAGGCCGCAGGCCTTGGCGGCGTAGACCTGGGCGATGGCGGGCTGGGCCTCGTTGGCGATGCGCTCCATGGCCTTGAGGCGGGTGGCCTCGACTTCCTGGCTGGCGTGGGCGGCCTTCTGCTGCAGAGCCTGCCACTGGCTGGCCAGGGCCTCGGCGCGTTGGCGGCGGGCGGCGTTATCGGGCTGGGTTTCCAGGGCGCGCAGTTGGGCTTCCAGCGGCTGCCGCTCGGTTTCGATCTCGCTCTGGGCGGCGGCGGCCAGGTCCTGAAGACGGGCGCTGGCGGCCTTACCGGCGGCGGCGTTGGCGAAGACCGCCTCACGCGACAGCAGGCAGACGCCCGGGATGACCGGACCACCCAGCGGCTGGGCGGCCGGGGCCTCCTGCGCGGCGGCCGGCAGGGCGGCGGCGGCAACCGCCGTCAGGGTCAGGGCGGCGAGGATGGAATGCTTGGTCATGGCTCAGGCTTTCTTGGATTTGGTCGGCTTGGTCGCGGGTTCGGCGGTCGTCGCCGCCTGCCCGTGCAGGCTTAGCAGCGCGCCGAAACGCTCCAGCGAGGCCAGATGGAAGTGAACCAGCGCCAGCCAGCCCCGACGATGCCAGTCCAGCACGACAGCTTCATCAAGCTTGGCGAACCGTTCCGTGTCGATGATCTGGAAACCGTCCAGACCCAGCTTGCGGCCGTCCGGCAGGGTGACGTCGGCGCGGCGGTCGATCAGCAGATCTTGCGCGCGCAGGGCCTCGCCGAAGGCCTGGGTGGCGGCGGCCTCGCCCTGGAAGGCGTTGCAGAAGGCCATGGCTTCCTGCGTCAATTGCGTCGGCTGATCGCCGTCGAACAGGGCCGCGCCCTCCGCGCCCGAGGTGGCCAGACGCTCCGAAGCCGCGTCGACGGCCAGGGCGAAGCCGTCAGGATTGACGGTGGCGATGAAGCCGAACGGATAACGACGCACATAGGCCGGCACGTATGCGCCCTCGGTCCAGCGGCCGTCGGCGATGAACAGATTGCGCTGTTCCAGACCCAGGACGGCGACGGGCTGCGCCCCCTCCCCGGCCGAGAAAACCACCGGATAGCAGCGCGCGGCGGCGGCGATCTCGCTGACCACCACCGGGACGAAGGGCGTCTCGGCGGCGAAGGCCACGTCGCCGTCCTTCAGGCGCCAGTCGCCGTGCTGGGCCGCCGAGAGCGGCTGCGGATCGCGATAGAAGAGCGGCAAGGCGCTCTGCGGAGAAGCGTCGGACATGGGATACTCCAGTCGAAAAGAGTGGCGGGAAGGGAAGCGTCTCGGCCTCCCTCCGCGCGGGCGGTTACTCGCCGAAGCCGAGGAAGCGGCTGGTGATGATGGCGGGGATGTCGCCGGTCGGCTTGGGCCGGGCGCGCTCGGCCAGACGGGCGGCCTCGGCCACGACCGAGCTGCTGGCCGAGGAGGCCGCCGTCAGGGCGCCGGTGTTGACCGCCGCCACCGCAGGAATGCCCACAGCGTCGCCCTTGACCTGGATGTTGGCGGCGTTGACCACCTGCAGCGCGGCCAGGTTGACGTTGCCCGAGACCCGGATGCCCGCCTCGCCTGCGTCGATGGTGCCGAGCGGCGCGATCAGGTCCACGTCGCCCGCCGGGATTTCCGGGATCGGGTTCAGGGTGGCGATGCCGGCGCCGGTGTTCTGGGTCGGCGGCGACAGGGTGACATTGCCGTACAGGTCATAGACCCGGCGCGGCGGCTGATAGACGGCGGTCGACTTGGACCCCCGCCCGGCGTTGATGTCGCCCTGGGCCGACCACATCAGCAGGTCGCCACCGAAGGTGGTGAAGACCCGGCTCTGGCCCAGCAGCACTGACCCCAGCGAATAGACGTCGATGTCGCCGGACCCCATGGACAGAACCCCCGCCGTCGAGGGCGGTGCCATGCCGCCGACGCCGACCACGGTCTGACCGCCCGCCACCAGCATCTCGATATTGCCGCCGAACAGGGTCCGCACCGCCGAACCGCCGAACATGGTCAGGTCCCCGGCGTAGGAAATGGCCTTACCCTCAGCGTCCTTCTCGGGCAGCAGGACGGCGATGGCGTTGCGGCCGCGCAGATAGCTGCCGAAACGCGGTCCGTTGGGGTCGTTGTATTCGCGACCGCCCGCCTTCAGCTCGTCGAAGTAGACCAGTCGGGCGAAGACGGCGCGCTGCTGGCGATCCAGACCGTTGAAATAGGTCAGGGCCTCCCTGGCGTCGGCGGCCTCGTAGCCGAAGCGCTCCTTCAGCCAGTGGATCAGTTCGGCGTCATAGGTCTTGGCCACCTTGCCGGCCTGATCCGCCAGCGGGCGTCCGGCCTCGGCCAGGTTGGCCGGGTCCAGATACAGCCTGGTGAAGGCGTCGTAGTTGGGACCGCCCGCCCCGACCCCGGTCAGGATCGAGATGCCGGCCCCGCCGTTGCGGGTCGAGGGCGACAGGTCGAACAGCGGGCCGACGCTGGTGAAGCGCCCGTTGCCGGCCTGATAGATGTTGCGCCCCGCCTCGACCACCAGATTGCCCGGACCGGCCACGGTCATGTTGCCGTAGATGATGTCCCGGCCCGCCGAAATCAGCGAGATGTCGGACGGGTCATTGTGCACCACCAGGCCGCCCTGGTTGAACACGCCGAACAGATAGACCGGCGCACCGCGGCACTCGATCGGGCCGCTGTTCAGGCAGCCGATCCCCGTGCCGGTGCCCAGGTTGACGATGTCGCGCGAGGCCCGCAGATCCACCGAGCCCGAGTTGACGTAGAGCTGCGACTGACCGTCGTAGGTGATGAAGCCGAAGTTCAGATTGCTGATGTCGCCGTCCGCCGCATAGAAGAGCGCCGGATTCTGACGGCCGGTCCGCAGCGTGCCCGTCGCCGTATCGGTCTGGAAGGCCAGCAGGCCGCCGATGGTCAGCGCATTGCCCTTGATCGGCTGAGGCACGTTCACCGGCGCGCCTTGCGTGTCGCGCCAGTCGGTCATCCACACGGGGCGGAACGGGTTGGGCAGAAGATCCAACGTCCGGGCCATGCCCGACAGCGCCACGGGGCGACCGGCGGCATAGGAACCGCCCGAGTCAGGATCACGCGAACCGCCGCCCAGGATCGAGGTTCCGGCCAGATATTCGACCAGGCCCAGCGACGAGGGTGCCAGCTCCAGCGGCGGGATGCCGCCGCCGCAGTTGTCGTCGCAACGCTCCGCGCTCCAGCGGATGCTGCCCTCGGCCGCCGTCACCCGCAGGATGGGCGGATACCAGTAACGACCGTCGCGCGCCGCGCCGTTGCCGGAGGCCGCCGTGATCGGGGTCACGTCGCCGCCCGCGCTGAACAGGCTGATGCTGGTGTCGTCGCGCCACAGCGAGAAGCTGGTCTGCATCACCAGACCGTCGGGCCGGACGAACTGGCCCGCGGCGTTGACATAGCCGACCGAAACCCCGGCCATCGACGCCCTGGTCGAGCCCGGATCGCCGACCCCGGCCAGGATCAGGTCGCCGCGCGCGTCGATGCGCACGTCGGCGTCGCCGATCACCAGGGTGAGGCCGCCGCTTGGCAGGTGGAAGGCGGTCCGCAGCGGACTGGGCAGACGCGGGTCCAGCACATCGACTCCGGCGCTGTAGGCGCCGGCGCCGACGCCGCCGGACAGGATGGAGACCTGTCCGCGCAGGTTGGTCACGCTGCCCGCCAGGTCCGTCGGCATATTGGTCGCCGCGCCCGGGTTCAGGACGCCGCCCAGACGGATGTCGACGTCGCCGCCGCCGGTCTGGACCACGCTTCCGTCCGTGACGATCCCCGCCGTCCGCGTCACCGAGGTCACGCGGCCGGTGCCGCCGACCGCGAAGTGCAGGCCCGAGCTGGCGATGCGAACCCGGCTCGTGTCCGAGCTTCCGTCCAGGCCCCTGCCCCAGTCCTGGGTCACGCCGGCGTCGCCGCCGGCCCGCACCGTCAGATTGCCGCCGCCCAGGGCGCCGACACCCATGAAACCTTCAAGCAAAGGAGCATTGAAGCCGACGAAGTCATTGAGCGCGCTGGAGTTGTTCGGAACATAGCCGCCGAAGTTGATCCACCAGGCGGTCGGCACATCCTGACCCAGAGCGACCGAGACGCCGTTCTCGCTGACGCCGTAACCGCCCTGACGCCACAGCCAGTTTCCGACGCTGCCGCTGCCGACGCGCTGATAGGCGAAATCGCGGTCCGTGGCGTAGCCGGTCAGGCCGCCCTGAACCGCCAGCAGCAAGTCGCCGCCGTGCTCGGGATACCAGGCCTGATAGTCGCGGATAGCGTCAGCGTAGCCGTCGAAGTTCGGTCCGATCCAGGGATTGGCCAGACCGCTGGAGGCGGTCAGCTTCACGCGTGGCTGGTTGAAGACGTTGTGGCCGTCCAGGGTCAGGCCGCCGATCTCGGCCGAGGGCGTGCCCGCCGTATAGACGCCGTAGAGCGACATCTGCTGATAGTCGCCGCCCGCCAACAGATCCAGAGACCCGACGCCGGTGCGGATGACGCTGAAGTTCTGCATCAGCTTCATCCCCTCCAGCCAGTTGGGGTTGAAGCCGTCCGTCAGGGCCGCCTGCGGGTTCACATAGTGACGATCGGACAGGGTCAGGTCGCCCGAGTGGCCCGTGCGGGCCAGATCGCTCGCCGCCCGCAGGGTGCGGCCGTCGGCCGAGCCGATGTCGGCCCCTGCCACCAGACGCATCGACCAGGACTGCGAACCCGCCGCCAGCATGGGCGCCACGGCCCAGATGCGGCCCTGCGTGCCATCCGCCTGGACCGGACGGGTGTTGTGCGGCCCGCCCGCGCCCAGCAGCTGCAGATTGACCCCCGCTGGGATCAGGGTTCCGGCATTCACCGTCACATTGCTGTTCAACTGAACATCATAGTGGAAGATGTTCATCGGCGTCCCGGCCGGAACCAGCGAGGCCGTGATCCCGAGGCTGTCGCCGATATCGGTCGGCAACACGGTGCCTGCTCCGTAATAGGCACCCGGCATGATCATGCCGGTCACTTCCGCGCCCGCGCCATAGAGCGGCGTCGCGCCCGCCTCGAAGGCGGCCTTGCTCTCCCAGATCGGGGCGGTCGTGGTCCAGCCGGTGGCGAATATGTAGTCCCCTTCGCCGCTGACGAAACCGAACGGAATGGTCCGCCCGGTCAGGAGCATCGCCCCAGCCCGCACCTCGATGCCGAAATCGAGCACCACGGGCGAGAAATGCCCTCCGGGGATGGTGGTCACATCGCCCGCGATCGGGTCGCCCCGCAGGGTATAGGACGCATCCAGAACCACCGGCTCGCTCTGCAGGCCCGTCAGACCGGCGACCAGAACCGTGCTGGCGCGCGGGATGACGTCGCCCGCCTTCAGCTGGGTCGTCGAGGACAGGGTCAGGATGGCCGGCAGGGCCACGCCCTTGGGCCAGGTCATGGCCTTGAGCGAGACGGCCATAGGCAGCAGCGCGCCCTGGCCCAGCTCGGTGTCGGCCGGCAGGGTCATGCCCGCCTTCAGGATGGTTCCGCGCGCGATCACCGAACCGTCCGGCAGACGGATGCTCGAGGTCGCCACCCAGTCCTGCGGCAGGACGGCCGGCTGGGCCAGGCTGACATCCGCCTCGATCACCTGGTTGCCGATGACGCTGAAGCCCCGGACCGGCGCGTCGAAGGTCAGACTGACCCCGGCCGGGAAGGCCGCGCCCGCCGACAGGCGCAGGGGCGCCATCAGCTGGTGATCAGCCGGCAGAGCGAAGAAGCCGCCCGCGTCGGCGGTGTTGTAGAGCACCCAGCCGTTGTCGTCCGGCGTGCGCGCGGGCTCGCCGAAGCCGTCGGTGATGCTGCCGTAGATGTTCAGATCGTCCGCGGCGCGAACCAGCAAGACGCCCGCCTCGCCCGAGCCATAGACGCCCGTCAACTGGGTGTCGGCGTTCAGGCTGGCGTAGCGATAGCCGGCCAGGTTCAGGTCGCCCGACACGCTCAGGCTCTGGCCCGGCGCGCTGGTCAGTTCGACGCCCGGACGCAGGTGGAAGGCGTCCTGATAGGCGCGCAGACCCGCCAGACGGCCCAGCAGGGCCTGGTTGGCGATGGCGGCGTTGATGAAGGCCGTGCTGTCCGTATGGATGCCGTCCATCAGGGCCTGATCGATGACCCCGCCAGCCGGTTGATAGGTGCGGAAGCCGTTGACCGACAGGCTGTCGGCGCCCTTGATCGTCAGGGGGCCGCCCGCCTCGATGGCGATGTCGTTGGCGCCCAGACGCGGGGCGTTCAGCTCGATCCGGCCGCGCTTGACGCCGTCGGGCGACGACAGGTCCAGCGTCGCGCCCGAGGCCAGGGTCAGGGTCCCCGCCTTGCTGCCCAGCTCGATATGAGCGCGGTTCGAGGCCTCGATGGGCGCGCCATAGCCGTCGACCACGATGGTGTCGGCGCTGGCGTCCAGAACGGCCGTCGAGGCCAGGGTCAGATCATCGCGCGCCGACAGCCGGATCGAACCCGGACGGGCGCCGCTGGCGTCGATGCGGCCGTTGACGATCAGGTCGCCGCCGTCCGCCGCTATGGTCACCTGACGCGCCTTGATCTCGTCGCCGACCACGACGTCGCCGCTCTTGATGACGAAGCTGCGGCTCTCGGTGACGCCCGTCTGCGTCAACCGCTCGTTCAATTCACGGAAGTCGCTGACAACGTTGGCCCGAATGTCGATTGAGCCGTTGCGCAGCGAGGCGTCGGGGGCCTTGTCGCCGTTGCGGGCGTGGGCCTCGATGACGCCGTTCAGGGTCGCCGCGCCGTTCAGCGCCGTGACCTTGAGCGTGCCCGCATGGTTGTGGTCGGCGCTCAGGTCGATCTTCGATCCCGAAGACGCAATGACGTTCCCCTGCGCGCTTTCCAGCTCCACGTCGCCGCCCCAGCTGTAGCGGGTCTCCTCGAAGAAGTCGGTGGCCCGGCCCGCCAGATCCAGACGCGCCTTGTCACCCAGGACGATGTCGCCCTCGGTCGCCGTCAGGACCAGCCGGCCGCTGGGCAGGGCGATGGTCGTGTCCGCCGTGATGCTGGCGGCGGTCATCCTGATCTCGGCGCCCAGTTGCGGCTTGGGCGCTTCGGCGGTCGAGGCCGTCGCCGGGGCGGTCAGGCTGATGGCGCCGCCCGCCTTGTAGTGCAGGCTGGAGCCCGCCTGACCCGTCAACAGGGGCGTGGTCAGGTTCAGCGTCCCGCCCTGCCCCGCCTGGCCGTAGATGGCCTGGGACTGATAGACGGCCAGCTCGCCCTTGTGGTTGCTCTCGATCCGCTGCGAGGCCGTCAGGTTGACGGTGCTGAAGCCCAGAGCCAGGCGGTTCATCGGCACGGGCGCGCTGATGGCGACCCCGTCCTGATAGCCCAGCACGATGCGGTCAGCGATCAGGTTCAGCGTTCCCAGCCCCGTCCCGGCGCCGCCGGCGATGGGCGCGCCCGGCTGGGCGGGAATGATGGTCGAGCTGTAGCTCGGACCCTGGGCGCCCAGGACGCTGTTCCAGACCAGGGTCCCCGTCGTGATCTGGGCCGTGTCGCCGGCGCCGCCCGCGCCATAGAGGGCGGGCGTGTTCAGCACCAGTTGCAGGGCCGAGACCCCGGTGGCGGCGTCGCGGGTGTCCAGGCTGATGGAGCCGTAGAAGTTGATCGACTGGCTGGCCGAGAGGATCAGCCGCTCCAGCTTGGGCGCGCCCTTGCTCTGGTCGCCCGCCATCAGACGATCCAGCACCGACTGGTTCAGGGCGATGCCCGACGGCAGGACGCCGTCCGCGCCCGCCTCGGCCAGGGCCTCGCTGGTTCCGATGTTCACGGACGCGGACGAGAAGGCCAGGTAGCGCGCGCCGTAGTTGACGTTCTCGCCTAGGCTGACTGCGCCCGGCGTGACGAAGCTGAGCGTGCCGTCCGAATAGAGGGAGGCGCCGTCCTCGACGGTGATGACGCCGGTGGCGCCGCTGGAGGCGTTGCTGGTGAACTCAAGCAGGCCGTTGGACACGGCCAGCAGGTTCACATTGTTGGCCCGCAGGGTGTAGCCCATGCTGGAGTCGAAGGCCGGAGCGCCCTTGCCCAGGGTGGTGATGCGGGCGCCGTCCTCCACCAGAATGTCGGCGTTGCGGTCGGCGATCAGCAGGACCTGCGGCCCTTCCAGCACCGCACCGTCACGCACGGCGATGCCGCCGAAGCCGCTCGAGCTGAGGTTGCTCTGGTTCGGCCAGCCGGCGCCGGGCATGACCTGGATCTCGGTCGACTGACTGGTGGTGAAGACGCGGTGGGCCGCGCCGCCCAGGGTCATGATCCTGGCCCCGACCGCGTTCAGATCGGAGGCGTAGAGCGACAGGAAGCCGTCGCCCGACTTGCTCCCCCCGTCGGCCAGGATTTCCAGCGTGAACTTGCCGCTGTCGTAGTAGTCGCCGCCGACCACGGCCAGCGAACCGCCAATGCCGCCCTCGGCCGCATCGAACAGACCCTTGCCCTTGAAGGAGAAGGCCGGACGATCCTTGTCCGCATCCGGCGCCAGGGCCAGGATGAAGGTCTTGCCGTCCTGGGGCAGGAAGGGCAGCGGGCTGTTGAACAGGGCCGCCGCCGGCGCCTTGACCAGGAATTCGCCGAAGCTGGTCTCGTTATATTGGGAATAGGTGCGGACCACCTTGGCCGGGGTCAGGATGGCCTCGACCTTCAGGGCGCTGCGCGCATCAGTGTTCGCCACGCCCGTGGTCAGGCCAAGATGGGTCGAACCGTCCGCCAGACGGGTCACGCCATTGGCGCCGGCCGGGACATTGCGGCCCAGTTCGACGCGGAAGGCCCCCTCCATCAGGGCGTATTCGGCCGGCAGCAGGGTATAGACGCCCGCCGCCAGACCCTCGATCCCGGCCGGGATGACGATCTGCTGGCCGAGACCCGGCTGGGCGTGGCCGTCGATGGCGTTGGGGGCGACCGAGGCGCCGTAGGACGGCACGATGGCGTAGACCTGATTGTCCGCATGGCTCAAGCCGTCGAAGGCGGGGCTGATATTGGCCAGGGCCGTCTTCAGCACGTCCACCGAACCGCCGCGACCCGTGATGAAGCCGGCGCCGGCGGGCGTGCCGCCGCCCGACAGGTCCAGCACCGAGCCCTCGTCCGCGCGCAGCGAGCCCAGCACCATGACCCCCTGCTTCGCGTCGGTGCTCTTCAGCTCGACGCCGTTCAGCATCCACTTCAGGCCGTCGGTCGTGCCGCCGTAGGGAATGACCAGATCTCTGGCGCTGACCGAGGTCAGGCTGCCGGGCAGCAGATTAACGTCCCGCGTCGTGACCGAGGTGCTGACCCAGTTCGACTGGCCCGGCGGCAACAGGTGGGGCGCCGGCACGAAACCGCCGGCGCCGAGGGTGATCGACCCCAGGGGCGCGCGCAGCACGCCGCCCTGATTGATGATGTCGGCGCCGACCGTCAGCGAGCCATAGAGCGACAGTGGGGCGGACGGCGTGACGCCTTCCAGCTTGTGGAAGCTGACCGTGCCGCCGGGGACCAGCGACGGGTTGAGAATGGTGTCGCCGGGGAAGCGATAGATGTACTTGCCGGCATAGATCGAGGCGACCGCGCCGGTGATCGGATAGATCTGGGCGGCGGTCAGGGCGATGTTGCTCATCGCATTGACCTCGCCGCCGGTCATACGGATGTCGCCGCCGCTGACGATGTTGATCTGGCCGTGGGCCAGATACTCGTAGTCCTGCTGACGACCGCCGGACAGGCCGATGGAGCCGTTGATGCCGAACAGGGCGCCGCCCATGTCGACCAGGCCGCCCTTGATGGTGAGGACGCCGTCGCCCATGCCGGGGACCTTGAACAGGGCCTGGGAGCCGTCCTCCCATCGGACCAGATTGTTGCCGCGCTTGGTTCCGCCGGAAACGAACCGCACATAGGCGGCGCTCAGTTTCGAGTCGTAGTTCGCCCCATCGCCCAGCGAACCGATGGCGCCCGACAGGGTCAGGTTGCGCGACAGGGTCAGATCGACCGGCCCGTCCAGCAGGATCACGTCCGTCGTATCCAGCGTCAGGCTGCCGAAACCGCCCGCCTTGATCTGATCCACGCCGATGCGAGCCTGGCCGACCAGGTCCGCCATGCCGTCATTGGCGGCGGCGGAGTCGGCGTTCAGCTGGCCCGGCGTCCAGCAGCCGGTGATGCAGTCGCCGTATTGCAGATCGGCGGCCAGACCGCTGTCCTGTTCGGCTCCCAGGATGATGCTGCGCAGGCGGCGCATGTAGTCGGGCATGTCGCGCACGCCCTTGCCCAACTGGGCCAGATAGGGGGTCGTCAGCTTGATCGACAGCAGGCCGCCCGACGCGCCCTCGCCTCCTGCATGGGCGCGCATGTCGCCGTCGAGGAAGACGCCGTACTGGGACTGGAAGCGGATCGCGCCGCCGTCGGTGGCCACCGTCAGGCTGTGCCGATCATGGGTCAGGCCCGAGGTCAGATAGTCGATCTGGGTCGCCGCGCCCGAAGCGTCCAGCACCGCGCCGGGCCGCACCACCACATAGGCCGCGCGCTGGCCGCCGACGGTGATCTCGCCGCCTTTCGAGACATGGCCATAGCGCAGGCCGTCGGCGCCGACGGCGCTGAGGCCCCGGCCCGAGACGTCGATGACGCTCTTTTCGCCCAGCCACAGGGCCGTGGTCGGATCATAGACGACGTATGACGGCTGGTAATCGAGCCGCTCATTCTCCTCGCGGCCGGCGATCAACGACACCTTGCCGCCGCGGGCCTCGATGCGGCCGTCGATCCGCATGCCTTCCATGGCGGTCAGATTGACCGACTGGCCGTCATCGACGCGGATGCTCGCGCCCTCGATCAGCACCAGTTCGCCAATCGGACGGGGATCGGTCACGGGATTGCCGTAGCCGGTCATCCAGTTGCGCTCGCCGAGGCCGTGGGCGGTCAGGCTGAGGCTGGCGCCCTGACGCTGGATGAAGCGCCCCTTGGCCGCATCTTCGCGCAGCATGTCCGGCGTCCACAGTTCCATCGCGTCCTGCACCGCCGCACCGCTGGCGAAGCCGGCGCTGTCGGCGGTGAAGCGGCGCACCGGGGCGCTGACGTCGATGTCTCCGCGCACATGCAGGTCGCCGCCTGCGCGGATGTCGTAGCGCGAGAAGCCGCTCTGGAAGAGGTCGCCGTCCAGGTTCAGCGGCTTGGCCAGCTTGACCGCCGTGCCGAACACCGTCCCGGCCGTGATCGTGCGGCCCTCAGGCAGCGTCAGATCGGCCTGAAGGACGTCGCCCTTGGCGTAGGTGAAGGCCACCGGCGGAATATTGACCCCGGTCGGCCAGATGTCGGGATTGATGATGAAGCCGGCGGGCGCCTGGCCGTAGCCGAACTCCAGATAGGTCCCGCCGGGGATGACGTCGCCGGGATAGTAAACGTTCCAGTCGGAGTCATAGACCTCGAAGCCGTCCGGCACGGTCCAGTCGCTGCTCAGGGTGACAGCCGAGAAGTCCAGGCTGACGTCGGCCGGCAGGGGCTGGCCCGCCTCGACCCGGTCGATGGTGTAGGTATAGTCGAACGGCAGGGTCTCGCCCGCCTTCAGCACCAGGTCTTCCAAAAGCTGCAGGTCCATCGGCGCCGGTTCGCCCGCAGCCAGTTCGTCGCCGCCGTCCATCACGGCCCCACCGATGGTGATCGGACGCCCGGCGGCCGAGACGGTCAGCGTGCCGCCCGCGTTTTCGCCCGTGCCATAGGCGCGAATGTCGCCGTCCAGCGTCATCTGCCCCATGTTGGCGCGCGGCTCGACGCCGACCGCCAGGCCGACCGAACCGCCCCTGGCCCCGACCGTCTTGCCGTCCAGCAGGATGGCGGCGCCCGCCGAGACGTCGATCAGGCTGTCCTTGCCCAGCGTCAAGTCGCCCTGACGGCTTTCCAGCATGACCGTCCCGCCTTCCAGATGGGCCAGATCGCGGACGTCGCCGCCCGCCTTGACGTTCACCCACAGGCCGCTGGCGTCCAGGGTCACGCCCTCGCCGACCTTCAGGTCCGTGACCTCGGCGCAGCCCGCGCCGCAGGGCGGAACCGCCGCCAGGGAGATGGAGCCGCTGTGGGCCGTGATGTCGGCCTCGACAGCGATGGTCTGGCCGCGCACGGCGACTTCGCCGCCGTGGCTCAGGGTCAGATCGCCCTCGATCCTGACCTCGCCGCCATTGATCCGCAGCCCGCCCAGACCCGCCGCGCTCAGCGCCTCGGCCGACAGGACCACCGTATTGGCCAGATCCGGCGTCAGGGCCGCGCCCGTCGCCACGCCGGTCGAGCCGCCGCCTTCGCCGACCACCACGGTGTTCTTGAAGGGGATCTCGGCCCCGACCACCGGCTGATAGGTCTGATGCAGACGGTTGCCGACATAGAAGCCGCCCGCCAGAGGCGTGACGTTCTGCGGCAGGTCATAGCCGTCCAGGCGATTGGCGAAGTCGCCCGAAATCTGGCCGTCCTTGATGATGGGCGGCGTGGTCGGTCGGGCGCCCGTCTGGCGCTCACCCGTCACCACGTCGGCGACGATCTGGCCGTCGAACAGGACGGTCGGCGCCGACAGGGACAGGACGCCGGCGTCGCGGCCGACGGTGTAGCCCGCCTCCCAGCGCACGCTGCGCGCCGAGTTGAACAGGGGCTGGGCGTAGACCTCCTGGAAGGCCTCACCCCACCGGTCGTGATTGACCACGAAGGCGTTGCCGACCGACAGCATCTTCACGCCCGCGGGCGCCTGGCCCAGGTCGTAGAGCTTGCCGTCCGAGCCCATCATCCGCGTCGACTGGATATAGCCCGCCGCATAGTCCAGCGAGCCGCCCGAGATGTCGAAGACGGCGCCCTTGTGGACCACGATCTCGTTGCTGTTGATGTTGATCGTCCCGCCCTGGGCGGCCCATTCGCCGATGCCGTGCGCGGTATTGCCCAGATGCCCCCCGACCTCGATCAGGCCGCCCGGCGTGTAATAGCGGTTGCCCTCATGCCCGCCCGTGCCGCTGGGCAGCAGGATCAGGTCGCGAATGTCGATCCAGACGTCGTTGTTCTTGAGCCCCTCGCCCTCGCGGTTCAGCGGCGAGTCGCGCAGCTCGAACGGCTGGATGTTCACCTTGAGATTGTTCGAGGCCATGTCCATGGCCACGTCGCGCACGCCCGAGACGTTCAGCTCGGCGCGGTCCTCGACCGTGGTGCGCTTCATCGCCACGACCGCAATCTGGCCGCCCTGGGCGATGGTCTGGGACTCCGACTGGAAGGTGACCGAGCCGCCAGTGGCGATCTCGACCCGCGACATGTCCTTGCGGTCCGGCGTGCCGTAGGTGACGCGGTTGATCGCCTGGTTGTTCAGCCAGGTCGCGGGCGCGCCTCCGGTCAGGGCCGACTGGGCCAGCAGGGCGTCGCGCTGGGCATTGGTGGCGGTGGCGTCGCTCTCCAGCTCCGGCAGGATCAGGGTCAGGCTGTCGCCGGTCAGGGTGACGCCGGACTGGCTGTCGGACAGGTCGGTCAGCAGGTGAATGGTGCCGCGCGTGTTCACCGAGGTGGTGGCGATGGCGACCCCGTCCTGGACCACGTGGCGACCGGCCAGGGTAATGTCGCCCTCGGCCGCCTGGATCAGGCCCTGGTTGACGACGCGGCCCGCGTTGCTGCCCGCATCCACGGTCACCGCGACCTCATAGCCGCGCGTGGTCGACAGCTGGTTGGCGTTGGTGCCGTAGCCGGGGCGCATGATGAAGTCGTCGCCCGCCGCCATCAGGGTCTGGCCGCGCCCGGTGACGATCGTGCCGGCGTTGACGACCTCCTTGCCCAGCAGGGCGACGTAGCCGCCGCCCTCGACCACGGTCGAAGGCTTGGACGTGGTGATCTGCGCCCCGGCCTCGACCGTCACGGCGCCGCCCGCATCGGTGAAGACGGGCACGAGGATCGGGGCCTCCCAGAAGTTCACCGGCGGAATGGAGTTCGAGGTGATCCCGCGCTCAAGGAACTGGATGTTCGAGATGTCGGCCGTGGCGGCGATCAGGTTGCGGACGTTGACCTGCGAGGCGCCGCCGAAAATGATGCCGTTACGGTTGATGATGTAGACCGAGCCGTCAGCCTTGATGCTGCCGAGGATCTTCGTCGGATCAGCGCTGGCGTCGGTGACGCGGTTCAGGGCGACCCAGTCGGAATGGCCCTGCTGGTTGAAGACCAGATCCGTCTCGCGCCCAACGTTGAAGCTGTCCCAGGTCAGGATGGCCTTCTGTTCGGTCTGACCGACGGTGACCGTGGTGCGGCCGTCCGCGCCCGTCGTCTGGCTGGGACCATTGGCGCCGACCCACAGGCTGGGGTCCAGGGTGACGCCCTCGGCCACCTGAAGCCCGCCCTGGCCCAGGCCGTTGGGGATGTGGCTCTGGGCAGCGAGCGCGGCGGCGCGGGCGGCGGCCTGGGCGTCGGTCATGGCCTGACGCGTAGCGGCGGCGCGGGCGAAGGAGGCGATGGCGCGCTGGCTGGCGCTGCTGGCCTGTGCCGCGCGACCAGCCTCGGCCTGAATGACCTGGGTCACGGCAGCGGTCGGATTGGCCCCTGCCCCGCCCCGGCTGCCGAAGCCGCCCCGGTTCTGGGCCTCGGCCGCGCCGGCGACGATCAGGGAGCCGAGCGAGGCGCCGACCAGCAGACGGTGACGCAGCGAACGCGAATCGAGACGGATCATCGGGCGATCTCCAGAGGAGCAGAGGCCGCGCACGCGGCCGTCTGGCGAAGGGGGAAGCAGACCGGGCGCGGCGCGCCGACGATCTGGAAAAGGAAAAGGGCGAAGCGGCTCATGGCTGTCCTCCCGGTCGCGGCGTCGGCGCGGGCCGGACGGGACGCTGGGGATGGACGGACAGGCCGAAATTGGCGCCGAGGCGCTGGCGCACTGCGGTCTGGCTGACAACGCCGACGCTCAGGTCGGACGAGCGCGCATCGGGCGCCGGCGCCTCGAAGGCGGCGCGGGCCTGGCTCTGGGCCAGACGCGCGGCGCGTTGCAGGGCCTCGGCCGCGCAGTCCAGATGACCGGCGCGGTCGCCGCCGACATCCACCTGAACGCACAGGTTAGCGGACGGCGGCGCAGGCGGGGTCTGCCGGGCCAGCGCCGGGGCTGGAAGCAGCAGAGACAGCGCAAGAAGAAGGCGGGCCGCTGTGACAGGGGATATGCCAGGGCGGCCCGCCCACGTCGCCTCACCCCGGAACCGGCGTGAACCGGGCCAGACGACGAACGGGGTGCGCCTGACGACGGCCACCGTCCGGGCACGGCCCCTCAACCCGTCGAAGGCAACGGGGCGAAGGGCGGTGCGCAAGGCGGAAACCGTCGTCATGGCGCGGATCAGAACCGGGTCAGTAGGTCGATCAGCAGGCGATCCGCCGACAGGGGCGCGCCGGCGATCTCCTCGGCCGACAGCCAGCGGGCACTGACCGCGGTGTTCTTGCCGAAGGCATAGGCGCCGCCGACCATCCAGCCCTGCGAGTTGGTCCCGCCCAGGTGGAAGTCGCTGTCGGTGAAGGCGTCCAGAACCGCGTCGGATTCCAGACGGCGATAGCCGGCGTGAACGTTCCAGTCACCGCGCGAAGCCAGGTCCAGCCGACCCGCCGTCAGCTTCAGCGACCAGCCCGACGAGCCGCCGTCCCAGCTTCCCGGCAGGGTGATGGTGCCGTTGGTGTTGGTCGGGTCCGGGATGGTGGTCGACGGGCCGAGGTTGTTGACCGCGCGCAGACGCATCAGGGCGTCGTCCACGCCCAGGTTCTCGACATAGTCGCCCTCGACGCGGAAGCCGACGCCGTCGATGGCGTTGAAGTCCAGGCTGGCGCGGACGTTCAGCACCTCATAGGCCGAGGCCAGGCCGAAATACTGGTTCTCGGGGCTGGTGATCGGGTTCAGCGGATCGGCCACCACATTGCGGATCGGGAACATGGTGTTGCCGAACTGCTGAAACTGCGGACGGGTCGGATCGGTGTCGCAGACGGTTTCGTAGAACTGGCAGGGCTTGGAGACCTCGCCCTCGACGCCGTCGAAGTTGAAATAGCCGACGGCAGCACGCACCCGAACGTCGTCGCGCGGCGTCCAATCCAGACCCAGCTGGGCGGCCAGCAGGTACTTGTCGCGGCTCTCGAACGGCCCGCCCTTGCCTTCCGGCGCATTGCGCGAGCCGAAGTTCAGGTCAGTGTTGAAGATGGGGAAGGCGCCGGCGGTCCCGAAGACAGCGAACGCCGGGTTCAGGGCATGGCGCGCCGACACGGCCACGCCGTCGAAGTTGATGTCGTCGTCGAAGATCAGGTCGCCGGTCCAGAACGGATTGGCGAAGCGGCCGAAGTCCAGGGCCACATCCTGAACCGGCGTCAGGCGAATGGATGCGCGGTCCAGCCACAGGGCGTACTTGCCGAACTCGTCCCCGCCGCCCAGCGTCTGGTTGGTCGAGACCGGCGAGGTGTCATTGCCGGTGGCGACGCGCACCTCCGCCGAGATCCAGCTGTCGATCTGGGCCTTCAGACCGAAGCGGGCGCGGATGCGGGCGCGCTGACGGTCTTCCAGGGTGTTGAGGTAGGGCGGACCGACATAGCCCGGCGTCTTGTCGTTGATGTTCTGGCCGGAACCGCCGTTGATCGCGCCATAGTCGACGAAGATGTCGGCGTTGTTCTTGTCCATGAAGACGCCTTCGCCGCGCACCCGGACATCACCCGACAGGGTGATGCCGCGCGTCCATTCCGGCGTCTGGCCGGGCGCCGACCAGCCTTGCGCCTGAGCCTGCGTGCCCAGCTCGGCGCGCAGTTCTTCCTTGATCTGATCGCGGACGACCTGCGGGATATAGGGGATGGTCTGCACCCCGTTGGCCACGCCGCCGGCCGGGATCGGCGTCGGGGTCGGCGCCACGGTGGCTTGGGCCAGCAGGCCGTCGGCCTCCTCGCGGGTGACCAGGCCCTTGGCGACCATCAGCTCCAGCAGTTTCGTGGAGTCGACGGTCTGGGCGAAGGCCGGCTGGGCGGCCAGCAGGCTGAGGCCCGCGGCGCAGGCCATAAGGGCCGGTTTCAGGCGGTTAGGACGGTTCATTTCGGTAATCCCCAGGGAGGTCAGGCGCCGCTTCGGGCGTTCAGTTCGATACGCATGACAGGCAGGCCGTCGGGCGGGCGGCGGGAAAGCTTCAGGCCGGTCAGGGCGCGTTGCAGGGCCGCGTCGCGGCGGGCGTCGCCGGTGCCGCGCAGCAGGCGGACCGAGGTGATCCGGCCCTCGGCGTCGACCGTGACGGCCATCTGGGCGGAGTAGCGGCCCCGGCTGAGGTCGCGCTCGCCCTGAACCGCCTGGGTCACCTCGCGGCGGGTCAGTTCGCCATAGGCGCCGAAACCGCCGTCGCCGCCGCCCGGACGCCCGCCGATGCGGGTGCCCGAGCCGTCGCCGCGCGCCAGGCCGTAGTTAGACGGGCCAGCCCCTTCGCGGGCCGTCAGGGCGCTGTCCCCTACCGTCGGCTCGGACGGTGCGTCCGGCGGCGGCGGCGTATCCTCGACGGGTTGATCCATCGGGGTCGGGCTCGGCTCGGGCGGCTTCTCCTGCGCCACCTCGGGCGGCGGGGGCGGAGGCGGCGGGGGCGGCAGGACCACCCGCACCGTCTTGTCCTCGCGCTGGCGCTCGCTGACCGAGGCGGGCCGCAGGAAGGTGGCGGCCAGGACGACGGCGAGAACCGCCACCGCCCCGATCACCGGCCAGTTGATCCTGCGTCGACGCGGCGGCGGCGGATCATCCGCCATGAAGGCGTAGGTCATGGCGCTCAGACTCCCCCGCCGGGCGGGCGGGTCGAGGCCATGCCCAGGCTGCCGACGCCGACCTTGGAGCACAGGTCCAGCACCTGCATGATCTGGTCGTACTGCACCGCCCGGTCGCCGCGCAGGATCACCGGCAGATCCGGTGTCGAGGCGATGGAGGCGCGCAGTTCCTGCTCCAGCTCGGCCATCGAGACGGGGACGGCGTCGATCGACACCGTGCCGTCGTTGGCGACCGCGATGACCCGCGACTTGGGCTGGTCCAGCACCTGGGACGACGAGGCCGACGGCAGGTCGACCTGGATGCCCTGCACCGCCGCCGTGGTCAGCAGGATGAAGATGATCAGCAGCACGAAGGTCAGGTCGACCAAGGGCGTGATGTTGATCTCGTTATAGGGTTTCTTGCCCTGAACCTGCATGGATCAGCGCTCCCCTATTCCGCCGCGAGGGCGGCGACGGGGGTGTCCTGCCAGGTTTCGGCGATGCGCTTTTCCAGCTCGTCGACGAAGATCTGGTTGTCGGCGGTGACGTCCTCGACCCGGCTCAACAGGTAGTTGTAGCCAAACAGGGCGGGGATCGCGACGGCCAGACCGGCGACGGTGGCCAGCAGGGCCGCGGCGATGCCGGGGGCGATGGCGTTGATGTTGACCTCGCCCGCCGCCGCCACCGAGGCGAAGGTGATCATGACGCCCAGAACCGTGCCCAGCAGGCCGATGAAGGGACCGCCCGAGATGGCGATGGTCAGCAGCACCATCCACTTGTTCAGTTTCTGGCTCTCGCGCACCTGACCGGCGTCCAGGGCCGAGCGGATGGCCGCGATCGACTGCGGACGAATGGCGAAGCGGCTGCCGGACGCCTTGCCCTCGGCCAGACGCATGCCCAGCTCGTGGCGGCCGATCTGATAGAGACGCGCCAGCGGCGAGTTCTCGCTCAGGGCCGGCGGCAGGGCGCCGAGCCCGTCATGGCCGTTCGAGGCGCGGGCCGACTGGCGATAGACGTCCAGGAACTCTTCGTTGGCGCGCGTGGTGCGGCCCAGCGTCAGCCCCTTGGAGATCATGACCCAGATGGCCAGGGCCAGCATGAAGCCCAGGATGATGATGACCACCCAGGCGTCGACCGTCAGGGCCTTGAACAGGATGCCGAAATAGTTGTGGCCGCCGCTCTCGGTCTGCTCGGCCGTGTCGAAGGTCAGCAGCTTGGCGCCCTGCCCTTCGCTGGCGGCCGCCAGTTGGAAGGCGGCCTGCGGCAGGGCCACGCCCGCTACGCGGAACTCATCGATCTCGCCGGCGAAGCCCTGACCCAGAACGGCGGGACCAGCCGACAGCGCGCCGGCCACCTCGCCGGCCGGCTGGCCGTTGACGAAGAGGGTCGACTTCTGGCCGTCGTTGACCAGAGCGACATGCGCCCAGGTTCCGGCCGGAAGCGCGGTGCCCGCGCTGCGCTGACCGGCGGCGTCGAGGAACAGGGTCGCGCCTTCCGAGATCAGGCTGAGGCCCGGCAGGCCCAGCAGTTGACCGTCCGAGCCGGGCTTGACCCAGAAGCTGACCGAGACCGGGCCCTGAGCGAAGGCTTCGGCCGGGACCGACACGGCGGCGGCGCCGTCCAGCGTCAGGCTCTGACCGATCAGGCCGCCCGTATTGCGACCCTCGCCGCCGACGCCGTTCAGGCCGTTGGAGGTGGCGTCCTGCGGCGCGCCGGCGCCGTCGAAGTGCCAGACCAGTTTGTAGTCGGCGCCGAAGGTCCCGGCGGCGTTCTGACCGGCTTCAGCTTTCTCGTTGCCGTAGTAGGCGTAGATGGCCGAGGCGGCGCCCGGCTTCAGGTTCGACACATCGACCCAGACCAGGGCCTGCTGCTCGGCAGGCGCCCATTTCTCGATGTGGAAGGCCAGAGGCGTGCGGTCGTCGCCCGCCACGAAGCGCAGGTCCGAGCCGTCGGCCTTGACGTCGGCGAAGTCGAAATTGCCTGTGTGCAGACGGATCAGGACGGGGGCGCGGGCCACCTCGCCGGTCACGCCCGCCGCCTGGGCGTTCAGGTTGATCTTGGTGCGATAGGCGTAGTCCGCCTGCCACCAGCCCGCCGCGGCCGCCGGAGCCGCAGCCCCGATCAGCACGGCGGCGGCGAGGCCGCCGAGCAGCCCCTTCTTGGTCATCGTCAAAGCCATCAGAATTCCCCCCAGATGCGGAAGCGAACGGAAACCAGGCCCGCGTCGCGGCCCGGCATGGTGATCAGGGGCGTGCCGACATCGACGGCCCCGTTGAGGTAGCGGAAGAGGCGCAGCCGCCCGCCGAGGCCGGCGCTCATCAGAAGGTTCTCGCCCTTCTGACCCGGCAGCGGGTCGTGGATACCGACGAAGCCAGCGTCCCAGAATCCGTAGAGGCGCAGTTCATCCACGCCCGGCCAGTCGGCCAGCAGCGGCGGCGAACGCAGCTCCAGCTGGGTGGCCAGACCGTAGTCGCCCATGGCCTCGCTCTCGCGATAGGCGCGGACCGTGCTCGAGCCGCCGATGCCGAACTGCTCGTTGGAGATCAGCGGACGGTCGGTCCACTGGGCCGAGACCCTGGCCATCAGTTGCAGGTCGTGGACCACCTCCTCGGTGTGCGAGGCGTCGACCTTGACCGTGAAGAAGCTGG
This sequence comes from Brevundimonas sp. NPDC090276, assembly GCF_044772165.1. Classification (NCBI taxonomy): domain Bacteria; kingdom Pseudomonadati; phylum Pseudomonadota; class Alphaproteobacteria; order Caulobacterales; family Caulobacteraceae; genus Brevundimonas; species Brevundimonas sp. NPDC090276. The sequence goes on along the minus strand of NZ_JBIVYK010000002.1, from coordinate 15,678 downwards.
GGCGGGCGTTGTAGCGCTTGGCGTCAAAGGCCCACTTGTCGTCGCCCAGACCGCGCACGCCCAGGACGCCGCTGAAGGTCAGGTCGCTGCGTCGCGCCTCGCCGCTCCAGTCGCCGCGCCACGAGGCCATCAGCGGGAAGTACTCGATCGGCGCGGCGGCACGATCCGAGCCCAGGATCACGTCTTCCTTGAAGCTCTTCCAGTCGAAGCCGAGCGTCAGCGAATGATAGAAGCCGTCGCCGCCGCCCAGGGCGCGGATCAGGCGCAGACCCGCCAGATCGCCCTTGCCGATGACATTGGTGCCGCCGACCACGGCGATGTCGCTGTCCGAATGGACGGCATAGGCCAGCAGTTGCGTGCCCACGCCCAGACGCATCATGTAGTTGCCGGAATAGACGGTGCCGTCCGTGGTCCGTTCGGGCGCCGTCTGGGCCGACAGGCTGAGGCTGTCGCCGCGGCCCCACATATTGTCGTGACGCAGCGTCGCCGCCGTCCGCAGCTGGGTCGTCGAGGCGCTGGAATAGTTGTTCAGCTCCAGCGAACCATGCCAGGGCGAGCTTTCCTCGACCGCCAGCACCACATCCAAAGTGCCGGGCGCCACGCCCGCGCGCAGTTCCGGCGTCACCCGTCGCGACGGGTTCTGGTTCAGCGCCACCACGTCGCGCTGGAAGTCCGGCAGGTTCGGCGTCTGGCCCGGCGTCAGCGAGGGCGCCTGGGCGCGCACGGCCTCGGGGTTCTTCGCTCCCTCGACCAGCACCTGACCGATGGCCTGCTCGGCCACCTCCAGCATCAGGACGCCGCCCTCGACCGACTGCTCGGGAATGAAGACCGACACGGCGATGAAGCCGCGCGCCTCATAGGCCGCCTGAAGCGCGGCCCGCGCCGCCTCCACGTCGTCGGAGGTCCGGCCCGGCCCCATGAAGGGATAGACCGCCCGTTCCACCGCCTCGGGCGGCAGGACGGTGTTGCCCTTCACCTGAAAGGCGCGAACCTCGAAACTGGTCGCGTCCTGCGCCGCCGCGGGCGAGGCGTGAACAGCCAGAACAGCGGCCAGCGCGAGGGCGCTCGCCGCGCCTCTCAGCGCGCAATGTCTCTTGTAATCCAGCATCAATCCCCCGTGACGCGACGGCCGCTGAGGCGACCGACGCCCCGCACTTGGTCGTCAGGGGAGAGACACGTGCGCCCGACACAGGCGCAAAGATTTAGCGTGAAGATTTCGCGACGTTTCTCAGTCGCTTATGTGCTGTTTCGTCAGGCCACGAGGACAACATCGCCGGGCAGGCGCGTGGCCCGAACCCCATAGGCCAGGCGCATCTGATCGATGACCTGATCGATGCGATCGGTGTGGAAGGCGCCGTTGACGCGACGGTTTCTCAGGCGCGGATCGGCGATGACGATGCGTCCGGTCCGATAGCGATTGATTTCCTCGATCACGTCGCCGAGGCGCTGATCACGGAAGACCAGAAGGCCGCGTCGCCAGGCCGCCTCGGCCTCCGGATCGATAGCCGTGGGGGCCTGCATCTGCTTCTGGTCATAGGTGACGCTGTGCTGCGCCGGCAGGGCCGCCGCCTGTCCCGCCGAGCGCACCTGAGCGGCGCCTTCCAGACAGGAAACCCGCACCTGACCGTCCAGACAGCGCAGCGCCAGCCGCGCCTGCGAGGCCGTGGTCTCGCCGTCCTGGGCGAAGATCGACAGGGGCGCGGCGGGCCGATCGACGGTGACGACCGCCTCCCCCGTCAGCAGTTCAAAGGCGCCCTCGCCCGCCTGGGGCCGCATGGCGATCCGCGTCAGGGTGTTCAGCTCGACCGAGACGCCCGCCGCCAGTTCGACGCGCCGCGTCTCGCCCTTGGCCGTGGTGAAGTCGGCGGGCGCAGGCGCAAAGCGCGTCGTCCCCGACCGCTCCGCGATGACGGCCACGCCGGCGGCCGAGGCGGCGATGGCGCCGCCCACCACCATGCGGCGGCTCAGGCCCCGTCGGGCCGTCGCCGGTTGCCTCGCCTGCGCGCCGCGCAGGTCAGCCGCCGCCTGTCGCGCCGCCTTGTGCAAGCGCGCCGCCTGAACGAAGGCCCGCTCGTGACGCGCGTCCGCCTGACGCCAGACGGCCAGGTCCAGGGCGTCGTCCTGCGTCGCCTCGCCTGACATCAGGCGGCGCACCCAGGCCTGGGCCTGTTCGACGACCGCGTCGCTCACGTCCTGATCTCGCCGCTCATGTCCGGCCTCTGAGGCGCCCCTGTAGTTCATGACACGCCATCTTCGGAACGGCGCAAGGATATGACCTTGGGTTGAGCCAAATTCTTCTGCAAGGCCTCGGTCGCCAGCTTCAGCTCATGCTGGACCGTGCGCTGGGCCATGCCGTGTCGTTCGGCGATCTCGGCCGTCGACAGGCCGTCCAGCCAGGCGGCGGTGCAGATGGCCAGACGCCGCGTGGACATCCGCGCCATCGCCGCCTTGACCGTCGCCAGATCCGACCGCGCCTCGGCCACGGTCGCGGGATCCGGCGCCTCGTCCGGCACGTCCAGCAGGGCCGCGACCTCGTCAAAGCCCAGCAATCGACGATCGCGTCGCCGCGCATTGGCCGCGATGTTCAGCGCCATGCGGAACAGATAGGCGGTCGGATGGCGCACCTCGTCCTGCGGTCCGCTGCTCGACAGCTTCACATAGGCGTCCTGCAGCGCGTCGCGCGCCTGCTCGCGCGAGCCAAGCCGCGCGCTGAGACCGCTCAGCAGGGTCTCGTACTTCTCGACCAGATGCCCCCGCAGACGCGCGGCCGCATCCGTCACCATGACCGCAGGCTCATTCGCCGACCCGCACGCCGGCGCCTCGCGTGGAGGCGGCGTAGCGCAGCGGCACGATCAGGTCGATCGCGCCCGGCAGGGTCGCGGGCAGGCCCGGCAGGGGCTCTGCGCGCTTCAGCGTCTGAAGGGCCGCCTCATCGAGCGGCACGACCCCCGAACTCGTCTCGATCCATGCGTCCATGACCCGCCCGTCGCGTTGAACGATCAACCCGACCCGCACCACTCCGGTCGGACGCGCGCCGGTCAGCGTGGCGGGATAGGCATGAAAGCGGGCCAGATGACTCTCGACCCGGCGATAATAGTCGGACACCGCGCCGGGATCGGGCGCCGCCGCCGGCATGGCCGCCTCGCCGCCGCTGGCGGACCGAGCGGGAGCGGCGACTGCAATGCCGGTGGCGGACGGCGCCTGCGCCTCTGCCGGCGCGCTGACGGCCTCGCTTGCGATGGACTGCATTTCGGTCCGGTCGCTGTCGCCGCTATGTGGGCGAGCCGTGTCGATCAGTTCGATATTGATCGCGTGCGGCTGGGCCTCGGGCGTCGCCATGCCCTGCGGGATCGCCGAGGACGCCAGCAGGACAGCCGCCGCCCCGCCGTGCAGGGCCGCCGAGGTCATCGCGCCAAGGAGCCAGTTTCGCGTCATGGATGGAGGTCGAGCCGTCAAAGCCGCTGGAACCCCGCCTCCCTAGACTGCCACCGACGACAGTACGGTGACGCTGATATGTCAGTGACGCTGACGGACGCGAAACTCGATCCGCATCGGTTGCGGCAAGTCCGGCGGCGGCGCCGGGAACCTTAGGGTCGAGGTCAGGGCCAGGAAGTCCGCGTCGCGCCCGGCCTGCCCCGACCCGTTCAGAACCTCGACTCGTCGCGCCACGCCGTCCTCGTTCACCCACAGGCGCATACTCAAGGCGTAGTCGCCGCCCGACAGCACCGCATCTTGACGCAAGGCCTCAATCGTCTGTCGCTGCACCGCCTCGGCATAGGCCCGCGCCTCGGCGCTCGCCCTCGACCGGCCGACCACCGGCGCCGCCGTGGCCGTGATCGGATTCAGCGTCACCGCCGAGGTGGACCCCGCATAGATCACCACGGCGCCGCCCGACGTGAACCGCGCCGTCAACCCTGTGCCTGCCAGCATCAAGGCCAGGGCCTCGCGCGGCTGCATTTCCCCGGCAACCGGAGACGATCGCCGACCGGCCGCGAGCGAGCTGTCATAGAGCATCTGCAACCCGGTCGAGATCGAGAAAGCCGCCAGCGCCTGATCCAGCGGCTGGGCGACGACCTCGAAGCGCCGGAGCGCGTCGTCCGCTGCGCACGCCGCTATTGGGACCAATACGCCTGCGAGGCAAAGCACCAGCCCGGCCAGATAGCGATTTCGCATAGGAGACACGGGAGAACCTGCTGACGACCGCAAGCCTTTGTAGGCTCCAAGGCAGGACAAGGACAGATGAACTTCCAATGCCCTGCACTCGGTCGCGCGTGACAGTTCATGTCGGGCTCTCTTCGCCCCGGAGCAGGCGGACAGCAAAAAGCCCCGCGGTTGGGTGCGGGGCTTTTAGAATGCTTGGGTGCGGGAGCCCGCACCGCTCACCAAAGCATAAGCGGCACTAGGGATATTCCCGCTTAACCTCCAACGTGGCTGCCGGAACCACCGGACCGTTGGAGCGACAATCCGTTGACATGCGGATATCCGCGCCTCCGGCGCGGGATCAGTGTCCATCTACGACTAACCAGTCGCCACGACCTACGGCCGATTGCCAGGCGGGTCATAGCCGTAACCGACACCGAGCCCCGCCCTCTTCAAGAGTAAGCGCAGCGACGGCATAGTGAGTTTTTTTCAATGCTCACCATGAGCGTCGGCTGCATCTAGCAAAGCCCGTCAATAAACCTCACATATCTCAAACCTACCGCAGTTGCCGTAGGTGTCGCTGTAACTGCCAGATGCGCTAAAGGTATCAATGATCCCGCCGGGGGCGGCATGGACCGTGACGTCCATCTCCTTGCCTTGGAAAACGGACGGGTTGAATTGGCCCGCTAGGTCGCCGTTTACGATTACCTTGAACGCTATCTGATCCCCATTTTGGACGGTGATAGGTGCGTAGCTCGCATCAACATTGGTCGAGTGGGCTGGCGAATAGAGTTTCTGACCTTGATCAACGCCATTCTTGACTACGTTGATTGCCAGCAAGGCTGAGGAATCGCCGCTAACGGTCCCTGACAGCGAAAGTGTCGCAGTTTGGCCAGAAGCCAGCCCGCTTATCGTGCGAGCCGCACCCGTTATATAGTTCGGACTGGGGCTGGAGCCGTTGTTCGAATTCCACCATACACTCACAGCCGGCCAGTCAGTCGCCGCGATATTGCCCCCAATATTGTAGTTGTTGTCGGCGTCGAGGACGCCGCTTTGATAATGATGGTCGAGGTGAGCGCCGGTCGTGGCGTTGTAGACCTGCACATCGAAGCCGAACTGCTTTCGCCCCTGGCTGGTGAATGCATCCGTGTAGAAGCGGATCTGCTCCCCGGGCTGAACCACAGCGGACAGCGATCCTCCATCACGCCACGGCTTCGAAGCCAGGTTGCCGCGGGTTGCGCTCACGATGTAGAAATTCCCGCCGTCCGCCAGATTGTAGCCTTGGCCGGTGATGTTCTGGATGTCCGCCCGGATCGTGATGTCGGCCTCGATCCCGGTGATGGCGCGGTAGCTCGTCGCTCCCGCACCGGTATTGCCGTTGGTCTCGAATGCACCGTTATCCCAGTCAATCGGTGCCACATTGCGGATAGGATAGTTGTTGTCGTTATCGACCGTCATGTTGACGTTGCGGCTGGACAGCTGGACCGAGCCTCCCGGTTGGGACAGGTTCCAGACCACCATGTTCATCGACCCGGTCTTGCGCCCTTCATGGGTGCGCGCATCGACGGCATAGTGAATCTTGTCGCCGTTGTTCACCGTGAAATCGACATACTGGTAGCCCGCTGTATTTCGAGGATCGAACTCCCCTTGGCGGACCCAGCCTGCGCCGCTATCGCGGTAGACGCTGACGTAGATCTCGTTGAAGTTTCCGCTGTAATTATAGCGCTCGACCCTCAACGTGATGGGACGGTTGATGCCTGTGATGGTCTGGGCGGGCCCAAACCAGATCGTGGGGGCATCTGTCACGGCGTTCTGATCCGTGAAGTCGCTGAAAGCGTCAGGCGTGTAGTCCGGCGCGGCCGCCGCCTGTGTCACGCTGAACGTGTCCACGGTCTGGCCGGTCGTGATATTCTGGACCGTGACAGTGTAGCTGCCGGAACGTTGCGCACCGTCAGTTGAAACTGCACGAGCCACGAACTGCACATTCTCACCGGGCGCGAAATCACCGCCTGCCCACGACCCGTTACCGAGGTTGGTCGAATGGTAACGGAACACGCCGTTCACCCACATTTCGAGGCGCGACCCCGCGGACAGATTGCCGCTCAGGCCAGTGATCGTAGCGCGAAGGTTGATGTTGCGATTGATGCCAGTGAGAGGCGCCCCCGCCCCGCCGGTGACAAAATTGGTCGAGGACGAAGTCTCCGAAAGGTTTGACCAGTTGACCGGATCGAGAGTGTAGTCCGCGACATTGTGATTGTTATCGGCATCAACGGTGACGCTGACGTTTTTCTGGCTCCAGACAACCTGTGTACCGGTCATTCGCCACACGAGCAGTCCCCATGTCGCAGAGCGGGCGCCGCTGTTGGTGGCGCCACGGGCGAAATATTTGACCCGGTAGCCATTCTGGACAGTGATGTCGCGATAGCGAAGGTCGTTGGGGTCAGAGCCCGTGACGTCAAAGCTGCCGCTGTCGATCATGGTGTTGGAGGTGTCAAACACCTGATAGTCGATCCACGCGCCGTCGAGGTTGCCGCTATAGCCATAGCGCTCGATGCGCAGGACCACAGGCTGGTTGATGCCGGTGATCAGGCTCTCGGTGCCGACCCAAGCGACATCCGGCTCGTTCGAATGAATGACGATATCCTGGAAGGTTGGCGCATCGGGATCAATGTCGCCGAGGGCCGTGACCTGGAAGCTGTCCGAGACCCCGCCGACAGTCAGGGTGGCCGCCTGGCTGGCGCCGCCCGTAGCCGGCGCCTGGACCTGAACTTGGATCGTCTGCCCTGCCGAAATCGTCCCGCTCGCCGTCGTCCAAGCCCCGCCGTTGATGCGATATTGCCCCCCGGATATAGAGACCGCCACAGGAGAGGTAATTCCTGTGATCACCGGTGCGGCGGAAACGGCCCAGGCGCCTGAAGCCGCACTGACAGGGTTCCCCAGGTCGAAGCCAGCGGGCGTGACCGAAGAGGCCAACACGACGACCTGCGACCGATTGCCGGCAGGGTCATAAGCGTAACTGGCCGCCGTGCCGTCCGAGCGATTGACGCTGACGAGTCGGCCAAGCGCGTCGTAGCCATAGTTTTCGGTCTGGGCCAAAGCGTCATTAGGCAAAGCCGCAACGACGCTGAAGCTGCACACACTCAGGGCGATGCCGCCCAACCGAATTCCGCCCATCTTAAAGCCCCCCACAGAGCGTTAAAAGCTTAGTAGTAATGCTGCACGCTGCTACTTCTGCGTGCTGAGCCAATCGTCCCCTCGCGAGCCCCCTCCGCAAACACGCGTGGGATGAACGTCTCGCCAGCCTGGCCGCCGCCTCACCAGGCCACGATGCTTTGGACGGTCTCTGTGTCAGGCCAGACCGAACAAACGCCCGTGCCCTGGATCGTGACATTGCGCCCCGTCGCATAAGCCGTAAGCAGCGTCGCCATCATGGCCTGCCCCGTCGGCGTGGCGATACCGAACACCCAGCGGTCTTCAGTTGCACAGGTAGGCCGCGTTGTCCGCGTTCCTGTCTGGTAGAAGAAGGCGTTTCCGGTGTCATGTGCCATGACGCCATAGACGGTTCCCATTGACGCTTGGCTGGCCATGGCTGGCACCGCAAATGCAGTGACCGCTGCGAGGGCCACAATCATCCGATACCTAGCGACCATCGCGCGCTGGACCAGCTTCATAGGGGAGCTCCTGAACAATGGGCGGCGCCGACGTCAGCGCCCGGTTTGAACTGCTTGCTGGAGAGGCCCCGATGGGAATGATCGTGAACCCGTTGAGCGGTACAACGATGACGCGGGACGCGGGCCCTTGCCCTGGCTCCCCGCCAGTCACCACACGCGCCGTGCGATTGCCGGCAGCGTCATACGCGTAACGAGAAGCCCGGGCCGCCCCAGAGCCCGGCACGGTCTGGACCTCAGTAAGGCGTCCGAGCGCGTCATAGACCAGGGTCTGCGATGTCTGGGCCGCCGCTGGAAAGGCAAGAGCCAGCCCCATGAAGACTAGAAACCCCCGCGCGACTCCCGAGCTGCTCACGACAGACCTGTCGGCTTGCGAATATCGACACCAATAACTTTAGGCCTGCCGAGAACGCAGCCGTCGATGGTGAACAGGACATCGGCGCCCGTAGCGTAGGCGGTGATCAGCATCGACTGGAGCAGTTGCGCGCCAGGCAGTCCCGCCTCAACGATATATCCGTCAGCATGTGTACACTGATCCGGATTTTGGACTGAACCATTTACAATAACGCGCAGGTGAGCCTCATGCCAGCCGCCCGACAAGGTTGTAATGTTCGCCCACCCGGTGTGCGATGGCACGGCATGCGCGGGCCCTGCGGCAACCACGATTCCGAAGAACACCGCCGCAGCTTTCATTGCTATTGATACCCTCAAAGCTTAACCCCCGCTGATTCGCTTATGCATTTTTGAAACTCGGCAGACTGTCGTTGAGGAATCGCCCACATCGAAAGCCTGCCTAGCCCCCATTTCGGCAGCACCGCTACGTTCGGAACATTGATCAGACGAGCCTCGGCGTCATACACATATGCCCCGCCCGACCGCTTCAAACAGAATTTTTGTCAAGGTGATTTGGCACCCCAGCTTGAAGTGGAACTGAAGGTGAGAAACGGCGAAAGCCCTTTCCTTCACAAGGGTAGACATACATGCCGAGCGTCGCCCTCAGTGCGCGATCTCGAGGAATACGGAAACTATCGAAGGCTGCGGCCTCAAAACGCACTTTCTGGCGCGGAGCGACATAAATATTCGGTTCCGCCCTAAGCACCCCGACAAAAGGACCGGGCCGATCCGGGTTATCGGGAAATTCCTCCACAGGTGGAAAATTTGTGAGAAATCCATCGGTATCCTTCTGCCCTAGCTCGGAGATAACTACCGACCCAAGAACACTAGTCAGATACCGCGAGGAGAAGCAGACCGGCTCTTGGTTGTCATTTTTGACGACAATCTCGACCAAAATGCTGCTGCAAACCGCATCACACCCTATCGCACGGGCGGATAACAAAGAGACCTCGACTTCATCAAGATTGACACCCTCGGTACGGATGCAGCTTGCGACGGCAAGCGCAGCGAGAGCAACGGCTGACCAGCGCATCAGAAACCTCCACAAGATTGCGCCATCAAGCACGCCCAGTTGTCTGCATTGTTGGCAGCACCACGCGGATTTGTGCGAGCATACCATTGGTCCCAGTCGGACCCTGCCACTGGATAGAATCCGTGACCAGGTCGTTCTGCGGAACGGTCCCCGATACCAAAAAGATGAAGCGGCTCGTGCAATGAAGCTCTGCGCGAATAATCTCCAGAACTAGGGCGTTCAAAGTATCGGCTACCAAAAGAAACTTGCCCTCCACGGATCGTCCCCCCATCGCTCCAATTGGTGGCGACATATACGTCATGGTTACCCCCCCTCGCAGTTCCTGGGTCCCGGTAAAACGCCTCCAAATTATCCATAACCTTATTCAATTTATTGATATTTCCATTACTAAGCGCGCCATCTCCAAATGCACCACGCATTGCAGAAGCAAACCGCCGCCCCGCAGCGCTGTTTGGGTTTCGCTTCCATGCAGATAGGGCAGATCTAGTGGCAGCAATATCTCTTAGACCTTGATTTTGCTTCTCTTTCCACGCATCGCACTGAGATCTTGTAAGAGCATCTCGCCCAACAGAAGAAGAAGCACCACACCCCGCCAGCCCAGTCGGATCAGTCCTATTGACCGGATCATTCCCAACATAGGCGTAGAGGTTGACCTGGTCTTGGTAACCGACCGGATCGGTTTGAAGGAAGCGGCCCAGGGTCGGGGAATAGATGCGGGCCTTGTAGTGATACATGCCCAGTTCTGGCAGCCAGGCTTGGCCGGTGTACTGGAAGCGACCGGTGTTGGCGGCGTTTGGGATGCCATACTCGTCGTAGGCGTTGATCCCGGCCACCACGCCGGCCGTGTCGGCGCGAGCCACGATCGAGCCCTGATGGTCGGCGTAGAGATACTGCGGCGCGGTCACGCCGGCGCCTTCGTACCATACCAGGGGCGTGTCTGCCCCATCAGCATGAACATAGCGGCGTAGCATGTTGCCAGCGTCATCGTACTCCGCCGTCAGCTTGTCGCCGTCGTAAAGGTAGCGGGTCGCTGAGCGGCTGCTGCTCGAGCTCTGGAACAGGCGGCCCAGCGGATCCCAGATCAGGCTGGCCCCGCCCGGGCCACTGATCAGCCGGTTCTCCACATCATAGACGTAGGCGCCGTCCGAGCCGTCCGACGTCAGGTTGCCGTTGGCGTCATAGGTGAAGCTGGCCGGTCCCGCCGAGGTGTACTGGTTCAGGCCATTGACCGCATAGGCACGGCTGACGTTGACGTGGTCGGTGAAGCGATAGACGTCGTTCGTTTGCGTCCGACTGACTACCTGGCTGGCCGGATTGTAGGCGAAGCTGGTCGTGACATCATGGGCCGTTCCCGCAAGATCGTGCCCCAGCGATGTGACGCGCGACACGCCGTCATAGCCATAGGCGGTCGGCGAGGCCCAACTACCGCCGTTGCGGCGATCCAGCGACGTGACCCGCCCCATTTCGTCATACCGCGGCCGGAACAACAGCGCCGCGTTCATGGAGGCGGTCGAGATGCGTCCCAGAGCGTCGCGGGCGTAGGCCACGCTCTGGCCGTCCGGGTGGGTCAGGCCGATCCGCGCGCCACTGGGATCGTACTGGTGCCCCAGGACCGCAGAAAAACCGCTCATGGTCGTAGTCGATGAGGCCAGCCGCCCCAGACCGTCCCAGACATTGGTCACGCCTTCGCCCGCCGGACCGTCAAAGCGAGCGTAAAGCTGAAGCCCGCGCAGATCATAGCCGTAATAGACGTCCCGCGTCGCCGAAACTGGCAGGCCGCTGCCATCAGGGATGATCTTGGACGTCAGCCGGTTCAGGGCGTCATAGGTATAGGTGATCGTGCGACCGTCGCGCTTTCTCAGGCTCGTCCGGTTGCCCTTAACGTCATAGCCGTAGGCCTCGTAGTCCGTCGCACTGACCTGCCCCGGCGTCGTCATCGACGGGAAATTCCAGGCGATCTGACGATCAAAACCGTCATAGGTCATCGACGCCCTGTTGCCGTTGGCGTCCGTCACGCTGGTCCGCTTATCGTTGGGCGACCAAGTATATTTCGCATAAGCCTGCTGCAGCGATGTGCCCACACCGCGCTGCAACTCGACCAGCCGGCCAGACAGATCATAGATGCTACGCGTGATCCGATCCTCGCCAAACAGGGCCGCCGCGCCCAAGGTGCAAGCCGAAGCTGGCAGGCCAAGGTAGGTCGATGGATTCATGCGCGTGGCCACGCACTCCGGTCGCCCGGCGGCGTCATAGCTGTACTGCGTCAATGCATAGGCGACGCCATCGGCAGAGGTCTTTTCAATCGCCTTGCGACGGTTCTGATCATAGCTGATCGCCAGCGTTGAGCTGACAGCCAGGGCGCTCCAATCGGCGTCAGACGCGCCGGCGACCGTACCCTTTTCCACCGTGCTGGGTAGCGCCATCGCATTGAAAGCCCGCCGCTCAGCGACTGCGCGCACCGGACCGCTGCCGTCAGGGTCAGGCTGGATGGTGCCCACCAGCCGGCGCCCGATATCATAGCGATAGCGAACCGTATCCCCCGCCCCCGGCAGAGGCCCGTCTATCGCCGTCACATTGCCGATGGCGTCATAGTGGGTTGTCGTCGTTGCGCTGAGGCCGCCATCGCCGGTCGTCATCGTCACCGAAACCGGCATCAGGTTGGAGCCGACGCCCGGCCCGCCCTGCTGATAGGCGGTCACGGTCTTCACCTCGTCCGCCGTGCCTGCGCAGGACATCAAGGTCCGGCAGGTCGAAACCATCGTCAGCTTCCAGATCGGCGTCGCCGCCTGGACGATCTGCCCGGTCGCGTTCCTGTACCAGGCGTAGAGGGGGGCATAAGTATAGCGCGTCTGAGGCCGAACGCCGTTGGCGTCCGCTGGCCGGGTTTCCGTGAGCACCCCGCCATGGACCGGATCATAGGTATAGTCTGTCTGGGCGTTATTGGCGTCGCGCACCCATTCCGGCTTGTTGCATGTCTTGGGATTGACGCAGGTCGGCGGATAATAGGCCGTCATCATCGTGACCGGCGACAGGCCGCTGCCCGGCTTGGGCGTCGCTGTCGTGCTCAGGATATTGCCCCGATCGTCCAGGGTGTTGATGAGGCTGTCGCCCTCCGGATTCACCGTCTGGATCAACCGCCAGGCGCTATCGTAGCGATAGTAGGTCTTCTGGCCGGAGACGTTCACCATCTCCAGCTTGCGCGGTTCGAAGCCGTCACCGCGGTTGGTGATGGTCGTGACGAACTCACCGGGCTTGTTGGGATTGCGGCTCTCACCGATCCATTTCACGCCATAGATGCCGCCTTCGTCGCCGTACTGTTCGGAAGTGATCCAGGAATAGTCAGTAACGACATCCTGATTTCTGATCGTCGCAACGAGCGCGCCAGGCTCGCCACCTGCGACGGCGGGCCGCATCCAGATATCTGGCGTCGTACCGGCGTTGCCGTGAAGCCAGATGCTCAGACCGCTTCGGGGATTGAAGGCTCCGGGAATGCCGGGCTCAACAATGTTCAAGTGATGCTCGCGGAATCGCGTTCCCACCAATGCCGAATCGCTGACCTGAGTATCGTCGCCGTCAGGATCATGCGACGGATAGCTATAGGTCGTGGAGGGCCATATCGCTCCTGAGCTGCCCGCGCAGGCCGCCAGGACGTCGCTGCATTGATCCAGCACATTGTTCATCGCGTCGATGCTCGCGATCGCCCGGAATCTCTTATAGCCCTCCTGACTCAGGTCGCCCGTGAATCCGGACGCATGATAGCCGAATGTAAACTGGTAGCCGTAGTTGCTCTTCACGAACCTGACGTGGGCGACGCCAGGACCATATTCGTTGTAACGATGCTCATAGTGGATGATCTCGCCGTCGGGCTTTTCGACCCTGAGCGGGATCCTCGAAACTCGGTAATCATAGGCGCCGATGTTTTCGACAAGCTGACCGCTGCGCAGGTTGCCAAAGACAACCCTGACGCCATCGCGCGTCGTATAGACGTATTCGTAAACCGCAGTCTGTCCGGCGGGCGCGACGTTGACCGCCTCGAAACTGGCCCCGTCCGCTTCGTCAGGAACCCAGGGTGCGCCGGCCACGCCCGTCGGCCGGAAATCGTTCTTGTGGGAGCCATAGGTGACACGCGCCAGAACGGCCGTGTTAATATAGGTCTTGTACCTCAGATACATGGTCGGAACGTCGATCCTCGGTCGAGAGACGGAGCCCTCTCCCACCGCGTACTGAACCGTATTGGACAACCCGCCCGCGTCTTTCGGTCCGATCGAGATATCCATCTGCGACCAGACATGGTTTCCCGTGGCGCGATCCACGCCGTTCCCGTCCACCGGCGCGCCATTTCGAACCATTCCCGTAGGAAAGAAGCGATCCTCTCCGCCATCCCCCGAGGTGGAGGTCGTGGACGCCTGCGCCGATCTCGAAGCGACTTCGGGCACCATGGACGGACCGCGCGCCGCCTCGAAATCGTTCGAAGACGACAGATGCGGCGCGATCCACGGCTCCTGCCCCACTCCTTGTGAGGCCGCGTCCACAAGGAAGTTCAGCTCCCCTTGGGCAGTCCCGGCGACGACGCTCTGCGTTGTTTCGGCGTCCTGATAGACGACCTCAGCATCCTGTCGCGCATCGACCACGGGCCCGGATTGCCCCCATGCAGGCGCGGCGAGGAGCGCGCCGACGACCAGCAAAACAGCCTTGAGATGATGACGCATATTCCCCCCGGAAATGTCTGCGACGCACTCCCGACACATGCTGGCTTTGGCGCTACCAGGGTTTCGCCAGCCCTCCTGCATACAAGTATGCCGCCTCGCCAATTTTCAGAAATCAACGTTTTCAGAACACCCCCATACTGTCAAGCCTGAAAGTATTGAGGCGTTCTGGTGCGAAAATGTCAGGGAGACAGCAACCCAGAAGAGCCCGATCCACCTCGCGGAACCAACGCTCGAGCGACCATGAATGCCCACACAACCCCGCGCCCATACTTTCACACTTGACAGTACAACACGCCCCATGAAACGTTGGTTTTTGAATGTGGGAGAGCGACATGACTTGGGGCAAGACAGTCTTTGTAGGCGTCACGTCGTCCCTTCTTCCGGGCATCGCCCGCGCCCAATCCGCCCTCTCCGACCCCCGAGGCTCCGGCCCCATAGTCTCCGCCATCCAATGGCTGCAGGGCACCCTGCTTGGCACCATCGCCACGGTGGTGGCGGTGATCGCTGTCGCCTGCGTCGGCCTGCTGATGCTGAGCGGCCGGATCAATTGGCGCCACGGCGCGGTCGTCATCCTGGGCTGCTTCATCCTGTTCGGCGCCGCCAGCATCGTGGCGGGCATCCGCTCGACCGCCGGCGTCATCGGCTGACGCCTTGGATCAGCTTGACCGCACGCCTCTGTTCACGGCCCTGACGCGCCCGCAGATGTTTGCGGGCGTCACCTACAGCTACTTCATCATCAACGCCGTGATCGCAGCGGAGCTGTTCCTCATCTTCCGCTCCGTCTGGGTCCTGCCCGCCGCAGTGATCATTCACGGGATCGGCGTCCTGCTGTGCCTGCGTGAGCCGCGGATCATCGACCTGTGGCTGACGCGGGTCAGCCTGTGCCCGCCCGTGCGCAACCACAAGATCTGGCGATGCAACTCCTACCGTCCCTGAGCCAGGGGGCGAGCACGGTGAAGCGCGAGCAGGCGGCAGGGTCTCATCTCCCCTACGCGCGCCACCTCGATGACCACACGCTGGAGACCCGCGACGGCCTGCTGCTGCAGACGATCCGCCTGCGCGGCCTGTTGTTCGAGACGGCGGATACAGACGAGCTCAACTATCGCAAGAGCCTGCGCGACGCCATGTTGCGCGCCATCGGCACGTCGCGCTTCGCCCTCTATCACCACGTGGTGCGGCGGCGCGCCGAGATCGACCTCGACGGCCACTACCCCGACGCCTTTTCGCAGAGCCTGGGCGACCGCTGGGCCGACCGGTTGGGCGCCAAACAGCTCTTCGTCAACGACCTCTACCTGACCCTGGTCCATCGCCCGCTTCAGGGCCGCATCGGCCTGGCGGACCAGATGCGCAACTGGGTCACGCGCGCCGGCCAGGCGCCGGACGCCGGTCAGGCCTATGAACTGGCCCAGTTGAACGCGGGCCGCGACGCCCTGCTGGCAACTCTGGGCGAATACGAGCCGCGTCTGCTCGGCGTCTATGATACGCCCAACGGCGCCTGCTCGGAACCTCTGGAGTTCCTGTCCTCGCTCTACAACGGCGAGGAACGGCCCGTACTGCTGCCGCGTCAGGACCTGGGGTCCTATCTGCCCTATCGCCGGGTGAGCTTTGGTCAGGAGGCCGTGGAGCTATCCGCGGCCGGCCATCTGCCGCGCAGCTTCCTCGGCTTGGTGTCGATCAAGGACTATCCGTCCTGGAGCGCGCCGGGGATGTTCGACGAGCTGATGCGCCTGCCCTT
>NZ_JBIVYK010000001.1:1129481-1214123 GCF_044772165.1 Brevundimonas sp. NPDC090276 | reverse complement strand
CCGATGTGGGCGTCGCGGCCTTCAACGGCGGCCAGAGCCGAGCCCTTGACGACCGGGATGTCGTCGCCCGGGAACTGGTAGGACGACAGAAGTTCACGAACTTCCATTTCGACCAGCTCGAGCAGCTCTTCGTCGTCGACCATGTCGACCTTGTTCAGGAACACCACCAGAGCCGGAACGCCGACCTGACGCGACAGCAGGATGTGCTCGCGCGTTTGCGGCATCGGGCCGTCAGCGGCCGAGCAGACCAGGATCGCGCCGTCCATCTGGGCGGCGCCCGTGATCATGTTCTTCACGTAGTCGGCGTGGCCGGGGCAGTCGACGTGGGCGTAGTGACGGTTTTCCGTCTCATATTCCACGTGCGAGGTGTTGATCGTGATGCCGCGGGCTTTTTCTTCCGGGGCGGCGTCGATGTCGGCGTAGTTCATCGCCTTGGCGCCGCCGGCCTTCGCCAGCGTCATCGTGATCGCAGCCGTCAGCGTCGTCTTGCCGTGGTCAACGTGGCCGATCGTGCCGATGTTGCAGTGCGGCTTAGTGCGTTCGAACTTTTCCTTGGCCATGGCCAAACTCCTGTGGCCCGGGTCCAAAGCGGAGGGGCGCTTCTGCTCAGTTCAAAAATCTGGAGCGGGTAGACGGGATCGAACCGACATCCTCAGCTTGGAAGGCTGCTGCACTACCATTGTGCTATACCCGCGCGAAGAATGCGTTGCCCCAACCCCGCAAGAGGTTGGCGTTTCCGCACCCGATTCCTTTTCTGGGTTTCCGTCCTCTCGGCCTCGAAACGCGCGTGGTGGGGGAAGAAGGACTCGAACCTTCGAAGCTTTCGCAGCGGATTTACAGTCCGCCCCCTTTGCCACTCGGGACATTCCCCCAGCGCGCGTTTTCAAAACCGGTCTGGATACGCAACAAGATGATCTTTCGATCATTTTTATCGCGAAAGCCTTCGTGTCCGGCGACGCCTGCAGTAGAGGAAGCGCCTGACCCGAAGCCCTGGGGCCCAAATCGGAGGCCGTCTTATAGTGTCGTCATTTTCAGAACGCAACGACCGGAAACCCGGTAAAAAGCAGTCTTTCCACAAACGCGTGGAAAGTCGGCCCGAGAAAGGTTGGTCGCCTGCGCCAACAGGCCGTTCTGGGGGCGATTCCGCCCCCAAACCCCCGCGCGGCAGGGCTGATGCGGATAATTTTATCTGGGGCCGCCATCCGGTTTTAGCCGCCTTGGCCAATCCGACCCGCCGCGGAACGGGCCGTTTGATGGTCACGGAGGACCGAGCCGCTGAAATCGAACGGGAAAATCTGGCGAACGGCCACCGAATCGAGGTGATCGATTCGACCGCGCTGGCCCGGATGCTGCCCGCCGGAGCCGTCCATCAGGGCATGGTCTTCAAGGTTCAGCCGCTGGAAGGCGTCTCTCTGGAAGAGATCGCCGAGGAGGCCAGCGGCGTCATCGTCATGCTGGATCAACTGACCGACACCCAAAACGTCGGCGCCATCTTCCGCTCGGCCCTGGCCTTCGGGGCCAAGGGAATCGTGGTGCAGGACCGGCATTCGCCCGCCCTGGCCGGCGCCCTGGCCAAGGCGGCGGTCGGCGCCACCGAGCGCCTGCCCTGCGCCCGCGTGACGAATCTGAGCCGCGCCCTGGAGAAGCTGGCCGACATGGGCTGGCGCGCCGTGGCCCTGGACGGGTCCGCCGAGCAGACTCTGGAAGAAGCTCTCGATTCGCGCCCGACCGTCCTGGTCATGGGCTCGGAAGGCGACGGCGTGCGCCGCCTTGTGGCGGAACACTGCGACGTCCTGGCCAAGATCCCCATGCCGGGCGGCTTCGAAAGCCTGAACGTCTCCAACGCGGCGGCCATCGCCCTCTATGAAGCCGCGCGCGCGCAACGCGTCGGCTGATTGATCGCCTCCCGTCGGCCTCGGCCGGCGGGAGGATCACTTTACCTGCGGCGTCTTGGCGCAGCTTTCCTCGGGGCTTAATGAACCCGCATGGAATTTCTCTCTGACCCCCATCTCATCAGTCAGGCCACCGCCCTCGGCAAGGTTCTGATGATCGACCTGGTCCTGGCGGGCGACAACGCCGTGGCCGTGGGCCTGGCCGCCGCCGCCCTGCCCCAGGAACAGCGCCGCAAGGCCATTCTGATCGGTCTGGCCGCCGCCGTCGTCATGCGCATCGGCCTGGCTCTCATCACCGTCCAGCTTCTGGCCATCGTCGGCCTGCTGCTGGCCGGCGGCTTCCTGCTTCTGTGGGTCTGCTGGAAGATGTGGCGCGAACTGCGCGAGCAGGCCACCCACGATCAGGCCGAGGCCGAAGCCGAGATCGAGCGCGCCCTGGCCATCGAAAACGGCGGCGGCCCCTCGCCCGAGGAACTGGGCCTGAAGCGCAAGACTTTCGGCGCCGCCCTGATCCAGATCATGATCGCCGATCTGACCATGAGCCTGGACAATGTGCTGGCCGTCGCCGGCGCCAGCCACGACCACCCGTGGATCATGGTCTTCGGCCTGATTCTGTCGATCGCCCTGATGGGTTTGGCCGCCAGCTTCATCGCCAAGCTGCTGAACCGCTATCGCTGGATCGCCTACATCGGCCTGGCCATTGTTCTGTACGTCGCCCTGCACATGATCTGGGACGGCGGGCGCTCGGTCATCGTCCGCACCGGCCACGCCGACCAGTTCAACGCCTCGGCCCCCGCCTTCCTCGACATCAGCCCCGAGGAACAGGCCAAGCACATGAAGCACGCCAGCGCGGGCAGCAAACACGCCACCCCCGCCGCCCTGCCCGGCGGCCGGGAGCAACGAAACCCGCCGCCCGTCGAGGCCGCGCCCGCCCACTGACCCGACAGCAAAAAGGCCCGGAGCGATCCGGGCCTTTTCCTTATCCAGCGATCAGAAGGCTCAGCCCTCGGCGCCGCCGAAGCGTTCGGTCCATTCGGCGACCTGGGCGTCTTCGATCTTGGCGAACAGGACGGCGGCGGCGGCGACCGTCTGACCGGCCGGCACCAGGTTCAGCAAGTCGGCCTCGGCGGTCGGCCAGGACAGGTCGGTGGCGCTGACCGTGGCGCCGATGCGTTCGGCGCTGCCCGGCATGAAGGGGGCGGTGATGCGGGCGAACAGGGCGACCAGCGACAGGCCGGTGCGGACGACCACAGCAGCGCGGTCGCGGTCCGTTTTCAGCGCCGTCCAGGGGGCGGCTTCCTGCAGGTATTCGTTGCCCAGCACCCAGAGGGCGCGCGCCGCCTGAGCCGCCTTGCGGAACTCCATAGCCTCGAACTCGGCGGTCAGGGCTTCCAGACCGGCTTTCAGGTCGGCCGCCAGCTTGGCTTCCAGCGGACCGGCCTCGCCGCCCTCGGGCACGACGCCGTCGAACTTGGATTCCGTGAACTTGACGATGCGGTTGACGAAGTTGCCCAGGACGTCGGCCAGGTCCTTGTTCGTCGTCGCCTGGAACTGCTCCCAGGTGAAGGCGGCGTCGGAGTGTTCCGGGCCATAGGCCGTCAGGTGCCAGCGCCAGTAGTCGGCGGGCAGCAGCTCCAGCGCCTGATCCATGAAGACGCCCCGGCCCATGCTGGTCGAGAACTTGCCGCCGTACCAGTTCAGCCAGTTGAAGGCCTTAAGTTGGTCGACCGTCTTCCAAGGCTCGCCCGAGCCCAGGATGGTGGCGGGGAAGCTGACGGTGTGGAAGGCGACGTTGTCCTTGCCCATGAACTGGACATAGCGCACGTCGTCGGCGCCCTCGTCCAGACGCCACCACGAGCGCCAGTTTCCACCCGACTGTTCGGCCCACTCCTCGGTCGCGCCGATGTATTCGATGGGGGCGTCGAACCAGACGTAGAAGACCTTGCCCTCCATGCCCGGACGCGGACCGCCGTCGGGACCGACGACCGGCACGCCCCACTTCAGGTCGCGGGTGATGCCGCGATCGATCAACCCCTCGTCCAGATGCTTGTAGGCGATGGAACGGGCCAGCGGTTGCCAGCCCTCCGAACGGGCATCGACCCAGCCGCGCACCTCGTCCGCCACCTTGGTCTGCAGCAGATAGAGGTGGCGCGTGTCGCGAACCTCAAGGTTGCGGCTGCCCGAGACCGAGGAATAAGGATTGATCAGATCCATCGGGTCCAGCAGCCGGCCGCAGTTGTCGCACTGGTCGCCGCGCGCCTTTTCATAGGCGCAGTGGGGGCAGGTGCCTTCGACATAGCGGTCGGGCAGGAAGCGGGCGTCGTCGATCGAATAGATCATCCGATCAACGCGTTCCTCGATCAGACCGCGCTCTTCCAGCACCTTGGCGAAATGCTGGGTCAGGCGCTTGTTCGGTTCGTTGGAACTGCGGCCGAAGACGTCGAACGACAGGCTGAAGGCGTCGGCGGCCTTCTTCTGAACCTGATGCTGCTCGTCGCAATAGGTGCGGACGTCCTGGCCTGCGGCGGCGGCGGCCAGCTCGGCCGGGGTGCCGTGTTCGTCGGTGGCGCAGACATAGAGGACGTCATGCCCCTGGCCGCGCTTGAACCGCGCCCAGACATCGGCGGGCAACATGGACCCGGCCAGATTCCCAAGGTGCTTGATGCCGTTGATGTAGGGCAGCGCCGAGGTGATGAGGATGCGGGCCATGGTCGTCCAGTCTGCGGGAGGAAGCAGACGGATATAGAGGCCCGTTACGCCCGCGTCACCCCGCCGTCACGCCTCAGGCCGGCAGCCGCTTGGCGATCCGCACGAAGCGTCCCGTCAGCAGCGCGCCCGAGATCAGGCTGGCCACGATGACCGACCAGACCAGACCGTCGACGCCGATCCGGTGCGCTAGCCACCAGCCCAGCGGGATCATGATGATGCCGTAGGACAGCAGGTGCATCAGCGTCGGCCAGACCACGTCGCCCGCCGCCCGGTTGGCCTGGGCGGCGACCACCTGCTGGGCGTCGGCGACGAAGAAGAGGGTCGCCAGCACCAGGGCCGGGGCCGCGATGGCCAGAATGGCCGGGTCGGTCGTATAGGCGCTGACCACCAGAGGCGCGGTCAGCCACAGGCCGACGGCGATGATGAAGGCCAGCACCGTCACCACCCCGATCCCCGCCAGACCGCCGCGCATGACGCCGGCCTTGTCGCCCGCGCCGTAGCTGCGCCCCACCAGAACCGCCGTCGCCGACGACAGGCCCATGGGCACCATGAAGACGATGGCGGAGACGTTGATGACGACCGCCCAGCTGGCCGTCTCGGCCGCGCCCAGCTGACCGGCGAAGAGGGTCATGGCGGCGAACGCGCCGACCTCGATGAAGTTGGACGAACCGGCGCCGACGCCGACCTTGACCTGCTCGCGCTCGACCGCCTTGTCACGCTTCGGCTTGTTGAACAGGCCCCATTCCTTCGCCTCAGGCAGGCGCAGGATGAAGATCACCAGGAAGACGGCCAGCGCCATGCGGGCGCCGAAGGTGGCCCAGGCCGAAGCCTGGGCGCCATGCATGCCGAGGCCCAGAATGTCGGGCACCAGCAGAAGGTTCAGAGCCAGGTTGACCGCATTGGCCACCCACATGGCGACCATGCCGGCCTTGGGTCGATGCAGGCCCTCAAGGAAGAACTGCGCCGCGACCGAAATCAGATAGGCGGGCATGGACAGGGCGAAGATCATCAGGACCGGCGAGGCGCCCTCGCCCAGTCCGTCTTCCAGCCCCATGTGGCGCAGGCCGAACGGCCCCAGCGCCATCAGGGCGATCATGGAGACGAAACCGATCTGCATGGCGTAGACCATGCCGCGCCGCAGGACCGCGCCGACCTCGTCCTTGCGCCCCTCGCCCAGCAGACGGGCGGTCATGACCTGCACCCCCATCATCAGCCCGACCGCCGTGGTCAGCACGACCGACGACGGCGCCCAGGCCAGGGAGTGATAGGCCAGTTCGCGGCTGGCGTAGTGGCCGACGACGATGGCGTCGGTCAGGCCCATGGTCATAATGCCCAGACGCGCCAGCACGACCGGCCAAGCCAGCTTCAGCAGCTCGGACAGGGTTTCGCGGGTTTTGAAGCTGAACAGGGCCTTGGTCATCGGACGCCGCAACAGCCACGCCCGGGGCTGCGGGTCAAATGATTTTCGGGCCGTTTCAGGCGCCTACCAGGCGCCCAGTTCGCGCAGCTCGCGCGCCAGATCGTCGGGCAGGTCCGTCGCCTCGGCCACGGACAGGTCCGGCGGCACGTCCTTGTCGAAATAGCGCCAGCCCTGAAACGGTCGCCTAGCCAGGGGCGCGGTGCGGATGACCTCACTGTCCAGCTTGATCTCGCAACGGCTGGCCTTACCCTCGCCGATGGTGGTGATGTCGAGGATGCGCTGACGGCATGTCACCGAGCCCTTCATGACCCAGTAGAGCGAGCCGCCGTCCTCGATCTCGGCGGCGCGCTTGGGCGTCATGCGGGTGTGGACGATGCGCCAGTCCGAACGCGCCGCGTTCGCTTCCAGCGTCTCGACCTCGGACACGCCGACGCAGAGTTTGATCATGTGAAGAGGCATGGGCGGGACTCAGGAAGCCTCAGCCGCCTTCACCACGGCGAGAACCGCGCCGTCCACAACCTGATCGCCGACGGCGACGTTGAACTCGACCACCACGCCGTCGAAGGGCGTGGTCAGGGCGTGCTCCATCTTCATGGCCTCCAGCACCAGAATCGGCTGGCCCTTGGTCACGACGTCGCCAGCCTTGGCGGGCGCGGCGACGATCTTGCCCGGCATGGGAGCGCGCAGGCCGCCGTCGGAGGCGGAGCCGCCCGCGCCGGCGCTGGCCTTGCGGCGGCGGAACTCGATGACGTCGCCGTCGTCGAAGACCACGATCCGTTCGGCGTCCGGTGCAAAGGCGGTGACGACCTCGCCGTCGACCACGACCAGATCGGTCTCGCCATAGACGCGGGCGCTTTCGTCCCCCACGCCGACGTCAAAGCTCGACTGACGCCCGTGCCAGCCGGGCTCGCCGGCCAGGGTCACGTCGTGATGCTGGTCGCCGTGGTGCAGGGCCGTGCGCGACTGGGCCGCGCCGTTCATGCGGAAGCCGAACAGGCCCGCCCGCCACGGCGCCAGAGACTTGTCCTCGACGTCGAAGGCGGCGGCGTCGGCCTCAAGCCCGATCAGGCCGGCGGCGGCGGCGACCGCGCGCGGGCTGCCTTCCGACTTCAGCAATTCGCCTTCTTCCGCCCCGATGAACCCGGTATCCACATCGCCTTCGACAAAGCGCGGGTGGTCCAGGCAGCGGGCCAGGAAGCCGGCGTTGGTGCGGACCGGCCAGACCTCGACTTCGCGGCAGGCGTTGGCCAGGCGGGCGGCGGCGGCTTCGCGGCTGTCAGCGTGGACGATCAGCTTGGCGATCATCGGGTCGTAAAACTGGCTGACCTCGCCGCCCTGCTCCACGCCGGTATCGACGCGGATGTCGTCGGGCATGACGAAGTGATCCAGCTTGCCGATGGACGGCAGGAAGCCGTGGGCGGGGTCCTCGGCATAGAGGCGGGCCTCCATGGCCCAGCCCTTCATGGGAATCTCGGCCTGGGCCAGCGGGATCGGTTCGCCCGCCGCGACGCGCAGCTGCCATTCGACCAGATCGACGCCGGTGATGGATTCCGTGACCGGGTGTTCGACCTGCAGGCGGGTGTTCATCTCCATGAACCAGATGCGGTCGGCCTTCAGACCGTCCGAGGCGTCGGCGATAAACTCGATGGTCCCCGCGCCCTGATAGTTCACGGCCTTGGCGGCGCGGACGGCGGCGGCGGTGACGGCCTCGCGCGTGGCGGCGTCCATGCCCGGCGCCGGGGCCTCTTCAATCACCTTCTGGTGGCGGCGTTGCAGCGAGCAGTCGCGCTCATGCAGGTGGACGACATTGCCGTGGCTGTCGCCGAAGACCTGCACCTCGATGTGGCGCGGACGGGTGATATAGCTCTCGATCAGGACGCGCGGGTCGCCAAAGGAGGACTGGCCCTCGCGCTGGGCGCTGGCCAGACCGTCGGCGAAGTCCTCAGGCCTATCGACCTTCTTCATGCCCTTGCCGCCGCCGCCGGCGACGGCCTTGATCAGGACCGGGAAGCCGATGCGGTTCGCCTCGGCCGTCAGGGTCTCGACCGACTGGTCCTCGCCCTGATAGCCTGGGGTGACGGGCACGCCCGCCTCTATCATCAGCTTCTTGGCCGCGTCCTTCAGGCCCATGGCGCGGATCGAGGACGGCTGCGGGCCGATCCAGACGATGCCCGCCGCCATGACCGCCTCGGCGAAGTCGGCGTTCTCGGACAGGAAGCCGTAGCCGGGGTGGATGGCCTCGGCCCCCGTCGCCTTGGCCGCCGCCAGCACCTTGGCCGCATCCAGGTAGGATTCGCGCGCCGCCGCCGGGCCGATCAGCACCGCCTCGTCCGCCTCGCGCACGTGCAGGGCGGCGGCGTCAGCCTCGGAATAGACGGCGATGGTGCGCAGGCCCATGCGGCGGGCGGTGCGGAAGACGCGGCAGGCGATCTCGCCGCGATTGGCGACCAGGACGGACTTGAACATTCGGCTACCTTATTGCGTCCAGCTAGGGGCGCGCTTGTCGAGGAAGGCGCGGACGCCTTCCTGGCCTTCTTCCGAGACGCGGGCGCGAGCGATGCGCTTGGCGGTCTCTTCCAGCAGGCGATGGTCGATGGCCTCGCCCGCCAGGTCGTTCACCAGACGCTTGGCCTCGCCCATGGCGCCGGGGGCGCAAGTCGTCAGGCTGTCGGTCAGCATGGAGATGAACTCGTCCACCGAACCTTCCGGCAGGACCAGGTCGATCAGGCCCGCGTGGGCGGCGTAGTCAGCGTCGAAGATGTTGGCCGTCAGGAACAGCTGGCGGGCGCGGCGCGCGCCGACGGCTTCGATGACATAGGGGGCGATGGTCGCGGGGATGAGGCCCAGCTTGACCTCGGAGAAGGCGAAGCGCGCCCCCTCGACCGCCACGGCCATGTCGCAGGCGGCGACGATGCCCGCCCCGCCGCCCATGGCCGCGCCCTCGACCAGGGCCACCGTCAGGGCCGGCACGTCGTGCAGGGCCTTGAGCATTTTCGCCAGACCCATGGCGTCGTCGCGGTTGTCGGCCTCGGACCAGCCGGCGGCGTCGGCCATCCAGTTCAGGTCAGCGCCTGCGCTGAACGTCCCGCCCGCGCCGCGGATGAAGACCACGCGCACCCGGTCGGCGCCCTGCAGGGTCTCGAACGCCTCATAGAGGGCGGCGATGGTGGCGGCGTCGAAGGCGTTCTTCTTCGCCGGGCGGTTGATGGTGACGAAGACCACGCCCGACGGCAGGGCGTCGATCTTGACCAGGTCGTCGTTCGCGTCCGGCGCCGGATCGGCGACGAAGGGATGGGCGATGGCGTTCATCTCGGCCGCCTCGGCGTCGGTGACGTCCAGGGCGTTCAGGTCTTCTTCGGTCGGCTTCTGGTCGGTCATGGTCGGCTCCTTCGCCGAGGTGAAACGCGGCAGCAGGGCTTTGGTCCTTGCTGCGGATCAATGTTGAGCTTTCGCCCGATTACATGCGGAAGACGCCGAAGGTCGTCTCGGGGATGGTGGCGTTCAGGCTGGCGCTGATGGCCAAGCCCAGGACGTCGCGGGTCTGGACCGGGTCGATGACGCCGTCGTCCCACAAGCGGGCGGTGGCGTAGTAGGGATTGCCCTCGTCCTCGTACTTCTGACGGATCGGCGCCTTGAAGGTCTCGGCTTCTTCCGGCGTCCAGGTGTCCGCGTCGCGGTGGACGGTGGCCAGGACGCTGGCCGCCTGCTCGCCGCCCATTACGCTGATGCGGCTGTTGGGCCAGGTGAAGAGGAAGCGCGGGGAATAGGCCCGGCCGCACATGCCATAGTTGCCGGCGCCGAAGCTGCCGCCGATCAGGACGGTGAACTTGGGCACCTCGGCGCTGGCGACCGCCGTCACCAGCTTGGCGCCATGCTTGGCGATGCCCTCGGCCTCATATTTGCCGCCGACCATGAAGCCCGAGATGTTCTGCAGGAAGAGCAGCGGAATCTTGCGCTTGCAGGCCAGTTCAATGAAGTGCGCGCCCTTCTGGGCGCTCTCGGAGAACAGGACGCCGTTGTTGGCCAGGATGGCCACCGGCTGACCCCAGATGCGGGCGAAGCCGCAGACCAGGCTGGTGCCGTAAAGCGCCTTGAACTCGTCCAGCTCCGAGCCATCGACGATGCGGGCGATGACCTCGCGCACGTCATAGGGGGCGCGCACGTCGTCAGGGATGATGCCGTAGAGTTCAGCCGGGTCATAGGCCGGGACGCGTGGCTCGCGCACGTCCAGCGGCTGAGGCTTGGTGGTGTTCAGATTGGCGACGATGGCGCGGACGATCTCCAGCGCGTGCTCGTCGTTCTCGGCCACATGGTCGACCACGCCGGACTTGCGGCCGTGAGTCTCGGCGCCGCCCAGTTCCTCGGCCGAGATGACCTCGCCGGTCGCGGCCTTCACCAGCGGCGGGCCGGCCAGGAAGATGGTGCCCTGATTGCGCACGATCACCGTCTCGTCGGACATGGCCGGCACATAGGCTCCGCCCGCCGTGCAGGAGCCCATGACGCAGGCGATCTGCGGGATCGACTTGGCCGACATCCGCGCCTGATTGAAGAAGATGCGGCCGAAGTGGTCGCGGTCGGGGAAGACCTCAGCCTGGTGCGGCAGGTTGGCCCCGCCCGAATCGACCAGATAGACGCAGGGCAGATTGTTCTGCTCGGCGATCTCCTGCGCCCGCAGGTGCTTCTTGACCGTCAGGGGGAAGTAGGCGCCGCCCTTCACCGTCGGGTCGTTGGCGACGATCATGACCTCGCGGCCCGAGACCCGGCCCACGCCGCAGATCATGCCCGCGCCGGGGGCTTCATCGCGATACATCCCGTTGGCGGCCAGTTGGCCGACCTCGAGGAAGGGCGAGCCGGGGTCCAGCAGGCGCTCGACCCGGTCGCGCGGCAACAGCTTGCCCCGCGCCACATGGCGGTCGCGGCTGGCGTCGGAGCCGCCGCGCGCGGCCTTGGCCACCTTCTCGTAAAGCTCATCCCGCAGGGCGCGATTGTGCGCATCCAACGATTTGAAAGCAGGACTGTTGCGATCGACAGCAGAAATCAGCTTGGGCATGCCCCAAGGTTTAGGAGGCTTCCGCCTCGGGTGGAAGCCGTTCTGTTTCCCGTCCGACGAAATCCGGCCTAAACCCCAAGCATGGCTGCTGAACGTCCCGATACGCTGCCCGACTCGCTTGAGGCCGCTCTCGCGCGCGTCTTCGAGGGCACGAAGAACACCCGCGCCAGCTGGTTCGCCCTGACGCGGGGCGAACGGCTGTTCTCGGCAGGCGATCCCGCCGACACCCTCTACCTGCTGCGCGCTGGCCGGCTGGGCGTATTCCGCGACGATAACGGGCGCGGGCCCCAGTTCATCGGCGTCATCAAGCCCGGCGATCCGGTAGGGGAAATGGCCATGCTGGCGGGCACGACCCACATGGCCAATGTCGTCGCCCTGCGCGACAGCGACGTGGTCGCCCTACCCCGCGACGCCTTCTTCGAGGCCGCCCGCAACGAGCCCGCCCTGATGGCCGAACTGGGCCAGATCATGCTGATGCGGGCGCGCGACCGGAACTCCACCGGATCGGATCCGACCGTCTTCGGTTTCGTCTCGGCCCGAGCCCAGCCGATTCGCAGCTTCGTCGAACGGGTCGCCCGCGCGGTCGAGGCCCAGGGCTTCAGCTGCCGCGTCGTCGATCACACCGCCCTGTCTTCCGCCGCCGAATGGTTCTCCAGCGTCGAGGACGCCCACGACTACGTCCTCTATGTCGCCGAGTCGGACGAACCCGGCTGGGCCTCCCTGTGCGCCCGACAGGTCGACCGGGTCTTCATCGTGGGCGACGCCGACCACAAACCGCACGCCCCCGTCCTGCCGCCCGAGATCGAGGACGAGGCCCACCCGCTGACCGACCTGATCCTGCTGCGCCCGGCGCACATGGCGCGGCCCACACGAACGCGCGCCTGGCTGGACGCCTTCCGGCCCGGTCGCTGGTTCCATGCGGTCGAGGGCCTGTTCGACGACACGGCGCGCATCGCCCGCATCGTCACCGGCTCAGCCGTCGGGGTGGTGCTGTCGGGCGGCGGCGCCCGCGCCTACGCCCACATCGGCGCGCTGCGGGCCCTGCGCGAAGCCGGGATGCCGATCGACTTCATCGGCGGCTCCAGCATGGGCGCCGTCGTCGCCGCCGGCCCCGGTCTCGGCTGGTCGGACGAGGAACTGGACGAACGCATCCGCAAGGCCTTCGTCGACTCCGATCCGCTGTCGGACATCGCCTTCCCCATCATCGCCATGACCCATGCGCGCAAGGTCGCGGGCCTGATGCAGGACGCCTATGGCGACGTGAACATCGAGGACATGCCCCTGCCCTTCTTCGCCGTCTCGACCAATCTGACGTCAGGCAAGGTCGAGGTGCATCGCGAAGGCATGCTGCGCCACGCCCTGCGCGCCTCGATCTCCATTCCCGGCGTCATGCCGCCCGTGGTGATGAACGGTCAGGTGCTGGTCGACGGCGCAGTACTGCGCAACTTCCCCAGCGAGGTCATGCGCCGCCTGAACAGCGGCCCCGTCGTCGGCGTGGACGTGTCCCAGACGCGCGGCGTCGACCCCAAGGCGCTGGAAGACCCGCCGTCCTGGTGGCGCTGGATCGTTTCGGGCGCCTGGAAGAAGGGGCCGCCGATCGTATCGGTGCTGATGCGCTCCGCCACCCTGACGACCGAGGCCGAACTGATGCAGGCGCGCGCCGACACCGACCTGCTGATCCTGCCCAGGCCCGAGGGCGTCGATATCCGCGACTGGAAGGCCTACGCCCCGGCGGTGTCCTCAGGCTACGCCGCGACGAAGGCCGCGCTGGCGACGCTGAAATGCCCGGTCGAGCATCTGCATCGCCACCGCATCAACGACGCTGCGCTACAAGAAACAGACGAGGAAATGGTAGAAGAGTCGCCCCGTCCGCCCGCCTAGGGAAGGCCGACGCCAGACGTTCGCCCAGCGCCTGCAGGAAAGCCCCCTGCATCGCGGGATCGCCCGCCAGCGCGGTCAGATAGGGCCGCAGCGCCGTGCCCTTCATCCATTCCAGCACGGCGTTGTCGCCGTTCAAAACGTGCAGATAGGTCGTCGACCAGATGTCGATGTCGTCGCACAGCGGCGCCAGAGCTTCGTAATAGGCCTCCGCCGCAAGCAAGGGCGCGATCGTGTCCACACCGGTCAGAGCCGAGGCCCACGGCCCCTTAGCCGCCGTCTCGCGCATGATTGTATGATGGCGCGTCTCCCAGGCCATGGGCATCTGCACCGCCAGCAGGCCGCCGGGCGCCAGCGCTTCAGCCAGATGCGCAAACAGGGCCGCGTGGTGGGGCAGCCATTGCAACGAGGCGTTGGCCAGAATCAGATCGGCCGGCTGCGCCGGCCTCCAACGTGCGATATCACCGACGGACCAGTCGATATCTGCGGACAGGAAGCGAGCCTGCTCCAGCATGGCCTCACTGGAATCCATGCCGTGTACATGGGCGTCAGGGTGACGGCGCTTCAGCAGCGCCGCGTGCTGACCGGTCCCACAGCCCAGATCCCAGATTTGGGCAGGCGAGAAATCTTCCGGCAAACGCACCAGAAGATCGAGCGCGGCGCGATCGCGCTGGGCTTCAAATCGGTTGTACTGGCGGGGGTCCCACAGGGGGGATGCTTCGCTCATCTGCTCAACACTCCACTCGCTGAAAGCGATTCGTTGGAGTGATGGTACCGCCTCTCAGGCTTGAACTGAGGACCTCCGGTTCCACAAACCGGCGCTCTAACCAACTGAGCTAAGGCGGCGCGATCAACGCGAGGCCGGTTCTCTAGCGGGCCTCGCCTCTGTCAGCAATACGCTTATTCAGGAATTTCACTTTATCCCCCGTCAGTTCCAGCCCCGGCTGGCGATATACTGCTGCAAAGCGGCGATCCGGGTTTGATCCGAGGGGTGGGTCGAGGTGAATTCGGGCCTTCCTGACTGACGCTGCTGCGCCATCAGTCGCCAAAGGGCGATGGATTCCGAGGGCTTGTAACCGGCAGCCGCAACGTAATCGACGCCCAGACGGTCAGCCTCGAGTTCGTGACTGCGCGAGAAAGGCAGCAACAGGCCCAGTTGCGCGCCCATGCCGCCCAGCGCGCCGACTGCCTGAGAATAATCCCCTGCCCGGCTCTGGACTGCGCCGAGCACCAGACCCGTCGTAGACTGGGTCGAATAGCGTTCGGCGGCGTGGCGGGCGACGACATGGCCGACCTCATGGCCGATCACAGTCGCCAACTGGTCGTCGTTCTGCACCAGCTTCAGCAGGCCAGTGGTGACGCCGATCTGGCCCGACGGCAGGACGAAGGCGTTGGGGCTGGCGTCCTCGAACACCGCATAGTCCCAGTTGCGCCCCCCCAGACCGGCCGCCTGCACGATTCGCCCGCCGACACGACGTACGCGCTCGTTCTGGGCCGCGTTGGTCGACACCTTCTGCGACCTCAAGGTCTCAGCCCAGGCCGCGTTCGACTGCTGCATTAGGGCGCTGTCGTCGACGATCAGGAACTGATTGCGACCTAGGCTCTCGTTGTAGGCGCAGGCGCCAAGGGTCAGGCCCAGGGCGGTCGCGACGGTGATGAGGACGACGGCTTTTTTCACGGCAAGCTCCAGACTTGGTCCGATGCGGATCATGAGCAAGGCCCGCTCGAAACGCCAGTCTGCAGCCAGGGGATCCGCGCAAAGAAAAACGCCCCGGAGTTTCCTCCAGGGCGTTCAACCTGATCTCGTGAGAGATCCTTAGTCCAGACGGAAGCGGGTCGTGAACTCGACGCGGGCGCCGACGGCGGCGCCGTCAACAGTCCGCGGCGCCAGACGTCCCGAACGGGCCGCCCGAAGAACCGCTTGGCCGAAACCGGCGCCGGCGGGATCTTCATCCACGATGCGGCAATCCGAGAGGCTGCCGTTCGGGGCAACCGCGCAGTTCACCTTGGCCGAACCCGCTTCAATGCCGCGCGACTGGGCGCGTTCCGGGAATTCCGGCGCGACCTGGCGAGACCAGCTCGGGTTGGTGATGACCGAAGGCTTCGGCGGCGCGGGCGGAGCCGGCGGAGGCGGAGGTCCGGGGACGATCACGGGCGGACCCGTGTATTCCTGACGGTCTTCCTTCTTCGTCGGTTCGATAGCCACAGTCACCGGAGGCGGAGGAGCCTGGGTGTTGATCTGCGGTTCACGCACCTGAAGCTTCGGCGGCGGAGGGGTGTCCGGCGGCGGCGGCGGCGGCGGCGGCGGCGGCGGCGGAGGGGGAACCTCCATCAGCTCGACGTCGACGGCCTCGTCCTCGTAGGTCATCTCCTTCAACACGAACTTGTTGTTATACAAGTACAGGCCCGCCAGGGCGTGGACGATCACCGAAACGGTGATGCCCACGACGGCGCCGGTCGAAAGCTTCTTCTTCTTCTTCGGCGGATCCAGGATTGGATCACGGTGGACGTGAGGTTCAGCTGTCATGCTATGCGCCCCGCCCCCTTACGAGTTGTCTTCGCCAACCAGGGCGACGCTGTAGAAACCATTGTCCTGAAGGGCGTTCATGACCTGCATGAAGTCGCCGTACCGGGTCTGCTGGTCTGCACGAATGAAAATACGTTCTTCCGAAGGGTTCCTGCGTCCGATCTGCACCCGCAGGTCATCGCCCAGCGCACCAGGAGAAGACTTGAGGTCGCCGATCCAAACATCGCCATCGTTCTGGATGGAGATGAAGACCGGCGTCGGCGGATTCTTGCCCGGAGGAGCAACGGCGCGAGGCAGTTTCACCGGCACCGACACGGTGGCGAGCGGAGCCGCCACCATGAAGATGATGAGGAGGACGAGCATGATGTCAACGAAAGGCGTGACATTGATCTCGGCATTAGCCTCGACGGTGTACTTGCCGCCGCCGGAACCGGAAAGTTTGGCGGCCATCCGTCTTACGCTCCCTTGTCGAGCTGACGCGAGATGGCGTTGATCAGTTCAGCGTTGAAGCCGTCCGAACGCGTGCCGTAGTTCGAGATGCGCGTGTTGAAGTAGTTGTAGAAGATAACGGCCGGGATAGCGGCGAACAGGCCGATACCGGTAGCCAGCAGGGCTTCAGCAATACCCGGAGCAACGACGGCCAGGTTGGTCGTGTTGGACTCGGCGATGCCGATGAAGGAGTTCATGATGCCGTAAACGGTGCCGAACAGACCGACGAACGGACCGGTCGAACCCGTCGAAGCCAGGAACTGCTGGCCGCCCGACAGGCGCTTCGGCAGACCCGCTTGAACGGCGGCGACGGCGGTTTGGGCGCGCAGCAGAGCCGAGTCGCGGTGATCGCCGGTGACGCTCAGGCCAGCCTGACGCGACAGTTCGATTTCCTCGGTGGCGGCGGCGGCCATGTCGGCCAGCGGGTTGCCGTCAAAGTCTTCCGAGGTGGCGACGCGACGCATGTCAGCGATCGTGCGGGCGCCGCGGAAGGCTTCCAGGAAGCGGTCGGTGGTTTTGTTCAGGGCGCCGAACTCGAGCAGCTTGATGAGCAGCATGGTCCACGACAGGACCGAGGCCAGCAGCAGGCCGATCATGACGATCTTAACGACCGCGGTGGCTTCCATGAACATGGAGACCGGGGTGATGCCGCCGCCGCCGTGGCCGCCGCTGACCGAGTCAGCAACAGTCGAGGGATCAGCAGCGGGAGCGGCGTCGGCGGCGGGAGCAGCAGCGTCGGCGGCCGGAGCGGCGGTCGAAGCAGCGGCTGCCGGGGCAGCGGCCGGGGTTGCGGCGTCTTGCGCCAGAACCGGCGAGCTCGCCATCAGGACGGCGGCGCCGGCCATTGCGAGGAGGATATTCGTCTTCTTGCTATCGAGCATTGTTCGCCAGTTCCTGCTTTGGTCTGACACGTGGAACCCAAGACACGGACCGCGTCAGTCGGCCGTCCCTATAATGAAATTTCACCACCGACGAGATCGAGCTCGCCGAGTGGAACCACCTCCCGCAACGTTCGTTCGAAAACGACCGTCGCCGCCAAGGTCCAGGACACAATATCCCGGTAACCCCGACCTGCAAGCAGGAATGCGGTTAAGACCCTTTGGCGAACGCCTATCTTAGCGTCAAGTCCGCAAAGTTTCTTTTCCCCTTCGCACGTGCAGCAATCGTGGAGTTGGGCAAAATATTTGCGATTTTTGTAATGGCGACGACACGAAAACGTCGCATCACGCCACGTTACGGGAATGCAATTCCCATGGCGAAATTTAGGCCATTTTGCGGCACAGCTATCCCGTGGGCGGGGAGCATTAACTTATGTGGGGAAGTGGTGCCTGGAGGCGGGTTCGAACCACCGACACGCGGATTTTCAATCCGCTGCTCTACCAGCTGAGCTATCCAGGCCTTGCGACGTCGCCGCGAGAGGCGGGTCTATAGGCGAGGCTGACGGGGCTGTCCAGACGCCAATTCACTCAATTCAGCGATCTTTTTCATCTTCGACCACTTCTTCGGTCGGAATGGCGTAGCCGCCGGTGAACCAGCGTTGCAGATCAACGTCGGCGCAACGCTTGGAGCAGAAGGGCTTGTAGGCCGGAACGGCCTCCTGGCGGCGACAGATGGGGCAGAGCGACATTATGGGGCCTCTTCAATTCGAACGCCGTGGACCGCCGACGCATCCGGCGCCACCCCCGCGCGAGGGCCTAGCGCCTCAACCAAGGGCGCAACGAGCGCCGCCTCATCCGGCATGCAACGCGCGACGTAGCGCGGCGTCGCGGGATCGGACAGCAAGGCCAGCCGCAACTGGCGTACGACATTCATGGCGCGGGTCTCGAGCGTGAACCGCCCTGCCCCGTCCAGAAGACGCTCGTCCAGCGGCGTGCGCCGCCACGGCAGCGAAACCTGCATCAGACCGAACCGGCTCAACGGCCCGAACGCCGCCTGAGGCTCGGCCGCGAAGGCGGCGCGGACCATCTTCACTATAGTGTCGCCGTGCAGGCCGACGCCGATCAGGTCAATCACCACCAGGCCGCCCCAACCTTTCAGCGTCAACAGGCGCGCCGCGTGCGACAGCCCGGCACGGTTCGCCGCCTCACGGTTCTTGCGGGTATCGCGCCCCGGCGCCGGCGCATGATCGATATCGATCGCGATCAGAGCGCGAGTACGTTGAATCATCAGATCCAGACCGCTGCTCGAATCGACGACAGCGCCGGACAAGGCGTCCTCCTCGGCCTCCAAGGAGGCGCGGATCGCGCCGACGCCGGTCTGGGGTTCAACGCCAAGCGCCAGATCGGCCAGAATCGCAGCAACGTCGGGCCCTGGCGCCAGCAGGCGCGGCGCGCCGGCAGCGTCGCCGAGACGACGCAACACCGGCCCCTTGCGTTCACGTGGCTCGGCGACGACCTCGACCTCGATCTTGCCCCCCTCCCCCGCCTTGTCGTCCTTGCCCAGAGGCAGGAAGCCGAATGGCTCGCCCACGCCGAGATCGACGAAGGCGCCGCGCAAGGCCGGTTCGACCCGCACGATGCGGCCGACGCAACGCGCGCCCAGCCGATCGCTCGGCCGGTCGCTGTCACGGTGCAGGATCAGATGAGTAAAGAGGCCGTCGCGGGCGATGACGCCGCGGGTCTCGCCCGGCGCCTCATCGAGGAAGACCTCGATATCGGCCACGTCAGGCGTTCCTGGGCCGCCAGCCGGCGCCCCGAAGCAGGTTGGCCGCTTCATAGAGAGGCAGCCCCATGACCGCCGGATGACTGCCGACGATACGGCGCACGAAGGCGGCGGCCGCCCCCTGGATGCCATACCCGCCCGCCTTGCCGCGCCACTCGCCCGAGGCGACATAGGTGGCGATCTCTTCGGGCGACAGGGTCTTGAAGGAAACGCGGGTGTCGACGACCCGGCATGTCGCCTCGCCATTGGCGATCACGACGACGCCGGTGAAGACGCGGTGATTGCGACCCGACAGCAGTTCAAGGAAGCGCTTGGCCTCGGCCTCATCCGCCGGCTTTTCCAACAGGCGGCGGCCAAGAGCCACCACCGTATCGGCGGCCAGAACGATAGCGTCAGGTGAACGCGCCGCCACAACCTCGGCCTTGCCGCGCGCCAGGCGCTCGGCCAGACGCGTCGGCGTCTCGCCTTTCAGCGGCGTCTCGTCGATGTCGGCGGGATCAACATGATCGGGAACCACCCCGATCTGCGCCAGTAGTTCAATGCGGCGCGGGCTCGACGAGGCCAGAACCAGCCTAGGAGCCGAAAGGTCAGGACGCGACACGCGCGTCCTTACTTGAAGCGATAGGTGATGCGACCCTTGGTCAGATCATAGGGCGTCATTTCGACCAGCACCTTGTCGCCCGCCAGAACGCGGATGCGGTTCTTGCGCATCTTGCCGGCGGTGTGGGCGATGATCTCGTGGTCGTTTTCCAGCGTCACGCGGAACGTGGCGTTCGGCAGCAGTTCGCTGACGGTGCCGGGGAACTCGAGAAGCTCTTCCTTGGCCATGCGGTCTCTCTCGCCCGGAAAAACGGCTTAAGGCTCGCGTCGGGCGTGAACGCGAGCCGTGAAGGAGGCGCCTAATGCACCAAAACGCCGAAATAGTCGAGTTCAGCCGCGTCGATAGACAGCGCAAACCAGCGTGAACAGCCGACGAGCGGTTTCCTTGTCGATCTCCACCTTGCCTTCGAGACGCGCTTTGAGCAGTTCGGCGCCCTCGTTGTGCAGGCCGCGACGGCCCATATCGACCGACTCGATCTGGCTCGGCGAGGAGCCGCGCAGGGCCTCATAATAGCTTTCGCAAATCAGGGCGTAGTCGCGGATCACCGTCTTCATCGGCGACAGCGACAGGACGTGGGTCCGCGAGAAGTCCGGTCCCGAAATGTCGAAGGCTAGCCGGTTATCCTGCGACGACAGGCGCAAGATATAGGGTCCGCCCTCGGCGCCTTCCGGAGCAAAGCTGTTCTGTTCGATCAGATCGAAGATGGCGACGCGGCGCTGATGCTCGATCTCGGCCGTCGCGGCCGGAAGGGTCGCGGCGTCGACTTCGATCGACGACAGCTTGTGCGGGCCGCTCATGATTGGCTCTCGTCCAGATGGGTCGGGGCGACGCGGGCGGGCCAGCGGTCGGACAGGTCGGTCAGCACGGCGTCCAGGCATTCCACGTCGATGCGCAGGTCCCCGCCGCCGGCGAACATCAGGATGACCCGGCCGCCGGGAGCCTCGGTCGGCTCGAAATCGAGCGCCAGCAGTTCCAGCGCCGCTTCCGGCAGGCGCGGCAAACGGCGGCTCTTGACCGCCTCGACGTCGCCGAACTGCATGGCCGCCATAACCCGCGTGCCGCCGCACTCCCAGCAGAAGCGCGACAGGACGATGGTCAGACGCCGGGCGTCCTTTTCCCAGCGGATGTCGACAGGCCGCATGATGGCGTCCTGAAGCGCGGCCGAGATGATCTGCAGATCGACCGCGTCCTCGGCCAGCAGACGCAGAGGCTCCATCGGGGCCAGAGCTTCGGCCGCCGCGTCGTCGTCAGAGATCGCCTCGGCCTCAGTGCTCATCCGCTCCGCCTTTCACGCGCCGCACGTCGGCGCCGCAGGCTCCAAGCTTTTCTTCCATCCGCTCGAAGCCGCGATCCAGATGATACACGCGACCGACCGTGGTTTCGCCCTCGGCGACCAGACCGGCCATGACCAGGCTGATCGAGGCCCGCAGATCGGTGGCCATCACCGGAGCGCCGTGCAGCTTCTCGACGCCGCGCACATGGGCTTCGCCCGCATGTACCGAGATGTCGGCGCCCAGACGCGCCAGTTCGGGCGCGTGCATGAAGCGGTTCTCGAAGATGTTTTCGTGGATGACGCTCGTCCCCTCGGCCGTCGTCATCAGGGCCATGAATTGGGCCTGCAGGTCGGTGGCGAAGCCCGGATAGATTTCCGTCGTGACGTTGACGGCCTTGAGCCGCTGCGTCGGGTCGCGGCGCACGATGACGCCGTCGGCGGTGGCTTCGATCTCGACCCCGGCCTCGACCATCTTGTCGGTCAGGGCGGTGATCAGGTCGGCGCGGCCCTTGGTCAGGCGTACCTCGCCCCCGGCCATGGCGGCGGCCAGGGCATAGCTGCCCATCTCGATCCGGTCGGGAATTACCGACCAGGTCGCGCCCGACAGCGACGACACGCCGGTGATGGTCAGGACGTCGGTGTCCAGACCCTCAATCTTGGCGCCCATGGCGATCAGGCAGCGGGCCAGATCGCCGATCTCGGGCTCACGCGCGGCGCGCTTCAGCACCGTCGTTCCATTGGCAAGGACGGCGGCCAGCAGGGCGTGCTCGGTCGCGCCGACAGAAACGAAGGGAAACTCGACCTCGGCCCCCTGCAGCCCCTTGGGCGCATGGGCGGAGACATAGCCCTCCTCCAGCTCGATCTCCGCGCCCATGGCCGTCAGGGCCATCAGGTGCAGATCGACCGGACGCGCGCCGATGGTGCAGCCGCCGGGCAGCGAGACCTTGGCCTCGCCCGAGCGGGCCAGCAGCGGCCCCAGGACGTTGAACGAGGCCCGCATCTGGCGAACCAGATCATAGGGGGCGAAGGTCGAGGTCAGCGTCGGCGCATGGAACAGGGTCTCCTGCCCGTCGGCGCCGTTGCGCTCGGTCACCTCGACGCCGAACTGCTGCAGCAATTGACCCAGGAACCGGGTATCCGCCAGACGCGGCATATTGGTCAGCAGCAGGGGCTGATCCGTCAGGATCGAAGCCGCCATCAGCTTGATGGCCGAATTCTTGGCGCCGCTGACCTCGATCTGGCCGTTCAGGCGGTTGCCGCCGTGGATGACGATGCTGTCCATGGAATCTTTCGCGGCCGGAAACACCACGCCCCGGCGAACCGCTTATCTAGCAAGCCCTTACGCCCTCGCGAAAGAGCCGTGTGCGCGCAAGGACGATGACTTTCAGTTGCGTTCCGTAGCGGGGCGAGACGCGGCGGCCGGGGCCTTGCGGCGTTTCAGATTCGTCCGCAGAGCCGCAGCGAGGCGAATGGCTCGCTCGGCCTTGGCCTTCTGCTCGCGTGTTGGCTCCACGACCGGAGCGGCGGGAACGGCGTCTTTTGGCGGGGTATCCATGTTGTGCAGCAGAGCCCGTGCAAAGTTTTTGATCAAGCATGCATTTTCCGCTTGGCCCCGCCGAAGTCGTTGGCTATACGGCCGCTCTCCTCGTTGAGGGCCGCCGTAGCTCAGTGGTAGAGCGCATCCTTGGTAAGGCTGAGGTCGTGGGTTCGATTCCCCCCGGCGGCACCATCCGGACCCTTGCAGATCAATAGTTTGCAAGGGTCCGGTCCAATATCCCTACAATCAGATGCGATGTCCTGACGCGGTCGAAATGTATACGTTCGACGCCTGACGTCTGGCCAAAACCATGCCGCGCCCGCTAGACCTTGCAACCTCAGTTGTAAGGGGTTGGGGCTTTCCATGAAGCGCAGTTTGTTGACCACCGTCGCGGCCCTGGCCGTGGCCTTCCCGGCGTTCGCGCAAAACACGCCGGCCAGCGATTCGACGGCTGCCGCCGCCGCCACGCCGGACAAGCCCAAGTGGGACGTCCAGAACCCGCCGGGCGCGTCGCACGACGCAACCATCGACGTCACCGAAGGCACCTGGATGTCGCTGGACGTCAGCCCTGACGGTCGCGAAATCGTCTTCGACCTGCTGGGCGACATCTATGTCATGCCGATCACCGGCGGAGAGGCCCGCGCCATCGCCTCGGGCGTCGCCTGGGACATGCAGCCCAAGTTCTCGCCGGACGGCCGCTCCATCGCCTTCACCTCGGACCGGGGCGGCGGCGACAACCTGTGGGTCATGGACCGCGACGGTTCCAACGCCAAACAGGTGTCAAACGAGACCTTCCGCCTGCTGACCCAGCCCG
Organism: Brevundimonas sp. NPDC090276; assembly: GCF_044772165.1. Classification (NCBI taxonomy): domain Bacteria; kingdom Pseudomonadati; phylum Pseudomonadota; class Alphaproteobacteria; order Caulobacterales; family Caulobacteraceae; genus Brevundimonas; species Brevundimonas sp. NPDC090276. Next base: position 1,191,272 of record NZ_JBIVYK010000001.1, on the reverse strand, counting down.
ACTGGTCGCCGGACGGTCAGTTCGTCGTCGGCCGCAAGCACTTCACCTCGTCGCGCTCGCTGGGCGCGGGCGAGATGTGGATGTACCACCGCTCTGGCGGCGGCGGCGTGCAACTGACCGAGCGCCGCACCCAGCAGAAGGACACGGGCGAGCCCGCCTTCTCCCCCGACGGCCGCTATATCTACTTCAGCGATGATTCCACGCCGGGCGGCGTGTTCGATTATTCCAAGGACCCGAACACCCAGATCTACGTGATCCGTCGCCTGGATCGCGAGACGGGCGAGGTCACGCCCTTCGTCACCGGCCCGGGCGGCTCGATTCGCCCCACTCCCTCGTCGGACGGCAAGTCCCTGGCCTTCATCCGGCGCGACCGGTACAAGTCCGTCCTCTATGTCATGGACCTCGAGTCGGGTCGCGAGACCCCGATCTACGACTCCCTGGACCGCGACCTGCAGGAAACCTGGGCCATCCACGGCGTCTATCCGACGATGAGCTGGACCCCCGACAACCGCGCGATCGTCTTCTGGGCCGGCGGCAAGATCCATCGCATCGACGTGGCCTCCAAGGCCGTCAGCGAAATCCCCTTCCACGTCGCCGACACCCGCCGCGTGCAGGAAGCCGTGCGCTTCCCCGTCGAGGTCGCGCCTGACCAGTTCGACGTGAAGATGGTCCGCTGGGCCCAGACCTCGCCGGATGGCTCCAAGGTGGTGTTCGAGGCCCTCGGCAATCTGTGGATTCGCGACCTGCGCAACGGCGTGGCCGGCGCCCCCCGCCGCCTGACGCGCCAGAGCAATCACTTCGAGCTCTATCCCTCCTGGTCGCGTGACGGCCGCTCCATCGTCTACACGACCTGGAACGATCAGGATCTGGGCACCCTGCGGGTGATTCCCGCCGCCGGCGGGGAAGGCCGCGTCATCAGCGCCCATCCCGGCCACTATCTGGAGCCGCAGTTCTCGCCGGACGGTCAGACCATCGTCTATCGCACCTCCAGCGACGGCTTCCTGCGCACGGCCCTGTGGAGCCGCGAGCCGGGCGTCTATCGCACCTCGGTGCGCGGCGGCCAGCCGACCCTGATCACCGACGAGGGCTCCAACCCGCAGTTCGGCGCCCGCAACGACCGCGTCTTCCTGACGGCACGCGACGGCGACAAGCGGGTGCTGAAGTCCGTCAACCTGTCGGGCGACGACGCCCGCACCCACCTGAGCAGCGAATGGGCGGCCGAGTTCTCGGTCTCGCCGGATGAGCACTGGGTGGCCTGGACCGAGCGCTTCAACGCCTATGTGACGCCCTTCGTCGCCACGGGGCGCGCCGTCACGGTCGGCGCCGACACCAAGGCCCTGCCCCAGACCCGCGTCACCCGCGACGCCGGCGAATGGCTGCACTGGTCCGGTGATTCCAGCCGCCTGCAATGGTCGATGGGACCGGAGCTGTTCTCGCGTCCGCTGCAAGAAAGCTTCGCCTTCGCCGAAGGCGCGCCCGCTGACCTGCCGAAGCCCGCCGAGCATGGCGTGAAGATCGGCTTCAGCGCCGACTACGCCAAGCCGACCGGCCGCGTGGTGCTGAGCGGCGCCCGCCTGATCACCATGAAGGGCGACGAGGTCATCGAGGACGGCGTGGTCGTCATCAACGGCAACCGCATCGAAGCCATCGGCCCGCGCGGCTCGGTCACCGTGCCCGCTGACGCCCGCGTCATGGACATGGCCGGCAAGACCATCATCCCCGGTCTGGTGGACGCCCACTGGCACGGCAGCATGGGCTCGGACGAGATCATCCCGCAGCAGTCCTGGGTCAACTACGCCGCGCTCGCGTTCGGCGTGACCACCATCCACGACCCGTCCAATGATTCGAGCGAGATCTTCGCCCACAGCGAACTGGCCAAGGCCGGGCGCGTCGTGGCGCCGCGCATCTTCTCGACCGGCACCATCCTGTACGGGGCGGCGACGCCCTTCACGGCCCAGGTGAACGATCTGGACGACGCCCTGTCCAACCTGCGCCGGATGCAGGCCGTCGGCGCCTGGAGCGTCAAGAGCTACAACCAGCCCCGCCGCGATCAGCGTCAGCAGATTCTGGAAGCCGCGCGCGAACTGGGTATGATGGTCGTGCCCGAGGGCGGGTCGCTCTATCAGCACAACATGAGCATGGTGGTGGACGGCCACACCACGATCGAACACTCGATCCCGCTGGCCCATCTCTACGCCGACGTGCATCAGCTGTGGCGTCAGACCAAGGTGGCCTACACCCCCACCCTCGTCGTGGCCTATGGCGGCAACTGGGGCGAGAACTACTGGTATCAGGCCACGGACGTCTGGAACGACCCGATCCTGACCCAGTACGTCCCGCGCCGCGTCCTGGACAGCCGCGCCCGTCGCCCGGTCCATGTGCCCGAAAACGAACTGAACCACATCGACATCGCCCGCGAGGCCAAGCGCCTGTCGGACGAGGGCGTGTCGGTGCAGATCGGCGCCCACGGTCAGCGCGAAGGCCTCGGCGCCCACTGGGAGCTGTGGATGTTCGAACAGGGCGGCATGACCCCGCACCAGGCCCTGCGCGTCGGCACCCTGAACGGCGCTGCGGCGCTAGGCATGGACAAGGACATCGGCTCGCTGGAAACCGGCAAGCTGGCCGACCTGGTCGTGCTGGACGCCAACCCGCTGGAGAACCTGCGGAATACGGTCAAGATCGGCTACACGATGATCAACGGCCGCATCTTCGACAACCAGATGAACGAGGTCGGCCAGCCTCCGCGTCAGCCCTTCTGGCACCAGAGCGCCGAAGGTCAGGCCTGGAGCGCGGGCGCAGCCTCGGCCGAGGCCGATGCACACGGCCACGCACACGGCCACGACTGACGCCCGTCAGTCCGGATACGAAGAGGGCCCGACCATCCGGTCGGGCCCTTTTTCTTGTGCGCTGTAAAGAAGCCTACTCGACCGTCGCGGCAAGCAGAGCCGAGCGCCTGGCCGCCCTGCCCTTCAGCCAGCGCATGGCCACCACCGCGGCGACGACCACTGCGCCAAAGGCGATCAGCATCAGGGTCGGCCCATGGGCCTCGCTCATAAACTCCAGCTGCGCCAGACCCTTGGCGGCCAGATAGCCGGGCGCCAGCATGGCCAGGACCCAGACGAAGGCCGAGGTGACATTGGCCAGTTGGAACACCCGCTGACGCATCCGCAGAACGCCCACCATGACCGGCACGAAGGCCCGCAGCGGCCCGAAGAAGCGCCCGATGAAGATGGAGGCCACGCCGTAGCGACGGCAGTAGAGCCGCGTCCAGGCGATCTTGCGACGGTGCGGCAGCAATATGGGCTGGCGCAGCACGCCCGTGCCCAGACGGCGTCCGATCCAGTAGGAGATGGCGTCGCCCATGACTGCACCGATGACACAGCCGGCGATGACGGTCAGGGGATCGAGAACGCCCGCCGCCACCAGACCGCCCGCAGCGACCAGAAGGCCCGTGGCCGGCACGAAGGCGCCGATCACCACCAGGGATTCAAGAAAGGTGACAGACCCTAGTACGACCCCGGCCCAGACATGATGTCTGGCGATGAAATCGGCGGCCGAACTAAGCAAACTATCCATACTGGTCCTCTATCTCCCGACGCATATGGGAGATCGCGGCCCAAAGGGAATGCGGCGATGAGACGCCCCGGTCGAAACCGGCCGCGCCGTGGCGCGAAGGCCTCAGTTCATGGGGCCGGAATGTGGTTTCAGTCGCCGCTGCGCAGCGAGAAGCCGACCGAGGTGGTGGTTTCCTGCGTGGAACCGGGACGAACGCGCGTCGGCGCATAGGGCCGACCCCGGAAATAGGTCCCCTCGAAGCCCGGCGCCTCCACCACGCCGAAGGGGCGGCCATAGCCGCCATAGCCCCAGGGCGAGCCATAACCATAGCCATAGCCATAGCCCCATGGGCTGTTCTTGGTCTGGCTGACCATGAGGTTCAGCGTGCCGGTCTCGCCCAGAGGCAGGGACACGGCCGCCGAATAGTCCTGATACCCGCCAGTGCCCATGCCGACGCTGAATTCGCCGTGCATCTTGCGCGGCTCGGGTTCGGCCCAGGGATCAGCGGGCGCGCGGCTCGACGTCTCGGCGGTGCGCTCGCCGATCCAGCGAGCGATCTGTTCGTCGGTGGACAGGCCATGCGGGGCCGCGCTCTGAACCGTGGTGCTGGGCGAGGCGTCGCTGGTCGAGCCGGCCAGAGTGGCCGCCGACGCCGTCAACACCGCATCATCGCCGCGCGGGGCGGTCGAGACGACGCCCTCGGGGTCCATGTTCGCCAGCAACAGCGCGGCGGCGGCCAGTTCGATCATCATGCGCCCATACTCCCGTTCATCCCCACCCTAACTGCAAATGCGGCTAAGGTCAGGCGGTCCCATCGCCGCGCCCCAGGGGGTCAGGCAAGGCCTCGCCCTCGGGCACGAAGCTGAGGGCCACCGAGTTGATGCAGTAACGTAGACCGGACGGCGGCGGGCCGTCCGGGAAGACATGACCCTGATGGCTGTCACAGCGGGCGCAGCGGGTCTCGACCCGGACCATGCCGTAGCTGTCGTCACGGACAGCGCGAACATGGGTCTCGTCCACAGGAACGCTGAAGCTGGGCCAGCCCGTGCCGCTCTCGAACTTGGTGGCCGAGCGGAACAGCGGAAGGCCGCATTCCCGGCAGCAGAAGACGCCGGCCCGCTTCTCGCCCAGCAGGGTGCCGCAGAAAGGCGCCTCCGTGCCGTGGGCCAGAAGGACTCGCTTTTCCTCGGGCGACAGATCGGCCTCCAGCGCCACGCGCTGGCTCTCGCTCGGCGGCGTCAGATCAAAGCCCGAAGGCGAACGCAGCGGCGTGGGAGATTCAGTCTGGGTCATAGGCCCAAAATAGGAAGGGCCGGACGATGTTTCCACCGTCCGGCCCCATAACCATCTTACTTGCCTTAAACGGGCCTCAAGTAGCCCGAAGGGCGATAGGCCCTAGAAAAGTGTGCCAACCCAGGTGCGGACAGCGGCTTCATCGGTCGGGTTGCCGGTGTAGGCCAGGCCCTGAGCAGGGACATAGCCCTTGTTGTTGCCGCGCTGACGCGTGGTCCAGGCCTTGTGACCGTAGCTGAGGTCCGAATAGTTCGAAGGCAGGCGCTGCACCGTCGGTTCGATGAAGATCGAGTCCACGGCGGTGGCCGAACCCGCCAGCTGCACGTTCGGCAGCCGGGTCAACAGGTCGAGCGTATCCAGGCAGCCGTTGGTGCAGCCGCCGTCGACCAGAACCACGACCTTGCCTTGCACCGGGTTGGCGGCGCCGGTGTCGGGCACCGACGGGCGGCCCGGCATGACGAAGGTCTGCTGACCGGCGGCCAGGGCGGCGTCAAAGGCGGCGACGATGGCCTGGGTCTGTTCGATGACCGGGGCCGATTCCTGCACGAAGCGCGGGTCCGATTGCATCCGGTTCAGAGTGTCAGCGAACCACTGGCGGTTGGCGGGGGTGGCGCGATAGGTGATCTGACCGGCTTCCGGCTGGCGGCTGACGGTGAACTCAGGCGTCCAGATGCGGTTGGCCAGGCCATAGCCGCGCGAGGTGGCGTTGACCGAGTCGCCCTCGGCGCCGCGCAGGTCGATGACCAGGCCCTGCGCACCGCGCAGAGCGCCGATCTGGCCTTCCACCTGGGCGAAGAAGGCGTCCCAACCGGCATTGTCTTCCAGCGAGTTGACGTGAACCCACGGACGGCCGTCGACCTGTTCGATCGACAGCTTGGTCGCGCCCGGCGTGAAGACCGAAGCGCGGTAGGCAGCTTCCAGGTTGGCGGCGGTCGCCGGTTGCGGGCTGAGGGTATATTCGCGCGAGCGGCGGCCGACCTGGAACTCGCAGGTCGAAGGCACGCCGCCAGCCATGGGGTTGTTGCGGTTCCACAGCAGGTAGGGCGCGGTGCGAACGCGGGCAGCCTCGGTCGTCAGGTCGCCCTCAAAGCCATCCAGCTTGGCCTTGGCGAAGTCGGCGATGGGCTGAAGGTTGCAGGTCTTGACCACGGCGCCGACCGGCGGCGCGCCGCGCACGCCCGGCTGGACGTAGGAGACGACGTACTCGCCGTTGCGCCAGGCGGTGGCCACGCCGGGCCAGCCGGTGGCGAAGAAGGGGCTGGCCCCTTCGAAGGTCGGGCTGGTGGCGATGTTCGAGTCGCGGAAGCCGTTGGCGTAGTAGCGCAGCAGGTAAGCGTGGCTTTCGCCGCTGTTGACCTGACCGGCCTTGGCCATGGCCTGCTGCAGACCGGCGCCGATCCAGCCGCGGAAGGCTTCACTGGCGGCGCCCGGCACCACGGCGGCGGGGTGGTTGGCTTTCAGAGCGTCGTGCGTGGCCTGAAGGTCCTGACGCGCGAGGTCGCTGAAGTTCTGGGCCGAAGCGCTGCCGGCCGCGAAGGCCAGAGCGATAACAGCCGCTGAAGCGGTGAGCAGACGTTGCATGAAGGGATCTCCCAGAGGGCCGTCGAAACGCGGTTTCGCCGTGTTTAAACCCAAGAAAGGCCCCCGTTAAAGCCCCGCGACGAATTGACCGCCGCGCTTGGCGCCGTCGCCGCCCGTTTACTCGAGGCGAGGTGGGCCCTAATCCGAGCGGATGCACCGCTTCTCTGACCTGTTCCTGACGTCCAGCGGCCGCATCGGTCGCATCGCCTTCCTTGTCGGGGCAGGCGCCGTGCTAGCGCTATGGGCGGCGTTCGACCTCTTGGCGTCGCTCAAGGCGCATGACCTCGTCGGCTGGCTCGTCGCGGCGGCCCTGCTCTATTGCGGCGCCTGCCTGCTGTCGCAACGCCTGCACGACCGGGGGCGGTCGGGATGGTGGAGCGGCTTGATCCTGCTGGCTTTCTCCATGGCCTGGCCGCGCCCGGCGGCGCCAGCCGACTGGGTCGCCCTGGGGCTGCTGAGTCTGGTCGCCGTCGATCTCGCCCTGCTGCCAGGACATAGGGCGTTCAACCGCTACGGCGCGCCTCCCAAAGCCTGACGTCCAAAGGTCAGAGCGGCGCTTCGCCCGCCTCGACAGAACCGAACACCCGCCGGAACGAAGCCTTCAACGCCCCGTCCGCCTCGTCCATCGTGGCCAGAACGCCCAGATCGACCAGGCTGGTGACGCCATGCTCGGTGATGCCGCACGGCACGATGCCGCCGAAGTGGTCGAGGTCCGGCTCCACGTTCAGGCTGATGCCGTGGAAGCTGACCCATTTGCGGACCTTGACGCCGATGGCGGCGATCTTGTCCTCGCGGCTCCAGCCCGCTCCCTTGCGCTCGACCCAGACGCCGACGCGGCCTTCACGCATCCCGGCCTCGACGCCGAACTGATCCAGCGCGCCGATGATCCAGTCTTCCAGCCCATGCACGAAGGCGCGCACGTCCTTGCCGCGCCCGTTCAGGTCCAGCATAACATAGGCCACGCGTTGGCCCGGCCCGTGATAGGTGAACTGCCCGCCCCGCCCTGTCCGGTGCACCGGGAAACGCTCGGGGGCCAGCAGGTCGTCGTCCTTTGCCGAGACCCCCGCCGTGTAGAGGGGCGGATGCTCCAGCAGCCAGACCACCTCCTCGGCCTCGCCCGCCGCGATGGCCGCGACGCGGGCCTCCATGGCCGCGACGGCGGGTTCATAGTCGACATAGCCGGTCGACACCGCCCATTGAACGGGGCGACCGTCAGCGCGGATCAAAGAAGGTTCGGGGATACTTAACGGGTCGGCAAGCATGACGCTTCAATGTGTCTCTCTACGCGGCGGCGCAAGGGCCTCCCGCTGTTTGTGAGTATCGTCTTGAGCCAGATCGAAGCCGTTGATGTCGAGATTTCGGTCGTGCTGGGCCGTTCGGTCCTGCCGATGCAACAGCTGCTGCGCATGGGGCGCGGCGCTGTGATTCCGCTCGACGCCTCGGAACGCGACGAGGTCTGGATCCTGGCCAACAACCACCCTGTGGCGCGCGGCGAGATCGAGATTCGCGATGACCGCATCGCCATCACCGTGACCCGCACCGCCGACATCTACGACTTTATGGCCGGCGCGGCTTAATTCTTAGCCGCGCTCAAAAGGCTCCGGGCTTTCTTGTTGAGCCGCGGTCAGAAGGCCCCGCCTTCCCGACCCGACGCGGCTTGCTTGCTCCCCACGAGACGGCAAATGCACAGGAAAAGCCGAGACTTCGCCTATTTCCGTAAAAGCCTCTTTTCTTTCCGCCGCCTCTCCGCTATTGCCCGCCCTCCGATGCGAGCGGTCGTGGCGGAATTGGTAGACGCGCAGCGTTGAGGTCGCTGTGGGGCAACCCGTGGAAGTTCGAGTCTTCTCGACCGCACCATCTGATCTGACAGGGCGAAACTCGGCTACTACCAGGCTGAACATCGGGGAGGCAGACACGTGACCAACACGGATTCCGCCTCCTCGGCCCCTGCTCCCGAAATCGAAACCGAAGATCACGTCGCCCTCGGCGAAGACTATGCCCTGACGGCGTCCTTCGTCGAAAAAGTCGTGGACGCCGCCGACGACGGCGACGGCATGCGCCTGCGCGGCCTGCTGGAAGACCTGCACCCGGCCGACGTCGCCGACCTGATGGGCTTCCTGACGGCCGAGCACCGCGCCGTGGTGGTCCAGTGGCTGCCCCCGGACCTTCTGGCCGACACCCTGCCCGAGCTGGACGACGGCATCCGCGAAGAGGTCCTGGAACGCGTGCCCTCGGCCACCCTGGCCGAAGCCCTGCAGGAGCTGGACTCCGACGACGCCGCCGCCGTGGTCGAGGACCTGGAAGACGACCAGCGCGAAAAGGTGCTGGCCGCCATGCCCGAGGGCGATCGCGCCGCGATCGAAAGCTCGCTGGGCTATGCTGAGGATTCCGCCGGCCGCCTGATGCAGCGTGAGGTCATGGCCGCGCCGCAGTTCTGGAATGTCGGCGACACCATCGACCACGTCCGCCGCCAGGGCGAGGACCTGCCCGAGCTCTTCTTCGACATCTATGTGGTCGATCCGGTGAACCGCCCCGTCGGCGGCGTGGCCATCAGCCGCCTGCTGCGCGCCCCGCGCGAGACGCCGTTGTCCGAGCTGATGGAGCCGGTCAACGCCATCGATGTCGATGTCGACCAGGAAGAGGTCGCCTACATCTTCGAGAAGTATAACCTGATCTCGGCCCCGGTCGTGGACAGCGGCGGACGCCTGGTCGGCCAGCTGACGGTCGATGACATCGTCCACATCATTCAGGAAGAGAACCGCGAGGACATCCTGCGCCTCGCCGGCGTCTCGGATGAAGACCGGTCCTCGGGCGTGCTGGAGATCGTGCGCGGCCGCGTGCCCTGGCTGGGCATCAACCTTTTCACCGCCATCCTCGGCGCCGGTGTCATCGCCTTCTTCGAGGGCACGATACAGCAGATCGTCGCCCTGGCCGTCCTGATGCCCATCGTCTCGGCCATCGGCGGCAACGCCGGCACCCAGGCCCTGACCGTCACCGTGCGCGCCCTGGCGACGCGTGAGCTGACCTCCTCCAACGCCGTGCGAACCTTCTGGCGCGAGATGACGGTGGGGCTGGCCAACGGCATGGTGCTGTCGCCCCTGGTCGGTCTGGCGGCGGGCTTCTGGTTCCACGACTGGCGCATCGGCGCGGTCATCGCCACGGCCATGATCCTGAACCTGCTGGTCGCGGCCACGGTCGGCGTGCTGACCCCGCTGACCCTGTCGAAACTGAAGTTCGACCCCGCCGTCTCCTCGGCCGTCTTCGTCACGGCGACGACGGACTTCTTCGGCTTCCTGATCTTCCTCGGCCTGGCGACCATCGTCCTGCTCTGAAGCGGGACGACGCTCTTCGGAACGCGGCTTGCTGCTTCGCCTGACGGGCGAGCGCGCCCGTTCCGAATTGGGTCAATCCGTGTCCGCAACTCCGTCCCAGCGTCTGAAGGTGTCCCGCGAGGGCCTGCTTCTGATCAAGAGCTTCGAGGGCTTTCGCCCCCGGACCGTGCGTCGCCGCGACGGCACGCCGGTCATCGGCTATGGCCACGCCAAGTCCGCCCGCCCGGGCGCCACGATCACCGAGGCCGAGGCCGAGTTGCTGCTGCAATACGACCTGCTGCCCATCGTGGAGGCTATCAACAGCCGCGTCTCGATCCCATTGAACCAGCATCAGTTCGACGCCCTGGCCAGTTTCATCTTCTCCGTCGGAATCCAGCGCTTTGACGGCTCCAACGTGCTGGAGCAATTGAACGCCGGCGCCCCCGCGCGCGCCGCCGAGGCCATGAGCGGATGGCCCGACCGCGTTCAGCCCCCCATCGACGCTCCCTATCGTCGCCGCTCGGCCGAGCGCGCCCTATTCGAGACTGCGCCCGACCGCGCCGCGCCGCTCGACCTGCTGCTTACGGCCCCGGTTCAGGGGCCAGGCGCCAAGGCGGAGCCCCCCGCCGAGGACGAGGCCCCCGCCACGGTTCAGGTCCTGCGACATGAAAGGCGCGCCGCGGCTCCTGTCCTCAACGACACCGGCGCGGTCGTCTTCATCGGCGGAATCGGCCTGTTGGCCTTCGCCGCCGGCGTGGTCGCCTTCCGCCGTGCTCTGGCGGCTCAGCAGGCGACCGACGGCACCATCGTGATCGGCGGCGTCCTGGCCGTCATCGGCCTTATTTTCATCGGCACGGCGGGCTGGAACCTGACGCGCAAGCGGAACAATAAACGCGCCGCCTGAGGCCGCTATGCGAAGCGCGTGCGCGATGCTACGCCTTGGGGCATGAGCATTCCCTTCGCGCCCCAATCCATGGAATTCGGCCTCGGCGAGAACGCCGACGCCATTCGTGAAACCACCGCCCGCTGGGCCGCCGATCGGCTGGCCCCCCTGGCCGCCGAAATCGACGAGAAGAACGAGTTCAAGCGCGAGCTCTGGCCCGAGATGGGCGAGCTGGGCCTGCACGGCATCACCGTCGAGGAAGAGTTCGGCGGCCTCGGCCTCGGCTACCTCGAACACGTGGTGGCGATGGAGGAAGTCTCGCGCGCCTCGGCCTCGATCGGCCTCAGCTACGGCGCCCACTCCAACCTGTGCGTCAATCAGATCCGCCGCTGGGGCACACCCGAGCAGAAGCACAAGTACCTGCCCAAGCTGATCTCGGGCGAACACGTCGGCTCCCTGGCCATGTCGGAGGCCGGTTCGGGCTCGGACGTCATGTCGATGCGCACCCGCGCCGACAAGAAGGGCGATCGTTACGTCCTGAACGGCACCAAGTTCTGGATCACCAACGCCCCCTCGGCCGATACCCTGGTCGTCTACGCCAAGACCGATCCCGAGGCCGGTTCCAAGGGCTGCACCGCCTTTCTGGTGGAGCGCGGCATGAAGGGCTTCTCGGTCTCCAAGAAGCTGGACAAGATGGGCATGCGCGGCTCCGACACCGCCGAGCTGGTGTTCGAGGACTGCGAGATCCCGGAAGAGAACGTCATGGGTCCGGTCGGCGGCGGCGCCGGCGTGCTGATGAGCGGTCTGGACTATGAGCGCGCCGTCCTGTCGGCCGGTCCCCTCGGCATCATGCAGGCCGCCCTGGACGTGGTCCTGCCCTACGTCCGCGAGCGCAAGCAGTTCGGCAAGGCCATCGGCAACTTCCAGCTGATGCAGGCCAAGGTGGCCGACATGTATGTCGCCCTGAACAGCGCCCGCGCCTATGTCTACGCCGTGGCTCGCGCCTGCGACCAGGGCAAGACCACCCGCTATGACGCGGCGGGCGCCATCCTGCTGGCCTCGGAAAACGCGGTGAAGGTCTCGCTGGAGGCCGTCCAGGCCCTGGGCGGCGCCGGCTACACCAAGGAATGGCCGGTCGAGCGTCTGGTTCGCGACGCCAAGCTCTATGACATCGGAGCCGGCACCAATGAAATTCGCCGCTTCCTGATCGGGCGCGAGCTTCTGGGCTGATGTGACGAAACATTAAGCCGCACCCCATGCGTCAGGGATGGCGCATGGGGGACGCCGCCCCTAACTTGGCGAAACTTCGCTCCCCGAGTCTCGCCTGATGACGCTTGTTTCCACGCCGCCGCCGGATGAGAGCCGGACGTTTTCGGACGTTCTGGAATCTCTCGGCCATGGCGCTGATCCCAAGCTAACCTTGAAGGAAATGGTCGAGGCTTTCGGCGAGCGCGGCTTTGGCGCCGTCATCCTGATGCTGTCGCTGATGGCTCTGCTGCCCTGGCCGCCGGGCGGAAAGGCCGTCTTCTCGGCTCCCATCATCCTGATCGCCGCCGAACTGGCCCTGCAACGCGACAAGGTCTGGCTGCCGCGCTGGCTGATGAAGGCCACCATCGGCCGTGAGACCTACAGGCGACTTCTGGCCTCCCACTTCGCCGCGCCGCGCTGGTTCCGGCGCTGGGTGCTTCTCGGCGGCTTTTCGGTCGGCTTCGGCCGCTGGCGGACGCGCTATGGCTTCTCGGATTGGGTCCGGCAAGTCGTCAGGAAGAAGCCCGACAGTCCCACGACCATCGAACTGGTCCGCCGCGCCGAACGCCTGACCCGCCCGCGCTGGCCGATCATGACGGGCGAGGCCGCCGACATGGTCGTCGGCGTCATCTGCATCCTGCTGGCGATGATGATGGCTCTGCCCGTGCCGTTCGGCGACGCCCTTCCGGGCCTGACACTGGCCATCTTCGCTCTCGGCATCATCCAGAGGGACGGCGTCTTCATTCTTGCTGGTCTGATCGGCACGGCGATCTGCGGCGTCTATGTGACCCTGGTCTGGACCACGGTCATCGCCGTCATCCACGGCATCGCCAACTGGTTCGGCACGCTGTTCTGACCGCACTCAAGCAGCGCGAAGGGCGGTAGCGCACAAAGATACAAAAAAGCGCCGCCGGGTTGCCCCAGCGACGCTTCATTGTCTGACCGCGAACGGTCTAACCGCTGCCTCCCCGAAGGATCAGGCCCGGACCTCCCTCGAGGTCCAGATCGCGGCTGTCGCTCGCGATTGATGACAATGAGACACTGGCCACCTCCTTTCAGCTGCTGAAACAGGAAGGTCAGGCTAGGACCGGTCGCGGCCCGTCGTAAAGGCCGCTCCCGCCATCGTGATCGGACCGCGTTTAGGCGCCTTGGGTCTGGGGCGCCAGGCCCTGCATGACCATGCGGTTGATGTCGATGAGGGTCTCGAAATCCCCGTCGCCGCGCATCACCGCCGAGCTGTGGCGGCCGATGAACAGGTCCAGCGAAATGATCTGCGCCCGCAGCGCCTGGGGCATGGCGTTGGACGGCTCGCTGCACGAGGTGGACAGGGTCGACCACAGCCGACGGTTCCAGTCGATCGCATCAATCCGGGTGGTGATATCCGACTTGTCGACCGTGGACGCGTGCATTAGCGCGCGCGTCACCTGGCCGAACAGCCGGTATTCCATTTCGCGCGGTGATTCAGCCCGCGTCGCCGCCGTCTTGTACGCCTGAAGCGACATTGCCGAGCCTTTGGTCTTCGTAATCGACGATTTTACGGGCGCCCATCAGGGCCTTGTAGTACTGGCGCGCCAGCACGTGCTTGGAGCAGGACACGCATTCCGCCAAGATATCGGGATTGCGGATCGCCCCCATGAACTCGGTCAGGCGCAGGGCGAATTCATCATAGAATTTCGGCGCCTCGGTCTCGTCCAGATACATCATCATGACGGGGAAATAGATGCGGCGCGCGGGCGTGGTCACGTCCTCGGGCTGCATGATGTCCTTTTCACGCAGGACGCTGGCCTTGTTCTGCAGGACCAGGACGCCGCGCCGGTCGCCATTCTGGACGACGGCGCCGTTCAGGACGAATTTCTCGCCGGGCTTAAGCGATAATTTCAGCGGCAAAGGGAATCTCCGTGACGCCCCAACCTGAACGGTCGGCGACTGAAGAACTGTAAAGCAGCGTGGTTAACCATCTCTTCCCGCCGCCCTTCGACGGCCGTCCCTGAGCCAAGGCGGAACGCCGCCCCGACCTGGGCCGTTGTCCTCAAGAATAGGGAGGTACAGGCCGTGGCGCATACGGACATCGAGTTCGACGCACAGGATCACGCCGAGATCTATGACGAAACCCACGTCGACGACGAAGGCGACGGGGACATTTCTCTGGACGAGGCCGACGATGTTCTGGACGTGACCCAGGCCGACGGAGACGCCGACGACGAGCCGTTCGACGAGAACGAGCTGGATCTGGACATGGAGTTGGCCCTGGCCGGCGTCGAGGCCGAAGCTGACGCCCTCCTGGGCGTGGAATCGCCCCGCATCAGCGAGATCGACGCCGACGGCGAGGTCGCCTCCGCCCCCGATGAGGTCGAGCTGGTCTACGCCGGTCTGATGCGTAACCAGCGCGGCGCTCAGGCCAGCGCCGCTCACTGGGAGGCGAAACGCCTGTCCGATGACGACATCGAGGACCTGGGCTACGGCCCCGACAACGAGGAGCGAGCATGAGCGAGCATCACCCCACCAAGACCCATGAAGACGCCGACCCCAACACGCCTCCGGCCAAGCCCGCCGCGCGCGAAGAAGGCAAGCCGGATCAGCTGAAGGACAAGGAAAAGGAGGCCGAGAATCGTCAGGAAGCCCTGATCGACGAGGGCGTCGAGGAAACCTTCCCCGCCAGCGACCCCGTCTCGGCCAAGCGCATCACCTGACCGTTCTCCAGACAGCCTGTTCAGGCGCGTCCTGATAAGCTACCTGCTGCTCTTCCCCCGATTGGAGCAGGTTTTCATGAGCCGGTTCGAAGGCACGTCCAACTACATCGCCACCGAGGATCTGAAGGTGGCGGTCAACGCGGCGGTGGCGCTGGAGCGCCCGCTGCTGATCAAGGGCGAGCCGGGCACGGGTAAGACGGTCCTGGCCTATGAACTGGCGCGTGCGCTGAACGCGCCGCTGATCACCTGGCATATCAAGTCGACGACCAAGGCCCACAATGGGCTTTATGAGTACGACGCTGTCAGCCGCCTGCGCGACAGCCAACTGGGCGACGAGCGGGTCCACGACGTCCGCAACTATCTGAAGAAGGGCAAGCTGTGGGAGGCCTTCACCGCCCCGGCCCGCCCCGTCCTGCTGATCGACGAGATCGACAAGGCCGACATCGAATTTCCCAATGACCTGTTGCAGGAACTCGACCGCATGGAGTTCTACGTTCAGGAGATCGACGAGACGATCCGCGCTGAAATCCGCCCGGTCGTCGTCATCACCTCGAACAATGAGAAGGAACTGCCAGACGCCTTCCTGCGCCGCTGCTTCTTCCACTACATCCGCTTCCCCGACGCGGAAACCATGCAGGACATCGTCGAGGTCCACTTCCCCGGCATCAAGGCGCGTCTGGTCTCCGAGGCGCTGAAGACCTTCTACGAAATCCGCGACACGCCGGGCCTGAAGAAGAAGCCTTCGACCTCGGAACTGCTGGACTGGCTGAAACTGCTGTTGGTCGATGATGTCTCGCCCGAGACCCTGCGTGAGAAGACGCCGGGCAAGCTGATTCCGCCGCTGCACGGCGCCCTGCTCAAGAACGAACAGGACGTGCACCTGTTCGAGCGGCTGGCCTTCCTGAACCGTCGCGAAGGCGCCCGTCCCGGTTCCTGAGACGGCCGTGATCCCGCCGCCTTCGATTACCGCGATTTCACTGGAATAGCCGCGCCTTGCGCGCACAATCGGACCCGAACAGGAGCCGACCATGCATCATCTCCTCTGGCCCGTCTGCGCCCTCGCGCTGATGACCGCCGCCTGCGACAACGCTGGCACGGTCCGCATTACCTCGACCTCGTCCGGCAAGGACGCCGGCGTGCTCAAGGTCGTGGACGCCCTGCAATGCCCACAGACCCAGGGCG
The DNA here is from genome assembly GCF_044772165.1 of Brevundimonas sp. NPDC090276. NCBI lineage: Bacteria > Pseudomonadati > Pseudomonadota > Alphaproteobacteria > Caulobacterales > Caulobacteraceae > Brevundimonas > Brevundimonas sp. NPDC090276. Next base: position 1,175,529 of record NZ_JBIVYK010000001.1, on the reverse strand, counting down.
TACTGACCCGCAAGGGCTCGGCCCAGGCTGACGGGACAACCTGCGTCTACAGCGGCCCACGCGGCTCCGAGGTCACCCTGCAACTGGTGAGCTTGAACGGCGGTTCGGTTCAGGACGCGCTGAAGCGGTTCGAAGACCGGCTGTCGGCCGATCTGCCGGAAGCTCTGGCCGAGGCCCGCGCCAACGAGGATCGCGCCCGCGCAGAGGCCGTTCGCGCCGAAGCCGACGCCGCCCGGGCCGAAGCCGAGGCGGAACACGCCGGCGCCGACGCCGAACGCGCCGCAGCCAAGGCGGAAGCCGCGGCCGATGCCGCAACGGATTCCGCCCACGTCAGCGCGCCCGGCGTGCGGATCGACGCACACGGCGACAAGGCCACCGTCCACCTGCCGGGCATGAGAATCGACGCCGACGGCGACCGCGCCAACATCAAGATCGGCGGCATCACCATCCGCGCCGACGACAAGAACAGTCAGGTGAACGTCCGCTCGACCGACGAGGTCGTCAGCATCGACGCCAATGACAACACCGCCCGCATCCGCACCAGCGCTCCGGGCGAGGCCGTTCGCGCCACCTTCCTGATGACCGCCGACCAGTCCTCGACCACCGGCTGGCGCGTCGTCGGCTATGAAGCGCGCGGCCCTTCCGGCGGCCCCATCGTCGTCGCCACCGTGCGGGGCAAGGATCGCAATGAAAACCGTGTGTTCGAGGCCGCCAAGGCCCTGGTGACGCTGAACGTCGGGGATTAACCCCCACGAATCGCAACGCTTGCCCTTGATCGGGCGTTCGGGATGGGTCACCTCACCTGCCCCATGCGCAGGACCCCGAACTTGGCCGAAGAACACGAAGACCTGGCGCCCAAGCCCAAGCCCAGAACCCCCAAGCCCCCGCGCGCCTGGCAGCGGATGCTGTCCGGCCGCCGCCTCGACCTGCTCGACCCGTCGCCGTTCGACATCGAGATCGAGGACATCGCTCACGGTCTGGCGCGCGTCGCCCGCTGGAACGGTCAGACCATCGGCGAGCACGCCTTCTCGGTCGCCCAGCACTCGCTGGTGGTCGAGGAGATCGCCGCCCACATCCGTCCAGGGCTGGAACCCAAGTGGCGCCTGGCCGCCCTGCTGCACGACGCCTCGGAATATGTGATCGGCGACATGATCTCACCGTTCAAGTCCGCGCTCGGCGCCGGCTACAAGGACTTCGAGGCCCGGCTGGAAGCCGCCATCCATGTGCGCTTCCAGCTTCCGCCCAAGACGCCGCAGACGATCAAGACCCTGATCAAGAAGGCCGACCGCGCCTGCGCCTTCTATGAGGCGACCCAGTTGGCGGGCTTCAACCGTCGCGAGTCGCTGCAGATCTTCGGCGCTCCGCCCGCCGGCTATGACCTGATCATCGACCCCCTGCCCGCCTCGGTGGCGCAGCAACGCTATCTGGACCGCTACCGCGTTCTGGCCGAAGCTGTCGGCATCCTGCCCGGCGCCGACGCCTGGCACACGGAATAGGGACTGCATGACGCAAGCGGGGGCGCTTCACGGGAACGAACAGGGCGTGCGGATCGGTCTGTCGGCCGTGGTCATCGCCCTGCGCTCGGGCCAGGCCGTGGTCCTGACCACCCACGCCGCCGACGGCGCCCCGGCCCTGCCCTTCGGCCCGTTCGATCCCGCGCGCGACCGCACCTTCGAGCTGGCCCTGCGCGCCTTCGTCACCGAACAGACCGGCTTCCCGCTCGGCTTTGTCGAACAGCTCTACACCTTCGGCGACGCCGGCCGCGCCTCGCCCCGCGCCACACCGGGCCCCGAGCGCGCCCGCGAGGTCTCGGTCGGCTACCTGGCCCTGACCGCCGAGGCGCCCGAAGCCCCCGGGCTGGACGCGGCCTGGACCCCGGTCTTCGACATCTTCCCCTGGGAGGACTGGCGCGACGGGGCGCCCGCCGTCATGGCGACGCTCGCCCCGGCTCTACGCGCCTGGGCCGACGGCGACGCCCGCCGTCTGGGCCGGGCCGAGACCCTGTTCGCCCTGACGCCTGAACGCCGCTGGAACGAGGAACGGGTGCTGGAGCGCTATGAGTTGCTCTATGAGGCCGGTCTGGTCGCCGAGTCCGCCCGTGACCACGACCGCCCTGCGCCGTCCGCTCTGCCCGACCTGCCCATGGCCTCGGACCACCGCCGCATCGTCGCCACGGCGCTGGGCCGCCTGCGCTCCAAGCTTAAATACCGCCCGGTCCTGTTCGACCTGACGCCGGACACCTTCACGCTTTCCGCATTGCAAGCCGCTGCCGAGGCCGTCGCGGGGCTTTCGCTGCACAAGCAGAACTTCCGTCGCGGCGTCGAACGCGCCGGTCTGGTTCAGGCCACAGGGGTCTTTTCCAGCGATACCGGCGGTCGTCCGGCCGAGCTTTTCCGCTTCGTCGGCGCCGATCCCCTGGGCGGTCCCGCGCCCGGCCTGACCCTGCCCGGACAGCGCTGAAACTTTTATCGAATTTCTTCGCTGGAATCGCTTGCGGCCCGCGCCGCCTTTGACTAGAGAAGCCCCTCGCTCGACCAAGCGAATATCGGCCCCGCGGAGAGGTGGCAGAGTGGTCGAATGTACCGCACTCGAAATGCGGCGTAGGTGGAAGCCTACCGTGGGTTCGAATCCCACCCTCTCCGCCACCGACCTACCAGATAGATATCTTCCCCACAGGGGGACACGGCCCAGCCGGTAAAGCGACCGTTGAAGGCCCTGCCTCTGCTCACTGACCGGACGGCGCGTCGAGCAGCCGACCGGCTCGCACCGACGCCGTGCCGGAGAAGGCCGGGCGCGTGATGGTCATGGTCTTCAGGTCGATCTCGCCGTCGACGCCCATCGTGATGACGCGCACGGCGGCATAGTCCAACGGTTGACCGAGCACAGCCTGCGGCGCGCCCTCGGGCTGGACCAGCCAGACATAGCCGCTGCTGGCGGTATGGAAATGACCGATCCCGTCGGCCTCGACGCACAGTGCCCCGTCCTCGTCCACGCCCAGGCCGACAGCGGCCGGATCATCGGTCGCCCGCGTCTGCGCCACAAAGGCGATCAGGCGGCCCAGACGGTCACGGACGCTGAAATGCGTGTCGGTCACCACATGGGCCAGATAGGGCATGTCCAGGAAATCGCGCACCATGGTGACCTCGGGCCCCATGGGGTCCTTCAGCGCCGCCTCGGAATCGACGCTGCCGTCGTCCATCGCCCCGTATCCGGCGCCGCCCAGAATGGCCAGGCCCGCGCTGGTGCCGCCGATCGGACGACCGCGCGCGACATGATGGTTCAGCGCCGCCTCGATCGGGGTGTCCTTCCAGAAGCGGACGTATTTCGCCTGATCGCCACCGGCCAGGAAGATACCGTCGGCGCGCTCCAGAATGGCCAGGACGCGCGGGTCCTGCGCCGCCTTGCGGTCGTCGAACAGCAGGGTCTGGACCGAGGCCGCGCCGCCGATGTCGCGATAGATCTCCTCGCCGGCCTCGCCATCGCCCGAGGCGCGCAGGATGACGATATGGCCGTTGCCCGCCTTGCCCAGGAACCATCGGAAGGCGCCGTAATCCCAGTCGCCGCCGCCCATCAGCATCATCGCCGCTTCAGTCCTCCCCGACGTCGTCGCCGAGACGTCGCCGACCGAGAAATAGGTGTAGCCGTCGGGCGTCCCCGCCGCCTTCGCCGACGCCGCTCCCGAAACCGCCGCGAGCCCAAACAGCAGCGCTAGGATCACCCGTCGCATGAAACATCCCCTGGTCCCAAATCGTGACAGGCATTAGCGCACACTTCGCTGAACAACGCGATACGAACGGTGATTTTTACCCTTCTAAAACAGTGAAATCGGTCCCATGGTGATCAAAAGAGGGACAGGGGGATCACCATGAAAAAAGTCAAATCCATCATTGGCGCTCTGACGGCCGGCACCAGCCTGATCGCGCTTTCCGCCGCCGCCCAGACCGCGCCGACGGAGCCGTCCGATCAGGCCACCACGGTTGACGAAATCGTGGTCCTGGGCTCGCGCATTCCGCGTCAGATCGACACCGAAGGCCCGGCGCCGGTGACCACGATCACGTCCGAGGACATCCTGCGCAACGGCTATCAGAGCGTGCCGGACCTGCTGCGCGCCGTGACGCAAAACGGCGGCGAGACGCAGAGTCAGCAGTCCTTCTCGGGCGCCTCCTTCACGCCTGGGGCCCAGCAGGTCGACCTACGCGGTCTCGGCCCCAATCATACCCTGGTGCTGGTCAACGGCCGCCGCATCGCCGACTTCCCCCTGCCCTTCCAGGGCCAGAGCAACTTCACCGACGTGTCGAACCTGCCCGTGGGCCTGATCGAACGCGTCGAGATTTTGAGCGGCAGCGCCTCGGCCGTCTACGGCTCCGACGCCATCGCCGGGGTAGTAAACTTCGTACTCAAGCAGTCGGCTGACGGGATCCGCGTCGACTTTCGCCAGGGCCTGACCGAGGACGGCGGCGGCGATTCTCAGCGCTTCACCGTCACGGCGGGCGGCACGCGCGGCAATTTCCACGGCGTGGTCGGCGTCGAACTGCTGCGTCAGAAGCCGCTGTGGGCCTATGACCGCGACATCCAGGACTCGACCAAGGACAGCCCGACCAACACCACGGCCCGCCGCGCCTATCTGCGCTTCGACGAGTACGACGACTATCTGGACCCCGGCGCGCCGACCTGCGCCGCCCTGTCCTCGCAGAACGGCGGCACGACCTACCACGCCAACCGCCCGCGTTACGGCTATTTCTGCGGCAGCGACGAATCCATCGGCTACGGCACCATCCTCAGCGACCGCAATGGGCTGAACAGCTACGCCTCCATGGGCTACACGCTCAGCGATCGGACCGAGCTCTTCCTGGACCTGCAGTACAGCCACAGCGACCTGAAGCTCTTCTCCGACGTCCAGTCCTGGCTCTATCAGGACGAGAACGGCAGCGAGGACGGCCTCTTCTTCAACGTCGACACCGGCATGGTCGAAGGCTGGCAGCGTCAGTTCTCGCCAGAGGAAATGGGCGGCCTGTCCAAGGGCTTCACCCGCAACCGCTCCGACAGCTTCACCATCACGCCCGGCATCAAGGGCACCTTCGGCGACGCCGACCAGTGGGGCTATGAGGTCGCCTTCAACCACGCCGAATACCGCTCGAAGGTCCGCTTCCCGCAGATCATCGCCTCGGCCGCCAATGACTTCTTCCTGGGTCCAAAACTGGGGATCGATCCCGACAGTGGCTACGCCATGTTCGCCGCCGGAGTGGACGCTGCACGGCTCTACAAGCCCCTGACCCCGGCCGAGTACGACCAGATCGCCCAGGACGCGGTCTACAATCCGCGCTCGCGCACCGACAACCTGTCGGCCACCATCAACAATCGCGCCCTGTTCGAACTGCCGGCCGGCCCGGTCGGCTTCGCCGCCGTGATCGAGGCGGGCAACCAGAGCTACAACCTGAAACCGGACCCGCTGGCCCTCAAGCCCTACTACTACGGTCTGGTGGATTCCGACGGCAAGGGCGACCGCGACCACTGGGGCGTCGGCTACGAAGTCCGCGCGCCGCTGCTCAGCAATCTCGAGTTCAGCACGGCGGGCCGCTACGACCACTACGAGTTCGCCGGCAACGGCTTCGGCAAGTTCACCTACAACGCCGGCCTCGAGTATCGCCCGATCAGCACGGTCCTGCTGCGCGCCGCGTATGGCACCGGCTTCCGCGCGCCCGACCTGCACTATGTCTTCTCGGGTCCGGGCAACACCCACCCGTCCGGCACGGACTATTACCGCTGCGCCACCGAGGAGCCGGACGAGGACATCGGCGACTGCAGCTACTCCGACGAAGGCATCGTCGCCCACCGCAACGGCAACCGTGACCTGCAGCCCGAGACCAGCAAGTCGTTCAATGGCGGCGTGGTCTGGCAGGCGACCCGAAACCTCAGCCTGTCGCTGGACTATTTCCGCGTCGAACTGAGCGATCAGGTCCGCGACATGAGCATCGACACCATCCTGCGGAACGAGGCCGCCTGCCGCCTGGGCGGCGCCGACGCGGCCTCGCCCACCTGCGTCGACGCCATCGCCCGCGTCGAGCGCCAGGCGACCGGCCCCCTGGCCGGAAGCCTGATCGGCGTCTTCACCAACCCGATCAACATCGCCCAGGAAACCACGTCGGGCTTCGACGTCGCCGCCCGCCTGCGCGTGCCGACCGAGCGCATCGGCGAGTTCAACGTCTCGCTGGCCTACACCTATGTCGACGACCACACCTTCCAGCAGTATCCGGGCGATCCGACCATCGACAAGCTGGCCTTCGACAGCGGCTACTACATCCCGCGCGACAAGGGCACGGCGAGCGTCAGCTGGGCGTTCGACAAGCTGACCACGACGCTGCAGGGCCAGTATCTCGGCAAGCTGCCGAACTATGACGAGGACGCCTACATCAGCGACAGCTGGATGTTCAACGCCTCGGCCCAGTACGACCTGACCGACCATGTCCGCCTGTCGATGACGGTCAACAACCTGTTCGACGAGGGCCCCGTCAAGGATCCGACCTACAGCGCCTACCCCTACTACGACATCTCCTGGTTCGACTCGGTTGGCCGCAGCTATTATTTCCAGCTGACCTACAAGTTCGGCGGCGCCGGGCTCTAGCCACGCTAGCATCTCCTCCAGCCCTGCCGACAGGACTGGAGGAGCCTGCCCTGTGTCGGCCTAACGGCCCTGTCTTCCAAAGGCCTGCGTGACAATTGGATGACACCAAGGGATGAGCCTGAAGCTTCAGCATAAATGCTGCATTGCACACCCTCACAAGCCCGATGATACATAGCCCCCGCGTTCGGGAGCCGTGCCTCGTTCGCAATTGCAACGCGACCCTCAGAATGGTCCGTGCAGCGTCATCGGGAGGAATGAGACGATGAATCGTCTGTTGGTCAGCGTATCCGCCGGGGCACTTGCGACCCTGTGTTCCACGACAGCCATGGCCCAGCAGGCGCCGTCCGAGCGCGCCACGACGGTCGGTGAGATCATCGTCACCGCCCAGCGCCGCGAACAGGCGGCCCAGGACGTGGGTATCGCCCTCAGCGTGCTCAGCGGCGAAAGCCTGACGCAGCAGGGCGTCACCAACATCAATCAGTTGCAGAACGCCACGCCCAATCTGGAGATCGAACCGGCTTTCGGCGGCGGCGCGGCCCAGTTCCGCCTGCGCGGCGTCGGCTTTCAGGACTACGCCACCAACAACGCGCCCACCGTCGGCGTCTATGTGAACGAGGTCGCCTATCCGGTCCCGGCTATGACCCAGGGCTTGATCTTCGACATCGACCGGGTCGAGGTTCTGCGCGGCCCGCAAGGCACTCTCTACGGCCGCAACACCACCGGCGGCGCGATCAGCTTCATCACCAAGCGCCCTACCGACAAGCCGTCGGCGGGACTGACGGCTGAATGGGGCGACCACGACCTGTTCCGCGCCGAGGGCCATGTCTCGGGCCCGCTGGCCTCGACCGTGCGCGGCCGCCTGGCCGTCTCAACCGAACAGGGCGGCGCCTGGCAGCGTCATCGCGACACTGGCGAGACCCTGGGTGACGCCGACCGCAGCGGCGCCCGCGCCCTGATCGACTGGACGCCGACCGACAGCCTGTCCCTGCTGCTCGACGTCCACGGCGGCGTCGACAAGTCCGAGAACCAGGGCCTCTATCTGATCAGTGACTTCCGGACGCGCGATCCCGACGGCGACGGCGCCAGCAGCGGAATCCTGATCCCCGCCGACAAGGACCGGTCCAAGACCGGCTGGGGCCTCTCGCCCCGCTTCGCCGCCGAGATCGGCCGCGACGTGAAGGCCAAGCCCGGTCGCGATAACTCCTCCTGGGGCACATCGCTGAACGCCAAGCTGGCGTTGCAAGGCCTGACCCTGAGCAGCATCAGCAGCTTCGAGACCCTGAAGCGCAGCGAATACGGCGACTGGGACGCCAGCCCCTCGGTCGAAGCCGATACCTTCTTCGGCAGCGACGTGGATGTGATCTCACAGGAACTGCGCCTGGCTTCTGACGCAGACAGCGCCCTGACCTGGCTGGCCGGCTTCTACTATTCGAAGCAGGACTTGAACGAGCGCTACTCCTCAGACTTCATCGACATCTACGGCACCTACGCCCAGGTCACCTATGACCAGAAGGTCGAGTCCTGGAGCCTGTTCGGACAGGCGGAGTACGCCTTTTCCGACCAGTTGAAGGCCATCTTCGGCCTGCGCTACGAAGAGGAAACCCGCGAGTTGCAAGGCTTCGGCTCGGCTTTCGGCGGCGCCACCGCCCTGCCCCCGACGACGGTCGATACCAGGATGACGCCCCTGACCGGCAAGGCGGCGCTGGAGTTCGCCCCCTCCGACAACCTGCTGATCTACGGCTCGGTCAGCCGGGGCGCCAAGTCGGGCGGCTTCACCACCTACAACACCGGCGCCCGCAGCGGCATCGAGCCGTTCGACCCGGAAATCCTCTGGGCCTACGAGGTAGGGTTCAAGGCCGACCCGTCGCGCGCGATCCAGATCAACGGCTCGGCCTACTACTACGACTACAGCGGGCAGCAGGTGCTGTCGGCGATCTGCGGCGCCAACGGCCCCATCGGTCGCTTCACCAACGCCGATTCCAAGATCTACGGCGCTGAGCTGGAAGGCGTCTTTCGCCCGAGTACCGGTCTGCGGATTTCGCAGAACCTCAGCTACAAGCAGGGCGAGTACACCGACTTCATCGATCTCGACATTCCCGCCTGCCAGCAAACGCGCACCACCGTCCTCATCGACAAGTCCGGCGACGAAATCCCCTTCCCTTCGCTCAGCTACGGCGGATCGATCTCTTATGACTGGACCGTCAACGGTTTCGCCGTCACCGCCGAGACCAACTACAGCTATCGTGACGATTACCCGTCGTGGCTGGGGCCGCTGTACGACGTCGAGGCCTACTGGCTGGCCAACGCCAGCCTGACGGTCGGCCCCGAAAACGCCAACTGGTCGGTCACCTTCTGGGCGCGCAACCTGTTCGATCAGGACTACGATCTGACGCGCAACTTCTTCACCAACGCCGACATCGCCCAGCCCGGTCGGCCCCGCACCATCGGCGCGCGTCTCAGCCTGCAGTATTAACGCACCGGCGGGTTTTTCTGACGCAGGCCCCGAGGCAGATGCGATATGGGGGATGCCGACGGGCGAACGGAAGGCGAGACCGCGTGAACTCAGGTGACTGGCGTCTGGCACGAGAGCGGCTGCGCGGCCTGCTGGCGACGGCCCTGCTGGTCGCCCTGACCCTCCTTGCGCCGCTGGCCGAGGCGACCGCCGCCCCGGCCCAGCCCCCGCGCGACCGTCTGGTGCTAGGCCTCCCGCTGGAGCCGCCGAACCTCGACCCGACCTCGGGCGCGGCGGCGGCGGTGGACGAGGTGGTTTACGCCAACGTCTTCGAGGGTCTGACCAGGCTGACGCAGACCGGCGTCGTCGCGCCCGCCCTAGCGGAATCGTGGGAAGCCGCGCCTGACGGCCTGACCTGGACCTTTCATCTGCGGCGCGGCGTCACCTTCTCGGACGGCTCGCCCTTCGACGCCTCGGTGGCGAAGTTCTCGCTGGACCGCATCACAGCCGAGGGTTCGACCAACGCCCAGAAGGCCCTGTTCGCGCCGATCCAGAGCGTCGAGGTCGTCAATCCGGCCACGATCCGCATCCGCCTGTCCCGGCCGATGGCCACCCTGCCCTACGTCCTGGCCTGGGGCGACGCCGTCATGGTCTCTCCGAACAGTGCGGCGGCCAACGCCGTCACGCCCGTCGGCACAGGCCCGTTCAAGCTGCAGAGCTGGCAGCGCGGCAGCCAGCTAACCCTCGTGCGCCGCGACGGCTACTGGGGAACGCCACCCCGCCTGAGCACGGTCATCTTCCGCTTCATCAGCGACCCGACCGCCGCCTTCGCCGCCGTCAGCGCCGGCGACGTGGACGCCTTCCCTAACTATCCCGCGCCCGAGAACGTGGCCCAGTTCCGGCGCGACCCGCGCTTCCGCGTTGTCGTCGGTGCCTCCGAGGGCAAGGTCATCCTGGGGATCAACAACACCAAGGCGCCGTTCAACGACGTGCGCGTGCGCCGCGCCCTGTCCTACGCCATCGACCGCGACGCCCTGATCCAGGGGGCCATGTTCGGCTTCGGCCAGCCCATCGGCAGCCACTATTCACGTCAGGCGCCGGGCTATGTCGACCTGACCGGCGCCTATCCCCACGACGTGGCCAAGGCGCGTCAGCTGCTGGCCGAGGCGGGCTATTCGAACGGCATAGACGCGACCCTGCGCCTGCCGCCCCGCCCCTACGCCCGACGCAGCGGCGAGGTGTTGGCCTCGCAACTGGCCCAGGCCGGAATTCGCGTAAAGATCGAGAACCTGGAATGGGCCCAGTGGCTGGATCAAGTGTTCAAGCGCCGCCAGTTCGACCTGACCATCGTCGAGCACGTCGAGCCGATGGATTACGACATCTATGGCCGCAAGGACTACTACTTCGGCTACGACAGCCCGGCCTTTGACGCCCTGCTGACCCAGGTTCAAAGCGCGCCGGATGAGCCGACGCGGCTGCGTCTGCTGGGCGATCTGCAACGCCGCATAGCCGACGACGCCGTCAACGGCTTCCTGTTCCAGTCGTCGCGCATCGGCGTGTGGAAGGCCGATCTGAACGGCCTGTGGATCAACGGCCCTATCGCCGCCAATGACGTCACCGGCGCCTACTGGGCCGGCGCAGATGTCACATCGAGCGCCAGCGCCAAGCGCACCGGCGACGGTCCGCCCTGGGGCTGGATCAGCCTGATCGCGGGCGCCGCCCTGCTGGCTTTCGTCGCCTGGCGCTTCGGCGCCGCCTGGCTGCTGAAGAAGCTGGGCGGCCACGCCCTGACCCTGCTGGCGGCGACCGTGGTTATCTTCCTTCTGCTGCAGGTCGTGCCCGGCGATCCGGCCAGCTACATGATGGGGCTGAACGCCAGCCCGGAATCCATCGCCGCCCTGCGTCAACAGATGGGCCTGGAGGGCTCGGGCCTCGAACGCTATTTCGCCTGGCTCGGCGACCTGCTGAGCGGCCAGTTCGGGACCAGCTACACCTATCAGGTGCCGGTCGGCGGCCTGATCGCGGAACGTCTGGCCGTCTCGGCGCCGCTCGCCCTGATGGCCACCTTCCTGTCGCTGGCCGTCGCCCTGCCCATCGGCGTCATGGCCGCCAGCCGTCGTGGCACGGCGGTCGACACCGGCCTGATCGGCGTCACGCAGGTCGGCGTCGCCCTGCCCAACTTCTGGATCGCCATGCTGCTGATCCTGCTGTTCTCGGTGAACCTGGGCTGGTTCTCTGCGGGCGGCTTCCCCGGTTGGAGCGCCGGCTTCTGGCCCGCCTTCAAGGCCCTGATCCTGCCCGCCGTAGCCCTGGCCGCGCCGCAGGCCGCCATCCTCGCCCGCGTCCTACGCACCGCCCTGCTGGACACCATGAACGAGGACTATGTCCGCACCGCCCGGGCCAAGGGCCTGTCGGTCAATCAGGCCCTGTGGCGGCACGCCCTGCGCAACGCCTGGATCCCGGTCCTGACCATTCTCGGCCTTCAGTTCCCCTTCCTGCTAGCCGGCGGCATCATCATCGAGAACGTCTTCTCCTTGCCCGGCCTCGGCCGACTGGTCTTCCAGGCCATCACCCAGCGCGACCTGATCGTGGTGCAGAGCGTGGTGGTGGTGCTGGTCTTCGCCGTGGTTCTGGTCAGCTTCCTGATCGACCTGGCCTATCTGTTCGCTGACCCGCGCCTGAGGGGACGTCGCACATGACCGACGCCCCCGCCATTCCCGCCGCCGAGCCCCGTGTGGGCTGGCCCCTGTCCTTGATCGTCGGCGCGACGCTGACGGCCGTGGTGCTGGCCACCGCCCTGCTGGCCCTCGTCTGGACGCCCTATGACGTCACAGCAGTGAACATCGCCGCCAAGCTGGCCTCCCCCTCCGCCGCCCATCCGTTCGGCACTGACCATTTCGGCCGCGACGTCCTGTCGATGATCATGGCGGGGGCGCAGAACTCACTCGTCGTCGCCTTCGTCGCCATCGGCATCGGCGCGGGCGTCGGCACGCCTCTGGGCCTGACCGCGGCGGCGCGGGGCGGTTGGGTCGATGACCTGGTCATGCGCGGCAACGACCTGATCTTCGCCTTCCCCGCCCTGCTGCTGGCCGTGATGATCACCGCCGTCATGGGACCGGGCGCGATCAACGCCGTCATCGCCATCGGCGTCTTCAACATCCCCGTCTTCACCCGCGTCGCGCGCGGCGCGGCGCAAGGCCTGTGGACGCGCGAATACATCCTGGCCGCCCGGACGGCGGGCAAGTCGAAAGCCCTGATCTCGCTCCAGCATATCCTGCCCAATCTGATCGGCCTGCTGATCGTTCAGGCCGCGATCCAGTTCGCCGTCGGCATCGTGGCCGAGGCCGGCCTTTCCTACGTCGGCCTGGGCGCCCAGCCGCCCGCGCCCAGCTGGGGCCGGATGCTGGCCGAGGCCCAGACCATGATCGGTTTCGCGCCCTGGCTGGCCGTCATGCCGGGCCTGGCCATCTTCGTGACCGTGCTGGGTCTCAGCCTGAGCGGCGACGGCCTGCGCGACCTGTTCGACCCGCGCGTGCGGCGGGAGCGTTGACCATGAGCGTCCTCGACATCCTCGACCTCAGCCTGTCGATCGTCCAGACGCCGATCCTCAAGCACGTCAGCCTGTCCGTCGCGCCCGGCGAAATCCTCGGCCTGGTCGGCGAAAGCGGCTCGGGCAAGTCGATGACAGCGCTGGCGGTGCTGGGCCTGACGCCGCCGCGCGCGACCATGACCGGCGAGATCCGCCTGAACGGCCAACTGATCTCGAACGTCTCCGACGCCGCCCTGTGTCAGGTGCGCGGCCGCGAGGTCGGCGTCGTCTTCCAGGAGCCGATGACCGCCCTGAACCCGGTCATGACCATCGGCGATCAGGTCGCCGAGACGGTGCGCCTGCATAAGAAGGCGTCGCGCAAAGAGGCCCTGGCCGTCGCCCGCGCCGTGCTGGAGCGCGTCGGCCTGCCCGCCGAACATTTCCCGCTGGGCCGCTATCCGCATGAGCTTTCGGGCGGCCAGCGACAGCGCGTGGCCATCGCCATCGCCATCGCCCTGACGCCGAAGCTGCTGATCGCGGACGAGGCGACCTCGGCATTGGACGTCACCGCCCAGGCCCAGGTTCTGGATCTGCTGAAGCGGCTGGCGCGCGAGGACGGCATGGGGCTGATCCTCATCGCCCACGACCTCGCCGTCGTGGCCGAAACGGCCGACAGCGTGGCGGTGATGAAGGACGGCGAACTGGTCGAACAGGCGCCCGCAGGGCGCATCCGCAATGGCTTAAGCCATCCCTATTCGCAACGCCTTCTGGCCCATGCGACCCATGTCCCCAAACGCACACGTAAGCCTGGCGCGGACGCCGCGCCGGTGCTCGAGGTCGAGGGACTGGTGCGTGAATACCCCCGACCGCGCCCCCTGTTCGGCAAGGCCGCTCCCTTCCGCGCCGTTGATCAGGTCAGCCTGTCGATCCAGCCTGGCGAGAGCATCGGACTGGTCGGCGAAAGCGGCTGCGGCAAGTCCACCCTGCTGCGCGCCATCCTCGCTCTGGAGCCACCGCAAGGCGGCCGCGTCCGGGTCAAGGGTCGCGACATCACCGCCGCGCGCGGCGCCGCCCTGAAGGCCATCCGCCGCGACATCCAGGTTGTGTTCCAGGACCCCTATGGCAGCTTCGATCCGCGCTGGAGGGTCAGCGACCTCGTGGCCGAAAACTTCCACCTGCTGGACGCCCGCCCCAGCCCCGCCGAGGCCCGCCGTCGCGTCGATGAAATGCTGGAGCGCGTGGGCCTGAACAGCAAGGCCGCCGACCGCTATCCGCATGAGTTCTCAGGCGGCCAGCGCCAGCGCATCGCCATCGCCCGCGCCCTGATCACCGAACCCTCGATCATCTGTCTGGACGAGCCGGTCTCGGCGCTGGACGTCTCGATCCGGGCGCAGATTCTCGATCTTCTGGCCGATCTATCGAACCGCCTGGGCCTGTCCTATCTGTTCGTCAGCCACGACCTGGCCGTGGTCCGCGCCGTGACGGACCGCCTGATGGTCATGCAGGCCGGGCGGATCGTCGAGCAGGGGCCGACCGCCGCCGTCTTCGCCGCGCCGTCGCACCCCTATACGCAGAAACTACTGGCGGCGACGCCGGAACTGGTCCGCAATGGCGCTCTGGAAAAGGAAACCGCCGGATGAACCGCAGAACCGTCCTCGGCTCGGCCCTGATCGGCGCCGCCGCCTCCGCCGCCCATGCGTCCGGCGCCACCGCGAGCCCCGCGCAAGGCGCCCGCGCGTCCGGCCGCACCGGCCCGCTGAACCTCATCACCGACGTCGAGGGCGTCCTGGTCGGTCAGGCCCATGACGTAGGCGTCCGCACCGGGGTCACCGTCATCCTGGCCGAAAAGCCCGCCGTTGCCGCCGTCGACGTGCGCGGCGGTGGCCCCGCTGGACGCGAAACCGACGTGCTGAAACCCGAGAATCTGGTTCAAGAGGTGGACGCCATCATCCTGTCCGGCGGTTCGGTCTATGGTCTGGCGTCCGGCGACGGCGTCGCCGCCTGGATGGGGATGCGCGGGCGCGGCTACGGCATGGGCGGGGCGCCCGGCGTGCCCCCCTCGCCCATCGTTCCGGCGGCCTGCCTCTATGATCTGGCCAACGGCGGAAACAAGAAGTGGGAGATGGACCCGCCCTATCGCCGCCTCGCCGTCGAGGCGCTGGAGACGGCGGGCGACCGCTTCGACCTGGGCACCGCCGGCGCCGGCTACGGCGCCTCGGCCGGCGCGCTGAAGGGCGGAATCGGCTCGGCCTCGGCCGTCATGGCCTCGGGCTGGACGGTGGGCGCCATCGTCGCCGTCAACAGCGTCGGCTCGGTCGTGGCGCCGGGGGGCAAGAGCTTCTGGGCCGCCCCCTATGAGATCGGCGACGAGTTCGGCGGCCTCGGCTCATCGGGCCTGCACGCCTCCGCCGAGGACTGGGGCGCGGCCAAGTTCCGCCCCCAGCCACGAGAGAACACCACTCTCGCCTGCATCGCCACCGACGTGGCCCTGACCCGCGTCGAGTGTCAGCGTCTGGCCATCATGGCCCAGGACGGACTGGCGCGCGCCATCCGCCCGGCCCACGCCCCCTACGACGGCGACACCCTGTTCTGCCTGTCCACCGGCAAGAAGATCATCGAGGACCCCGCCATGCGCCAGATCGCCGTGGCCCAGCTGGGCAATGTCGCCGCCGATGTCCTGGCCCGCGCCATCGCGCGCGGCGTCTATCACGCCGCCAACTATGAAGGTGTCACCGGCCAGACCTGGCGGGAGTTGTAAGCTCCCGCCCACACTCTAGTGCCACTCGCCGCCGCCGATCGGCGCGCCCGGCGGCACGGCCTGCGCGACCGGCAGGGTCTCGCTCAGCGCCTTCAACCCATCGACCGGTCCAGTCAGAGCCTCGGCCAGCCAGGCGCATTGCGCCGTCTCCAACCGGTCGCCGCGGCACCGCGTCAACTGCTCGCCGAACCGTCGCGAGCTGTCGCGCACTGCCCCCTGGGCTGTGGACGACAGGTCCTTGCCCTGGATCAGGGCCGCCAGATAGGCGGCGTACCGCGCGCGCGTCACACGGCGCAGTTCCGCCTGACGCGGGCTGAGGTTCCCGCCCGGCCCCACCGCCGTGGCCACCCGATCCAGCACCTCGTTCAGGCCCAATTGCCCCCCATCGCGACGCTGCTGCTCGACTAGACGGTTCAGCCGCTCGGGCGCCAGCAGGGTCTCGAACACCACCTCGGACGCCGCCGCCGCCGCCGATGACGGGTCGAACACGGCGTCGGTCTTTCCCTCGAACAGCTCGATCTGCATCTGCCGGTCAGGATTGCCCGACTGGGCCGAGGACAGCAGGTCGATCAGGTCGTCGCGCAGGTCCAGCTCGGCCGGCGACAGCGCCTGCATCAGGGCCTCCAGCGCGGCGCGCTGTTTGTCCGCAGGCACGACCTCGGCCCGCTCATGACCGTCGCCGCTGATGGCGTAGCCATAGTCCACGCCGCCGATCTGCCGCCCGACCGCCGTGGTCTGATAGCGGTGATAGAGGTAGATGGGCACGATCACCCGGCGCAGGTCCGCCGCCGGCGCGCCCGTCGGCAGGTTAGCCAGGCCGAAGCGCGACAGGGCGATGCGCCGCACCGCCATGACGTTGGCGAACTCGGCGACCGGGTCAGTCCCGTTGTCCCACATGGCGGCGTAGGGCTGCAGACTGCCCAGCGGCCGGGTGTCGGTGTCGTTGACGAAGCGATAGCCCTTGGCCTGCGCCTCGGCCGCCAGCCCGGCGCGCCGGGCGACCGGGTCCTGTCCCGGCGCATCGCCGTACAGCCAGTCCACCACATAGTGGTCCCAAGCCCCGACGCCGGTCGTATAGGCGCGGCTGAAGTCCAGACGCTCGCCGTCGGCGATCACCCAGGGGGCCGGATAATCCATGACCGAGGCCCGGTCCTCAAAGGTCGAGGCTGCGAAGTTGTGCGAAATCCCCAGCGCGTGACCGATCTCGTGCGCCGACAGGTGGCGCAGGCGCTGATAGGCTAGACGGTCGGGATCGTCCTCGCCGCCCGTGCCGCTGCGCGCCGCGCCGACCAGACCCTCAAAGATCATCTTGTCCTGACGGTCGCGCAGGGAGCCCAGTTGCACCACGCCGCGCACGATCTCGCCGGTGCGCGGGTCGTTGACGCTGGTGCCGGTGGACCATCCGCGCGTCTCGCGGTGAACCCAGGAGACGATGTTGTAACGGGCGTCCATCGGGTGCGCGCCCTCAGGCAGCAGCTCCACCCGGAAGGCGTCGATGTAGCCCGCCTTGTCAAAGGCTTGCGCCCACCAGTTGCCGCCCTCGATCAAGGCCTGACGGATAGCGGGCGGGGCGGCGCGGTCCACGTAGAAGACGATCGGCGTCTTCACCGTCGAGCGCGCGGCGGTCGGATCGGTCTTCTCCAGCCGGAAACGACGGGCCAGGCGGCTGACCACCGGCTGATCCAGATCGGCGGCGAAATCCGTCACCGTCACCTGGGCCGAGGTGCCCGAACGCGGGTCATGCAGAACCGTCTGGAAGCCGTCGTCCGGCAGGCGGATGAAGGAGTGGCGCACCGCCAGGGTGACCGAGCGCGAGTCCGGCGAGACGCGCGACAGCTCCGCCCCCGGCTCGTCGCTGGTGAAGGTCTGAACGGTCTGGAACTCGACATTGTCGGGGAAGACCAGGGTCTGGTCGGCGTCCAGATAGCCAAGGCTGGGCGCCGCCTTGAACGTGCCCAGCCGCGCCCGCTTCAGGCGTCCGACGGCGTTGATCGCGTCGCGCTCAAGGAAACCCGACAAGTCGACGTTGACCGAACCGTCCGCCCCCGTCTCGACCACCTCGCCGGACCAGACGACCGACGGCGCGAAGGAGGCGGCGACCGCGTTCACCTGATCGGCGTCGGCGTTCTGGGCGCGGAAGCGGGTGTTCTCGAACTCGGCGAAGACGCGGTTGCCTGCCTTGCGGAAGGCCACGACCTGGGCCGCCCCCAGACCCGAACGGTCCAGCCCGGCCCCGTCCATCCCCAGCCCCGCCGACAGACCGGGCTGATAGAGGTAGCGGCCCAGCACCCCGTCCGCGCCCGGCGCGGGCAGACGCACCGTCGCCTTGCCCTTCTGCCGATCCAGCTTCACGCCGAACAGGCCGTCCTGCCAGGTCGAGGCCGACGACGCGGCAGCGGCCGGGCTTCCCGTTCGAGCCAGAACCGGCGCCGCCCCCGCGGCTACGACCAGGCCGGCGACGCTCGCCAGCAGAACCTTGCGCAACATGAGCCGCCCCCGCGGTTGACTGAAATCTACTGGACGCCAAGCGCCAGGGCGTCGGGCCGGCGGGTGTCCGCCGCGCCTAGGAATCGATCGCCCTCAATCATGATGGACTGGGTGCTGCCCATTGTCATGGACGGGCGGACCGTGTGGCCGCGCTCGCGCAGCAGGCGCTCGACGTCGGGCGAGAAACCGCCTTCCAGCTCCAGCGGGCTGTCGCCGCCGCCCTGGTTCAGGCGCGGACGCATGGCGGCCTCGGCGATGTTCAACTGGTGGTCGATGACGTTGGAGACCAGTTGGACCATGGTCGCGATGATGTAGCCGCCGCCCGGCGTACCGGTGACCAGCCAGGGCTTGTCGTCGTCAAAGACGATCATCGGCGTGATGGTCGAGCCCAGACGCTTGCCCGGCGCGGGCGAGTTGGGCTCACCGCGCGTGCCCCACGAGAAGTTGTCGAGCGAGTTGTTCAGCAGGATGCCCGTCCCCACCGGAGCGACGTGCGCGCCATAGGAGTTGGACAGGGTGTAGGTGTTCGACACCGCATTGCCGTGGGCGTCGGCCACCGAATAGTGGGTCGTGTCCTGGCTCTCATAGGGATAGGGGTTGCCCTCGGGGATGTCGGCGGCGGCCAGCGAGCGATCCATGCGGATCAGCTTGACCCGCTCGGCGGCGAATTCCTTGCTGGCCAGCCCCTGCGCGGGCGTCGTCCACTGGGGCGCGCCGCCGACCAGGCGACGGTCCGAGGAGACGATCTTCATCGCCTCGGAAATCAGATGCAGGCTGTCGACGCTGCCCCAGCGCAGGTCGCGCATGGGGAAGTGCTCCAGCAGGTTCAGCCCCTCGGCCACGCTGACGCCCGAGGCGGTCGGCGGCATGTAGGCGATGCGGTGATCGCGATAGGTGGACCAGATCGGCGCGGTCACGTCGGCGCGATAATCAGCCAGATCCTGCGCGTCCATGACGCCGCCGCGGGCCCGCACGCCCTCGACGATCTTTTGCGCCAGTTCCCCGCGATAGAAGGCGTCGGCGCCGCCCTGCTGCACCTGACGCAGGCTCCAGGCCAGTTGGGGCTGCTTGAACAGCTCGCCCGCGCGATAGGGCGTGCCGTCGGCTTTCAGATAGGCTTCGCGCGCGCCGGGATCGGTAGCCAGGACCGTAGCGCGGCCGGCAGTGGCGTCGGCCTCGCCATCCGACAGGATGACGCCGTCCTCGGCCAGCTTGACCGACGGCGCCACGACTTGAGCCCAGGTCAGGACGCCGAAACGCTTATGCGCCTCCCACATGCCCGCGACCGTGCCGGGCACCGAGACGTTGCGGAAGCTGGAAGGCGCGCGGCGATCGAACTTGCCGCTGTCGTCCAGCAGGAAGTCAGGCGTCGTGGCGCGCGGCGCCGTGCCGTAATAGTTGATGGCGATGTCCTGGGCCGGGCGATCCGCCGTCGCCGCCATGTGGACGATCATATAGCCCCCGCCGCCGATGTTGCCGGCGCGCGGCAGGGTCACCGCCTCGGCGAAAGCCACGGCCACCGCCGCGTCCACGGCGTTGCCGCCCTGTTTCAGGATGTCGACGCCCACCTGAGTCGCCAGCGCGCTCTGGCTCACCACCATGCCGCCGCGTCCGACCGTCGGGCTGTGGATCTGGCCGTAGCTGACGATGTCGCCGCCGCTGCCGACCGTAGGCCGGGTCGGGACCGCCGCTTCTTGCGCGAAAGCAGGCGCCGTCGCCAACAGGGCCGCCGCCGCGACCGTCAGAATCTTCAGATGAGAACGCATAGCCACCCCGTCACAATTCGCACGCCACCGAACTCCCAAGGGCGGAAAGCCTGATTTCACCCTGAGGAGGCGCAGCCGAAACAAGCGATAGCATTGCCAAAACAACGAACTCAAGAGAGACATTTGGCGATTACGTTGCGCTCAATCTTGAATAACGGCAATATTTAACCTTGAGCGGTTGACGTCTCGATTGTGGCCGCTTTTAGTCGCGATTGAGGAGAACTCTCCGGACCTGCCGCAAACTGCGCCATCCGGACAGACACCTTGCGTCTACGGAAATCCGGCCGCCGCCGGACGAGCATCGGGGGGATACCGGGTTCGATGACCAATAACGGGGATAGTATGACCATGCGTGCAGCCTTCGCTCGTCGAAGCTTGAAGACGGCCATGTTGGCCACTACGGCGCTGTTCGGCGCCGCCACCGCCGCCGTCGCTCAGGACGCTCCTGAGCCGGAAGCCACCCAGGTGGACGAGATCGTCGTCGTCGGTTCGCAAATTCGCGGCGCCAAGGTCACCGCCGCCCTGCCCGTCACGGTCGTCGGCGAGGAGCAGATCCTGGCCACCGCCGCGTCATCCGGCGACGAACTGATCCGCTCGATCCCCCAGATGGGCGACGTGACCTTCAACGCCAGCTACCTGCCCAACAGTTCGAACTCGGCGCGCGGCGACACCGGCTCGGTCAACCTGCGCGGCCTCGGCATCGGCAACACCCTGGTCCTGCTGAACGGCCGCCGCGTGGTCGGACACCCGACGTCGCAGGCCAACGAGCACCTGGTGCCAGTCCTGACCTACAACACCAACGCCATTCCGGTGACGGGCCTGAAGCGCCTGGAGGTCCTGCGCGACGGCGCCGCCGCCATCTATGGCGCCGACGCCGTGGCCGGGGTGATCAACACCGTCCTGCGCGACGACCTGAACGGCCTGACCGTCTCAGCCCAGTACGGCGGCGCCGAGGGCACCGGCATGCGCGAGACCAACTTCAGCGCCTACGGCGGCCGTGACTTCCTCGACGGTCGCGCCAACCTGTCGGCCTTCCTCAACTACGACCAGCGCACCGAACTTTCGACGACGGATCAGGACTACACCGCCTCGCTGGACAAGCGCCCGCTGTTCGCCGGCACCGGCTTCGAGGGCAACACCTCGCTGAACAGCCGCTCGTCGCTGACGCCCTGGGGCCTGTTCCGCCCCACCGGCGGCACGGTGCGCCTGCCCGGCGCATCGGCCAACCTGACGGCGTTCAGCACCCAGCCCTCGACCTTCGCCGGGTGCGGCCCCGCGCTCGGCAATGGCCTGTGCCTCAAGTCCGGCACAGGGATCGATGCCCGCCTCTATTCGGACTCGGCGGCCCAGGGCCTGACCGTCATGCCCGAGGTCGAACGCCTCAACCTCTTCGTCACGGGCAAGTACAAGCTGAACGACAGCGTCGAGGCCTTCGGCGAGCTGGGCTATTATCACGCCGAAACCACGGCTTGGCAGGCGCCGATCAGCACCCTGTCCTCGATCGTCCTGACCATTCCCAAGACCAACTATTACAACCCCTTCGGCGCCACGACCCTGCCGGGCGGCGCGCCGAACCCCAACCGTCTGCCCGGCATCACGGCCCCGGCCGGCGGCGTGGATCTTCTGCTCAGCGGCTACCGCTTCGACGATCTGGGCCCGATCGAGGTCAACGTCACCAACAAGCAGTACCGCGCCCTGGGCGGCCTGCGCGGCGAGTTCGCGGGTTGGGACTGGGAAAGCGCCCTGCTCTATTCCGAAGCCAGCGCCGAGGACATCAGCGACAACGTCTCGACCACGGCCCTGCAGAAGCAACTCGCCCTGTCGACGCCCGACGCCTACAACCCGTTCAACGGCGGCGACCTGAACAATCCAGCCTTCGGCGACGGCACGCCCAGCAGCAAGGCCGCACTGGACGCCATCCGCCAGAAGATGCGGCGCTATACCGAGACCACCCTGGCCCTGTGGGACTTCAAGGTGTCGCGTCCCGACCTCTTCGCTCTGCCCGCCGGCGATCTCGGCATGGCGGCCGGCGTCGAGGCCCGCCGCGAAACCCAGCTGGATGATCGCGACGCGCGCATCGACGGCACCATCACCTTCACCGACGCCTCGGGCGCAGTTTACGGCGACCTCATCAACTCCTCGATGAACCCGGACACCGAGGGCGACCGCACCGTCTATTCGGCCTACGCCGAACTGGCCGTGCCCATCGTCTCGCCCGAGATGAACATCCCCTTCGTCCATAATCTGGAAGCCCAGATCGCGGGCCGCTACGAGCACTATTCGGACTTCGGCGACATCGCCAAGCCCAAGGTCGCCGTGGCCTGGGATCTGGCCGAGGGCCTGCGTCTGCGCGGCTCCTGGGCCCAGGGCTTCCGCGCGCCGAACCTGGAGCAAATCAACGCCAGCATCGTCACCCGCTCGAACAGCAGCACCGACTGGGCCTATTGCGAAGCCCTGCGGATCACCGGCGCCATCACAGGCCTGGATAAGTGCGTGGGCGCCACCGGCGGCACGATCAACAGCGTCCGCATTCGTCGCAACGTCGCCGAGCAGCGCGCCGGCAACCCCAACCTGAAGCCGGAAGAGTCGGAAACCCTGTCGTTCGGCACGGTGATCCAGCCGGACTTCACCCCCGCCGAACTGGGTGACTTCACCATCACCATCGACTGGTGGAACGTGAAGCAGGAAGGCATGGTCGGCGTCTTCCGTGGTCAGAACGCCCTGACGCTGGACTACCTGCTGCGCAAGCAGGGCAGCTTCAACCCCAACGTGGTCCGCGCCGCTGCGAGCGCCGAAGACGCCGCCGTCTTCACCGCCGCCGGCATGGCTCCAGCCGGCGAGATTCTGTACGTCAAGGACCTCTACGACAACCTGCAGCCGCAGGAGGTCCAGGGCATCGACCTGGGCGTCATGTGGAGCCTGCGCGGCACCCGCTTCGGCGACTTCAGCGCCAACCTGAACGTCTCGCACCTGCTGAAATACTACCTGGAGCCTTCGCCGGCCGTTCAGGCCCTGATGGCCGCCAAGGCCGAAGGCAAGATCGACAGCGTCATCGGCTTCAGCGGCAGTGCCGGCGACCTGATCCGCGCAGGCGGGCGTCCCGAGTGGAAGTGGTCGGGTTCCGCGACCTG
Source organism: Brevundimonas sp. NPDC090276 (assembly GCF_044772165.1). NCBI lineage: Bacteria > Pseudomonadati > Pseudomonadota > Alphaproteobacteria > Caulobacterales > Caulobacteraceae > Brevundimonas > Brevundimonas sp. NPDC090276. The sequence continues at coordinate 1,152,784 of NZ_JBIVYK010000001.1, read as the reverse complement.
GCGCTATCAAAACATCACGGTCGGCGCCTACACATCCTACATCGGCAGCGTTGAACAGGACACCCTGACCAACTCAGCCGGCGAGGTCTGGACGGTGGACTCGCAGATCACCGGCAACCTGTACGGCGAGTATGAGTGGGATGGCGGCCGCCTGGCCGGAACCGCCGTCCGCGTCGGCGTGCGTAACCTCGCCGACGAAGCCCCGCCCCTGGCTCTGGACGGCTACCTCGGCACGGTGCACCAGCCCTACGGTCGCTACTGGTACGCCAGCATCCGCAAGAGCTTCTGATCGCTCTTGATCCTGTCGGGCGGAAGGCGAGCGATCGTCTTCCGCCCTCTTCTGTTTTGACGTCTGTTTGGAGTTCCCGATGAAACCCGTCTCCCTGAGCGTGCTGGCCGTCGCCGCCGCCCTGACCGGTCTGGCCGCCCCGGCCCTCGCCGGCGAACTGTCGCCGCAGGCCCGGAGCCAGATCACCGGCACGGTCGAGCGCAACCAGCCCGCCCTGGACCACGCCGCGCTCGAAATCTGGAAGTTCGCGGAGCTCGGCTATCAGGAGACGCAAAGCTCGACCCTGTTGCAGGGCCAACTGCGCGAGGCGGGCTTCCAGGTCACGCCGGGCATCGCCAACGAACCGACCGCCTTCCTGGCCAGCTTCAAGAACGGCGCCGGCCCGGTCATCGCGGTTCTGGCCGAGTACGACGCCCTGCCCGGCCTGTCGCAGACGATGAACCCGGTGCAGGAATCCGCCGGCGGCCACGCCGGCCACGGCTGCGGCCACAACCTGTTCGGCGCCGCCTCGGTTCACGCCGCCATCGCGGTCAAGGACTGGATGGTCGCAAACAACATCAAGGGCGAGTTGCGCGTCTATGGCACGCCCGCCGAGGAAGGCGGCTCGGGCAAGGTCTATATGGTCCGCGACGGCCTGTTCGACGACGTCGACGTGGCCGTCCACTGGCACCCCGGCAACGTCAACAGCGCCCGTCAGGGCGACACCATGTCCAACGTCTCGGGCAAGTTCCGCTTCTACGGCACGGCCGCCCACGCCGCCGCCGCCCCGGATCGCGGCCGCTCGGCCCTGGACGGGGTCGAGGCCATGAACGCCATGGTCAACCTGATGCGCGAGCATATTCCCGATCGCACCCGCATCCACTACGCCATCACCGACGGGGCCAAGGCGCCCAACGTCGTCCCGGCCTTCGCCGAAAGCTACTACTACGTCCGCCACAACGACCCGCAGATCGTCCGCGACGTGCTGGAGCGGGTGAAGAAGGCGGCCGAGGGCGCCGCGCTGGGCACCGGCACCCGCGTCGAGTTCGAGGCCATCGGCGGCGTCTATTCCATGCTGCCCAATGAGGCCCTGATGACCGTCATGGACCGCAACCTGCGCCATGTCGGCGGCATCACCTGGACGCCAGAGGAAATCGCCCTGGCCACCGAGATCCAGAAAACCCTGCCGACGAAACCCGATCTGGCCAGCGTCGGCACGATCGAACCGGCGGTGATCGGCGGCGACTTCGGCGGCTCGACCGACGTCTCGGACGTCTCCTGGGTCGCGCCGACGGTCGGCCTGTCCACCGCCACCTTCGTCCCCGGCTCGGCGGGCCATAGCTGGCAGAACGTGGTCGCCGCCGGTTCAACCATCGGCCTCAAGGGCGCCCATCTGGCCGCCAAGACCCTGGCCCTGACCACCGCCGAACTGTTCCAAAGCCCCGACACCATCGCCACGGCCAAGGCCGAGTTCGAACGCCGCCGCGGCCCGGACTTCAAATACGAGGCCTTGCTGGGCGACCGCGCCCCGGCGCTGAATTACCGCGACTAGGACGCCTTGCCGCGTCCAGCCCGGCCGTCATGCGACGGTCGGGCGACCGCCGGCTGTTCGGCCTCGATCTCCTCGGCCCGAACGGCGGGCTTGCCCTTGATCGCCCGCGCCGGGTGACCGGCATGGATGGCCAAGGCCCGCGCCTCGACCTCTTCCAGAATGGCGGCCAACTGCTTGTCGGTCAGATGTTCGATGCCGATGAAGCGGGCGTCGGCCTTCCTGACGGCATAGATCAGCTCGTCCATCTTGGCGTGCATGGCCGCCGCGTCGCGGTTCTGAGTGTTCTGGATCAGAAAGACCATGAGGAAGGTAATGATGGTCGTGCCGGTGTTGATCACCAGTTGCCAGGTCTCGCTGAATTTGAAGGCTGGCCCGGTCACCGCCCAGACGAGAACCAGCAGAAGGCACAGGAAGAAGGTCCACGGCCGGCCCGCCACCTTGGCCGTCGCATTGGCGAAATGGTTGAACAGCTTTTCCATAACCGGTTAACCCGCCTGAACGGCCGAGGTTGCTCAGCGACTCGGCGGCGCCGGACGTTCCCGCGTGGCCTGTTCATAGGCATGACCCAGCGACAGAATGCGGGCGTCCTGCCATTTCCCGCCAATGAAGCTGAGGCCCACGGGCATCCCGCGATCAAAGCCCATCGGCACAGTCAGGTGCGGATAGCCCGCCACCGCCGCCAGCCGACTGGCCGAGCCCTGCATCTCGTCCCTGTCCTTCGGGTTATTGGTCCAGGCGCGTGAGGTCGTCGGCGCGATCAGGGCGACCACGCCATGTTCGGCCATCATCCGGTCGATCCCATCCGGCCCCGCCGCCTGCAGCGATTTGGCCCGCGCCTCCACATAGGCGGGATCGGTCAGTCCCACGGTCGCCTGGGCGCGTTCGAACAGGTCCTGGCCGAACAGCACCGTCTCGCGCGGCTCGGCGGCGTTGAAGGCGATGACGTCGGCCAGGGTCCGCGTCTTGACCTGCGCCGGGTCGGTCGAGGCCAGGTAGGCGTTCAGGTCGTGTTTCAGTTCCGTCATCAGGACCGTCATCTCCCACCCCCCGATGACGCGCAGGTCGGACGGCGCCTGTTCGATCTCGACCACCTCGGCCCCCGCCGCGCGCAGGGCGGTCAGCGCCCGCTCGAACTCGTCGCGGGTCTCAGCCGAATAGGAGGGCAGCAGGAAACGCATGACCCCGATCCGCGCGCCGCTCAGGCTGCCCGCGTCCAGCGCCGCGCGGTAGTCGACCTTGCGCGTATCCGCCTCGACAGTGGCCGGATCGGCGGGATCGGACCCGGCGATGACGCTCAGCACGATGGCCGCGTCCTCGACCGTCCGGGCGATGGGGCCGGCGGTGTCCTGCGAATGGCTGATGGGCACGATGTGGGTGCGGCTGACCAGACCCACGGTCGGTTTGAACCCGACCACGCCGTTGACCGAGGCCGGGCAGACGATGGAGCCGTCCGTCTCGGTGCCGATGGCGACGGGCGCCAGGCCGATGGCCACCGCCACCCCGCTGCCGGAAGACGAGCCGCAGGGCGTCCGGGCGGGGTCATAGGGATTGCGCGTCTGACCGCCGACCGCGCTCCAGCCGCTGATCGAGTCCGATGAACGGATATTGGCCCATTCCGACAGATTGGTCTTACCGAGGATGATCGCCCCGGCATCCCTCAGCCGCGCGACCAGAGGCGCGTCGCGGCCCGGCGCATTGGCGGTCAGGGCCAGCGAGCCCGCCGTCGTCGGCATATCGCGCGTCTCGATATTGTCCTTCAGCAGGACGGGAAGGCCGTCCAGATAGCCCCCCCCCTCGCCCTTCGACCAATGGAGGCTCGGCGCCAGCGTCACCAGGGCGTTCGGCGCGACACCCCCGCGCACGCCTCGGTCGACCTCCAGCGCCCACGAGGCATGGCCCGGTCCATAGATGGCCATGCCGTCGACGATCCTGGCGGCCGAAACGGCTTCGTAGCCGGCCGTCGCCGCCGCCGGTTCCTGCTTGACCGTGGCGCACGCCGTCAGCGCCAGGGCACTGACGGCGGCGAGGATCAGTCCGCCTTGGCGGGCGCCCGTGTGCCGATGGTGCGGTCGAGGAAGTCGAGGTAGGTGCGCCATAGGTGAAGCTGCCTCTCGTTGCCGCGCACGCCGTGGCGCTGTCCGGGATAGAGCATGGTCTCGAAGGGGATGCTCTTGGCCTGAAGGCCGTCCAGCACCCGCGTCGTGTTCTCGAAGATGACATTGTCGTCGGCCATGCCGTGCAGCAGCAGCAGACGCCCCGTCAGGTTGTCGAGGCGGCCCAGCACGTCGGACGCGGCATAGCCCTCTACGTTCCCCTGCGGCGTCGACATGTAACGCTCGGTATAGGCCGTGTCGTAGAGGCTCCATTCGGTCGGCGGGGCGCCGGCCAGGGCCGAGGCCAGGCCCATCTTGGGCTCGGTCAGGGCCATCAGGCTCATGAAGCCGCCATAGGACCAGCCCATCATGGCCATGCGGCTGTCGTCGACGTAGGGCAGCGACCGCAGATAGTCGGCGGCGATGACCTGATCCTCGATCTCCGGCTGACCCATCTTCAGATAGAGGGCCTGCTTGAAGGCCGCCGAACGGTCGCCCTCGCCCCGGTTGTCCAGACGGAAGACGATGTAGCCGGCCTCGGTCAGAAGCTGGTTGGTCGCGCCCTGCCAGGCGTTCTTCACACCGCCGCCCGAGGGACCGCCGTACACCTGCATGACGACCGGATAGGTCTTGGTCGGATCAAAGCCCGGCGGCGTGGTCATCTGCCACATCAGCGTCTCGCCGTGGCTTTGCAGCGTGCCGAAAGTCGGCTTCTGCTGGCGCTCGGCATAGGGCCAGAAGGGATGGCCGGGCTGAAGTTTGTTCTCTTCGATCCAGCGCACGCGCTGGCCGTCGATGGTGTAGAGCGCCGACTGGGCCGGGGTGTTCACGTCGGTGTAGTTGCCGACATAGGCCGTGCCCGTGTCGTTGACCGAGGCGTTCCACCAACCGCCGCGCGGGGTGACCTCGGTCGGTGCGCCCGTCCGCTTGTAGCTGGCGCGGAACAGTTGCTGTTCGATCGGGTATTCCTTGCCGTCGCGCATGGAGGCGGTGAAGAAAACCTCGCCCGTCGTCGGATTGACGCCAGCCAGCGACTTGACCGGATAGTCGCCGCGCGTGATCGCGCGCAGGCGGCGACCGTCGCGGTTGTAGAGGTAGAGATGGTTCCAGCCGCTCTCTTCCGAAGACCAGATGAAGTTGCCGTCGGCCAGGGCCTTGAAGCTGTGGCTCAGCGGCACCCAGGCGTCCGAGCGCTGGGTGGCGATGACGCGGCTGGAGCCTGTGGTCGGATCGACGCTCAGCAGGTCCAGGGTCTTCTGGTCGCGCGACAGGCGCTGGACGTACATGGTCCGCCCGTCCTTGGCCCAGTTGACGCGGGCCAGATAGATGTCCGCGTCGGCGCCCAGATCAACCTTCACCCGTTTGCCCGCCTGCACGTCCTGCACATAGAGCTCGACCACGGCGTTGGGGCGACCGGCGCGCGGGTAGCGCTGCTCAATCACCGAGGCGCCGCCGCCGGTGATGTCCAGACGCGGGATGACATCGACCTGGGTCTCGTCGGTGCGCTGCAGGGCGATGAAGCGCTCGTCAGGGCTCCACCAGTAGCCGGTGTCGCGATCAAGCTCCTCCTGGGCGATGAACTCGGCCGTGGCCCAGGTGATCAGGTCCTTGCCGTCCGCGGTGATCGCCTGCTCGGCGCCGGTCTCCAGGTTGACGACGACCAGGTTCTGATCGCGCACGAAGCTGACATAGGCGCCCTTGGGCGAGACCTTGGCGTCGATCTCGTCCGCCGTGGTTTCCGTCAGACGACGCACGCTGCCGTCGGCGCGATTGGCCAGGAAGATGTCGCCTTCCAGCGGGGCCAGGATGTACCGCCCCTGCTCGTCCCACGAATATTCGACCACGCCGCGCTGCGAAATCCGCATCCGCTCACGGCGCGCCTTCTCGGCCTCGGACAGTTCGCCCGCGTCAGGCACCAGGGCCCGCGCGTCGATCAGCTTGAACGGCTCGCCGCCCTTCACCGGCGCGGCCCACAGGTCCAGCACGTCCACATCGTCCTCGCGCGAGCGCAGGAAGGCGACCAGTTCGCCGTCAGGCGACAGGCTCACGCCCTTGGCCACCGGCCCCGACAGGGACGGATTGGCGAAGACCCGCTCAACCGTCAGGATCGAGGAGGCCGGGGCCGTGGCGGCCGGCGGCGTCACGGGCTGCGGAGAGGACTGGGCGAAGGCCGAGGTGGCAGCCATCAGGATCGTCGAAGCAAGAAGGAATGTGCGCATGGCGGCGAAGCTAGAGGCGGATTCTTCCGCCGTCATCCGCAAATCTGCGCGGCTGCGGCGCCCGCGAGCCTTTCGCATTCGCCCGCGACCGCCTAGTTAGGCCCCATGTCCGACGCCTCCCTCGCCGCGCCGCCCGTCAAGGCCAGCCCCTTCCACGACCTCGAGGTCCTGTGGGTCCGCCACTGGAACGACCAGTTGTTCAGCTTCGGCGTGAAACGGCCCGAGGATTTCCGCTTCCGTTCGGGCGAGTTCGTCATGATCGGTCTGCCCGGCGAAGACGGCGCCAAGCCGGTGCTGCGCGCATACTCCATCGCCAGCCCCTTCTGGGCCGAAGAGCTGGAGTTCTTCTCCATCAAGGTCGAGGACGGCCCGCTGACCTCGCGCCTGCAGAAAATCCAGCCCGGCGACAGCGTCCTGATGGGCAAGAAGCCGACCGGCACCCTGGTGCTGGACGCCCTGACCGGCGGCGAGCGTCTGTGGCTGATCGGCACGGGCACGGGCCTGGCGCCCTGGCTGTCGGTCGCGCGCGATCCCGAGACCTACTCGCGCTTCAAGCAGGTCATCGTCTGCCACACGGTGCGCAATGTCGCCGATCTGGCCTACCGTGACTTCTTTGCGCATGAGATTCACGACGATCCGCTGATCGGCGATGAGGCCAAGGCCCAGCTGACCTACTACCCGACCGTGACCCGCGAACGGTTCGAGACGCCGGGCCGCATCACCGACCGCATCAAGTCGGGCGACGTCTTCGCCGACCTGCAACTGCCCATCGGCTTCTCGCCCAACAGCGACCGCGTCATGCTGTGCGGCTCGATGGCCATGATCAAGGAGACCGGCGAACTGCTGGAATCCTACGGCCTCAAGGAAGGCTCGAACGCCGAACCCGGCGACTATGTTCTGGAGCGCGCCTTTGTCGGCTGACCTGATGACCTCTCCCGCCGCCGTCGCGATCGACGACCGCAAGGCCCCGGAAGACTGCGCCACCATGGTCGACGTGCGGCAGGGCGTGGATGCGCTCGACCGCGCCCTGGTGACCCTCCTGGCCGAGCGTCAGCGCTACATGGACGCCGCCGCCCGCATCAAGCCGAACCGCGACGCCGTCTTCGACCAGGCCCGCATCGACGACGTGGTGGCCAAGGTGCTGGCAGCCGCCCAGCCCGCCGGCCTGTCGCCCGACATCGCCGAACCGGTCTGGCGCCTGCTGATCGACCGCTGCATCGCCCACGAGTTCGCCAAGTACGACGCGACGCGGGGCTGAGGCGAACCTCAGCCCTTCAGGCTTCTCAGCATCAGTTCATGGCGATAGGCGGCGATGTCGCCCAGAGCGACGTCCAGCGCCGTCCTGACCCGCTCCAGCCCTGCCGCGGCCAGCGCCTGCTCGCCGTGCTCTACCTCGTTGCAGACCGCAGCCAGATCGCCCGCGCCGATGCCGGCGCTTGCTCCGCGAATGGTGTGGACCGCATCGCGCCAGCCCTCGGACGCGGCGTCCAGCAGTGGCGACCACAGGGCCGCCTGCTGAACGAACAGGCCCAGCACCTCTTCGGTGATGTCGTCCATGCCGCCCGTCATGGTCTCGAGGACGGTGAAATCCACCGCCCCCGTCAGATCGCGCCGCGCCATCAGACTTCCGGCGTCTTGGCCAGGCGGGCGTTCTTCGACGACCACAGCAGATAGATGGCCAGACCGCCGAGGTTCCACAGCAGGAAGTAGAGCTGGGTCGAGGCCTTCAGGCTGAAGAAGAAGGTGATGCAGCCAACGATGGCGATGCCGCCGACCAGCCACCACAGCGGCGCTTTGAACTTGCGCTCGCGGTTCGGTTCACGCACGCGCAGCACGATCAGGCTGACGCCCACGGCCATGAAGGCCATCAGGGTGCCGGCGTTCGCCAGCGAGGCCAGTTCGTCCAGACGCATGATGCCGGCCAGGATTGCGACGACGACGGCGGTGAAGACGGTCACCACGACCGGCACGCCGCGCGTCGAGATCTTGGCCAGACGATTGGGCAGCAGGCCGTCGCGGGCCATGCCCAGGAAGATGCGGCTTTGGCCGAACAGGAAGGCCAGCAGCACAGTCGGCAGCGCGATGACGGCTGCGGCGGCGATCCACTGGGCCGCGACGCCCTGGCCCAGACCGCGCATGATCAGGGACAGGGGCTCGGGGCTGTTCGAGAAGGAATCCACGGGCGCCGCGCCGATCGCAGCGGCGGCGACGACGATATAGAGGACGGTGCAGACCACCATCGAGCCGATGATGCCAATGGCCAGATCGCGCTCGGGCTTCTTGGTCTCTTCGGCCGCCGTGGCGATGGCGTCGAAACCGTAGAAGGCGAAGAAGATGATGGCCGCCGCCGCCATGACACCCGTCTGGACGAAGGGCGCGCCGAAACCGTGCGGCATGAAGGGGGTGAAGTTGGCCGTGTCGAAGTGCGGCAGGGCGATGGCGACAAAGGCCACCAGGGCTGCGATCTTCACCAGCACCAGCAGGGCGTTCAGCGTGGCGCTTTCCTTGGTGCCCATCAGCAGCAGGCCAGTGACGACGGCAATGATGAAGACGGCGGGCAGGTTGATCAGGCCGCCCTCTACGTGTGGACCGACCGTCAGCGCCAGCGGCAGGTCGATGCCCAGCCCGGCCAGGAAGGGAATGGCGTACCCGGACCAGCCGACAGCCACCGCCGAAACGACCAGCGAATATTCCAGGATCAGGCTCCACCCCACGACCCAGGCGAAGATCTCGCCCAGCGAGGCATAGGAATAGGTATAGGCGCTGCCTGAGGCGGGCATGATGGTCGATAGCTCGGCATAGGCCAGGGCCGCGCAGGCGCAGACCAGGCCCGCCAGGGCGAAGCTGATCAGCACCGCCGGACCCGCCAGCCCCGCTCCGACCCCAATCAGGGTCAGAATGCCGGTGCCCACGATCGCCCCCACGCCCAAAGCCATCAGGTGCGGCCAACTCAGGGTCTTCTTCAGGGCCGGCCCTTCATGCGGGACCAACATCGCATCGATCGAGCGTCGACGGTTCCAGAACGCCATCTTCATTTCCTCACTGCCGCGTCTGTCGGCGGCTGATTCCGGGCGCGACATTAGCGCGCGCTCGAAACTTTTAGAAATGCCGCAATTCAGCCCTTGCGCCCCACCGGCATCCTGAGTAATAGGACGGCCCTTCCGGCGACCCAGTGGGCCGTTACGAAGAACCGGCGCCACACCAAGGGCGCAGACGACGGTACGGGTGATTAGCTCAGTTGGTAGAGCAGCTGACTCTTAATCAGCGGGTCCACAGTTCGAACCTGTGATCACCCACCATCGTCTCTCTCCACAGACCAAAGATACTCAGCCCTTCGGGGGCGATCATGATTTGCGTCCTCAGGTGACCTGACGCTTCTCCAGCTTTCTCGCCAGCGTGCGGCGATGCATCCCCAGACGGCGCGCGGTCTCCGAGATATTGAAATTGGTCTCGGCCAGAACCTCGTGGATGCGTTCCCACTCCAGCGTCTTGATCGAGGTCGGCCGGGCGCTGAGGACCGCGTCGGGATCACCTTCCTGACGGGAGAAGGCGGCTTCGATCTCGTCGGTGCCGGCAGGCTTGGCCAGATAGTGGCGCGCCCCCAGCTTGATCGCCTCCACCGCCGTGGCGATGCTGGCGAAACCAGTCAGGACCACGATGTCCAGCTCAGGATCGAAGGCGTGCAAGGTCTGGACGCAGGTCAGGCCCGACGCCGCCCCCAGCTTCAGGTCCACCACGGCGTATTGCGGGTGATGGATGGCCAGCAGCTCAACCAGTTGCTCGTGGCTGCGCGCCGACACCACCTCATAGCCGCGCCGTTCGAACGACTTGCGCAGGGTCTTGGCGAAGGCTTCGTCGTCCTCGACGATCAGTAGTTGGCGCGGGGCGTCGGTCATATCGGTCATTTAGGCGCCAAGGCCTCCAAAGGCAGGGTCAGGCGGACGCTGGCGCCGCCGTCGCGTCGATTGGTGGCGACCACGCCGCCGCCCAGCTTGCGCATCACATTGACCAGCAGGAAGAGGCCCAGTCCCGCCCCTGCCCGGCCCTTGGTCGACTGATAGGGCTGGCCCAGCCGCTCCAGAATATCGGCGGCGAAGCCCGGGCCATCGTCGTTGAACTCGACCGACAGCAGATCGTCGTCCAGCGCCGCCGTGATCACCATCCGCTCGGCTCCGGCCTCCTGGGCGTTGTCCAGCAGGGCGCTGAAGACCTGCTTCAGGGCCGGGTCGGCGATGATGCGCGGATCGCGCGGCGTCGGGCTGCGCAGGACCACGGCCATGGCGTCGTTGGCTTTCTCGCGCCACTCGGCGACGATCTCAGACAGGAAGCCCCCCAGGGTGGTGATGGTCGGCGCTTCGCCCCGCGCCTCGCCCGCCGACATCAGAATGCCGGTGACGATGGTTTTGCAGCGCTCGACCTCGGCCTGCATGTCGGCGATGTCGGACATCAGGTCGGCGTTGGTCTGAAGGTCAGGCATCCGCTTCCAGTCGCTGAGAATGACGGACAGCGAGGCCAGCGGCGTGCCCAGCTCATGCGCCGCCCCCGAGGCGAGCAGGCCCATGCGGACGATGTGATCCTGTTCCGCCGCCTGCTGCCGGGCGTCGGCCAGATAGGCGTCGCGCGCCCGCACGTTCTGGGTGATCCGCGTCACGAAGGCGACCAGCAGCACCGCGATCAGGATGAAGTTGACCAGGGCTCCCGCCTGGATCAGTCCCATGTGGGCGTCGGTGTCGGGCGGCAGCAGCAGCGGCTGGTGCCAGACGGCCAGCAAGGCCAGGCAGGCGCTGGTCACCAGCACGAAGCCCCAGGCATAGGGCGGCCGCAGCAGCACCGCCGCCAGCACGATCTGCATCAGATAGAGGGCGGCGAAGGGGTTGCCCGTCCCGCCGCTGAAGAACAGCAGCCAGGTCAGGGCGGCGACGTCGGCGAACAGGGCCAGCAGCAACTCGGGATCGGCCACGCTCTGACGACGCAGGGTGACCGGGGCGCTGGCCAGATTGATCATCGCCAGCCCGGTCGGGGCCAGCAACAGCATCCCCAGCGGCAGGGGGATCTTCAGCCCCCAGTGGACCACGGCGATGGTCACCACCTGACCGATCACCGCCAGCCAGCGCAGTTGGATCAACAGCAGCATGTTGCGCCGCCCGGCCGCGCCCGGCGACACCGGCGCCTCGGCGCGGTCGTCCAGACCCAGCAGGCTGCGCGCGAACCCGATCGCGCTCATCGTCTGCGCTTCCTTTCCTCACGCAGGAAGAAGACGAAGCCTGCCGCCGACATCAAGGCCAGTCCGAACCAGGTCAGGGCGTAGATCAGGTGGCTGTTGGCGAAACGCACCACGGTCAGGCCCCCGCGCGGCCAGCCGCCGGGATTGGGCGTGGCGTCGGCGTCAATGAAGTAGGACGCGACCGGCCCGGCCAGCCCCCTCGCCTTCGCGATCGCCGTCACATCGCGCGAGAACCAGCGATCCCCCGCCGGGTCATTGGCGCGCAGGAAGCCGCCGTCCGGCTCGCTCAGACGCAGCAGGCCAACGACAGTCGCCTGCCCTTCCGCCTGACCCTCGGCGCGATCCGCCGGCTTCTGGCGCTCAGGCGGGACGAAGCCCCGGTTGATCAGAACGGTGAAGCCGCGATCCGTGACCAGCGGCGTCATGACCCAATAGCCCGGGCCCAGGTCGGTCACCGCCTTGATCAGAGCCTCGTGCTGATGATCGAAGCGGCCGCTGACGACGACCCGACGATACTGATCAGCCTGACGCGTAATGGTCTGCTCCGGCGGCGGGGCGGCGACGGGGGCGGCGTGGATGCGGGCGTCGACCTGACGGATCAGGTCCTGCTTCCAGACCAGCCGCTGCACCTGCCAGACGCCCAGAGCCGAGAAGCCCGCGAACAGCAGGGCGAACACAACCGCGCCCAGGATCAGGACGGTCATGCTGCGCGGCGGCCGGACAGGTCGCGACGACGGCTCTATGGCGCTTCTCCCCTGCCTCGCCCGATCAGGCTCAGCCCATGGTCTGCATGTCGTGGGTGGGCATCATGTTGACGTTCAGATGGTACATCACCCAGACCGAGCCCGCGACGGCGATCACCACGATGACGATGGTGAAGATCAGCGCCAGCATGTTCCACCCGCCCTCGGACTTATGGTTCATGTGCAGGAAGAAGATCATGTGCACGATGATCTGCACCACGGCGAAGGCCGTGATGACCAGACCGGTCGTCTGAGGCGCCAGGGCCTCGGTCATGACCAGCCAGAACGGGACCGCCGTCAGCACGACCGACAGCAGGAAGCCGATCATGTAGCTCTTGAACGAGCCGTGGTCGTGATCGTCGCCGTGGTGGTGATCGTCGTGGGTCACGGCGTGTTCGTTGTGAGTATCGACGCTCATCGCAGCATCCCGAACAGATAGACGAAGGTGAAGACGCCGATCCAGATGACGTCCAGGAAGTGCCAGAACAGGCTGAGGCACATCAACCGGCGCTTGTTGGCCGGGATCAGGCCCTTGCGCCAGACCTGGACCATCAGCGTGACCAGCCAGATGCAGCCGAAGGTGACGTGCAGGCCGTGGGTGCCGACCAGGAAGAAGAAGGCCGACAGGAAGCCGCTGCGCTGGGGCGTGGCGCCCAGGTGGATCATGTGGGCGAACTCATAGAGTTCGATCCCCAGGAAGCAGAGGCCGAACAGGCCGGTGACCGCCAGCCAGGTCTGCATCTGCGCCGTGCGGTTCTTGACCATGGCCAGCATGGCGAAGCCGTAGGTGATCGACGACAGCAGCAGCATCGAGGTGTTCAGCGCCACCAGCGGCAGGTCGAACAGATCCTTGGGCGCCGGACCGGCGGCGTAGTTGCCGCCGATCACCGCATAGACGGCGAACAGCATCGCGAAGATGAGGCAGTCGCTCATCAGATACATCCAGAAGCCCAGCATGGTGCTGTGGCCTTCCGGGTGATGAGGCTCCTCGACCGGGTGGTAGATCGGCCGCCCGGCCTCGTCGACGTAGTCGGGGTTCAGGGAAGAAGCGTGGCTCATCGGATCACCCCTGCGAAGCCGCTGCGGCCGCCAGGGCCCTGGCGTGCGCGTCCTCGGTCGCCTGCACCGTCTCGGCCGGGATGTAGTAGTCGCGCTTGTAGTTGAAGGTGTGGAAGATGGCGTAGGCGATCAGGGCGAAGAAGCCGAGGGCCGCCAGCCACCACATGTACCAGATCAGGGCGAAGCCGACGACCGTCGACAGGCCGGCCAGGATCACCCCCGCGCCCGTGTTGGCGGGCATGTGGATGGGCTGATAGCCGCCGGTCGGCCGCTCGTAGCCGCGCGCCTTCATGTCCCACCAGGCGTCCGAGTCGTGGATGATCGGCGTCTTGGCGAAGTTGTAGTCCGGCGGCGGCGACGACGTGGACCACTCCAGGGTGCGGCCGTGCCAGGGGTCGCCCGTCTCGTCGCGCAGCTTGTCGCGGTTGATGATCGAGACGGCGAACTGGATCAGCATGGCCAGGATGCCGATGGCGATGATGCCGACGCCGACCGCCGCGATGGCGAACCAGATCTGGTAGGACGGATCGTCGAAGACCCGCATCCGCCGCGTCACGCCCATGAAGCCCAGGACATAGAGCGGGGCGAAGGCGACCCAGAAGCCGACCACCCAGCACCAGAAGCTGACCAGACCCCACTTCTTGTCCAGCTTGAAGCCGAAGGCCTTGGGCCACCAGAAGTTGATGGCCGCGAACAGGCCGAACAGGACGCCGGCGATGATGACGTTGTGGAAGTGGGCGATCAGGAACAGCGAGTTGTGCAGGACGAAGTCCGCCGGCGGCACCGCCAGCATGACGCCTGTCATGCCGCCGACCACGAAGGTCAGCATGAAGGCGACCGTCCACATCATCGGCAGCTCGAAGCGGATGCGGCCGCGGTACATCGTGAACAGCCAGTTGAACAGCTTGGCCCCTGTCGGGATCGAGATGATCATCGTCGTGATCCCGAAGAAGGAGTTCACGGATGCGCCCGAGCCCATGGTGAAGAAGTGGTGCAGCCACACCAGGTAGGACAGGATGGTGATGACCACCGTCGCATAGACCATGGATGTGTAGCCGAAGAGCTTCTTGCCCGAGAAGGTCGAGGTGACTTCCGAGAAGACGCCGAACAGCGGCAGCACCAGGATGTAGACCTCGGGGTGGCCCCAGATCCAGATCAGGTTCACGTACATCATCGGGTTGCCGCCGAAGTCGTTCGTGAAGAAGTTGGTGCCGATGTAGCGGTCAGCCGTCAGCAGGGCCAGAACCGCGGTCAGCACCGGGAAGGAGGCCACGATCAGGATGTTGGCGCACAGCGAGGTCCAGGTGAAGACCGGCATCTTCATCAGGCCCATGCCCGGCGCGCGCATCTTCACGATGGTCGCGATCAGGTTGATGCCGGACAGGGTGGTCCCTACCCCCGCGATCTGCAGGGCCCAGATGTAATAGTCGACCCCGACGCCCGGACTGTAGCCGATGCCCGACAGCGGCGGATAGGCCAGCCACCCGGTGCGCGCGAACTCGCCGATGAACAGCGAGGCCATGACCAGCACCGCACCCGCCGTCGTCATCCAGAAGCTGAAATTGTTCAGGAAGGGGAAGGAGACGTCCCTCGCCCCGATCTGCAACGGCACCAGATAGTTCATCAGGCCGGTGATCAGCGGCATGGCCACGAAGAAGATCATGATCACGCCGTGGGCGGTGAAGATCTGGTCGTAGTGGTGAGCGTTGAGGTAGCCCTCGGATCCGCCGAAGGCCATGACCTGTTGCAGGCGCATCATGACGGCGTCGGCGAAGCCGCGCAGCAGCATCACGATCCCGAGGATCATGTACATGATGCCGATCTTCTTGTGGTCGACCGTGGTGAACCACTCGGTCCAAAGATAGCCCCACAGCTTGAAGCGGGTGATCAGGGCCAGGGTCGCCAGACCGCCGAGCACGACGACGGTGAAGGTGGCGACCAGGATGGGCTCGTGGAACGGCAGGGCGTTCCAGTCCAGCCTTCCGAAGATCATGGATGCGATTTGATCAATAGACATGTCGGTCAGGCGCTCAGGATTGCGACGCGGACGCGTCGGCGGCGGTCGGCGCGGTGAAAACGGAGACGAGAGACGGGGCGGACTGGGCCAGTTCGGTCTGCTGCCCCGGACGCGCGAGGCCGGCGCCCATGACGCGGGCGGTCGGCGCCGACCGGATCATCTCGGCGGCCAGCTCCTGACGGCGGCGGGCGGCGTCGATGGCGGCCTTCTCGGCCTCCAGCGGCGTGCAGACGGCCATGACATAGGAGTCACCCGAACCCAGAACCGCCTCGCCGCGACGGGCGTACTTGTCGTGGACCAGCGGCCAGGTGGCGTGGACGGCGGTCAGGCCCAGGCCGCCCTTCCTGTCGATGGCCATCATCTCGCCCATGCACATCTTGCCCGGCTCGACGCACATGTTCAGCACGGCGTCGAATAGGCCTTCGTCGACCGAGGCGTAGTGGATGACCGGCACCTTTTCGCTGGGCTTCTCCAGCTCCAGATAGGTCTCGCGGTCCAGGCTCTTGCTGTCGGCGCGGACGCCCGCGACCCATTGATCAAAGCCGGCGTCGTCCAGACCGTGGAAGGCGAAACGCATGTGGGAGAAGCCGTCGCCGGAATAGTTGGCCGAGAAGCCGACGTACTCGCCCGGACGATTGATGACGGCGTGCAGCTTCGTCTCCATGCCCGGCATGGCGTAGATCTGACCGGCCAGGGCGGGGATGTAGAAGGAGTTCATCACCCCGGTCGAGGTGATGTGGAAACGGATCGGCCGGTCGACCGGCGCAGCCAGCTCATTGACCGTGGCGATGCCGTACTCGGGGTAGATGAACAGCCACTTCCAGTCCATGGCGACCACGTTGACCTGAAGCGGCTCGACCCCGGCGGCGACGGCCTGATCCTTATTGACCCGATCCAGCGACCGGTAAGGGTCCAGCAGGTGGGTGCCCGACCAGGTGATGGCGCCCAGGCAGATGATGATCAGCAGCGGCGCTGTCCAGATCACCAGCTCCAGATGGGTCGAGTGATCCCAGTCCGGCTCGTAACGGTTTTCCTTGTTCGATTCCCGGTACTTCCAGGCGAAAAACACGATCATCGCCATCACCGGAATGACGATGATGAGCATCAGCGCCACCGACCAGACCAGCAGGTCACGCTGCTGGGCGGCGATATCCCCGGCGGGCGACAGCACCACGGCTTTACAGCCTGACATCAAGGCCAGGAGGGGCAACAGCAATAGGGGTCGCAGGCGGCGCACGGCGGTTCCTGTCCGGGAAGAGGGCTCTGGCACGGTCATTGTGCGCCGCCCGTACCGCCGCCCGCCAAGGGGGGACATTGGACAATCCGTCCTATCCCCCGCGCAGATGATCGGGAGCAAATGACGACTTTCGCCATTCTTACCATGTCGGCGCGCGTGTCGCGCTCGGGTCCAGGGAACGTCATCGGTCATGAACGCCACCAGCGGCGCGCCTTCTTCAGAGTCCCTCGAGCGGGACGCCAGCCAGATCAACGCGCGACACGGCAAAATCGACGCCGGAGAAATTGCGATCGGCGTGATCATCGGTCGCACGTCGGAATTCTTCGACTTCTTCGTCTATGCGATCGCCTCGGTCGTGGTCTTCCCGCAGTTGGTCTTCCCCTATGCGGGACCGCTCGGCGGGACCTTGCTGTCCTTTGCCGTCTTCGCCGTGGCCTTCCTGGCCCGCCCCTTCGGCACGGCCCTGTTCATCGAGATCGACCGGCGCTTCGGGCGCGGAACCAAGCTGACCATCGCCCTATTCCTGCTGGGCTTGTCCACGGTCTGCCTGGGCTTCCTGCCCAGCTACGCCCAGGCGGGTCACTGGGCGGCAGTCATGCTCATCGTGCTGCGCATCGGTCAGGGCGTGGCCCTGGGCGGCGCCTGGGACGGCATGGCCTCCCTGCTGGCCGTCAGCGCGCCTGAGAACCGTCGCGGCTGGTACGCCATGGTGCCGCAACTGGGCGCCCCCTTCGGCCTGATCGTGGCCAGCGCCCTGTTCGCCTACTTCCTCAGCAAGCTGTCGGCCGCCGACTTCCTCGACTGGGGCTGGCGCTATCCCTTCTTCGTGGCTTTCGCCATCAACGTGGTGGCGCTGTTCGCCCGCCTGCGCATCGTGGTGACGCCCGCCTTCCAGGCCGCGTTCGAGACGCTGGAGCTGCACCCCGCCCCGGTCACCAAGGCCGTGCGTGAGGAAGGCGGCGACATCATCATCGGCGCCTTCGCCCCCCTGGCCAGCTTCGCCATGTTCCACATGGTGACGGTCTTCCCGCTGTCCTGGGTCTTCCTCTACACTGAAGAAGCGCCCAGCCGCTTCCTGATGATCGAGCTGGTCGGCGCCGTCTTCGGCCTGGCCGCCATCCTGGCCTCGGGCTGGCTGGCCGACCGCTACGGCCGTCGCGCCCTGCTGGCCGTGACCGCCGCCGGCATCGCCGTCTTTTCGGGCTTCGCGCCGCAGATGCTGGACGGCGGTCCGGTCGGCGAACTGGCCTACATGATCCTGGGCTTCATCCTGCTGGGCCTGTCCTTCGGTCAGGCCTCGGGCTCGATCGCCTCCAGCTTCAGCTTAGGCAATCGCTACACCGCCTCGGCCCTGACCTCGGACCTGGCCTGGCTGTTCGGCGCAGGCTTCGCGCCGCTGGCCGCTCTGGCCCTGTCGGGCAAGTTCGGCCTGGTGGCGGGCGGCGGCTACCTGCTGTCGGGCGCCATCTGCACCCTGCTGGCCCTGTGGTTGAACCGCGAATTGGGCCGCGGCCGGGCTGGAGCCAAGACCTGACGCCACCCGTTCAGGCTAACCCATCTTATCGGGGGCGCGATCCGGATCGCGCCCCCTTTTTCATGCGTTCCAGCCCCCGACCATCGCCGTGCCAGGCGCTCCTCGGTCAACAAGGTTAGCGACGGTTTACGATGGCGCTTAAGCGCCCGCTAAGCCTGTCTGATCGCGTGAAGTTAAGAGCCGCCAAGTATCGTCCCATTGAAACCAAGGGTGATGAGGACGTCATGACCAAGCTGTTCCCGGCAAAACGCCGTAGTTTTCTTGCAGTCGCCGCTGGTCTGACCGCTCTTCTGGCGCCGCAGATCGCATCGGCAGGACCGACGGCGGGTTATTCCTACCGCCTGAAAGCCACTGTACCGGTGTCCTGCTGGGTGCGCCCCAGCGGTACGGTCATGGCAGAGACGGGCCGCACGGGCTCTGTCGTCGAGGCCTGCAACAGCCCAGGCGGCTTCACGGTTTCGGCCCAGTACCGTCCCCTGGGCGGTACGGAGAAGGCCAAGATCATCTACGGCGACCGGTCGCTGAGTCTGGCCAAGGAAGGCATGCTGGAACTGCGTCGCTCCAACATGGCCACCATCCGCACGGTCGATTATCGTTTCGACGACGTTCAACTGGATGAGCCCCTGATCCTGGCTCTGACGATCCAGCCAATCTGAACCGGACCAAACGTCCAACAAAATAACGCCCCGCAGATCATTCTGCGGGGCGTTTTCGCATTGCGGAGCGACGGGTCCGCCGCCGCGATCAGATCGCGGCGACGGTGAAGGTCAGGATGTCGCTATAGTCCCCTGCCCGCTTGCCCGAGGTGTCCCCGATCTGCACGGTCAACGGATAGTCGTCGTTGCGGGCCCGGGCCGAAACCACGTCAAAGCTGTAGGGTGCAGTCAGGTTCACCTGCCGCGCCCCCATTTGCAGACCATAGTCGATCGACCAGTTGGTTCCCGCCTGGCGCAGCTTGCCCAGGTTTTGCGAGGTGACGGACACACGGTATCCGGCAGTGCTATGCACATAGACCGAAGTATTGAGCGCGCGCGTCCCCTGGCTGAGGTCGCCCAGACTAATGGTCGGGATGCCGTTCTGTCGGGTGAACTCGCCCTTGAGGCCGATAATGGTGGCCGGCGCCGTTTCCAGCACCAGGGTCACCGGCCGCTCGGCATGAACCTCGCCATTGGCCGCCTGCAGGGCGATGTAGGCGATCTGCGTGTAACGACCATAGCCCAGGTTCGCCGGCGGGCGAACGGCGACGCGGATCCGCGCCAACTCGCGCCCTTCTTTGGGGACATGGATTTGCGCCCCGGTCACGATGCCGCTGGTCCCGGACCGCGGGGTGATGTCCGCGCCGCTCTGCTGGTCCTGCATGGCGTAGGGCACCCGCACCGAGGTTCCCGGCGCACCGAGTCCGAAGGGCTCGCCGCGCAACGAGACGTTGAAGCGCCCGTTGCACGGCGTCTTGCCTGCATTGATCAGAGCCAGGTCGAAGTCGCGTACCGCCGCGTCGTCCTCCAGGGGATTGTAGCGGATGATCCACTGGTCGGCGCCCGGGTCGAGCGTCAGGTCGCATTTGGCCTGGGCCGAAGCCTGGCCGGCCAGCGCCACAGCGCCCAGAACCGCCGCCGCGGCGATCAGGGGATTACGGACGGATCGGGAAATCATGGGCATCTTCCTTCCAGTCATTCTTCCGGCACATCGATCGGCAGGGTGACAGTCTGCATATCCAGCAGACCCTCGTTGTCCGCCGGGACGGTGAACTCGAAACCAGCAGACGGGCTGGTGAACAGATCAACGCGATAGGTCTTGCCGGGCTTCAGCTTCTGGACGGCGAAACGACCAACCGAATTGGTGAAGAACAGTTCCGGTTCGGCGTTCGGCTCGTCGACCGGACGCACCCGGCCCGACAACAGGGCGGCGGGACGCCCGCCGTTGCCCACCACGCGCCCCAGCGCAGACACGAAGGCGTCGCTGCCGACCTGAATGGCGTAGCCGCTCTTGTAGGTCGGGCGCACCCGCAGGATGCCGTCGCCGATGTCATAGCCGAGAGGCGCGTCCAGCACGTCATAGCGCACCGACTGGTTCACGTAGGACGTCAGGGTGTTCGACACCGCCGGTCCCAGCGCCCCGCTACGCGAGGTATAGTTCCCGCGCTGGAACGACTCGCCGACGATGACCGAATGGTCGCCGAGGGTTTCGTGCGGATAGACGATGGCGAAGCTGTCGTAGATGTTGCGGCCGATCGCGACCTTGCCGCCCGTCGTGGCGATCGAACTGCCCAGCCGCAGGGTGGTGATCTGCTCGTCGGTGATGTTGCTGAACGACTGACCGAAGGCGGTGTGCGAGAGACTTGCGTCGAAACGGTTGCCAACATAGTCGACCTGCCCGGAAACCGAGCCGGGTCCGTCGTCGTAGTTGGACTGCAGCGAATAGCCCAGGGATCCGACGCGGTTCTCGCTGGATTGCTGGAAGCGCATGCTGGCCGTGTTACGTGCCGAATTATAGCGCGCCTCGCCGCGACGATCGTACCGCGGCGACCAGATCAGGGCGATGGTGAAGCCGAAGCCGTCGCGACCGGCGCCGAAGCTGGAACCATAGTCGGTATACTCAGCCCCGAACTGAAGCCCCCAGGCCGGCGTCACGCGATAGGTGGTCGTCGCGCCCAGGGTATAGGAATCATCCAGGAAGGCGCTGCGGCTCATCCGGTAGGACGCCGTGGCGTTGGCCAGCCAGTCGGTTGAAAAGCGGTGCGAATAGGCGCCGGTGAAGATCCACGAGATGGGATTCTGCCCCGAGCCGTTGCCGAGTGTGGCGTAGTCCTCGGAGGTATAGTCGGCGACCAGGGTCCAGCTGTCGTAGGTGTCGCCCCGATCAACCGCCAGATCATAGCTCAGCGCATAGGCGTAACCGCCGCCGTTGTCGCTGTTGCTGGCGGACACGTCCAGACGCGCGCGCGCGCCGTTCTTCAGAATGACCTGGGTCTGGCCGGTCAGGTTCTGAACCTGCTCAGACGCCTGCAGGCCGATGCCGAGGGCCGGCCGGTTCTCAAAGGCCTTGCGCCAGTAGCCGGTGAAGGCCAGTTCGCCGTCGTTGTATTCCGGCGAGCCGAACAGACCGGTGTTCGTCACCCCCAGATAGGCCCCGTACTCATAATCGCCGGGTTCCAGATCGATGGCGTCCAGATAGGCGCTGTAGGCGATCGTCTCGGTCCGGCCCGACTCGTTCTGGACCTCCAGCTGGACGTCGTTCGAGCCGATCTCCAGCGGCAGGTTGGTTAGGTCGTACTGGCCGGGATCAAGACGAAACTCCCGCACGAAGACGCCGTTTCGCAGCACCCGCACCGTCGAGGCTTCCTGAAGAACCAGCTGGCGTCCGCCGGCCAGGACGTTGTTGCGGAAAGTCTCGAACCGCTGGCGCTGACGCGCCACGCCGACGCCGCCCATCTGGACATAGCCTTGGCGGCCGCGCGTTTCGGGGTCCATGTCGCCCAGGTACCAGCGACGGAAGGCTTCGGGCTCGTCATAGACGAAACGCGCATAGCGGCGGCTGACTTCATAGTCGCCGGTGAACAGGTCTTCGCGTCCCTGAACATCGCTCTCGAAGACCAGATTCTTGAAGCGGATCGCGCCGTTCAGATAGACGCTCGGCGTTCCCACATCACCGTTGGATTGCCGGCGCTGCACCAGCATGTTGGTGTTCAGATAGGCTGAAATGTCCTCAGGCGAGGCTCCGGGCTCGTCAGGACGACCGCCCTGGAAGAGCGACTCGATCGACCGTTTCGTCGGGTCGATCCGTAGCACCAGAACCGCCAGCTGATCCGGATCGTATTCCAGGCGGATGCCTGTGGTGTTGATCTCTTCAGGCGCGAACGACTCGACGCCTTCCAGCCGCCCCGCCAGTTCGGCCTGGGCCTCCGGCGTCAGCAAGGGGTCAATCAGCTTCCTGAAGCCTTCGCTTTCAACGATGAAGCGGTCGTCGCGCGTCAACAGGACCGGCATTTCGCCCAGGACACGCCGGTTGAAGTTCAGCGGCACCGTCATGGCGATGTCGCGGTCATAGGGGTTGATGTTCGGCCGCTGAGCCGGCGTCTCAACCGCCTGACCGCCTGGCAGATCCTGACGTCCAGGCGCCATTGGCGACACGTCGCTTTCCGCACGCGCCATGCTCGCCGTGGCCGCCATGGCGGCGACCAGAGCGATGCGGGATGTCGTCCCCGCGATTCCCCCCACCCGTATTCTCATCGCGCGAACCGCAAGGTCACGGGCTTGGTCGCGTCCAGTTCAACGCCGGTCGGCACCTTGAAAGTGCGGCGGCCGCCGCCGGGCGCCAGATAGCCGACGCCGACGGTCTTGGAGACTTCATCGCTGTTCAGTTCGCGACGATAGGGCTGGCCCGAGACGTCCGTGCCTTCGATCACCCAGGTCGCGCCGCTCATCAGGGCATAGCGCTTGCCGCTATTGCTTACGACCACCTCTACGCCGGGCTCGGCCGGCGGCTGGACGACAGGCGCCCCGCCCGTCAGCGAAGGATCGATTTCAGGCGCGGGCGGCGTCACCATCGCCGGGCGGACCGAAACGACCTCGACCTTGGGCTCCGCCCCGGGCGGCGCCACCACGATCAGCGCCTTCATGGTGTAGAGAACCTGCACGGCGACCGCGCCGCCGCTTTCGGTCACGGTCGGGTCGGTCGCCACGGGCAATTGCTTCACCCACAGATAGTAGGCGCGCGAAACGTCGATGTTCGGCTCGCCGATCCACTGGACGCGAACCACCTGACGGCCGCTGACCGGCACCAGACCTTGCGGCGGGAAGACCAGGAAGTCCTCGTCCGCCGGCGTCTCGACGATGTTGCCGTCAGCGTCGATATCCATGCGCGTGATGCGCGTCTCGAACGGCAGGGCGGCCGTGCCGACGTTTCCGACCTCGATGCGGGCCGCCGATCCGGCGCCCGAGGTGGTCAGTTCGGACACCATTGGCGAGACACGCATCGCCCAGGCGGCCGTGATAACCAGAAGCCCCGCAACCAACGCCGCCAGACCGCTGCAAACCCGCGTCATCCGCGAGAAACGCACACTCCGTCGCACCATCACAGATACTTCCCCAAAGCCGCCGTCTCGGCGGTGTCCCGTTCCTGGCCGCCTCAGGGGCGACAAGGTCATGTCTCGCAAAATTCGCGCCGCAGGCGAGCGCTGAAGTTAAGCCTAAAGACCAATGATCACCGAAAGGAAAACGCGCGGGCCGGCTTCAGCCGCCCCGCGCGCGATCCGTTCTGAACGTCAGTCGCTTAGAAGGCGGCGATGTTGACGGTCAGGTCGCCCTGGTAGCTGCCGGCGAGCAGCGACTTGGAGGGGACCGGGATGTTGACGTTCA